>JABAQQ010000019.1 GCA_019187225.1 Saprospiraceae bacterium
CCTTCTCTTACCAGTTTGATCAATTCGTCAATCATTCATCTTTTTGAACGAAAGGTATTGATCTTCAAAGAACTCTGTCAAAGATTAAAATTCACATTATGAATTTTTACAAACCGAGAATCCCTGTCCAGTTATTGAAATTATTAAAAGAAAACGCATGCTTGAAAAAATGAAAAAGTGGAACAGATTTTTAGGTCTGTTCCACTGGGTTGCTTTTTATTTTAATACCACTAATTTTTTATTGCAATGTTGACCATCCGAAAGGAGAATAGACACAGAATAAACACCTGGTTGAAGTCGGCTTAAATCAATATTATTTGACGCCCCCTTAATACTTTCTTCAATTTCAACCATCCCAAAACTATTGAAAAAAAGAGCGTTTCCTATAGATCCGTCTGGAACAGCGATTTCGCCCTGCGTGGTGTTGTCACCGCGCAGGAGTACAGCAGGATGCTTCGCATTCCAATTGGAATGATAAATTTGGCAATACAGAACATCGTGCTGTACTATTGAGAAATAAGAAATTATTACAGGGCATATTGAGGGGTTTTGCTTGGGAGACCGTCTCTTTTTTCAATCAGATTTCAAATCGGCAAGGTTAAATTCAAACCCCGGCAGTATATTTTCGCCTGACAATACGCGGTCAAATCCGTTTAATTCTTGCACCGAGCCATCCGCGCGATAAATCCAGGTCTTTTCCCGGAGTGGGTCAATCAGCCAGGCAAGGCGAACGCCGTTGGCCATCCAACCGTCTGTCATTTTCTTTTTCAATTTGCCAATACGGTCAGTCTCAGAGCGTACCTCAATGACAAAATCAGGTACGATAACCGGGATGTGTTTGCGCTCTTCGGGCGATAACCTGTTGATTTTTTCCATTGAAATCCATGCCCCGTCAGCCTTGTATTCTGCGCCGTCCGGCATATCGAAGGAAGTAGACGGGCTATAGGCTTTGCCGAGTTTGTTGGTTTTTGACCAATCGCGAAGTATTCCGAATGCTTCGCCTTCGTAATAACCGGAATCAAATGTCATAGGGGGGTGGATGGTTACGGTACCATATTTATCGCGTTCGATTTTCAAATCGGGGTGGCTGAGTACGAAACGGTGGAATTGTTCGCGCGGCATGGTGCTTCTGAACACCAGCGGCTCATAACGTGTAAGAAAGCGGAGCGGGTTTTCTACCTCCTGTTCAAGTTCGATATCGGGTGCAGTCGTCATTGACTTTCAATTTTTGCTTTTGCAAAGTAAAACCTTTTTCGACTAAATCTGTGCAAAGTTTTTAGTCAAAAATCGCAAGTCGCAGGTACTAAGTCACCCCGCCCACCCCTCTCTATCCAAACTCCTGTAATGGATCGCCTCCGCCAAATCCTCAATCCGAATATCGGTACTGCCCGCCAGATCCGCCGCCGTGCGCGCCACTTTCAGGATGCGGTCGAAAGCGCGGGCCGAAAGTTGCAATCGCTCCATTGCGGTTTTCAGGAGCGTGAGACCCGAGTCGGTCAATTGGCAAACTTCGTGTACCATGCGGCTGGGCATCTGGGCGTTCGAGTACACGTCCTTCAATCCCTTGAAGCGCTCGGCCTGCACCTCACGGGCGCGCAAAACGCGCTCGCGGATGTCGGCGCTCGTCATTTTAGGGCGTTCGGCATTGGTGAGTTCTTCGATTTTCACCGGCGTCACCTCTACGTGCAGGTCAATGCGGTCGAGCAACGGCCCGGAAATCTTTGACAAATAGCGTTTTACGACGCCGGGGCCACACACACATTCTTTTTCGGGGTGGTTGTAGTAGCCGCAGGGGCAGGGGTTCATCGAAGCCACGAGCATAAAACTCGCCGGGTAATCCACTGTCACTTTGGCCCGGCTGATGGTGACGCGGCGTTCTTCCATCGGCTGGCGCATGACTTCCAGCACCTGCCGTTTGAATTCCGGCAATTCGTCGAGGAACAACACGCCGTTGTGCGCGAGGCTGATCTCGCCGGGCATCGGGTCGGAGCCGCCGCCCACGAGCGCCACGTCGCTGATGGTGTGGTGCGGCGCGCGGAATGGCCGCGTGGTGACGAGCGAGGCGTTGTCGGGTAAAATGCCGGACACCGAGTGGATTTTGGTCGTATCCAGCGACTCGTGCAGGGTGAGGGGCGGCAGGATGGTCGGCAGTCGGCGGGCCAGCATCGTCTTGCCCGCGCCGGGTGGCCCGATAAGGATGACGTTGTGGCCGCCTGCTGCCGCGAGTTCGAGTGCGCGTTTGATGTTTTCCTGGCCTTTCACGTCGGCGAAATCCACGTCGTAGATGCTGGCATTGTTGGCAAATTCTTCCCGCGTGTTGACGATCAGGGGTTTAATATCCGATTCGCCTGCCAGCACGTCAATCGCCTCGCGTAAATTTTCGACGCCGTAAATTTCCACGTCGTTCACGATGGCGGCTTCGCGGGCGTTTGTTTTGGGTAAAATGAAGCCTTTGAATTTCTCTTTTCGCGTCTGGATAGAGATTGGTAAAGCGCCTTTGATGGGTCGCAGCGAGCCGTCGAGCGAGAGTTCGCCCATGATAAAGTACTGGTCGAGGCCGTCGGGTGGGATGACGCCCGAACCCGCCAGCATGCCTATGGCGATGGGCAGATCGAAGGCCGAACCTTCCTTGCGGATATCGGCAGGGGCGAGGTTGATGATCGTTTTGAGGCGCGGGAGACGGATGCCGGAGTTTTTGACGGCGGCTTCGATGCGGGGCAGACTCTCGCGCACGGCGCTGTCGGGCAGGCCGACGATGTAGATGCCCGGTTTGTCGGTGTTGCCCACCGCGCCACCGGTATTGATCTCGATTGTAATCATCTGGGCATCGACGCCGTGAACGGCGCCTGCGTAGGTTTTGACGAGCATAGGGAAGCGTGTTTTTGATTGCGGATTTCGGATTGCGGATTGCGGATTTGGGATTGCGGATTTGGGATTGCGGATTATGGGGGCGGTTAAAGGTAAGAAAAGTTAATATTTCAGTTTGAAAAATCCGTAGCAGAAAATCTACAACATGCTCTTAACAAAACCGGAGACTGTTTTGAAAAAGAGAGTGCAGATATCGGCTACAAAGAATAAGCACAAGGACAATGGATTTTTGACATTGGACATTTGGCCAAATGATTGGTTGTCAGGTTCAAACGTCCAACGTCTAATGGCGATTTATTTTGTCCGCTTACTTAATTGGATTAATTCAAAATATTCGATTTAAAATTTTAATTTTTATCGAAAATACTTCAAAATAATTTTTAATTTTTGAAATTATACTTATTTTTGGCATGCTGATGCCAATATTCTCTGTATTCAGGACAGAACGCAAACCCTGCCCCCATTTGAAAGTGAATTATCTTTAACCTCCGTTTCAGCGGTAAAAAGTGTATGCTAAAAAGGAATCAACAATGAATACAAGAAAGTTATTGACCCATTTTTCTATTTTGTTTTTGGCGATAATCGTTGTTGATGCCTGTAATTATAAGCATTATGTTGATCATAAATTCAGGCAGTCTTATACCGACGTCAACACAGCCATCCACAATGAATCCCCTAAAACGCCTTTTTTCAAAATCCATTTCAAAAACGGCGATGTCAGCATTTTAAACAAGTGGAGCCTGAACTCAAAAAAAGATTCCATACGAGGCGAGGGCAAATTGTATGACTTCAACAGGCATCAGATAAAAGAAGGACAATTGTCTTTCGATTTATCCACAATAGCGATCATAGAAACCAATCAATTGGAAGCCATAAAGTCGAAGGACAATGAAAAGGTAACCGGTTTGGCTATTCTGACAGCGGTTAATGTCGCGTTGGCTGTGGTTTGTTTGACAAACCCCAAAGCTTGTTTTGGCTCTTGCCCGACTTTTTATATTGATGGACACAGTTATCCGAATTCGGCAAGCGCTGAAGGTTTTTCCAGTTCCATATCTCCTGCATTAGAAAGAAGAGATATAGATGCTCTCGATTGCAGCACATCAGCGCGCAATTTTTCTATCACGATGAAAAACGAAGCGTTAGAGACACATATGCTGAATGAATTATACATCAGCGCAGTTCCAAGGAAAAGAAATGAACATGTATACCATGACAGGTACGGAATCTATTACAATTGCGGTGAATTGTATAATTGTACCAATGCGACCGTTGATAATAAAGATATTAAATATGCTATCAACAGGTTCGACGAAAACGAGTATTTTTCCCAGACCGACTCATCAGAGCTGTCCTCCAAAGAAGAGATCATTCTTGAATTTGATCGCATTCCCGATAAAAGTATGGGAGTCGTTATTAATTTTCGACAAACCCTGCTTACAACCTTTCTACTTTACAGCGGAATTTCATATATGGGGGATGAAGCCGGAGATTATTTTGCAAAGATCGAGACGAGCGACCGGGTCAAAAAACTACTTGCCAATCCTTTTACCCGGCTTGGCGGGATCAAATTGTCCGTTTGGGATGATAGAAGTAAAGAATGGGTTTTGTTCGAAGAACTCTATGAGACAGGCCCTATTGCGAAAAATCTGATGCTTGCACCGCTGCCGGGTATCAAACCCGGAAATGGAAGGCTGAAAATAAAAGCCGAAATGACAAAAGGATTATGGAGGGTGGATTACCTGGGGTTGACTTCACTTCATTCAAAATCAGAAGTCCATATTGTCTACCCCGATAACATAGAAATAGCCGGTGGATCGAACTGCTCCATCGACAAGGTTAACTCCGACGATGACAACTATTTGGTTTCTTTACCCGGCGACGAGTTCAGGTTCACGTTTTCTTTACCAGAAATTGAAGCGGACAATGAGTATGAATTATTTCTTTCTTCAAAGGGATATTACTTAGAGTGGATCAGACAACAGTGGTTGGAAGGCAAAAATCTTCCCAAACTGAGAAAGATGTTGTTAAATGACGAAGACGTATGGCATGAACTTGCAACCGAGTTTAAATCTATGGAACACGAAATGGAAACTGTTTTCTGGCAGTCAAAGTATTCTAAAATTTAACCATTCAGCAGTATGAAAAAGTATTCTATTGTAATTGGTATGGCGCTTTTTTCATTTGCATGCAGCGCTCCTGAATATTTACCCAGACCTCAGAAGCTTGCTTATCATGTGAAAGGATTTTATATTGAAGAAACGAAGGATGGGGAATCGAATATGTTAGGAGAGATCATAGAGGTCAATACAAATGAAATAAAGGTGCTGCCAGTAACCAAGGTTGGCGGGATCAGAACAATCCCGAAGAGCAGTATTCCGAATGCGGATATAGTTATTTCCCTTACAAGCAACAATCCGGAAGGGATCGCTACATGGGCGGGATTGATCAATTTGGCGCCATTAGGGCATGGTTATTTTTTTATTTTTTCTGTGCCGGTCAATTTGGCGGCTACAATCCCCGTTGCCAATAATGCAACGAAGAGCACATACCGGGTCAGATACCCTCAGGATATTTCATGGGATGAGATGAAAAAATTTGCACGATTTCCACAGGGCATACCCGAAAATGTAAAACCGGAAGAATTGAAATAAACATCAATACTGATACACCCGCACCACCTCCTTATCCCGAACCAGTAATTTTCCGCCCGACAGCGCGGCTGTTTTGTTTTCCAGAATACCGGCCGCCACTTCGGTCGCTCTGCTTGCGCGCACCCGCAGGTGTTCCTCGATTATTTTGCCGCCGGCCAGATAATGCATCTGATTGTCAACGATTTGAAATTCGATGGCGGGTTGTTGCGGTGTAAAAGTGCGGTCGAATTGTGCGAACAGATCGAATGCGAAAATGCCTTGCAGTGAATCAGCCATCCAAACCCGGTCGTCACCTTCCCGGATACAGGAGGGGCGGTTGGGGGTAGGTTCCAGCAGGTTCATGGCCTGACTTTCGTACCGTTTCTCTCCTTCGGGAGTGATTTTGATCAGCCGGAAATTCACTTCGTCGTAAAGCCACATATTGCCGTCCTGCGCTGCAGCCACGGTGCGCACTTCAGGATAACCGGCCTCGATCAGGTTCAGTGCGCCCAGATCCGTCAGGCTGCGGTCGAGAAACAGCGCCGTGCGAAAATCAGCATACCAGACCAGCACTTTCAAAGGGTTGGACACGTCCAGCTGGTCGGCCTGACCAAGGCGGTTATTGGTGTAACGCGCCAGTCGACGGCCATCGGGTGCGTATTTTTCGATGGCGTTGTCGGGTGTGATAACGTACAAATTGTCGAGATTGTCGAGGGTGGCGAATACGGCTTTTACCGGCAGGGTATGCAGCAGACGGAGGGTATCGGCCGGAGACTGGGCTGATGTGGAAAGGGGAAACAAAATAAGGAAAAGCAGGAAGATACGGCTGTAATCAGGCCAGGCGGCTGCCAATTTTGACCGGATTGCGCCTATGTCATTTTGGCATGTTGGGTGAGGCCGTGCATGCCAAAATGGCGCCATCTTAAAATGTATAACTGTCAAAAAATCCATTTTTCACGATTGGAACGTAGATTGAAAATGGCTGGTCGTCGGGTTTTCCAACAAGGCCCGAAATGCTTTTTCAAACAGTCTTTAACCATAAAAATTGTTAAAAAATGACCAATTTAGTAAAATTTCAGCCGCTCCCCTCAACCAAGCCGCTTTTCAACGGTTTCCTCGACGAGTTCTTCAACCGCAATATTTCCAATTTTATCGGAAGTGATGCCGTCTTGAACCAACCCGCCGTTAATATCGTTGAAACGGATGAGGCATTCAAACTTGAATTCGCAGCCCCGGGTTACGACAAGCAGGATTTTTCGGTGAACGTTGAAAATGATTTCCTGACCGTGTCGGCTAGCCGCGAAACCAAAAACGAAGAGCAAAACGAACGCTACACCCGCCGCGAATTTTCGGTGACTTCGTTCAAGCATTCTTTCAAACTTCCGAAGACCGTGAACCAGGAGGCGATTGCCGCTGTTTACGAAAACGGAATTTTGAACGTTACGCTCGGCAAAAAAGAGGAAGCCAAACCGGTGGTAAAAACCATCCAGATTGCGTAAACCTCTTTCCAAAAGAGTTGTTTTCATAAGGTTAGTTAATAGGGTTTTAGGTGTTTTCATGGAGCCGGGGCAGCAATGTCCTGGCTCTTTTTGTTGCTGCAAAGTGCGATTTTAGCGTACGTTTGTGTGAAAATCTTATACATCCGTGGATCAACCGAGCGGGAATCTTCCCAACGAAACATACATCAATGGCTTGCTCGATAACGACCAATCGGTATTGGAAGCCATATATGCCGATTTTTTCCGGCCCGTCGTGCATTCCGTCGTCGCTTCTGGTGGAAGCGAGGCTGCAGGCAAATCATTTTTCCGCACCGCCCTGGTAGAAGCGGCGAAAATGGCCCGTACCAGAGAATTGACCGCAGACTTTGCATTTCCAGATTTGTTGAATGCTCTGGCGACGGCACATTTCAAAGATTGGCTTGCAGAACGCGGGCAGGCGGCTGAAACGGAAGAAGGGCAGGAAGAAGCTGAATATGCGGTCAAAGTTCCCGTGTCAGAGGCGCTGCGCGCGACCCGTGCAACCATAGATGGCTGGAAAAAAAGGGAAGGAATGGATGAAGCCGGCTACCCCCTATGGGAAACGATCCGGCGTGTCGAACAAAACTTTGCCGAAAGCGAGAAGCCACGCCCTAAAAGCAATTTTAACCGCAACCTGCTGATCGGTCTCGGGCTATTGATAGCGGCATGGTCGATCTATGTCTTTTTCTTCCAGTCGAAAACGCCCGCCCAGGTTTATGACGACAATTTTTCCCTGCCGCAAAGCCTGATGTCTGACCTCCGGGAACGCTACGGCCCGGAGCGCGGCAACGATTCCGTGTCGGCGCGTCCGAATGCCTGTGAGATGTACCTGCAACAAGCCGACCAGTTCTACAAAGCCAAAGATTATGTTTCCGCCCAGGCGGTACTTTTTGAAATCCTGGAGGATTCACTGACTGTGTGCCATTCTGATGCATTGTTTTACATCGGGATCATGGCCTTGCAACAAGAAGAGCCCGAACTGGCGCTCGAGTGTTTTTCCAAGATCGAGGACATCGAACATTTCGGCGAGGACATCTATTGGTACCAGGCGCTGGCATTTGTAAAATTGGCCGAATACAACCCTCTGCTGCGCGACAAGGCTGCCCGGGCGATCGAACGCGCCCGCGCCAATGCGCAGGATTCATTGCGCCGCATGCAGGCCGAAAAAATGTTGAAACAACTCTCCCGCTGACTCCTTTTCATGCAGTTGCTCGATAAATATTTCCCCGCTCTGACGGATGTACAACGCGCTCTTTTCAGGCAGCTCGTGCCCTTGTATACGGAGTGGAATGCCAAAATAAACGTCGTTTCCCGACAGGATATAGAGAACCTCGAAGAGCGCCACATACTCCATTCGCTTGCCATCGCCAAAGTGATCGGATTCAAACCGGATGCCTCTATCCTCGACCTCGGTACCGGCGGTGGCTTTCCGGGCATTCCGCTGGCTATTCTGTTCCCCGACACCCGGTTTACCCTGGTGGACGGTACGGGAAAAAAAATACGGGTGGTGCAGGAAGTGGCAGGAGCGCTCGGACTGACGAACGTCACAGCCATTCATGCCCGTGTGGAAGAACTGAAAATGAATGGCCAATTCGATTTCGTATTGTCACGGGGTGTGACAACGCTGGACAAGTTGTTGCAATGGAGTCAGCGACTGCTGAAAAAGAAACACATGCACGCCTATCCCAACGGCATCATTGCGCTCAAGGGAGGAGACCTGCGCGCCGAGATAAAATCACTTCCGGGCAAAGGCGAAACCTATTCCGAGATTTTTCCCATCCGCGAATTTTTTAATGAACCGTTTTTTGATGAAAAATTCGTGGTGTACATGCAGGGGTAAGAGCATGCTCTTCATTAAGCCAGGCGTTGTTTGCTCTTCATAACATTCCACGGCAGATACATGACCGGTTTCTCAGTTTGTAATGCTTCGATCGTCGGTTCTCCGGGCTTGGGAAAGCCTGGTCTGCGGCAACTCATAGCGCAGATGAAAATTAGAAAAAGCAGGAAGAGTTTAGTTTTCATAACTAACGGTCGTATTTGTACAATTCATAACGTTCGATGATGCCGATCAGTTTTTCGGCGTAATTGCGATCGGTCGCATAACCGACGGATTTGAGCCCGTAGGCCCATTTGTGGTAATCGCGCCCGTGTTTTTTCAGTTTGGTATACCGACCGGATGCCAGCAATTGGCTGTGCGCGCGCCAGCTCTCCCAGGGGTTTTTGAATTTCCGGAAAAAGTCCTTGTGGGTATCGTCCGTAAAATTGGTGCAATGCCCTTTTTTGCAATTGCGAGAGAAACACTTGATTCCAAAGTGATTGTTGTTGTTTACCGCCAATTTGCTCGTGCCCGCCCGGCTCTCGATCAATCCCTGCGCAAGGCTGATGGATGCTGGTATGCCGTATTTTTTCATTTCAGTCACTGCTATGGTGTGAAAACGCCCTACGTAATCCTCGGCCTGTTCGGAAAAAAGCTCTGACGAACTCACGGGAGCGGCTTCGTTTTTGGGTTTGGTTTTTGCTTTAACGGGTTTTCTTGCCGGTCTCGAACCGGTGTATTCTTCTTCTGTGATCGGCACGATTCCCTGTTCGCTTTGTTTGGTCTCTCTGGAAATGATCTGTGGTCCGGCTTCTGCAAACAACAAAAAGTAACTGCCCAGTGCCAGTGTCCCGACTTTTAACAATGTATTTTGTCGAAATATGCCCAAGGTGTAGCGGTGCACCTGAAAGCGCAGGGCGATGACAGAACGGTTGAACCGTTGCCAGATCAGCCTCCAGGTAAAGGCAATGGATGCTTTTTGATCATCCGGTTCGATAACAAGGCGTCCCGGCGTCATGTTCGGGCGGCGCTGGCGGCTGTTACCGGATGATGTCCGGTTTCCCTGCTGCGGTTTGTATGCTTCCGGATCCGAATAATAACCTTTTGTATATCCCATGGCGGAATGCGGAATAAGGGTGAAAAAATGGATACCAGTTTCATTTTTTGTGGCGGACAAATGTAAAACAAATTGTTGAATTTAAAAAAACAAAAAGCATTTAAAATATTTTTTTGTTTTAAAAATATCGTTGAGAGCCTGAATGGATGGGCGAATATTCACTTACCCGCAATCCTTTATTCACCTTACAGGCATCCCGTTCCCGTTTTTCTTCGTCAGGTAAGCAGCGTTCGACCGGTGCGCGCCGTTTTCCCTTCGTTTTTGGAAACCAAGCGCGCCCGGTTTTGCCGAACGGATCAAACACACTAACTTTCCAACGGAAATCAACTCATGGATTTCGCCCTTTCTTTGGAACGCGCCGAACACGATCTCGTCGCCGCCCTTTCCCGCCAGGAACGCTGGGCGCAGCAGCAACTGTATGAACAGTACTATGGCAAGATGATGGGTATCTGCTTGCGCTACGCCGGCTCGCGTGATGAAGCGCTCGACCTGCTGCACGAAGGCTTCATCAAAGTGTTTCAAAACATAGGTCGCTACCGCCCCGGTACTTCCCTGCCAGCGTGGATCCGTACCATCATTGTTAATACGTGTATTGACTATTACCGCAAAACCATCCGGCGCCGCACCGACGACATCACCGACGCCCACTACCTCTCCGACGACGCACCGGACGTGCTGAGCAACCTGACCGAACAGGAGATACTGACCGCTGTGCAGGAACTATCACCGGCCTACCGGGCAGTGTTCAACCTGTACGTAGTGGAAGGCTATTCGCACAAGGAAATAGGAGACGCGTTGCAGATCACCGAAAGTACCTCGCGCAGTAATCTGGTGAAAGCGCGCCTCAAACTCCAGGAATTTTTCGCCGCACGACGCATGGAATTTGATAAAGGGGAGTAGGGATTTCGGATTGTGGATTTCGGATTTCGGATTGCATCCACTCAAACCATCAAACCATCTATCTGAAAATCAGGCTTTTGCCATGAACGATAAACTTTTTGATAAAAAAATAAAAGCGGCGCTCGATAACCTCGAAGCGCCTTACGATGCCAGCTCCTGGGATATACTGGAGCAGCGTTTGAACGCGCCGTTCGCGGAAGAACACCCTGCGCCGGTGGATGTCGTGGACAAAGCGGTATTCCGGACGCTGGAGCGGCTCGAAGCGCCCTATCATCCGGCCCATTGGGACATACTGGCCCAACGCATGACCTGGGTCGCGCGCCAGCGCCGCCGCGTTTGGGTGGCCAAGCTGACGGAAGCCGCGATCTTTCTGTTGTTGCTGGTCAACTTAGACGGCCTGCCCGACAATGACCCTGCAGCGCCTCAAAAACCCATCGCTCCTCAAACGCCGGCCAACCACCGTCTGCAAGCCCAGGCGTCTGAACGGGATGAACAACCCGAACCGTCGCTCGATTCAGGCGCCATGACCGCCAGCAGTGAATTCACCGGTGAAGAAAACGGGGTTGTCGTTTCACCTGCTTTGTTGCAAAATGCAGCGCTGTTGTTCCCGGAAGCCATATCCGCATTGAATAATTCAAGCGAGGAGGCGGTTGCCGGCACTTCCGGTAACCTGATCGAATCCATGGCCGAAAACTGGTCGTCCATAGCCGACATGATGACCTTGCCTTTGCTGCCCGGCGCGCCAGTCGCGCGGGTGAATGCCGATCCCCGCAGCGCCTCGACGGTGCATATAAAGGCCCCGAAGCAACACCACTTTTATGCCGCCACTTTCGCCAACTTCGACCGGAACAATGTGCGCAGCAAGGGTTACTCAAACAGCGCCAATGGTCATGGCGGCGGCATGGCCATCGGCTACCGCATCGGGAAATGGGGCGTGGAAGCGGGATTGTCGTACAACCGCAGGCATTATCAGCCCAAAAAAGAAGTGGAGATATACGACATCACCGCGAACGGCTTGTACGGCTCTTACGCCCGGTCGGTGGATGCCGATATTGTTTCCGTGCCCCTGAAAGTCACGCGCCGCGTTGCTCAGTTCGGCCAGACAACCCTGCACGCGACTGCCGGTGTGACCACCAATGTTGCCCTGGATAAAAGTTACCAATACCAATCCGTGTTTTATCCCGCGCCTTCCGCCTCCGGCAATCCCGACCCGGCCCAACAACCCAAACTCCGCAAAAACGGCAAAGGCGTGTTGGAAAGCGGCTCTTTCGGCGGCAATGTGTACGCTTCTGCCGATGTGGGTGTGCGGGTGGAGCAGCCGATCGGACGCCACATCGCCGCTTTCGCAGAACCATCGTACCGCCTCGCGATGGGCAAAAAAGGCATCGGCCCGAACCCGGCAAAAGTGAATACGTTTTCGCTGCAGGCGGGGGTGCTGGCAACGTTGTGAATTAAAAATCCATCCGTACTCTTAAATTCACCCGCCGCCCGGTGAGGTAATTCGGGATTGCATACTGCACATTCGTAATGGCCTTGATCCAAGTATTGGACGCCTCGTTGGCTACCGCCAGCAGGTTGAACACTTCGAGGCTCGCCCAGGTATTGCGGGTAAAGCGCAGGAAGTGGTGGGGCTTACGCGAAAGCCAGTCTTTTTTCCAGAGTTGAAAACCGAAACCGATGTCTACGCGGTAGTAGTTGGCGAAGCGGTAGGGATTCCGGTAGATGACGTTGTTGTCGGGAATACCGAACGGCAGACCCGTGCCTATCGTGAAATTGAGTTGCATCGTGATGTTCTTGTTTTTGCGCAGGTAATCCTGGAAGTAGGTGGAGACTGTGACAATCCGGTCGGTTGGTCGCGGCACGTCCTTCACGTCGTAGCCCTGCAGGTCGCCGATCTCGCGTTTTTTGTGCTGCACGCCGTCGAGCGCCTCGCGGGTGCGCAGGATGGAGAGGTTGATCCAGCTTTCTGCCCCTTTCACGAATTCACCGTTGAGGCGCACGTCGAGTCCGGTGGCGTAGCCGGTCGAGTTGTTTTCGCCGGCGTAGCGGATGCGCACGTTGTCGAGGTCATAGGAGACGAGGTCCCACATTTGTTTGTAATACGCTTCGGTGATGAGGCGCATTTTCACCGGGCGGCGTTTGCCCCAGAGGAAGTCGTAGGTGAAGCCCCCTACCACGTGTGCGGATTTTTGCGCTGCGAGGTCGGTATTGACGGTGCCGTCGGGGCGGCGCATTTCGCGGTAAAACGCGGGCTGGAAATACATGCCGGTCGCTAAGCGCCAGGAAATATCCTGCCTGATATTCAGGGGTTTGTACAGGAGTTGCACCCGCGGCGTGACGAACCAGTCTTTGTTCAGGTTCCAGTATTGTCCGCGCACGCCGCCCGTGACCTGGAACTCGCGCACGCCGTCCTTACGCCAGGTCCAGGTATCCTGAAAAAAGGCGCTGAAGCGGTCGCTTTGCAGGTTGTTGCGGGTTTTGAGCACGCGCCGCACGAAGAGGAAATTGGTGTCGTAAGGCAGTGAATACAACGCCGAATCGAGGCGTTCCCACTCGTTGATCTTGTCGGTGATCTGTTCGTTTTGCCACTTTGCCGACCACTGTAGGAAGTGGCTGCGTGTGAGGCCGGCTTCCGTTTCGTCGCGCTGGAGTTCGATGCCACCGCGGTATTCGGCGTTCACGACGTCGGCGGTGAGGTAGTTGCGGATCCAGGTTTGCTGCGTGCCCGTGCCGAGAATATTGACGATCTCGCCGAAGTCGCCGGAGCCGAGGTTTTCCTCGAGTTCGCCCAGGATGTAGTAACCGAGAATGTCGAAACGCTCGTTTTCCTGACTGCGCCACGCCGAAGCCAAGATTTTGTGATACAGCGGATTGCGTTCCCGATCGGGCAAGTAAGTCAGCGAAACGCCGCCCATCGCCTGCGTAAAATCGTCCACCTCCTGACCTTCGAAGGCCGTGCGGATCTGCAGGGCGTAGTTCACCAGCCCGAACGCGCGCACGAGGCTTTCCGGGATAAAATTGTACTTCGATCGGTTGTAATTACCAATCACGCCCAGCTGCCAGTCGCGGTTCAGGTCGTACGTGAGATACGCTTGTACGTCGGTGAAGTTGGGCACGTATTCACCTTCCACGTCGAGGCTGCCGAGCAGAAGACGCGTCGTTTTGTAACGCGCACCGGCGAGGTAGCGGAACGCGCGGTAAGTGTCTTTTTTCGATTTGATGCTGCCTTCCACATGCGCCGAAGCGCCGAGCAGGCTGGCGCTCGCGCTGGCCCGGAGACTGTCGGGGCGTTTGTACTTCACATCCAGTACCGACGACAATTTGTCGCCGTATTTCGACTGGAAACCGCCGCTGGAAAACGAGAGGTCGCGCACGAGGTCAATGTTCGGAAAGGTCAGGCCTTCCTGCTGCCCGGCGCGGATGAGCTGGGGGCGGTAAATCTCGAAATCGTTGACGTACACGAGGTTTTCGTCGTAGTTGCCACCCCGCACCTGGTATTGCGAACTCAGTTCGCCGCCCGTGCCCATGTTCGTGCCGAGCGCGATGTGGGGCAACACGCTCTCGAGATTGCCCGTCGAACTGGGCAGGAGTTTGAGCGCCTCTATGTTTTTCTCCCGCACCAGCCCCGCGTCGTCGAGGCGTCGCTCACTGATCACCACTTCGAGGTTCGACTCGATGGGTGCCAGCCGAACATCCAGCGCGAAGCGGGCGCCGGGCGGCAGCGGCAGCACATCGGCGTTGCTTTCCTTGAAGGCCACCCGGCGAAAACCGAGCGCAACGCGCTCATTGGCAGGCACCTGGATGGCGAAAAAGCCGCGTTCGTCGCTGGTGACCGACGTTTTGCCGCCTTTCACGAAGATGGTGACGAGTTCCACCGGTTGTTCGTTGGAAGCGTCCAGTATACGGCCGGAAACGGTGGCGGTTTCCTGGGCGGAAAGCAGTAAAGGCGCGGTGCAAAAGAGGATTACGGAAAAAAACAGCTGGGTTCGCATGTAGTTTTTTTACAAAAAATCAAATTTTGTTAAACAAATCCGGTATAAATGTTAAACAAACAAAACCAGAAGGCGTTAAGCCGCATATTTTTTGTTTGTTTATAGTTCACGGGGTGTTCTGCGCAATGCAGGGCGCCCTTTTTTGTCGAAGCGATTCCCGTTGCGCGCGACGAAGGTAGGCGCGTTTGCAGGATGTCCGTTCATTTGCCATCCGAAGCCGTCAGTTATCAGCAAAAATTTCCACTTTCGCGGACGGTTTTTTGAAAACAAACCCGTCTCGCCAATGTCTGCAAAATTGCTTCTTCCGCTATTTCTCTTCTTTACAGCCGCTGTTTTTGCCCAGTATGCACCGGTAAACCCTGAATTGCTGAACAACTATTGGTCGGCCCGCTGGATTGCCCATCCCAGCGCCCCGGCTGCTCAATACGGCGTTTTTCATTTTCGCAAAACCTTCGTTCTGTCGGAAAACCCCGGCCGTTTCATCGTGCACGTTTCCGCCGACCATCGCTACCAATTGTTCGTAAACGGCCGCTCCGTCAGCCGCGGCCCGGCGCGCAGCGACACCTGGCACTGGAATTTCGAGAGCTTCGACCTGGCGCCGTATTTGCAACAAGGCAAAAATGTGCTCGCAGCGGTTGTCTGGAACGGCGGAGAAAATGCGCCGTATGCGCAAATGACATTCCAGACGGGCTTTATACTGCAGGGCGACGGCAAGCCGGAAGCGCTGGCGAACACCGACACATCGTGGCGTGTGTTGCAAAACGCGGCTTACTCGCCCCAACCGCTCGACATGGCGCGTATGCGAACCTACATCGTGGTCGGCGACGGCGATCGCATTGACGGCGTGCAATACCCCTGGGGCTGGGAACAGCCGGAGTTCGACGACCGCAAGTGGCTGAAAGCGAAACTTTTGTGGTTCTCCGCCAAGCCGCGCGGCCTCGGCTCCGACGGCAACTGGATGCTAACGTCGCGTGAGATACCTCCTATGGAAGAGCGACCGGAACGCCTGGCGAAAGTCCGCCGCGTACAGGGCGCGACGGCAACAGACGCTTTTCTGCAAGGCACTCAGCCGATCGTGATCCCGCCCAACACGAGCGCCACCATTCTGCTCGACCAGGGGCATTTGACCAACGCTTACCCGCAACTTCTTGTCAGTCAGGGAAAAAATGCTGCCGTGACGTTGACGTATGCGGAGGCTTTGCTCGACGCGAAAAGAGAAAAAGGCAACCGCGACGACATCGCGGGCAAAACGATTTTGGGCAAACAAGACGTGTTCATCGCCGACGGCAGCGCGAACCGGATTTTTTCCACGTTGGAATTCCGCACCTGGCGTTACGTCCAACTGGACATTCAGACGCAGGACGAACCGCTCCGCATCGGGGATTTCTACGGCATTTTCACCGGCTACCCATTTGAACGAAAAGCCTCTTTCCGCAGCATCGGTAAAAGACCGAACACTATTTGGGAAGTCGGCTGGCGCACTGCCCGCTTGTGTGCCCAGGAAACTTATGTGGACTGCCCTTATTACGAACAGCTGCAATACACGGGCGATACCCGCATCCAGGCGCTCATCTCTCTTTATGTGAGCGGCGACGACCGCTTGATGCGCAAAGCCATCCGGGATTATGACCATTCGCGCATTCCCGACGGCCTCACGCAGAGCCGGTACCCTTGTCGCGACATGCAGATCATTCCCACGTTCTCCTTGTTTTGGGTGAGCATGGTGCACGACTACTGGATGCACCGCCGCGATGACGAGTTTGTGCGGTCTTTCCTCGACGGGATTGACGATGTGATCCGCTGGCACAATGCGCGCCTGGACCAGGAGACGATGATGAATGGCCCACTCGAATGGTGGAACTTCGTGGACTGGGCCTGGCCCTGGAGCAATGCCGAACGCTTCGGCGGGGTTCCGGATGGCGCCCGGAACGGAGGTTCGTCCATCCTTTCGCTGCAATATGCTTATACACTCCAACAGGCAGCGGAATTGTTCGATTATTACGGACGCAGCGACCGGGCGGCATTTTGTTATGAGCAGGCGGACTATATCCGCCTCAAAACCAGAGCCTTATGCTGGGACGAACAGCGCCGGCTATTGGCAGATACGCCTGAAAAACGGGCATTCAGCCAACACGCCAACATTTGGGCGGTGCTGACCGACGCCGTACCACAAGACGAACAGGCACCACTCCTACAGCGCATTATGACCGACACCAGCATCCGGCAGGCAACATACTATTTCAAGTTTTACCTTTTCCAGGCATTGAAAAAAACGGGCATGGGCGACGCATTTTTGAAGCAACTCGGCCCCTGGTATGCGATGATTGACAATGGTCTCACCACTTTCGCCGAAAGTCCCGAACCCGTCCGATCCGACTGCCACGCCTGGAGCGCTTCGCCGGTATACGAGTTTCTTTCGACCGTGTGCGGTATCAATCCCGGTTCTCCGGGTTTTGCCACGGTGCGCATCGAACCGTTTTTGGGCGACCTGGAGTTCGCCGAAGGCAAAATGCCGCATCCGAAAGGTGAGATCAGTGTGCGGTTGCAAAGGACGCCGGCGGGCGGCATGTCGGCAGAAATAGAACTGCCCGAGGGTATAAATGGTACCTTGCAATGGAAAGGAAAGGAAACGACGCTGAAAAGCGGGAAGCAACACATAGAACTCTGATTTTGAAACACACACTATGTGTTTAAATCACCTCCGCCACTACGAAAATGCTCCCGATCACCACGATCAGATCCTCCGGCGCGGCGGCGCGCCTGGCGGCTTTCAGCGCATTTTTAACCGAAGCATAGGCCCGCCCTTCCAAGCCGTGCGCGGAGGCTTTTTCTTTCAATAACTGCGCTTCCAGTCCGCGCGGGATGTTGGCTTTGGCAAAATAGTAGCGGGCCTTCGCAGGAAAATAGCCCAGCGCTTTGTCCACGTCTTTGTCATTTACAAAACCCGTTACGATGTGCAAAGACGGTGGACGGTGGACGGTAGACGGTAGAGGGTGGAGGGTGGACGATGGACGGTGGAGGGTAGACGGTGGACGATTTGCCCGAAGTAGTTTTAACGAATGGGGGCGAATGGTGGACGATGGCCGGTGGTCCGTTGTCAGTTGATTGATTTTTTCAAAAGCCAGTTTCAGGCCCGCTTCGTTGTGGGCGCTGTCGCAAAGAACTGTCGGGTTTTCGCCGATGACCTGCCAGCGACCGATAAAACGCGTGAGCGCCCGAAGGTTTTTCAAACCTGCTTGCAAAGCATGCAGATCGAGCATCGGCAAATAGCGGCTGGCCATTTCCACCGCCTGAACGGCAGTTGCCAGGTTTTTGGCTTGATAAGGCCCGGCGGCATCCACTTCGAGGTTTTCGAGGTAAAGTTTTTTGTCTTTAAAAATGTCGTAAAAAGTGGATTGCCAGTTGTCACTCCGTTTTTCCGCCGCTTCAAAATGTTGGTCGGCGAATGCGATTTCCGACCCGGTTTCGGTCGCTTTTTTCACAAATACCGGCGCGGATTCAGGGTGCGTTTCGCCGACGGCCACCGGCACGCCGGGTTTGATGATGCCGGCTTTTTCAAAAGCGATTTGCGGGAGCGTATCGCCGAGCATGTTTTGGTGGTCGTAACTGATGTTGGTGATGACGCTCAGCAGCGGCGTAATGACATTGGTGCTGTCGAGCCGTCCGCCGAGTCCCACCTCGACGATCGCGATATCCACCCGCTCGCGGGCGAAATGATCAAAGGCCATGGCGACGCAGAGTTCGAAAAAGGAGGGTTGGATGCGTTCGATGGCGTTGCGGTTGTTTTCCACGAAAGCAACAACCCGCCGGCGGGGAATATATTGACCGTTCACCTTGATGCGCTCGCGAAAATCCTTGTAGTGAGGGCTGATGTAGAGCCCCGTTTTCAGTCCGGCAGCCTGACAAACCGCAGCCAGCATGTGGCTCACCGAGCCCTTGCCGTTGGTGCCGCCGACGTGTATGCTTTTGAATTTGAGGTGCGGATTGTTCAGATGCTCGCACAGAGCGACCGTATTCGTCAGGTCTTTTTTGAAAGCCGCCGCCCCGACGCGGTGGTACATAGGCAATTGGGCGAATAGAAAGTCGAGTGTTTCGCGGTACGTCATGGCGGGACAAAAGTGGGTATTTTTATTTTGTCATTTTGGGACAAAAGCGGGAAGGATGTCGCACATTTGCAACAACCGCCTACGGGCCGAAAAACCTTTAATCAGTGCGCTTTTTACCGATGAAAATTCTCTTAGTCAGCAATAGTAAAATCCCGATAACCTCCTACGACGATGCGGAGCGCGTGCTCTGGTGGTTGGGCAAGGAATTGGTGAAATTGGGGCATGAGGTGACGTTTTTGGCAAAAAAAGACTCGAAGTGCCCCTTCGCCCCCGTATTGCCGCTCGATGATAAACAAGCGCTCGATGATCAGATACCACCCGATACCGATCTCGTTCATTTTCACTGCGAGCCGAAGTCAGCCGTTTCAAAACCTTACCTGATCACCTACCACGACAATGCGACGGAAGCCCGTATATTCGACCCCAATACGGTATTCGTCTCTGCCAAACACGCCGCTTTACACGGTGGCTCGGTGTATGTGCATCACGGCATTGATTTCGATGAATACGGCTCTCCGGAGATAGAAAGCAAGCGGATGTTTTTCCACTTCCTTGGCAATGCGGCCTGGCGCGGTAAAAACGTGCGCGGCGCCATAGACATAGCTTCGCAGGCGGGCGAACGCCTGCACGTCATCGGCGGCACGCGCGTCAATTTCCGCAAGGGCCTGCGCATCACACTCAGCCCCAGCGTTCGTTTTCACGGCGTGCTCAATCCCGAAGGGCGCAACGCGCTGCTGAACAGTTCCAAGGGTTTGATCTTTCCAGTGATCTGGCACGAGCCGTTCGGACTGGCGGCGGCGGAGAGTTTGTACTTTGGCTGCCCGGTATTCGGTACCCCTTACGGCGCCTTGCCGGAATTGCTCGGCAAAAAGATATACAACGGCAACGGCCGCAAACCTCATAGTGGCAATGGTACCATCGAGGCGTTTTACTGCGATTTCGGTTGTTTGTCGGTGAAAAAATCGGAGTTGCTGGAGGCCGTAAAACACGCGGAATCCTTCGATCGTGCCAAATGCCACGAGTATGCCCGCGAACATTTCTCGGCAACCCGCATGGCCAGGGAATACCTGGAGTTGTACGAAAAAGTGCTGAACGGCTGCACGCTCCACACCGACCCGCCCGCCATGAGCGAAGCGCCGGATGATAAGTTTTTGCCGTTCGGGGAGTGAAATTGAAGTCATGAAGGGTCATTTTTACCTGCCAAAGTTTTAACGAAGGCAGGAGGGGCATTAGATATGGGGATCAGACGCGGAAGTGTTCAAAAAAGGGTGATATTCCGCCTGGTTCAAGCGCTGGTGGCCGACCGTGAAGCGGCCAAATTTGATTAAAGAGTTGTGCCATCCTTGTCAAGAGGGTATTTTAACATACGGCTGTTTTGTTTATAAAAAACGGTATTTTTGATTGGTTTCGCTAAACAAAACGCTCCGAACCCTGTTTCATGCGGCGAGTTTCGCTCCTTGCCGCACCTCTCACGTTTTTCATAGCTCTCACACATGCCCAACTGGTTGCTCTATACGCTCGTCACCCTCGCCGCTTACGTCGGTATGGAATTCATGGCCTGGTTCACACACAAGTACGTGATGCACGGTTTTCTCTGGCGCTGGCACGCAGACCATCACCAACCCAAGCACGAAAAAGAAGGTTTTTTTGAAAAGAACGACCGCTTTTTCCTTGTTTTCGCCATCCCCAGCATGATCTGCTACATGATCGGCGGATTGACCGGGCCGTTTTGGGTGCTGTTCATCGGCGTCGGCATATCGCTTTACGGACTTACCTACTTCCTGATCCACGACGTATACATCCACCGCCGCTTTCCCTGGTTCAAACAATTAGACAGCAAATACTCCCGCGCCATTCTGCGCGCCCACGGAACGCACCATGCCAAACGCACCCAAGAAGACGGCGAGTCCTTCGGCTTGCTGGTGGTGCATCCGAAGTTTTTCAAGAAACGGGCGAAGAAGGAGGATGAGGCGGTGATTGGGAATAATGTGCGGTAAGTCCCCGCCTCCACCCCTCCGGGCCCATGCCCTTTTCCTTCTTCCACAAACGCACAAACTGCCGGCTGCTTTCGTACCCGCACGCTACGGCGATTTCCTTGACAAACATTTCCGTGTTCAAAAGCAACTGTTCGCCGTGCTGGAGGCGCAGGCGGTCGCGGTATGCCTGGATGGTATGCCCGGTGTGGCGTTTGAACAGCCGCGCGAGGTGGCGCACGCTCAGGTTCATCATTTTGGCTAAGTCACCGACCGTGAAGCGCGCGTCGAGGCGGTTGGCGAGGATTTCCTGCGCCCTGTACACCTCAGCGTTGAAGTGGTTGTCGAAATCGAGGAAAATATTCTGTTGGTCTTTCGTCTCCGCCCGCCGTACGTTGATTACCATTTCCTGCGCCACTTTCGCAGCCAGCAAGGGGCTGCACCATTTGTCTACCAAAGCCAGCGCCATATCAATCCCGGCGGTCATGCCTGCGCTGGTAAATATCTCCTTGTCCATCACGTAGAGGCGGTTGTTCAGGAACCGGGCTTTTGGAAAATTCGACTGTGCGTAGTGGAGGCATTTCCAGTGCGTGGTGCATTGTACCTGGTCGAGCAGACCCATTCTGGCCAGCGCCAGCGCGCCGGAACAAATAGAACCGATACAAACGCCTTTTTTATGCTGCTGCCGGAACCACGCTTTCTGGTTGCAGATGGCTTCATCCAATTCGCCCTTGGTGAAACTCAGAAAATCGAACCCCGGTACGCACACGAAGTCGCCTTTTTCCAAAGCAAGTTCGTCCGGACAAGTGATATGCGTAAAAACAGGGCCCTGCTCAGTGCGAATCGTTCCATCGGCGCCGGCAAAAACGATCTGGAAATGCTGCTGTCCGCTGATTTGATTGGCTTCATAAAACACCTGCGCCGGGCCGGAAAGGTCGAGGAGGTGGGTTTTGGGGAAAAGGAAGAAGACGATTCTGATTTGTTTCATATTGACAGATCAGGACAAAATTGAGTCAAAAAAAGACAACTTACGCATCCTGCCCGTTGCGTCGCTACCTTTGGAAAAAAAGCAGCTATGCAAAAACAAATTCTCTTCACGCTGCTCAGCGTCCAACTGAGCCTCACCGCATTGGCCTCCGACCAGCCCATCCTCGTGTCGGCCCAATGGGTTAAAGAGCGCCTGAACGATCCGGCGCTGGTCGTTCTCCAGGTCAATTTTTTGCGACTCGACTACGATAAGGAGCACATCCCCGGCGCCCGTTTTTTGTGGGCGGAATGGCTGACGCCCAACTCGCCCGACGGCAACTACAACGTACCCGACCCAAAACAGGCAACGGCCATTCTGCAAAAACTCGGCATTTCCAAAAATTCTAAAATTGTCCTGTGTCACATACGCGATCACGTCACGGTGACCGCAAGGATATTCCTGACGCTCGAACAACTGGGATTGCGCGGGCAGGTCTCCTATCTGAACGGCGGTCTGGAAGCCTGGAAAAAAGAGGGGTATCCGGTGACAAAAGAAGAACCGGTGGTAAAAAAAGGCAATTTCAAGGCAAAGCCGGGCGATGTGATCGTGGATAAAAACTATGTACTGCAATCGCTCCGCTCCGACACATCCGTCGTGGTAGATGCCCGGATGAAACGTTTCTACGACGGCGACGTGACCGGCAACCCGCGCGACGGGCACATCGCCGGCTCGCTGAATATTCCCTTTCCCGACATGGTGGACAGCACCAATGCCTTCAAACCTGTCACGCAACTGGAAGCCAATTTTATAGCCGTTGTCCCCGACAAAAAGAAAGAGATCGTGCTCTACTGCTTTATCGGTCAGACTGCATGCGTGGACTATATCGCCGGGCGTTTGCTGGGCTACCGAATGAAGTTGTACGACGCATCATTGCAGGAATGGAGCCGCAGGGAGGAGTTGCCGATGGAGAAGACGAAAGGGTGAAAAGAGGGTTAGAATGGTTTGAGTGGTTTGAAATGGTTTGAAGGGTGGGGGAGGTGGAAAAATCAGATAAAAATCCTTGCTTTGCGGCAGCATATTGCTGATTTGACATACAAGCTCCTCCTGCTTCTTATGAAACAAAAAATACGCATGGGCATGGTCGGCGGCGGCATCGGCGCTTTCATCGGCGGGGTGCACCGCATGGCTGCCGCTTTGGACGGCGAAATCGAACTGGTCTGCGGCGCCTTCAGCAGCGACCCCGAGAGATCGAAAACCTCCGGCGCTCAACTCAGCCTGCCACCTGACAGGTGTTACGGTACTTTCAAAGAGATGATCCAGCGCGAAAAACGCCTGCGTCCTGACAAGCGGATGCAGTTCGTCAGCATCGTCACGCCCAATCACGTCCACTTCGCTCCCGCCAAAATGGCCTTGGAGAACGGCTTCCACGTTATCTGCGACAAACCGCTGGCTTTCAACATGAAAGAAGCGCAAACCCTGGAAAAATTAGTGGAAAAAACCGGCCTTGTCTTTGCCCTCACACACAACTACACGGGCTATCCGATGGTGAAACAGGCGCGTCAGATGATCCGGCACGGCGAACTTGGAAAGATCCGCAAAGTAGTGGTGGAGTACCCGCAAGGCTGGCTCAGCACTAAAGCGGAAGACACCGGCTCGAAACAGGCAGCCTGGCGCACCGACCCGCAGCGCAGCGGTATCGCCGGGGCAATGGGCGACATCGGTACGCATGCCGAGAACTTAGCCGAGTACATCACAGGATTGAAGATCACCGAACTCTGCGCCGATATCAGCATTTTCGTGCCGGGCCGCCAACTCGACGACGACGGCAACGTCCTGCTGCATTTCGACAACGGCGCCAAAGGCATCCTCCATGCCAGCCAGATCTGCGCTGGCGAAGAGAACAACCTCAATATCCGCGTATACGGTGAAAAAGGCGGACTCGAATGGCGGCAAATGGAGCCGAACACGCTCATTGTCAAATGGTTGGATAAACAGACGCAGATATTCCGCACAGGTGTAGGGCCGCTGTATCCCGAAACGCAGGCGCATACGCGCATTCCGGCCGGGCATCCTGAAGGCTACCTGGAAGCGTTCGCCAATATCTACCGCAATTTCGCGCATTGCGTTCGCGCGCACATCGAAGGGAAAAAACCCGATCCGGCGTACGCGGATTTTCCCACCGTTCAGGACGGCGTGCGCGGCATGCGCTTCATCGAGAAGGTGATCGCCAGCGGGAAGAGTAAGAGTAAGTGGGTGGCATTCTGAAGGATTGCATGGTGGGCGACTGTTTTTTCATTCGTTTTCCGGTTTTTGTTCCAAAACTACCAAAAAAGAGGTGCGGTATTTGCATTAGCAGGATGTTATCCTCTTTTCAAAATAAAAATCGGTTTACATGAGAAAACTAACCGTTACCCTCTTTATTCTTTTGCCTATGCTGCTATCTGCCCAGACTTATCCCTGGGAGGTCGGCGGCGGCGTGTACCTCACCGCCTACCAGGGCGATTTGCACGCCTCTGAATTCAACATCGGGCGCTATAATCCCCGGCAGGCAGTTGCGCTGCATGTGCGCCGCAACGTCAGCAACGTGTTTATTGTCCGCTTCAATGCCCTGGTGGGGCAGCTGGCGGGCGACGACAGTTCGTTCGACGAACCTGCCTGGCGCAAGATCCGCGATATCTCTTTCAAAAGCCCGTTGCTGGAGTTCACCGCGCTCGGCGAACTTTATCCGTTCGGCATCTTCCGGTTTATGACCGACGGCGAACGCCGGCAAATTGCGCCATACCTGATGCTCGGCATCGGCACGGGATATACTGACCCGAAAGTGACGTGGAACGACGAAGACGGCAATGGGGAAATTGACCCTGTCGCCGCCCAGTTTGACAAGAGTATGAAAACCAACCGCTTCAACATCGTCATGCCCTTTGGCGCGGGGATACGTTTCGCCCTTAACACACGCTCCACGTTCGGGTTGGAAGCTGCGATGCGCCCTACTTTTTCCGACTACGTAGACGGCGTCAGCAAAGTGGGCAACCCCAGTGAAAGCGACTGGTATTTTACGGCAGGTCTTACTTACAGTTATGCGTTCGGCAAGCGGCAGCAAGCGGTCGCGGTCGCCGAAACCAAAACGCCCAAGGCTGACCGCGATAAGGATGGCATCCCCGATATCGCCGATATGTGCCCGGACAAAGCCGGCCCGCCCAAACAAAGCGGCTGTCCCGATACCGACAGCGACGGTGTGATTGACCTGAAAGACAAATGCCCCGACCTGCCCGGCGATGCGGCAACCGGCGGCTGCCCCGACTCGGATAAGGACGGCGTGACCGACGCGGACGACGCCTGCCCGACCAAAGCCGGCGAACCGGAATTGAAAGGTTGCCCCGACAGCGACAAAGACGGAGTGGCCGATCATGAAGATGCTTGTCCTATGGAAAAAGGATCGGTCACGGCAAAGGGGTGCCCCGACGCAGATAAGGATGGCGTAACGGATAAGGAAGATGCCTGCCCGGAAAAGAAAGGTTTGTCGGCCAACAAAGGCTGTCCTGATACCGATGGCGACGGCGTTTTTGACCACGAAGACCGCTGCCCGGAGATTGCCGGCGTTGCTGCAGCCAAAGGCTGTCCGGAAATCAAGGCCGAAGATAAAGCCACCCTGGAGAGAGCCGTAAAACAGGTGCAGTTCAAAACCGGCGAGGACAAATTTCTCCCACAATCTTATCCTACGCTCGACGAAGTGGCGGCATTGATGAACAAATACCCCGGCTATAGCCTCACCATCAGCGGCCACACGGACAATTTGGGAGGCGCCGAAACGAACCAATCGCTTTCCGAACGCCGCGCTTACGCCTGTTACCTCTACCTGATGCGCAAAGACGTAGCGCTCAGCCGGATGTCATATGCCGGTTACGGCGAGTCGCGCCCCATTGCCACCAATTCCACTGCAGCCGGTCGCGCGCAAAATCGCCGGGTGGAGTTTGAACTCTATGTAAAATAACTAACGCAAGTTGTGACCCGCCCCAGAGGGGCGAAATATTTGTAGCAGATCAGGTTAAAACAGCAAAAAAGCCCCTTTAGGGGCGAGATATGACCGCCCCTAAAGGGGCTCTGAACTATATTAAAATCACTTTCCTACAAATATTTCGCCCCTCTGGGGCGGGTCATAACTTGCGTTAATTAACCCTCAATGGCTCTTATTGACTCCAATGACATTACAAAAAAGGCGACTCCGGCTACCCGGAATCGCCCTTTTTTTGTTCAGCAACGGATTATGCTGCTGCTCCCGGCGCTTTCTTGAACATACCGCCTACCAGAGAGCCCAAACCGCCACCCAGCAATGCGGTAATGATGTTCATCACCATGTTGTCGCCGCCGCCGCCCATAATGGCTGAAACAAGGAGCGGAAGCACGTTGCCGCCTACGGCGCCGGAAAGCAGGTTGCCCACCATACCGAGACCGTTCTTTTTGAGCATGTTGCCCAGGTAGCCGCCGCCGGCGCCAAGCACCGTGTTGAGGAGATAAGGAAGGATGGATTCCATTTTGTCCTGATGTTTTAATGAAAAAAAAGTGAGTCAGTTTTTCGCGTCAAAACTACGCAATTGTTTTGCGAAAATTTTACATTCGCAGTAATAAATATTTTTAACCGCCGGATTGGAAAGATTTAATTTTAGATTTGCCATGTGACATGGTGTGTGGTCGGGTTATAATTCATCAACCATATTTGCTGAAATGCCACTTTTCCGGAATTTCGGGCGTCTGCTCAGGCGACGAAGATCATCCCGCTTCCTGACAAAAGCCTTGCAGAAATATTACCGGCATCTGGTGAACACCTGCTACTTTTGCCCTGTTTGGATTTTGACTAAATTATCAACATAGCCCAGGCCCCCTTTATGCAGCGCCGATATCGCACCATTCCCGACCTGAAACTGAACGAAAGCGCCCTTACCCTCGCTTTTACGGACCCCGCATTGGCGGGTAAACTCACCGCCATGGGTGTTCTGCCCGGTGCGCGCATCGAACTGGTGCGGCCGGCGCCTTTCGGAAAAGCTTATTACATTAAAGTGGATGGCGTTCGCCTGGCGCTCCGGGAAGAGGAAGCCGCAAGTATTTTGTTGGAAATATGAACGATCACAGCGGCAAGCTCCTGAAAATAGCGCTCATCGGCAATCCGAACAGCGGCAAATCCACCGTATTTAACCAGTTGACAGGGCTGCGCCAAAAAACCGGCAACTTTCCCGGCGTCACTGTTGACATGAAGGAGGGGCGGCTGCGTTTTCCCAGCGGCTTCGAAGCGACACTGATTGACCTGCCCGGCACGTATAGCCTTTACCCCACTTCGTCGGACGAAAAAATTGTCACCACCGTTCTGACCAATCCGCAGGACGACTTTTATCCCGATGCCCTGGTCTATGTAGCCGATGCGACGAACTTGGAAAAGCACCTGCTGTTGTTCACGCAGTTGCTCGACCTCGACCTACCCATCGTCCTGGCGCTCAATATGTCCGATACGGCCGCGGAAGCTGGCATTAAAGTCAACACCACGAAATTGGCCGAGCGCTTTAGCGTCCCGGTGGTTTCAATCAGCGGGCGCACCGGAGAGAACATCCAGAAGTTGCTGCACGAGTTGGAAAAACTTCTGAAAACGGGGGGGGCTTCCATACCCCCTTTTTACCCGCTCCGCGACTCCGAAAAGCAAGTGTCGGATGCGGTGCAGCTCAATCTGTCGGTAGACAATCCTTATCGCGCGCTGCTGCTGGCGCATCACCACTCCTGGCTACCTTTTTTACCCAAACAGGAACGCGAAACGCTGGCGGCCATCGTCCAGACCAAAAATTTCCAGTCGCTTAAAGCGCAGGTGGACGAAACGCTCGACCGCTTCGACCGCTTCACGCCCATCGTACGGCAAACCATCCTCCAACCTTCCGTCGAGCCTGCTACTTTCACCGATCGCATAGACGCTTTTCTGACGCACCGCTGGTTTGGCCCGCTGATCTTCTTCGGCGTCATGTTGCTTGTGTTCATGGCGATTTTTTTTGGCTACGACATCACGGGAGGTTGGGTGGAAAACGGCACCAGCGCGATCGTGGATATCATCGGCAACAGTTTGCCCGACAACTGGTTCGCATCGCTGCTCACCAAAGGCGTTTTGCCCGGTTTGCAGGGTGTACTGGTATTCGTTCCCCAAATCGCCCTGCTGTTCCTGCTTATTACCATACTGGAAGAAGTAGGCTACATGGCGCGGGCGGTTTTTATTTTCGACAAAACCATGCGCCGCTTCGGCATGAACGGTCGGAGCATCGTCGCGCTCATCGGCGGCGGCGCCTGCGCCGTGCCGGCCATCATGGGCACGCGTACCATCAGCAACTGGAAAGAGCGGCTGATCACCGTGATGGTGACGCCTTTTATCAGTTGCAGCGCGCGCATTCCGGTTTATCTCGTGCTGATCCCGGTGGCGCTGCCCGCCAGCAGTTGGTGGACCAAGGCGCTTATCTTCGGCGGCATGTATTTTTTCGGCCTGACGGCAGCCCTGGGCGCGGCTTTCGTTTTCAAAAAAATACTGCGCACCAGCGACCCCTCTTACCTGGCGCTCGAACTGCCCGTGTACCGCATGCCGCATTGGAAGAATGTGTGGCTGACCGTCTGGGAAAAAGTAAAAGCCTTTATCGGCGGAGCGGGTAAGATCATCCTTTACATTTCTATCGCATTGTGGATACTGGGCAATAGCGGCCCTTCCGGGGCATTGGAAAATGCTGAAAACAACGTCCGTTCCACTGCGGCCGCTGATATTTCGCAGGATTCTCTCAACGATATGATCGCGGCCAAAAGGTTGGAAGCCTCCTTTGCGGGCATCATCGGCAAAACCATCGAGCCCGCCATCCTGCCGCTGGGCTACGACTGGAAGATCGGTATCGCCTTGTTATCCTCCTTCGCCGCGCGCGAAGTGTTCAACGGCACCATGTACACGATCTACAGCCTCGAAAGTGTGGCGGAAATAGAAGAGTCCGAGGCGCAGAACCAACGCCCCTTCGAGCGGTACGGTCGTTTGCGGCAGCAAATGGCCAGCGATACCTTCGACAACGGTCAACACGTGTACACCTTGGCCACCGGCATCTCGCTCCTGATCTTTTACGCACTGGCGATGCAGTGCATGAGCACGCTGGCCGTCGTGCGTCGTGAGACCGGCAGTTGGAAATGGCCGGTATTCCAGTTTTTGTTTATGAGCGGGTTGGCGTATTTGTGTGCGTGGCTGGCGTATACGTTTTTGCCGAAGGTGTGAATTGTTTGATTTTGCCTTGGTCTCGTTTGCCCATCGTATCTCCTTAAATTTTTCCGAAATCAATTATTTTGGCGGTCGGGTTACGCCTGAAAGGTGACTCTTCGTTGCTGCTCGCTTTTCACCGCCCTTAATCGGAATAAGGGTGCTGGCAAGAAGATGCGGAGCGACATCTTTTGTAAGTTACAGCATTTTGGACCACGCCATCGGCTTTTTATTCGGATCAGATGAAAGGTGAACTTCTTTCCCTGCTGCTTTCAGTTTTGTTTCTGACAATCGTTCCGGGCAGTTCGGTCGCTCAACATGAAACCCGCCCTGCGGGGGCTGCCGCGTCGCTTTGGCCGCTCATCGAAACCCGATTGGCCCAACAACAACCTTCCGACACGTCTTTTCACTTCATACTGACGCTGGTGCGCGACCATTGCGATGGTGATTTTGATTGCCTCAACCATACTTACAACGCCCTGATGGACAGTTTAGAAGGCCGCTTCAATCTTCCGGGTGCTATTTTCATGGGTGAAGAATTGGTGGACGTTGCCCGAAAGCACAAAGCGACCAAAATACAAGCCCAGGCACGGCTGGACCTTTGCCGTTTCCACGACGCGCTCGGCAACGCCCGTTTGGCGGCGTTCAATATTGAAAAGGCGCTGATACTATTTGAAGAGGCAGGCGACCAGAGAGGAGCCGCCCTTTGCAGATATTGGAAATTGAAAATCAGTCTTAAATATCGCAAAACGGAGGAGGTGATGCCCGCCATGGAGGCGTTGTTGGAGGAAGTCATAGCGCAAAAGGATACGGGAATTATTGTCAGGCTGCACCAGGAGTTGGTGGAACTGAATTGTTCATCTGGCCGGTACGAGAAAATGGATGAACATTTAGATGCTTTAGAAGCCATTACGAAATCAAACCCCTCGACAAGAGAAGAAAAACGGTACCGGATGCTGATACTGCTTGGGCGCGGAGATTTGGCCCGGGCAACAAGTGATTTTGAAGGCGCCAAACGATTTTATCATAATACCCTGCTCTCCAGTCAAGATGTTGCCGACCGGTGGATTGAAATAAGATGCCTTCAGTTTTTGGCTGAAATGGAATGGGAAATTGGCAACCGTTCTTCAGCGAAGTCCTATCTCGAACAGGCAAAGACACTTGCGGAGAAATTACACCTCGAAGACTTGCTGATATACAGTTACGGGATTGACGCCAGATTTGCAGAGACAGAAGGCCGCTATGCCGATGCGCTCGAATCCACGAAGAAAAAGCACAGCTATGAAGCCAGTTGGGTGAACAGGGGGGCTGGCCGCAATGCCCAAAATTATTTCCTCGAAGCGGAAAAAGAAAATAAGGAACTGGAATTGAGCAACAAAAAAGCGCAGCTTCGCTACTCCCTGATCATCGTCGTTTTGGCCTTTTTGTTCGTCGCCGGCCTGCTTATCGGCCTGTACAAACAACGGAAAGGAAAGCAAGCAATGGCTGCGCAAAACGTCCTCATCCGGCAACAGGCCGAACAATTGAAATCCCTCGACGCGGCCAAGTCGCGCTTCTTCGCCAATGTGTCGCACGAACTGCGCACCCCTCTCACACTGTTGCGCGGCCCTGTTCACACCTTGTTGAAAGAAAATAAACTGACCGAAAAACAAACCAAACTGCTGCAAATGGCCGAACGGAGCGGAAAACAATTGGAGCAGTTGGTCAACGAGATACTCGACCTGAGAAAATTAGAAATGGGGAAAATGGATGTGGACGAAAAACCGACCGGGTTGTCCACTTTTTTCCGCACCTACTTCGCCCAGTTCGAATCCTTGGCGGAAAGCAGGCAAATTGATTTTACGTTCGACCTGTCAGGAACACACGGCGTGGTCGCCGGCATTGACCGGGAAAAATGCCGCCAAATTCTCTACAACCTGCTTTCCAACGCCTTCAAATTCACCCCCACGAACGGACGCATCGCTGCGGCGGTATCAGTGAACGATGGCACCCTGCGGCTGACAGTCTCCGACACCGGCGCAGGCATCCATCCCGACGATTTGCCATTTGTGTTCGACCGCTTTTTCCAGACAAACCGGCCCGACAAACCCGCTGAAGGCGGCACGGGCATCGGCCTCAATCTTTGCTACGAATACGCCCGTCTTTTTGGAGGAACCATCGAAGCGGAAAGTACGCCCGGCGAAGGTTCGGTTTTCCGGGTGGCGTTTCCGGTAAGACTGGTAGAAGCAAACGACGAAACGCTCTCTGCGCCAACAGCGCAAATTGGTATGCCCGCGCACGACGAGGCGGAGATTTCGTCGTCCGTCGGAGCGTCCGAAGTGTCCCAATCTTCCAAGCCCACCATCCTCGTGGTGGAGGACAATCCTGACCTTCAGGATTACATCCGGTTCATCTTGCAGGAAAAATACAACGTCGTCACCGCAGAAAACGGCCGCACCGCGTTGGAACGGTTGAAGGTGGAAGGTAGAGGGCTGAGGGGCGATGGCCCTCTACCTTCAACCCTCTACCTTCAACCTTCCCTCATCCTTTCCGACCTCATGATGCCCGTGATGGACGGTTATCAACTGCTCGAACGGCTGAAATCCCACGACGCCACGTGCCACATCCCAACCATCATGCTCACCGCACGGGCAGAAGCGCAGGAGAGACTCAAAGCCCTGCGCATCGGTGTGGACGACTACCTGACCAAACCCTTCGACGAAGAGGAGTTGCTGGCGCGCATCGAAAACCTGCTGAAAAACCAGGCTGCCCGGCAACAGGAAGCCGCCGCCGAAGCCGGGCAGGAAACGCCTCGCCCGGTGATGTCGCAACCCGACCGGGAATGGCTCGAAATCTTTGAGGCGTATGTCCAAAAACATTTTGACAGCGACATCCTCAACGTGCCCGCGCTCGCCTGCGAATTCGCCATGAGCGAATCCACCCTGCTCCGGCAGTTGAAGCGGCTGACGGGGCTTTCGCCCATTCAATACCTGCAAGAGGTGCGCCTCGACGAAGCCCGGCGCTTGCTTGAAAATCACATGTGCAACTCCATCGCACAAGTGGCCTCCAAGGTGGGTTACGACGATGCCCGCTCTTTTGCGCGGGCTTTCCGGCAGCGGTTCGGGAAGTTGCCGTCGGAGATGATGTGAAGCCCGGATTAATGTCATGCAACACCTGCCAGACTCATTGCAGGCTATGATTGGATGTAAAATACGCTGCGTATTCCGGAATTTTAGTCCCGAGATAATACGGCATGTTCATCAACAGGAATGGAGTACCCTTAGCCGTTTGTACCGGGCTGACTGAAAACTGATTGGCGAGTAACCGAATGGCATAAGGATGGCTACATGCTTCCATAAACTGGTGCAGAGAGCGCAACGTGCCCGATTCGCCGGACTTGACCTCTATCGGGAGAATATATTGTTTATGCGTGTATAAGAGGTCAACCTCGGCCTGGCTGTTGGCGTTTTCGCGCACCCAAAAATGTGGTTTGTAGGAGGGGGTATCGTGCTGTGCCATGAGTTCTTGCGTGACCAAATGCTGTATAATTCGCCCTTTGTAGAGTCTATTCAAATCCTCCAGGCCGATCATATTTACATGAAGTTGCATGGCGTGATTTAACAAGCCTGTATCCAGAAACTGAAGCCTCGGTCTTTTCCTAAAATCTGTTTCCAAAGGTGGGCGGACGCTGCTGCTGGGGTAGATCAACTGGAGAACACGTGCCTGATCCAGGGATCGCAGCGCTTCGCCCACTTCCCGTGACCTGTAATTGGAATGGCCGAAACCTTCGAATGACACACGGTCTTTCTCTTGCGGCGCAGTATAAATCACATGCTGCATCACCTTTCTTTCTGTTGGATTTCGCGCGTATTTGATCACATCGTCTTTATATCCTTGCCAGAGCGATTCGTATGTGTGCGCCAAATTAGCCATGCTCTGTTCACTAAGGTATTGCCGGACGATCTCAGGCATCCCGCCTATGGCAGCATAGGTATGAAACAATTCCAAAAGCGTGTCATGAGCATACGGCTCGACGGGTATCCGATTCAGGGCTTCAAGGGCAGCAGTATGCCCAATGGCCATCAGAAATTCCTCGAAGTCGAAAGGATGCAGTACCATTTGCTCTATCCGCCCTACCGGGAAAGAGGGTACTTCGCGCAGTGCAAACTCTAATAGCGAACCGGCAGCCACCACAAAAATATCCGGTCGTTCCTCGTAGAAATACCGCAACATTTGAATTGCGCGCGGCGATTCCTGAATTTCGTCGATAAACAACAGTACGGACCCTTCGTCTTTGGGTGTGTTGGTACTGAGGAATACTGCCTCGGTAATTTGCAGTACATCCCTGGAGCCTTCAAAAAAACGCTGATGCGCTTTTTTTTCCATGTTCAGCGGTATGAAATGGCGAAACTCTTTCGAGAACTGGTTGACTAAGGTTGACTTGCCCACTTGCCGGGCACCCCGGATGACCAACGGCTTGCGATTCGGGTTGTTTTTCCATTCCAATAAGCGCCGGTAAGATTTTCTTTCAAAATTCATAATACATTTGTAATATTTAAGGGGCAAATTTAGATAAATTCTGTAACAAATACAGGGCAATTTATTGTTATGCTTGACCAATCCAATCGCGACCGCCAATCAATAATATAGCTGGGTGCAGAGCAGCGGTTCGGGAAATTGCCGTCGGAAATGTTGAGCAAGCGATTTTGACCCTTTCTCTACCTCTATTGCCCTCATTTTGACGGAAAATGCTACCTGATTGACGGAATATGTCACTTGGCGTGGGGGCATGTTTGCCCTGTCGTTCTGGGAAGTTTTTCTGCGGGCGATCGGAGGAAGCGGAAAATCCTGAAAAGAGAAAATATTCAACTCAACCTTTCACATCTATGAAAATGCTCAATTTTTTTCTGTTGACTGCACTATGGCTGCTGTCCGGTAGCCCCACCCATGCCCAGTTAAAGTGGGTGCCATTTCAAGCAAGTATGCCGGCAAATGCCGTTATGGGCGGATCGGAAAACGGCGCCCAATTGCCGGTATGCCGCTGCAATTTCAATGGGGGGACACACCCCGGAAAAGTAGTAGGCGCCCGATGTAATATTGGCTGGGGCGGCACCGAGCAATCGGTCGCTTCGTTCGAGGTATTGGTGAATCCTGAAAATGTTGAACTGGATTGGGCAAAAATACAGGGCGCTACATTGCCTGCAGGTGCAGTGGAAGGCGGCTCGGAGAACAAAGCACCCTTGTATATTGGCCGGGTGAATTACAGCGCCGGTGGCCGAAACCTGGGAGTACATCCCGGCAAAGTGTTCCAATCAGGCTCCGGATACATCTGCAATTTCGGGTATGGCGGCAAAGAAATTTCCGTCAATCGTGATTTTGAGGTATTGGTGCAGGTTCCCACTCTGGTGCAAAACGGCACTTTTGACGGCAATCCTTCCTACACCGGTTGGACGATAGCGGTGGTGGAAGGACGGGTCGCCAACCAGCAAACGGGCGGCCACCCCGGCGGTTATGCCTGGCTCAACCACAACGGAGGAAGTACGGATCCGGCCATCAGTCAGGAAATCAGGGGGTTGAAGGTTGATTCGATGTACGTAATCTCCGGCTTCTTCAAGCCCGGTGCGCACGCCAGAATTCACAGCGCCAAACCCGGCACCCCTTGCCTTGCTGTGGACGTCGACGGTGTCGAAAAACGCGAATATATCGCACCGGCAGACGTGACGAATACGGAACGGTGGGACGACAAGCGCTGGCGTTCATTTGCAGTTCCCTTCAAGGCAACAAAAACCAGCCACACCATCCGGTTCAGGGCTGAAATAAATGGTTCCGATTGCGACGTGGCGCTGGACAATATCTCCTTGGAGCAATCGTCAAAAGCCCACTGGGAATACGAAGAACAAGAACACTGGGCCGATCTGTGCCATCCGTTTTTGGAATGCGACGGCACTTCCCAGTCTCCCATCGACATTGCAGGATGGGTAGACGATGCTTCTTTAAAATGGCCGGAGCTTCATTATGATCCCATCCAATCCTCGCTCATCAATAACGGGCATACCCTCGAATTTGAAGTCCCGGAGCAGTCCCGTGAGCAAAACAAACTGCGGCTTGGCGATACCGAATACGAACTCCAGCAATTCCACTTTCATTCCCATAGCGAACACACCATCAACGGAAACTACTCTCCGATGGAAGTGCATCTGGTGCATAAAAATGAAACAACAGGGAAACTGGCGGTACTGGGGGTATTGTTCAAGGCTGGACAAGAAAATGTGGTGCTTAAACAGTTGATCGAGGCCGGATTGCCGGCCCAAACAAATAGCCACAGCCATGAATTGAGTCTCAACCCTGCCGGTTTGTTACCGTCTGCCGGGGGATATTACACCTATTCCGGCTCGCTGACCACTCCTCCCTGCTCGGAAATTGTCACCTGGATTGTATGTGATACTCCGATAGAAGTATCACAGGACCAGATCAATCGCTTCGCCCCCCTGCTGCACGATGACTACCGTCCGACCAATGACCTCAATGGCCGGGTAATCAAACATTGTGTGGGTAGGCGTTAATACCGCATCCTGCTGTACCTTCCACCTGCCGGAAAACCGCGTCAGCGATTCCATCGCGCAAGTGGCTTCGAAAGTGGGTTACGACGATGCCCGCTATTTTGCACGGAGTTTCCGGCAGCGGTTCGGGAAGTTGTCCTCGGAGATGAGGGGGGAGTGATGTCAGCACGTCTCCTACTCCAATAATTGTCCTAACTGAACCTCCGCATCCACGATGTCCTGTGCGTAAGCGTTTGAAGTGATGCCGTAATTGGTGATGAAAGTCAGGAAAACCTGTTTTTTAGTACCCGTGTGATCTATAAAGCGCTGTCGCTTCTCTATCAATTGTTGATAGTATGCTGGTGTGATAGCGAAGGGGCCGCTGTGAAATATGATTTCGCAAAGATTGATACTGTTGTCTTTGCGATCAATCAACAGGTCAATTTGGAACCCCGGCGTTTCATCGGACGCGGGAATCCGCATACTGGAAACTTCGGTATAGACGGCAGCTATGCCCAAGGCGCGTTTGATAGCGTCAATATGTTTGTGGCACAGTGTTTCAAAGGCATAGCCCGCCCATATCTTATAGGACTGGCTTTCCGCCAGTTGTTGCCAGATTCCGGGGCTGTATTTTTTATTCGTTTGGATAAATCGGTGGTAAAAAATGCTGTATTCGTCCACCAGCCGGTAAGTAGAACCTCGTTTTTGTTTGCCGAAGGGCGTATTCTCCACCACAAAGTCGGAAACGATCAGTTCCTCCATGGCTCTTTGATAACTGCCGGTGGGTTGATTCATTCCGATTTCCTGAAGTATTTCGGCATGCAACATCCCATGGTGCCGCGCTGACAAGGCCGCCACGATCTGTTGGTGTATTACGGCATTGTTGAAAAGGGCTTGGAAAAGGTTTTGGTATTCGTTGTGCAAAATTCCGGTCGGGGCAAAACATACCCGCTCGATGGCCGCCGAAAAACTTTCCCCTTTCCGGAGGTTTTCCAAATAGAACGGGATTCCGCCAAGTGCCATATATATTTTCGTCAAATCCTGGAGGCTGAAGGAAAGCCCTTTGCTGGTTAGAAAAGCGTGCGTTTCGGCGAGGGTAAACGGGTGGAGATGGATATTTTCGGTGATCCGGTTGTGCAGACCGCCCGGGTCGTTGATCACCTTTTTGATAATCCAGGAAGTTGCGGAGCCGCAAATTACCAGAACAAAGTGCGACTCTTTGGACAGGTAATCGTTCCAAAAGTGCGCGAGCATCTGCACAAAACCAGACTTTGGCGTTTCGATCCAAGGTAGTTCATCCAGAAAAATGACGTGTTTGCGGTCTTTGGGCAATGTCTTGAGGTACCCTTTCAACTGCAAAAAAGCCGATTGCCAGTTTTCCGGGTTCTGTGGAATGTTGGTCCCGTCGTACTCCGACAATTTTACGCCAAAATTGACCAATTGCGCGGCCATGCTTCCATTCTGGATGCCGGTCATGCTGAAACAGTAATGGTTTTTCAGCATCGTATCCACCAGAAAGGTTTTTCCCACGCGCCGCCTGCCCGTAACCGCCAAAAACTCGGAACGCCCGGAAACAAGCAGCCGTTGGATTTTTTCGATTTCTTTTTTTCTTCCAATCATTTGAAAATAGGTGGATTGCGAGATAAAAGTCGCTTGGCTATGTATAAATGCAGGTCAAATTTAGTCCTATACTTGGAAATAACGTTAAAAAATTAATACTTATTTCCAATTATGACCTTGTTTTTGGAAATAAGTAATAGCGCAAGTGGCCTCGAAGATGGGCTACGACGATACCCGCTCTTTTGCGCGGAGTTTCCGGCAGCGGTACGGGAAGTTGCCTTCGGATTAGCAAAACAAACAATACGACCAACAAAAAGACAGTGGTGATGATATCCAAAGATGATCCGAGTGACGTAGAGGCTGGCTGCCGTCCAGAAAATTGAGGGACAGGTAATGTCCTAAACACATACGCCGCATAGCACCCCTATCGCAAGCGCAGTAAAAACAAGAAGGGTTGAACGTCACCCGTACGCTCAACCCTTCTAAACTATTCTAAACCCTTCCAAACCCAATCAAAAATCATCTTCCCCGTCATCGCCTGCCGCTACTGCCACTGCGGCGCCTGCAGACTGTTTCACCGGCCCTGTCGCCGCTTTTTCCTTGACTTTTTGTTCAATTTCCGCCGCGACTTCAGGGTTGTCGAGCATGAACTGTTTGGCGGCATCGCGTCCCTGGGCGATTTTCGCGCCGTTGTAGCTGTACCACGCGCCGCTTTTCTGGATGATGTCGAAGTCGGCACCGAGGTCCACGATCTCGCCTGCTTTGGAGATGCCCTCGCCGAAGATGATGTCGAAGGTGGCTACGCGGAATGGCGGGGCGAGTTTGTTTTTCACCACTTTCACTTTTACCTGGTTGCCCACCACGTTGCCGTCTTTGTCTTTCATGGCCGCGCCGCTTTTGCGGATGTCGAGGCGCACCGAAGCATAAAATTTCAAAGCGTTGCCGCCGGTGGTTGTTTCCGGGTTGCCGAACATGACGCCGATTTTTTCGCGCAACTGGTTGATAAAGATGCAGCAACAGCCGGTGCGGCCGATGTTGGCGGTGAGTTTGCGCATGGCCTGGCTCATGAGGCGCGCCTGGAGGCCCATTTTGGAGTCGCCCATTTCGCCTTCGATCTCGGCGCGCGGCACGAGGGCAGCCACCGAGTCAATGACGAGGATGTCCACCGCGCCGGAGCGGATGAGGTTTTCGGCGATCTCGAGCGCTTGTTCGCCGTTGTCGGGCTGGCTGATGAGCAGGTTGTTGACATCCACGCCGAGGGCTTCGGCGTAGAAGCGGTCGAAGGCGTGCTCGGCGTCCACGATGGCCGCGATACCGCCTTTTTTCTGGCATTCGGCGACGGCGTGGATGGCGAGGGTGGTTTTACCCGACGATTCGGGGCCATAGATCTCGATGATGCGGCCTTTCGGATAGCCGTAGCAGCCGAGCGCCATGTCGAGGCCGAGCGAGCCGGAGGGAATGACGTCCACTTCGACGGCTTGTTTGTCGCCGAGGCGCATGATGGTGCCCTTGCCGTAGGTTTTATCGAGGCGGTCAATGGTGGCCTGAAGGGTCTTGAGCTTATTTTCTCTATCGTCTGCCATAGGTTGAGAGAGGGTGAGAAGGTGAGGAGATGAACGTTTTTTTACTGACAATGTGGGATTTAGGATTCCAGTTTTGTTTGTTTTGGAAGGAAACCGGCGACAAAAATAAACAAAATGTTGTTTGAGTAAAATTTTTTGGGAGAAATTTTTAAAAAAAGTTTTAAATGGTGGGAGGGAGTGCGGACAAATTTAAGGATTCCATCAATAAAATATGTGTTACAGAAGGATTGTCCGGAATGGAGAATAAATATTAGCGGGCAGACCTGGCGACCCTAAACCCCACGCTGTAACCTTGATGATTGGGTGTCCCGCTGTATCGCACTGCTGGCCGGCAGTAAAAAGAATTATCCGCCCATCCTCCCCCCCGGAAGATGCGAACACCACCCCTTGCAGGGCCTTTTGGGTCGGTGGCCGCCCCAGCTGTATAATTGCCTTTCCAGTCCCAGCACCATTCCCAGACGTTACCACTCATGTCGTGGATGCCCAACTCATTGGCTATTTTCTGGCCAACCGGGTGCGTTTTCCCGCCGGCGTTCCCGGCAAACCAGCCTGCCTCGTCAAGATGGTTGCTGCCTGAATAGATGTGGTTTTTTCCCATCGCACCGCCTTTTGCGGCATACTCCCATTCGGCTTCGGTGGGCAGGCGAAACCCATTGGCAGCCCAGTTGCAAGTGACGTTATTTCCCTGGACAGTATAACAGGGTGTGAGGCCGTTTAACTGGCTGAGCCAATTACAGTAAGTGACAGCATCGAGCCAACTGACATTGACCGCCGGATTTTTTCCGCGGGCCGAGCCTTGGTTTTTGGTTTTTTTGCGTCCGGTTTTTGTGCAAAACTGATCGTATTCTTCGAAGGTCACTTCGTATTTCCCGATTTGAAAATCGCTTACTGTCACGGGATGGACGGGGCTTTCATCGTCGTTACCGTCGGTACTGCCCATGTTGAAAGTGCCACCTTCGACGCTCACCATTTCCGGAAGGGTTTGCACGATATTTTTGCCGGGTGCAGGGATTTCTCCTTCTGCGAGGCGGAAGCCATAGTCAATACTTCTTCTGCCGGGATAATATCTGTCGCGATTTGCAACCCTGGTATTCGTTGCCCCGAAATACCAGGAGCCGCCGCGCAAAACACGGCAGCCGTCGCATTTGTCAACCTTGCAATTGGGATACGGTAGCGATTCGTTTTCGCACCACTCCCAAACATTGCCGGACATATCAAAGATGCCGAGTTCATTTGGTTTTTTTGAACCAACGGGATTTGCGCTGCTTATTTGCTGGCCGTACCAACCGACTTCGGCTGGATCGTTGCTGCCAGCATACTTATATCCTTTGGATTTAATTCCGCCGCGAGCGGCAAATTCCCATTCCTCTTCGGTTGGCAACCGGTATCGCTTCCGGGTCAGAGCGTTCAGCTTATTGAGGAATGACTGTACGTCGTTCCACGAAACATCATCCACCGGGCATTCGGGGCAATCATCCTGAAAAGAAGGCGTGTTTCCCATGATTTCTTTCCAGTCAGCGCGTGTAACCTCATATTTGCCAATTCTAAAATCCCCAACCTCCACTTGATGAGGGCATTCATCGTTTTGAGCGTCAGAACTTCCCATGGTATAGGCGCCACCTTTTACAAAAACCATTTCGAGGCCGGATTTCCGATTTGAAGGAACATTCAACGCTGCATCGGTACTCGCCAGGGAGGAAGATTGCTCACACCACATTGTGCCCCGCCGCATATCCACCTCCGTACTATCAAAATACCAGGCGGAATAGAAGAAATAGCAGGCAGAATCCCGGTTGCCCGATCGATAAAGCGAAACGCCCTGGTTAAATAGTGCCACTGCAATATTCTTGTTACCTTCGTTATACACCTTTTTCAGGAAAGGTTTTGCATTCTCTGTACTTACCAGTGGTATAAAATACGGCGGCGGTGGCGGGGGTGGCGGCGCATTAACCTCAAAAGAATCAGAGTTAATATCGTTTGAAGGCAGCAAAACAATTCTTGCTCTTTCGACCGAAAGACTGTCTGCTTTCTGAATATTTCCCGCTCCGATCGCTTCTCTTATCAGCCATTCGAGGTACAAGACATTCTTTTCTTTGGTATCCAAACAAAGTGTAAGTGTTTCTTTTTCACTTGTTTGACCTGGAACTTTCTTCTTTTGATCTGTCCTTGTAAAATCATATTTTACCATTTCTCCGTTACAATCATACTGCTCTTTATTCGGCGATGTGTCACCCAATGTCACAGATGCAATTCCCCCTATCAATACAACCGTTGCCAGACCGAGAAGTATATAAAAAAAACGGTTTAACTGAAGCGGAATTAGTTTTGACCTGGGCGTTGTTAAGGATTTTGTTTCGTCTGCCTGATGGAGCATTTTTCGGCTTTGACTGATAAATAGAGCCATGATCACGGCAGTCCACATCAACAAATCATTTTCACTGACGGGCCACAACAATCCGATAAATCCGATTGTCCAAACCGGTAACAACCAGGACAATCCTGAGGCCCAGCCCAAACCCGCATACCCCGAAGGATGCACATACTTTTTCCACGCATCCGGCACCACAAAATCCAGCGGCGAACGCGGTCGCTCCAGGTATTTCAGCACGGTAAAATCGGCTTCGGTACCGGAAGCCAGCATCCGGGCGATTTCCTGTTCCAGTTCTTTTTTGCGGCGTTCGTCCGGGGTGGTGAACCACTCGTTGACCGCAATATTCATCTGGTAATCGTCAAAGGCGGCGGAGTTCTGCGGGGGAGGGCTACGACGAAGCAACAGGGCGAGTTCGGCGCGCAGGTGGAGCAGCAGCGCCGGGTGTTCGTGTTCCAGCCAGTCGAGCAAGACGGCGCGGGCGGTCGAAGGGATTTCGCCTTCCACGAACCAGGGCAGGCGGAAGAGGCGCAGCAACCCCTCTACACTAACCAATTCGGAAGATGAGGAATCAGGTATCCGGGGTTGGGTACTGTCAACTGCCATTGCCGATTGCCAACTGCCTGCTGCCAACTGCCTTCCCAACCAAAGCGTCAAATCCCAATGCAATGAAGGATAGATGGCGCAGGCAGCGATCCACTGGAGCATGGGCGTGTCGTAGTGGAGGCGGAGCAAAGGCAAAGGATCGTTTGCGTTGGGCTGTATGGGCAGTTGGGAGGCGTCTTTTACTCTGGTGCGCCATTCGTCGAAGTGCGCATCCTGTCCGTCTTCAAGTTCTTCCACCCAAAAACTCAGGCCTTGCAGGGTGGCGGGTAAAACGGTAAATATCTCGGGCAGGCGGCGTTCCAGACGGCCCCAATCGGCAAGGGCTTTGGGTGTGAAAAGGGCGCGTTGTTTCCAGGCGGCGAACAAGCTCGTCCAGGGGGCGAGTTTGCCGGAAAGCGGGCTGACGAGTTGCGCTCCAGTGCCGACCACAAGCAGCCGCGCCGAGCCGTAACGCTGCTGAAGTTCCTGCAAACCAACACCGTGCGTATATTCTTCGTTGAAACAAACCCGCATATCGCTGTCGAAGAAAAAGCGCGCCATCTCGATCTCCTGCTCCCGGAAAGCGTGGTACAAAGCATCGAAAAGCCGGGCGCGGTGGTTCTGGATGCTCTGCCGGTCAATGAGCAAGAGGTAATCCACCGGCTGGGTGTGCTCCCGGAATCGGAACTCCGGCAGACCGCCGCGCTCGGCGGTGGCGTGAATGGTGCGGGGCAGGTCGAGCGCAAAGGTGTCGGCGCCCGTGCGGCGGCGCATCACTTGCAGGGCGTAAGCAAATCCATCGCCGGTCAATATGTTGTCGCCACCTTCGATGCGGATATTCCAGCAATAGGGCGGTTGGTCTTTATGCTCGCGTTCGGCAATGAGTTTACGGCGTTTTTGTTCCAGGTAAAGCCAGATGGCAACCAATAGCAGTGTGAACGGGATCAGCAAAGCCCAACGCAGCCACCACCAATGGGCGAATAGCCATGCCTGCCAGGGCGAAGGCGGTATCAGGGCATACTTAGAAAGGTCATGGTCGTATGGAAAGGGTTTGGATTGAAAAAGGGGTTGCTGGTTTGAGGTTTCTGGTTGCACTGACTGAACACGGGAATTCGTATCAGGACTGGGTAAGTTCTCGATAAAAGCCTGAACAGTTTCTTCCGGTCGGGGTATCCCCCAAAAATAGTAATAGGCGCCTATCGCTATGGCAAGAAGCACCGGTGCTGAAAAAATGAGGAGGCGCCAACGTCTCTTTTGGGGTGATTTTTCGGCGGCTGAAGCCGCCGCTACTGTACCGGCGGCTTCAGCCGCCGAAATGTTATCCTCCACTGCTTCCACTCTTTTCCGGCACTCATCAAACATCTCATACACCCGCTCCTGCTCTTGCGGATTGCGCGCCAGCAGGGGACAGAGGGCCAGCCGCAGCATTTCTGCATCGGCGGCTTTCGGCAGCCGGTGCAAGACTTCCTGTACTTGCAAGAGTTTGCCCGTTCCCAACGAATAACCTTCCGCTTCGAGGGTGGCGAGCAGTTCGGCGGCAAGGTGGTATGTCAGGGTTTGGTTCATTGATGGAGCATATTCAAATCCTCTTTGCTTTTCGCCAGCACTGAATAAGATATGCGCAGCACTTCCCGCTCCTGGGCAGAAAGTTTGTCCGGGTGTTCGAGTTTATGCGCTGGAAATTCCATGCGACGCAGCAGGGCAGCCCATTGTATGAGTTCGGCGGTCGCGGGGTTTTTGCGGAGTTTGCGGCGGCGGATATCCTCGAAATGGGCAATGATCGCCTGAATATCCTTTTCGCCATAGCCCTCCACTTTAGCCGATACGATATGGAGCAAAGTTGCGGCGTCGGGGAAAGGAATATGGTAGTAGACCACGCGGCGCAGAAAAGCGTCGGGCAGATTTTTTTCCGAATTGGATGTCATCACGATGATGGGGCGGTTGCCGGGCGAGGCGGCGTAATGTTTGCCGATCTCCGGTACTTCGAAGCGAAGGTCTTCGAGTGCGGCCAACACGTCGTTGGGCAGGTCGCGCGGGGCTTTGTCTATTTCGTCGAGCAGAACGACTGCCCGGCGGTCGAGGCGAATGGCATCGCCGAGGGCCTGGTAACGGATGAATTTGACTTCGATGTCGTCGGGCGTCAGGGTCGCTTTTTGCGTTTGGCTGTATTGAAAATGCCCCAGTGCATCGTAGCGGTAGAACAAATCCTTCGCTACCGATGTCGTTTGGGCGTTGAAAACCAGCGGCTTACCCAAGTTGAAAAAATGCGCGATATGTTGCGCCAGTTCCGTTTTGCCGGTGCCGGGTTCGCCGGTGAGCAGAAGCGGCAGGCCGAGGTTGAGCGCAACATTGACGGCACTGGTGAGGCCAGGAGATGGCACATACAGGCGCGGGTCGTGGAGTTTTTTATTGATGGCGATGGTCGGGAGTTCGGCCTGCCCAGCGGGTTGGTAGTGGTGGAAGTTGCTCATTTTTATTTATTTACCATAAAGTAAATCATCTTCTGCACAGGCTCGATGTCTTTCATGTGCAGGATATTATGGGTTTCAAACATTTGGCGCTCGGAGGGCTCGAGTGACTGGGCCAGCGCCTTCACGAGGTCGTGGGTTTGGTTGGGGTCGCGTACGCCCAGCTCGTTGAGCCAATCCTCGAAATCGGTGCCTTCCACCGGCAACAGTTCGGTGAACAGTGCAGAGTCGTTTTGTTGGCAAATGCCTTCCAATTCGGCGAGTATCTCTTGCTGACGCGGCGTACGTTTCGCTTCGTCGTACAGATTGCGGGCGTACACAACAAAGAAAAAAAGGAAGGTCGGCACGTCGGGATGGGGGCAACGAAAGGTGTCAATCATCCACTGCAAATAGCTGCGGATCTCGCCTTCGTCGCCTTCCCATTCTTTTTCGGAAAGGTCGAAAACGGCGGTGACGTATTGATACGGCAATTTGGGAACGCCCGTTTCGATAAACGCTTCAAAGCTTTGCGTATCAGCAAACTGGAAACGACGGGCAACGTATTGTTTGAACTTTTTCCGACTTGATTCCAAGTCGCTGCCGAGCGGTATTTTTTCAATTTTGATGTGATCGCCGCTTTCTTCGCGGAAAGGATAGTTGATCGCACCCGATTCTCCGTTCAGTTCTTCCTCGATGATCTGATAGATCAGGCGTTTGGAAAAAGAATCGGGCATCTCGCTGCGGCAGGCGGCGATAAAGTAGAATTGAAATGCCTGCCGGGCATCTCTTTTACGGTTGAAAACCTTGCGGAATTTTTTGACCCCCGCTTCCCGGTTGCAATTGACGAGGTGCATGGCGCCGATTTCAGCGTCCGGGTCAATGCCAAGTCCTTCAACGGCCCGTCGCAAAGCAGACTGGTCGCCACCGGGGTTCCAACGTTCGATCAGGCTGTTCAAGCCGAAAATAATACCGTTGCGGGCGAGTTCTTCTTCCTGAAAAGAGATAAGGCGAAGGGATTTTTGCGATTGCAAGTTGCCGTATTGGCTTTGCAAAATCGCCGTTTCACCGAGAAAGGGTGACCCTGTGGGAAGATGTTGGGCCAAATGCCGGAAAACTTCTTCCAATTGCCCCGAGGCGAGTAATTGCCGGATTGTTTCTTTTGGGTTCATGGACGTGCGGGTACTTAATGCTCACAAAGTTATGCAAGAATTAGTTTCCAAACGCAGAACTGGAAGAAATACCGCACACCTTTATACCACCGCTTATTTTGCAATCCGCAATCCCCAATCCCCAATCCCCAATCCCCAATCCCTCACAACCCCTTCCGCAACCGTGCCACCGGTATATTCAACTGCTCCCGGTACTTCGCTACCGTGCGCCGGGCAATGTTGTAGCCCTTTTTCATCAGCAAGGATTTGAGTTTTTCGTCGGAAAGCGGGCGGCGCTTGTTCTCTTCGCCGATGATGTCGGTAAGTATCTTTTTCACTTCGAGGGTCGAGACCTCTTCGCCGTCCTGGGTACTGAGGCTTTCGGAAAAAAAATCTTTGAGGCGTTTGGTGCCGAATTCCGTCTGCACGTATTTGGAGTTGGCCACGCGCGATACGGTGGAGATGTCGAGGCTGGTGGTATCGGCGATGTCCTTCAGGATCATCGGGCGGAGTTTTTTCTGATCGCCGGTGAGGAAGTAGTCGTACTGGTGTTTGAGGATGGCGCCCATGGTGAGCATCATGGTTTGCTGGCGTTGTTTGATGGCGTCTATGAACCACTTGGCGCTGTCAATTTTTTGTTTGATGAACAGCACCGCTTCTTTTTCTTTTTTGCTGGGGCGCCGTCCGTTGCGGCCTGCGTGAAAGGCCTTGAGCATATCGCGGTACTGGTCGTTGATGCGCAGGTCGGGGGCGTTGCGGGCGTTGAGCGTGAGTTCGAGTTCGCCGTCTCGGTTGCTCACGAGGAAGTCCGGCACGACGTAATTGAGCGCCCGGTCGCCGCGCGTGGCGAAACCGCTGGCTGGTTTGGGGTTGAGTTTCAATATCTCGTCCACCGCTTGTTTGAGGTCTTCCTCGTCAATGTTCAGTTGGCGGCAGAGTTTGGGATAGTGTTTTTTGGTGAATTCGTCGAAGTATTGGTCAATGATGCGGATCGCGATCTGAATGGCGACTTTTTCGTCGTGCGAAAGCGTGTCTTCTTCCTGGCGGAGGCGGTGCTGGAGTTGTAGCAGCAGGCATTCGCGCAGGTCGCGGGCGCCGATGCCCGGCGGGTCGAATTGTTGAATTCTGGCGAGGATGCGGTTGATCTCTTTTTCGTGGGTGGAAATGTTCTGGCTGAACAGCAGGTCGTCCACCATCGCCGAGGTTTCGCGGCGCAGGTATCCGTCGTCGTCAATGGACCCGATGATCTGCAGGGCGATGGCGTGTTCGCGTTCGTCGTCGAGGTCAAGCAGGCCGAGTTGCTGTTCTAAGTATTCGTGGAAAGTATTTTCAAACGCCAGCGGAACCGTTTTTTCTTCCTCGTCGCCGCCGCGGCCTTCGTCGCGTGTTTTGTAGGTAGCGGGGTCGTCTTCGATGAAATCCATGAGGTAGTCGTCCAGTTCCACGTCGTCGTCGCGAAGACTGACTGCCTCCTCTTCATCGGCATAGTCATCCGAAGTATCGCGGTCAATTTCGTCGAGTATATCGCCCTCCGAACCCGAGTCATCGTCGCCGCCGGCAGTATCCGAATCGCTTTCGCCCGATTCGGCTTTTTGTTCGCGTTCGTAGTAACTGAGGTCGGCATCGGCCAGGTCCATTTCCGACATGCCTTCGGTGAGGTCTGCGGTTTCATCTCCTTCCTCGAGGGCGGGGTTGGCTTCCAATTCTTCCTGGATGCGCTGTTCCAAAGTAGCCGTCGGGATTTGCAGCAGTTTCATCAACTGAATCTGCTGAGGGGAGAGTTTTTGCTGGAGTTTTTGGGTGAGGGTCTGTTTTGGTCCGTAGTTAGATGCCATTTGCAAACAGGGATTAAGATGGAAAAATTGGATAACAATCTTCGGCCAGAAACGGCCTTAGCAAATGAGAGGCCAGTTTTGATGCAAACGTGCAGGCTCCGATATTTATTTGCTGATGTGTTTAATTGTTTATTCGTTTATATGTTTGATTTTCTGAACTTTGGAAAAGGTTCACTCCGTTTTTACGCGGATAAATTTTTCGAAAAATTTTTGGCAAGATTACTCAAAAAACATTTTTCCCCCGGAGGTTTAACATTTGAAAACTAAAAAGGAAAATCCGCGACGAAAGGGCTTTTGAATGAACTTTTTATTTAAAAAATTCCTTTAGGCAGGCTGTTTACCTTTGCGACGAAAAGTATTCCGGAATGGTTTTCCGGGCCGGATCGAAGCGGAATTTATTTGTATATATTGAAAAGGCTGGCGGAATACCATTCCGCCGTACAATTATGGCCAAAGAATGGACCCTCGGCGAAAAAAACGCCGGATTGAAAAAAGAAACGGAACACGCCGTATTGGTGGGCCTCATCACGCCCGAAGTGACGGAGACCCAGGCGCACGAATACATGGACGAACTCGAATTCCTCGCCCACACTGCCGGGGCGGAGACAGTTAAACGTTTCACCCAGCGCTTGCCGCACCCGGAGCACCGCACTTTTATCGGCAAAGGAAAAGTGGAAGAAATCCAAAAATACCTCGAACGCCATGAAGAAGTGAACATGGTCATCTTCGACGACGACCTTTCGGGCAAACAAACCAACAACCTGGAAGAAGCGCTGAAGGTGAAAATTGTAGATCGCTCTACCCTTATCCTCGACATATTCGCCAACCGCGCCCAGACGGCACAGGCCAAAACCCAGGTCGAACTGGCGCAGATGAAATACCTCCTGCCCCGCCTGCGCGGCCTGTGGACGCACTTAGAGCGCCAGCGCGGCGGTATCGGGATGCGCGGCCCCGGTGAGACCCAGATCGAGACCGACCGGCGCTTAGTGCAGTACCGCATCAAAACGCTGGAAGAAAAACTCAAAGACATTGACCGGCAAAGCCAGACGCAGCGCAAAACGCGCGGCGAACTCATCCGCGTGGCGCTGGTCGGCTACACCAACGTCGGCAAAAGCACCCTGATGAACCTCCTGTCCAAATCGGAAGTGCTGGCGGAGAACAAACTGTTCGCTACCCTCGATACGACGGTGCGCAAGGTCGTATTCGGCCAGATGCCTTTCCTCTTGTCCGATACGGTGGGTTTTATCCGCAAATTACCGCACCACCTGATCGAAAGTTTTAAAAGTACGCTCGACGAGGTGCGCGAAAGCGACATTCTGCTCCATGTGGTGGACGTGGCGCATCCGCAATTCGAAGACCATGTGCGCACCGTACAACAAACGCTGCTCGAACTCGGCGCGGCGGAAAAACCCACGCTTATGGTTTTCAATAAAATGGACCTTTACCGCGGGCGCTATTTTGACGATTTGCTCGACCAAAACACCCGGAAAGAACTGGAGCAGGATCTGCGCGAGCGGCTGCGCGAGGCGTTCGGCGAGAATATTTTTATTTCCTGCCACACCAAAGAAGGCATTGAAGAACTCCGCGAGCGGATGACGAGGCTGATCAAGGAGGCGTATGTGGTAAGGTATCCGCACCAGGTGAAAAGTTGGTAGCCGTACCAATGAGGAATTGGCCGGATGATCTATTTTGTGGGCAAATTCCAGCTTATGCCTGTTCGATTTACCATCGCGATAGCCAGCCTGATCCTGTTGCACTTCCCATTTCATTCCACTGCCCAGTCCGGCGGGCCGGCGGCGCCGAATGTGGATTCCCTGATCCGGGCCCTGCCGCCCGATGGACAAAATGATACCCTGAAGATCAGACAATTGATCACCCTCGGCAATACCCTCAACCGGCTCGGCCGCAGCGAAGAGGCTCTTCACTACGGGCTGCAAGCGAGAGAGCTGGCCCACCGCATCAACGCTTTCGACCGGCGTATTCAACTCGTTCATCACCTGTGCAATATAGATTACAGGTATGGCAAGCAATACATCGAATACGAATGGCCCATTCTTTTTCGGGAGGATCTGGTTCAGGAAAAAGACTTCAGCCACTGGCTCAATATCACTTTGAGCCTCCGCAGTTTCAAAGGTGGGGGAGAGGCCTTTAAACACATGCTTTTTTTAGAAAGCATTGCATTATCGCACTCTTTTCATCCCAACGTCCTGTCGGATATGTATCTTGTGAAAGCCGATCTGTATTTGCAGATCGGGGATAAGGGGAAAGCGGTATTCAATGGACAAAAAGTTCGGGATTATGCAGAACAAACAGGCGATGAAACCAAGATCAGAGAAGCGCGATTGTGGAGCGCTTTAATATATGCCTGGCTCGGTCAGCCCGAAGATGCCGGCGTCATTTTGCCCTCGCTCCTGCGCGACACCCTTAACGTACAAGGAGAAGAGAAAAAGAATTTGCTTGCTCAGATCGCCTATTTATTGGTCAGAATAGACAGGGCGGTCGAAGCGGAAGATATCATTCGCAGGCACCCCGGCATCATATCGGAAAAAAGCAATGAAAAAATACTGTTGGGACAGATCATGATCAAACAAGGCAAGTATGCAGAAGCAGAGAAACTGTTGTTCGACATGTTGGCCAATGAACCCAACGAATCTTATCGGACAGGTATTCACAGGGAACTCGGCGAATTGTATTTCAAACAAGGCAGATACCGGGAAGCAGTGGTTTACCTGAAGTCCGTTGCCGAATTTTTCAATCCCCAGACGATCGCATTTTTAAACAAAGAAGACTTGGTGCCACTCGAGCTGTTGACACAGGCGCTTCAAAAAACAGGTGACTACGCCGGCGCGAACAAATATTTGCTCCAGTTGATGGCCGGGAAAGACTCCATCGCCACTCGCAACGACCAAAACCGTGTGGCTCAACTGGAAGCGCGGGAACTGGACGAAGCCCAAAAACGGGTGATAGAAAACCTGTCCGGCGAAAATCGCCGCCGGGCAGGCCAAATAAAAATGGCGAGTGGCGTAGCCATGCTTTTTTTAGTGTTGAGCGGCATTGTGTTATTCCAGTTCCGCCGTCTGCGTGCTGCGAAACGTCAGAACGACGCGCTTTTACTTAATATTCTGCCTCAGGCGATCTTCCATCGGATGAGAAAGGGCGAGCATTCCATTGCTGATTTTATGCCGGAAGTGACCGTCTTGTTTATTGATATCGTTGATTTTACCGGTACCTCTTCCAAGGTGGAGGCGCCCATATTGGTCGGCCTCCTCAATGAAGTCTTTGCCCGCCTCGACGCCTTGACCGACAAATACCAACTGGAAAAGATCAAAACCATCGGCGACTGCTACATGGCAGCCGCCGGGGTACCCAACGCTCAGGCAGACCACCTGGAACGCGCGGTGAATATGGCGCTGGAAGTGCTCCGCACAGTGAATGGGGCTGAATTCAACGGTCAAAAAATCTACCTGAAGGTGGGATTAGAGTCCGGCCCTGCAGTGGCGGGTGTGATTGGCAGAAAAAAATTCATCTTCGACCTCTGGGGCGACACCGTCAATACCGCCAGCAGGATGGAGTCCAACGGGATTGCCGGATCAATTCAAACAACGGAGCGGGTTTACCAAAAATTGGCAAACCGCTACCCCTTCATGTGCCGGGGAGAAATCGAGGTAAAAGGCAAGGGAACGATGACCACTTATCTTCTGCAGCCCGATCACGTTAATTGAGCTGTTATAGTACATGGACAATGGATTTTTGACATTGGACATTTGACCAAATGATTGGTTGTCAGGGTCAAACGTCCAATGTCCAATGTCGATTTGTTTTGTCCGCTTACTTACTTTCCCAGGGCGCAGTGTTATTCCACCACCACTTTTCGCACTGCTCTTCCGTTCTCCGAATCCAATTGCAACACATAAGTCCCGGCAGGCAAATCTGCTACATGAAGCACGGTTTGTTCGGCAAACGCTCTCTGGCGCACGATCTTGCCCTGACTGTCGAAGAGCCGCAAGGTGACCGGAGCGAAATCGGCCACAGTCACCAGGATTTTGTCAGAAGCGGGATTGGGCAGGATGTTTGCCTCCAATTGCCGTTGCGGATTTTTTACCGAGGTCACACAGCCGGGGCTATTGCCCCAAATTACAGGAATTTCCAGCCCCAGAAAAGAAGTCCAGTCGGGGCAATCTTCGGGCGAGGCGCTCACCGAGTAATTGCCGGGCATGGTCACAACGAGGGTGTCGTTATTGGCCCCATTGATGGGATTCCCGTTGTCGTACCACTGAAAATTGAGCGTATATGGCAACAGCGCCTCCATCCATACCGTGTCGCCGGAACAAATGATGAGTTCGCCGTTGGAGCCTACCGCGAAGTCGCCAAAAGAGGAAACGGTGACGGGTAGGAATGCCAGTCCGTCCACCAGTACTTCCGGGCTTTGTTCGGTGCAGCCGCCAAGGGTGGCTGCTACGGAAATGTAAACCGGCGTTTCATAGGCATTCACCTCCATTGTCTGCCCGGTCGCACCTGCCACAGGCTGGGCGGGGTTATTGCTTCCGAAAGGGCGGCTGTACCATTGATAGCTGTCGTATTGCTGCGTACTGAGGGTGGAAGAGGATTCCGGGCAAAGCAAAAAATTACCGGTCACCGTGGGATCGAAATTGCATTGCGCGCCTGCGCCGGGCATCAGGCAAAGGAGGGCGGCGCAAACGAGCGCCGCCCGAAGAATCGTTTTCATGCTTAAATGTTTAGTGTTTGAATGTTTGAATTGCCACCATAGACCTCCGGTTTTTGGTGAAGGGTTGGGTAAAAAATTGTTTTAGGATTTTTTTAACAGGCTTCCTGCCATTTTGTCTTCAAAAACCGGTGGCACAATTCTCGCCCCTTTGTTCCATTCATGAAAAACATCCGAAATCCCGGCATTTTTTTTCTTAAACCCACTTTTTTGTCATGCTTAATTTTCTTGCTACCGAAGGCGCGTCAGCGAACGCTGCCGAGCGCCGCAGCCGGGTACACGAACAAGACGACTACCTTCTGGACGCTTATTCTCAAACGGTTACGGGCGTTGCCCGCCGGGTGAGCAATGCTGTCGTTCACCTCAATGTCCGGAAACCGCAACCGCAAAACCGCCGCCAGCAGAACCCCCGCCAGCCGCAGGAGCCGTTCGGTACGGGCAGCGGTTTTGTCATCAGCACCGACGGTTTCGTGGTCACCAACAGCCACGTCGTCCATGGCGCCACTGCAATTGAAGCCAGTCTGCCCGACGGCCGCTCGTTCCATGCCCGCGTCGTGGGCGACGACCCGGCGACCGATGTGGCAGTGGTCAAAATTGACGGCGACAACCTCGCTACCCTCGCGTTCGGCGAAAGCGACCGCCTGCAGGTCGGCCAGATCGCCATCGCCATCGGCAATCCCTACGGTTTTCAATATTCCGTAACGGCGGGTGTGGTGAGCGCACTGGGACGCACGCTCCGCAGCCAGAACGGCCGCCTTATTGACGACGTCATCCAGACCGACGCAGCGCTCAACCCCGGTAACTCCGGTGGCCCGCTCGTGGATTCTTTCGGCAATGTCATCGGGGTGAATACAGCAGTCATCTTGCCTGCTCAGGGATTGTGTTTCGCCGTCGCATCCAATCTCGCCAAATTCGTCGTCGGAAAACTGATCCTCGAAGGCCGCGTGCGCCGTGGCTATCTCGGTATTGCCGCTCAGGCAGTGCCCCTCCCCGCCAAATGGACGCAAACACTGGAATTGCCCACCAAAGGCGGCATACAGATCCAGAATGTGGAAGCCGACGGTCCGGCCAATCATTCGGGATTGCAGGCGGGCGATATCATGGTGCAGTTCGAGGGCAAGCCGATTGACTCGATTGATGCCCTGCACAAGGCGCTCGACGAGACGACGATTGGCCGCCGGTCGAATATCTGGGTGCTGCGCGACGGCAGCCTGAAAAGCCTGAGCGTGACACCGGGGGAATTGCGGTAAGTCACCGGACATTGGATTTAAGACATTGGACATTGGACGTTTGACCCTGACAACCAATCATTTGGTCAGATGTCCAATGTCAAAAATCCATTGTCCATGTACTTATCTGGTAAAAATTGTATTGAATAAGATACCACCTCCGTATGGGGTGGTATTTTTGTGTCCGGTACAAAAAACAAAAACTGACCATCATGCACACCATCCTCGGCATCAACGGAGCGATCGGCCCCGAATTGGCGGCTCATTTGAACAACCGCGGCATTAAAGTGCGGGGCGTGAGCCGCCGCCCCTTCCCCGGCAATTGGGAACACCGCCAGGCCGACGTGACCAATATGGCCGATGTGCTCGACGTCGTGGACGGCTCCGGGGTCGTCTACCTGCTCGTCGGCCTGGAATACAACCTCGACGTCTGGCGGCGCGACTGGCCGGTCATTATGGAGAATTGCATCGAAGCCTGCTTAGCCAACAAGGCCAAATTTGTGTTTCTCGACAACGTGTACTCCTACGGCCTCGTCAAAGGCGCCATGACAGAAAATACGCCCCTGCACCCCAACAGTGAAAAAGGAAAGGTGCGGAAACAGATCGCGGAGCGGTTGCTCGACGCCTTCAAAAATAAGGGGCTGCGCGGCTGCATTGCGCGCGCCGCGGATTTCTATGGGCCGAATTGCAACACCAGCGTGTTGAATTCCACCGTTTTTGAACGTTTGGCAGCGGGAAGATCAGCCTTTGTCATGGGCTGCGCCGATAAAATCCACACCTATTCGTACACCCGCGACCTGGGGCGGGCATTGGCCATCCTCGGCACCGACGACCGGGCCGACGACGGACAGGTGTGGCACCTGCCAACCTCTGCCGATCGCTGGACGGGAGCGGATTGGGTGAAAGCCGCCGCGCAGGTGTTTGGCGTGAAGCCCAAATTCCAGGCTACGCCCACTTTTGTGCTGCGCCTGATGGGTCTCGGCAGCCGGCTTTTCCGCGAAATGGTGGAGATGAACTACCAGTTCACACACGACTACATTTTTTCTTCCGAAAAATTTGAACGCACTTTCGGCATAAAACCGACGCCCAACCAACAGGGTGTGGAAGAGACGGCGGCATTTTACCGGAAAAAACAATAGTCTAAGTATGCAAACAAAATAAATTGACATTGGAGATTGGACATTTAACCTTGACAACCAATTATTTAGTCAAACGTCCAATGTCAAAAAATTCAATGTCCGCCTACTTAATTTCATCAATAAAAATCATGGAAACTTCTCACCAACTCAACTACCTCGACAGCGCCCGGAAACTGCTCCAATATTACCGCGAACTTGGCGACAAAGCGCTCGCTCAAATCGCTGACGAACACATTCACTGGCATCCATCGCCGGAAAGCAACAGCGTGGCCGTCATCGTCAAACACCTCAGCGGCAATATGCTGAGCCGTTTCACTGACTTCCTCACCACCGACGGCGAAAAGCCCTGGCGCGACCGCGAGGCGGAATTTGAGAATGATTATGCCGATAAAACCGAACTGCTCGCCGCCTGGAATGCCGGCTGGGAATGTTTTTTCAATGCCGTTGATCCGCTGACTGAGAGCGATTTGGATAAAATTGTGTACATCCGCAACCAGGGTCATACGGTTCTGGAAGCCTTGTCGCGTCAACTCGCCCACTATCCCTATCACGTCGGTCAGTTGGTTTACCTCTGCCGCATCCTCGCCGGTGAAAACTGGAAATCGCTCTCCATCCCCAAGGGAGGATCGGAGGCGTTCAATGCCGAGAAATTCGCACAGGAGAAACAGCGGACGTTCTTTGTGGACAAACTTTGATCAGCGCCTACTGCCTACTGCCTGCTGTCCCGACACCTCTACCCGAACCTTCACCTGTTGCAACGGCATCTTTTTTTCGTCGCGCGGCAACGCAGCGATCTTCTCCGCCACTTCCATGCCAGCCGTTACTTCCCCGAACACCGTGTATTGCCCGTGTAACTGCGGCAACCCGCCGTGCTTTTTGTAGAGGTCGCGTTCTTTCTCAGAAAAGCGAATGGACATTTTTCTTTCCATCTCATCGAGCGAAGCATCCGTTTGCGGGCGACCCAGCACGATAAAAAAATCCGTGCCGTCGGAGAGCAACAGCGAATCGGCTTTTACAGCAGCCAGGGCGCCGGTCAGCAGGGGCGCTTCGATTTCCGGCTCCAGCGCAAAATCGTGGACCATTTCATCCGGATCAGGGCCGAATTGGATGGCAAAATCGCGTTCGATGCGGTAAAAAAGCAGCGTGTCGCCCGCGTTGTGCTCCGCCAACGAAATAAAATTGTCGCGGTGGCGGGGTGTCGAATCGAACAAACGCACCCGGATATCGCCCATGCTTGTGTGAATAACAGCATAGGCGTTTTCGTTTTGCCCGCAACTCAATAATGTGGAAACAGAAGAAAAAATCAGTAATAAACGAAGTGCGTGAAATCCCTGTATGTGCATGAAAACGAGTTGCCTTTCTTGCTTTATTTGCCCATAGAAATCTGTAAATGAATTTATTGAAGGGTAGAAAAAGAAAATTTTTCAAAAAATTTTCTTTTTCTACCCTTCAATAAATTCATTCCCCTTCACCCCTCAATTGGGTTTGCGCGTCATCACCTTTTTATCGCTCGTCCAGGTAAACGAGTCCGGCACAAAAATTTTCGCTTCCGGCAGTTCGGTGATTTCGCCGTCGGGGGTTTTGACCCGTTTCTTTTTGCGGTCGGGCATTTTGGTATAGATACGCACCGATGGCATGGCAGCGGTGTCCATCGCCACGTCGTAACGTCCTTCCTTGATGAGGTAATCGAGTATTTCCGGCGAGCCGTGCGACAGCTGCACGTTCGTTTCGATCAGGATGGTGCTGCCCGCCCAGGAATAGATGTCGTACACATCGGCAATGTCCAGGTTGACCGTTTTTACGGAATCCACCTCGAAGACCTGGTAGATGGTACGGGACATCTGGGCGTGGGCGGAGATGCTAAAGACACTGAAAATCAACAAAAAAAACAAACGGGGCATGGGATCGTGTTTTTATGGAGCAAAGTTCGGACGGGAAAATGGATTTAAAAAGTCAAAAATTGCCTCTATGCCAATGGCCAATTATTCGCTTGACACTCTCTACATCACTTAGAGTTATCGTTCTTTAACTTGTTGTATTTTTACAAAAAACTGGGATACCTTTGCATAGTTCATTTATTCTTGGAATTTATCATGCAAACATCTCTCGCTTCATCCTCAGACCACTCTGAAAAACCATGGGCGCCGGTTTTCGCAGCTGTAGTATTCACGTTGCTGTTGTTTACAGGATACAATTATGTGCAACAATCTTCAAATGAGAATAAAACGCTGAAAATTGAGAATTCAGGCGGAAAGAACGCGAAACATGCAAATCAAAAGGCTAAAGAACGCGCGGAACAGGAATATCAAAAAGTAAATGACGAACTCGCAAAATTGCGTGCAAAAACTCCGAAAACAAAGGAAGATGTAAAACAAGTTGATAAACTGGAGCGGCTTAAAAAGCACTGGCAAAAAAAGAAAGATTGGTCTGGAGAACATCACAGCCAAAAAGCGAAAGGCAAGTAAAATTATGGCCAAGTCAACTTTTACATTCATTACTCATTACAAAGGTGGCATCAGTACAAGGCAAGTGAATGCTTCCGGATTAAAAGAAGCCTGCCGAAAATGGGCGGAGGACACGCTCCAGCTGGAGGATATCCCCTATATAGATGCGACCGCCTTTATCCACGATTTTAACGCTTCCATTGACGATACCAACCCTACTCCGATTGACTCCTCTGTCAATCTGTGGCTTATGACTTTTCTTACCGGTGGCAAAACAATGTGGACACACATCGTTAAAACCGCAGCATAAAAAATGCCCGAACGCGCATACGCCGTCCGGGCAGTGGAATTGTTTGTCGGTGGCACGCGGGCGCGTACCTCAAAACACGGGTTGAAAAACTACCTTTTATCTTTTGGCGGCGTAATCTCCGGCATTCGGCATTTCGATCTTCAGGTCCTTCGGCACGAAAACGACGAACGTCAGCGTTTCGCGGAGTTCTTCTCCCTTCACCCGGATCTGTTTTTGCATGTTGGGTGCGGTGATGGTCAAAACGTCGCCTTCAGCTTTGGAAATCAAGTTGTAACGGCCTACTCGCGCAAGTTCGCCCAACATCGCTTCGTTGCCTGTGGGAATACTGACGGTAATGCCGACGCGGATGCTCGGATTGTCCCATATTTTCAGGTCAATCGCACCCGGCAGATCGAGATTGATCGTGCCTTTGCTTTCGGTGTTAAATGATTTGGAGAACGTTTTTTCCGCCGATTGAGCAGCGGCGGAAAGAGAGAGCGTGAGGAGGATTATGAGGGAAGTGTAGCGGGCTTTCATGCGAACCTCCTTTTTTTGTTGGTTCAAAGTAAAGATTTTATTTTGGAAAAAGCAAGCATTTGGGAAAATTTTATTTTATTTTTCTTTGCGTCATACGAAACGGTCTCGTTGGGTGATGGTTTGACTTTTTTATGAAGTGCAGGTTTAAAAGGCTGTTTGGCGTACCTTCGCCGGAAACATTTATTCTGATCGGAATGTACAAGTACCTGACCCTTCTCTTTCCCCTGACCCTGCTCCTGGGTTGCGCGGCGCCGGAAAACGCCGGAAAAGAACAACCTACCGACGGTAATGCCGCTTTACAAAACGGCCCCATGCTCGGCTACGTGGACATGCGGGAAGCGCTGATATGGATACAAACCAAAGGCGGTAACAAAGTGCAGGTGCAGTATTGGGAGGCCGGAAAACCGGAAACGAAAAAATGGACCGACCCGGTTTTTACTTCCAAAGAGCGCGGTTATACCGCCAAATGTACCGCCGAGCTGCTGGAACCCGGCACGACGTACGAATACACCGTGTTCATCGGCGGCCAGCCGGTTGCGCTTCCTTACCCAACTGTCTTTAAGACCCAAACGCTCTGGCAATGGCGCACCGATCCGCCCGCTTTTTCGGTAGCAACGGGCAGTTGCGCCTATATCAACGAGCCGCAATACGACCGCCCCGGCAAACCATACGGCTCCAATTACCAGATATTCACCAGCATTTACCAGCAAAAACCCGACGTCATGCTCTGGCTGGGCGACAACGTGTATTACCGCGAACCGGACTGGAATACCCGCTCCGGTATGATCCATCGCATGACACACGACCGCGCCATACCGGAATTGCAGCCGCTGCTGGCCGCTGCTGCCCACTACGCCATCTGGGACGACCACGACTACGGCCCCAACGATTCGGACGGCTCCTGGGTGCACAAAGACATGGCCTGGGAGGTGTTCCGCGATTTCTGGGGCAATCCTACCTTCGGCGTCAACGGACAAAAAGGCTGCACGACGCGATTCCAGTACAACGACATGGATTTTTTCCTGCTCGACAACCGCTATTTCCGTACCCCCAACCAATGCGAAAACTGCCCCGACCGGACGCTGCTCGGCAAGGATCAACTCCAATGGTTCCTTGCCTCCCTGGCCGAAAGCCGTGCGCCTTTCAAAATTGTCGCCATCGGCGGCCAGGTCGTGACCACCAGCCCCGATCACGAAACCGCTTTTCACTACTTCCCGGCCGAACGCGATAGCATTATGCAATTTATTGAAAGAGAAAAGATCAAAGGCGTCGTGTTCCTCACGGGCGACAAACACTTTACCGAACTCAGCGCCATGCAAAACAAAGCGGGCATCTGGATATACGACCTGACTACCTCGCCGCTTACTTCCGGCGTGAACCCCCGGGCCGAAACCAACGCCTGGCACGTGGAAGGGACACGTGTCAACGAACACAACTTCTCCGTGCTACACTTCAGCGGATCGCGGACGAACAGGAAACTGGAAATTACAAATTACAACGCCAATGGCAAGGAAATGTGGACGAAGACCATCACGGCGGACGGTGTACGGTAGGCAGTGGCAGTGGCAGTGGCAGTGGCAGTAGCAGTGGGCAGTGGGCAGTGGACAGTAGGCAGTGGGCGGTAGGCGGCTTAGCCCAAAGCCCTTGCCCGATTTAGCAATTGTCGCACCTCGTTCATAACTCATAACTCATAACTCAAAAAAATGTCTCCATTTAATCCGGTAGGCGTCATTGGCGCGGGCAGTTTCGGCACATCGGTGGCCAATCTGCTGGCCTACAATGCGGAAGTACTGCTGTTCAGTCGCAAGCAGGAGACGGTGGAAGCCATCAACCGCAGCCGCATGCACCTCGGCGTGCGGATGGAGGAGCGCGTGACCGCCACCAGCAACCTGGAAGAAGTGGCGCAGCGCTGTACGCTTATCATGCCCATCATCCCCTCCACGAGTTTCCGGCGGGTGATACAGGCTATTGCGCCTTATTTGCGCCCGCACCACATCATCATTCACGGCACGAAGGGTTTCGATCTGAAAGACCTGGAAGAAGATGAACTGGAACGCCCCGGTCTGGTGCTCACCCGTTCCAATGTGCGTACCATGAGCGAGGTGGTGCTCGAAGAAAGCAGCGTGGTGCGCGTCGGCTGCCTTTCCGGCCCCAACCTCGCCGTCGAGATCATGGAAGGCCAACCGACGGCCACACTCGTCGGCAGCCGTTTCCGCGAAGTCATCCAGGCCGGACAAACGGCGCTCAACAGCCAGCGCTTCCACGTGTTCGGCTCCTACGATATCCTCGGCGCAGAACTGGCTGGGGCCTTGAAAAACATCATCGCGCTCGGTTCCGGTATCCTCGGCGGACTGGGGCTGGGTCGCAACATCCAGGGGCTGCTCATCGCCCGCGGACTGGCGGAAATGGTCTATTTCGGCAAATCGCTCGGCGCCTCGAGCCAGGCATTTATCGGTGTGGCGGGCATCGGCGACCTCGTGGCGACGGCCACCAGCGTCAACAGCCGCAACTACACCTTCGGCACACGCTTAGCCAAAGGCGAGACCGCCGTGCAAATCCGGGAAACCATGCCCGAACTGGCCGAAGGCGTCCGAACCCTTCGCATTGCCCACCAACTCGCCCGCCAGTACAAACTGCACGTGCCCATCACGAACATGCTCTTTTCCGTTGTTTTTGAAGGCTTTCCGATAGAAAAAGCGCTGGAATACCTGATGACGTACCCGTATGCGGTGGATGTGGATTTTTTGTGAGATCAAAAAGACCTCGTTCACATCATTCCTTTTCTTTTTTCTAACAAAACTTTCCTGCGCTGTTTGGCCTTGTCCAATGCCGGGCGCAGCGATTCGGAGACTTTTGTCCAGGCCTCGTCTTTGTCTTTCGCCAAAGTAATCCACTCGCCGGGCGTGCCCTGAATTTCCGCCAGCGGCAAGTCCTGCCAATCGGTTTTGCGCAACATGACGGGGACGATGGTTTTTTCGCCCTTGCGGTGAGCCTCCAGCGCCGCGCCGAATTCCTTTTTGTAGCAAAAATCCGAAGCTACGAAATCGGCACTGACGAGGCACAGCACGATGTCGGCTTCTTCCAATTGCTGGAAAATAACCTTTTCCCACTCGTCGCCCGCTTCTATGTTTTTATCATCCCAAATCTGGAGTTTGTTAAGCCGAATGAGCGGGGCAAGGGCATTTTTCAATTCTTTTAAATGCTCTAAATCAGCGTGTGAGTACGACACAAAGGCTTTGACGGGCAACTGCTCCACCTCGTTGCGCATGGCGGGTTCTTCCACGCCGTCGAGCAAAGCAACCAATGGGATATCTTGCTCCAACTCCTCACTAAAAACATCCTCTTTGCCTGCTTTCTCCATAGCAACCAATAAAGAGTAACGTTTAAAGTCTTTTTTAGTGTCAGGGATAGGCACTAACTCGTTGAACTCCAAATTCGTGAAATCCGCGACGATTTCTTTCACCGTCTCGCGGATAAAACTGAGGAAACGCCGCCGCTCTTCGCCGCACACGTCCACGAGGATTTTTTGGTCTTCCTTGTCCCAGCGCACCCGCGCAAGTGCTTTGAAAATGTTGGGCTTGTGGAGTACCATGCCGGTGCGCCACATCGTCAGACGCGGCGTAGTGACCGGGTGACTTTGAGTCACCCGGTCACTTGGGTCGCGCTCAATGAACGTGTGCAACTTCACCATCAAACGCGGAAAAATGCTGTCGGGCAGAAAATCGGGAAAATGAATTTCAAAGCGCAGCAACGCCCCTTCTGTCTTGAACTCCGGCTCCTGCACGGGCAGCAACTGCGGCACGACGTAGGTGCGCGCATCGAGTTGGAAGCAGAGTTCGAATTCCTGCATCACCCGCACGATGTACTGGAGTTTGTTTTTGGGGTACTCGAACACGCGGTCGCTCGTGTTGTCCTTTTTGTAGCGCGGGTCGTTGATGACCGCATCAAAATCGTCTTCGTGGAGCAGGCCGCCCATATTAGCGACTATGTACGAGTTGATGATGCGATAAACGCCGTTGGTGAGCCAGAGCGGGTTGAGGATTTGAGTGTCGAAGTTTTTGAGGTTGCGGAAGTTGATGACCACGCCGAGGTCGTGCAGGAATTGCAGCAGCACGTCCTGACTGAATTGCCGCGTCACGCCGTTGGCCTCGCACACGCGCCGGTATTCCGCCGATTCGATGTAGTCTGCTTCCATGTTGGAAAAATGCTCCTTCACCGCCAGCCAGTGTTTGGGGAAAGGCGTGCGGCGGGTGTCGGCGCGGTCAATTTCGCGGCGCAGGGCTTCGCGGAATTCGTCCAGACCCTTGTCGGTTTTGGCGGAAAGACGGAAAAAATCGCGGATTTGCGGGTGTTTTTCCTGCAAGGTCTTGCGGTTGACCTCGAAGGAGGGGTTCTCGTCAATCTTGTTCAGCACCACCAGCACGGGCGAGCGACCGCCGAAACTGGCGGCGTGTTTGAGCCATTTTTCAGCCTGGTCGTCGTTGCGGCTGTTGAGCAGCAGCACATAGACGCTGCGCTGCGAGAGGAAAAACTGATGGGTGGCGTGCATCACCTCCTGCCCGCCGAAGTCCCAGAGGTGGGCAGTGACGCTGTCGCCGTCGTCCATCGCGAAAGGCGCCTTGCGGATGCGGATGCCGTGCGTCTGGCTTTCCTTGCTGTCGAAGTCCTCGTCGAGCAGACGCTTCACGAGTGAGGTTTTGCCCGCCGAGGCTTCGCCGAGAAAGATGACCTTGACTTCGTTGAGTTTGCGACCATCTTCGCCGAGTTCTTCGAAGTAGTCGCGGACGGCTTGGGGGGATTCCTGGGCGACTTCGACGGGGGGGATGATGAGGGGGCAGTCTTCGACTAATATTTCATTACCGCCACTTTCCCAATATACATTTCTACCCTTTTTTATTAATGGTAAAACTGGAGAGAGGTCAGAGACCTCTGTTTGTGAGCAGACAAGTAGTTCTAAATTTGTAAATTTGGAGAGTGATGTCAAATGAAAGATTTGATTTCCAGCACATGCAAATCTTCTTAAGTCAATTATAGCTTCTACAGGTGATAAATCCGTTATATTGGTGTTTGCGCAAAAAAGCGTCTTTAAATTTTTCAAATTTGAAATCGTTGATAAATCACTAACGCGGGTACGTGAACAATTAAGGTATTTTAATTTTACTAAACCAGAAAGTGGGGATAAATCATTGACTTCCGTAAATCTGAAATCAAGGCTTGTTAAATTATTAAGATTGCGTAGGGCTGACAATTCAATTACCTTGGTTGAAGAACAGTCGATCTCTCGCAATTTTTTTAGTTTCAAAAGAGGCGATAAATCGGAAACAAGAGTTGATGAACAATCAAGTTTTATGAGATTGTTTAAATTGGCAATGGGCAGCAAATCTATAACTCTTGTACATGAGCAATCAAGTTGCTGTAGATTTTTCAAGTCAGCTAATGGAGACAAATTAGAAAGGTCGAATTGGCTTTCCCAGCTCCCTCTTATTGAGAGTTTTTTCAAGTTTTTCAAATAAACGAATGACTCCGACAAACGAGATATGTTATTAGGTTGACCAAAATTTTGAGATTTTTGACGTGCCTTTTTATCATCCCTCCACTCGTTTGCTAATATCAGCTCCTCCACCCACACGCATTCCCCAATCTCCTCCGGCACTTCGGTCATGCCGCAGTTTCCGAGGTCGAGGAAGCGGGCGTCTTCCCCCCGGCAGTGTTTTTCTATGTTTTCGCGGATGAGTTTGAGGGCGAGTTCGGACATGGCTGAATCAGGATGTGAAAAGGATAAGAAGGATATGCAAAAATGGCGCGAATCCTTGAAAGTCCTCCAAAAAATCAAGCGAATCCTAATTCAAACTTCTTCGGTCATGCCGCAGTTTCCGAGGTCGAGGAAGCGGGCGTCTTCTCCCCGGCGGTGTTTTTCTATGTTTTCGCGGATGAGTTGGAGGGCGAGTTCGGACATTTCTTTCAGTTATAAGTTAGGAGAGATAAGTGATGAACAGCGGCGATGATTTTTGACTACAAAATCTGCTCGAACTCGGTTATCGTCAGAATGCGGGTCTTTTCGAAGGCGCGGAGAGCAAGCAAATCATTGTCGCCGGTGAGAAGGTACTCGGCTTGACCGTCCAGACAAATAGCGAACAGGAAGTCGTCGTCAGGGTCGCGGCAGACTTGCACTTGACTCTTCGTTTCTATGAATGTGAGCCTGTCGTGTAAAATTTGTAAAAAATCAGCAATTTGGGCAGGAGAAAGCAGGTGCGCGAACTTAGGGCGGGCGCATACTTCCTCTAATTCAGCCATCAATTCGGCATCTGCCAGAATGTCCAATCGGTCGTCTGCGATAATGCGCTCGATTCGGTTGCGCATGGAAGCGCTGATAAGTGCCGCCACCCAGAGATTAGTGTCGAGCAAAATGCGCATGGGGAATCATTTGGGGTTTTGATGACGTTGTTTGCGCGCGGCTTTGACTTCGGCCACAATTTCTTCCATGCTGATTTCGGGCGCGTCGGGGAGTTGTTGGGAAAGCATGCGCCATTTTTCGGTCGTCGCCGCCGCTTTCAGCCGTTCGGCTATGCGGATTTTCTCGTCGGCGGACAGTTGAAGGAGCGCGTTGAGCAGTTGGTCAGATGATATTTCAAGTGTCAAGCCCATGTTCGTTCGAGCGGGTTGGTAAAATTTCCTGACAAAATTACTCATTTCAACTCATTTTTCAAAACCGCCCATCTTCCTCCGCCGGTGCCTTTCTATGTTTTCGCGGCAGGAGTCCTGGCATCGGTTTGTCAATCCTGAAACCATGAAGAAAATCGTCAGATTTCATTGGGAATGGAAACTATTCACCTTTCAGTTATTTATGGGACGTCTCGTCCGCGCAGTTTTTCTTTGCCTGACATTGTTTGTGTTTGGAAAAATCAGGCACCCCCGGTTCAGTATCCGGCTTGTCAACAAATCGCTAATGTTCTTCTCCAAAGAGCAGCTTCCCCTATTTTTGCCCTCCGTTTTTGTACGGCGGAAATCATTTCCGCCTCCATTTTGAACCCACAGCAATTTTTCAAAAACGATGAGGCATTTAAAACTTACCCTTGTTCTTCTGTTCTTCACTTCCGCTTTCTCATCCCTGGCGCAAGACGCTTCGCTCCCGCCGATGGGCGGCGACAGCGTGTACATCGAAGTCCAGATCGAAGGCATTCCCGCCGGAAAAACGCGTATGATCGGCGTCTACGGCGACCGCAACTACATCGCCGACTCGGCGGTGGTGGACGCGAGCGGACGCTTTATCCTCCGTCGCAAAAACCTGTTGCCTTCCGGTTTTTATACTTTCCTGCTGCCGGGCGGCAACAAGAATTTTTCCATTCTGATTGATAAAGACCAGCGTTTTTACCTGCGCGCCAACGCCTCCGATATCGGCAGCACCATGCAGGTGATGGGCTCGGTCAATACGGCCTTGTTTTATGAAAACTACCGTTTCCAGGCCAAACAGGACCCCGAACTGAACCAGTTGGCCGAACAAATGCGCGGCAAACCGGAATCGTCGCCCGAATTTCAGAAAGCGAAGGAGCGGCAGACGCAGATCCTCGAAGAGCGCAAGGCGCACTTAGACGCGATTTACAAACAAAACCCCGACGCGTTTTTTACCAAATTCAAAATGGCGGGCCAAAACCCCGACCTCACCTACCCGCGCAAAGCCAACGGCGACCTCGATACCCTGCGTCAACTCATGCACTACCGCGGCCATTTCTGGGACAATGTGGATTTCAGCGACACGCGCCTGCTCTACACGCCCGTCATCGGCAACAAACTCCGCCGCTACATCAAGGAAATGACGCCGCAGAACCGCGACTCCATCATCCCGGTGGCTGATGCCTTCATCCGCCGGGTGATGCCCTACAAACCTTATTTTCAGTTTGTCAGCAACTGGATCGCCCTGCAATACGAAAACACCAAAACGACCGTGATGGACGGCGAAGCGGTATATGTGCACGTCATCAAAAACTTTTTCAAACCCGAACTCGCCTTCTGGGACAAACCGGAAAACTTAGAAAAACTGCAAAAACACGCCTGGGAAATGGAAGCCAGCCTGATGTGGAAAAAAGGCCCCGACGTGCGGGCGAAAGAGGTGCTTGCCGGCGTCGAAAAAAGTATTTATGAACTCACGTCGCCCATCGTGGTGGTGTTCATGTTCAGCCCCGACTGCGAACACTGTCAGAAAGACGCGCCGAAGATCCAGGAGATCGCCCGCAACTGGAAAAGCCGCGGCGTCGAGTTTTTCGGCATCGGCGTCAACACGACACTGGAAGAACTGAAACCCTTCGTTCAGAAACACGGCTTCCAGTTTCCCGTGGTGTTCGATCCCACCAACCGCGCCATTTATGCCAAATACTTCGTGGACATCACACCCGAACTCTACATCCTCGACCAGAACCGCACCATAGTGGCTAAAAACCTGCACGCCGAACAATTAGAAGAGGTGTTTCAGCGGGAGTTGAAGAAGAGGAAATAATCCGCAATCTACTTCACCGTCCTTCCGTCTTTCATCACGAATGCCACCTGCAGCATTGCCCGGATGTCGTCGAGCGGATTACCATCCACTGCCACGATGTCGGCCAGTTTGCCGGGTTCGAGCGTGCCGATTTTGTCCTGCATGCGCAGGAGGGTAGCGGCGTCGAGCGTCGCGGCGCGGAGGATGTCGGCGTTTTTCATGCCGGCTTCGGCCATATATACGAATTCGAGGTTGTTCTTGCCATGCGGGTAAACGCCGGCGTCGGTGCCGAAAGCGATTTTCACGCCTTTTTTATAGGCTTTGCCGAGCGTTTCCTGTATCTGCGAGCCGATGTTCAACGCCTTTACGCGCACGACTTCCGGGAAAAATCCTTTGGAGAGCCGCGCGCTGTCGCTCACGGCTTTACCGGCCGTGACGGTGGGCACATACCAGGTACCGTGCCCGATCATGGCATCCATCGTGGCTTCGCTCATAAAGGTGCCGTGTTCGATGCTGACCACGCCGGCTTCCACGGCGCGGCGCATGCCTTCGTCGCCGTGCGCGTGCGCTGCCACGTCGAGGCCCAGGTCGCGGGCAGTTTTGACGATGGTAACGAGTTCATCTTCAGCGTAGTGCGGCAGCCTGCCGTCGCGGGCGAGTGACAGCACGCCGCCGGTGGCGCACACTTTGATGCAATCGGCGCCGCGTTTGACCTGGTTGCGCACGGCGGCGCGGCAGGCGTCGGGGCCATCGGCGATGCCGTCTTCGGCGCCCGGAGGCGGGTCGAACAAATCTTCGCGCGCGCCGGTGGTGGCGTCGCCATGGCCGCCGGTAATGCTGAGCGTTTTGCCGGAAGTGACGATGCGCGGGCCTTCGGTAAGTCCGTTGTTGATGGCATTGCGCAGGGAGATGTTGACGCCGCGGCCTCCCAGGTCGCGCACGGTGGTGAAGCCGACGCTCAAGGTTCGTTTGGCATACAGGGCGGCGCGGAAAGCGATGTCAGCATCGTTGAAAGTGAAGCGCTCGTTGTAGGAGTTCCGGTTTTGTTCGAACTCGAAGTGCACATGGCAGTCAATCAGCCCGGGCAATACGGTTTTGTTTTTTAAATCAATCACTTCCGCACCGGCAGGTGCAGTGGAATAGCCTTTTTCTATGCGTGCGATCTTATTGCCTTCCACCACCAGCGTGACGGAGTTTTGCGGCTCGCCGTTGATGGGCAACAGGCGGCCGCAATGGAGATAGGTGGTTTGAGCACAGAGAATATTCAGAATAAAGAAACAGGCTGCGGCAAGAGTATTTTTTTTCACAAGATCGGGAAATCGCTTGAGGGTGAATTTTGGCGCTGCGAATGTAAACGAAGCATCGGATTTTGGCGGATCAATCAGTGAGCCTCGCTACCATGATCCCCGACTGTCCTTTCTGCGCAGCGAGGTATTGGGTAAGCGTTTGCCTCGAGATCACCACTTTTTTCGCGAGCGATGAAGCGTTCAGGAGGTGGATGCGGCCGTTTTGCCGGACTGCAAAACCCTGATGCGCGATGTCGAGGTCACGGCGGGAAGAAGTGAGCATGATGAGGTCGCCGTCTTCGATGAGGTGTTCCATCGCAGCCACTTTCGCTTTGGGAATGAAATACCAGGCATGCGCGTTGATGCGCCGTTCGGATGCCTGGATATCGCGGAGGGTGGCCGCATCCCGCATCTTGGGATATTTGTCGGGGCGGGCGCTGATGTATCCGATTTTTTTGCGGTAGGGAATACCGCCCATTTCGCGGGTAAGGTCGCGGAGAAAACCGCTTTTTTCAGCCTGGAGCAGCCATCCGGAAAAGTAGTGGATACGGGAGCCATAGCCGTCCACTGTGCCGCCCCAGTAGCGAAGTTGTTGTAAATTAGACAGGTATCCCTGGAAATCTCCTTCGTTGGCCAGAGCGATGGCAAGACTGTTTTCCACCAAAGTCCAGCAATCGAGCTGGCGCAGGTTGACCACTAATTGTTCTTCTGCATTCATGTCGAGCGTGCCGGCGACGTAGGACGTGCCGAGGAAAGATCTGGCGATTGCAAGTGTCTTTCCGCCGAGGTCGGTTTCAGGCGTGACTGTTTTTTGTTTTTCCGAAAAAAGAAAAGAGTCGCGGTCGGAATAAGCGACCTTTCGAAGCGGATTTTCCGCCGCCGGGTCGTTGTCGAAAAGCGGGATATCGGGAAGGTGAAATCCCTGGATTGGGAAGATCAACAACCAAAACCCTAAAAGCCGTGTTATTAAAAATTTCATAGGCGTTGCTTTTGCTGTCACAAACTTAATCACTCTTGCACCTTTTTAGTGTCGTTTTCCTTACATTTCAGTCTTAAAAACATTCCGGTTCGGTGAAGATTTTTTTGGAAGAAAAAAAAATACGCCAATATTTGTGCCGTCAGCCCCTGTGCTGCGTCCTATTGACAAACATCGCTGTCTAAACATTTAATCCGGACAAACACGCATCAACAAACAAAATCCTGTGTCCACTGTATCATGACTGCCAAATCTTTAATCGCGCTCGACATTCCGTCGTTATCGGTTGAACAGACCGGTCGCGATGCGTTTCACCTCCTCAGCGATTTCCACGTGAAACACCTCCCTGTGGTGGACAACGGGCAATTGGTTGGACTTCTCTCTGAAGAGGATATTTTCAACCACAAACTCTACGACCCCATAGGCTCTTACGATCTGTCCATGCTGCGCCGCTTTGCGGTGCTGGAAAATGAACATATTTTTGAAGTCATACGCGTCATGGGCGACAATCGCCTCACCGTAATACCGGTGGTGGATAGAGCAGGCGTTTACCTGGGGCTGATCACACAAAATGATCTGTTGCGTTACTTCGCCAACATGGCGTCTTTTTCCGAACCGGGCGCCGTAGTGGTGCTCGAGATGGAGCGCCGCGACTACTCCCTCGCCACCATCGCCCGTATCCTGGAAGAAGATGATGTAAAAATCCTCGATGCTTTCATCACTTCCACGCGCGATGCCGACAACGTGGAGCTGACACTCAAACTCAACCGCACCGATCTGGGGCGCACCATCGCTTCGCTGGAGCGCCACGGTTATGAAGTGAAAGAGACGTTCAGCGAGACCGAACATTCCGACAGCCTGATGGAGCGGTATGAATCGCTGATGAATTATCTGAATATGTGATCGGCTCCGGCTTTTCAGGTTGAAAAAACAAAGCGCCCTGCTTTCCGCCGCCCAACGGCCACAGAAAGCAGGGCGCTTTATTTTTCCCAGGCTTGCAGGTTTCCTATTTTTGGGCCAAAATAACTTTTCATCATGCAAAACGCCGGTCCATTCTTTTTGCGCTTTATCCTGATCCTGATGGCGGCAAGCCCGTTACTCCTATGTTGTTGTACCCCGAAAGCCACGGAAACACCCGCTCCGCTGCAAACGAAACTGGTCTGGAGCGACGAATTCAATTACAGCGGCCACCCTGATTCGACCAAATGGGCCTACGATATTGGCGGGCACGGATGGGGCAATCAGGAGCTACAATACTACACCGACCGGCTGGAGAATGCCCGCGTGGAAAACGGCAAACTCGTCATCGAAGCCCGCAAAGAAAATTTTGGCGGCAATCAATACACCTCCTGCCGCCTCGTCACACGGGGAAAAGCCGAGTGGCGATATGGCCGGTTCGAGGTGCGGGCCAAACTTCCGCAAGGCCTGGGCACCTGGCCTGCCATCTGGATGCTCGCGGCCAAACAACACTACGGCGACCAATACTGGCCGCACAACGGAGAAATTGACATCATGGAACACGTGGGGTTCGATCCCGGCGTGGTGCACGCCTCCGTTCACACCAAAGCTTTTTATCACAGCATTGGCACACAAAAAACGGCCAAAATACCGGTGCCAACGGCCATCGCTGATTTTCACACTTACCGGGTAGACTGGTCAACCGACACAATCCGGGTTTTTGTGGACGACCAGCCGTATTTTAGCTTCGCCAACGACGGACAAGGTTGGGAACACTGGCCTTTCGATCAGCCGTTTTACCTGCTGCTCAACATCGCCTTCGGCGGCGCTTGGGGCGCCGCACAGGGAGTGGACCCTGGTGTGCTGCCGCAGCGGATGGAAGTGGATTGGGTGAGGGTTTATCAGTAGGCAGTGGCAGTGGGCAGTGGCAGTGGGCAGTGGCAGTGGCAGTGGCAGTAGCAGTAGCAGTGGCAGTGGGAGAATGTTCAATAAAGGTTTCATTCCGCTTGCACAAACACGGCATGACCGACCGCGAAGCGGTCAAATTTGATTAGCCCCGTGTGAAACGCGGGGCCAATGGACAAAAGGAGTTTTTGCAACTGCGGAGCAGTTGAACATCGTTTCAAATAATTGATATTCAATCGCATAAGTACATGGATAATGGATTTTTGACATTGGACATTTGACCAAATGATTGGTTGTCAGGGTCAAACGTCCAATGTCCAATGTCGATTTGTTTTGTCCGCTTCTTATATCAAAATGATATGAAAAATCTCTTTTTGCCGGTTTTCGCATTGCTGACAATTTTCTCCTGCAATCAACCGCCCGCGACTCACGGTGCTGCTTCCGGAACCGCCTGCGATTATTTGAAAAACGAAGAAACCGGTGTGAAAACCGGCGGCATCCGCCTCATTCCGGTTGAAAACGGCCAGTACAAAGTCTGGACAAAACGCCTCGGCAACAACCCCCGCATCAAAGTATTGCTCCTGCACGGCGGCCCGGCCTGCACGCACGAATACTGGGAGTGCATGGAGAGTTTCCTGCCGCAGGAAGGCATAGAATTTTATTATTACGACCAACTCGGTTCGGCCTACTCCGACCAACCGACCGACACGAGCCTGTGGAATTTGCCGCGTTTTGTGGAGGAAGTGGAACAGGTGCGAAAGGCATTGGGGCTGAACAAAGACAATTTTTACCTGCTTGGCCATAGCTGGGGCGGTATTCTCGCCATGGAATACGCCCAAAAATACCAGGACAATCTGAAAGGGCTTGTTATCTCGAATATGATGATGAGTTGCCCTGACTACGACAAATATGCCGAAGAGGTGCTCGCCAAACAAATGGACCCGAAAGTATTGGCCGAAATCCAGGCGATCGAAGCGAAAAATGATTTTTCCAATCCCCGCTACATGGAATTGCTGAAGCCGAATTTTTACAAAAAACATATCTGCCGCCTCGAAGATTGGCCAGACCCGGTGAATCGCGGCCTCGACAACATCAACCAGACCATTTACGTAGCCATGCAAGGCCCGAGCGAATTCGGTATTTCCGGAAAACTGGAAAAATGGGATCGCACCAGAGACCTCCCCAACATCAGCGTGCCTACCCTGACCATTGGCGCCACACACGATACGATGGATCCGGAGCATATGAAGTGGGTCTCGACCCAGGTACAAAAAGGCCGTTTTCTGCTCTGTCCCAACGGCAGCCACATGAGCATGTGGGACGACCAGGAACATTATTTCCCCGGTCTGATCTCATTTTTGAAAGATGTGGATGCGGGAAAAATGTATCAGACTGCTGTTGATAACTTCCCTGCTTTTTCTTCGCCAAACAATCGTACTTTTGTGAGGCATGAGCAACTTCATTGTTTCCGCCCGCAAATACCGCCCGCAGCGTTTCGAGGACGTGGTGGGGCAGCAGCACGTCGCCGGGACGTTGAAAAACGCGTTGGCTACCGACCATGTGGCGCACGCTTTTTTGTTCACCGGCCCGCGCGGCGTGGGAAAAACCACCTGCGCGCGCATTCTTGCCAAAACGCTCAATTGCGAAAACCGCACGAAAGATTTTGAAGCGTGCAACGAATGCCCTTCCTGCAAGGCTTTCAACGAAGACGCTTCCTGGAATATCTTCGAGCTCGATGCCGCCTCCAACAACGGCGTGGACCACATCCGCGCATTGGTGGAGCAGGTGCGGGTGCCGCCGCAACGCGGTAAATTCAAAGTGTACATCATTGACGAGGTGCACATGCTCTCTCAGGGCGCTTTCAACGCTTTTTTGAAAACGCTGGAAGAGCCGCCGCCTTATGCCATTTTTATCCTGGCCACCACCGAAAAACACAAGGTCATTCCCACCATCCTGTCGCGGTGCCAGATATTTGATTTCCGCCGCATTACGACGGGCGACATGGTGCTGCACCTCAGGGATATCTGCAGGAAAGAAGGCATCGAGGCCGAAGAAGACGCCCTGCACATCATCGCTCAGAAAGCCGACGGCGCACTGCGCGACGCCTTGTCCATCTTCGACCGCATCACCAGTTCTGCCAGCGGGCGAAATATTCGCTACGACGATGTCATCGAGAACCTCAACGTCCTCGACTATGACTACTACTTTCAAATTACGGACGCATTGCTGGCCGAGGATTCGGCATCCATCCTGAATCTCTTCGACCAGATCCTGCGCAAGGGTTTCGAGCCCGATGTATTCATCATCGGACTGGCCGAACACCTGCGCAACATACTGGTCTGCAAAGATGAAGCCACCCTGGCCCTGCTCGAAGCGGGCGATTCCCTGCGCGAGCGCTACCGCAAACAAGCCGCGCTTTCCCCTGCATCGTTCCTGCTCACTGCGTTGAATATCTGCAACGATTGCGACGTGAATTTTAAAATGGCGCGCCACAAACGCCTGCATGTCGAGATGGCATTGCTGAAAATGTGCTTTATCAACCGGGCTGTAAAGGCCGCGCAAATCCCCGTTTTTTCGGAAAAAAAAACTCCTGACGCAACGGTGGAAGGTGGACGGTTGACGGCAGACGGCGGGCAGCCTTCTGGTTTGGGTCTGAATAGTTCCACAGGATACGGAAATGCTGCTACCAATCCGCAATCCCCAATCCCCAATCCCCCCGAAACAGCCGCTCACGGCAATGCCCAACCGCTTAGCAAAAAAGAAATGATCGAACTGGCTTCCGGACTTCGGCAGGGATTGAAAAAGGCCGAAGCTATACCGCTCAGTCTCGATGCTTACGAACAGGCTGTCGCCGTAGAAGAGGCCGAAAAAGCGGCGCTCGAAAGCCGCCTTACCATTGAAAATGCCCGTTCGGAATGGAATGCCTATGCCGCATCGGTCGAATCACCCACGCTTCGCCAGGCAATGACTGCCGCTTTGCTCGATCTCGACGACAAAACGCTTTCAGCCACCGTCGGTATGACGACGCATCGCAGCCTGCTTCAGCAGGAGCTGGCGCGGCTGCTCGACACCCTCCGCCTGCGTTTGCACGATCCGGTCCTTAAAATTCAGGTACTGCTGGACGAAAGCAAAGCGCAGGAACTCCGGCCCATTGCGCCCAAACGCCCGCTGACAGCAAAGGAAAAATTGGATAAAATGAAGGAAGTCAATCCGTTGGTGGAGGATTTGTTGAAAAGATTCGATTTGAAATTGGATGAATAACGTATTTTTGTACATACACAAAATGTGTCAAATATTTCAGCCATGGAAGCCAATGACATAACTAATTCTTACAACGCCAATAAAAAAATCGCGGTGCCGTCCTTCTTGCTCAAGGAGACATTTGAGGGGGTAAATTTGTATTACAAAGGCTATCTACAGGTATTGAACCAACAGAAAACTTTAGAAGAAATCATGGGATGCAGTACGCTTCAATTTGTCATTCTCAATTATTTTCTTCACCTGCTTCACAAATCCCTCGACATTGATCAATACATCATTGGCACAAACGAAGCAGGTGTTCATCTTGGGTTCAAAAAAAATTTTTCCAACGACATCGCAGTCTATGAATGGGCTGTTTTAACTCCGGAGAAAATTTCCACTCGTTACGCTGATGTGCCGCCCAAAATGGTTGTCGAAGTGGACGTTGACTTTGAGCTCAGCGAAGCCGAAACCGATCTTTCAACCTTGGATATTGTTCATGAGAAAATTAAGAAAATGCTGGAATTTGGGACAGAGAAATTCATTTGGGTGTTTTCAGCAAGTAAAAAAGTGATGATTGCCGAGCGTGGGCAAACAAATTGGATCATCGTGGACTGGGATCAAGACTTCGAATTATGGCCCGGCTTAATGTGCAATCTCGGCGCCTATTTAACTGAAAAAAATATCTCGGTTTAAACAAATGTCCCGCCGGTAACATTCTCTGCTCAATACTACCCCCAACTTTGCCCTAAAAAATCACCATGAGCACTCAACCACATCCTTCCCAGCGTGTTCTCCGTCCGACATTTCCCATTATGCAGCAACCGCAAGCGCTCTGGCATTTAGAGAATATTGACGTCACACACCTTTTGTGCCCGACCAAACTGGGCGACGAAGCAAAGATGGCTGGGCACATGCGACCCATGTACAAGAAGGGCGAGCAGGTATATGTGCCCAGCGATCTTTCCGACCGCATCTTCTTCATCAACGAAGGGCGCATCAAAATTTCGGTGATGAACGACGAAGGCAAAGAGATCACCAAAGTCATTCTGGGCCGTGGAGAAGTATTCGGCGAACTGGCACTACTCGGCGAGGAACGCCGGCACGACATTGCCACAGCCCTGGAAGATACTACCGTATGCGTAGTCACGCTCGACGAACTGCGCGGGCTTATGCGCGAGCGATCCGATCTCAACTTGTTCTTTATGAAAATGTTCGGCGCGCGCCAGCTGGAAATGGAGCGCCGCTTAGAATCGCTCGTATTCCGCGACAGCCGCAGCCGAATCGTGGAATTTTTGCTGCACTTAGCCAAAACAAAGGGCCAGCGCGTGGGCTTTGAGTGGGTGGTGCGCAACTTTATCACGCACCAGGAAATTGCCAACCTCACCGCTACCAGCCGCCAGACGGTGACGACTACCCTGAACGATCTGCGGTTTAAAAAGCTGCTGACGTTCAACCGCTCGCGTCTGCTGATCCGGGATCTGGACAAATTAGAGGCGGAATTGCGGAATTAGGGATTATGGGTAATTGAGTTACGGCTAAAAAAGAAGTACCTGACTTTCCCTGTTCACCGTGTCATTCCGAGGCACAAGGAATCTGGTTAAGATATTGAATATCTGTTGCTTGTAAGCAGATTTCTCGTGCCTCGGAATGATACGGCGGATAAGAAAATGAGAACCTGTTTTTGACCGATCTGAGAGTAATTTTTTGAGTTGTGGAACTTTGTTGAAAATGACCCTTAATGACGTCAATGATGATTCAATGACGCTTCCATGAAAGACAACTTTTCCACCCGTTCCGCTGAATACGCCCGATTCAGGCCCGGCTACCCGCCGCAACTCTTTGATTTTCTGTTCGGTTTGTGCCAAAATTTCGACTGTGCCTGGGATTGCGCCACCGGCAACGGCCAGATAGCTGTTGTACTTTCCGAACGGTTCCGGTGGGTCGAGGCCACCGATATCAGCGCAAATCAGTTGGGAAACGCCCTTCAAAAACCCAATGTCCATTACCGTGTGGAAGCAGCGGAATCTCCTTCTTTTCCCGACCATACTTTCGACCTCGTGACGGTCGGCCAGGCCGCGCACTGGTTCGACTTCGAAAAATTTTATCCCGCTGTAAAACGCGTTTTAAAATCCGGCGGCATCCTGGCGCTCATCGGCTACAATCTGATAAGAACGGACGAAGCGACCAATGCGTTGATTGATCGTTTGTATCGCAATATATTAGGCGAATACTGGGATGCCGAACGCCGCCACGTGGACGCGTCGTACGCAACGATTCCCTTCCCTTTTCCCGAAATGGAATTGCCCGGAATGGAGATGACCTATTCATGGACGCGCGACCATTTTATCGGCTATCTCGGCACCTGGTCGGCGTATCAACATTATGAAAAGAAGAATAGCCGATCTCCCCTCGATGAAGCATTTATTCAGGAGTTAGAATCCATTTGGGAAGAAAGAGAGATCAAAACCGTGCGTTTCCCTATTTTCGGTCGGATCGGCGTTCACCGCTTTTAACAAAACAATAGAAGGCCAGTATATTTTTGTCAAAATCGCCAAAAAACATGACTCATGTGAATCCGGGCTAAAAATTCGTCGTTGATTTTCAGGCGCTTACGTTTACGAAACTTTCAAAGTTTCGTAAACGTGCTACCTAAGTAATTGAAGTCCAATGCGCATGAGTGTTTTGCTCCTGATTTGCATGACTCATGCAGATTTGAACGCTTGAGAATTATCCTTACCGGTTGATAACGATCTTCCTCAACGTTTGCCCTTGTTCCACCCGGATCAGGATGGAATACAAACCATCGGCAAGGTGCGACAGGTCGAGTTCCACCCGTTTTTCCCGGATGCTGCGGTGCTCCAGCACCCGCCTGCCCGTGCCGTCGAACACGACAAAGTCCGCCTCCAAACCGGCCAGGTTATCGGGGAGGACGGCGAAAACCCGCCCCGAACTTGGATTTGGATACACGGCGATATAGTCCAGTCGGCCCGGGTCGTTCGTTCCCACCAGGCTGGTGACTTCGAAAGGCCCTGCTTCCTTTTTGCACCCTGCCGCATCGGTGACCCACAGGGTATAGAGCCCCATGCCGATACCGCTGAGGTCTTCGGTTGTGGCGACCACTGCTCCGTCGAGCGTCCATTCGTAGGTGTAATCCGGCATGCTGCCCCCCACTGTGACCTGAATGCTGCCGATGTTCTGGTTGTTGACGTCGTGCACCAGGGCATCGAGTTGGATGTCGAGCGGGCTGAGTACGGTAACCTGGAACGAGCAACTGCCCGTGTTGCCGGACACATCGGCATAGGTGTAAGTATTGGTCGTGGCGCCTTGCGGGAAAGGCGATCCGCTGGGCAAGCCCGCCGTCAGTTCGAACGTCCCGCCGAGGATGAGGCAATTGTCGAGCGCGACGGGCGCCGGGTACTCCACGATATTGTTGCCGTGGCAGCGGTTGATATTGGCCGGGCATTCGAGCACAGGTGCCTGCGTGTCAACAAAGGTCACGACGATCGTTTGCGTGCTGTTGTTGCCCGATGCATCCTGTGCCGAAATGGTGACCTGCTGTTCTCCAAGATCAAAACAATCGAACACAGAGGGCACAAGTTGAACGCCGGCGAGGTCGCAGTTGTCCGACACGGAAGCGCCGAGGTTTTGCAAGCTCAGTTCCACTTCCCCGGAGGGGCCGAGGGGCACCGTGACATTGCCGGCCTGGATGAGGGGCGGCTCCTGATCCACAGCCTGGATGGTGACCGATGTCGTGACGGTGCATCCGTTGGCGTCGGTGGCGGTGGAAGTATAAGTACCTGCTGCGAGGTTGGATGCCGTCGGGCCGGTCTGACCATTGCTCCAGCCGATCCCGATCGCGCCGGTTCCACCCGCTGCAATGACGGTTGCAGCTCCTTCGGACGCACCGGCGCAAACGTTATGGACGACATTCCCCACTGCCAGTGTCAGCGCAGGAGGCTCTTCCAGGGACACGATCCCAAAGAAGGGGCATCCGTTGGCGTCGGTGACAGTCACCCCGTAAGTGCCGGCGGCCAGGTCAGTTGCCGTTTGTTCGGTGCTTCCGGAAGACCAGAGGTAGGAGTATGGCGCCGCTCCTCCATTGGGCAGCACCGTGGCCTGGCCGTTGGCAAGGCCGTTGCACAAGGGATCAACGGTTTGAAAATCAGCAAGTAAAAAACAATCGCCGCCCCATACTTCGACGGTTTGCACGGCGGTGCAACCGTTGGCGTCGGTAACGGTGACGGTATAAAATCCTGCGGGTAATCCTTCGATGACGGGCGTATTGGCGCCATTATTCCACAGGTAAGTATAAGGCGCCGTTCCGCCTTGTGGATTGGCCTGAGCCGTGCCGTCGGCAGCGCCGATGATTGAAATGGGAGTGGCCGATGCATTGGCGAGCAGTGCGTCAGGCTGTGCGATGACGAAGGAGGCACTGGCCGTGCAGTTTTCGCCGTCGGTTACGATGACCGTATATGCTCCCGCTTCGAGGTTGCTGACGGAGGCTGTCGTTTCGCCGTTGCTCCACAGGAAGGAATAAGAGCCGTCGCCGCCGGCGGCTACGACAGCGGCAGCACCGTCGGCAGCGCCGAAACAGGAAGCATCGGCCTGTGCGGTGGGAGTAACCGTGACGGGTTCGTGTTGCACTACCGTTGCGGCAGCGGTGGCGGTGCAGCCATTTTGGGTATTGGATATCAGCAAAGTATAATTGCCGGGCAGTTGGGCGTCCAGGGAAGGATCGGCACCGGTGTTGACGACTGAGCCGTCGGGGGTGGTCCACTCATGGTTCAAAAGGGCGGGATCGCCGGAGCCGGAGTTGAGCAGGTTGACCGCCGGGTTGTGGCAGTTGAGCACACCGGAGACGGTCAGTGCTGCGTCGGGAGCGTTGAAGTCGGCGCTCACGTCGGTGGCTGTGGTGGCAGTGCAGCCGTTGTCGAGGTCAGTAACATGCAGCGTATAGGTTCCGGCGGCATCTACGCACAGGGTCAAAGTACTGTCTCCTGCGACGATGTGTCCGCCGTTTTGGGCGGTCCAGGAGTAGAGGAAATTGCCGGCGGGCGCTGCGTTTTGACCTTGTAAAACGAGCAGGGGCACTGCGCAGGAAAGCGGTGCATGGGGAAGGATGTTAGCCTGTGGGATAGCTGTGTTCTGCGTCACCCCGACCATGTCGGTAGCGGAACAGCCGTTGGCGGGATTGGTGAGCAGCAACTGGTACTCGCCCGGCGCGTCCACGACGGGGTTGGGTGAGTTGGCGCCACTCAGGATATTGCCGTTTTGAGTGGTCCACTGATACACCAATTGAGTATCCATGCTGGAGCCGTTGGCGTTGAGGGTGACGGTGTTGTTGACACAGGTAAGCGAGCCGTTGGCGCCGGCGATGGCGATAACGGCATCGGTGTCGGCGGCGACCCAAACCGAGTCGGTACCGGTGCAGGCGTTGAGGGTGTCGGTGACCGACAGGATGTAGAGTCCCGGTGCATTGACCACCGGCGCGAGGGAATCGGCGCCGCTGACGATGTTACCGCCGTTGGAAGCCGTCCAGGCATAGATGAGATGGGCCCCTGCGGTGGCGCTGTCGGTCTGGAGGGTGATGTTGTTTTGCAGGCAGGTGATCATATCAGCGGGCAGGACGTTGACCTGTGGCAGAGCGTTGACGGCCGTTACGGTGACGGTGTCGGTTGCGGAGCAGTTGCTGAGGGTATTGGTGACTGCCAGAATATAATCGCCGGGGGCGTCGGCCGAGGCATTAAGACTGTTTTGTCCTGACACGATGTTGCCGTTGGGGGTGGACCAGGCGTAAGTGAAGTTGGGTCCGTTGGAGGAACCCGCGCCGGAGAGGGTGGATTGTTGGGAGGCGCAGGTGATGGGTGTGGCGGCAGCGACGGCGGCGGGCAGAGTGGGAGGGTCAATAACGACGCTCGTTTCAGCGGTGCAGCCGGTGGCAGTGTTGGTGACCAGCAGGGTGTATTCGCCGGGTTGGTCAACCCGGGCTGTGGCGGTGTTGGCGCCGGAGACGATGTTGCCGCCCGGGCCGGCCGTCCATTGATAGGTGGAAGTCGTTTGATTGGAAAGCCCCTTAAGAATTACATAGGGAAGGTAACAGTTCAGCGTCGGAGGGGCGTCTATCCCGATTTCAAGCACATTGTTCAGGAAAACTTCCGTGGTTGCCGTTTTGGTGCAATTACCGATAGCATCCAGCAGGGTGACGGTTAGCGTATAGGTTCCGGGCGCATTGACCACCGGGTTCAGGGTGTTTTCTCCGGATACGATTTTGCCGTCGGGAGTACTCCATTGATAGGAAATACCCGGCCCTGTGCTGGAGCCGGCTCCGCTGAGCGTCGTTTCCGTTCCATCGCACGGTATGGGATATCCCGATGGTGTAACGACGGCTTTAACATTTTTCACAAAAACCGTAACGGTGTCTCTAACAGTGCAAAAAGGGCCAAAAAATATGTCGTCAATAGCGAGTATATTGGCCCATTTAAGATTGCGGATACACAGTGTAGCACTGGTGTTGTTGCCACTGTTCCATATCCCGTTCTTATTCACCCACTCGCATTTTGGAATACTTGAATTCAAGTTTATGGATGAAACTGACGTACCGTTGATGGAAAAGCTTATAAATCCGTTGGGGGTACTGAGTTTGGTTGCCCACCAGGAAAAATAGTAATCGGTGTTGGGTTCCACCAGAACGGTCTGACACCAGATATTAGGATAATAGCTCAAGTCGTATTTCAAATTTGCCGCAAGCATATTGCCGCTTCCGGAGGTATGGTCGGCGCAGGGATAAAGAGCGTCGTTCGCGCTTTGAGGGTCTGCCAGTACGTCGTAGCTGCCTGGATGTATCAGACTTCCGGGGCTATAATTCAAGTCGCTCGAGAAGCCTATGTTGCCTTGTTCGAAGTCAGGGTTGAAAACAAGATTTTCTCCCAGTTCGTCCGTTCTTGCATTGAGCACAAAGGAAGTAGTTTGGGTGACATGTACAGGCGACTGAAGGCTATTGGGATCCTCCAGAAACGGAGAGGAAGTCCAGTGGTATTCTACCACAGGACCAACAATAGAGGCATTGAGGTTAACCGTCTCCGGCGGTTCGCACAGCGTAATGTCCTCACCGGCGTCTACGGTGATCTGGCATTGAGCGGAAACTGATGCCGGGAGAATCGAGGTTAGCCAGAAGAGGCTGAAAAGAAGGTTAATGTTTCGCATACGGTTTAAATTTGTTTGACAATAAAATTGAACAACTCGGGAAGATCGGCGGTCTTTCCAACAAAATTGTATACTTTGTTTCCTGATTTTTAGTAACAATTTAATCAGTCTTTTCCGGTTGTCTCCCCTTAACATTTGTTAAATTCTCTTGTTTTTGAAGATAAAAACCCTTACTTTAGTCATTTTCCCGGCAAATCGTCCCCTCCATACTGTATATTTTGCTGCTATTTTTCCTGATTTATCCAAAAAAAAATTATGTTTCAAGGCCGATTGATGGAGTTGCTGCGCACATTTACCCTTCAGGAACGCCAGCGACTGCGATTGTTTGTTGCCTCTCCTTATTTTTCCAAAGGGGAAAACAGCCACCAACTGGCTGCCTTGCTGGAACTATGCCTGAATGCCATTGATAAAAACACAGATTCCGGGCTGGAAAAAGCGGAAGTCTATGCCGATGTGTTTCCCGGTGAAATTCCGGTGGCCGGTAAATTGGAAAAACGCATGAGCGCATTGCACCGGCTTGTCATGCAGTTCTTGGTAACTGACCATTATTTTCAGCCGGAAAATGAACCGGATCGCCAATTGGTGCTCGCGCAGGAATTCCGGAAACGGGGTTTGGCGTCCCGCGCTGGCGCTACCCTGAACAAAACACGACAACTCCTGGAACAAGCCGAACGGCGCAATTCGACCTATTTTGCGAGGAACCTCAGACTGACGGGGCAGGAAGTGGAGCACGCCGTTTTACAACCTTCCAAACTTACGAAAATCCTGCTCAACCAGAATTTTGAAGCGCTTTACCTGTTTTACCAGACAGCCAAACACGACCTGGCCACAGCCCTCAGCCCCCTCATGCATCGCTTTGCTTTTCAGCCATCCGCCCTGACACAGCATATGCTGGACGAAGCGCCGATCCCGCCGGAATTATTGCCGTTCAATCCGATGCTGTATTTCAGCAGTCATTTTATCGCTCTGATCAATCGCTCGGAACCGGATATAGACGCATTCAACCGCTTTGTCCGGGATTTGCGACAACAAGAACACTTGCTTGCGCCCGAAGATATCCGGAACTGCTGGGCTATGGCGCGCAACCTGCTCATCCATTGGTGGAATATCTGGAAACGCAGGGAGTTTTTAAAAATATGTCTCGAAATAGCCATCGAAAATGCCGATCGCGGTTACCTGAATTATTACGGCAAGATACTCCCCTATACCCTGGAATCCATTTGTAATATGGCACTTGAATTGGACAAACCGGATATTTCTTACCGCTTTATGCAGGAATACAGGGGGAAGATCAGTGGCGAGCCCGACGACGAACCATTTTTCCGGTACAATCTGGCGAAATATTATTTGCATACCGGCAATCCGGACAAGGCTCTGGATCTGCTTCCCCATTCGATGCCGGACACGAGTTGCCAACTAAACGCGAAAGCATTGGAGATCAAAATTTTATACGAAATTGATTCTGAGTTGCTTCCCTACCGGATTGGTTCGTTGCGCATGTTCCTGAACCGCGCGGCGCCCCAGCTGTATCCACCTGAACGACTGAAAGTGATTAGTCTTTTTCTGAACTTTCTCACCCGTATCTATCGCTGTCCCCCCGGCAATGCGAAGCGCGCTGCAGTGATTGCCGACAGCATCAGGGCCACTCCAAGAGTGACTGAATACTATTGGCTGCTGGAAAAGGCCGCAGTGCGGGGAGCGGCAAAATAACCGATAGTTTATTTTTTGCGCCAACCCTTCTTCTGTTTTAAGCAATGACCACTCCTGGTTGAAGTGCGCCGCATGGCTTTGAGCGGATGAAATTACCGGCCGGTCACGATCTTATGCATACCATACCCCTGTTCCGAGCGAACGACAATGGAATACAAGCCACTCGCCATACCAGATAGATTGATCGTTACACGTTTCCCCTGACTTGAATTTTGCTCCAGCATTTTGCGTCCTGTACGGTCGAACACAGTGAAATGAACGTCTGAATTGACTAATTCATCGGGTAAAATGGCAAAAACCACCCCTGAAGTCGGATTGGGATAAAGGGCGATGCGATCCGTCAGGTCCGGGTCGTCCGTCTCCACCAGGCTGGTCACTTCGAAAGGCCCTGCTTCCTTTTTGCATCCCGCCGCATCGGTGACCCACAGGGTGTAGAGACCCATGCCGATACCGCTGAGGTCTTCGGTTGTGGCGACCACCGCTCCGTCGAGTGTCCATTCGTAAGTGTAATCCGGCATGCTGCCCCCTACTGTGACCTGAATGCTGCCGATGTTCTGGTTGTTGATATCGTGCACCAGGGCATCGAGTTGGATGTCGAGCGGGCTGAGCACAGTGACCTGGAACGAACAACTACCCATGTTGCCGGACACATCGGCGTAGGTGTAGGTGTTGGTCGTGGTACCCTGCGGGAAAGGCGATCCGCTGGGCAGGCCGTTCACCAGTTCGAAGGTACCGCCGAGGATCAGGCAGTTGTCCACGGCAACCGGTGCGGGATATTCCACCGTATTGTCGCCGACACAGCGGGTAATATCGCCGGGGCAATTCAGCACGGGCACTTCTGTGTCTAATACCGTTACGGTCAAGGTCTGGGTGGCGCTGTTTCCGGCATCGTCCGTCGCGGTGATGGTCACCTGCTGCTCGCCCAGTTGGGTACAATCGAATCCCTGGGGAACGATGAAAACTTCCGCGACACCGCAATTGTCGGTCACGGTCGCGCCGAGGTTTTGCAGCATCAATTCGACCGATCCCGATGGGCCCAGTGCCAGGGTAGTTGCACCGGCCGTGATCATCGGCGGCTCCTGGTCAATGGCCTGAATGGTGGCGGTGGCAGTGGCGGTGCATCCGTTGGCGTCGGTGGCAGTGGCGGTATAGTTTCCTGTCGAAAGCCCGCTTGCGGTGGGCCCGCTCTGGCCGTTGCTCCATAAAATATCAACCGATCCTGTTCCCCCGCCGGCAATCACCGTAGCTGCGCCCTCTGTAGAGTTGGGGCAGGCGGCATGGACGGTATTGTCTACCACGAGTGTCAGCAGGGCGGGGTCTTCGAGGGTCACGGTACCGGCAAACGGGCATCCGTTGGTGTCGGTGACGGTGACGCTGTAAGTGCCGGCGGCGAGGTTTATAGCCGTTTGTTCGGTGCTTCCGGAAGACCACAGGTAGGAGTAGGGCTCCGCTCCTCCATTGGGCAGCGCCGTGGCCTGGCCGTTGGCAAGGCCGCTGCACAAAGGATCAACGGTTTGAAGATCAGCAAGTAAAAAACACTCGCCGCCCCATACTTCGACGGTTTGTACGGCGGTGCAACCGTTGGCGTCGGTGACGGTCACAGTGTAGAAGCCAGCCGCGAGGCCGGTGATGGTGGATGAGGCAGCGCCGTTGTTCCAAAGGAAGGTATAAGGCGCCGTTCCGCCCTGCGGATTGGCTGTAGCCGTTCCGTCGGCAGCGCCGATGACGGAGGGCGGGGTGGTCGATGCGTTGGCCATTAATGGGTCGGGTTGTGTGATGATGACAGTTGCGGTGGCCGTGCAGTTTTCGTCGTCGGTAGCCGTGACGGAATAAATGCCCGCGGGGAGATTGGCGACAGCGGGCGTCGTTTCGCCGTTGCTCCACAGGAAGGAATAAGAGCCGTCGCCGCCGGCGGCTACGACAGCGGCAGCACCGTCGGCAGCGCCGAAACAGGAAGCATCGGCCTGTGCGGTGGGAGTAACCGTGACGGGTTCGTGTTGCACTACCGTTGCGGCAGCGGTGGCGGTGCAGCCATTTTGGGTATTGGATATCAGCAAAGTATAATTGCCGGGCAGTTGGGCGTCCAGGGAAGGATCGGCACCGGTGTTGACGACTGAGCCGTCGGGGGTGGTCCACTCATGGTTCAAAAGGGCGGGATCGCCGGAGCCGGAGTTGAGCAGGTTGACCGCCGGGTTGTGGCAGTTGAGCACACCGGAGACGGTCAGTGCTGCGTCGGGAGCGTTGAAGTCGGCGCTCACGTCGGTGGCTGTGGTGGCAGTGCAGCCGTTGTTGAGGTCAGTAACATGCAGCGTATAGGTTCCGGCGGCATCTACGCACAGGGTCAAAGTACTGTCTCCTGCGACGATATGGCCTCCGTTTTCAGCCGTCCAGGTGTAAGAGAAGTTGCCTTGGGGCGCTGCGTTTTGTCCCTGCAGGACGAGCAATGGCAACGCGCAGGAAAGGGATGCATGGGGTAATAGCGAGACTTCGGGCAGCGCGGTGTTTTGCGTCACTTCGACCATGTCGGAGGCCGAACATCCGTTGGCGGGATTGGTGAGCAGCAACTGGCACTCACCGGGCGCATCCACGACTGGGTTGGGCGACCCGGCGCCGCTGACAATATTGCCGTTTGAGGTGCTCCACTGGTAGACCAATGAGGGATCCATGCTGGAACCGTCGGCGTTGAGGGTGACGGAGTTATTGACACAGGTAAGCGATTCGTTTGCACCGGCGATGGCGATGACGGCATCGGTGTCGGCAGCGACCCAGACCGAATCGGTACCGGTGCAGGCATTCAGGGTATCGGTGACCGACAGGATATAGAGCCCCGGGGCGTTCACCACAGGCGCCAGGGTGACGATGTTGCCGCCGGCGGAAGCCGTCCAGGCATAGATGAAGTGTGCTCCGGCAGTGGCGCTATCGGTTTCGAGGGTGATGTTGTTTTGCGCGCAGGTAATGGTATCCGCCGGCAGGATGTTGACCTCGGGCAGTGCATTGACGGCCGTCACGGTGACGGTATCGGTTGCGGAGCAGTTGCTGAGGGTATTGGTGACCACAAGCACGTAGATGCCCTGTGTGTCGGCTGTGGCATAAAGGCTATCCTGACCCGATGCGATATTGCCGTTGGGAGTAGACCAGGCATATGTGAAATTGGGCCCGTTGGCGGAGCCTGCACCGGACAGAGTGGATGGTTGGAAGGAGCAAGTGATGGGCGTGGCGATATTAATGTGTCCTTTACTTCGCATTTCGGTTGCAGAGAAATGTCGTCAATGGCAAAGCCGGAAAAGGGAATAGTTATATGCGCTTTTATAGTTCTTATTTCAATGTCTAAAGACGAATTAACTCCGCTATTGAAAAACATTTCATATAGACCCCATTCACAACCTGCCGGTACCATCCAGTCAGCACTCTGGGGAATAGGGAAGGCATTGATCTTTATGCGGATCGGCCTTGGCACGCCCATAAGGGTCGTTGCCCAAAATGAGAATTTGTAGTCTGTGTTAGGAGTCACTGCGACAGTTTGGCGCCAAACATACAAAGACGATTGACCGGAATTGGCTGCGAGCATGTTGCCGCTTCCGTAAGTATGGTCAACACAAGGGTTGAATGCGTCGTTGGCCGCCTGAGGATTGGGTAAAACATCATAAGTTACCATCGGCACCAGATTGTTCTGACTATAAGTATATTGACTGGTGAATCCGGTGTTGCCCTGTTCGAAATCGCCGTTGACGATCAGATTTTCACCCCAGGCTGCTGCTGTCAGTATGAAGGTTTTAGATTGCCCGACAGTCAGGATTGGCGACAGCGCATCGGGTTGTGCGAAGTCGGCGGACGGAGACCAGTAAAAATCTATGTAATCTCCATTGATCTCTCCGTTGAGTTGTGCATCCTGCGGAGGATTGCATATAAAAATATCTTCTCCGGCATTGACGGAAATGGGGCATTGAGCGAAGGCGGGTGTGCATACAACACAGATCAAAAGGCAAAAACAGAAGCAGATATTTTTCATTTTGTGTGAAATTTGTTTGAAAATCGAGCTAATATTGCTATATTTATTTAATGGCTAAAATTTTATGTCGAAAAATATGAAACGGTCAAATTGAAATGAATGGGCTACGGAATGATGGAGGCACTTCAGTCTGTTGCCAACCGGTATTTTTAACACGCAATTCTGAGGGAGACGTTCCCGCACACCTTCTTACCTTCGCCCAAAAATCCGCAACACGGTACCGTCTACCGTCTGCCGTCCATCGTCTGCCGTCCACCGTGAACATTACCGCGCTTTCCATCCGCCGCCCCTCGCTTATCATTGTCGTCTTCGCCGTGCTGACCTTCATGGGCGTGTCGAGTTATTTCAGCCTGCCCATCGAAATGGTGCCGAAGTTCAGCCCTCCGGTGGCCACAATCGTCACCATTTACCCCGGCGCTTCGCCGAGCGAGGTGGAGAATGCGGTGAGCAAACCCATCGAAGACGCCATCTCGTCGCTCGAAGGCATTGAACAGATACAGATCAGTTCGCAGGAAAACTCATCTTTCGTCACCCTCGAACTCGCCCAGGACGTGGATGTGGATCAGGCGGTGCAGGAGATTCAGCGTAAAGTCAACCAGGTGCAATCCTCTTTTCCGAAAGAGGTGCGCAATCCGGTGGTCAACAAATTTGCCATTGACGAACTTCCGGTAGTGCGGCTTGCCGTGGCAGGAAACCTCACAGGCACAGCGTTTTACGACCTGGTCAAAAATCGGGTTGTGCCTGAGATCGCTCAACTCAAAGGCGTGGCGCAGGTCGCCATCCTCGGCGGCGAAGAGCGCGAGATCAAGATCAATATTTCCTCCGAGCGCCTCGAGCAATACGGCTTGTCGCTGCTCCAGGTCGCCCAGGCGGTACAATCGGCCAATCTCGATTTTCCCACCGGTAAAGTCACCGGCACCGAAGGCCAGCTCCGCATCCGCCTTGCCGGTAAATTCCTGTCGCTCGACGACATCCGGAACCTCGTGGTGGGCAGGAGCCGCTTCGGGGCGTCCATTTTTTTGAAAGACATCGCCGAGATACAAGATGGCGTGCGCGATCCCGAAGTCATCTGCCGCACCAACGGTTTGCCCGCCGTCGGGCTCGTTATCCGTAAGCAGGGCGATGCCAATGCGGTGGATATGGCGGAACTGGTGCTGGCCAAAGTGAAAAACCTCGAACAGACCTACGCTGCACAGGGGCTTCGTTTTCAGGTGGTTGCCAACAGCAGCACCTTTACCAAAGCCGCCACCGATGCGGTCATTTACGACCTGTTCATCGCCGTTCTGCTTGTGGCGCTGGTCATGTTGTTGTTCCTGCACAGCCTGCGCAACGCCTTCATCGTGCTGGTGTCTATTCCCACCTCCATCGTCAGCACCTTCGTGATGATGAAGTTGTTCGGCTATTCGCTCAACCTGCTTTCGCTGCTCGGCCTTTCGCTTGCCATCGGTATCCTCGTGGACGACGCCATCGTGGTGATCGAGAACATCTACCGGCACTTAGAAATGGGTAAAAACCGTGTACAGGCTTCCTACGACGGACGGCAGGAGATTGGCTTTACCGCCATCAGCATTACCCTTGTGGACGTGGTGATATTCCTGCCCATCATTTTTTCCATCGGCCTCGTGCCCAACCTGCTGCGGCAGTTTTGCATGACAGTGCTGACCTCCACGCTGATGTCGCTTTTCGTCTCTTTCACCCTTGTGCCCTGGCTGACTTCACGCTTTGCGAAAGCGCACCGCTTCCAGGGGAGAAATCTCGCCGGAAAAGTCGTGTTGCAATTCGAGCAATTCATCGAATGGCTCTCCGACCTGTTTGTGCACGCGCTGGAATGGGCACTCCGCAGCTGGAAAACAAAAATAGCCACACTGTTGATTGCTTCTGCCTTGTTTTTCGGCTCGTTCCTGTTGCTGACGCAGGGTTTTATTGGAAATGCTTTTTTTGATACCGGTGAACGCGGCGAATTTTTACTGCAAATTGACCTTCCCAAGGATGCCTCCCTTTCGCAAACCAATGCCGTCACCAAACAAGTGGAAGACTGGCTGCGCCAGCAACCCGATGTGGTGCGCATGTTCACCACCGTCGGCACGAACAATAAATCTTTCGGGCAAAACGCGCCTTACGTCGCTGAAATCCAGGTTTTTCTGACGCCGTTTGGCGAAAAACGCGACGTGCCGACGGCGGTTTACGCCCGTAAAACGAAAGTCCAACTGGAAGAGATCATCGCCGGCGCCAACATCAACGCTTCGCCGGTAGACATCCTCGGTTTGTCGTATCCTCCCATCGAGGTCAAACTGAACGGCCCGGACTTAGACAGCCTGCTCGCGCTCTCCGAACGCGTGGAGCACGAAATGGCTGCTGTGCCGGGCTGCGTGGAGATCGCTCCCACTGTGGAAGGCGGCAATCCTGAAGTACGCGTGGAGGTGAACCGCCAGCGCATGGCCGATTTCGGACTCGCCATGGCACAGGTAGGACTTACCCTGCAAACGGCGTTCAGCGGCAATACCGACGCCAAGTACCGCGACGGCGACTATGAATATCCCATTCGCATCGCGCTCGACGCGTTTAACCGCCGCAGTGCCGACGACATCCGCAGCCTGTCGTTCGTCAACCCGCTGGGCTCTTCGGTATATCTCAAACAATTCGCCGACGTGCAGGAAAGCACCGCGCCCACCCGCCTCGAACGCCGCGACCGCATGACTTCAGTGATGCTCACCGCCCAGGTGATCGGCCGCCCCAACGGCTCCGTCAACCGCGACATCAAGGAACGCCTGGACAAAATGAAATTGCCACCCGGTACTGTGATCAAATACGGCGGTGACCTCAAACGCCAGGAACAGGGCATCGGCACGCTTGGCTTCGCCTTGTGGACTTCGCTGGTGCTCGTCTACCTCATCATGGTGGCGCTGTACGACAATTGGGTATATCCGCTTGTGGTGCTGGTGTCCATTCCGCTTTCGCTCATCGGCGCATTTCTGGCGCTGGCGCTGGCGCGCGAAAATCTGACCGTTTTCACCGGTCTCGGCCTGCTCATGCTGGTCGGACTGGTGGGTAAAAACGCCATTCTCGTCGTGGATTTTGCCAATCACCTGCGCGAACGCGGCACCCCGCTGCGGGAAGCTTTGCTGCAAGCCACAAAATTGCGCTTTCGCCCCGTGCTCATGACCAATATCGCTATGGTGATCGGCCTGCTGCCCATAGCTTTGGCTCAAGGTGCAGGAGCCGACTGGAAAAACGGACTGGCCTGGGCCATCATCGGTGGGCTTAATTCCTCGATGTTCCTTTCCCTGATCGTGGTGCCGGTGGTGTATTGGTTGTTCGACAGGGTGCTGGAGAAGTTGGGACTGGGAAAGAGGGAAAAAGTGGAATTGGTGGAGTGAAATGTACCACACCATCACCTAACCCACTACAGAGCGGTCCTTCGCCACATGCACCGCATACAACATGGCAGCGGCGGCCAAACCGAGGTCTTTGAACAACATGGATACGGAATTTTGCGCCGCCTCGCCGCCCGATATCGCGCCGGGCAGATCTACCAACAACACCAAAAATAAAAGAAAAACCGCCAGCAGGACTGCGGCCAGTTTGTCGTACTTCCCAAGATACATGCTCAGCGCTGCGGCGATCAAACAGCCGCCGGAAAGAAAGACCCACACTATCTTTGCAGGCATATAAGCCGGTACGACGGAGTCCGCCATAAGTTGGGCGTTCATAAAATGGAACAATCCGAAGACGAGGAATGGAACGGGGAACAACCAGCGGCCAAGCGACAAAAATGCATTCATGGTCAGCAAATATTTGGTGTGAAATATGTTTTCAATGAGCCCGGGCAAATGTAGAACAATCCATTTTTTGAATGACCTGACTTGAACTTTTGATTTTGGAAATAAGCCGTCCACCGTCCACCGTCCACCGTCCACCTGAAAATGCTTACACCGCTCGAAAAATGGCGCCTTATCCTCGGTCAGAAAGCCGATGCGGAGCAGGAGATCAGTCTCAGCGCGGAGCAAAAAGGCATGGACAACGTACTGGAAGCCCTCTACGACGCGCAACGCCAGGGCGGGCTGGGCAGTTCGTCGCCCAACGTCAATCGCTGGCTCGGCGACATCCGGCGTTATTTCCCGAAACCGGTGGTACAGGTAATGCAACGCGACGCCCTCGAACGCCTCGGCCTCACCCAACTGCTGCTCGAACCCGAACTGCTTGCCAGCGTTGAACCGGATGTGCACCTCGTGGGCGCTTTGCTCTCGCTCAACAAAGCCCTGCCCGATAAGACGCGGGAAACCGCCCGTGCCGTGGTGAAAAAAGTAGTGGACGACCTGGAAAAAAAACTTCGTGCGCCCTTGCGCGAAGCCGTTCAAAGTGCCCTGAACCGCAGCACCCGCAACCGCCGCCCCCGCCCCAACGAGATAGACTGGCGACGCACCATCTATCAGAACCTGAAACATTATCAGCCTGAACTACAGACTGTTATCCCTGAGCGACTCGTCGGTTTCGGTCGCAAAGGCCATGCCCTGCGCCACGTCATCCTGCTGCTCGACCAAAGCGGCTCCATGGCCGGCTCGGTCGTTTTTGCGGGCATACTCGGCTCGGTATTGGCCTCCGTCCGGTCGGTGCAAACCAACGTGGTGGCCTTCGACACGGCGGTGGTGGATCTGACCGAACACCAGCACGACCCGGTGGAATTGTTGTTCGGCACCCAACTCGGCGGCGGCACCGATATCGCCAAAGCGCTCGGATACGCCGAAACGCTCGTTCGGGCGCCGCAAGACACGATCCTGGTGCTGATCAGCGATTTGTTCGAAGGAGGCGACCGGGCTGCATTGTTCAAAAAAGCGGAGGCGCTGCGCCGCGCAGGCGTCACTGTCATTGCCTTGCTTGCCCTGAGCGACGAAGGCGCACCGGCCTATGACCACGACAACGCCGCCGTGTTGGGAGCAATGGACATCCCGGCTTTCGCCTGTACCCCCGTCCTTTTTCCGGACCTGATGGCGGCGGCCATTCAGAAAAGGGATTTAAAAATGTGGGCGGGTGAAAACGGACTTTCGATAAAGCAGTGATTTTTCCGGCAAAATCAGGACTTTTGCGCCCCGAAAATTCAACGTGATCCGTTCAGAATGCTGCACACGCATTTTTATACTGAAACTGCTTTATTATGAAAAATCTCTTTTCCATTACCTTCGGCGCCGCCCTGCTTTTTACCCTCACTTTTTGTGAAAACAAGCCCTTGCCCGAAGGCCAGACAATAGTATCGGACAAAACCTTATCGGATACCTCGGCTGCTGCCGGTTTGCCGGCGGCCAAAAAGGACAGTGTCGCGGGTTTCAAAGGTTGCGATAAGGCAACCTGGACCCAGATATCGCCCAATTCCAGCGAGTTTGTATACCAACATTACACCGTTGTCGTCACGCCCAACACCGACCAACCGGGTGAAAAGATCACCGTGAAACGCGACGGAGACCGGCCGGACTTCGTCGTCCCGACGCTGGAAGAACCGCCTTTTTTCCACGGTATCTGCCGGAACAAACTTTTCGTGGATGCCGGCACCGGCCCTGATGGCCGTAAATTGTTCGTCTTCGACCTCGACAAAAACGTTCAATATTTCAGCACTCCGTACTGCGGCGATCTGCAAATCATTCAGTCCGACCGTTTGTATTTTATGATGCCTGTAGCCGAAGCGGAGGTGGCGAAAATGCCCGATTGCCCTGAAAAGGAGCAATGGATAAAGGACGGCCTGCGGGTGGGCTACGGTCAACGCTGCATTTTCAACCTGATGCAACGCTCGCTCACACGGAAGTCGGAATGGGCCTGTGTGCCGATGCAGTAAGTCGAATCGGAAGCGACGCGTTACATTTGGGCGATAAAAAATCGCCTGCTTATGATGATGCGTTGCTTCCTGTTCCTTTTACTCGGCTGCTGCCAACTGCCGACGGCAGATTGCCAACTGAATTACGTCAATCCCTTTATCGGTACCGGAGGCCATGGCCATACCTTTCCCGGCGCCACTGCCCCTTTCGGCCTCGTGCAGCTCAGCCCCGACACCCGGACCGATATGCTGGACTGGGACGGCTGCTCGGGCTATCACTTTTCGGATTCCATCGTTTACGGTTTTTCGCATACCCACCTGAGCGGCACGGGTGTAGCCGACTATTGCGATATCCTGTTTATGCCTTACACTGGCGGGGCGCAGCTGGAGCCGGAGGAATACGCTTCCAAATTTAAAAAATCGAAAGAAAAAGCCGAAGCGGGGTATTACTCCGTTTTTCTGGAAAAAGACAAGATACTGGCGGAACTTACGGCTACCGAACGTGTCGGCGTACACCGCTACACCTTTCCTCAAAACCGCGACCGCGGTCATCTTTTGATTGACCTGCGCCACCGCGACGAAGTGCTGGACTCCTATATGAAACGCGTCAGCGACCGCGAGATCGAAGGCTACCGCATTTCAAAAGCCTGGGCGAAAGAACAACACGTGTATTTCGTAGCGCGGTTTTCGAGACCTTTTTTCGCGTCTAAGATACTGGATATGAGCGCCAATCCGCGCCAGGCCGATCCTTCTGTGCAGGGCAAAGCCATTGTCGGCCTGCTGGATTTTTATCCCGAAGGCGCGCCGGTCGTCGTGACGGTCGGCATTTCGGGCACGAGCATCGAAGGTGCGCGAAAAAACTTAGAGGCGGAATGCAATCATTTTGATTTTGAAAAAGTAAAATCCGAAACGCAGGCGAAGTGGCAACGCCAACTCTCCAAAATAGAAGTGGAAGGCTTGTCCGCCGAAGCCCCGGCAAAGGAGGGTGGCGCCGAAGACCAAAAAACGATCTTTTACACGGCGCTTTACCACACGATGATCGCGCCCAATATCTGGAACGACGTGGACGGACAGTACCGGGGACGCGATAATAAAATCCACCCTAACCCCGGCCACGACGTTTATACCGTGTTTTCGCTTTGGGACACTTACCGCGCCCTGCACCCGTTGCACACCATCTTAGAGCCCAAACGTACGAACGATTTTGTTCAGACTTTTTTGCGGCAATACGAACAGGGCGGCCTGTTGCCCGTGTGGGAATTGTCGGCCAACGAGACGGATTGTATGATCGGGAACCATGCGATTCCCGTGATTTATGATGCGGTTACGAAAGGCTTGGTGGACGAAAAGAATTATCCCGAAGTATTGGAAGCCATGATGAAAAGTGCCGATAGTGACCGCTACGGTTTGCGATGGTACAGAAAAATGGGCTACGTGCCAGCGGGTAAGGAACCGGAATCGGTGTCGAAAACACTGGAATACGCCTATGATGACTGGTGCATCGCCCGCATGGCCAGCAAGATGGAAAAAAAAGACGTCCGGGAAGACTTTTTTCTGCGGGCACAGAACTTCAAGAACCTGTTCGATCCCGGCTCCGGCTTTTTCAGGGCAAAAAACAATGCGGCCTGGAGCGAACCTTTCGATCCCTATGAAGTGAATTTCAATTTTACGGAAGCGAATGCCTGGCAATATCGCTTCGCCGCACCGCACGACATCAAATCTTTGATGGAGTTCCATGCAACGGCAAAAGGCGGGTTCGCGGGTCAACTGGACAGTCTTTTCGCGGCAGATACCAAAACGACAGGGCGCAACCAGGCCGATATCACGGGTCTTATCGGTCAGTACGTACATGGCAACGAACCAAGCCACCACGTCGCCTACCTCTATTCCTATGCTAAACAGCCTTGGAAAACCCAACAGACAGTTCGCCGCATTCTGAAAGATATGTATTCCACCCAACCCGATGGCCTCAGTGGCAACGAGGATTGCGGCCAGATGTCGGCGTGGCTCGTATTTTCAGCAATGGGTTTTTATCCCGTGACGCCGGGTTCGGAGCAATACGTGTTGGGCGCTCCCTGGTTTGAAAAGGTGAGTATCCGCGCCGATACCGGCAAACCTGTAGTGTTGCAGTTTCCTGCTGCGTCCGAATCAGGTGTTCTGATAAAAAAGTCCGTTCATCAAACCCGGATCGGCAGCAGTTACACTTCCCTTTTCACTTACCTGGAACACAAGGATCTGGCGAGCGGTAATTTGCTGCAATTTGAAACCGTCGGCATTCCCACGCTGGAGGAATTGTTATCGCGCGAAAAAAAATGGGAATTCCCTTACTCTCTGATCGTGACGCCAATCGCCCTGCCGATGCCCTTCGTTTCCAAAGGCAAACGCAGTTTTAAGGGCGAACAAATGATCGAATTCGGTTGCCTCGACCCGAAAGCGACGATCTATTACACGCTCGACTCGGACAAGGCAAAATCCAAACAATCCGTCGTGTACACGCAGCCGGTTTCCGTCAAAGGCTCCGGCAGGATCGTCTTTTATGCGGAAAGAGGAGAACGACACAGCAAGCTGGACACCTTCTTTTTTTCCGAAATCAGGTCTGACATCAGCCTGCACCGCTACAACACCCGCTACTCCCCGCAATATACCGCCCGCGGCGACAACGGTCTCATAGACGGCATTCGCGGCGGCGCGGATTTTCGCACGGGCGACTGGCAGGGCTTCGAAGGTGTGAACCTCGATATTGTGCTGGATTTGAGCAAAAAACAGGCGATCAATAAGATAACTGCCGGCTTTATGCAGGATGAGAACGCCTGGATATTTTTCCCGACCAAAATGCAGGTGGAAATTTCGGACGACGGGCAAAATTTTACACCCGCCGGTGAAGTCGTTTGCGATGTGGCCCCGACCGAAAAAGGCGTTTTGCAAAAAGATTTTGTACTCGATCTGAAAGGGCAAAAAGCGCGGTATGTCCGGGTGGTGGGCGTCTCTTTGGGACAATGCCCCGACTGGCACAAAGGACGCGGGAATCCCTGCTGGGTGTTTGCGGATGAAATTCAGGTAGATTGAACATTTGAAAATCATCTATTTAACACAAGTTGCGACCTGCCTGGCGCGATAACAATGGGAACGCGGATGACGCGGATTGGGCGGATGAAAACGGATTGCAGGAAGGTAAAAATCTGTGAAAATCCGCCCAATCCGCGTCATCCGCGTTCCCATTATTCCTACGGTGGTAGGTCACAGCTCGAGTTATTTAGAAGCAAAATTATATTAAAGCGCTCATTGCCCGATGCCCTGCGGCCAAATGTCAATAACTGACGAACCGGCCTTTATTGCTAAAAAATCCGTTTCTTCGCCGTCTCCATCATTCATCATTCATCATTCATCATTAAACATTCGTTTTTCATATTACCCCTCTTGTTCCTGGCATTCAATTGTTTATACAGCCAGCCGACAGCCGACTTCGGACACAATATGTTCGAGGCGGATAACCTGCTGGACAGGGCAAGATTGGCCGCTACGGATGCCGAACGCGAAACCCTGGCGACCGAAAGCCTCAAAATTGCGCGCGATCTGTCGTACAACGACGGTGTCGTGCGTGCGTCCATTTTTTTGGGTGAAGTCTGCGACCGCAGTGGCAAAACGGTAGCGGCACTTCAGCATTTCCTGGAAGCTGAATCCAAACTACAGGCCGGCAGCCCTTCGATGCTGGTCGTCAATCGCACCCTCGGCGACATTTTTTTCCGGGAAAAACTGAACAAACAGGCGCTCCGCTACTACGACGAAGTATTGAAAAATGCGCCGCAGGATTGGGAAACCATGGAGAAAATGGGCGACCTCTCCCTGATGGAAGCGAAGTTCGACAGCGCCGAATTTTATTACAAGAAGTTGATCTTCAAATTCAAGAACGAGGGGAATAATTCGCGCTTAGTACAGATATACCAAAAACTCGCCAACGCTTATGACCAGCGTGGCGATTCCGGTAAAAGCATATACTATTACACGGCCATCGAACGCATCATCGAGACGTACGGCACGGCGCAGGAAAAATCGCTGCTCTACAACAACCTCGGCCGCCAGTATGTACGCGACCGGGATTACACCAAGGCATTGGATTACTTTCGCAAAGCCGAACTGCAATGCGTGTACATCCCCTGCGATTACCCGGAGGTGATGTACGCCAACCTCGGCGTGGCGCTCCACAATACCGGCGAAAGCCGGCGCGGCATCGAATACCTCCTGCAAGCCCGCGATATCCTTTTCTCCCGGCAGGATTGGGCAGCGCTGGCTGACCTCGAACACCTCATCGCGGGAGTGTATCACAGCAACAACGATTTTTATAACGCGCTTTCCCACAACGATCTGGCCATCAAATACGCGCGGCAGACCAAACAAAGGCAGGTGCTGGCCAATAGTTACGAGACCGCCGCCGAAGTCCACCACCAACTATACGACTTTGAAAAAGCTTACGCTTACTACCGCCGCTACCTGACAGAGCTCGACACCATCCGCCTCGAGGAACAGGTGCGGCAACAACGCGTCGAACAGCAACGCGGCCTGCTCGCCGCCGCCGAGGGGCAGATCAAATACCTCATCGCCCGGCAGAACTTCAAAGACCTCGAGCTGCAACGCTCGCTCGACGAACAGGAACGCCTCAAACTCCTCAACCAAAACCTCGCCCTCGACGCCCAACGCAAAAAAGACGAAGTGCTGCTCCTGCAAAAACAAAAAGAGGTGGACGATGCCAACTTCCGGCAAAAAACGCTGGAAGCGCTCCAGGCAAAACAAAAACTCCGCCTCGCCGCCCAAAGCCTCGATGCCCTTCGGCAAAACAACCTCATCGACAGCCTGCGCCGCCAGGAGACCATCGAACGCGCCAACCGCCTGAACGACAGTATCAGCCGCGCGCAGGAACTGGAGCGCGTACAACGCGAAACGGAGTATCAGCGCCGGCAAGAGGCCACCTTCCGGCAATTCGCCTACGGCATCGGGTTCATGCTGTTCGTGATATTGGGAATACTGGGTGCGAGTTGGCTGTTCGCCCGGCGCACCAACCGGCGCCTGAACGCGCAAAACCAGCAAATCCAGGCACAGAACAAGGAAATCGAAGCCGAACGCCACAAAAGTGACCAACTCCTGCTCAACATCCTGCCCGACGAGGTCGCCCGCGAACTCAAAACCAGCGGCTACGCCACACCCCGCCACTACCGCTCGGCTACCGTGCTTTTCACCGATTTCGTCAATTTCACCCGGCTCTCGGCGCAACTTTCACCCGACGAACTGATTGACGAACTGGACGAGTGCTTCCTCGCTTTTGACGAGATCTGCGAAAAACACGGCTTGGAAAAGATCAAAACCATCGGCGACGCCTTTATGTGCGCCGGCGGCCTGCCCGTGCCCAACGACACCCATCCGCAGGACGCCGTACGCGCCGCACTCGAAATGCTCGACTGGCTTAACCGGCGCAATCGCCAAAACCAGCGCGCCGTTTTCCACGAAATGCGCATCGGCATCCATACCGGCCCCGTCGTGGCGGGCGTGATCGGCAAAAACAAATTCGCCTACGACATCTGGGGCGACGCGGTGAACCTTGCCGCCCGCCTCGAAGAACACGGCGAAGCGGGGCGCATCAATGTGTCCAAAGCCACCGCCGACGCAGTGAAACACCTCTATCAAGTCGTTCCGCGCGGGAAAAAGGAGGTTTATAACAAGGGGTTGGTGGAGATGTATTTTGTAGAAATTTAACCTTTTGCGATTTTTACCTGTTTTAAATTTTAAAAATTATCTATATTCGCAATCTTGTAACAATCAACATACAACCATTATGAAAGACTTCTGTCAAATTTTCGCCCCCCCCCCACGCAGATTAACCATTATGACTGCGATTTTTTTCGCATCGCTTCCACTTCCTGATGACTTGTCTGCTCAAAGTGCCTTTATGACTGAGTACCAGCCAACACAGGTGCAGATGACCACTGTGGAAAGCGCTCGCTACACTTCGCTTCAGGATACCGCAGTCATCAGTCACAGCGTCAAAATCGTTTCGACCGCCGATATCCGTACCAGTCAGCCGAATGATACCATTGTATTTCAATTGCCCGGACGGACGGATACACTGTGGGCCGAAGCATCCCTTATTACGGATGATTCCTTAGAAGGATTTACCTGGACGGGAAAGATTTTGAACAAATTGGGGTATATGGCTTTGTTTTATCAAAACGGCACGATTGCCGGCTTTATCCAGGTGGAAAGCGACTTTTATGAGATCATGCCGTTGAATACTACTTACCAGTTTTTAGTAGAGCGAAACAACACACAATTAAAAGGTTGCGGAAACTCTCCGTCGAGTCCGCCACCTGCTCCTTATCCCATTGACCCGGATTGCCTGCTTAGTAATATTCAGGAATACAACACCTGTCCTGCAACCGTCTCCGTCTTGCTGGTAATAACGAAAGATGCGAAAAACTGGATATTGAATAACGGGTACGGGAGTATTGATGCATACGTGCAGATCGCTCAAGCCACCGTCAACCTGGCATTTTACAACAGCGATATTCCCAACAAGGAGATCCGCATTAAGTGGATTGAGCGCTTGGATATTGATAGTACTGTTCTGGCAGACCCTCCGAATATTTCATCTGATGCTTCAAATATTAAAACACTAATTAGCACTGATCGTGATACAATTAAGGCTGATGTAGCAATATTGCTCACTTATCAGGAATATTCCAATGCTTCAGGAGCAACATTAGCTATCGGCCCCGATACAGACCAAGCATATGCAATAGTCGAAGTCCACTATGCCATTTCCCAATACACGCTGGCCCACGAATTGGGCCACGTATTCGGCGCGAGACACAATTGGCCGATAGACGCGGGTGATGATGACGAGGAGGTATGCTACCACGCAAAACGCTGGATACAGACACCGCCAAATGTGATCTACGATGATTTTTCCGAAGTATACGACGTGGAAAAATCATGGTCAACGGTCGTAGGTATTCCTGTCTCGACCGCCGGCACGTTTGCCAACCTGATAACAGATGAAAACGGCGCTTACTTTGCCTTCTTTCTAACCGACGGACGCATTCTCCACTATTCCAACCCGGATGTGTATTACGGCCTCGCGCCCACAGGAAGGGCAGAAGGTTATATTGCCAACAACGCTTTGCTCCTACGCAATACCACCTGTACGGTGGCGGATTTTTTCCCGACCCGCGAGTTGAGGGTGTTTGTCCTCCACGATCTAAACACTCCCTGTCTTACAAACACGACCTTTTCTGCCATCATCACCCCTCCTGAAAGCGGAATCGCCGGGCAGCCGCCATATACAGTTAGCTGGTATTGGAATACGAACGGCCATTTCAGCAGCAATAACCCTGGCGAGTATTTAGGGCAAGGCGTCAATATATCTATACCAGAATACCCGGCCTGCCCGGTATTTTGGCTGAAATGCGTCGTCACATCTTCTGACGGCGTGACCGTAAGCCGCATTCGAAGAGTATATATCGGACCGGCGACTTGTTGCGAAGAAACATCGGAAGGAAAGCCCCTCTCCACTACGGATAATTCTGCCACCAACAATTTATTTCCCAATCCTGTCAATGAGGGAACTATCAACCTGATGCTCGAAAATTCGGAAGGCGCGAAGGGAAGTTTCAAAATTCTGGATATATACGGACGGACGCTGAAAGACGGAGAAATTGAAATCAATACAGACGGCAGCTCCCGGATAGATGTTAGCAAACTCGAATCGGGCTCCTACCTGCTTCACCTCCACTTGATTTCAGGAGAAAGCGTAAATTACAAATTCATCATCGCTCAAAATTGACTTGCCATGAAAAATATCATCTTTATTATAGCCGCGCTGTCAATTTTGGCGAATTGCGAAAAAAATCAATCGCCGATTGACATTCCTGTTGACCCTAATGATACGATACCCTCTGTAACTGATACCCCGATTATTCAACTCGGTAAGGGATACGTTCTGAAAAACGGCGTTGTCTGGAATGCTCCCTTCGAGGCATGGTTCTATCATTCGGACTCCGTTTTTCAAATTTGGGTTGAACATGTGAATTCAAATTTATACGGAGAGCATTTTTTCCTGCAAGATATTCCCTGCAAAAAAGGGAGATATCCGGTCGAATTGCGTCGCGTGCTAATTAACCATAGGAACCAGATTCCTGATGCTAATTTTGCGATTTTTCAGGACTTTGATCAAGGAATGGGCATGTATGAAATTGACACTACCCGTACAGACCATTTTCTTGAAATATTGCGTTATGATTGGGAGGAAAAAACCGTGGAAGGAAAGTTCCAGGTATTTCTCAGGCAAACTCTTACGTCGCCGGGGCCAGGTGTGCCGGATTATATCTCGCTTACGGAAGGGAAGTTCCATCTAAAGATTAAAGAACCCTGAGTGTATATTTTATACATTTGGCAAAAATCAGGAATCGCAGGCTTTGACAGGTCTGCGATTCTTTTTTGTTTGTTCCCAAGGGTTTTTCAGGTACTAATTGTGTTTAGCCTATTTTTGACCCTTCAATATGAAATCTGCCCCTGCCACATTAGCCTTTCAATTCCACCGGATGGAGCTCTTCAGCACTGTCCCGCTCTCCATTTTGGAACAATTGGCCGCGCAGTGCACGATTGTGGAGTTTCCTGCCGACGCCGTCGTTTTCCACAAAGACGAACCGGGTCACGCGCTTTACCTGATCCTGCAGGGCGGCGTGAAAGTCCACGATGAAGATTATACGGTGGCGCGGCTGACCGGGGGTAATTGTTTCGGCGAACTGGCGCTTCTCGACGAAGGCCCGCGCTCCATGTCGGTCACCACCACTGTGCCCACCGCCCTCGCCGTGATCGAGCGCGATCTTTTTTTTAATGTATTGGGGAGCGAACCCGGCGTCGTTCGCAAAATCGGCGGTATGCTCACCCAACGCCTGCGCTACCAGACCGACCGGGTGGTGGAAGAACTGCGCCGCCGCGAACAGGAGCTTACCAGACTGGTGGACGAACGCACTGCCGAATTGATGCAGCAAAAAGAAGAGGCGGAGCAACTGCGCGCCAAAGCCGAAGCAGAAAGGCAAGAGGCCGACTATCAACGGCAGCGCGCCGAACAAAGCGAGCAGTTCGAGCAACAATTCCTGGCCAACATGAGCCACGAGATCCGCACGCCGATGAACGCCGTGATGGGCATGACCAATATCCTGCTCCGGAAAAATCCGCGCGAGGACCAGCTGCGCTATCTGGAAAGTATCCGCAATTCTTCGCAAGCCCTGCTCGTCATTCTCAACGACATCCTCGATATTTCAAAGATACAGGCGGGGCGCATGGAACTGGAACACACCGATTTCGAGGTGTCGCAAATTCTGGAACAAGTGGCTTCCACCCTGCGCTTTCGGGCACAAGAAAAGAGCCTGACCTTCGAAACCATCTGCGACCCGGCCATGCCGCCCGTACTCGTCGGCGATCCCGTGCGCCTGCAACAGATACTGCTCAACCTCGCGGGCAATGCCGTCAAGTTCACCGAAAAAGGCGGTGTCAGCATTGCCGCCCGGCTGCTCGAAAGAGAAGGCGATACCTGCCGCCTGCGCTTCCAAGTGCGCGACACCGGCATCGGCATGACGCCGGAACAATGCGCTCGCGCTTTCGAGAGTTTTCGCCAGGCATCCGCCGATACGACCCGGAAATACGGCGGTACGGGCCTGGGGCTTTCCATCTCCAGACAATTGGTCGAACTCTTCGGCGGCGCCCTGGAGGTACAAAGCGCGTTGGGCGAAGGCTCGGTTTTTAGTTTTGCTATTCCATTGAAAATCAGTGATAAACAAACGTTGCAGAAAGATGAACACGTTTCTACCCAGCCATCAGAAAGTCTCGACGGTTTGCGTATCCTGATTGCCGAAGACAACGAATACAACCGCATTGTAGCGGTGGAAACGCTGGAAATGATGCTTCCCGGTGCGACGATCAGCACCGTCGGGAACGGGCGCGAAGCCGTCGAACAAATCAAAACGGGCGGCTTCGACCTTGTGCTGATGGACGTGAACATGCCGGAAATGGACGGACTCGAAGCTACCCGCCTTATCCGTTTTCTTCCCCCGCCGTTGAATGCATTTCCCATTATCGCTTTCACCGCCTCCGTGACCGAAACTGAAGTCCGGAAATGCGGGGCGGCAGGCATGAACGCCGTCGTGCCCAAGCCTTTCAAAGAGAGCGAGTTGTTGGAGGCTTTACATCATGTCGTTCCCCCTGAGGTGTCATCCCGACGCAGGAGGGGCGACATCCCGGAACATGCCCCGGATCAAGCGCCGGAGGTGTCACCTTTTCGTTCCTCAAAGATGACACCTCCGCCTTCTGCGCAACAAAACTTGTCCGGCGATGTGGAGTCGCCGGACGGGTACGCCCACACCGGCCTCGATTTCCTCCGACAACTCACCGGCAACAACCGCCAGCGCATCCGCAAATACCTTGGTTTGTATATCGCATCGGCCCGGACAAGCCTGCCAAAAATCGAAAACGCCCTCGCCGCCAACAAGCGCGACGAACTCCGCCGGGCAGTGCATACTTTGAAACCCCAGTTCAAAATGGTCGGCCTGCCGCAAACGGCCGATCTCGCAGCGGCCATCGAAGCCCGTTTGCTCGACGGCGCGGAACCGTCCGCACTGTCCGACGATCTGGAGCGGTTGCTCGAAGATATCCGCCGCTCCTGCGACGTATTTGACGTTTACCTTCGCAAGTCCTGAATTCGTATGCCGTAAGTTTCTACCTTCGCCGCGAATCACACCTTTTGTTCATGGAAAACTCGAAAAAAAGCATCTTCGTCGTGGACGACGACAATATGTACGCTACCATGCTGGCCGACCATCTCGAAGACCAGGGAAAATACACCGTCCGGACCTTCGCGACGGGGGAGGACTGCCTCGCCAGCCTCCACGACAATCCCGACTTCATCATCCTCGATTATTACCTCGATTCGGAAGTGCCGGGCGCCAAAAACGGCCTGGAAATCCTGAAAGAGATCAAAAAAGCGGACGAAGACGTCAAAGTCATTATGCTCTCCTCGCAGGAGCACTACGGCGTGGCGCTCCAGACCATCGCAAAAGGTGCGATTTATTACGTCATCAAAGACCTGCAATCGTTCAGGGAAATTGACAATATTCTGGAGTGAATGTGGTTAAAGTGATTAATGTGGCCAACGTGGAAAAGCCCCTGAAAGTCATTTTATTAAAGACGAGGACCGGCTACAGTTGACTTTAATGTAGGGTAGTGACCCTTATCAATGAAATATCAATTTCCCCACACCTAATAATTTCCCTTTCTCCCGCACTTGCAACCAGTAAATACCTGTCGGGAGCCCTCCGCGCTGAAAGTCCAGTCGCCCGCCCAGGGTGGTTTGGCGCAGCACCATTCGACCGGTAGCGTCCGATAATGCCCATTCCAGCATGGTGTCCGGTGAGATATCGCTCAACTCCACCGTTGCACCTTCAGAGGCCGGGTTGGGGAAGGCCCGCAGGCTGATGAGCGGGTCGTTAGGCGACCAAATGCTTACGAGGATGAAATCTTTGCCGGCCCGGTGGCGGGTGGTATTGGTGAGCACCGGCGCATTGAAATCAAAATAAATAGCAGCGCGATTGAAAATGTCCGTCTCCAGCGGCACATCCGGCTTTTGTTCCACGTAGAATTTGACATAACCATTGGAGCCAGTAAGGTTGGTATTGCTGTCGGGTAGCAGGATGTTTCCAAATTTGAATTCTATCACATTTTGTCCCAATAAGGTCCACATATACGGATGGCTCGCAGCGCCGGGTCGTACGCTTGCAGGTTCGAGCCAGGCCGAAAGCGTGTCGCGGATGACGATGTTGAAAGCCGTATCGGTGCCTGTGTTTTGAAAACGGATCATATATTCCAGCGGCACGCCCAGACCGATATAGCCCTCGGGCCCGTAACCAACCGGCACGGCCTGCTTGTCGTTGGGATCGTAAGCGCCGATGTTCGGCTGGCAATCCCGGTCGGCCCAGGCCGGATAGAATTCGGGGAACATGTTCCAGAAACCAGGTTGAATGGGCCCGTTGCATCCCTCGACGGCGGCTGTGGGCGAGAAAAAAGGCGGTGCGCCGGGCGCCTGTCCCGCATACATGCGAAAGGTAGAGCCGTCGGAGGGACATTTTACCAAAGTATCTTCCTGAATGCCCAACTGGAACGAACCTTCGCGCATCACGATCAAATCCTCGATGACGATAAATTCGGCTAAACCGGGCATGGGCGCTCCGCCGATATTGCGCATAGTGAACAGAACCGAATCGCCGTCGCATTCTGCCTCCACCGAGATGACAGGCTGGTCCAGCTGCGTGACCGGACAGGGGTTGGCGATAGCAATTTCAGTAGTCGAACAATGCGTTTGACCCAACACGGTGCTGTCGCAATCCACCAGCACCGTTACGTTGAAGGAACCCTGTGCCAAGGGCGGCAGATCGCCGATAAAAAATTCATAGACCTGTGGCCCGGTTTGCGTGTGAGGAATAGTGGCCGATTGAAATTCCAAATACGGATCGAGTGTCAGTCGCACCACCGCCGAATCGGCTGTCAGGTTGCCGCCATTGGAGTATGTCACCTTGTAGGTACTGGGGAAACAGCGCCGCAGGAAGGGCGCGCCAAGCGATACTTGCGGCCATGGGCAGTCAATGTCGGAGGTGATACCCTCGTCCAGTTCTATCGTATCGTTGAACGTGCTGAATGTGAATGGGACAGAGTCCGCGCAAGGCATCCACAAGTAGTTTGGCGGTATCACGCGGAGCAGGTATGCGCCGGTATCCAGCCGGAAGCCGTAGTTGCCCGAAGTATCGGTTACGGTATACCATGTACCGGCGTTTTTGATCGCCTGCACCACCACGCCGGAAGCGGGCTGGTCGTCGGGCGGCAGGTTAGCGCAGTCGCCGTCGAGGTCAGCGAAAATATTGCCGTGCAGGTAGTTGGTGAAAGTAACGCCGTTCGCGTCGGTGCGGATGACGAAAGGTTCGTACGAACTGCCCGTAAATGCCCGCCCGATGCCTGCCGTGCCGCCGTCGGACAAGTGCCACAGGCTGTAAATACCCTCCATATTCCAGAGGTTGTCCGCAGTAAGCTTCCATAACTCGGTCCCGCTCAGGGTGATTTTACGGATAATGAGATTCGAACCGGCCGAATAGCCGATCAACAGGTTGCCGTCGCCTGCCGCTTCGATATTACATGCGTCCTGCTGTATCGTACCGACCACCAGGCCGTTGCTGTCTAATACTGCAATGTTGCTGCTGCACGAGCCCACAATGCGGTTGTCGTTGACCACGGTCAGAGACCCCATTCCATAGATCAGCGCCGGCTGGGTGTAGGTTTTCAAAAAAATCAGATCGCCATCGGGAGAAATTTTTGCCAGCATCGGGGCATAGGGAATGTCCTGGACGCCGCTCGCATAAATATTGCCCTGGTTATCGGATACGAGGTCTAAAAAATAGCGCATGCCGGTAAAATTCTGCTCGTCTCCGAAATTGAATGTCTTTTCCCAAATGAGATCGCCGTTCAGGTCGGTTTTGATGATCCTAGTCGGCGCATAATCGGACACGTTGGTCCAACTGATCAAATAGCCTCCCGGGGTTGGTTTGAGCAACAAACCGCAGCTGGGGCAGGCATAGGGGCTATTCACAGGCTTCGACCACAAGATATCCAGGTTGGCATTGGTTTTTACGAGAGGGCTCGAACTTCCCCGCCCTAAAAAGAGCAATTCATCGTTTCCAACCGGCAATACGGCGGGTCTGATGATGCCAAGCACGTCCTGTTGATTTTGCACCCATTGGACGGAACCGTCGGACGCCAATTTTATCAGAGAACTGGTTTGGTTGGGATTGGTGCCGGCATCTTCCAGCATCAGAAAGCCGCCGTCGGGCATAGGCGCCAGGGTGAATCTGTCATTGAGACCCAGGTCGAGCGCATAAAGCCGTTCCCACCCCTGGCCGCGAACGATGTTCAGTGACAGCATGCAAAGCAGGGTACAGAAGAAACTTTTCATAGGTCATATAATTTTGTTGCAGCAAAAGTTCCCGCTTTACTGCGCCGGAACAAATCCAAATTTTTAGTTTTGTGCAACTATTCCTATTGTATAGTATTGATTATCAATTATTAAAAACAAATTTTGTGCATAAAGGTATTTTATATGATTTGCTAAAAACACTCACTTCGCGTGAAAAAAAGGCGTTTCTGAACTTTGTGCAATCGCCTTATCCCGGCACAACGCCTGAAGTCGCGCGCCTGGCGAAGTATCTGTTGAATGGCGAACAAGCAACAGAAGTGAACCGTCAAAGCAAAGCGGCGGCATTCTTCGGTGTATTTGGAAAGGATGCCCCCTACCACGATGCCCGTCTGCGCAAAACGATGGAGCACATGCTCCGTTCGCTTGAACGTTTTCTCGTGACCGAACAGCGCGCCGCCGAACCCTTTGATTACCGGTTGCGGCTCGCTGCCCTGCTGGCTGAACGGAAACACACCAAACTCTTTCGCCGCCTGACCGAGGCGTCCCTGCCGTTCCCGTCCGAAGAGGCAGACTGGACGACCGAAAATTTTGAGCAGGGCGCCCGCTGGTATCAACTTTTATACGATTATCGCAGCAACACCGACCGCGAGCACGACCCCGAACTGCACCGACGCATCACCCGTTGTCAAACCGTCGCGTTGCTGGCGCGCCGGTTGCGCAACGCTTGTATTTTTCGCTCCAACCAGAAAGAGCGCGCTGCCTGGCTGCCCGACCCTTTGCTTGACTGGGCGGCTCAAAATTGGCCGCAGACCGATTACGCAGGTCTGCCGCTTCTGCGAACCTTATTTGCTGGTTATCAGGCGCTTGAGATGCCCGGCGACCCTTCGTATTTTGCCCGTTTTCGCGATGGACTGCTGGCTGCGCCGGCTTGTTTCACCCGCGCCGACCGCCGCGACCTGCTGCTGGTGGCCATTAATTTTTGCAGCAAACGCTACAACGACGGCGACACCGCCTGGCTCGGTACCCAACTCGAACTTTACGACTATGGCATTCGCGAAAACTTACTGCTCGAAAATGGCTGGATAACCGGTTACACCTTCCTCAACATCGGTACCCTCGCGCTCATCGGGCGGCGGCATGAATGGCTCGAACAATTTATTCGCGACTACCGCGACAAGGTGGAACCCCGTTATCGTGACAGTGCTGCCGGCTTCAATCGGGCGAGGCTCGACTATGCCCTTAAACGCTATCGCCAGGCGCTCGCGCTGCTGCAACAGGACCTCTTCGACGACGTGTTGCTCAACCTCTCCGCCAAGACAGTGCAGGCCAAGTGTTTTTACGAACTGAACGAGTTCGAATTGCTGGATGCCCACCTCGAAGCCATGCGCAAATACATAAGGCGGCACAAAGAAGTAGGGTATTATGGCGAGCGTTATTTGAATTTTACTGCCGTTCTGCGCCGCATCGCACGGACGCGACCGGGCGAACGCGCCGATTTGCTGCGGGAAATACAGGCGATGCCGGTACTGGCAGAAAAGGATTGGCTGTTGGAATGGGTGAAGGGATAGCGTTAAGCAAGTTGTTGAATAATCTGCCAAAGATAACGATTGGTTTTTGCCCTTTCCTATTCCCTTCCAAACTTCGCCGTACCTTTGCGCCCCAGTTTTCACCTTCTGCCCTCAACCTTCCACCCACTGCCATTTTTCAAACCATGCAAGTCAAAGAATTTCTAAAAAAACTCGGCCTCCGTACCCGTAATACCGGTACTTCCACGGGCTTGAACGCCATTTCCGGCCACCGCCGATTTCTCGACTCCTATTCGCCGGTGGACGGCCAATACATTGGTTCCGTGAGCGTTACCACCCGTGAACAATACGACCAGGTGATACAATCCGCCGAAATCGCTTTCAAAACCTGGCGCGACATGCCGGCGCCCAAGCGCGGCGAGATCGTGCGGCAATTCGGCGATGTGCTGCGCCAGTACAAAGACCCGCTGGGCCGGCTCGTCTCCTACGAAATGGGTAAAAGCCTCCAGGAAGGCTGGGGCGAAGTGCAGGAAATGATTGATATCTGCGACTTTGCGGTCGGGCTCTCCCGCCAACTCTACGGCCTCACCATGCACTCGGAACGCCCCGGACACCGGATGTACGAACAGTGGCATCCGCTGGGCATCGTGGGCATCATTTCGGCGTTCAATTTCCCCGTCGCCGTGTGGTCGTGGAACGCCTGCATCGCCTGGGTGTGCGGCGACGTGTGCGTGTGGAAACCTTCTGAAAAAACGCCGCTTTGTTCCATCGCCTGCCAACATTTGTTTCAAAAGGTATTGAAAGCCAATGACCTGCCGGAAGGCATTTCCTGCATCATCAACGGCGATTACAAAGTAGGCGAGTTCATGACCAAAGACCACCGCGTCGCGCTCGTGAGCTCCACCGGCAGCGTACGCATGGGTAAGATCGTCGGCCAGACGGTGGCTGCACGGCTCGGCCGCACGATCCTCGAACTCGGCGGCAACAACGCCATCATCATCACGCCGTCGGCGGATATGAAAATGGTGCTCACCGGTGCGGTATTCGGCGCGGTCGGCACCGCCGGCCAGCGTTGTACCTCTACACGCCGCCTCATCGTGCACGAAACGGTGTATGACCAGGTAAAGAATACCCTCGCCAAAGCCTATCCCCAACTCCGCATCGGCGACCCGCTCGACCCGAACAACCACGTCGGGCCGCTGATAGACAAGCAGGCAGTGGATAACTACCTCGGCGCCATCGAAGCCATCAAAAAGCACGGCGGCAAATTCGTTGTGGAAGGCGGCGTGTTGTCCGGCAAGGGCTACGAAAGCGGCTGTTACGTGAAGCCCTGCATCGCCGAAGTGGAAAACCACTGGGATATCGTTCAGCACGAGACCTTCGCGCCGATCCTTTACCTGATCAAATATAAAACCATCGAAGAGGCGATTGCCCTGCAAAATGCTGTGCCACAAGGACTTTCGTCAGCCATCATGACCACCAACCTGCGTGAAGCCGAGCGTTTTCTGTCCGCTTCAGGTTCCGACTGCGGCATCGCCAACGTGAACATCGGCACCTCGGGCGCGGAGATCGGCGGCGCTTTCGGCGGCGAAAAAGAAACAGGTGGCGGGCGCGAGTCGGGCTCGGATTCCTGGAAAGCCTACATGCGGCGGCAGACGAACACGATCAATTATTCGGAGGCGCTGCCGCTGGCGCAGGGGATCAGGTTTGATTTTTAAACCATCGTTTTTACCCTCTTTAAAATTCCCGGTTTGACTGTGCTGAATGGAAAATCGGAGAGGCGAATTTTAAAGAGGGTAAAAACGATGGTTGTGGGTTGTGGTGTTTTAGCGGCGCGTGTGCTTCACCGCCTAAAACTGTGTCCATCAATTATCTGGGTGCCTCAACTTCGTAAGGGATGTTGTTTGCTTTTAGCAATTCGATGAGCGGTTTCGCATCCTTTTGGTTGTGAAACTGATCATATACCTCAAAACGGTCACTTGTTCTTTCGTCATCCAGGATGTTATGATGATTCATGTAGTATCAGACATTTTTCAAGTTCACTGATTTTGCTTCAAAGCACGGTAAACAACGCTTTGCAACTTCGGCCTGTAATTCCCGTCAATCAATTTTCCGTTCTCCATCGTCGGATAAGTCCGGTTGGATAAAAACATGAAGATCAGGTTTTTATCCGGGTCGGCCCAGACGCCGATGCCCGTGAAACCCATATGACCGAAGGTGTTCGGTCCGGCCAGAGCGCTCATGTTCTGGCTTTCCTGAGGGTTCAGTTCTTTCATATCGAAGCCGATGCCGCGGCGGGTGCTACCGTTGGCGCGCGTGGTGAACAGCTTTACGGTTTCGGGTCTTAAATATTGTTTTCCGCCATAAGAGCCGCCGTTGAGCAGCATCTGGAACACCCGCGCCAGGTCGTTGGCATTGCTGAACAAACCCGCGTGTCCGCTCACACCGCCGAGCATCGCAGCGCCCATATCGTGCACGTAACCCTGAATGCGCTGGTGGCGGAAATAAGCGTCTTCCTCTGTCGGCGGGCAGCGGTCGGCCCAGCCCTTTTCCCAGGGATTGTACGTCATGGTGGCGAGGCCGAGCGGGCGGTAAAAATATTGTTCCGCATACCGGTCAACGCTCAGGCCGCTGCTGCGTTCGATGGCGCGGGCAGTGAGGTAAAGACCCAGGTCCGAGTATTTATATCGCTTTTCCGGCAACAGCGGACTTCTGAAAAGGGTGTCCCAAAGCCAGTCCGCCCTTTTGTTTTCCATGAACATGCCCGGCGCGACGGGGATATCCGAATCGTGGTCCTTTTGGCGGTGATAAATATGCGCGTCGGGCAAACCATTTTCGAGTGTGAATTTGTAAAACGGGATCCATGCTTGTAAACCCGCGTGGTGGGCGAGTATTTCCCTGATTTTCAGCGATTTTTTATCGGTGGCCAATAATTCCGGCACGTAACAGGCCATCGTCGAATCGAGGTCGAGTTGACCGTTTTCCACCAATCGCATCGCCGAGATCGTCGTGGCCGCCACTTTTGTCACCGATGCCAGGTCGTAGATGCTCTCAGTCGTCACGGGCATCGTTTGTTCGTAAGTGAAATATCCGTAGGCTTTGTGCCATACTACTTTGCCATCCTTTGCCACAAGTATCTGGCAACCGGGCGCAGCGCCGGTACGGATGAGTTCCTCCACCAGGTCGTCCATCAATTCCAGCGTGTCGCTGCTCATGCCGACCGATTCGGGCAAATCGTAGCCCAGCCGTTTTTGGGCAAATGTTTTTTGGATACCCTGCCCGAATTGCGCTGATGCGGAAGCAGTTACAGGTAGTTTTCCGCTCAGGTCATTGGCGCCGAAGAGGCTTTGCGCTGCCAGTTCCTGCGCGGGCGGGTCTTCGGTGAAAGCCTGGAGCAGCACCGGAACGTCGTCGAAATATTTCAGGCTGTAAGGGTTGCCGAACATCGTCACGGCCACCGTCGTCAGGCTGTCGAGGCGGCGCACGAGTTGTACCTGGCTGTCGCTGAGGCCGAAATTGTCCGACGCTTTCGTGCGGGTGTTGTGAAAACTTGCGAGCACGACGTCGAATTGTCGCAACGTGTCCAACAGGTTCGCTGCCAGGGTGGAATCCACTTCTTTTCCCGCGTTGAAATGGCTGACCCGCGCATAGTAGCCGCAATACGTCTGGAATATCGTCCGGTTGGTGTCGCCCAGCGCCAGCGTGGCGATCCTGTGTTTTTCTAAGCCCGGGAAGCCCGTCAGCCCGGTGTTGTCGCGCACGAGCGTGAGCGCGTGGGCGATGAGCCGGCGTTTGTGGGCGAGGTATTCCGGCAGGTTCAGGTCGCGGCGCAGGTTGGTCAGGTCCACGCGTTGGGGAGTGGTGAGGCCGAGGCGGTATTTGGCGCGCAGCACCCGCTTGACGCTGGCATTCAGGCGTTCGCGGTCGAGGCGGCCGTCGGCCAGCGCCGTTTTGATGGCGCTCATGGCGGCGTCCACGTCGGCGGGCAGCAGCACCACGTCGTTGCCCGCGCGCAGGGCTTCCACGTCGGCCTCGCCGGGTTTGAAGTGTTTGGTGACGCCCTGCATCTCCATCGCGTCGGTGAAGATCAATCCTTCAAAACAGATTTGTTCGCGCAGGAGGGTTTCGATCGTCGGCTCGCTCAGCGTGGTCGGGCGGTTGGGACGGTTGTCGAGCGCAGGCACACTCAGGTGGGCCACCATCACCGAACCGACGCCCGCCTGCGCCAGCGCGCGGAAGGGGAACAACTCGATGCTGTCGAGCCGCTGGCGGTCGTGGGCGATGAGCGGCAGGTCGAAGTGAGAATCCATATCCGTGTCGCCGTGACCGGGGAAATGTTTGGCGCAGGCCAGCACGCCGCCGTCCTGCAGGCCCATCATGTACTGGAAGGCCTTGGCCGTCACGTTCGCGCGGTCTTCGCCGTAGGAGCGCTCGTTGATGACCGGGTTGGCGGCGTTGTTGTTCACGTCCACGTCGGGTGCGAAGTTGACCTGCACACCGAGCCGGCGGCACTGGCGGGCGATGTCGCGCCCCATTTCGTAGATCAGTTTGTTGTCCTGCACCGCGCCGAGCATCATGGCGCGGGGATAGGAGATGGCGCTCGAGCGGAGGCGCATCCCGATGCCGTTCTCATAATCGCCCGCGATCATCAGCGGCAGATGCGGGCTGGCGGCTTGGTAGCGGTTGGTGAGTTCGGCCTGTTTCTCCACGGTGCCGGCGAGGGTGGGATTGAAAAAGCACAAACCGCCGGGTTTGTAGCGCCGGATGAAGTCTTCCACCTGCTGCTCGTACGCCGCATCTTTGTCGGCGTGGGCGCGCAGCATGAAGAGTTGGCCGAAACGCTCGTCGTCGCTCAGCGCGTTGAACACCGAGTCCACCCAGCGTCCTTCGCGGGGGTCGAAATTGCGGGAAAAATCGAAGGGGCGCACCGGGTTGTTCGCCGACAAAGCGAGCAAGGCGCTGAAAATCAGGGAGGTCAGGATGATTCGATGCACGGGAAACGGTCTTTTTTGACCGTAAAGGTGGGGAAAAGTTGGGGTTAACAGTTAGAAGTCTTTAGTCTTGTTTTTCCGCTGCTTATACAAGTCCTCATTCTGCTTTTTTTTCTCATTTTCTAAAATGGCATCTAAACGAGCCGCACCAACTTTCTCTAAGTAATCCATATAAGGATAAGATTTCTTTCGGGCATAAATTATACTTACACAATAATTCATTACTGTATATTGAGTAATAGGCATTTTAATAACTTTAGTACAGTCCCAACTGTGATAAGATATCTCAGTATTTCCTCTGAGCCAAAATATTCTTCTATCCTGTGCTCCGCTACCAATATAATTAAAATCGTTGTATCCGTATCTTTCATTCAATATATTGATCAGATTCGTATTGTCGCTATTGGGAATAGCTGAAGATGCATCAAAAATTGCAAATAACACAAGGGCATCAAGATGGTTGTTTAAAAAATGGGATCGTATCTTAAGGTTTTTTATTTTACTCCAGCCTGTCAAATATAAAGTATCATTATTTTCTATTTTAATCTTATTCTCAGAAAGTAATATTTTAATCTTATTTTCAAAGTCACTTTTGGATTGTCCAAGTACGAATCCTAAAAAAACCGAATCAATTGTTACTTTTAAATTGTTTTCTTTCTATAGGGCATCAACAGAATTTTTATAACAATCCATATCAAAACATTGTGTTTTGTATTTACTCTGGTTGAAGATTTCTGCTTCATTATTACAGGAAAGCATTCCAAAAAAGAACATGATATTTATTAATATTTTCATCTTTTAGAATTGAAGTTAATCATAATTTGAAAAATCAATTGTTCCCTCCATATAACCTTTGTAGATTATTATGTCTAAATTTTCTGGGATAATTTTAAGAACGAATGCGATACCTTGCGGTTTATAAATTTTTACTAATTGAACTTTAGCAGTACCTTTTTTCTCGTCATAGGTGTTAATGTATCTCCAATTGAAATAAAAGATATCGGCCTCATAAGTTTCGTAAGTCTCTTTACGTTTTGTACTTTCTGTTGAATACATAGGCCCATAGCTTTGAGAATTTGAGTTTGGCCAAACATTCGCCATATAAATTAAGCCGTCGTTGCCACTTGTATAAAAAACTGTATATGCACCAGCTTTTAAAAGCGTCTGTGTCACATCTATTCCGTTTTTAGATGCATCGGTAATAATGAACTTTGCTATTATCTCTTGTTGCTCGTTTTGCGCAACCAATATTTGTGAGAGAAGTATCCCTAACAAACCGAGAATCGCTGGTTTTTTTACGCGGTCAGATTCTTAGTGTTGCTCCACTTGTCGAATGGGTTCTGCTCTCCACCCTTGATATTGTTTGCAGCCTGCCCTTTTCCTAATATTAAACTCATGGACAGAAGTATCGTTGAATTATTGGCGGAGGAAGTCATACGGGTTTTCATTTCTCACGGTCAAAAATAGCCGCATCTCCCCTCCCCACCAAGCTGTCTCCCCCAGAAGAGTAGTTCTGTCAGGCGGGTGACGTTTTTTATCTTTAGGTTTTCTGCCAAAACTGTTGAAATTCAGAGAGTTTCATGGCGACGACTTTGGGGAAGCCAATCTTTTTCAGGACTTTAAAATGCCGGTCGTTGGTCACGATGAGGTCTGCATTGGCGGCAATGGCACAGTCCACAAACTTATCGTCGTCAGGATCGTTGGCAATCAATTTCCAGCGGACGTGAACGGTAATTTTTTGTGTTCCGGGAAGTTCGAGTATCGTTTTGGTGACGAGGTTTCCGAGCACATCACTGCTGAAGAACTCATCCAGCACTTCCACGTATTCGTCGAGGATGTCGGTTGTCACAGCCAGTTTGACGTCTCCGCGCAGTATGGCATCGTACATCCAACGATGTTCGGCCTTGCGAGGCAGTATTTGGACAAGACAGTTTGTGTCGAGGACGATGGTCACGGATTGGCTGAACGCTTTTTGCTGCGGAGATGCAGGTTTTGGGTCGCTTTTTTAAAGGACTCTTGCGTGTAGCCGCGTTTTTCCCAAATTTCATCCAATGCCTCGTCGGCTTTGCGGGCGTAGTATTGAGCCAGCAATTCCTTGATTTCCAGCAATTCGCGCTCTGTCATCGTTCGGGAAAACAATTCCAGCAAGTGCAACTGCACGGGATTGAGTTTGGTAGGTGTTTCGGCTGATGAAGTTGTCATTTTTAATTATTCTACTTGCAAAAATAAGGCATTTAGGTATCGAAAAAGATTTTATCGCTCATTGGCCTCTTCGCGATTGAATTTGAAGCCCCGGGTATCAATTTGAGTTGCCTTAAACTCCCGAAAGCCGAATCACGCGCATTTGCTACAATTCGAGGAGTACGTTCAGGGCGTGATTGTCCAATATTTCAACTGTGAAGGTCATAGGTTAAGCTATTTTGGCTTCAAAGTTAGGAATAAATTGCGAAAAGTTGAACAACCAGGGGGACGTTTATTCTCTACGCCCAAAAAAATAGGCGTCCCCTGCGCACCGCCTCGCCGCTTCCCCCAAAAAGAGTAGTTCTGTCAGGCGGGTGGCTTTTTTAAGCGCAGTGAAGAGGTGTCATCGCCGAAGGAACGAAGGCGGTGACATCTCGCAGCGGTGGTCAGGAGATGTCGCCCCTCCCCGTTTCCGGGACGACACCTCCTGATCAATTTTGAAATACCAGCCGCCGGTCACAATAATGTCAGCATTGGCAGCGACGGAGCAGTCAACAAACTTATCGTTGTCGGGGTGACCTGCAAGTGCATTTGAACAGGGTCGGGTCACGATGAAGTAGGGGAAATGCAGCGGCTTTTTTTAAAAAGGGTGACTAAATTTTCATTGCTTCAACAGCACACACTCCACCCGCCTGTTCTTCTGCCGTCCTTCTTCCGTTGTGTTGTCGGCTACCGGGCGGCGCTCGCCGAAGCCGCGTGAGCGCAGCCGTTCGGCGGGGATTTCTTTGGAAATCAGGTAGTCGAAGACAGCTTTTGCGCGCCGTTCGGAAAGATCGAGGTTGTATTCTTCTGAGCCGGCATCGTCCGTATGCCCGGCAATGCCGAGTTCGGATGCAGGATATTTTTTCAAAAAAATGACCAGCGAGTCCAGTTCGGCGCCCGCTTCCGGTCGCAGATCGGCTTTATCAAAGTCGAACAGCACTCCTGCGCTGAAGGTAAATCGCCGCTCTTGAAGCAACTGTTTCTCCATTGTCAGCACGGGCGCCTCCGGCTCGATTTCAGGTGCGACAGAAATATCATCTATGCACAAATATCCTGCTCTTTTCGTGCGGTCAATGGGGAATTTGGTCGCGTCGTTTTGTTGCTCGATGCGGCGGTGCTGCCCGGCGCTCAGATTGTTGGCCGTCTGGCTGTCGCTGAAAAAATTGCCGATGAGAAAATATTGGAAAGGCTGGTCGGGCACGAAAGTGGCGGACAACCTGACCCAGGCCCCGTTCGTGGCGATGATGTCGGAAAAGTTGACTTGCGGGCGCAACAAGCCATCCTGAACCAGTTGCCAGAAGCCACCCCGGACATTTTGTTGCCGCAGCACAGAAAATGCAAATCCCAGATTGCCGGCCTGCACCGGCTCGACGGGTGTTTTCGGCGAATAAACTTTTGCCAAATGGTCAAGTATAATGGCCGAATCTTCACGCACCCATACTTCCACGCGGTATTTCCGGCCCGGCTTGAGCGGCGCCGAAAGCCGTCCCTGCACTACTTCGTGATAGTCGCCTTTTTGCTGACCCACATCTTCCCCCGGCAGGTAATGGATGATGCCGAGGCAAAATTCGCCCGAATGTGCCGCCTGCATGAAGTGGCAATTTTCCGCTGCTCGCAGTACATCGGGTGTCATGTCAGGAAAAGTCGTCCAAACCTCGATCTTTTCTCCGAAAAAGGTAGAAGACTGCATAAACTCGCACGACACCGTTATCGCGTTGGATTTCAACTGCTCGAAGGAGGGGTTGAGGACGAGATTTTGTGCAGGCAACTGGCCGGGGGAGAGCAAGAGGGGAAGCGTTAAGCGAGCGATCTTGAGCATGGCGTATAGCAGCAAACGTTTCAGATGGCCGGATATTAGCTTTGGGTTAAGGAAATTATCGCAGCGACCGTGTCATCATCTGAGATGTCGCCCCTTCCTGCATCAATGATGACATCTCCCTCCCTCTAAGCTGCCTCCCTCAATACAACGCAGTTCTGTCTGGCGGGTATTTTATCTGTTTTGCAGCAAATCGCGCAAACTGCCGAAAATCCGGTCAATCACTCTTCGGTCTTCGGTGACGATGCGTACCTGTCCCGACATTTCCTGCCGGAAAGGGATGGCCTTGCTATATGTAGTGGTCAATGAATCGGATAAATACAAGTCGAGGAGGTATACTTCTTCCTGTCCGTCTTTTTTCGGGAGCAGGGACATATTGGCAACGGTTGTTTCGAGGACACCGAATTGTTGGGCAGGATATCCATCCAAACGAATGACGGCGCGTTGGCCGGAGGCGATTTTGCCCGAATTCAGCAAAGGCAGGGTCGCTTTTCCGACAATCCCCGTAGCGTCGCCGGCGGTATTGGAAACCGGTACGATGGCCAGCACTTCTTCGCCGGCGCCGACAGATTGTTGAGCGCTCCAGATTTTAGAAAAAGAGACATGGCCGCTGATGGGCGCGGTGATGAGAAAAGATTGTTTCCATCCGGCGATGGCACTGCGCAGCAGCTGAAGGTCTTCCGCAAGGCTTAGTTGTTTTTCGTTCAGATTGTCGGATTTTCCCTGGCGCAGGTCGTTGATCTGACTTTCCAATTGCCTGATCTGCATTTGATTTTGTAAAGCGACGGACTCGGCGTTTTGGTGCTGACGCTTTTGTTCGAGATATTTTGCTTCCGATACTTCAAATTCCCTGTCCGCGATGACTTTGTCGAGATGAAGTTTTTGCTGCCGGCGATATTCTTTTTCTGCCAGAGCGAAAGCTTCCTGCATGGTGGCCTTTTGTTTCAAAATATTCACATACATGGCCTCCAACTGGGTTATTTGTTTTTGCAGGTACCCGATGCGTTCTTCAATTCCATTGAACCGGGAAAAATAATCGAGGTCTTTCCAGTGTTGGCTGAATGCGGAATAAGCGTTTTGCAGTTCGCCGAGATGTAAGCCGGTTGGCAAGGAGGTTTTTTGCCCGCCGGTGCTATCGAGCCATGACTCTAAGCGCATCACATCGCGCCATTGTGCAGGATTTTCCAACACTGCGAGTAATTGTCCTTGCCTCACCGTCTGTTTGTCCGCAACCAGAAGTTCGGTCACCCGCCCACCCGAGTTGGCCAATATCCGAATGGGTGGATGGGCGGTAGTGAGCACTACCCGTGCCTCGATAACATCGGGATAGTGGATGAAATAACTCAAAGCCAGCAAAAGCAGAAATGCGCTCGCCATTACGGTAATGCCGTATCGCATCATCCATGATGGCGGGTTGCCGAGGAGGTACTGGATCTGCTCGCGGTCATCATATTCAGTACTATCAGATGGCTCGTAAGAAAATGTCATATATTAATAATTTGAGCGATTCATAGGCAATGTACTTTGATCGCTAACCTGTTCGCAGAAAACAGGAGTTGACCCTTTCAATGAAAACTATGTTGAAAAATAGTATAAATCTGAAATGGAATAGCAATCGGGCAAAACTCTGTCGTTAAAAAAAATGGTAGGCGTGTGTTTAATGTTTTTGGCACACCAGTCATGCTGATTTGTCAGGATTTTATTATATTTTTCAGCAGCTATGTCATAAGATGCTTGTTTGTCTTGATAATAAACTTCTTCAGGTTTTTCCCAAAATATATTTCTTCCGAATTTATCTATATTTTGTAACGCGTTTTTTGCCATACTGTATTTTTCTTGTAACAGGTCATCTCCTGCTGCAAATATTATATTTATTTTAAAAGGTAATTTTTTATTAAGGATCAGGGATTTTAATTCATTGTGTAACTTAGCGCAAGGCGCACAGGCAGGATTCGTTACGATGGTTAATACATGCTTTCCATTATCATCAACTGTAATTTTATCCACTCCCTCTAAAGAAACCTGTTTGCCGCTCTGTAATAAAAAGTCAAATATTTTTACATCATATTTAATGGAATTTAATTTTTTTATACTGTCCTTTAGCGAATCATTAAATAATATATGCTTTTCATACAGCCAGGTTGATAAGAAGAACAACAGGAATAAAAAGAGCCCAATGAGAAAGGCAACAGGCGTAATAATAAGACGGTCGCTTTTAATATATAATGATGCCACTAAAACCTCTAACCAACATACTAAGAATGTTCCAATGCAAAGAAAACACCATTTTTTAATAATAAATTTTTGGTACCATACCGAGAAAAATGAAAAAAAGGCAGGAAGTAATGAAAAGCAAAAAGAAAAGCTTATTGCATAGGATAAATTGAATGAGGAAAGTATCGCTAAAGAAGTTACACCACTGGAAAAATATGCCATACCCAAACCGGACAATTCAAAAGCACCATATAGGTTGGAGACGGGAGAATTAAGGACTTTATAGCAGTCAGAATCGCCTGTTGCTTTGCACACCTTATCTATGAGATTTTTATCTCCACTGGTTTTATATTTAAATAACATAACTGTTATCGCAAGCCCAAGCAATTTTATAAGGAACAACGAAATATAAGTTAATGATATATCCAGCGTTATTTGATTTATAAAAAGAAAAAAAATAATTAGCAATAATGCGCCGATAGCCAGTTGCAAAGTGTTTGATTTGAGTTTATTTATAATATATTTAATTTTGCCCGTTTCTTTTTTTGGATATGCGACCAATACAATCGGCTGCCATCTTTCAAAAAAGTCTTCAGCTGAGATTTGCTTCAATGATTTCCCCTCCGAAGTATAATAAAAGATTGCATCATCAGTAGTTTTAATGATAATTATGGCTTTTCCTAACACCTGTGAAAAGGTAATTATCGGTAAAGAAAATTCGGAGAGAGCGGCTAATGAAGGTTCTTTTAACTCCAATAAATAATTTTCTATACCCCAAGCATGGAGCGCATCGCTCACACTCAATAATGAAGGGTAGTCAGGGTGAAGTTTAAGCTCAGATAAGTCGGAGACGTAAATTCCTTTCAGGGAGAGATATTTTTTTGCAACGAAATCCAGACTTCGGCTCATTGTATTTGAATGGTTGTGATGTTTAAAAAATGTGATGTTAGGATTGAAAGTTCAAGGCAAATCCTGAGAACATGTCGGTGATTTTCATTCCAGGTTAAAAACGCTTCTTTTCCGCCATTTTCCACCTTTTTCAGTCACGTAGCCCCGGCTATACTCCTTCAAAAACGCGCGAAATGGTGAAAAAATCTTTCGATTTTGGCTCCGGCAGAATATCCCCAATATGTTCTGAATCCCCGACGATCGGAATAAACGAGGTGTAACAAAAAATTGAAATGAACATTTAAATCATTTCTATTAATTGTTAAATTTAGTTTGAAGAAATATTTTCAGTTTATTTTTTTAATAATTTTTTCAATACTATTTTCTCTTATTATCTCTTTTGCAGACTTATCAAGAAGAATATACGTAGGGAGCGCATTCACGTTAAAATGCTTGGCGATGCTTTCTTTGGAGGCGTTATCAATTGAATGAAACCAATTTAGCTCCTTGTTATTATCAAGAAACCTTTTCAGGTGGTTTACGTCATCATCCACTGAAATGCCAATTATTTTTAACCTGTCCATGCCTAATTGCTTTTTTAATGATATTAAACGTGGCGCCTCTTCAAGGCATGGCCTGCACCAAGTTGCCCAGAAATCGAGCAGATAATAATCGGCCCTCAAATCGCGAAATGATATCGAATCACTTTTGTCCAAATTATATATCATTATTTTTTTTAAATGCTCGGCTTTTAGAGAATCGCCTGTATCAGATTTGGAGTCGCCATATCTTTTAAAAATAATTTTATCTCCCTTTAAATTAACAATGGCTTTATATTTCATATTGTTTATATTGATAATAGAGTCTTTCGTTAGATACTTCAGTGGCTTTTGTCTAATATCAACCGGACTGCCACTCATTATTAAAGCATAATTACTGTAATTACATTCCTCCCCTAATTTGAGAGAAATATATCCATACACTCTCGTATCATTTAAAATACATGAAAATTGTCTGTGCTCAATTATTGCTATTATAACATAGTGATTTCCGGAAGGGTTTCGCGGGTTTACAATAACATCTGGGGAAAAACCCCTTACCTCCACAAGTAAATTTCTTTTTACGGTTTTCTTGCCATCATAGTATTCAAATGATATAATCGCTTCGTTTCCTGCCAGGTTATCGAATATGTCTTTTTTGTATTTCACAGACGGCTCAAATGTGTACATTATATCATCGCTAAAATCAAAGTTGTTATTTGCATCAACTATAATCTGCTTAATGCCTTTTTTATCAAGATTGCTAATAATAAAAATGCTGTTTTTTGTTGCTTTTTCAGAAAGCAAGGATGTGTCTATGAATTGGTACAATCGAATTGAATCCAATTCGTCAGCGTATCCATTTTTAAAATTTTCATAAAGGCTTTGTTCCCAATGAAGGGGGAACTTAAAAATGAAGTAATTGTTAAATGTATCCGGAACTCCTTTTAGTGCCGGTAATGACTTCGGTATGGTTGATATTACAAATGAGGTGGAAATAGGATAACCGCCGATGTATAAATCAGTCGCAAATGCGGAGTGATCCAATGTGTCTTCCTGTGAATATGCAAACACCGTTGCAAAATTCAATAAGATAATGCAAAAAAATTTTTCCATATTAAGTAAGCGGGCTTTCCCTTTTCTATACTTTGTATGCAATGAAAAAAACAGGCGCAGTCAATTAGAAATTGATCATCAAGCCTATTTGCGGGTTACCTGCTTTACAACTTAACGCCGCCAAGATTAACATTAAATCACTGATTGAGCAGTAGTATCCAACCGATTGATCATGAACCGGGTTAAGACCTGTTTCAATAGTTTGAAATATGCGAATTACTGCTTCAGGGAAGTAATCTGAAAAACTTGGCGGCTGATAAAGTAAAATTCAGGCAATGCTGCTATTAACTGTTCTGTGAAGTGCATGTTGTAGTTCCGCTACAACATGCCTTCTTGTCAACAAGGTAATAATCGCATCTTGCTCCTGCGCCACAATCAACACAGTTGGTGTTTCCCCAGCAGCATGTGATATTGCCACCGGTGAGCAATTTGGCTTCCCGACGGGAAAGGACGTTTGCGTTGAATTTTGAAAAATCTCTTTTTTCCATAATTAAAAATTAAATGTTTGATCTTGTATTCACGGATACAAGGTTGCCGTCTGTACTTTTTTTTAAATGGAGATAATACAATCACCATCTTCAGGAGGTTCCAGATTTTTTCCTGTATGAATTAGTAGTTACTCACCAGGATTTAAAAAAATAAATTCAACTCTGCGGTTCGCCTGCCGGGCCAAAGGTGATTTATCTTTAATCAATGGGTGACTATCTCCTTTGGCCTCGATAATAATTCTGTCTTTGTTTATTTGTCTCATAAGAAGTTGTTTTTCAATTTCTTTCGCGCGGTTTTGCGATAATCTCATATTATATTCTTTTCCTCCCACATCATCTGTGTGACCGATTATTTTGATTTTAAGGGGCATGTTCTCCTGAAGTATCCTTGCGATCGAGTCAATTTGGGTATAAGTAGAATCCGTTAGGATAAATTTGTCGGTTTCATAGTTTATATTCTTTAGTATATAAATTTTTCCTGTTTCTATATTTCCTGGAAGATATTCATTTGAAGGGACAATGCTTATATCGTCAATAAGAATGAAAGAATAACTATTGCCATCATTTACAGACTTAGTGCTGTCATCGGAATAAAAATTTCCAATCAGTAAATATGCATAATTTGAGTCGCTCCTGTATGTTGTATTGACTCTTATCCAATTGTAAGTATCTATTATGGTATCAATATTGTATTTTGGGGTCAGGAAATTTATAACGCTTTCAGACGCATATCTTACTTTGTGGGTTGATAAAGATATTCCCAGATTGTTTGTTTTAACGCTTCCATCCACCAATTTGAGCCAGAATTCGATTCTGTAATTCTTTCCCGGTTCCATAGGTTCCAAAAGCTCACATTGGATATATTCTTTACAGTGTGTCGTTCTGCTCCTGCATCCGAATGTTTTTATTCCAACCATTATTTTCCCGCTTCGGATCGTGCAATCAGTGAATATCAGCTCATCCCGTTTAGGATACATTTTATTACAGTTGTCGGTTGATAATAAATCTGGAGAACCATTATTGGGGGAATCCCAATCAACTACTTTTTTCTCAAAAGAACGATAGGTGCCGGACCATCGGTTGTCAATAAAATTTATAGATTCAAAACTGGGGTTAGGCACAATGTTCTGCGCGTTGCATATGTTTGAAAAACTGAACGGTAATAGCCATATCACAAAACGAATTGTTCTCCAAAGGAAGGAGTCCTGGCTGCCAAATTTTGTCAGTCTCTCAAAAAAATTGAATCTTTTTTCACCGCCTCTAATGGTCAGAAGTTTTTCCGAACCGACTACTATGGAGATGTCGAGTTTCACCTGCTCCATATAATAATAAGTATCAGATTGTTTATCGTAAGCGATAGGGAAGCCCTGGTCACGGAGGTCTGCCAGCAGGCGATATACGTCGCGCTCGCAGGTATTCAGCCGTTTGGCGAGTTGCGCTGGCGTACCGGTGGCTCGGGTGCGGATGAGGTGGTCAATCCGCTGAAGGAGATAGAGGTCGTCGAAGATTCTAATTTTCATGGCGAGATAAAAGCGGCAATGTGCCAAGTTGTTAAAGTGCTAATGTGCTGATCTTCTGAGGCGAAAATGCTCATGTGCCCAATTCCAGCTGGTTCTTGACAAGGTTGTAATAGGCTCCGCGCAACATGGTAAGTTCTTTGTGGGTGCCGGTTTCCACGATTTGGCCTTTGTCCAAAACTACGATTTGGTCGGCGTGGCGAACGGTGCTTAGGCGGTGTGCGACAATGACAACAGTTTTGTTTCCTTCATTTCCCTCCCGGCCATCTCCATTAGGAAAGAATTTTCTGCGGTAAAACCATTGTAGGTTTTCCACAATTGCCCGTTCGTTGTTGGCGTCGAGGGCATTGGTAGCCTCGTCAAAAAAAAGGAAATCGGGGTTTTTATAGACAGCGCGGGCTATCAGGAAACGTTGTCGCTGCCCTTGGCTGATACCATTGCCGGTTGTACCGATTTTGGTATTGTAACCAAGCGGCAAACCTTCGATGAATTCGCGGATATTGGCTGTTTCTACTGCCTGGAACATGCGACCGGGATCGGGGCGCTCATCACATTCCGAAATATTATTGGCGATGGTATCGGAAAAAATAAAACCATCCTGCATTACTGTACCGCAGCGTTTGCGCCATTCGGAAGGTTTGATTTGTTGCAACGGAGTGTTGCCAACGCGAATACTGCCTGTTGTCGGCTGGTAAAATCCGAGCAGGAGTTTGACCAAAGTCGTTTTTCCACTCCCGCTGGCCCCGACAATGGCAGTCACTTTTCCTTGCGGAATGAGCAGGTTGATTCTGTGCAGCACATTGTTGTGCAGTTGATTATAACGGAAGGAGAGATTTTCAATGTAGATATCTTCTCGATCGGCGGATTTTATGAAGGTTCTATCTTTGTCATAAACCGGGACGGCATGGCCCCTGCCATTCGCCAATGGCGAAGTAACTGTTCCGGACCCGCCAAAATGCTGTAATGAATCTTCATCAGGCTGGTCTTGTATTTCCCCCATTCGTTCAAGGCTGATTTTGGCATCTTGCGCGGCGCGAATAAAAGTAATAAATTGCTGGAGCGGAGCATCCATTTGCCCCACCATATATTGCACAGCCAGCATCATACCGAGCGTCATCTGGCCGTCAATGACGGATTTGGCCGCCAGAAAAGCAATAAAGATATTTTTGCTTTGATTGATAAAACCGGCGCCGGCTTCCTGCCATTGGGAGAGGTTGAGCGACAATAAGTTTGTATGGAAGAGTTTTGCCTGTATACCTGTCCAAATCCAGCGGCGTTTGCGTTCAGAACCCTGTAGTTTTATTTCCTGCATCCCTTGTATCAGTTCTATAACAGCGTTGCTGTTTTCACCAGACTGTTGGAAGCGCAGGTAGTCAATCTCTTTTCGACGACGCAAGAAGAACAGTATCCAAAAAACATACAAGATGGCTGCGGTGCAAAATATACCAAAAATTGTTGTATTGTATGCTGCCAATACAAAACCGAATACGATAAAGTTGATGGCAGAAAACATAACTGGCAAAGTAGATTGGGTCAAAAATGCCTCGATACGTCCCTGGTCGCCGATGCGTTGCATCAGATCTCCCGTCATTTTGGTATCGAAAAAACCAATTGGCAGGCGCATCAGTTTAGCGAGAAAATCGCTGACCATTGCCACGTTGATGCGAGTACCTATAAACAGAAGAATGCGGCTTTGCAAAAACTGCACCGTCATTTGACTGCAAAACAACATCAATTGAGCCAGCAGCATAAGATTGATAAAACCGATATTGCGGTTATCAATTCCAAAATCTACTATACTCTGGGTCAATAAAGGGAAAATCAATGTGAACACACTTGTCAATACCATGCCTGCTATTACCTGCAACAATAACTGGCTGTGCGGGCGCACATAACCCAACGCATGCTTCAATCGCGTGGTTGAAGTGGATGTGCTGGCTTCGTGGCGATAAAAGTCCGGAGTGGGTTCGAGCAGTATCAAAATACCTTGCCCGACATCACTGATCCATGATTTTTCAAAATCAGCGCGTTTTAGTTTGAATTTTCCGGCACCTGGGTCGGCTACCCACACGCAATGTTTGTCAGCTCTGTACACGACAACAAAATGGTTCTGGTTCCAATGCGCAATACAAGGAAGCGGTGCGGTAAGTAAACAAGCAGTATCTTTTCCAGTGTAAAAAGGTACTTTTACAGTCATGGCACGGAATCCAATACTTTCGGCGGCTTCCATAATGCCTTGTGCCGATACGCCGTCACGACTGAGGTAACTGCGTTCACGCAGATAGGGAAGAGGGTATTTCCGGCCATAAGCAGCGGCTACCATCATCAGACAGGCAGGGCCGCAATCCATGGCATCGCGTTGGTGATAAAATGGAAAAACGAAGGGCATTTGTGTTTTGAATGTTTGATTGGGTTCGGATGCGCTGCTTCGATCCTCGTTCAGGATATTCACGAAACGCTAACCCTGCTCACAATTCGCCAGAACACATAAATCAGGATTAAGGAAGTTATTGGGACGCAACTTCTCATCTGTGCAAAGAAATAATTTTTCAATATTTACTGCAAGAGCTAATATATAACCTTGTCATTTTAGGCCATAACTGTGCAGACAACTCCATTTTCCCTTCTTCCGGCGGTAGAGAGATTGGGCAGCACCTATGTTAAAAGCGCAGGCATGAGTGCGCCCATGTCAGCAATCCCGGCGAGGTATTGTTTAACCGGGATTGCTGTTACAGGATTGTCAGAATACACGTAGGTTATCGCTGTACTACCATCTTCATTTGTTCACGTTGCGTGCCGTCGGGAGCGGTAACATCTATCCAGTAAAGGCCGGCCGGCCATGCGGAGACATCCATACGGTAGAGACCGGCAGCGGATGTTTCGCGGACGAGTTTGCCAAAAGTGTCCCAGATGCGGAGGTGACAGACTTCTCCAGGCAAAGAAATGCTCACTTCACCCGAAGTCGGGTTGGGGAATATACAGGAACCGGCTGCGGATTTTACGATCGCCTGGCTGCGGCTTTCGCCTTCGGAGAGCGACTTGGAAGCGTCTATCAGCGTTTCGCAATAGTTGGTGAAGCCGCTCAAGTCATCTTGCCACAAACCGGCGATGCTGCCGAAAGTGCCGTGCGCGCTTTCGTATTCCTCATTGTTGATTTGGTTAATTCCGGTGCGAAATGCTTCCCGTACAGTTGTGGGTTCTCCCGGAAAGACTTCCGCATCACATTCATCCGGATCCTGGGAATCAAGTTCTCTGGCGCACCCAAGGGGCTCTTCCTGTAGCGCCAGGCTTACATCGGCAGGGAAGGAGGCACTGCAAGGAAGCCCGCCGGGCGCCGATTTTTTGAGCGAAATGCTCGCATTCGGATTCGCATCATTGGAGGTCGCGCCCCCCGTGACCGTGCCCCAAAAATTGAGTTTGGCGGGTACGGGCTGGGGCGATGTCTTGTCTATATAACAGATGTTGAGGTATTTGTTCCCGGGACCTTGAACGTATGCCCGCGTAAATACATTCGGATCAACGATGTTGGTACCGCCCGACATTTGAAGCAGAAGCAAAGGATCAATCACCAGCGAAATGTCTTCTCCGTATATTCCTGATCTCTCAATTTCGAGGATGCGGGCGCAATCCATCATTACGAGGCCGGTGGAGGCGTCGCCGTTCATGACAATACCGCTGTGGCTCCCGCGGATGGTAGCGAAATGGTTCATGTAAATATTGGTCGGAGCCCCGTTCGAGGGGTCGAGCACCTGGTTACCGATGCCGATTTCACAATTATTGATCTCGCCGCCATCCATCCAGAGTATCCATCCTCCCTCTACTCTTATACCCATACCCGCCTGGGGCTCAAACAGCGGATCAACCCCGTTGTTGCTGGCGTTGAGCACATCTGCGTCGTGGTCGCTGATGGTACAACTCCTCACAAGCGTAATAAAATTGAACTCTGAAAAAATACCTCTTTGCTGGAACGTACCCGGATTGCCCGTAAACTGGCAATCTTCAAACACCACTCCGATGCGTTCCCGGAAATGAGCGCCGGTTTCGTAGTTGTGGAAGTCAGAACCCTTGACTAAGGTGCCCGGCCCGAAAATAAAACCGGCATTATCCGAACCTAATATATCGATCGGGAAGATCAATCCGTCGAAGGTGCAATCCTGAATACTGATGTCGCCGACTTGTTGTCCGAACAACCCTGTGACACCTGAACCGTGCATTTTCACTTCCCTCAGGTCGCACCAGGAACCTTCACCCAACTGGATCTCCGCTCCGTGATGTTCTACGGCGCCTTCCTCCAGGTCGAGTCCTCTTCCATTTGGGATCGAAAGGGTAGCGCCATCGCCGATGCGAATAAAGCGGTTGGTCTTGCCAGCCCCACTGAGGCGGAGGGCGTCGGCATTCGGCCCTAATTCGAGGGTATTTCCCCATGCAAATTCAAAATATCCCAATCCTGTGAAGTTGATGTCGCCGTTCCAGACGAGAGTGCCTTCGATGTGGATGTTGGATCCAGGCGATTCGAGGACAACAATAGCGCCGGGATCGAGGATGAGGGTGGCGCCGGGCTTTATGATCAGGGCGCTTCCATCGCTGGTAATATGAAGTTTGCCGCCAGACTTTATGTGAACTGTTGCGTCTTGCCACACTTCGGTGATGCCGTGTTGAGATTTGTCGAACGCGCCGATGTTGAATTCGCCACCCGCTTCGACAGTGACGACCTGGCCACAGTCGAGCAGGTAGGTGGTGAAGGTGGGTTTGATCGCAGGTTCTCCGGGATTGCTTTGCACATAACCCGTCGGGCCGGTGTTGTTGATGTTCAGTTTGCCGCCACTGAGCACGGAAATATTCGGTATTTGAGTACGCCGCAAGCCGAAGTTGTATGTTTCAGCGAGGGTGCTGCCGGTAATCTGGCCGGCATCGAGATTATCCAGTTCACCCATTAGAAAGCCTATCATGCCACCGTCGAGTTCAACATGACGAAGGTTGCCGGGAGGAGCGTAGAAGTTGTCGAAATTTGGAACCTTTGCATTGGGGAGATTTAATTCCTCAAATTCCGGCGTCGTCAGGTCCACGAATAAATTCGCATTATTCAACGGCGTAGCCATTGCCAGAGAGCTCCACGTTGGCACGAATGACATTATTGGCAACTTGACAGGGTTGTTGAAAGTTGCATTGTCGGGCACAGAAGCGCGCAGTTGAGCGTCCAAAGATGTAATATCAAGCCGGAATCCACCGGGTGCGTTGTCCAGGTGTGGCAAGTCGGCGACGGTGTTCAGGTCTATGCTGTGATACTTGAATGGGACCTTATTGCCGAAACAAGGATTGAAATCGTGTGGCTGTGCGATAGAAAACAATGCATTATGTGTATAACAGATGTTGCTTTGTTTTTGACAATTGTCCATGCCGTGTATCGTGTAATTTTCCCAGGCGCTACTGTTAACCGAACGCATGAATACCTTGAACACGGTGCCGAAATCCAGCGAATTTGCATAAATACTCGCATCGTAAAACTTGCCGCCCGGGCCAAATCCCTGGTTGCTCAATGCGGTACCGTCCATCATCCCGTCCAGCATAGCGATTTTGCGCGGCAATTTAGGCCACCCCAGACCTGTTAGTTCGCCCTGAAGGGTATTGCGCAGTGCGGCATAATTGTAGTCGAGCAGTTCATCAAAAGAGAGGGGAGTAATATAAGGCCAACCATCCTGGTTTCTGATCTCCACTTCACCGGATTGTAATTTATCTCCAAGACTTTGTATGATTTGTTGCCTGGCAGCAGGCGTATTGAGCGCCGCCCATATTTCTTCGCTGTTGCCTGTAGCATGATAAAACCACCCCAAGGCCTGTACTGACAATGGGATGTTGGCTCCATTGTGCGGCGTATCAAAGGTGCCAAAAAGCCCTACGCAATGACTTTTACCTTCCTGTTCCATTTTCGCCAGCGCATAACGACCCACTATGCCACCCATGCTTGCTCCGAGCAGTACACTTTGTTCGGTGCCGATTTTTGTAGCATTTACCCATTCGAGTACTTCAATCAAAAAATTTGCATTGGCTTGAATATAATTGCCTCCATTGGCAAAGTCCACATACACCAAATCGTAGTCTCTGGATTGAAGTTGGGCAACCAACTCGGGGAGGAGGGCAAACTGCGGCGTGTGCGGTATACCGGGATTCGCGGGGTCGTCGTCAAAAAATTCGCTGCGCCCGGTCATTAACACGTCCCAGCGAAAAGTTCCGTATCCCATTAACACGCCGTCGGTGTTGTTCACTGCATATTCCGCCGGCGTATTAATGACCGGATCGAAGCCTTCCACCAATATGAATGGTTTGCGCAGTTGGTGGTCGGGATTGGCATACAAAACGTGAACCATGCCCCCTGCCGAAGTCGGGCTGTTGAACGGACTGCCGGGAGGATAGGCGTTACCCGCCGGCGGCGAATAAGTATTGCCATTCAGGTTGGACAAAGACTCATGCGGAAGATAATCAGAATAATTAATACCGGTGTTGAAATTGGTTTGTATCGTTTGGGTACCCGTCGCGCCAGCGCCATTCGGTCTGAGTGTAGTCCAGGCCAATGAGTATTGCGTAGGGGTGCTGGATGTGGGATACGTCACAGTCCGGATGGTGGAGGGCGCAACAGTGACGGGACCCAGGCCATCGGCAAAATCTATTGTCAAAGTAATGTCGGCTGGGAATGCGCCGAAATTGAACCGAACCGGGTTGTGTATAAAAGCCCGTTGCTGAAATTCCAATTGAGCGTCGCCATCAACGCAGACGAAGCACTCGTCTATTCGGCGTGGGTAACTCGGGCATTGGGAATGGAGTGCGAGCGAAAGGAGAAAGGCAAGTAGCAGACATACCAGTGGCCTTCCGCTGATTGGTGGATGAGCGGTCATGAATTTCATTTCAGAAATTTTAAGTTTTGAGTTTAATAGTGTATGGTGTGCGTTGTGGTGTCGTGGGGTACCATATAGATAGAGTCAGTGAAGTTGATCTCCGGATTTGAAAATGGCCCCCAATGAAGGAGTGCTTTTCTTCCTCCTTGACCGAGAAAAATTTGGGTCTCTGTCCCCTGATTAGCATGTACGCTATGAGGTCTGAATGTGCCTCCGAAACCGAGGCTTAACCACATTCCTAAATCCGGGATCGTGACCAATTTTAACCACGCTTCCGGATCGAGCGCGATGTTCACATTGTTGACACCGGTGGTCACGCCTAATCCGTCTCGTTTGTAGTAGCCTTCTTTCCAGACAATCATATATGCCCCGCCGCATACATCTTCCTGCCGGTACTCCCGGTGAAATTCGCCGTTGGCATCGGTCACAATGGAATCGCCTAAAGTGGAAGAGCTACCGCCGAACACCGAGCCGTCGTAGCAGAGCAGGTAAATTCGGGCTCCATCGATAGGATTGCCTGTGCCGTATTCCGTGATGCGGCCTTGTATCGTGGTGATGCGTTCGTCGGATTTGTTGCAGGCAGTAGAAAAAGCCAATCCTGCAAACACGACAAGGAAAAGAGAAGGGAAGCGTAATTTTATCATAAGGCGATCAATTTGATAGCAAAGTTGCGGCACCCCTTTTACCTAAAAAACTATGTTTTTTTGGGGTTTTCCGCGATGCTAAAGGGATGCCATATTTCTGAGGGATAGAAATTTTCAATGGGAAAGATGTCATTGCAATAACCTATTCACTCCAGCCGGCGCAACCGTCGCCGTTTCGTACAATTTCCAGGCGCTAAAGGGGGGGCAACTCCGTTGCTCCAAAAACTACGTTTTTTTCTGATTTTCTAAGTGCAGGAGAGAAGTGGCCTTTTCGCCAGGCGGTAATTTTCAGTGCAACATGGTCTTAACCCAATAACATCCTCAATCCCGCGCACGATACCATTTCTTTATTGTGCTCTCACCCAGCTTCCCCTGCGGCGTGTAATCCCGCTCCGGATATCCTTCGTGGCCGCGCATGTTGGGGAACCATTTCCAGAGAAAACCGCCCGCCCACCAGTCTTCACGCCGGAAAGTGGCAAACAGCGCTTCATAACAATTGGCCTGTGCCTGTTGGTTGATGTTGCGGCTTTCGATACCTCGCTCCAGTTCCCAGTTGCGCCAGCCGCAGCTGTCCACGCTGAGGTAGCCGAATTCGGTAAATAAAATGGGTTTGCCCTGCTCCTTGCTGAATGCGTGCAGACGCTCTTTGATGGGCTGCCACGCGGCTGTCAACTGTTCCACCTTCGGCGTGGCTTCCGCCACGAGCGGGAAATAGCCGCCAAGCCCGATATATTCCAGTTCCTTCCAGAATGGCACTTTATCCCAGTCGTCCCAATTGGCTGAATACGTGAGTTTGCCTTTGTATACCGCTTTGACCTTCCGGATCAAACCTTCCCAAAACTGCGGGCGTTTCTGAATGGACGCGTTGAATTCCGTGCCGATGCAGAACAAATCCGTCTGGGCGGAATCGGCCAATGCAGCAAAGCGCAGGATGTACCGTTCATAGGTCGTTTCCCACATGAGCCATTCTTCTTCGTCCGCAAAATCGAGCGACCCCGTCCACGCTCCCGGGATCCAGACCTGGGGTTTGAGCATGACTTTGATGCCTGCCTCGTGGGCCAAACGAATGGTCTCCCTGGCGCCTTCGGGACGTTCGCCCCACCACTGTCCGCCGTGCTCGTCGAAAATGACCCGGCTGGTGCCGGGGCGCAAAAAAGCATAGGGAACGACGGCAATCCAGTTGGCGCCCGTCTCCGCAACGTGGGGCATGGGATTTTGAGGGAAAGGCTCGGGCGGCGCCACAAAGGTGAGGCCATTTACATCGGCAGACGGTGGACGATGGACGGCAGACGGCGGATGGGGAATGAGGGTTGGCAAGACTGACGTTTGCGTTGTTTGCGGTTGATCGCAACGTGAGAACAGGAGCAATAGCAGTGTCAGCAACCGGAAAGAGTCCCGTATTGGTATCGGTAGTCGGGGTGGCAGGCTCGCTCGAATTATGCTTGACAAAGACAAAAGGAGCAGATGTTTCATAAAAATTTCAACCCCGCCGGTTTGTCACACCGGCGGGGTTGAAAAGTACGGTAAAAAATCCGTTCGCTTAAAAATGGCTCTGTGTGGCGATCAATCGCCTACTTGGGCAGCAATCTTCGCCGCCAGATCGCTCATGGCTTCAGGCGACATCGCCACCGGTTCTTTGCCGAAAGAGAGGTCTGAGATCGAGTTGAGCGGGATCAGGTGGATGTGCGCGTGCGGCACCTCCAGCCCGATGACGGCAACGCCGATGCGCTGGCAGGGTACAACTTTTTCTACCGCTCTGGCGACCTTTTTGGCAAAAACCATCAGACCGGCTAAATGCGCGTCTTCGATGTCGAAAATGTAGTCAATCTCGCGCTTGGGAATGCACAAAGTATGGCCTTTGGCCTGCGGACGCACATCCAGAAAAGCCAGATAATCGGCTGTTTCGGCTACTTTGTAGCACGGGATTTCGCCGTTTACGATGCGGGAGAAGATACTGGGCATGGATAGTTAGTGGTTAATGGTTGTCAGTTAATGGTTGTTGGTTGTTGGTTATTACTGGTAACCATTAACTGACAACCAATAATTAACCTATAGTAATATTGGTGACCTCAAATTCCATAGCACCGGCAGGTGTGGTGATTTTGGCCACTTCGCCTTTGACTTTGCCGAGCAGCCCCTGGCCGATGGGCGAGGTGACCGAGATTTTCATCTGCCTGGCATCGGCTTCAGTTTCCGAAACCAGTTTATACGTCATTTCTTTCCCCGTTTTCAGGTTTTTGATCGTCACATTGGAAAGGATCGCCACTTTGGAATCGTCCAATTGGCTTTCATCAATCACGCGGGCATTGGAAAGCACCGTTTCCATTTCGCTGATTTTCATTTCCAGCATTCCCTGAGCGTCTTTGGCAGCGTCATATTCGGCATTCTCCGAAAGGTCGCCTTGTGAGCGAGCCTCGGCTATAGCGCGCGCAGCTTCCTGGCGCCCGATTGTTTTTAATTCTTCGAGTTCGGCTTTGAGCTTGTCATAACCACTCTGCGTCAGATACGTGTAGTTCGCCATTGGTAAAAAATTAAATCCATGAAAAACTCCCGAACAATGTCCGGGAGGCTGAAGAAGGTTTATCCGACGCGGGGCGTCGGATAAACCTTCTTCGAGAGTCGGGCAGAAAAAACAGGAACGTTCCTACCGGGCAGATAGAAACGTTCCTGTGTTTGTAAAAGTTGCTGCAAAGATACGGAGTATCTATAAAAGAGAAAAATTATCTCTCATTTTTTCGCGGCGGCATGGGTTTACAGTTCGAGCCGGATGCCGATGTTGTGTATGCCGTCGTAAATATCCGTTGCGCGGAAAGCGTAGTCCAGCGCGATGCGGGTATCAGAATCCTTTTTCACAGGCAGTGATACGCTGAGGCCGGCGCTCAGGCCATTGTCAATGGATGCTTCCACGTCGTTTGAATCGAACTCGTATTTGTATCCTGTGCGCAGGGCAAAATTCTGACCCAATGCAAATTCCAAACCGCCGCCTACCTGGTCGCGGGAGAAAGCATTGGATGTAAAGTTAAGCACCATGCTCAACCGGTTGACGCTGCCCAGCAGCCAATCGTAGGACATACCGATGTTCAGTTGGGAAGGCAGTTCAAAGGCCGCCGCCCGCTCATAGTACGTGTTGTCGTAGGGGAAAGTCGGGCCGGGGTTGGGCAATTGCTTGGAAAGGCCTTCTCCCCGGTATTGCATTTTCGGACCGACGTTGCGCAGCGAAATGCCGAATTTGAAGTTGTCTTTTTCGCCCGTCACGTATTGAACGCCCGCATCTATCGCAAAGGCGCTTGCCCGGGCATTGGAGACGGATTCATTGACAAATTTGGCGGTGACACCTACCGATACCTTGTTGGCAAACAAGTGCGAATAGGAAACGCCCATGTTGAAAAACGACGGGCTGAAAGTAGCTCCCGAACCTCCGGGAGTATCTTCGGTGGTGTAATCGAAATCGCCGAGATCCAGCGCGATCAGGTTGAAGCCGAAAGTTCCGCCTTTGCCGATGCGCTGGCCGAAACCGAGGGCGTTCACATTGATGCCTGCACCCGAAAGATAACGGGTATGGCCCAACTGTATCTGGGTTTTGGTGATGCGCGAAAGGCCCGCAACGTTGAGGAAGATGGCTTCCGTACCCGTGATGCTGGCAGTGTTCATGGTATGCAGACCCGCGCTGCGCGCCCAGGGATTGATGAGCAATTGATTGGCGCCCGCTTCGCCCTGCCGGTCGGGGTTGCCTGCAAATGCGACGCCCGTGAGCAGCAACACGCACCAGGGAAGCAGGTATATGTATTTGTGATTCATGATTTTTGATTGAAAGTTTGCTAAAACGTTGTCCGTTTGCAGTGATCGGTTACCAGTTATTGGTTATCAGTTGCGGGTTCTGTTTGTTCGTTTTTACAGACGAATACTAAATACCGTTAACTGATAACCAATAACCAATTCCCGATAACCAATTACAACCCTGAGGGGTCAAATTGTCGCGCTATGCCAAACCACTTGATGGTTCGTTCACCCAATTCCGGATTTGCTACGTGTATCAAATAGACACCGCTGGCCACCGGAATACCCTTGTTGTTTTTCAAATCCCACTCGAGCGCATCGGTGATCTGCTGGTATGGCGCATACACTTCATTGCGCTGGTATTGGCGGATGAATTTGCCATCGAGCGAGTAAATGGTCACAGTACACTTCCCGGGAAGATTGGTGATCTTAATGGTATTGGTGAACTGCGACGTTTCGTATTGCGAGAAGCCATAATACGGGTTGGGTACGACTTTGATGGAATCGAGCGCGTTGGCGATCTGAATTTCCGTCAAAGGTTGCGATTGCCGACCCTGAATTTTGAATTGATAACGCGGGTGACCTGTCTTTTTGCCTGCGTTGTCGTCCTGATACCAGGTCTGGTACGGATTGTCCACACGGAGTTTGATGGTCACATCGTTCGGAATAAGTCCTTCGCGCAGCGTCTTCAGTTGGGTGCCGTTGGCCATCTGGAGCATGCCCGCCCAGGCGATGTTCCTTACCTGCTGCACTTTTGCGGAGCCCAGGAAGTTGTTCAATTCAGGCGTGAACCGCCGGCGAAGTGTTTCGCATTCGTCGTAAGGCGTGTTCATGACGTACACAAAGTGCTGGCCGCCCAGGATCAGATCGAAGAAACTGGTAAAGTTGTTGCTCGTTTCGCGCACCACCTGATCCGTCGGGTTCCAGAGCATGTCGCGGCCCGTGAAAGTCGGGTCGAGGGCGCTGCTGTAGCACGAGTTTTCGCCGAAGAAGATGTTCAGACGCTGACCCGTTTCCACGTCAATAGCATAGCCGGGGAACCAGCCCATACCGCGAATCGGCTGACCCGCGTCGGGCGCGCCTGCGGGTGCTACGGCGCCATCGGGATCGGGAAGACCGTCGTTGTTGTTGTCGTCCTTGCCGACGGAGGGCGCATAACGCACGTCGAATGTCACGCGTTCCTTGTTGGCCGGACTTTCGGTTTGCAAAGTCGGATCCTGAATGGCGGCATACGTGCCATTGGTATAATACCATGAAGCGGTTTCGATGACCACGCAACGGCTCCATTTCGACTTGTCGCTGGTAAGGACGATGTCAACGTTCGGGAGCTTGGCGAGTTTTTCGCGACGTTGCGCCGGGTTGCCATTGGCAGTACCGTTCAGGGCAATGCTGCCGTTCATCTCCGTCCATGCAGGGGTGAACATCGGTTCAAAATCCGTCAGCGGCGTCAGGCGCCAATCGCACAAAGTATAAGGTACGAAAAATCCGTCGCCCAATGTCGAAAGTTCCTGGCTCGGGTCGAACTCTTCGTCAATCTCCAGTTTTTGCGTTTTCACGAAGTTGAATATACCGTTTTCCTGATCGGCAAAACCCGCCAGCCATTGCTGGTTTCGGTTGCTGTATTCGATTTCACCGCCGATGGCGCCGTTGGATTCGTCCTGATTCAGGCTGCCCGATTCGGCTTGCTGGGTGATGTTCACGGAAAAGCCGTATTCCTTGACGATCTGTTCGTTGATTTCGCTGATGGTACGGTCGGAAACAATGACCGCGCCATCGGGCAGGCGGCGCAATTCCCAACGGGTGGTGTCGTCCAGCTTTGTGTCGGTCATATTGCCGTCCACCATGCGCAGTTCGTAATCGCCGTCTTTTACCTCGAAGGGATTGAAGATGGTGATGTTGAGCGGACCGCGACCGGTCTTGTATGTCAAAGCGGTATCCGCCAGCGCTCCCGTCCACAGATTGGCACGGGTAGTGCTGTCGAGGTCGAGGAAATTGCCGCCGTTGCCGGCGCCTTCCAGTCTGGTGACCACCACGCCATCGCCGTACGACGACTGCAATGCCTGATCTATCACCGGACGCGGAATTACCGTGATGATACTGATCTGGGTACCGTCGCCATTTTGACGGCCGGGCAGGTAAGACCGCTGTTGGCCGGGCGGCGGAGCTGACAATGGGTCAAATGTGTCGAAATTATTGTAAGCATAGGCGATCACCGCGAAGTAGTACTTCTTGTGATTGATCAGCCGCTTGTCGTTGCCGGTGGCAAATTTGTCGTCTTTGATGCTGAAAGTATGGCGGATGCCCTTGTCTTCGCCCTGTACCTGAAGAACGGGTACGTAGACGGGTTTGTCCTTGTCGCTCGGATTGAATGTTTCTTCCCAGTTGTAGATCGAAGTGATGCCATTACGAATGTCCACCTGGTATACCAATCGGCTCTTATCCGGGTCGCTTTCGAATTCGGCATTGGAGACGTTCGGATTTGTCAATTGATAGATTTTGTAGCCCTCGAACTTGTAGTAAGTACTTTCGAGCTCCTCCGGTGTGGGAGGCGCGGCAGGCGGTGTATGTTTCTTCAGAGAGTCCGGAGCCAGGAAATCCTGTTCGCGGTAGGCTTCATTCACGTTGTTGGAAGGCGCCACGTTGGTGAGCACGGCCACAACTTCCTGGTTCAATTCGATCCAGTCCACGTTCGGTGCATTGGGACCGTCGAGAATATCGAAGCAGTTGTCAAACAATCCTTGCGCCAGTTTGTCGGCCCGGAGCAGTTGTTCCAGATCCGGGCATGGATAGGTAATGTCCGGCACCCACGGCACGCCGATGATGAGTTCGTTTACGGCGCCGGGTTGCAGGGTGAACGGCCCGGAGGCTTGCAAGGTACGACGGTCGCCAAACGGAAGGTTCACTTCGCACATGGACCAACCGCCGCTGTTAGGCGCATCGGTGAAAGCATAGTTTATGTTGGCACCGCCACTCTGATAACCGCTGCCGCCATACTGGAACGGAGAACCGTCTTTCCAGTGGCCGGTCAGATAGCGGTAAAATTCGAGCGGCAGGTCGGGGTCGGTAGTAGCGGCCGGCCAGGTTCCCACGCCGGGGTTGTTGTAATAGACAAAAGAAGACATGCCTATTTCCACCGGTTCGAATAGCGAATCGCCGGTGACGGGGTCAATTCTGTCGAACTGGACCGAGTCGGGATATACGGGGCCGCGGAAATAGTCCACACCGAGGATGGGTACTTTATCGCAATAGGAAGCAACCCCCTGATCACAGGTGCAACCGGTAGTGCCGTCCACCGGGTCCTGGTTGTATACGTACATCAGGTTGGTGGCTGTGTCGCAACCGATATAGTCATCCGTATAACAACCCAAATCGGGGTCAACCCACATGGCAAAGAAAGTGGAGTCAATGCGGTCAACCGCCCGGTTGATGAGTTTGTAGCGCTGGAAGGTCATGTCGTTCAATTCGTCGTTGGTGACGTAGCTGAACGACTGCACCTGCACCTCCATCTGGATCGGCGTGCCTTTCGTGCGGGCGTGTTCGGCGCCGCCGCCCTGGTCGTTGTAAATCCAGAAGATCATTTCGTCCGGATAGCGGTCGAGCGCGCAGCCGCGGATCTCGATAGATGGGTAGTCGCCCTCGAGCGGTTTGTAGTCGCCGTCGCCATTGACATCGTAGAAACCGGCGAGTGCCTGTTGCGTATAGGGAAGGTCGAAGCCCCATACATCGGCAAAATAGGGGTTGCCGCGGGCAGGCCATCCTTTCACACCTTTCGGAATGTCCGCATCGCTCAGATTGCCTGCGGCAAGATTGGCCAGGTGTCTGCGAATTTCTTCACCGGTCACGCGGAAATGGCGGTCCCAGTTGTCGCAGGTAAAAGATTCCGTAAGACCCGCTTCATTGAGCGGGCCGGGCCAGAAGTCATTGGCGCCGCCTGCGCGATAGTCCTGGCAGGCCAGCTTCAGGTTTTTAGCAGGGTCTACACCGCCCAGCCATACCGAAGCGGCAAAAATGGACGATACTTCGCGCTGACCGGAAGAAACATCCACTTTCGGCACAATATAACGACCGTCGTTGAAGTCCCACCAGCAGTCGCCGCCGCCCAGCAGGCGGGCGCGTACGTTGTTGATTTCCTGGTCAATCTGCGACTCGGAGTTGGCGCAAACGTCGCGATATTTTACTTTGTTGGTGTTGGCAGGACGGCGGTAGTTGTCGGGAACGTGGGCAAAGACCCCGCTCCATACAACGCATGCCAGTATCGCTGCTATCCAAATTCTGTAATGACGCATGGTTTTTATATTTTAAGTTTTTAATTTTAATTAGAACTCAAACACTGCGCCCACATACATGCGGCGCGGCAGCGTGAAGTTGTTCGGGTTGCGAACCACCCATGAATAAGAAGCCAGGTAAGCATCCCGGCTGCGGCCGGTGTCTTCCACGCCATCCACGATGGACTGACCTTGCGCGGTCGCCAGGTAGCCATCGTCGGTCGGCGAGCCGGTAGCCGGATAAACGCCGATGACGTTTCTGCGGTCGAGCAGGTTGGATACGCGGAAATAGATGTTCAGGTTGAGCGGATTTTTGCCTTGCGGCGCCAGGTTGAACGATTTGTCTACGCGCAGGTCGAGGTTGAAACGCCATGGCAGGCGGTTGCCATTGATCGCACCCAGCGTACCTTCCCCGTCAAAACGCGTGGGGATTTGTTTGGCCGTGTAAGGGCGGCCCGATACCGCGTAAGTCTGGATATTGATGCCAAAGTTCGAAAGAATGTCTTTGCCGCCAATGCGCGGGCCGTTGTAACGGTTGCCTTCTGCAAAACGATAGTCAATGATGGCGTTGATGTTGTGGCGTTCGTCGAAATCGAGGGGGAACAGCGTACGGATATTGCCCCGTGTTGTCAGGCCGCGCTGGGAGTCGGCAGTAGAGCCGGTTCCGTCGGCGAATTGCAGCGTGTAGGCGATGCGTATTTCTACATTGCGGATACGCCTCAGATCATATTGAACCGTGAAGCCTTTTACCGTACCGAAGTCAATGTTGCCATACGTATCATAACGGCCGATGGTCGGCACGTAAAGAATGGTACGGCGCTGGATCATGTCGCGCATTTCGCGGTAGTAAGCCGAGAATTTGAGCGCGGAATTTTGATTCAGGCGTTGCTGAAAACCTACTTCATAGTCTACCACCCGTTCCGGCAACAAATTGGCATTATTGGCAGGAGTGCGGCCGGGCACATAGAAATAGAAGTAGTTGAGCGGCGTCACCTCCCAGTTGCTCGGTGGGCGCTGCACCAGAATATCGTAGTGGGCGAAGAAGTTGGCATCTTCCGAGATAGGGAACGAAAATGCCAGGCGCGGCAACCAGCTGACCTGCGGTGTATAATCCTCGAACGAAAGGTCCGGATTGAAACGCGGGTCGGTGATCTCATCTCCTGCAATGGTATCGAACAGGTACGGAGTGACCACGCCGCCGCCGAAGATCAGGTTGCCGTCGTTGGCTTGCCTACCGTCGGCGAAATACCAGGTGTCGCCGTCGCGGAAGGCTTTCGGCGAAGCATCGGTCGGGCCCTGCACATACACTTTGTAGTCGTCGCCGATATTGCCGGGACGTGGCGGAGCGGAGACTGTGGCGTAGTAATCTTTTGCCGTCATGATCTGGTACAGTGAGTACGGATCGCGCATCACTTTGGTGTTCAGGTCGAATCGTTCTACCCGAAGGCCCAGGCTAAAGATCATTTTATTAAAAGTAAACTTGTCTTTGATGAACGCAGCCTGGTACAAAGGACGGAGCGGCGCTACGGGGAAGTCGCGCACGCCGTCGGCGTCGCGGCTGGTGAAAAATTCGTTGAACGTGTAATCGCCCGTCAATTTTTCCCCCGTATAGGTATAACCATAATAGCCCAGCAGGTTCTGATCGGTCAGTTCGCGCGGAGAGAACATATCGAGGCTCAGCTGATCGGGGCGCAATTCGTCAATGCTGACGTCGGCATCCGGTGCTACGCCGAGCGCCTCGCGTATTTTTCTGTAAAATTTGTTGTCGCCCGTTTGGTCGGGAGAAAGCACCAGGTTGGCATACTGGTCAATCGAATCGCCGATGATGGGCGAAAAGATCGGATCCCAGAACCTGCCGATAATCTTATTGGTATCCAGTCCATTGAAACCGTCGTCAACAGAAAGTCTTGCCAATGTCCACAGGGAGGATGTGGGGCTGGTGCGTTCGGGCAGTACGGTCCAGTTGCGCAGCGTACGCTGTTCGTTGAGCAGGCCGAACTGGATGTTGTGCGTTCCGGAACGGCCCAGTTTCAGGTCGAAACCGGCCGATGCGGTGATGGTCATCACGTCGGTTTCATTCTTGTTGTACCGGTTATACACCAGTCCGGTGTTGGCGTGCATACCGGCCCAGATATCATCGTATACGCCCGAAAATTGGCCGTTGAATGCATTCTGGAACCCATCAATATTGTTATAAGCAACCAAATCCGGGTTGGGAATGACCACTTGATTCTCGCCATTGAGGTATCCGTAATCAAAGCCCTCGAAAAGAATGTTGTTGCCTACGTGCACGATATTGCCTACCTCGTTGGGCAACGCAACCGGAATATATTCGCTGTAAAAACGTCCGATATAACCGTAGTCAAACAGGCGATCCTCGTGGCGCGGGTCATAAGTGGTGCCGTTGACGCGTTCGAAACCGAACTGCAACTGGTAGTTGGCGTTGGTGATGGACACTCGTCCGGGATCTGAGTTGTCCGGTTCGTTGCTGCCCAGGCGGTGGCGGAAACGGGCGATACCGCGATAACGGCGGCTGTATTCGGTGGGGTTGTTGCGCGAATTCAGCAGGCGCCAGCCACCTTGAGTTTCCTTGTTTTGGACATCCTTCAGGGTTCCGGTCACACTGAAATCAATGTTGTCGGTCAGGCGGAAGTCCAGTTTTCCTGTAACGTCAATATCACGGCGCTCTTCGTCGGGGCGGTAATCGAGCGTATTCACGCTATCCTGCGTCAGATTTTCAGCCGCAGAAATGATGTTGCCGTTCTGAGTGATGATCGGATTGGCCTGAAGGCGACCCAATACATTCTCGGGATCGAGCAACTTGGCGCGTTCTGCATCGGCAATTGCCTGGTCGCTGCTATAGAATTTGGCCATGTCAATCCCTGCGCCTTTCACCTGGTAAACCGGTATCGCGGGGGGATCGTCGTCTTTTTGGGACAAAAACTGTCCGGACAGGCGAAAGCCCACTATCGTGCGGGAGGAACCGTCGTCGAATTTCTTTTTTAAGATGGGGCCGCTGATGTTGGCCGTGGTCAGCAGCCATCCGTACGGATCGAGTCCGTAGGAGGTTTCCGCCTCGACAGCGCCGTGGTATTCGCTGGCCGGGCCCTTTGTGATCAGAGAGATAACGCCGCCGGTCACGTCGCCGTATTCCGCGCCGAGACCGCCCGTCACTACCTGCAATTGCTCGATGTCCTGCACCGGCGGCATGGAGCCGCTCACCCGGATACCGTCAATATAATAGTTGGTAGCATTGGAACGCGAACCCTTGATGTTCACGTCTCCGCCGTCCACCGAAGTTGTACCAGCAGTGGTGGCCACAATAGCGTTGACACTTCTGGTAGGCAGGTTTTTGATCTGGTCGGAAGTGAGGGTTTGGCCGCCCTGCGTTTTGTCCTGCTCGATGAGCGGAACCTTGAATGCGCTGACCACCACGCCTTCAATCACAAGATTACTGGACATTGCCTGGTCCAGAAATGTAATTTGGTTGGAAATAACTTTTACACCTGTTACACGCTGCGCGTTGTAACCGGTGTAAGAGAATTCCACGTCGTACGTGCCGGGATCCAGCGGAGCTATCCGGTAGTTGCCGTCGTAATCCGTAATGGAACCGCGTACGATGTCGGCGCCTTTCAGCACTTTGACGGTGGCTCCGATCAGACCTTCGCCTTTGTCATCCGTTACCTTGCCCTGTAAGACGGTTGTTTGGGCAAGTACGGCTCCGGCGCTGAGGAGCATCGCAAATGTTAAGAGTAATGAACGTACCATAGAACAGAGGTTAAGAAAGTGTTTCAAAAGAGCGGGACTGCACTGCCCGGAAGCCCGTTCCGGAGGCCGCTTTGCCCCGCTGCACTGAAATTTCTGCTTGCTTTAATTGGTTAACGATTTATTAAAAATGGCCGCAATGATAGTAAAACCCTCGTGTAGCCGTGAAATATTGGCAAATAATGTTGCGATTTTGACATTTCAACCCTCCGCTGCTGCAATTTTCTCTAAAAGCAATTCCGCCATCATTCGTTTGGATTCGTGCGTCCAGCCCGCGATATGAGGAGTTAACACTACATTTTCCAGTGTATGCAGCCTTGCGTAGAGTTGTCGTTCCGCTTCAGAAAATGTTGCGGTTTTTTCATTTTCAAAGACATCCAGACACGCGCCACCGATTCGCCCGTCCTCGAGCGCCGCTACCACATCCTCCGTTCTGACACATCCCCCGCGCGACGTATTGATGAGCACAAAACCGCGTTTGCAACGATCAATGAACTTGTTGTCAACCAGATGTCTGGTTTCTGCCGTCAGCGGCAGATGCAGGCTCACGATGTCGCTCCTCGTTTGAATATCACCCATTGTCGTTTCCTGCACCCACTCCATTGCAGCGGCGTAACCGGCGGGTTTGTACTTGTCGTAAGCCAGTACGGTCATTTCCATCCCCGCCAGTTTGCGGGCAAACTGGCCGCCCGTATGTCCGAACCCTACGATCCCGATGGTCTTGCCCCGCAACTCCCAGCCCCGGTTGGCCTCGCGGCGCCAGTCATTCCGGCGCACTTCGCGGTCGACCCGGATCAGGTTGTTCGCCAGGGCGAGCAACATGCCAAGCGCCTGTTCGGCCACTGCATTGCGGTTGCCCTCCGGGCTGCTCACGACGGCCACGCCCCGTTCGGCTGCATAAGGGCGATCCACGATCTCCATTCCGGAGCCGAGTCGCCCGACGAAGCGAAGGCGGACGGCTGCGTCCAGGAATGCCCGGTCAACGATGATTTTGCTGTTGATGATAAGGCCTTCATAGCCGGGAATGATACGGCGCGTATCATCCAGGGTGATATCGGGCATAAAATCGCAGACAAACCCCATTTTCGCCAATCCTTCTGTCAAAAGCGGATGGCAATCATCCGTAATTAGCACTCTTTTCATGCTAATGAGTCATTGCGTTATCGAAGTCAAAATTTATCAGCCTCTTTTCAGCAAATACCAAACAGTCTACTTTTTGATGAGCAGAAGGCCGGCTTTCCGATAAGTCAATTGCGCTGTCGAAAATACGGCGCTCTGCAGACGCCTGAACCGGCCAATGAGTGAATGGCTATCGAGGGGTGGTGAATGCGCCCGCTGGGTTCGTGAAAGAATTGCCTCAAAGTTGGCGGTTCCAAAGGCTTGGCGGAAATTTGCCCCGCGCCGGGATTCTACGAACGTCCTGTCAGGTTTCGACCGGCGGCAAAGATATTTAGACAAGCATATGAAACACATCTTTTTTTCGATTCTGTCGGCTTTGGCCTTTTCCTTCTGCCAAACTGCCGAACCCGCAAAAAAACGCTCGCTCGAATGCTACGTTCGCTACCTCGAGCCTGAAGCCCAAACCCACGCCGAAGCCACCCTGCGCGAAGGTGACGTCAGTCTCCAGGCGATCCAGCCGCCGGACGGCATTCTTTACCAGGGCAGGGAAATGAAATTGCTGGCCGAACCGGTGATTTCTTTCCGCCTGGACAAACCCGGCAAATTCGAGGACAAACATGTGTTCTCCTGGAAAGACCCCAAAGGACAGGTGCAGCAATTCGACATGCAACTTTCCCCGATCCGCCAATTCGGCTTCGGGTCAAAAACACTTTCCCGCCAACAACCCGCCACCTTGCGCTGGGAAGGGGATGCATTGGTCAAAGGTGAAACGCTGGTTTTTATGTGGGAAAATGAGGCCCTGCGCAAAACCGTACCCATGGAAGTGATCCAGGTCAGCGGCGAGCCGGCCATCGGGTTCCCGGCGGCCAAGATCGCTCAACTCGATCCGGGCCAATGGACTTATTATCTCGTGCGGAAAAGACTGATCAAAGCGGATATCAACGGCGTGGCGGCAAGTGGGATCATCGAGTATTACACGAAGTTGGATACGGTGCAGGTGAAGTGAGCCGGGTTTTTTCGGTCTTCTCTGAGGTGTCATCGCATATTGTTTAACATTCCGGTATTGTCTTCATGCCACCCAGCCCTCAAAAACCCCTACTTTTACCCCCAAAAAAGCACATGACCCGCTTGCGCAGCGTTTTTTGCCTCCTCATCTTTGCCCTTCTGTCGCCCGCACTCTGGGCGCAAAAAGCCGCCGAATGGAAAAAAAACGGCGAAAAAGCCTTTGCCAACGGGCGCTGGGCCGACGCACTCGCCCTGCTCAGCCAATACCAGCAGGAAAAACCCGGCGATCCCGCCGTACTCACCAAACTCGGCATCGTTCACTACCACCTGCACCAGGCCGGCAAGGCGCGGCAGTTCCTCGAATATGTGGCGAAACAAAATCCCGGTAGCCAGGACGCCGACCTCTTTCTCTACCTTGCCCGTACCCTGCACGGCCAGCAGGAATTCGAACGGGCCATTCCGGCCTATAAATCATTTCTGCGCGTCTGTGGCGAAAAACACCCCTTACGGGCGGGCGTAGCCGACCATATCCGCCGTTGCGTGAGCGGCATGGCGATCCGATCCAATGACAAAGTGGCATTGGTGGAAAATCTCGGCGACCGGGTGAATACGCCGGGCGACGAATTCGCGCCGCTTTTATCGCCCAACTATACCAACCGCCTCTATTTCTCAGCGGCCCGTGAAGGTACGGACGGCGGACGCCGCAACGACGCCGGGCTCGCCGATTCGGTCGCGGGGCGTTGGTGCAGCGATATGTTCTTTACCAATCAGACTACGAGCGGTTGGGATTACGCCGTGCCGCTCGGCAGCCTGCTCAACACGCCGCGCCACGAAGTGGCGCTGAGTTTTGCAGGTAAGGGACAGGTGTTATTCTATTTTCGGGGATTCACGCTCTACAGCGGCGACATATTTGCCGATACGGCCGGTCGCAAAGACGAATACGCGGTGACGCCACCTGCCTTTGTCAGCCCGATGAAAGCGGAAGAGGGCGATGGTAATCCTTTCTTTTTCAACGACACGACGCTGATCTTCTCAAGCCGCAGGGCGGGCGGCCAGGGTGGCCTCGATCTTTACATCACGACTTTTTCCGACAGCGCGTGGACGGAGCCGCGCAACCTCGGCCCGGCGATCAATTCGCCATACGACGAAGTGACGCCATTCCTCGCCCGGGACGGCCGTACACTCTATTTCAGCAGCAATCGCACGGAGAGCATAGGCGGGCTGGATGTGTTCAAAACCATTTTTGAAGACGACAAACTGGCTTGGCAAGCTCCTCTCAACCTCGGTACACCGGTCAATTCACCCGGCGACGACGCCTGGTTCAGCCTTGCCGCCGATGGTCGCATGGCCTTCTTTTCTTCCGACCGCCTGGACAGTTACGGTGAGCGCGACCTGTACATCGTTTATTTTAAAGAACAAATGGCCGAGCAAGGCCGCACGAGCCAACCTCCTTCTTTCCTGGAAGCGGAGCGATTGGCTGCAACTGCGAAAAAATCTGACACGGGGATACAGTCAGCCATGATCCCTTCCCTTTTTTACCATTCCGACCAAGATGTGCTTTCGCCTGATAATCTGAAAATTATCGAAGCAGCGGCAGCATTGGCGCGCCAACTACCCCAAGCGAAAGTAGCTGTCACCTGCCACACAGATGAAACGGGCGCAGCCAAGTTTGACCTCTATTACGGCATCAAACGCGCCGAAATGGTGGGTAGGGCGCTGACCGACCTCGGCGTGTCCGCAGGCCGGGTGTCGTTGTTCAGTTGCGGGCCAAATTACCCGCTTGTCCGAACGATCGTGGACGCAACGCCGAACCCCGCCGCCGCTGCCATGAACCGCCGTATCGAAATATCCCTGGTGGCCATAGGGGAAAAACTGCCGGTGGAGGTCAGCGTTCAACGCCCCGAAGTATCGGAACTGATGGCCGCTCCGGGGGCAAAATTTTTTGACGAGAATATAAGAGGCGTATCGTTCCGGGTGGAAGTGGCGACGACGCGTCAGATACTGACCAACGACGCGCTGGCGATGTTCAGCGATCTGATGATCGAAACGCAGCCGGGCGCGGGGTCGTATCGCTACACGGCGGGGCTGTTCAAACAATTCGACAAGGCCGTACAGTTGAGAAATGACCTCCAGAAACAAGGTTTCGCGGAGGCAACGGCGATCGCTTGTATCGAAGGCATCCGCATACCGAAAGCCGAAGCGGTGGGTTTGTTGAAAAAGTATCCCGACCTTGCTCCCTATATCAGAGGCTGAACAAGTTCGTCATTGCTGTCATTTTGAGACATTGATCCCGACCTTGCACCCAATATCACAGGCTAAACAAGCCGTTTCAGACATTATGTTATTCCGCACCATACTTTTATTGGCAGTCGCTGCAGGCATCACTTCCTGCGAACAGAACATTTTTTTTTCTGAAAAGAAAGACATTCCCGGCGGGGTTTGGACCTACCGCGATACGTTGGATTTCGCGTTTACGGTGACCGACACGACGGAAATTTACAATATGTACGTGGATTTCGAACACGCCGACACCTTTCCGAGTCAGAATATTTATCTGAAACTCTACACGCGTTTCCCCGACGGCAAGCGGCTGAGCCGCTCGCGCTCATTCGATCTGTTCAATTCATTGGGTGAAACAGCCGGCAAATGCTCCGGAAAAACATGCCGGGTGCATAGTCTTTTGCAGGACAACGCCTACTTCAACCGCCCCGGCGAATACGTTATCACTCTCGCGCAGTTCATGCGGCGCGATTCATTGGAAGGCATTCGGATGGTTGGATTGGCCATCGAGCGCACAGGGAAAAAGCGCGTTAAATAGGTTTTGCAAGTGGTGGCATGACTTTGAGTTTTGCCACCACTTCTGCCTACTGCCACTGCCACTGCCCACTGCCCACTGCCACTGCCACTGCCCACTGTCAATCGCTCTCCGTCCAGTAAAAATTCCCGTTTTTCCCAAAATCTTTCCCCGTTTCGGCTTTGTAGAAATCTAGATACTTGCGGTGCAGGTCGTCGGATTGTTTCTTACCGTTGACTTTGAGTTCAGTGTTGGAGAGTTGGAACTGAAAATTGGAGGGATCAGTGATAAGACCATCCTGAACAAGTTTTTCCTTCAACACTTTGCCGAAGGCAGTTGAGCGGGCCTCCTCTTTTTTTGCCAGATTTCTTTGTTCGTACGCCCGCCGTTCCTGCCCGGCAGCCCATTTCTCTTGTTCTTTCGACCATTGCTTTTGTTCTTTTTGCCAGCGTTTTTGCTCTTTTTCCCATTCTTTCCGCTCCTGTTTCATTTCTTTTTGCGCAAGTTTCATTTCTTCTTCCCTCAAGCGACGCTGTTCTCGTACGATCTGCCGGTGCTCATCCCGAATGCGGTCAGCTTCGGCGCGGACCCGCGCTCTTTCCTCCATCAAACGGGCTTTGTCTTCTTCCGACAATTGAAAGTGCGGAAAATCTTCTAAGTTTTCCAGGTATCTCAAACTTTCCAGGCCTTTCAGGTTTTCCAATCCTCTCAGTCCGTCCAGATTTTTCAAACCTTCCAGCCCTTCAAAATGAAAACCACTTTCGGGGATAAAATGGTAAGAGTTGCCGTCATCGCCGTTCCAGTAGAAAAAACCGTTGCCCAAGCCCGGCATATCCAGTTCTTCTCCTTCTTCCAATTCGTCGCCATTGATCCATACCTGACCGTCTTTTACCTTGATCTCCGTCGGTTCGCCGTTGCGTTCGAATACAATGATGGTGTTGCCCTCATCGTCCTTAGTGGTGGAAATACGGGGCGGCATGGGCGGCACGGGTGGCATGGGCGCCGCGGACGGGTGGTCGGGTGAGAAAAAGAATATGCCGGGCGGCATGGGCGGAGCAGGCGGCATGGGCGCCACCGGGGCCCGCAATTCGCGTCGTAGTTCGTTCGTGAGGTCGCGGTGTTGATCGAATTCTGCGGCGGGGATTTCTTTGCCATCGATGTTCAGGCGGGTCAGTTTGCCGTCCTGGTATTCGGCTTCCACACGTTGTTTGTCGTCTTCACGGGTAATTTTGCGGATGCTTTTGGGTTTAGGCAATGAGTCCCTGGCGATTTGGTTTTCATTATTGTCCTCATTCTGGGCGCCGAACAAGACGGCAGGGAACTCGTTCATTTGGGCTAAAGCCGCTGTTAGTGTCGGAGCGTTGTTGGCACGTATGCCGACCAGGGTCAGCAGGGCAAGAAGTATGGCAGTTGCTGTGAATTTTTCCATGATTTGAGACTTTTGTTGTGGTTGGTTCAGGATACGCCGGACGCGCTCAAGCAGCAGCAGCGGACGGCCCGATCCGTGGAGGCCCAGCGCCAGAACAGGGGTAGACTTGGCCATTTCCTGCACCTGTACGAGCGCTTTTGCGAAAGCAATGCGGTTGCCTGTGGCGGCGAGTGCGTCGTCGTCGCAACAGTTTTCGCGTTCGTTGCGAATTACTTGCGAAAGCCACCACACAGCAGGGTGATAGTAATAAAGGGTTTCGATGAATGCCTGGAAAAGATTGAATACCCAATCGCGACGGGCGATGTGTGCCATTTCGTGCGCCAGAATGGCTTCCACTTCCGCGAGACTCAGGCGATTGACCAGACCAATCGGCAGTAGTATGACAGGTTTGAGCCACCCGATGGCAACCGGCGCACGCACCAAAGCTGATTCGAGCAGTCGAACGGGCCGCATCATACCCAACCGCTTGCCAAGTGCGGTCATTTTTTCTTCCCAACCGGCATCTGCCAGGAGCATCCCGCTTTTACTTAAGCGGTTGACGTACCAAAGTCCGCTTGCCAACCGCAGCAGGAAAAACCCGAAACCGAGCATCCAGACGGCTACGATGAGCGGATAATTCGCTTCCAGCCAGGCAGATAAATTTTGCCAGAAGCTCGCTTCCGCCAGCCAGGCGACCGTAAAATTTTCCTCCGGTACCTGACTATAACCGGCAGTCACCAGGCTGGCTGGCGCTTCTGATACAGGTTGGTAGACCCAGCCGAACGTGACCAGGCCAAAAGTGAAAAATGCCAACAGACTTCCGTAAGCTGCCCAATACCGTTGCTTCGCCGTTTGCAACCGGGGCAACAAAATGAGCAGCACGAGCGCCGCCAGAGCGCCTTGCCAAAGGGAGTGAACGAGCGTCCATCCAAGAGCGCGGACGATGGCTTCAGCAATGAAATTCGTCATGGTCGTCATGTGTCATTAATGGTAATTGGAGTAATTATCCGGACAATCCGACTGTTATTTTGGCTGTTGTTGTTCAATTTGAGCGATGAGTGCCTTGATCTCATCCAGTTCTTCGGCGCTGGCTTCGTGATTGCCGAGGGCTTGCAGCACCAGCCGCGCAGTGTTGCCACGGAAGGCATTGTCTACAAACTCCTGCAAGAGCAGCGATTGTGTGTCTTTTTCCCGTACGGCGGCAGTGTAGATATGGGTGCGTCCCTCCTCTTTACGGGTGACCAATCCTTTTTCAAACATGATTTGCATCAGTTTCAAAGTGGTGGTGTAACCGGCAGATTCTTTGGGTTTGACGTTGGCCGGAACGGACTTGCGGCTTTCACGTTGTTCATTGAGCAGGTCATTCACAGTGCGCACTGTGCTGGGCCCTTGTTCCCAAAGGATCTGGAGTATCTCGAGTTCGGAATCGGTCGGTCTGGCGATGGACATGGTAAAACAGCGTTTGGCAGTTCAGTGGAGGCGAAAACTGAACGCAAAGATTCTACGAAATATTTCGTAGTTCAAAATTTTTCTACGAAATTTTTCGTAGAACATGCAAGCGTCAATTTACAATGGACAAAATTTCACCGCGTAAAGCTGCAAGTGCCTCGAATTTTTCCTGGCTGGTTGCAGCAAAACGCCCGGCTTTTAGTCGCTCCGAAGTGCGGTGTGCCCAATCCATATATCCTTCGGTAAAAAAACCGAGTCCCGCAAGTACCAATACAATGAACCATCCTCCATTGTGCCAGCCGAGCAGTCCGGGCAGGAAGCGGTGCGCTGCCCAAAGTGCCAATGGGAAGGTGATCAGGCCGGCGAGCATCTTGACGGTGGAACTGTATCCGATGTAGAACCCCAGTTTTTTATTGAGCAACCAGGGGAGGTAACAGGGTAGGAACCAGAATATATAACCGGCAATAAAAGGAAGAAAACCCGCAACCAATCGGAACGAATCGGCAAAAACCTGCCGGCCGGCGCCTGGCGCTGTCCACGATTTGACTCCAAGATCGGAGAGGCGGGCATTTTCGAGGGCGTCGAAATAGGAGGTCGTTTTAGCGCGGAGCGTTGTGTTGTCGAGTTGGGCCTCCGCCAATTGTTTTACCTTGAAGAACAGGTCTTTGAACGAGGTGGACTGCTCGTTTCCCAATATTTCCTCCAACTGTGCGATGAATTTTTCTCCCGTTTCATCGCGGGTGTGTATGGTGAGGTTTGTGACGCGGCGTTGCAATTCGGCGGTAAAATCAACCACTGCCTGTTCGGGGTTCTTTTGCCAGGCGTCCGCCCAATCGCGCGGCCACACCGCTTCGCCGCAATTGACCACGACGTTGCTGCGGAACAAATGGGGCGCAGAGTAAGACAAGCCGACCGGGATTATTTTCAGATCGAGGTTCCAGTTGTTGCGGCTCTCCGCGCCGAAAGAGATGCGGGCGGTTCCGGTCTTAAATTCACGCACCCAGCGGTTCATCCAACTCGTGCCTTCCGCGGCGATGAAGAGCACGCCGTTTTTCTCCAAATGCTGGAATGACTGTTTAAATGCGGAAGCGTTGTTGCGTTCCTGGCCTTCCGCCACATCTTCGCGGCGTTTGACGGGGATACAAAAAAGCCGCGTCAGCAACCAATTGCTCAACGGATGTTTGAACAATCCGTAGTTGGCGAGAAAAAACATTTCCTGGCGGACGGGCATGCCGGGATTGAACACGTCCATCAGGGTACTGGGATGGTTGGTGATGACGATGGCGGGGCCATCGAAACGGTAGTTCTCCAGACCCAACACCAGGCGCCGGCGGAAGAAAACGCTGATGCCCAACCAACCCAATACGCGAAAGAAAAAATAGATCAGGCGCAGAACAGGGTGCAGGCGAATATTGCGGTACGGCATCGCATCGGGATTTTGACCCGGCAAATGTAGTTTTCTATCGCACCACCGTCACACTCCCTTCGTATTGAAATTCTGCCTGGTCAACGAATCGCACCAGGGCATACCACGTGAAAACGCCTATTACTTTTTCGCCTCTGTAAGTGCCATCCCAACCCAGGTTGGGTTCGTTGAGGGGAAAATCTTCTTTTTCGAAGATCAGTTCGCCCCAACGGTCATAAATCCGCAACAACGTAAATTGTTCCGCAGCCGGGCCCGCAAATCCGGTGAAATGATCGTTCGGGTACGGTTTGTCGGGCGCAAAGACGTTGGGAAAATACACCGGACGGTTTTTATTCACCCGTATGCTGACCGTATCGAAGGCCATACAGCCGTCCTCGTCGGTGATCTTTACGACATACAATTGATTGTTGATGGCGGTAATGGTCGGTTCTGCGGCAGTAACGTCGCTCAATCCCAACGGTGGTGTCCACTCGAAAGTGACCGGCCGACCGGCCGGAGCCGTCACCGTAGTGACATCCACGGTAAAACCCAGGTCGAGCAGCGTATCGGCGGGCTCGGCAGCCACGATAAGTTGCGGCGGCTGGTTAATGGTGGCAAATACCGAATCCGTACACCCTGCCGAGTCTTTCACTTTTACCCAATAATCGCCGGCGGGGAGGCTGGTGAGCGGACTGGCAGGCACATAATTGATGCCATCGGTACTAAAAGAATATGCCGGTCGCCCGCCGACGCCTTCCACATCTATTTCACCGGTGGGAATGCCGTTGCAGAGCAAATCCACCACACCGAGCAGGTTGATGCCTACATCTTCCGGTTCGGTGATGAACACGCCACCGGTGATGGTGCAACCGTTGCCGTCGGTCACGGTGACATCATATTGGCCGGGTGGGAGGTTTTCGGCCACTTGGGCGGATTGGCCTCCGGGTTGCCATTGGTAGCTGAAATTGCCCACACCACCGGATGGCTCGGCCAGTGCGGAACCGTCGTTGGCGCCGAAACAGGATATATCGGTGGTGTCCATCACCAATTCGAGTGGCGGGTTGTCGGTCACCGTCACGTTGAAAATACCTTCGCACAACACGTCGTCCACAGCCGAAATGGTATATACGCCTGCAGCAAAGCCGCCCTGGGAGTTGTTGGGAACATAACCGCCGCCCCAGTCGAACAGGATTGGTTGTTTGCCATTGGTCACGTTCAGGGTAATCACCCCGTTGTCGTCGCCGGTGCAAAGCGGTTTGGTTATGACGGCGTCGGCAGTCAGGATCCTTTCGTTCACCTGGATTTCGAGATCGGTTTCGCAGTTGTTGGAGTCGCGGATCAACAGGGTGTAGGTACCCACACCGAGGCTGTCGAGAAAATTCTCTGAAGTGAAAGGTCCGTTGTTCCAACTAAACTGGTAGGGTGGGGTGCCACTTGTAATATTATCAATGGTGATCTTGCCGTTCGCGGTGCCGTTACAATCGGGCGCTGCGATGACCGTGTCCACCTCCACATCCGGATAAATGAGCGTATTCTGGATATGGGTCACTTTGCAACCGAGGTCGGTTTCTATGGTGAGCACGACCGGGTGTTGTCCCGGCGTGTTGAAAGAAACGGTATGCGGGCCGGGTCCTGTGGCGATCTGTGGCATTGCGTCGGCGCCAAAACTCCACTGCCAGGAAGTAATGCTGCCGATGGCGAACACGGAAGCGTCCACGACCTGAACGGGAGTGCCCAAACACACGGCCGCAGGGATCGTATTGAACTGTGCAGCGGGTCCCAGGAAATTGCCTGTACCGCCAAACTCGACCGAAAAACCGTTGCCGGACAGCGAAAAGTTGTTGACTACCAGCGCGTACGTTTCTCCGGCGATCATGTCGAGCGGAGCAAGCCAGGCGTTGTCGCCAGGTTGTTCGCTGCACCCTGCGTCTTCGCTGATGTCCGGGTCGCCGGCTTGCAAGCCGGTAGGGCCGAGGCAGACATCGGAATTGATACCCTGACTCTGCCCCGAAGCCATGCAGCGAACGATCTGTTTCCCTGTACAATTGCCGATGCCGTTGGGCAATCGGTAAATGACAAAATCCAGATCGTCGGGACCGTTGAGCGGGGTAAGTGTGAACTCGAGCGAACCGGATTGCGAACAGGTCCAGACGAACCAGGTGGAATTGGATTCTTTGATCCCTGGCGTTCCGTTGTTGAAACAGGAAGCGTCCTCCATTTCGAGGTTGTTTTGTCCGGCGCCGGTCACGCTTTGCACGACGAACGACGATTTATCGCATAAAATAGAGGCCTGCGGGCAGTCGGAAGTGGGCTCTACGGGCGGGTTGTAGTTGTTGATGCAAATCTGAAAGGTGCCGGTTTGTCCACCTGCTCCCTGAACGCGGATGAGATAGGTGGAGCCGACAAACAGGCCGCCTTCATACAATTCAGCGATGTTGTCATTGCCGGTGGCGGACTCGCACCCTACTTCGCTGATGTTGGCGCCGCAGGTGCCAAAGTAGATTGCTACCTGCGGGTCCTGCAAAGTGCCGCCCGGCGCCTGAAACGTGGCGCCGCGTACTGTGATGGTTACGTCCGTCGCCTGAGGAGTGAATGCAAACCAGACATCGCTCTGGGCATTGGTGCCGCCGAAACAGGAAGGCGCACTGATCAAAGTCGGCGTAGCCCCAACATTGGTGTAAGCGTTGGGCTGGCTGCAAAAATTGAGGACGTTCTGGATCACGACAGGATTGGTGCATTCGTCGTTGGACGGCTGCGCAAAAGCCACATGTGCGCCGGTCAGCGTAAAGATTAAAAAAAGTGCAAGTTTTCTCATGGTAATGCCGTGTGTTTACAAGTTGTGGTTGATAAAAGTTGATAAGTATTTATAAATCAACCTCCATCAACTTTTATCAACCTTCATCAACAATTTTTCCAAATCGGTTTTATGCAAAGACGCGGGGAACACCGCATTTGTTGGCTGATCATTGTGTCAAAGTTTTCTTAAAACTGTTTTCCAGACTTCATTCCTTCATAACAGCCCGGTAAAAACGCAAAAACGCCGCAAAATAGCAAAATGCTGTTCCTGCCAAAAATTCTACATTTGCGGCGGGAAGGTTTGATGGTTGGAAGGTTTGATGGTTGGAGGGTTTCTGGTTGCGTTTTATGGATGATTCATTAAGTTGCAGCCAAACCGGTATTGTTCAAAATTCTGTGTCAATTCCTTTGGCGTTTTATATTAAAGTGTTTATTTTCAATAATTTGAAAAAATATATAATGTATAAACACTAATTTTTGAACATTCCCCCAAAACCCTTCAACCATCAAACCCTCCAAACCAGAACCTTGCATCCCGAAACCCTCCGGCCATGCTTCGACATATTCCCAACTTCCTCACTCTCAGCAATTTGTTTTGCGGTTGCTGTGCTTTGATGTTCACCTTGAACGACGAGGCGGTCATTGCCGCGTGGTTCATCCTAGGGTGTTTTGTCTTCGATTACGGCGACGGAATGGCAGCGCGGGCCTTAGGCATTACTTCCCCTTTGGGAAAACAACTTGATTCGCTGGCCGATGTCATCAGTTTCGGGGTAGTACCGGCAGCTATGTTCCATCAAATGCTGGTATCGGGAGGTGTCTGCAGGGAAATAGAAAATGTGCCGGATGGTTTCCTTCCTGCCGGATGGTACTACCATACTTGTCTGGGGGCATTGCCGGCATTTGTGCTTGCCATGTTCGCGGCCATGCGATTGGGGAAATTCAACGTTGATACCCGGCAATCGAAGTATTTTATAGGTTTGAGCACACCTGCCTGCACCGTGTTTGTATTAGGGCTGGCGCTTGCTGCAGCACACGATCGCTTCGGATTGAAACATGTCATTGAAAACCAGTGGCTTATATACGGACTCATCGCTATGCTTTCCTGGCTGATGAACTCCGAAATCCCGATGTTCGGCATGAAGATCAAATCTTTTGACCTTCGGAGCAACGCATTTTCGCTGGTGTTCCTCGCCGTTTTTCTCGCGCTTGTTTTCTTTTTAAAAGAACTGGCACTTTCCGCTGTCATCGTGTATTACATATTGATTTCCATCTTTCTGAAAAACAAGGTTTTAGCAACATAAAATGAGTGTTACACACTCAAACACCCCACACTCCCACACTTAAATCCATTCTCAATGAAATTCGTCGCTGAAATTGACATCATGCCCCACAAAGAATTGCTCGACCCTCAGGGTAAAGCCGTCGTGAACAACCTCAGCCACCTTGAAATATCGGGCGTTACCGACGTGCGCATCGGTCGCCATGTGACCATGACCCTCGATGCCGCTTCCGAAGCCGAGGCCCGTAAAACCGTCGAAACCGCCTGCCAGAAACTGCTGGCCAACCTTATCGTAGAAACCTACCATTTTGAGTTGAAGAAACAGTAGGCAGTGGCAGTAGGCAGTGGCAGTGGGCAGTGGCAGTAGGCAGTGGCAGTAGGCAGTGGCAGTAGGCAGTGATCACGGAGCGTTATTTAAGTGCGGGTGTTTCCCTTCACTGCCACTGCCCACTGCCACTGCCTACTGCCACTGCCACTGCCACTGCCCACTGCCCACTGCCCACTGCCCACTGCCCACTGCCACTGCCCACTGCCACTGCCCACTGCCACTGCCCACTGCCACTGCCCACTGCCACTGCCCACTGCCCACTGCCACTGCCCACTGCCACTGCCCACTGCCACTGCCCACTGCCACTGCCCACTGCCACTGCCCACTGCCACTGCCACTGCCACTGCCCACTACAATGCTCTACCTCGTTCCAACTCCCATCGGTAACCTTGAAGACATCACGTTGCGGGCGCTGCGTGTGCTGAAGGAGGTATCGGTCGTGCTGGCGGAGGACACGCGCACCAGCCGTCGTCTGCTCGATCATTACAGCATCACGACGCCATTGCGGGCTTTCCACGCATTCAACGAGCACGCTGTGGTAGAGCGGGTAGTGGACGAGCTGGCTTCCGGAGTGGATATGGCGCTCGTATCCGATGCTGGTACGCCGGGGATCAGCGATCCCGGATTTTTACTGGTGCGCGCCTGTGTGCGACGGGGAGTAAAGGTGGAATGTCTGCCTGGGCCGACCGCTTTTGTGCCGGCTTTGGTGGCAAGCGGCTTGCCCTGCGATACGTTTCACTTTGAGGGATTTCTGCCGCACAAAAAAGGGCGGCAAACGCGGTTGAAATATTTGGCCGGACTACCGCACACCTTTGTCCTGTACGAATCGCCATTCCGCCTGCTGAAATGCCTGGACGAACTGATCGCTGTTTGCGGAGCGGAGCGCCCGGCCTGCGTCGCCCGCGAACTGAGTAAACTCCACGAAGAGGTGAAAACGGCTTCTCTTGCAGAACTGAAAACGCATTTTTCCAAAAAGGAGGTGAAAGGGGAGATTGTGATGGTGGTGGCAGGGAAAGATTAGTTTAATGTCGTCCACCGTCCACCGTCCACCGTCTACCGTCCACCGTCTACCGTCTACCGTCCACCGTCTACCGTCCACCGTCTCCACTATGACCCGTTTAAGCGTAAACATCAACAAAGTCGCCCTGCTGCGCAATGCGCGCGGCGGCAACCTGCCCGACCTGGTGCAGGTGGCTAAAGACTGCGAGGCCTTTGGCGCCGAAGGCATCACCGTGCATCCGCGTCCCGACCAGCGCCATATCCGCTACGATGATATTCCGGCGTTGAGGGCGGTGGTGACAACCGAATTCAACATCGAAGGCAATCCTACGCGGGAATTTCTCGATCTCGTGCTGGCCAACCCGCCGCACCAGTGCACCCTTGTACCGGATACGCCGGGGCAGTTGACATCTGATGCGGGCTGGGATACGGTGGCGAACAGGTCTTTTTTGCGGGAGGTGATCGCTGAATTGCATAGTAAAAACATCCGCGTTTCGATTTTCGTGGACCCGGTAGCCCGAATGGTGGAAGGTGCAAAGATTGCGGGCGCCGATCGTATAGAATTTTATACGGGGCCGTATGCGCATCAGTTTCCTCAGAACCCGAAGCAAGCCGTAGCCGGTTACACCGAAGCTGCTAAAGTGGCGAACGCTGTCGGCATCGGCATCAATGCCGGGCACGATCTGAACTTGGACAACCTGAAATTTTTCAGGGATCATTGTTCGCAATTGCTGGAGGTCAGCATCGGCCATGCCCTTATCTCCGATGCCTTGTACTACGGTCTGGCGAATACGATTCGTATGTATCTGCGGCAGTTAAAGTAATTACGGTAATTATGGTAATTACCGCGATTTTTCAATTCCTTCCTTCCAGGTAAATCATCGCCCTCCCGGCAATATCTTCCACCACATCGCCGGGGAACAGGAACGCCCGGTCGCGGAAGATCTCCCGCAATTCCGCCGAATCGAGTGCAGTCAGTTTGGAGGCGAATTGTTCTGCCCGCTCGAAACAATACTGAAGCCGGTCGAGCAGGAATTGAAAGTCTTTTATCCAGATCACGGTGTTTTCCGGCAAAATGCGGAAAAGCGACACCTTTTGGTCTTGACGGAAGCGCGTGTTCAGATTGGGTACGATGCTGACGGAGGCGAGGTTGCGCTCCGAAAGTTGGGTCAAAGGATCGAACACGCGAATCGTTTCCACTTCATCGTCAAACAGTTCGATGCGGTAGGGCAGGTCGTTGCCGTAGGAATAAAGATCAACGATACCGCCGCGCACGGAGAATTGACCGGGTTCGTACACAAAATCGGTGCGTTCAAAACCGTATTCCACCAGTACTTCGATGATCCAATCCACTTCGAGCGTTTCACCTTTTTTTACTTCGATGCGGCTTTGGGCGAGGACTTCGGGCTTCACAACTTTTTCAAACAAGGCTTCAGGGTAGGTTGCGATCACACCGCCTTTTTCCTGCGAAGTGATCTTGTTGATCACCTCGCTTCTTTGCAGTACCTGGGTCGGATTTATATCGTCGAAATAGGCGGGTCGTTTGAAAGAGTCGGGAAAAAAATGAACCGGTCGTCCGGCCAGCAGCCCTTCGAGGTCGTTGAACCGGTAGGCGGCTTCCTCTTTCGAGTTGGCGATGAAAAGGTGGAAGGTAGAGGGTGGAGGGTAGACGGTAGAGCGCGCTTCCTTCGGCGAGCCTTTTGCAACTGAAAATGAGTGAAGGGCGGTTGCCGCCACGACAAACGATTCCTGCGCGCCGGCGAGTCCTTTCAGCTGGATACGCGTCGCCGACGTTTGATTTTCAAGGGTTTCGGTGATCTTTTTTACCGCCGGATGGTTGCGGTAGGCTGCCAGGAGATGCGCTAAGTTGCTCACCGCGCGAAGGTACGGAGCTTGTTCTTACGGAAAAAAACAGAAGTTCATTCTTCCTGCTCTTTTTTCTCCAGCCAGAACTCGTTGCTCACTCCTTCATATACCTGCCGCGTCCCGACTTCCCGAAACCCGCTTTTCAGCAGCACCCGCTGCGACGCGGCATTTTCCGGATCGGTGAAAGCGACCAAGTGAGAGGCGCCCGACAAGCCGAACAAATACCGGCTCAGCGGCGGGACGATTTCGCTTGCCAGGCCTTGTCCCCACCATTCCGGCGCCAGGGCATAACCGACTTCGTATTCGCCCGTTGCCGGGTCAAAATCCACATGCCGGGCCGTGACATATCCGACGAATGCCCCATCCGTTTTGTTTTCCAATGCAAAAACGCCCAGTCCGGGGCATTGGGCGCGGTAAGATTCCCACATCGCCACGCGTTCGCGCACGGGCTGTTCGTCCGTCACCGGTGCGCGGATGTAGCGCATTGTGACGGGGTCGCTTTGCATCCTGTAAATGTGCGGAAAATCCGCATCGAGCAGGGTACGGACGATCAGGCGGGGTGTTTCGAAAATAGTCATAACACCGGTTTATGTATTTTGTCGCGCAAAACTAACTTTCATCGCCGAGCCAAAAGCATTCCGGAAATAACCATGAACGACCTTTTTAACGCAATTGTAGATTTGTTCTACAAGATTTCCCATACCATCGGGTTGCCGTATCACGAACTCAACATCCTGATTTACAATCTTCGAATGCCGGTTATATTGCAATTTCGCTTGTCGCAGGGGTCGTTTTTCCCATACTCATCTATTTCGCCTTATTTTTGGTTCCGAAGAAGTGGCTGATCCAGACCTATTTTGCCATGTTGCTGATAAACATGGCGTGGTATGCGTGGGTATTGACGCGGTTTTGAAAATTACTCCTGATTGGGAGTGTTCGCTTGAGTGTGGCATACCTAAGCGAACTGAGTGGTTATCTATGAGGGTGGATAAACGCGATTTACGAGACAGCCTCTTAAGCGAAAACACATGAGTAGTTTACCCGACATCGCTATCTGCAGCGAATCCGCTGTCGCCGTCACTTACGGCGACAGGATTGACCCGGAGATACACCAAAAAGTGCTGGCGTTCAACGACCGGCTTTTGAACGATCCTTTCCCCGGCCTGCAGGCGGTCGTACCGGCCTATGCCTCCGTCACCGTTTTTTTCGATCCGGTTGTGGTAAAAGAAAATTGGCCCCGCGAAACCTCTTCCGCTCATGTAGTTCGCGCGTTGTTAGAAGACCGGCTAATCCAATCCCCAATCCGCAATCCGCAATCCGCAATCCCCAATCCCCAATCCCCAATCATCGAGATCCCGATGCAATATGACGGCCCCGACCTGGCCGGGGTCGCCGGGAAATTGCAACTTTCTGAAAATGAGGTTGTCCGGCTTCACTCCGGCACGGTTTACACGGTTTTTATGATCGGCTTTTTACCCGGCTTCCCTTATCTCGGTCCTTTGCCGGAAGCGCTCCGGTTGCCCCGGCGTGACACGCCGCGCCTGCGCGTTCCTGCCGGTTCAGTTGCCATCGCCGGAGATCAAACAGGTATCTATCCCCAGGCGTCGCCCGGCGGCTGGCATCTCATCGGACACACGGATTCCCGGCTTTTTGATCCCAAAGAAAGACCGCCCGCGCGTTTGCAGCCGGGGATGCGGGTGCGGTTTGTTGAAATTTGAGGTTGTTCGATATGGTTTGAAATCGTTTAAAGTAGTTTTTTAAGAATTATTCAATTGAAAATCAGGATCATAACACCCGGTCTGCTTGCTACCGTCCAGGATTTGGGCCGTCCCCAATGGCGGTCCGACGGCGTCCCCCTGGGCGGTGCAGCGGATGCGGTGAGCCACCGGATCGCCAATTTCCTTGTGGGTAATAAAGCCGGTGCGGCAACATTGGAAATCGCGGGCGGAAGATTTACAGCGCAGGTAGAGCAGCCGGGCTGGTTGGCCGTTGCTGGCGCGGACGGTCAATTCCTGACGGACGAAAAAGAGGTTGGCTTTGGGCGATTGGTCTTCGCTCCAAACGGCGCAAGTCTGGACATCCGGCCCGGCTCCGGCTGCAACTATGCTTACCTCGCCGTTTCCGGCGGTTGGGACGTGCCGGAAGTGTTGAACAGCAAAAGCACTTGTCTTGCAGCGGGATTTGGCGGATGGGAAGGACGCGTGTTGAGGAAAGGGGATGTTTTAAGCGCGGCGGATGCGCCCCCGGAGTCCGAAATGCAGGGCGGATTGCAGCATGAAAGTGTCAGGAGCAGCAATTGGTTTGCCGGCAACCCGTTTTTCCGAAAAATGATGACTCCCGGTAGCAGGACTATTGTCATCCGGGTACTTGCCGGACCCGAAATTCATTGGTGGAGCGAAACGCAACAGGAGCAGTTTTTCAAAACTCCTTTTACCGTTTCGGCCCGGCGCGACCGCATGGGCGTCCGGCTCGATGCGGAAGATGCTGTTTTTGGAAAAACTGAAATTATGCTCTCCACCGCCGTCTGTCCCGGCGCCATCCAGGTGCCGCCCGACGGCCACCCCTTTGTGCTGCTCGCCGATGCGCAAACGACGGGCGGTTATCCGCGCATCGCCCAGGTTATTGCAGTGGACATACCGCGCCTGGTACAAATCCCACCGGGGCAAGGCGTTTGTTTTCAAAAAGTTACGCTCGAAGAAGCGGAGCGATTGTTTTTTGAACAGGAAAATATGCTGCAAAAAATCCAACTTGCGCTGCGTTGGCGAGCGCTCAAATAACCGCATCACCAAATAACCGCATCACCAATAATCAAATCACCAACAACCATGACGATTGACTTGAATTGCGACATGGGCGAAAGCTTCGGCGCCTGGCCACTGGGCAACGATGCTGCGTTGATGCAATACATCACTTCGGCCAACATCGCCTGCGGCTTTCACGCGGGCGACCCGCTCATCATGCGCAAAACGGTACAGTTGGCGCTGAAATACCACGTCGCCATTGGCGCGCATCCCGGGTTTCCTGACCTGCAGGGCTTCGGACGGAGGGAGATAAAAATGTCGCCTGAAGAAGTATTTACCATGACGCTCTATCAAATTGGCGCTTTGCAAGCCATTGTCCGGGCGGAAGGCGGCGCACTGCATCACGTGAAGCCGCACGGCGCGCTTTACAATATGGCGGCTCAAGACAGGAAATTGGCCGACGCCATCGCCCGCGCTACCCGGCAGGCGGGGGCTGACCTGGTGCTTTATGGCCTCAGCGGCAGCGTGCTCATCGAAGCGGCAAAAGCCATTGGTCTGCGCACGGCGAACGAAGTTTTTGCAGATCGCAGTTATCAGGACGACGGTTCACTCACGCCGCGCAACCGGCCGGACGCTTTGATAGAAGATACAGTGGCAGCCGTTGAGCAGGCGATGGGAATGGTTCGGAAACAGAGCGTTGTCAGTACCGGCGGGAAATTGGTCAGTCTCGTTGCAGAAACAATTTGCCTGCATGGTGACGGTGCGCATGCGGTCGAATTTGCAGCAGCCATTCATGCGGCACTGAAGGGAGAAGCTATTCAACTGAAAGCACCTTGAATTAAGTGCGCAGGTAATTTAAACACATAGAAACATAGTACACATAGACCTTTGATTTCTAGAACAATGTGCTCTATGTGCCTATATGTTTAATATAAAATAAATGTGTTCGATCACTTAAATTTGAGACCTGCTTGTTTGAGAAATTCGCAGATTGCTTCCCGCTCCCTCCGCCTTTCGGGCGTCTCGCTCGGCGCTGCTTTTCTGATGGCCACCTCAGCCATCGGACCGGGTTTTTTGACCCAAACCACGGTGTTCACGGCTGATTTGGGCGCGGCCTTTGGCTTTGTCATCCTCCTGTCGGTACTGCTCGATATGGGCGCCCAGGTAAATATCTGGCGTGTGGTGGCGGTTTCGGGGGAACGTGCGCCGGTCATCGCAGGGCGGGTATTGCCGGGGCTGGGTCATTTGCTCACGTTGCTGATCGTGTTGGGCGGGCTGGCCTTCAACATCGGCAATGTGGCCGGTGCAGGGCTGGGATTGCAGGTGTTTGCAGGTATACCGGCCGGATGGGGCGCTGCTTTGAGCGGTTTGTTGGCGATGGGGCTGTTTATGCGGCGGGAAGCGGGCAAAGCAGTGGACTGGTTTGTGCGGGCGCTTGGTGCTCTGATGATCGTGCTGACGGCATGGGTGGCATTTTCAGCGCATCCACCGCTCGGAGAAGTGGCAGTGCAGACCTTTTTCCCCGATAAAACCGACCCGGTGGCGATATTGACCATCGTCGGCGGCACAGTAGGCGGTTATATTTCATTTGCCGGGGCGCACCGTTTGCTGGAAGCGGGGTTGAGTGGCCGGGAAAACATACAGGCTGTGACGCGAAGCGCTTTCACCGGAATCGGTGTGGCGACCCTGATGCGGGTGCTCTTGTTCCTGGCAGCGTTGGGAGTGGTATCCGGCGGCGCAGCAATTGATCCCTCCAATCCACCCGCCTCGATGTTCCGGGCGGCGGCGGGCGAATGGGGTTATCGCTTTTTCGGATTGGTGATGTGGTCGGCTGCCGTTACTTCGGTTGTGGGCTGCACCTTTACTTCGGTTTCGTTTTTGACCGCTTCGCTGAAAGGGTTAGAGCGCAATAAAACCTTGCTTATCTTTTGTTTTGTTGCGTTCTCTGTTGCGGTTTTTCTGACAGTCGGGCAACCCGTGAAAACCCTCATCGTGGCGGGCGCTTTGAACGGTCTCATTCTGCCGCTTGCATTGGCGGCGATGCTGGTGGCCGTCCGGCGGGAGGATGTCAACAAAGGTTATCGCCTGGCATTGGGCTGGCAAACGGCGGGTTGGGCTGTGGTGGCGGTGATGGCCATAATGGCGGCAAAAGCAATTGAACAATTGATGTAGCCACTTTCTCTTCTTAAAACAACTCCCGCTCCACGATTTCGCAGATGATGTGGCCGAGGAGAATATGCGATTCCTGAATGCGTGGGGTGTCGGTGGATGGCACGTTCAGCAATATGTCGCACAACCCGGCCATTTTACCGCCGGTAGCGCCAGTGAAACCCACGACAGCCATACCCCGACTTTTAGCCTTTTCAATGGCTTTCAGAATATTGGGTGAATTACCGGATGTACTGAATGCCGCCAGCACATCGCCCGGGCGACCGGCGGCTTCCGTCATGCGGGCAAATACGTCTTCGTAACCGTAGTCGTTGGCTACAGCCGTCACGAACGATGAATTGACGTGCAATGCTTCGGCATAGAGTGGTGGCCGGTCGGTATAAAATCGCCCGGAGAGTTCCGCTGCGAGGTGTTGGGCATCGGCTGCACTGCCGCCATTTCCGCAAAACAACACTTTGCCACCGCTTCGAAAGGCCTTGATGAAGGTTTGCGCCGCCTGTTCTGTTTTTTCTAAAAAAGATGTGTCCGCCAGAATGCTTTGTTTAACGGCGATGCTTTCACGGATGGACCTCTGAATCAGATCGTTCATTTTCAATGAAATAAGAATAGTTTTTTCATACGACTTCATTTCCTTCTCTAATGCGCTCGCACCAGTTCAAGGATAGCCCGTGTCCGGTTGGCCCATCGTTCCATATCCACAACCATGGCGGCGCGGTCGTCCAGCGGCAAAGTTCCGTGCTTTTTTTGCAAATCGGCATAGTGGCGCAGGCAAACGCGGGTGATACTGACAAGAAAGTGGATGGCAGCGAGGGAAGATGATCTTCCACGTTTCGACCCCACCCCCTGTACCTCTCCCGGCGGGAAGGGAGCGGGGGAACGTTCCGGGGCATTTGCCGGGGCCTCCCTTGCAGTGTGGGAGGAGCCGGGGTTAAGCGCAAACGCCTTCTTCACTACATCTACCTGATTTTCAAAAACATTTCTCAGTCCCGATATATCATTCCTTTCGGCAAAAAAAGTAGCTAAGGTGACGGTTTTCGATTGCCGGTCGTGCCATAGGTCGAATATGTCGTCGCAAAGTTGTACGAGGTATCCGAATTGAAACAGGGCTTCCTGCTCCGCTTCCTCCAGCGGATGGGCTAAAACGCGCCGGAACAACAATACAGAAAAGCCCCCTTTTTCTGCCGTGATCCGTTCCAGATCCGCCATCCGCCATCCGTGATCCGCCATCCGCAATCTACCATCCCCGTTTTGCCTTTCCGCAGTTTCCACATTGAACACACGATGCATAAATTCCTTGAACAGCATCAAACTGGCCGGCGGCAGTTCATTGTAGATATTTTGCAGAAAATGAAGCGCCAGTCCGCGCGGATCAGCCGCGCGGCCGTATTGCTCGGGATTATTCTGCCACAAGATGCCCGAATCATCGCGTCCGCGAAAAGCGTCCACCAGATCGTCGAAGAAGTAAGCGAGGGCGGCCAGGTTGGTGAACAGGTGTTTTTCATTCCGGCTGCGCGGGTAACCGCGCAGCATGCAAAACACGGCAGATAAATAGGTAGTACCGTAAAAATAATGTTTTAAACGGCGTTTTTCTTTGGAAGTCAATGCTTCGGGATTGGGGAGTGCCAGGTCGTGCAGGGCTTTGGTTTTGAAATAAAACCCTGCCCGCGCAAATGCCAGCGCCAACCAGACTGTAGCGTGCAAAAGATAATACCCATGGCGTAGGAGGCGGATCATCGAGGTCATTACGTCATCAAAGTCATTAAATTTTGATCGTTACGTAATTTTTTGCCCGCCGGGCAATACCCGAATGAATGCGATCAGTATGAACGACATGATCGTCACGAGGCAAATAACCATCGGTATGCCTGCAGCCGGATGTATTTTTGTCTGCCAATATCCGATGTGCGACCACCAGTCCATCACCAGCACGTGCACGAAGTAAATGCCGAAACTCGTCACTGCGAACTCTTTTTCAACATCGAGAAGGGGAGGGCGATTGAACGCCCATTTTGCTAATAAAAACCAGCCGGCGGCAGCCATAGCGCAATTGGGTGTGAGGTAGTCGTAAAAATAAGGGTGAAAAGTCCCTGCGTAGCTTTTGCTCGCCCACCAGGTGCCAATGGCGGTGATGGCCGTACCGACTGTGATCAGGCCAACCGCCACCCCTATCAATTGTTTTTCAGAAATGCGCCAGGGCTGGATACCCTCTACCCTCGACCCTCCACCTTCTACCGGCTTATTCCCCAGATAATATCCCAATACGAAATAACCGCAATTGTTTGTAAACAACTCGAAATATACCCCGATGCTAATCCCGAAAAACACCCATAAAATCTTGTACAGCAGCGCCCCCACCGCCCAGGCGCTGAAGAAATACCAGTAGTCCTGCTCTTTCGCCCCCCGGATCCAGGGGCGGAGGACCGGGTAGACCAAGTACAATCCGATGATAAGATATATGAACCAAAGGTGATAGTGTACCGGCCTTTCCACGATGCCCCGGATGGCTTCGGCGACATTGGCCGGCGAGCCTTTTGCCCTGAAGTTGTAATAGCTGTAGAGCACCATCCAGAACAGGGCCGGGATGACCACGCGGCTGAAACGCCGTTTCAAAAAATCACCCAATGGATAGTCCTTTCCCAATAACAGGAACCCGCTCAACATCACAAACAGGGGAACCGAAGGACGCGCCAGCGAATCCCAAAAATTGCCCGACCACCAGAAAAAGGTGTCATACTCGACATTGCCTTGCGCTACCGATCCGGCTACGTGAATGGCGACAACCATCACTGTAGCCAGGTTGCGCAGGCGATCGGCCCAGTGCAACGGTTGGCGGTTGACGTTAGAGGAAGGTATTGATTGGGTGGTAACAGTCATTGTGCGTCATTAAAGTCATTCTTTTCCGCATTCTGGGTAAACCTTCATATTAAAATTCGATCTCCAGTCCGTCGTATGCCAGCGAAACACCCGGGGGTAATTGTGTTTCCATTTCTCTTGCCAGTCCCATCTGATGGCTGATATGGGTGATCCATGCCCGGGTTGGCGCCATCTCCGCGATAAAAGCCAGGGCTTCTTCGAGATTCATGTGAACGGGGTGTTCCCGTTGGTGCAAAGCACTCGTTATCAGATATTTTGTTCCGGCAATTTTAGATTTTTCCGACTCAGGGACTGTTTTTACATCGGTCAGGTATGTTAAATTACCAAAGCGAAAGCCCAGGATTGGCAAGCGGCCGTGCATGATCCCGATGGGTTGAATTTTTATGCCGTCCATATTGATAGGTGTGTCTTTGTCGAGCGGGACCAATTCTATTCTGGGGGCGCCGGGCGTCGGTTCGCCGAAGATATATTCGAAGCGTCTGCGCACCTGTTCGGCGACGCGCGGCAGTGCATATACAGTCATGGGATGGCCGGTGCGAAAATTGAAAGGGCGCACGTCGTCCAGACCGATCACGTGATCGTTGTGTTCGTGTGTGAGCAAAATACCGTTCACATGGCGAATGCGGGCGCGGAGCATTTGTTGCCGGAAATCGGGGCCCGCATCTATGATGATATTGGTGTTGCCATCTGAAAGCAGCGCTGATGACCGCAGCCGGTTGTCGCGCGGGTCGGCGGAAATGCATGCTTCGCAATCGCACCCGATGACGGGGACGCCCTGCGAGGTGCCTGTGCCGAGGAGAGTGAGTTTCAAGGTGCGATAAAGGAATTATGGTGCTGCAAACATCTCAAAAAATCATCCCTTCCGGGTAAATGTTTTCCGGTAAAGGCTGATAAAAGGGCAAATACCCTGTTTGGGGCAATTTGTCGTTTGCGTGACAAGACTCAAAAACGTTGCAATAAAAATGCACGCTGAAAAAACAAACACCCGTAATAGTTGCGTTCTTTCGCCATTCCACCATTTCGTTCATTAACCGATTTTATTCCCGCCATTTTTTTTATGATGAATTATTTCAGATTAATCGAACCGTACCTCCATGGCCACCTCAGCCCGGAAGAACAACAGGCATTTGAACGCCAACTCGTTCGCAACCCGGCGCTGGCCAATGAGTTTACCCTGCAATTCTCCTTGGTGCGGGTGTTGCTCGCTAATCCCGAATACCCCTTTCCCAAGTTCAAATCCTTTACCCGTAAGGCCGCGAACAAGCATTCCGACCAGATTTCCTGGTTTTGGCACGCTTGTGCGATTGCCATGTTAACCGGATTCTTCTTAGGCATCGTCCTTTCGTAACAGTTGGGGCGTTTACCTATTCCAGTCCAGTCAGTCATTTGTCCGCCCGGAGCGCATCCCGCTTCGGGCGGGTATCTTTTATACTGCCATTGCTTTACCCGCCGTAGCCTGGGCGAAGGCAGGTGTCACTTCCGCTCAAACGACCCGTTATTGAACGTTCCCCGTTTCACCCAGCCGATACAATTCCCTTCGAACTGATAAGTGCCTCCCACAGCGCCTGTTTTTGCATCGAAGTGATTCAGCGTCATTTCGCCTGAAATGGTTTCGTAGGTTTCCGATTTGCCGTCCGCATTATTGATCTGGACGATGGCCGAAAAATGATGAAGTCCGGGTTCCGCGTCGGCTTCGAGTTCGCTGTACACGGGCAGGGATGTCAGGTCGCTTTTTTGCAACCCGCCCATCAATAAATAAATACGGTGTACCTGAGCGGCGCTATCGGTCCAGGTCAGGTTGATCTGAAGCGACAGGGTGTCCGTATCGGCCAGCAGTTCGATCAGTTGGGTGCATTTTTCCCAGGGCAATTCCTCTGAAGTGATCACAGTCTCTTTCACGATGGGATCGTAATACTTCCAGTGCAGAAGATTGGTCATCCCCGATCTTTCCTTGTGATAGGGCAGGAGACGGATACCTTTCCACAGTGCGACTTCATCTACAGAAGTCGTGCACAGTGCGCAGGCCAGGTCGAATGCCTGGTTCGGAGCGCCTTTGACAAGGGTGGATTGAGCGAAAGCGGCGGAGCATTGGACCAGGGCGAAGAGTAAAAGAGTCGTTTTCATATACGGAAGAGGGCAAATGTAGGAAATGTCGCCATATTCGTCCGACGAATCCCAATCGTCGGACGAATTGGGATATCCGGCTATCTTTGCCAAGCCATCGTCGCAAAATGGAGCAGCGTTTTTTGAATAAACTGCAAAAAGAACAAGATTTAAGACGTGAAATAGCAGCTGAAGAGAAACGCCGTCTACGTGCTCGTTTAGCTTCGATTTGGGAGAAGTATCGCAACCTCATTTTTAAGTTAATGGTACTATCAATATCTTCTTACTGGTTGCTCTTTGTAGAAGTTAGAAAAAACAAAACGCCGCCCACTACTCCTTTAAACTTTACTGAAAAACAACCTGTTGAGCAAATTATCGAACTAGAAATGGTTTTTGTGGAGGGCGGCGCCTTCACCATGGGCTGCACTGCCGAGCAAGTTAAATACTGTGAAGACAATGAAAAGCCGCCGCACAAAGTCACGATCAATAGTTTTTATATCGGCAAATACGAAGTCACCCAAGCGCAATGGAAAGCCGTTATGGACAACAATCCCAGTTATTTCAAAGATTGCGACGACTGCCCGGTAGAAAGTGTCAATTGGAACGACGTCCAAGTTTTTTTGCAAAAACTGAATGCCAAAACTGGCAAAAAATACCGCCTCCCTACCGAAGCGGAATGGGAATACGCCGCGAGAGGTGGAAATAAAAGCCAAAAATATATATACGCAGGAGGTAGTGATCTTAGCGCAGTTGCTTGGTATGGTGACAATTCAAACTCAAAAACACACCCAGTCGGCAGCAAATCGCCTAACGAACTCGGCCTCTACGATATGAGCGGCAACGTGTGGGAATTGTGCGAAGATATCGGGCACGATAATTACTCAGGAGCTCCGACAGATGGCAATGCATGGACAACCGGGGGAGATAGTTCGAATCGTATTAATCGTGGTGGGTCCATTGGCCATTATTACTGGTCTGCCCGTGTAGCAAACCGGGAGCTAGGCGATTTAGACACCCGTATCTTGTATTACGGTTTTCGGGTGGTCAGAGACTAAGTTACGCTTTGCCTTTTTACCCTTTATTTTTGGGAATAGAGGGGAGAAGCCCGCAGGGGTTTGTCATTTTGAAGGATAATCGTTTATTTTGCACAAAAAATAACAGCACATGAGCGCATCCGTTCTTGCTTACGATGAAATCGCCACAGCCAAAATATTGGACTTCAACAATCTCGACCGGATTATTCTTCGTCGAGTTCTTATAGCAGCGAGGCGTTACCCTTGATTTTTTCCTCTCCCAAACTTTTTTCCAAAAATTTTAAAACCTGTTTGGTTTTTCCAATCCGGTGTCCTTACCTTTGCGGGCGCTTTTGAAAAAGGGGTCTCCAAATCATGTTTGGTTTGTTCCGGATCGAAGCAAAAAATTTGAAATAATAAATTCCTTTCAGGGTAATGAATCAGAAAATCCGCATCAAACTCCGGTCTTACGACTACAACTTGGTGGACAAGTCCACCGAGAAGATCGTCAAGACTGTGCGTGCGAGTGGCGCCGTTGTGACTGGCCCGATTCCGCTGCCGACCGAGAAAGAAATTTTCACTGTGCTGCGCTCGCCGCACGTGAATAAGAAAGCTCGTGAGCAGTTCCAGTTGCGCACCCACAAGCGCTTGATTGAAATCTACACACCGACGCAGAAGACGGTGGACGCTCTCTCCAAGTTGGAACTGCCGAGTGGTGTTGACATTCAAGTCAAGCTCACCTGAGTAAATTCCGGATTGCTGATTCAGGTTTTTCCGACCGCGATTCTGTTTCAAAGTGCCAAGCCCGAATGGGGGTAACTGAACCGAATCGGACGCTTAGCCGTGAAAGGGCCTCCAAGCGTTTTTTTTTGCGGGTAAATCCGCAATCCGCAATCCCAAATCCGCAATCGAAGAAATCCAATCGCTCAATCATAAAACTAACGACACAGTGAACGGTCTGATTGGCAAAAAAATCGGGATGACCAGCATCTATGACAACGACGGCAAAAACGTCGCGGTCACCATCATTGAAGCTGGCCCCTGCGTAGTGACGCAAGTGCGCACCGAAGAAAATGACGGCTACTCCGCCCTTCAATTGGCTTTCGGCGACCGCAAAACAAAAAACACGCCCAAACCCCTCATGGGGCATTTTAAAAAGGCCGGCCTCGAGGAGCCCCTTCACAAAGTGCAGGAGTTTCGCGACATGACGCTCAGCAAAAACCTCGGCGATGAAGTTACCGTTGCCGATGTGTTTGCCGAAGGCGACAAAGTGGTGGTCACCGGCACTTCCAAGGGCAAAGGCTTCCAGGGCGTGGTCAAACGCCACGGCTTCGGCGGTGTGATGCAACAAACACACGGCCAGCACAACCGCCTTCGCGCCCCCGGTTCGCTCGGCAACTCTTCATTCGCCGCCAAGGTAATGAAAGGCATGCGCATGGCGGGCCACATGGGCCACGAACAGGTTAAAGTGCGCAAATTGCAGATTATCAAAGTGTTCCCCGACCAGAACATCCTCCTGATTAAAGGTGCGATCCCCGGTCACAAGGGCGCTTATGTAACGATTGAAAAATAAATTGTTGACCAATAATTTCCGCAGGAAATGAAAATTTCGGTCTATAACATCAAAGGCGAAGCCACCGGCAGATCGGTAGAACTCCCGGAAGAAGTATTCGGCATCGAGCCGCACGAACACAGCGTATGGCTCGACGTGAAGCGCTACCTCGCCGCTCAACGCCAGGGAACCCATAAATCGAAAGAGCGCAGCGAGATCAGCGGCTCTACCCGCAAACTGCACAAGCAGAAAGGTACCGGCGGCTCCCGTAAAGGCGACATCAACAACCCCCTTTACCGCGGCGGCGGCCGTGTATTCGGCCCGCGTCCGCGCAACTACGACATACAGGTGAACGCCAAAGTGCGCCGCCTGGCGCGCCGCAGTGCCCTGAGCGCAAAGGCGAAAACCGGCAGCATCGTTGTCGTCGAAGATTTTACCTTCGAAACGCCGAAAACCAAGGAATTTCAAAACATCCTCAATGCACTCAAGGTGGCCGACAAGAAGCCCCTCACGGTGTTGGGCAACTATGACAAAACGTTGTACCTCTCCTGCCGCAACATCGAAAAGGCATCCATCGCCCCTGCCACCGATCTGAGCACCTACCAGATCATACAGGCCGGCGCGGTTGTCATCACCGAAAGTGCAATTGAAAAAATCAAAGAGAATTGCGCATAAATGGTGACTGGTTGACTGGTTATTAGTGATTAGTTGCTTTGCTTACTACTTACTAAAATTTTGATAACCAATCACCAATCACCAATAACGAGTCACCAATTATGGCTAAGGAAATTTTGATAAAGCCGGTCATCACGGAGAAAGCGACAAAACTCGCCGACAAGCGCAATACCTATGCGTTCGTGGTGAACAAAGACGCCAACAAAATCGAAATCCGCAACGCCGTCGAAAAGATGTTCAACGTCTCAGTTGACAGCGTGAATACGGCAGTGATGCCCGGAAAACCCAAATCGCGCAGCACCAAAACCGCTATCGTGCGCGGTACAAAGTCTTCATACAAAAAGGCTTACGTGACACTGACACCTGGCGAGACCATTGACATCTTTGGCGCAAGCGAGGAATAATTGCTTTAACAACCATTCACTCATACTCGCAATCGAGTAGATATGGCACTTAAAAAATTCAATCCGCTCACGCCCGGTCAACGTTACCGGGTCGCCGTTTCGAGGGACGAACTGACCAAAGGCGCGAAGCCGGAAAAGTCGCTGATCGCCCCTAAAAGCAGCACAGGCGGTCGCAACAGCGACGGCCACCGCACCATGCGTTATCGCGGCGGCGGCCACAAACGCCGTTACCGTATCATTGACTTCAAGCGCGACAAGGAAGGGGCAGCTACGGTTCAGTCCGTTCAGTACGACCCCAATCGCAGCGCATATATCGCGCTCGTGCAATACGCCGACGGCGAAAAGAGCTATATTATTGCTCCGAAAGGTATTGAGGTGGGCCAATCGGTAGAGTCTGGCCGCGGCATTGCCCCTGAAAATGGCAACTGCCTGTTCCTTTCCGAAGTGCCGCTGGGCGCATTTGTCCACAACGTCGAATTGCACCCCGGTCAGGGTGGTGTTCTCGTGCGCAGCGCAGGTAACAGCGCCCTGATGATGGGCCGCGAAGAGCGCTACGCCGTGCTTAAAATGCCATCGGGCGAAACGCGCCGCATCTTGCTCACCTGCCGTGCAACCATCGGAGTCGTGAGCAATCCCGACCACAGCCTCGAAATTATGGGTAAAGCGGGCCGCATGCGCTGGAAAGGCTGGCGCCCGCGCAACCGTCCCGTAGCCATGAACCCCGTTGATCACCCCATGGGCGGTGGCGAAGGGCGCGCTTCGGGTGGTCACCCGCGCAGCCGCAAAGGTCTCAAGGCAAAAGGCGCCAAGACCCGCAGCCGCACGAAAGCATCTAATGCGCTCATTATCAGCCGTAAAAAAGGCGGCTTAGTAAAATAAAATTAGTTATCGGCTATTGGTTAATGGTTTTTGGTTTTTCGTTGCTTGTCCGATCTTGACAATATTCAACCAATTACCAATAACCAATAACCAATAACCAACAACCAATAACAAATCATGCCGCGTTCACTCAAAAAAGGCCCTTACGTCCACCACGCACTGTTGGAAAAAGTCGCCAAAGCAAAACAAAGCAACCGCAAGCAGGTGATCAAAACGTGGAGCCGCGCTTCGATGATCATCCCCGACATGGTCGGCGAAACCATCGCAGTGCACAACGGCAAAACGTTCGTCCCGGTTTTTGTAACGGAAAACATGGTAGGCCACAAACTTGGTGAGTTTTCGCCCACCCGAAACTTCCGCGGTCACGCCGGTCAGAAAAAATAATTCAGACATTAGACATATAGACATTGGACGTTAGACTCAGATTGTTGAAAATCAATGAGATGCAAGTCCAAAGTCAAAAGTCAAAAAGTCCAACGTCTAATAAATAATGGAAGCAGTAGCTAAACTGAAAAACGTCCCGATGTCGCCGCGCAAGATGCGCCTGGTGGTGGACAATATTCGCGGCCGCAAAGTGGTGGATGCCCTCGGCATTTTGAAGTACACCAACAAAGAAGCAGCTATCTGGCTGGAAAAACTTGTGCTTTCTGCCGTCAACAACTGGGAACAGAAGTCTGACCAGGTGGGTGCTGCCGACGACTTCGAACTCTATATTAAAACCGCTCACGTGGACCCGGGCAGCATTATTTACCGCTTCCTGCCCGCGCCCCAGGGCCGTGCTTACAAAGTGCGCAAGCGCCGCAACCACATCACCATCGTCGTTGAAAACCGCGTAGCGCTCGAAAACGAAGAATAAAAAAAAGAAGAGGTTATCAGTTGCTGGTTAATGGTTATCGGTTAATGGTTCAAAAACCAGAAACTGAGAACTAAAAACTGACAACCAACAACCGATAACCAACAACCAATATCAATTATAATGGGTCAGAAAGCAAATCCGATTGGTAATCGCTTAGGCATCATCCGCGGTTGGGACTCCAACTGGTACGCCGACAAGGACTATGGTCTCAAAGTGGTAGAGGACGAAAAGATCCGCAACTACCTCCGCGCCCGTCGTCCGAAAACGGCTACCGCCGATCCCCGCGAGCGCAACAAACCGGTGCAAAACGGCATCAGCCGTATTGTCATCGAGCGTACCATGAAGCGCGTTACCGTCACTATCCACACCAGCCGTCCCGGCATCATTATCGGTAAAGGTGGTAAGGAGGTTGACCTCATCAAGGAAGAACTCAAGGTGCTCACGGGCAAAGACGTGCAGATCAACATCTTCGAGATCCGCAAACCCGAACTCGACGCTAACATCGTCGGAGAGCAGATCGCCAAACAAATCGAGGCCCGTATCAATTTCCGCCGCGCCGTCAAAGGCGCTATCCAGGGAACGATGCGCGCCGGAGCCGAAGGCATCAAAGTGCGCGCGAGCGGCCGCTTGGGCGGTGCTGAAATTGCCCGTACGGAAGAATACAAGGAAGGACGCACCCCCCTCCACACATTCCGCGCTGATATTGACTATGCCTGGGTTGAAGCCCAGACCGTCTACGGAAAAATCGGCATCAAAGTATGGCTGTTCAAGGGAGAAGTGCTCCAAAAGCGCGAACTCACACCTTTCGCCGCAGCCGAAGGCACTGGCGGTGACCGTCGTGACGAACGTCGAGGCGGTGGAGAACGCCGTGAAGGCGGCGAACGCGGTGAACGCCGTGAACGCCGCGAAGGTGGCGAGCGTCGCGAGCGCGGTGAAGGAGGTGAACGTCGCGGCGGCGGCGACCGTCGTGGCGGTGGCAATCGCGGTGGTGGTGGAGATCGTCGTGGCGGCGGCGGTGGCGGACGCCGGTAAAAGTGACCAAACAATTAACGGCGCGTTTGAATTAGCCTTTAAAAAAATTTGCACATACGCCGTACCTTTGCAGCCCCTTTTCAATGAAGGCTGGCTGTCATAAAGCAAAACATTGATTGACAGGCTTTTAAATTGACATACGATGTTACAGCCAAAACGTCAAAAATATCGCAAACAACACAAAGGTCGCAACCGTGGCCTGGCACATAAAGGGAGTACCATCTCGTTCGGCTCGTTCGCGTTGAAATCCATGGAATTCAGCCGCCTTACCAGTCGCCAGATCGAATCGGCTCGTGTTGCGCTTACCCGCAACATGAAACGCGAAGGTAAGGTATGGATTCGCATTTTCCCAGACAAACCGATCACTTCCAAGCCGGCTGAAGTGCGTATGGGTAAAGGTAAAGGCGCAGTAGACCATTACGTTTGCGAAGTACAACCGGGCCGCATCCTGTTCGAGGTAGAAGGTGTGAGCGAAGAACTTGCTTACGAATCCCTGCGCCTCGCAGCCCAAAAATTGCCGGTGCTTTGCAAAGCCGTCACACGGTACGACTTTGAAGGATAAAAAACGAATTGGTTATTTGATGAATTGGTGATTCGGTTATGTCAAATCACCAAATCACCAAAATCAACGAATCAACAAATAATAACAATGGCAAAGGAGAAATTGAACGTTGCTGAAATGACCGACGCTGACTTGCAGAGCAAGTTGAACAGCCTCGAGCATGAGTATCAGCAAATGAAATTTGACCATGCGGTGAAAGGCCTCGGCAACCCTATGGAGCTGCGCGAAATGCGTCGCGACATAGCCCGTATTCTTACGGAAGGCCGCAGCCGCGAATTGGCTGCCATGACGCCGGAGCAGTTGGAAATGCGTTCCAAACTCCGCGCCCGTCGCCGCCGTCAGAAATAAAAAATAACTCAGACCTTAGACGAACGGATCATTGGACATTTGACTCAAATTCAGGCAAACCAGTGAATTATTCGTCCAAAGTCAAAAGTCAAAAAGTCCAACTTCTATAAGTAATGGAAGAAGTAACAAGAAATCTTCGCAAACAAAAAACCGGTGTGGTCGTGTCCTCCAAAATGGACAAAACCATTGCCGTCAAGGTGGAACGCCGCCTGATGCACCCGTTGTATGGCAAGTTCGTGAAACGTACCAAGAAGTTCTTCGCACACGACGAAGAAAACACTTGCAACGTCGGCGACGTGGTGCGCATCATGGAAACCCGTCCGCTCAGTAAAATGAAGCGCTGGCGCCTGGTCGAGGTCATCGAAAGAGCGAAGTAAATTTGGTTATTCGTTACTGGTTATTGGTGATTAGTTGATTGAAACCAATAACCAATAATCAATAACCAATAACCAACAACAAACAAAGTCATGATTCAGCAAGAGTCCCGTTTGAATGTGGCCGACAATTCCGGCGCGAAAGAGGTGCTTTGTATCCGCGTATTGGGCCATACCCGTCAACGCTATGCAGGCATCGGCGATAAAATCGTCGTGACCGTGAAAGATGCCACGGCCGGTGGCGGTATCAAAAAAGGAACCGTTTCGAAAGCCGTTATCGTGCGCACCCGCAAGGAAATCCGCCGCAAAGACGGCTCTTACATCCGCTTCGACGACAATGCGGTAGTGTTGCTCAACGCAGCCGATGAGCCACGCGGCACCCGCATATTTGGTCCTGTTGCCCGCGAACTCCGCGACAAAGACTATATGCGTATCGTTTCGCTGGCCCCTGAAGTACTTTAATAAAACATTGTCAATGTGATTCATGTGACCAATGTGGTCAATACGAAACATAAAGATTACATTGACCACATTATCACATTAGCACATTTAAAAAAATGGCTACGAAAAATAAAGTAAAACGCTTCGCACCCAAGCTCCATGTTCGCAAAGGCGACTCGGTGATGGTGATGGCTGGCGACGACAAGGGCAAAACCGGGCAAGTGCTTCAGGTTTTCCCCGACAAAAACCGCGCTATTGTGGAAGGCGTCAACATCGTCAAAAAACACGTCAAAGCGACGCAAAACGAGGAGGGGGGTATCCAGGAAATGGAAGCCACTATTCACATGTCGAACCTCGCTTTGCTGGATCCCAAAACCGGTGAACCGACGCGAATTGGACGCCGCGAAGAAAACGGCGTAAGTGTCCGTTATTCAAAGAAAACAGGAAACGTCATTAAGTGATGAAATACGTACCTCGTCTCAAAACAAAATATCAGAAGGAAGTGGTGCCTGCGCTCATGCAGCAGTTCAACTATTCCTCGATCATGCAGGTCCCGCGTCTGACCAAGATCTGCGTCAATCAGGGCATTGGCGACGCGACGGGCGATAAAAAACTGGTGGACAATGCTGCCAATGAGCTGACGACCATCGTTGGCCAGAAAGCCGTGCCGACCAAAGCCCGCACCTCCGTGTCGAACTTCAAATTGCGCGAAGGGATGCCGATCGGTGTGCGTGTCACACTGCGCGGCGAGCGTATGTATGAATTCCTCGACCGCCTTATCAACGTGGCGCTTCCCCGTGTCCGCGACTTTCGCGGTGTGAACGACAAATCTTTCGACGGACGCGGCAACTTCACGATGGGCGTTACCGAGCAGATCATATTCCCGGAAATTGACATTGACAAGGTGTCGAAGATCATGGGTATGGACATTACGTTCGTGACAACTGCTCCGACGGATGCCGAGGCTTTCGCATTGCTGAAAGAGATCGGGATACCCTTTGTAAAAAGATAATCAGGACTCTCATTTTCAATTTGATATAGAGAAAAATGGCAAAGAAATCAATTATTGCACGGGAGAATAAGCGCAAACGGATGGTGTCTAAATACGCCGAATTGCGCAAAAAACTCAAAGAAGCCGGCGACTACGAAGCGCTCGACAAACTCCCGCGCAACGCAAACCCTATACGCCTGCACAATCGCTGCTTGCTCACCGGTCGTCCAAAAGGCTATATGCGCAAGTTTGGCATTTGCCGCGTCAAATTCCGTGAAATGGCTTTGTACGGCAAAATTCCGGGAATCACGAAAGCCTCCTGGTAAAATCCGTTGCCGGTTCATGGTTCGTGGTTCCTGGTTGTCTGATCAACAAAACAACCCGGCAATTAAGAACCGACAACAAAGAACCAGCAACTAACAACCAACAACTATCAACTTTTGATACAATGCACATCACTGACCCGATAGCAGACTATTTGACCCGCATCCGCAACGCGCAGATGGCCGGTCATCGCATCGTCGAGATCCCGTCGTCCAAACTCAAGCAGGCGATCACGGAGATCTTGTACGATCAGGGTTATATACTCAAATATACGTTCGAGGATAAAAACGCCGAGAATAAGCAGGGGATCATTAAAATTGCCCTTAAGTACGACCCGCAAACCAAGCAGCCGGTTATTCGCGAACTCGTGCGCGTCAGCCGCCCCGGACTGCGCAAATTCGCCGGTTCGTCCAATATCCCGCGCATTATCAACGGCCTGGGCGTTATGATCGTGTCCACCTCCAAAGGAGTAATGACCGATAAGAAGGCCCGTGAGATGAATGTCGGCGGAGAATTGTTGTGCTATGTCAGCTAAGTTGATAAAGGTTGATGAACGTTTATAACGGTTTATCAACCCTTACTACCTTCGTCAACCTTCATCAACCCTTATCAACCATAAAGTCAAGAACTTAAGAATATCTGTGATATGTCACGCATTGGTAAATTACCGATCACGCTTCCAGCAAAAGTGGAAGTTTCTATCGCCTCCGATAATACGGTCACGGTGAAAGGGCCGAAAGGGACGCTTTCCCACAAAATTGACCCGGACATCAAGGTCAAAGTCGAGGACGGTACGCTTACCGTGGAACGCCCCACCGACCAAAAGCGCCACAAAGCGTTGCACGGTCTCTACCGCGCGCTCATCAACAACCTCGTGGTGGGTGTGAGCCAGGGATATACCAAAGAAATGGAAGTCATTGGCGTTGGCTATCGCGTTGAAAATCAGGGCAATCTCCTGACGCTCACGATCGGTTATTCCCACCCCGTGATGTTCTATGTGCCCTCGGAGATCAAACTGACGACGGCCATGGAAAAAGGTTCTCCGCCGCTCATTCGCCTCGAAAGCATTGACAAGGAACTGCTGGGGCAGGTATGCGCCAAAATCCGCGCCTTCCGCAAACCGGAGCCCTACAAAGGCAAAGGTATTATGTTCAAAGGCGAACAGATCCGTCGCAAGGCAGGTAAAACCGCCGGCGCGAAGAAATAACGATTATCATGTTCCCTGGTCGGAAATCAGGGGTAAAGCATAAAAACAGACAATGAAACGCAACAGTCAACAGAGCCGCTTACGCATTCACCTGCGGGTTCGCAAGAAAGTGAACGGTACGTCGGAGCGCCCGCGCCTCAACGTGTTCCGCTCCAATAAAGCCATCTATTGCCAGATCGTGGACGATACCAAAGGCCACACTTTGGCAGCCGCCAGTTCCGTGGGCTTGAAAGGCAATAAAACCGAACAGGCAGCAGCAGTGGGCAAAATGATCGCCGAAAAAGCCAAAGACGCAGGTATTGCAACCGTCGTTTTTGACCGGGGCGGCTACCTCTACCATGGTCGCGTCAAAGCTTTGGCGGATGGCGCACGCGAAGGAGGACTTCAATTCTAAAATTAGTTATCGGTTATCCGTTATTGGTTGTCAGTAATTTATACCAATAACTACTAACCAATAACCAATAACCAATAACAAGCTAAGCATTATGGCAAGGCAAGAAAGAGAAAGAGACAGTACCCGCGCTGCCGAAGAGTCGGGTCTTAAAGAAAAACTCGTGTCGCTCAACCGCGTGGCGAAAGTCACCAAGGGTGGCCGCACCTTTAGCTTCGCCGCCGTAGTGGTGGTGGGCGACGGCAAGGGCCAGGTCGGTCACGGCTTGGGTAAAGCCCGCGAGGTGTCCGAGGCAATCGCCAAGGCAGTAAAAGACGCTGAAAAAAACCTCGTGAAAGTGCCCATCCTCAACGGTACCATCCCGCATGAAGCGCACGGTAAATACGATGCAGGCCGCGTCCTGATCAAACCTGCCGCCCATGGCACGGGTGTGATCGCAGGGGGCGCCATGCGCGCTGTTCTGGAAGCTGCCGGCGTACACGACGTGTTGGCCAAGTCGCAGGGCTCTTCCAATCCGCACAACGTGGTAAAAGCGACCATCGCAGCCCTGACGAGTCTGCGCAGCCCGGTTGAAGTGGCCCGCCAGCGCGGTATTTCGATGGAAAAACTCTTTAATGGATAGTTGGTTATCCGTTATTGGTTATCAGTTATCAGTTTGACAGCCGATGACGAACCACCAATAACCAACAACCAACAACCAACAACTGACAACTGACAATGAGTAAGGTAAAAATTACACTCGTAAAAAGCCCGATTGACAAAACCAGGCGCCAGAAAGATACGCTGAAAGCGCTGGGTTTCCGCAAGGTTCATCAAACGGTGGAGCACGAAGCCACGCCGCAGATCGAGGGTATGTTGCGGGTCGTCAATCACCTCGTTCAGGTATCGAATGCCTGAATTGAATCTGATGATCCGGAGCAGACGGTTCAGACAACGACTTTTCATTGGATCGTCGAAATTGAAAAATTCAACTTAAAACCTGTGGGGTATAATCCCTTACAGGTTTTCATATCAGATAAAACCGGACTTCGGATATTTGATTCCCCGGACTTTTTGAGATTAGAAAGTCCAACATCCAATGTCCAGCAATCCAAAGTCTAATTCTAACAGCAATGGAACTCTCAAATCTTCGCCCTGCAAATGGTTCGGTCAAATCGCGCAAGCGCATTGGTCGCGGCACGGGTTCGGGTCGCGGCGGTACGTCCACCCGCGGTCACAAAGGTGATAAAGCGCGCAGCGGCTCGAAAGAAAAACGCCACTTTGAGGGTGGTCAGACACCCATGCAACGCCGCTTGCCGAAGCGTGGCTTCCAGAATATCAATCGTGTGGAATACGTGCCGTTCAACCTCGGCAAACTGGAAGAACTGGTGAAAAAGACCGGCCAGCAATCGTTGGATGTCGAAGCGCTCGTGGCAGCAGGGGTTGCCAAAGCCAGTGACAAGATCAAGGTGCTGGGCAACGGCAAGTTGACTTCCAAAGTGAATATAAAGGTACATGCCATATCGGCTTCCGCTAAAGCCGCTGTTGAAGCTGCCGGCGGAAGTGTAGAACTTGTTTAAATCCTGCTCGTAAATGAAACTGTTTACAGTTCTCAAAAATATCTGGAGCATCAAAGAACTCCGGCAACGCATTCTCTTCACGCTTGCGTTGCTGTTGATTTACCGCGTCGGCACGTTCGTGGTGCTCCCCGGCGTTGTGCCTGCTGCGCTCGAGAAGAACGCATCGAGCCGCAGCGCCAATGACCTCCTGGGTCTCATCAACGTATTCACGGGCGGGGCCTTCGACAACGCGGCTATTTTTGCGCTTGGGGTCATGCCCTACATCACGGCCTCGATCATTGTGCAATTATTGGGCTTCGCCGTACCCTATTTCCAGCGCCTGCAAACGAAAGAAGGCGAAAGCGGTCGCAAACGCCTCAACCAGATCACCCGCTTGCTTACTGTTGCTATTACGTTGGTGCAGGGCGGCGGTTACCTCCAATTGGTGCGCAGCATTCCGGGGGCGGTTTCGCCTGAAATTCCCGATGGCTTGTTTTGGTTTACCAATATCATCATCCTTACCGCCGGCACCATTTTCTGTATGTGGTTGGGCGAACGGATCACGGACAAGGGCATTGGCAACGGTACATCGCTTATTATTCAGGCCGGTATCATCGCCCGTTTGCCGCAGGCATTCGTATTCGAATTCCAAAAGCTTTTTGGCGACAACAAGATACTTCTCTTCATAGTTGAACTGGCTTTGTTCTTTGTGATCGTCATGGCGACTATCCTGGTGATCCAGGGCGTGAGAAGGATACCGATACAATTTGCCAAAAGGATGGTCGGTCGCTCGGGAGGTTCATTGCCAACCGCCAGCGCCCGCGACTATCTGCCTCTCAAAGTGAATTCTGCCGGCGTAATGCCCATCATCTTCGCTCAGGCGCTGATGTTCCTCCCGGCAACGGCAATACAATACATGTCGGGTTCTAATGTGGATACGGGACGCATCCATATGTTCAACGACATTTACTCGTTGGGCTATAATGCGCTGTTCTTCATCCTCATTGTCGTGTTTACCTATGTTTATACGGCACTGATGATCAACCCTACCAATTACGCCGAATACCTGAAGCGCAGCAATGCCTTCATCCCCGGCGTAAAACCGGGCGAGGCAACCTCCGAATACATCGACAACATTATGACCCGTATCACACTGCCGGGCGCTGTATTCCTCGGTTTCATCGGTATCCTGCCGTCCATTGCGGCTTCCTTCGGCGTCAACCAACAATTTGCACTCTTCTTTGGCGGTACCACCCTCCTTATCATGGTGGGTGTGGCGTTGGATACCCTGCAGGTTATCGAAAGTTATCTGCTGACACAGAAATACGACGGTCTCATCAAATCGGGTCGCATTCAGGGACGTTCCACAACGGGCGTTCAGGTGGGCCAGCCACAATAAATGAATTTGATAATGTGATAATTGGGTAATTTTATGATTATTGCATTGTCCTCATTATCAAATTATTGAATTAAACATGGGACTTTTTGCGAGCGGTACTGAAGGCAAACGTGTCTTCTACAAAACGAACGACGAAATCGAAATGATGCGGAAAGCCAACCTGGTCGTTTCCCAAACTTTAGGTTATGTCGGAAGTCTGCTCAAGCCGGGTATTACCGGTGCTGAAATTGACAAGGCTGCTGAAGAATTTATCCGCGACCACAAAGGCCGTCCCGCATTCAAAGGTTACGGCCAGGAAGACAATCCCTTTCCGGCTTCGCTTTGCATCTCCTACAATGATATTGTAGTGCATGGCATCCCGGGAAAAAGGGAGTTCAAAGAGACGGATGTTGTCTCGGTGGATTGCGGAGTCGAGTTGGATGGTTTTTATGGCGACGCAGCGTTTACCTTCGCCTTTGCTGAAGTAGAAGAGCCGGTTGTGGAAATGTTGCGCGTTACCTATACCTCCCTCTACAAAGGAATCGAACAGGCGGTGCATGGCAAAAGGATAGGCGACATCGCTTTCGCTATCCAGGACTACTGCGAACGCCAGCACAAATACCATGTGGTGCGCGATCTGGTGGGCCATGGCGTCGGACGATCGCTTCACGAAGACCCGGAAGTACCCAACTATGGCAAACGTGGCAAAGGGCCGCTTATTCTGGAGGGACTGGCGCTGGCCATCGAACCGATGATCAATATAGGGACGAAAGACGTGTATCAGGACGAAGACGGATGGACGATTCATACCCGCGACCGCAGGCCCAGCGCTCATTACGAGCACTCGGTAGTGGTGCGGAAAGCGAAAGCCGACATCCTCTCCACCCACGAATATATTTTGGAGGCTGTAAAAAATAACAACTCATTGAGAGAAATTTACCCAAAAAGTTAGACCTTTGCACCCCGAAATTCAGTATCGCCTTTTTTATGGCAAAAGAAGACATTATCAAACAAGACGGTGAAGTAACCGAAGCCCTTTCCAACGCCAACTTTAAAGTTCGGTTGGAAAACGGCCACATAATCCTGGCAACTATTTCCGGTAAGATGCGCATGCACTACATCCGTATTCTGCCGGGCGATAAAGTTTCCGTAGAAATGTCGCCTTACGACCTGACGCGCGGAAGGATCATTTACCGTTACAAATAGTCCTTAAAACCAGAATCTTAATTGAATTTTCGCAAACTGAAAATACGACCTGACAATGAAAGTCCGTCCGTCCATCAAGAAGCGCTCCGTTGATTGCAAAATCGTACGTCGCAAAGGCAAACTGTATGTGATCAACAAGAAAAACCCGAAGTTCAAACAACGGCAAGGCTAATTTTAATGATGAATTATGAATGATAAATGATGAATCTTGTTTTTCATCTGTTTGTCCGGTTCATAATTCATCATTCATAATTCATCATTCATCATTTAAGAAATATGGCACGTTTAGCTGGTGTGGATTTGCCCCGAAATAAAAGAGGTGTTATCGGCCTGACCTACATCTACGGCATTGGCCCTTCTTCGGCCAAAGACATCCTCGACAAGGCTGGCATTGACGAGAACACCAAAGTGGAAAAATGGACGGACGATAACATCAAAACGATCGCCCGTATCATCGCCGACGAATATAAAACCGAGGGCCAACTCAAAGCGGAGGTTCAACTGAACATCAAACGCCTGATGGACATCGGTTGCTATCGCGGCCTTCGTCATCGCAAAGGGCTTCCCCTGCGCGGCCAACGCACGCGTACCAATGCGCGTACCCGCAAAGGCAAGCGCAAAACGGTGGCAAACAAGAAAAAAGCAACGAAATAATATGATCAATGTGGATAATGTAATCAATATTTTCAATGTGACAATTCCACATTAAACTATTGACCACGTTGACCACATTGACCACATTGACCACATTATCACATTATCATAATGGCAAAAGGAGCTGCAAAAAAAGTTGTTAAGCGCAAAGTCAAAGTAACCCCGGAGGGCATCGTGTTCATCCAGGCAAGCTTCAACAACATCATCATTTCCATTACCAACAAACAGGGGGAAGTCGTTTCCTGGGCAACGGCTGGTAAAGCCGGTTTCCGTGGCTCGAAAAAGAATACGCCCTACGCCGCTCAGGTGGCCGCCAACGACGCCGCCAAAACGGCCTACGAAGCGGGTATCCGTACTGCGGAAGTGTTTGTGAAAGGCCCCGGCTCCGGTCGCGAAGCCGCTATTCGCGCCATTGACCAGTCCGGCATCAAGGTCCAGGTCATCAATGACGTGACGCCTATGCCGCACAACGGCTGCCGCCCGCCTAAGCGCCGGAGAGTGTAATTATCAGTCATTAAAAACGTCATTGACAGTCATTTATAAAAAATGACCCTGAATGACCCTGAATGACCTTTCATGACTCTTAATGACCAACAACAGCACATTGACCACATTAGCACATTTTTAAAAAATGGCTCGTTATACAGGACCAACCACCAAAAAAGCCCGTACGTTCGGCGACCCGATTTTCGGGGTGGACAAATATTTTGAACGCCGCAAATATCCACCTGGCCAGCACGGCTTGTCGCGGAAGAAAAAGCAGGCTTCGAACTATTCGCAGCAGTTGCAGGAAAAGCAAAAAGCCAAGTACACTTATGGTGTGCTGGAGCGCCAGTTCCGTAAAACTTTTGTGAATGCGACCCGTCGCCACGGCGTTACCGGTGAAGTATTGCTGCAATTGCTCGAAGCGCGCTTAGACAATACGGTTTATCGCCTCGGTATTGCCCCGACCCGTCGTGGTGCGCGTCAGTTGGTCGGCCACCGGCATGTCACGGTGAACGGCGAGGTAGTGAACATCCCGTCGTACACCCTCAAACCCGGCGACGTGGTGGCGGTGCGCGGCAAGTCCAAAGGCCTGGATGTAATAACGACCCATGCAGGCTCCAAGACGAGCAACGTGCGTCAGTTCGGATGGCTGGAATGGAACCCTGACAAAATGCAGGGTATCTTCCTTTCCTATCCGCAGCGCGACCAAATACCGGAGAAGATCAACGAGCAGCTGATCGTCGAGTTGTACTCGAAATAAAAATAAAGACAAGGAAAAGGTTGGCGTTCGGTTGCGAACGCCAACCATTTTCGCATTTAAGCGTTTTAGTCCTCCAACTTTCTCCCTGCCCTCTAAATCATTGATTCCCACCATTTCAAATTCGGAGCGTTCCACAATATGAGTATTCTCAATTTCCAAAAGCCCGACAAGATCCTGTTGCAAAAAGCAACCGATTTTGAAGGCACTTTCGAGTTTAAACCGTTGGAGCCGGGTTTCGGCCAGACGGTGGGCAACTCGCTTCGCCGTGTTCTCCTCTCCTCCCTTGAAGGTTATGCCATCAGCGCTGTGCGCATCGGCGGCGTTGACCACGAGTTTGCGACCATTCGCGGAGTAGTGGAAGACGTGGTGGACATCGTGCTCAATTTGAAGCAGGTACGCCTCAAGCCGGCCGTTCAGGACGACAAAAACCCGCAGGAAAAAATCTACCTGACCATCAGTGGCCGGGAAGAATTCCGCGCGGGCATGATCGAAGAGTTCAACAACGTCTTCAGGATCATGAACCCCGACCTGCTCATCTGCCGGATGGAGCCCTCGGTCAACCTCGAACTCGAGCTGACCATCAGCAAAGGTCGCGGCTATCAGCCCGCCGACGACGGCGCCCCGAAAGACGCCGCTATCGGCGTGATCCCGATCGACGCCATCTACACGCCCATCAAAAATGTGGCTTACAAAGTGGAAAACACCCGCGTCGGCCAGCGTACCGACTACGAAAAACTGACCATCGACGTAAAAACGGACGGTACCATCCACCCGGAAGAAGCCATCCGCGAAGCCAGCCGCATCCTCATCCAGCACCTGATGCTGATCACGGACGACAACATCACGTTCGACACACCGGCCAGCCGCGAGGAAAATGTGGTGGACGAGCACATCCTCCACATGCGCAAACTGCTGAAAACGTCGCTCGAAGACCTCGACCTCAGCGTGCGCGCTTACAACTGCCTCAAAGCCGCCAAGATCAATACCCTGGCGGAACTCGTGCGCTACGACACCCACGAACTTCTCAAATTCCGCAACTTCGGCAAGAAGTCGCTGGTGGAGATCGAGGAACTGCTTCAGGATAAGGGCCTGACTTTCGGCATGGACCTGGCGAAGTACAAACTGGACGAAGAGTAAATATTGGTGACTGGTTGGATTGGTGATTGGTTGATTGGTGACTGGTAACTGGTCAGTTTTGCCTCCAATCAACCAATCACCAATCAACCAATCACCTATCCAACCAATCACCTATCCAACCAATCAACCAATCACTTTTTAAACAAGCGCAGTAACTGTTTGAGCGCTTCGCGCTGCCCCGGTGCTGCCACCTAAACAAAAGGTACCCGTAACATGAGACACGGAGATAAAGTCAACAACCTCGGACGCACTGCGTCGCACCGCCGCGCCATGCTGGCGAACATGGCGATTTCGCTCATCGAACACAAACGCATCACCACCACACTGGCCAAAGCCAAAGCCCTGCGCCAGTACGTGGAGCCGCTCGTGACAAAAGCGAAAAACAACACCACCCACTCGCGCCGCGTGGTGTTCAGTTACCTGCAAAACAAACAGGCCATCAACGAACTCTTCGGCCCGATTGCCGAAAAGATCGGCGAGCGCCCGGGCGGTTATATGCGCGTCATCAAACTCGGCTTCCGCCGGGGCGACGGCGCCGAAACGGCCATGATCGAGTTCGTGGATTTCAACGAAACCTACAACCCGAATGCGGGCAAAGTGAAACAGGCGAAGAAAACCCGTCGCGGCGGCAGGAAAACAGCTGCTGCGGCTGTGGCTGCCGAAACGGCTGCTCCGGTGGCTGAAGCGGTTGCTGCTGAGGAAGTGGCAGAAGCCGTTGCAGAAGCGCCTGAAGTGGAAGAAGTAGTGGCCGCAGCTGAAGAAGCGGTCGAACAGGTCGAAACGGCTGCTGCAGAAGTGGAAGAAGCCGCTGAAGAAACAACTGGCGCGGCTGAAGAAGCACCCGCACAAGAAGAGAAAAAAGACGAAGAGCAGGCATAATACCTGACTGACGTTCTGGATACGAAAGGCGATGCCCCGTTTGGGGTGTCGCCTTTTTTCTTTCGGCAGCACGGCTCAGCGCCTGAAATACAACGAAACAGCTACGAAAATCATCAGGCTGATGGTCGCTTGGGTAAGTACGACGATCAACAACGTTTTCAGTACCGTCAGCCAGTGCGGTTTCCCCATCAACTGGATATTACCCCAAGCAGCCCTGCTTGATTTTCAGGCGCTTGGTTTTGGCGCTTTGTCCGCACTGCGGGCAGAACTTGTCTTCCGGACGCAAAAGATGTTCACAGTTTTTACATGGAATTACCGGCATGTTTTGAAAGTTTGAATATTGTCTTCAGGGCAGGAAGATATAAGAGCGGCATGAAATGGAACGCTGAAATGATTCGATCAACTTCAACGGACTTCTTCAAAAACGTGAAAACTGACGAAAATAGTCCGGCAAGTATTTTTCACCAATGGGGCCCGGGGATGTCTGTTCGATGGTGACATCGTTGGATAAAAAGAGCCGAAAAGGCTAAATTGAAATGTCCGCTTCCCGCCAAACCGCATTTGAAAAAGCCCAAATATGGGTGCCCAGATACACAAATAGCAAAAAAGCCTATCTTTGCTGCACATAAAACGTTCAGCGCCAACAGGCTTTCGCACCATGCCCATTGATTTGATATTCATCATCGCGTTCGGCTTTGGTTTCCGGCAAGGCTACACGCAGGGCATTATCAGTACCGTATTCAACGTGCTGGCCTACGTATTCGGCATTATTCTCGCTTTCAAGATCACGCCCACGACGACCAATATTCTGGAGCGGTTGTTCAATTCGCAAAACCCTACCGTCTTTATCGCCGCTTTTCTGGTCAATATTTCGCTCATCATGTTCATGCTGCGGGCGACGGCCAATGCATTTGAAAAAGGCTTGCAGGCGGTGTACCTCGGCTTTATCAACCGGGTACTCGGTGGCACCCTCATGGCTTCGCTGGCGGTGCTGATATACAGCATCCTGTTGTGGTTTGCCGTGAAAGTGCAGCTCATCAATGAGGCCACCATCCGGGAATCGAGGACCTATCCTTTGCTCGAAAAAATGCCGGGCGTTGCCAAACAAGCTGCCATGCAATTGCGACCTTTCGCCGAAGAAGTATGGGATACGTCGCTGAGCTGGATGGACCGGCTCGATAAATTCGGCGTTCAGAAAACCGAAACGAAGCCCGAAGTGTATAAACCCCAGGGCGATACGGGCATCGAAGAAGAACCCGACCAACCGGCCAACCGCCCGCTTTCCCCACCCGCTGCCGACGAAGATGGTCTCGAGGAATAACGCCTCCATGAAAATCCTGCTGCTGGACAATTACGACTCCTTCACGTACAACCTGTACGATTACCTGTCGCAAACAGGGGTAGAATGTACGGTACTGCGCAACGACACTTTGCCGCTTGCCGCATTTGAACGGCTCGACTTTGAAGCGATCGTTTTTTCACCCGGCCCGAAACGCCCCGCCGATGCGGGACTGATGCTTCCGCTCATCCAATGTTATCACGACCGGGTTCCGATGCTTGGCATTTGCCTCGGCCATCAGGCCATCGGCGAATTCTTCGGCGCGAAACTCATTAAAGCCAAAGTGCCTATGCACGGTAAAACGACAGAAATCCGGCACGGCGGTCATCCCTTGTTTAAAGATATCCCATCGCCCTTTACTGCTATGCGCTACCACTCCCTGCTGCTTGAATCGCTCGACGGGACGCCGCTGGAATGTATAGCAGCCACTGCTGACGGCGAGATCATGGCATTGGCGCATCGAACCCTCCCGCTGACGGGAGTCCAGTTCCATCCGGAATCCATTCTGACCGAATACGGTTTGCAGATGTTGCAAAACTGGGTGGAATTGATCAGGCCGATAACCGTCTGAGCCTGTAAGTGAACCCTTAATGTTCATTGCCAGCACTGCTTTCCGTCTCAGTATTGTATCAGTTTCTCCAACTGTTCCTTCATTCGTTCCAGCGGGAAAAAGTTTTGCTCCAATGGAATGGCAAACGGTACGGGCGTATCCAGACTGGCTGCCCGCAACACCGGCGCGTCGAGGTATTCAAACAGATGCTCTGAAATCCACGCCGCGATCTCCCCGCCGATGCCGCCGAAAAGTGTGTCCTCGTGAAGGATGAGCACGCGGTTGGTGCGTTTCACAGAAGCCGCGATGGCTTCGTAATCGAGCGGCACAAGCGAACGCAAGTCCAATATGTCGGCATCCAGCCCCATTGTTTCGGCAGCTTGTTGTGCCCAGCGAACGCCGAGGCCATAGGTGATAATGCTCACCTGGTTGCCCGTGCGTATCTGCCGCGCCTTGCCTATTTCCACTGTGTAAAAACCTTCCGGCACCGGGCCGCTTTCCGAGCGGTACAACGCTTTGTGCTCAAAGAACATGACGGGATTGGGGTCTTCAAAAGATGCGAGCAGCAGGCCCTTGGCATCGTGCGGGGTAGATGGATACACTACTTTGAGTCCCGGCACATGCGTGAACCACGCCTCGTTCGATTGCGAATGGAATGGCCCGGCGCCTGTGCCGCCGCCGGTGGGCATCCGAATCACTACGTCCGCATGTTGTCCCCATCGCCAGTGCAATTTCGCCAGGTTATTGACGATCTGGTTGAAACCGCAGGTAACGAAGTCGGCAAACTGCATTTCCACCATACTCTTGAATCCGCCGAGGCTCAGGCCGAGGCCAATGCCGACAATGGCGCTTTCGCAAAGCGGCGTATTGCGTACACGGTCCCTGCCAAATTCATCCAGAAAGCCCTGCGTGATCTTGAATACGCCGCCGTAATCGGCGATGTCCTGCCCCATCAGGATCAGGTTGGGGTGGCGGTGCATCGCTTCGCGCAGTCCGTCGGAGATAGCGTCAATGAAGCGCGCCTCTTTGCTTATCTGGGCCACCACAGGGGTAGCAGCGGGCGAAGGCGCGTACATATCTTCCAGTTCTTCAGCAGTATCTGGTACCGGTTCCGGCTCGGCAAACATCACATCCACAGCGCTCTGGACTTCCTTTTTGTATCTGTCTTTCAGGGATTTGATGTGCGCCTCCGTCAGGATACCTTCAGCCAGCAGCCATTTTTCGTAGTTTTCAAGAGGGTCTTTTTTCGCCCATTCTTCCATGAGTTCTTTCGGCACATATTTGGTGCCGCTGGCTTCTTCGTGGCCGCGCATCCGGAAGGTGCTGCATTCGAGCAGCACGGGCTCGGGATTTTCCCGCATTTCCGTTGCCAGGCGCCGGATGGTGTTGTACACCTCTATTATATTATTGCCATCAATACTCAGGCCACGCATACCGTAACCGGCCGCGCGGTCGGTGAGGCTTTCACAGGCGTATTGTTCGGATGGGCGGGTGCTGAGGCCGTAGCCATTGTTTTCGATGAGAAAGATAACGGGTAGTTTCCAGACAGATGCCACGTTGAGCGCCTCGTGAAATTCACCCTGGCTGGTGGCGCCCTCACCGGTAAAGGCCAGGGATATACGTCCCTCTTTTTTCAGTTTGTGCGCCATCGCTACGCCTGCCGCGAGTGAGAGTTGCGGCCCCAGGTGCGAAATCATCCCGACGATGTGGTGTTCCATCGCGCCGAAATGAAAGGACCGGTCCCGGCCTTTTGTATAGCCCCTGCGCTTGCCCTGCCATTGGCAGAACAAGCGGTCGAGCGGCATATCGCGTGCGGTGAACACGCCGAGGTTGCGGTGCATGGTAAAGATCACTTCGTCGGGGAGGAGGGCGCAGGCGGCGCCGACAGAAATGGCCTCTTGTCCAATGCCGGAGAACCACTTGGAGATGCGTCCCTGCCGGAGCAGGTTGAGCATTTTTTCTTCGATAAGGCGGGGTTTTGCCAGCTGTTCGTACAAGGAAAGCAGGGTTTCGTTGGAGAGACCGCTTCCGGAAAACTGAATGTTTCCGGATTTGCCGGGTGTGTTTTTTCGGTGCGTAGTTGTGGCGCTCATTCTTTCGGCTTTATTATGTTAGGCGCAATCTGTTTTTAGATGATCGCGATGGAAGACTTTATTTTTCGGCATAATATTTGGGGCAAAACGGCGTGTCAGAAATGACTTTTCACGCAGAAAACTTTGTCGGTATTTTATACATCAAAACTGGCCGTAAAATTCCGAAAAACCCCCGAAACCCATCGGTACCAAATTACACTCAAATTTTTTTACACTTTCAACAGGGCATATTTGGTTGAATCGGAAATCGTTCTCTACATTTGCCTTGCGAAACCCTTAGAGTCATTTTAATCGCGTACCTTAATCTTATAATCTCGTGAGTGAAGTCTGCCAGGGCAGTTCCTGCGCCCGGCGCTAAGTTCAGGCGATTCCCGTGCCTGATTTCTTCTCTCCATATTGCATTCCCTTTTCCGATCCGGGCAAGCAGTCGCTTTTCTCGAATGGGGTGGCGTATGTAGCCCTGCATCATTTTCGCCTTCGTGGACACGCCTCGGTTGAGGCCTTTTAATGGCCAATCCGCGCGATTTACCACGTGATTTATATAGTTAACCCTGTGGTGTTTTACCATCCGGGTTACATAAAACTAAAATCAGTCAGTTTTGATATTGCTCCTCAATGGCGGTCAGAATCTGACTTTTCGGCTTTACGACGACTACGAACCGGTTTTTTTTGGAGACACACGACACAAAAGTTCTGAAACGAAAAAACAGACATTCGCTTTTTCTCGCTTCGGCGGCTTAATCAACCAAATTTATCTTCTCATGAGTAAAGTTTACGCTCTCAACTCCATACTCAAATCCGCCCTTTGGCTTTGTCTCTGTTGTACCGTGTCTGCGGTGATGGCAGGGAATTCGCCTTATAATGGAGACAACCCTCCTCCATGTGACCTGACCATCGCTCCTGCTTCGTCGCAGGAAGCTTGCCCAACCCAATTTCCCGTTTTTAACGGTGGAACGGGCGGTCCGTATTTAATTTCATTTACTGCCTCTCTTTCTGGCGGTGGCACCTATGCCTGGACGGTGGAAAGTACCGGCGGTGTTGCTTCGCTGGCGTTGGTAGAGAGCAGGTTGTCGGGGCAGAATACCGCAACTGTGACGTTGAATACGGAAGATTTCGGCACTCCCGGCACAGTAACCCTGCGTTGTACAGCGACAGGAGCCTGCGGTACAACTTTCAAACTCGTTTCCATCAATACGAACAACCCTCCGAATGCGCATGTTTTACCGCAGTGGAAGTGTTCCTCTGTTTCTCCGGGCTATTCCGCTACGTGGAATCTGAATACTGAGATAAGCCCCATTATTAATGGCGGCGGCGCTTGGACAGTAAAATACTACAATTCGGTTGCAGACGCGTTTGCTGATGTGAACCCTTTCAGCAACGCTCAAGCCAATAACTTCAACGTAACATCGGCCACCCAAACGATTGGCGCCCGTATTACGACACCGAGCGGATGCTGGCTCACAGGTCCGGTGATTTTGAATGTCCGACCGGCCCCCTCTGCAAGTCCAAGTGCAGCAGCGGCCAACATTTTAGTTGACGCGACGACAACAGTTGATGGCAATCCCAGTGGCGGCGCTGGCGGCTACATCCATTCGTGGGTCCGCACGGGCGGTTCCGTTCCCGGTGCAAATGTTACCCTGACGAATGCATCCTCCCAAATCGCTACCGTCGGCGCATCGAGTGCAGGCACGATCGAACTCAAATATACGGTGACGGATATCAATGGATGCTCCGATGAAGGCACTGTCACCGTTACGATTAATGGTACTCCTCCTGTCAACCCTCCTCCGCCCAATCTTCCTCCCAACTATCCTCCTGTTGGCCCTCCCGGTTGTATAACCATTACGGAGTTGCCTGATATTACGGTGTGTCCGTCTTCGCAGGTGGCTCCCATCGAATTAAGTGCCTTGCCGTTGGGTGAAGATTACACCTATAATTGGTTTGGTGGCGCTGGCGCCGGCCTGCCCAATGGTTCTGCTTCGGGCGCTGATCCGGAAATTTCGGGTTTTACAGCTACGTCTGAGGAGAATAGCTGGACTGTGACCGTTATTGCATCGAAAGGCGGCTGTTCGGATGACGAAACTTTTAAAATTACGGTAAAAGACGTTACACCGCCCGTCTTCATCACTTGTCCTGCCGATATGACGGTGAACAACGATGTAGACAAGTGCGGCGCGAATGTCAACTGGCAGCCTCCGTCCGCGACGGACAACTGCTCGCCTTTCCTTGTCAATATATACCAGGTGTTGCCGTTCGACGGCAAAACCAGCGGTTCGTTCTTCCCGGTTGGCACACACACGATTAAATACATTGCCAACGATGACAATGGTCAAACCGCTGTATGCGAATTTACAGTGAAAGTTCGCGACATGCAATTGCCCGACATCGAGTGTCCGAGCGGCATCCAGTACCTGGAAACGAACAACGGCAACTGTTCTCATACGCTGACGGGAACGTATCTCAATCCGAGTGTCGTGGAGAACTGCGCCCTGGATTACGTGCGCAACGACTACAACGACGGTCCGACGCTGAATGGGGCTGTGT
>JABAQQ010000018.1 GCA_019187225.1 Saprospiraceae bacterium
CGAACGATTTTCGATCGCCTTGAACCTCAACCCAACCGAAATTAAAAACAACCCTAAAATCAAAGAACTCTTATTTTCAACTACTTATGTCCAAATGGCCGCTTGATTTATTCACGAACCATTGTTACAACAATGACAGTACCATCCTCGTCCTTTCCATTTAGAAATTCCCCTCCACCTCGATAATCAAAATCCCAATTCACTTCATCCGTACTCCACTCGTTGACATCCACTTCCACCGTAAAATGGTCTTTCCCACATTTGGATTCAACCTTAAAGTATTCCCCAATTTTAAACAAAGCCCTTTTCATACCTACCCCGAATCTTCCAACAGAATGGTCAACGTCCTTTCTACCTTTGGGGCGACCAAAGCGAAAAGCATATTCGCAGGCTGTTTCAAGAGAAAACCCTCCGCAATTGTCACTTATCTTGAATTGGTCGGGTGATACTTCTAAACGAATCCATAAATCAGAGAAATCTTCAGTTGGACGTTTGATGAGTGCGCCATCAATGCTATTGTCGGTGAGGTCAATAATTGCATGCTCAAGACGAATATCCCGGGTGAGCATATCAATGAAAAATTCTTTTGTTGGATTAGCGTTGACTTTACCTTCCATAAGAATCTGATTTTAAGTTCATTAAATTATTTGCACAACTCCCCCAACGCCACCTTTTTCTCCCATAGCAAATATCCCTCCCCCCGATTTAATTTCCCCACTTCCCGTAGCAAGTCTTTCGCTTGAGCAGTACTGAGACTGAATTTTTGCTCCAAAAACCGGTGCGACTGGGGCTTACAACCGAGCACAATGGGAAATTCAAGCAGTTCAAGAAAGTCGAAGTTGGAGGTATTGTAATCGTCGGGCGATTGGGATGCCAGCACCACCGCACCGCCCATAGAGCGAATTTCGCGAATCATGGTTTCCAGTACTTTGGCGCGTTTGGGAACGCCGAGAAAATTGTGCGCTTCGTCAATCACTACAACCGTGCGGATTTTTCTGGCGCCGTGTTGTTCGTCGTAAGGCGCGTCGCCGAGGCGTTTCAATTCTTCAAATACTTTATCCAAAATCAGAAAACAGACCAAGTCTTTTCGCTCTATTTGATGCAAATCTACAATGGTGGTGCGGTTCCACCAAGTCTGCCAGATGGGTTCCTGTGCACTGGCAAAGTAATGTTGCTCTACGAGTGGCCGCAGGATGGAAGTAAGCGTATCTGGCTTGCGGATGATTTGTTGTACTTCTTCGCGCACAGTAGCGAAGTCTGGGTAAGGGGCGTTATTTTGATATGCGGCTAAAATAGCATTGTAAAGAGTGTCTTCCTGTACCTTTCCAAAACTGGCTTCAACATTTTTGAAAGTGCCGACGATTTTTTCTGCTTTCGCACGCTGTTCAGCCTCGGAATGTGCAGCATCGGCGAATATGTTGAGTGGGAGGGGCTGGCGTTTGACATCAATCACAGTTGCACGTGTATCGTTGACGAACTGCCGGTCGCCAGCGATATCTCCCTTAGCATAATCGAAAATCAAAAAATGGGTTTCATATCGGGTGTTTTGTCGCACTTGTCGGAGCAAGTGCTTCAGGAAATAAGTTTTGCCAGAACCGGAACCACCCATGATGCCGAAATGTGGGTTGTTTGCTGTGTTTATTGCATATTCAATTTCCTTTTTGGTATCTTTTTGCAAACCAATACGAACTGAAAGAATTGGGGAGTCAGATTGAGCAAAAGGCAATGTAAATTCCGCTGAATCGCTGATCATAAGGTGGTTGCGGGCGTTGTTGGCAAGCGCAACGAGATAATCGTATCCTTTTAGTTTTTCCGTTTCGCGATACATCAGCCAAAGACCATGTTCTACATGTCGGGTGAGCAAATCCACATATTCTTCATCGTTGATAGAGCGTTGGTAGCGTTGCGCGACAATAGCGCGGAAATACAATCCCTGCTGCTGCTCGAAAATAAACAGGTTGGGTTGTTCGCCACCCTTTTCTGCTTTGGCCTTTTGTAAAATCTCAGCATCTTTTTCTTCGAAAACCGGTTCACGGCCAGTTTGAATCGAACGCCCGAAAGCAATACGCATCGGCACATAGTTGGGCTGTGCGAAGAGATTGAGACGGCTTTTCACATTTTTTAAATAGTAAGAAGCCAAGTCGGAAAGGCGGATGCGGTCAGTCATGGCGATTGGGTTCAGTTTTGGAGGATTTTACGTTGTTGCTTACCGTTTGCGAAAGGATAACCATCGCGAAAGACGGTTTCGCCCTCCACATTCTCAACGGCAATTTCACGAGCCACATGCGGCTTCAGCAAAGTGTAATATTCTTCCACGATTTCTTCATCCTGTGAAAGGATAAGAACCTGATGGCTGGCGGCTGGAAAATATTGAGTCGCCAGATTGCGCCGGTGAATACTGTCCAAGCGGCCAAAAGGAGTGTCAATAATAATAGGCACATTTTTACCAGACACTGCGACCAAAGCCGAAAGCAGAGAAATGGCGTAGATTTCTTTCTCCCCAGCCGAGAGTTTAGTTTTGTCTATTTCATTGCCATCTGCACCAAAAAGTTTGACCTCAAAGTTTTTCTCCGGAAGAATTTGCACTCGCTGGATTAACTCAGGTTTGTGCGTCAACTGAATCCACATCCAAAGGATTTGGCGCTGGAGTTCTTCTGTTTTTGAGGCTTGCAGGCGTTTTTGATAATCTTTGATGGCACTTTGCAACCGGTCGCAATATTCGATTTGTGCGCGGTACCGATTGTTGGCAGCTGCTTTTTTCTCCCAATTTGTCGCTTCGCGGCGGGCTACCTCGATGGCTTTTTTATTAACTTCAATGCGGTTCTGATAGTCTTGGACTTGGCCTCTTTGGATGCCAATCTCTTCCGACAGATGTTTAATGCGGTCGAAGAGTTTTAAGGTCTCTTCACTGTTGCCGCCAGAACGGATGTTTGTTTGCGAAATTCGTTGCAAGTCAACTTCAATTTCTTTCAGGCGGTCAGTGATTGTGTTGAGTTGACTAACTTCTGTGCTGCTTTGTAAGCCTGTAAAAAATATTCGTACTTTTTCTGCTTGTTCAGGGCGGAGGTTATGAATAACTGGTACCCCCTCTTCAGAATCCAGTTCTGCACCAAATAGGCCTCGCAGTGCTGCATCAATTTTCATCTCAAAATAACGCCTGATACCGCCATTCATGGAGAAAGACGGCGGCGGATCATTGTCAAATACCTCATCAATGATGGACTGGATTTTAGGCTCGACTTCGGCTTGGGCTGCGCGAATTTGCTCGGCTTTTCGCTCCGACTCTACTTGTTGCAACAAGTCATCAAATAATGCACTCGACAAAAGGAAAGGAAGGTTGTCCTTGGTCAGGTCAAAATAAGTTTTTTCAAGCATCTCTTTCTCTTGTTGCAACCTATCTTTTTCAACCAAAAATGATTCGCGGCTGTCAGCTTTGATACGAGTGATGCGGTGCGTTTCATGTTCAAGACGTTCAACCTCTAATTGTTTTTCTTCTATCTCGTCGCGGAGATTGCTGATAGCCAGCTGCCAAGATTCTATTTCTTTCTGTAAACGGCGTTCCTCAGCTTGTTTTTCTTCATAACGGTTTTGCGCGTCCTCGCTTTCCGAAAATTCTTTGAACATCCGCTGTTTTACGGTTTTCAAATCATCTACAAGGGTTCCGTATAGATTGATGCCTAAAACATCCTTTAAAGATTTGGCAAATTCAGCATCCGAGTCTGATGCAAAATCCTGAATTTTCTCGCCATCAAAAAAGAAAAATTGAGATACCTCGTAAGGAAGCAAGGACCGAATCAGGTCTCCGTATTCGCTTTCCGATACTTCTTCAATAGGGTTCCCGTTTTCTAAAATTTCCGAAGTTTCTACAAATTCGTTGAAACCTGAACCAGATTTAAAATGCCAAATGCGGCGAATACTGATGTCCCGGCCTATGTTGCTGAAAATCGGTACTTCTTTAAGCAGGATTTCAACTGACATTTTTGCTGTTGGGTCGTTGACTGCTTTTACCTTATTATTCAGCAAGGAGGTTATGTAGGCTTGATAATTTTCGCCTTTTGCGCCACGTGTAGGGTATAAATTGCTTGCGCCCTGGCCATAAAAACAAAGAAAAACGGATTCCAATATAGTAGTTTTACCTGCTCCGTTTACCCCGCCGAACAACACAACATTTTTCTCTCTCGATAGGCCTGTTTCCAAACCTTCAAGAGAAGTTTTTCCATAAAAACTTTTAAAATTCTCCCATCGTATTGCACTTATAATCATTTGGGAAGCGAGTTTTCAATAGTAAATTTCTCAATTTTTTTAAAAATATCATCGAAAATATTGCGTCTTTTCAGAAAGGAGGCGTATTCCTTTTCTGTCAGCATCAATTCCTGAATGTGATTGGGATTGACTTCGTGTTCGTAAGCAACTTCCCGGAGCAAGGTTTGTTCCTCCTCGTCGCGCTGCAAACGTTTGTCATTTTCCATAATTGCAAGCGGTTTTTGTTTGACGCGTTGGTAAATATCGGACACACGATGTTTGAAATTGCCGTCGTAATTCCATTGTAATTGAATTGCTGAAAGTTCGGGCCGGCTGATGATTTCCTGTCCCGTTTCTACTTCAGCCTGCAACAATCTTTCCAATATTTCAGCCCGGGTATCAAAATTAAAGGGGCCGAGATGTCCAATTCGGTTGAGTCGGTCAATGGGCATCCGGACGCTCTCATCGTTCCGCACCTCCTGCAAATAATCTCGAAAATCGAGTAAAGGCTGCATCCATTCCTCTCCGTTTTCGATCAGGTTTTCCATGCTTTTATCGCGATTGACGACGGTACAAACCCAGCACCCGAAACGCGAATTGCCACAACTCGCCGTGGAAGTATCAATTACTAAGGGACATTCTGCAGCATTATCGGAAGCGTTGCGATACATTGCTGCTAAATTGCGATTGTTGCCGCCCCAAAAAGATGGAACAGCCATCAAGTATTCCCATACTTCAGCTGTCGTGAGGTCAGTGATTGGAGCGTACATCCAAGAATTTGGGAGCGAGTGCTTTCGAACTTTGCTGTTGCCCGAAATCTCTTGTAAATCGTATTTTTCAATTGAACGTGAGCGATTGGACGATTCCGCTTTGCGAGTCCCTAATACGACTAAGGCTTTTCCTAAACGGCTCACTTGTTGCTTGATATAGTCATTTGTCGGTGTAATTTTCATGCGTTCTGTACACCAACGGAAGAATCTGTTCGGTGAGGGATAGCCTTTGCCTATCAAATTGATCCAAAAACGATCCTCAATTTTAGGCACTACTTTCGTCACCACAAACAATTCTGGTTGGTGTGAGAAAAGAATTACCTTGCCAGCCTTTTCAATTAATGCTAATTGTTTATCAATGTAATTAGCGACCGCCGGGTTTTCCACCAGCGTGTCGTTGCTCAATACATGGACTTCTTTAACAAGTTTATCTTTAGGTAATTTCGCAAGAGCAAAAAGTGTCATTTGAAGTACGGCGGTTGAGTCTTTTCCGCCGGAATAACCAACGACCCAAGGCGTGTCGTCAGAGCAATATAAGTCTTGAATTTCCCGCATAATTTGGCGGGTCTTTTCAATAAGTAAGGACGGTGCAGGTTCTTGTACTTCGAGCATTAGGCAAAGGTAAAAATTCTATTTGGTTAAAATCATCGCTTCCCACAACAACGAGTGCGCGAAATTGGACACCGCATGCGGTATCATACAGTGTATTCGCCACGCCCAGCAGCCCTCCCCCGTCCGCTCCCGCACACCCCTCCGTCCGATACCGAACAACCCTCCGCGTCTTTTCCTTTTCTAAAAATATGAAAATCAACACATAAGCATTTCGGCACGCGGTATGGGGTTACTTGACTTTGCTCAAGTTTAAAACCCACAACCTTCGTTGATACCCTTTATAAAAATCCCTTTTGCAATCATTCGTAACCACAGCAGTCCAAGGGGATTTTTACAAGGGGTATCAACGAAGGTTTACATCACTGATGATCCAAAGCTACTTCAAACCCGCCCTCCGCCATCTCCTGAAAAACGCCCGCACCACCGCGCTCAATGTCGCCGGCCTGGCGCTGGGTGTGGCCGTTTGCCTGACCGTTGCCGTGTGGCTGCAACGCGAAACTTCGTTCGACGATTTTCACCCCGACGCAGACCGGATTTTCCGGCTGACCAACACGTTCAAAAGCGAGAGCGAGTCTTTTTCGCAGGCCGGCTCGCAGTTTGCACACGGGGCATATCTGCCGCGCGAAGTGGCGCAGATCACCAATTCCTGCCGCGTTGTGGACGATCTGTTGCTGATGAAAGCCAATGAAAAGCAGTTTTTTGAAGAATACGTGCTGACGGCGGACTCCAATTTCTTTCGCTTTTTCGGGTTCCGGCTTGTAGAAGGAGACCCGCAAACGTGTTTGAACAGCGCGGACAAAATCGTTTTAACCGAAAAGACCGCCCGAAAATATTTCGGCTCTGAAAGTCCCATCGGCAAATCCGTGCAGGTGGACGAATACCAATTCAGTGTGGCGGGGGTGGCCGCCGACCCGCCGGAAAATTCGCACATCCAGTTTTCCGCGGTATGGCCTGTGACGCGCCTCGACCAGATCGCCCGCGCCGAATGGGGTGTCGCAAACGGGCTGGATGAAATGTGGCTGGGCGGCTGGCCAAATGTGTATCTGCGCCTGCAGGACCCCGCGCAGCGCGAAGCGGTGGAAGCCGAAGCCAATGCCGTGTGCCGCCGGCACAGCGGGGCGGAGCAGGACAGCAACAAAATGTCCTATACCTACCACCTGCAACCCCTGCGCGACATTCACCTGAAATCGAAATTGCGCTACGACGCGCCGAACAACGGCTCGGAGTCGCTCGTGTGGGTATTTGCCGCGGTGGGATTGGCCGTTTTGTTGCTGGCTTGCATCAATTACATCAACCTCTCGACGGCAGGGGCGATGAGACGCGCCCGCGAAACGGCGGTGAAAAAAGTGGTCGGCGCGAGCCGGGGTTTCTTGACCGGACAATTTTTCAGCGAGGCGTTGCTGACTTCGGCGGCGGCAGTGGCGCTCGGTTGCGGGCTGTTCCGCCTGTTCATGCCTTCTTTTTCGCTGCTGACGGAACAGCAATACGACGTTTATCTTTCGCCGGAAAGGCTGGGCTGGCTGGCGGCATTTACGCTCGTCATCGCCGCACTGTCGGGGCTGTACCCCGCCGTTGCGCTATCGGGGTTTCAACCGGTGAGTGCCATGAAAGGCAATTTTTCCGGCAAAATGAGTGGCAATGTGCTGCGCAAAACACTGGTTGTCTTTCAGTTTTCTATTTCCATCGCGCTGATTGCCGGTATTCTGATCATCCAACAACAGATGCATTTTATCGCCGGGAAAAACCTCGGCTACGGCAGCGAAGCAGTGGTCATGGTGCGGCATTACGGCAACCCGGAGGTGAACAGGCAATTCGGCGCGATGTACAACGAACTCAAAAAATCGCCTTATATCAAAAATGTCAGCCGCCACCAGCAGGCGCTCACGGGCGGGCTCGGCAACGGCTGGACGACGACGACCAACGGGCGGGGCGAGGAGGTTTCGACAAGCCTTTATCACCTGACGGTAGATCCTGAATTTTTGGAAACCTACGGGATGCAGCTCGCCGCCGGGCGTTTTTTCTCCGGGCAGTTCCCGACCGACACAGCCAAAGCCTGCCTCGTGAACGAAGCCGCCGTACGCACTTTCGGCTGGGGCACACCCGAAAACGCGCTCGGCAAACAATTCGGCAAAGGAAACAACGCCAAAACGGTAGTAGGCGTGGTGCGCGATTTCCATTTTGAAAATTTGCACAAACCCATCGAGCCGCTGCAACTTCATTTTGCCCGTTCGGGCGGCAGCATTTCCCTGAAAATGGAAGCGGCGCATTTGCCCGACGCGATGGCACATTTGGAAAACACCTGGAAAACGATGTTTCCTGCCGTGCCGCTTAAACATCATTTTGTCAGCGACAACGTAGCCAAACAATACCTGACCGAAGCGCGGATGCAAAAAGTGCTCGGTGTGTTGTCGGGTATTTCCCTGTTGATCGCCTGCTTAGGGCTGTTCGGCCTGTCGGTTTTTATGGTCGAACGGCGGGTAAAAGAAGTGGGTGTACGGAAAGTTTTGGGCGCGTCGGTCGCGGGTATCACGGGTTTGCTGGCAAAAGATTTTTTGAAACTCGTTGCGGTGGCAATTTTGATCGCATCGCCCGTCGCTTATTATTTCATGCAAAAATGGCTCGCTGACTTTTCCTACCGCATTGATATTCAATGGTGGGTGTTCGCAGTAGCAGGAACAGGAGCAGTAGCGGTGGCGTTTTTGACGGTGGGGTTTCAGAGTGTGAGAGCGGCGCTGGCAAATCCTGTTCAATCACTCCGAACCGAGTAACAATCCAACTGAAAACGATATTGTACAGCAAACTAAACGATCATGTTTCAGCACAATCTTTTGGTCATTTACAGAAGTTTCAAACGCTTCAAAAGCGCGTTCTTCATCAACCTGCTCGGATTGACGGCAGGTTTGGCTTGCGTCTTTTTGATTTACCTGTGGGTCAACGACGAATGGGGATTCGATAAATTTCATGCCCGCGATGCGCAACTTTTCCAGGTGATGGAGATCAGCAGCGAAGGCGGGAAAAAAGTCGTGCACGACGGGACACAAGGCTTGCTCGGAGAAAGCATGGCGAAAGATTTGCCCGAAGTCGAATCGGCGGTGTCTATGTTGAATCTGGCAAAAGAGGAGGTTCCGTTGCCCTTCACTTTCAATGGGAGAACGGCGCAGTACAAAGGCATTTTCGCTACGCGCAATTTCTTCGACGTTTTCAGTTTCAAACTAAAAACCGGCCAGCCTGCGCAACTTTTTTCGGACAGAAACGCCGTCGTCATTTCGGAAGGCATGGCGCAAAGTATGTTTGGTTCAGCCGAAGCAGCCGTCGGCAAAACGCTGGAATGCGCCTTTTTTGACAAGAAAAAACAGATGCAGGTATCGGGCGTTTTCGAAAAATTGCCGCCGGACAATACGCTGGTTTTCGATTTCGTGATGTCGTACGAAATGTGTTTGCAAGACCTGTGGACGAACGGACAAAAATGGTGGAACGAAGGCGCGAATACGTACCTGTTGCTAAAAACCGGCACCGATGTCGCTGCTTTCAATGAAAAAATCGCCGGTTTTATAAAAAAGTATCACCCCGAAACCATCTTCACTTGTTTCGTGCGGCAGTATTCGAGCGGATATTTGCATGGCACTTACCTGGACGGCGTGCAGGACGGCGGTCGGATCGCATACGTCCACTTATTTTCGTCCATCGCGCTGTTCATCCTGCTGATCGCCTGCATCAATTTTATGAACCTCTCGACCGCGAAGGCATCCGCGCGGCTCAAAGAAATCGGCATCAAAAAAGCGGTCGGGTCTTCGCGCCGGAATCTGATTGTGCAGTTTTTGACAGAGGCGGTTCTGCTCGCCACGCTTTCCACTTCACTTGCAGCCGGAGTGGTATCGGTCTTGTTGCCGTATTTCAATGAGTTGACGGGCAAGCAGATTGCCGTGTCATTTTCGCCCGATTTGCTCGCTGCTGCCGGCATTTTGACTTTGCTGACCGGCTTTTTTGCGGGCAGTTATCCGGCGTTTTATTTGTCGGGCTTTCGGCCTATCGAAGTTTTGAAAGGCAAAGTGCGGCATTCGGTGGGCGAACTTTTTGCCCGGCGCGGGCTCGTGGTTTTCCAGTTTATGGTGTCGCTGGCGCTGATTTTCGCCGTCGTGGTGATTTATCAGCAAGTTGAATTTGTACAGTCGAAAAACCTGGGCTACGATAAGGCGAACGTTCTGTATTTCAACAAGGTAGGCGCGGCTTTTCAAAATTCGGAAGCGTTTTTGGCCGAACTTCGCCAGATCCCCGGAGTCGAGCGGGCGTCAGCCATGACCAACAGCGTCGTGCAAAAAAACAGTTTGGGCGGTTCGAGCACTTATGGCATCGAGTGGCCGGGGAAGTCGGACAAAGACCTGATTGATTTCGGCATTCAGGCGGTGGATTTTGATTTGATAGAAACACTGGGGCTCCAAATGGCGGAAGGACGAAGCTTTTCGCGCGAATTTTCCGACGAGGGTTCCAGGTTGCTTTTCAACGAAACTGCCATAAAAGTGATGGGGTTGAAAAATCCGGTGGGGCAACAGGTCGTCCTGTGGAACGAACCCAAAATCATTGCCGGGGTGGTCAGGGATTTTCACGTCACCTCGCTGCGCGAACCCATCGTCCCGATGGTTTTTCGTTTTGAGCCGAAACACGCCAATACGGTCATGGTGAAAATCAAGACCGGCGAAGAGCGGGCGACACTCGAACGACTGGGCGATTTTTATAAAAAATTCAACCCGGGCCACGACTTCGATTTCAGGTTTCTGGATGAGGCTTATCAGGCACAGTACGTTTCAGAACGGCGTGTGTCGCAACTTTCCAAATATTTCGCCGGGCTGGCGATTTTGATTTCCTGCCTCGGCTTGTTCGGGCTGGCGACCTTCACCGCGCAGCAACGCACCAAAGAAATCGGCATCAGAAAAGTACTGGGCGCATCGGTGGCGGGCATCACGGGTTTATTGACAAAAGATTTTTTGAAATTGGTGATCATCGCCATTCTCATCGCCTCTCCGCTGGCTTATTTTTTCATGGATAAATGGCTGACAAATTTCGCCTATCACATTGATATTCAGTGGTGGATGTTTGTAGCAGCGGCTTTAATTGCCCTGATAATTGCATTTTTGACGGTCGGTTTCGAGAGTGTGCGGGCGGCTTTGGCGAATCCTGTTAAAAGCCTGCGCTCAGAATGAAGAAGGTTTTTAGTCCCGTCTTGAGCGGGATGAAGTCGTTGCGCAGAGAATGACTCGAACACTGCTGACCACTTTCACTTTGGGAAACGCGATATTGTTCAGCACGTTGAAATGTCTGTCGTCCGTAACGATAAAGTCGGTCTTGGCCGCAATGGCGCAATCCACAAACTTGTTGTCATCCGGATCAACGGTGAGTTCGGTCGTGGCCTTTGCCCCATGTCTCTATTTGCTCCTGAGAAGGGTTGAGTTTGTCTATAGCCTGCTGCAGACGGCGATAACGAAAATCTATCAATACCCGGCGCAAGTCTTGCAATTCCGCCCTCCATTTCCTCTTTTCTAAAAGTCTGACAATCAGCCATCCGGCATTTCGAAGGGAATTGCGTGGTAACATTTTCCACCACTCACCGCGGAAAAACGAAGTGAAATATTTTGGCAGCACCCCGATTCGAGCGGTTTCTTTGCCTCCATGATGACCTTCCGTTATACCTGTGGTTATGTGCTGCTGTTCAGCCTGACGGCCTTCATCAACCGGTATGATGTGTGGTTGAGTTTACCTCCGGCTTCGATCCACCAATGGCGGCAAGCCGACGGTGCCGCTATTGCCTGGCACTATGCCCAACAGCCCTATTTTTGGGAACCGAAGGTCTGCAACCTGTTTGGCGCAGGCGATGCCCATGCAGCAGGCGAGCTCCCGCTGTTGTATTGGGTGGCAGGGCTTATTTCGCATTACGCAGATTGGCCGGAATATCCTTTGCGATGGATCGGGCTGCTGATGCTGTTTTTAGGTTGCCGGGCTTTCGGTTGGATCATACTCCAACTGACCCAACGGCCGTTGATGGCCGTTTTGGGGTGCGGTCTGTTGTTGACCTCGCCTGTTCTCGTTTACTATGGGCCGGGTTTTTTGCCCGATGCCCCGGCTTTTTGTTGTGTTTTGATGATGATGGCCTGTTTGTTTCAGGCTGATCAACGGCAAAGCGCCCGATGGTTATGCGCGGCGGCATTATGCGCTGCCCTGGCCATTTTGCTCAAAATGAGCATGGCGATCGTCCCGGTGGCGTTGGCGATCACCTGGTTTCAGGGCAAATGGCGGCGACAATGGCCGTCCGGCTCCTTGTGGAACGGCCGCTGGCCACTGCTGGCCGTGGCCGGAGTGGCAGTCGTCGTGCTGGGTTTTCGCTGGTGGATTGCCTGGTACAACGAGCTGCATCATGCCACCTATTTCCTCGCTTCGACCCGTCCGGTTTGGCGCTATGACTGGCCTTTTATCCGGGAAACGATTATGATGTTCGGACGGATGGGTTTGCCTGCTTACGCCTCGGCAGGGCTGTATCTGGCGTGTTTGGGCGGTCTTTGGCTCGGTATCAAACACTGGAAAACTGCGCCTTTTGCCGTGCGGAATGTCCTGGTATTCACGGCTTTGGGCAGCATCGCCTATTTCCTGCTGTGGTTCAGGATGTTTCGGGAACACGATTATTACACCATCTGCCTGCTGGCAATCCCTGTATTGTTGCTGCTGAACGGTTTTCGGCTGGCGTTGCAGCGATGGGGTGAAAAACGCATCGTTTGGGCGCTGGGGCTGTGCTGGTTGTTGGGGATTGGACACGCTCAGTATATCATGTCGAAGCGCATGCACCAGGCATTTCACCCCGAAACGAGCCTGAATTTGCCGCCGGGTGCTTTTCTGTCACCTGAGCGCCTGACCGATGCGGGCATTCCCGCGTCGGCCAAAGTGCTCTGCCCGCAGGATCCCTCCCCCAACATTGCGCTGTTTGCCCTAAAGCGTCACGGCTGGACGGCCTGTAATTTTGGCGACCGGATCAACGTCGACACTTTGCACAAGTACCGCACAGATTTTGGCCTGACCCACCTGGCTCTTCGCGACACCGCGCTATACAGTCCCTTATACCGGCGGTTTTTTCCGGCCAGGGTGTTCGGCAGCGAAGGATGGTATCTGTATACATATCCGGTCGTTCGATAGGCGAGGAGATGATTGGGGACAGATGAAATGCTTTTCTTTCGTCCGCTCCCGCACGAGCGCCGTCCGAAAGCGAACATTTTTTCGCCATTTTATTGCACTTAAAAGTTTGACAATCAGCAACTAAACAATTCGGCATGGGGTATGGGGAGTTGAATTGCCGATTGACCATCGGCGATAAGGCTATGATCGCAAACTATATTCTCCTCGCATACCGCAACCTGTTGTCCAACAAGGTGGCCTCGTTCATCAATATTTTCGGGCTGTCCATTGCGGTGGCCTGCGGCATTACCGTCTTTTTATTTCTGAAAAACTACTGGACGCTCGACAATTTCCACGTCAACGGAGACCGTATTTTCATGGTGGAACATGTCGCGGAGGTCGAAGGAGAAACACAAACAGCGGGAGATGCGCCTGCGCCCATCGCTCCGGCCCTGGCAGCGGATTTTCCCCAGGTGGAACAGACTGTTCGCATCGAAAAAGAGGGCGTTCGGGTGTTCAACAAGGAAAATATCTTCAACGAAATACTCACCTATGCGGATACGGGGTTTTTCAGGATGTTCACTTTCCCGCTGAAATACGGAAATCCAGCGGCACTTGCCGACCCAAATGCGCTCATTTTGAGCAGTGAAGCGGCGGAAAAGTATTTTCCGGGGCAGGTGCCGGTCGGTCAGCCGTTTTCAGTGGTTACGGACGATCAGCAGCACAAACAATTCACGGTTCAGGGCGTGGCAAAGCCGTTCCCGAACAACGCTGGTTTCGCATTCGATTTGCTGACCGGATACCACCCGGTGCATGAAGCACTCCGAAATCAGGATTGGACGACACATATTTCGGGTGTTTTCGTTTCGGTCCGGAAGGTGGAAGATATCGCTTATCTCTCCGGGCAGATGAGCCGGTACGTGGCGCTGTACAATTCAAACAACCCGGATCGCCCGGTCAAAAGTTTTGTTTTCGACAATCTCCGGAATCCCGCGCCGGGCGCCTACAACGTGAACCGTCGGCCTGCAGAGGCTCATCACCCCTTGCTGACGGTGGTTTTTTCCGCCATCGCTCTATTAATGATGGGCTTGTCCTGTTTCAATTACGTCAATATATCGCTGGGCTCCGTCTCGCGCCGTTTGAAAGAGATCGGCGTCCGGAAAGTAATGGGCGGCAGCCGGACGCAACTCATTGCCCAATTCATGGCCGAAAACCTGCTGCTTTGTTTCGCGGCTTTGCTGCTGGGCCTGCTGATGACGGCAGCTTTTCTGGCGCCGCATTTCAACGAGATCATGGTCATGGACATATCGCTCTCTTTCGCTGAAAATACGGCCTTATGGTGGTTCCTGGCGGGTTTACTGGTGTTCACGGGCCTGGCTTCGGGCGCCTATCCTGCGTTGTATATTTCAGCGTTTAAGCCGACCGTGATCTTTACCGGAAAACAAAAATTCGGAGATAAGAACACCTTGCGCCGCGGGCTTTTAACGGTGCAGTTCGTCCTGGCATTTATGGCAGTGATGATCGGTGTGGTGTTGATGACGGCCGGCAGGCAATGGGAAAAAATTTACTGGGGCTACAACCCCGACCGGACGTTGGTGGTACAGCTCACCGACGGCAAGCAATATGAACTGCTGAAAAATGAAATGTTGAAAAACCCGGCCGTTCAAACAATTGCCGGATCGCAACACCACATCGGGCAGTCGCTGGCAAAAGAAACCGTTTATATCGGTGGTGAGGAACAGGATGTATTCCGCTACGACGTCGGTGCCGGTTACTTCGAATCGTTGGATCTGGGGCTTGCCGAAGGTCGTTTTTTTGATGGGAGCCGCCGTGCCGAAGATGCGCGCTCGGTGGTGGTCAACGAATCCTTCGCCCGGCAACGTCAGTGGGACGAGGCAGTGGGAAAGACTCTTCGCGTCGGACAACAAACTTATGCGATCGCAGGAGTGGTCAAGGACTTTAAACTTTTCGGGTCGGGCGTGGCTCGGCCTGCCGTGTTTTTTTTAGCCGATGATGCGCAATACGGCTACCTGGTGGCCAGATTTGAACAGGGCAGCGGGCCCAAAGTGGCCGCTGAAGTGGAACGCATCTGGCCCGGACTTTTTGCGGGTGTGCCGGTCAATCACTTTTTTCAGAAAGATATTTTTGAAGGGTTCAACCGGACATTCCGCAACCTGACGACTACTTTCGGCTACATCGCCGGCCTGGCTTTACTGATCGCCTGTATGGGCTTGTACGGTTTGGCGGCGCAGCATTTTTCAAGACGCCTGAAAGAGGTGAGCATGCGGAAAGTGTTGGGCGCCTCGGTTGCACAGATCATCCTGCTGGTCAACCGCGAGTTCCTCGTGCTGTTGCTGATCGCCGGATTGGTCGCTACGGGTATCAGTTATCTGGGAGTTCGACTTTTGCTCGACGCCGCGCAGGAATTCACCGGCACCTACCATCCCGGAATTGCTCCCTTTATCGCCGCCAACCTGATTGTCCTTATTACAGCTGCCGTCGCAGTGGGCAGACAAACCTGGAAGATCGCGCACGTTCAATTGTCAACGGTGCTGAAAAACAGCGATTGATCTTGTCATTCTCTTTCCCAAATTACAACCACAGTTATGTTACAAAATTATCTTCGCATCGCATTTCGCAACCTGCGCCGCAACCGCCTCTATGCGCTCATCAACATCGTGGGTATGGGCATCGGTATCGCGGCAGTCGTGTGGGCTTACCAGACCTACCGATTCAGTTTTTCTTTCGATGATTTCCACCCAGACCGCGCACACATCTTCCGGGCGCTGGTATACCGGGACGGCATGGAGGGAGCAAAAGGGCTTTGCCCCTCACCGGTGGCAATGGCGGCCAAAGAGGATTTTGCCAGCATTGCTGAAGTGGTGCGCTGGGATAGTCGGGGCGCCGACATCAAAGGCGACCAAAGCGAGCCGTTCAGCCAGCAGGTGCATTTTACCGATCCGGCTTTTTTCAGGCTTTTCAATTTCCCGCTCGTGGCGGGCAGCAACGATTTGAGCGACAAAAGTACCGTGCTGCTGACGGAGGAAATGGCAACCAAATTTTTTGGAAAAGAAAACCCGCTGGGCAAAATCCTGGTATTCTACTCGGGCGAAAAAATCTCCCTGCCGCTCACGGTGAAAGGCATTTTAAAAGACCCGCCACTCAACTCCTCCATTCGGTTCAATTTTATCACACACTTTGACAATCAGAAAGTTAACGACACATCGTTTGTGCGATCCGATGACTGGAAATGGTTTCTGGACGCGGTGTTTTTCAAAATTCCCAACCCCGCGGACGCTCCGCGTTTGGCCAAAGATTTTGAAAAATACCTCCCGCTCCAAAACGCCGCGCGGAATGATTGGAAAGTGACCGGTTTTGCTTTGAAATCGCTGCCGGAGACAGCCGCGACAGAAGGCATTGAATACAATGCTTTGTATAATCGTCCGGACAACTCGGCAGCATACGGCCCTTTCGTACTGGCGGTGCTCATCCTTTTTTCCGCCTGTCTCAACTTTGCCAACACCACCGTCGCCCGCTCCAACCGACGGCTGCGGGAAATGGGGGTGCGCAAGGTAATGGGCGGCACGCGCGGCCAACTGATGCGGCAAATGCTGCTGGAATGTGCCGCCATTGTAGTGGCCGCCATTGGCGTGTCCGTGTTGTTCAACCATTGGTGGTTGCCGGTTTTCAACAGTATGTTCTCCGGGATCACGGTGGGCACCGATTATTTCCACGACACGACATTGATTGTTTTTCTGGTCGTCATTTTTATCAGCACCACACTTCTGGCTGGCGCTTACCCGGCTTTTTATGTAAGTCGCTTCAACCCGTCGCGGATATTCAGCGGCACGGTAAAGTTCGGCGGCACCAACCTGTTTTCGCGTTTATTACTTGGCCTTCAGGTGGTGGTGTCGCTTATCACGGTCATATCGGGCGTGGCATTTTCCCGGAATGCAACCTTTCAACAGCATTACGACTATGGCTATGACCGCAAAAACATGATGGGAGTATCGGTCAGCGACCGCAACACTTACGAGGCTTACCGAAACGCCGTGCAACATTTACCCGGAATAGAGGAAGTCGCCGGTACCTTGCATCACATCGGGTTTGGCTATCGGGGCATGACGGCGGAGGCCGAAGGCGAAAAACGGGAGACCAACTACATGGAAGTGGGCGACAACTACCTGAACACCATGAACTTGCGCATAGCGGCAGGTCGCGCCTTCGACCCGCGCATGGAATCGGACTACGAGAATGCCCTGCTCGTTTCCCAAAAATTCGCGGGACAATTCGGCTGGAAAGGAGAGGAGGCACTCGGCAAACAAGTGCGTATAGACACCATCGCATTCACAGTTGTCGGGCTGCTTCAGGATTTCCATTCCGACAACCTGTTTGAACCGATGGAGCCGGTGGCGATGCGTCTGGTGCGCCCTGACCAATATGTTCGCCTCATCATCCGGACGAAACCCGGAGCATTGACTTCCATACACGACCAGGCTAAAGCGGAATGGGCCAGGTTGTTTCCGCTCAAACCTTTCCGTGGTTTTTACCAGGACGAAGTGGCCGCCGAGGCATTTCAGGTGACGAGCAGCATCGCCACCATCTTTTCGTGGTTTGCCATTGTCGCTATGTTGCTGACAGCCACAGGATTGTTCGCTTTAGTGTCGCTGACGGTGTTGAAAAAAATGCGAGAAATCGCCGTGCGCAAAGTGATGGGCGCCCGGCCCCGGCAGATCATGGCTTTGGTGAACAAAGGCTACCTCTGGATTTTCCTCGTCGCCGCCGTTATCGGCTGTTATGCGGGCTGGTTTCTGACCAAATTGCTGATGGATTTGATTTTCAAAATCAATGTCGGTGTGGAAGTCAGCACGATGATTTTTGCTGTGGTCGTATTGTTCCTTATTTCCGCACTGACGGTGGGTTTCAAAGTGTGGCAGGCCGTGCGGACGAATCCGGCGGAGGTGTTGAAGGCGGAATGAAATTCGTCATTAAGGAGGGCTTCCGCCCCGCGCGGTATTGTCTCGCCACGCGAACCTACGTGGATAGTCAAGCCGAATGCCTGCAAACATCCGCATCAGGATACGAATAGGACATCTCATCCTGATGCACGCGGTGACAACACCGCTCCCGTACACCACGCCGTCCGAAACCGGCCGATCCATTCCGCCTTTTCCTTTCCAATATCAATGGCAAGGCAGATGACACAGTCGGAGCATCAGGGCCGCACCACTTTCAGCAGTTCTTTCACTGCCGCCTCCAATTGCTGGTCGCGCCCTTTGCTCACTTCGCCCGGCTCGTTGGGCGCTTTGATGTCGGGCTCCAGTTGGTTGTTCTCTAAGTACTTGCCGTCCTTGTCCACCATACCTACCTGCGGGATGCCGAAAACCATGCCGTTTTGCAGGGTTTCCCACCACACGGCGGTGCCGGTGCCGGGTACGGGCATGCCGACCAATTTGCCGATGCCAAGCGCTTTGTAAGTGTAGGGGAACATGTGGGCGTCGGAGTAGTTGCTTTCGCTCATCACCACGACGGAGGGTTTGGTCCATTTGAATTGCGGTTCAGCGCCGATGTCCTGGCCGCGCGGCATGAAGGTGAGGTAGCGTTTGCCGTCGAGGAAGGTAGCGAGATCGTCGTGCAGCCAGCCACCGCCATTGAAGCGGGTATCCACGACGAGGGCTTCTTTGCCGGCGTTTTTTCCCAGCACTTCTTCGTACACAGTGCGGTAACTGGGATCATTCATGCCGCGCACATGGACGTAGCCGACCTTGCCGCCGGAAAGGCTGTCTACAAGGACGCGGCAGCGCTCCACCCAGCGGCGGTAGCGGAGCTCGCCTTCTTCGCCGGAAGTTATGGGTTTCACCGTTTCGTCCCAGCGTTCGTTGGTTCTGGGGTCATAGAGTGAAAGCAGGGTGTTTTTCCCGTCTTTGCGGTTGAGGAGGCGGCTGTAATCTTCGTTGGGCAGAATGGCTTCGCCGTCAATTTTTTCGATGACGACACCGGCCTTTATTTTCGATCCGCTTTTTACGACCGGGCTTTTGTCCATCACTTCGGCGATGCGCAGGCCGTTGCCGGTGTAATTATCGTCGTAGAAAAGACCGAGGCAGGCTGTGAGATCAGGATTTTCCTGTTTGGTCGAGTAGCGCGCGCCCGTGTGCGAAGCGTTGAGTTCGCCCAGCATTTCGCTGAGCATTTCGGCGAAGTCGTGGTTGTTGTTGATATTCGGCAGGAAGCGGGCGTATTCTTTTTTGTAAAAATTCCAGTCCACATCGTGCAGGTCCGTTTTGTAAAATTTCTTTTCCACCTGCCGCCAGGCGTGCTCGAAAAGATAAGAGCGTTCGACGGCTTCATTGAGCGCCATTTCGCCTTTGATGCCGATGTTTTGCTTTTTCCCGCCGTCGATCTCAATTTTCGAGAGGGCGCCGTCGGCGAGCACGAACAGGTTTTTGCCTTCTTTGTCCATGATCAGGCGACCAACTGCTTTGGCTTCCAATTTGGCCAGCACCTTGGATTCTTTGGAGCGCAGGTCCGTTTGCCAGAGGTCGAAACCTTTTTCATATCTGGCCAGATAGAACAGTTTTTCACCGTCCTTCGAGAGGATAGCGTCGGCTAAGCGGGAGGAGTGCACACTGAGGCGCACCTTGCGGTCTTCGATGCCGTCGAGTTCAAACTTCAGCGGCTCCACCTTTTTATCTTTTTCTTCTTCCTTTTTCGCTTCTTCCTTCTTTTCATCCTTTTTATCTCCCTCCTTCTCCTTCTCCTCGTCTTTTGTCAATTCATATTCTTCTTTGCTGAGTTTGTATTTGTCGAATGCTTCCGCGGTGAAAAACATGCCGTAAACGTCGAGTTCGCCGCCCCAACTGGCGTCGTTTTTCATGCCGTCGCGGTCGGAGAACCACACCATCATGGCCCCGTCCCTGGCCCAGCGGGGCAAAGCGTTGTTGTAGCCGCTCTGTGTGAGGTTGACGATCTCTTTGCCGCCTTCCGCGCTTACCAGACCCGCCTGTGTGATCCATTGTTTGGGTTGCAGGAATTCCACGAGGAACCACTTGCTGTCGGGCGACCAGGCATAGTGTTGGTCGCCGTCGGAGTAGGAGTAGTTCTTGTCGCCGGTCATGATCATGCGCGTTTGTTTGGTTTCGAGGTTCAGCACTTTGAGGGTGGTTCTTTCCTCCAGATAGGCCACTTCCTTACCATCGGGCGACCAGGCCGGTTGAAATTCTTCCGCGGGAGTTTCCAGCAGGGGCTCTTCCTTCAATACCGTAGCATTGAAAAAATATTTTTCCTCCGCGCGGGTCAGGTTGGTTTTATAGAGGTTCCAGCTGCCGTTGCGCTCGCTGGCGTAGAGGATGCTGCGTCCGTCGGGGCTGAAGCTGACCGAGCGTTCCTGTTCGGGTGTATTGGTGATGCGGCGGGTAGTCCCTTCTTTTACCGAAGCGGCAAAAACTTCACCCCGGTGCACGAACGCGATCTCTTTGCCGTTGGGTGACAGCGCCATTTCGGTGACCTCTCCTTTTACGGAGATGATCTTTTCGGGATTGTAACGGCTGTCGGCTGCGATCTGCACCGCCACTTTTTTGGGCCGGCTGTCTTCCTGCATGGTGTAGAGTTCACCATTGTAACTGAAACAAAGCGTGCCGTTCTTGCTGGCGCTGAGATAGCGCACCGGGTGTTTTTCAAACGAAGTGAGTTGTTTGGGTTTAGCAGGCGGGGCCAGGTTCAGCTTGAACACGTTGAAGGAGCCTTTGGCTTCGCTGAGGTAATAAATGTCCTGTTGGCCGGGTGCGAAAACGGGGTTTCGGTCTTCGCCTTCGAAAGCGCTCAACTGGGTATATTTTTGCGTGTTCAGGTCGTATTTCCACACGTCGCGGGTCACGGAAGAAGTGTGGTGTTTGCGGAAGTTGTCTTCATACCCTTTCCTGTCGTGGAAGATCAGCACTTTGCCGTCGGCGCTGAAACGGGCATTTTCCGCAGGGGTGGTCAGCACCAACTTGGCCATTCCGCCTTTCACCGGCACTTTGTACAATTCCGGCAGCACGCCGGAAGGGAATTGTTGGTTGGATGCGGCGTCCATGCGGCTCGAAGTGAACACGATGGACTGGTCGTCGTGTGTAAAATCGCTGGGGTAGTCGCCCGCGGAGTGGTTGGTCAGCCGGGTAGCCGTTCCGCCGGCAGCGGGCATGACGAACACGTCGAAATTGCCGTAGCGGTCAGAAGCAAAGGCAATCCATTCGCCGTCGTGCGACCACACCGGCATGAAATCATAGGCATCGTGCACGGTAAGGCGCATGGCGGGACCGCCGTCGGTACTCACGCGCCAGAGGTCACCCTGGTAACTGAAGGCGATGGATTTGCCGTCGGGGGAAATGGAGGGGTAGCGCAACCACAGCGGAGCCGTTTGCGCGTATGCTGTGAAGCAGAAAAGAACAAGGAAGGCAAGGGCGAAGGTTGATTTCGTCATGGCTGTTGATTTTACCGGTTTGGAATAAAAAGACAGGCGGTTTATACTCTTATATTTTCTATCGGCATTGGCCGGTTCCGGTCGTAAAAAGGCGGGTGAAAATCCAAATAAGAGCCGGTATTTTAGGCAGAAATTAGATAAATGCCGGGAAAACGGGGGTAAAAGTCGTTCTAACATTTCATTTGGCGAAAAAGGCCGGTGTTCTGAAATATGTTCGTATATTGCCTGTTGTCCACGGGATGTCCGGGGAGTGGGGTAAAAATACGTTTGACTATTAGAATAGGCATGGGGGGAGCGGCCGGTCAAGTCAGCCTGTGAATCGAAGTTATTGCCCGGCAAAACCTTACGGCATACTAATTTTTAACCGCCTGTTTGGCGAAAAAGGTTTTTCAAAACAATCTAAAACCTACCTTTTTTATGGCAACCCAATTTGACTGGTCAAAAACTATTGCAGAATTGCCTGGCAATCCCGTTCCGAAGGAATGGACAGACTCCAAAGGAAAGGGGGTCAAGACCGCATTCATTGACACTGGCGCTAATCTCGGCCTCAATTCCCTGCGCCATCTTAATGTCGGTGGAAGAAAGTTTTTTGTCAGCGCGCCGGGTTTTTCCGTGGACAAACTCACAGGCCAGGACCCTGTAGGCGAAGCCTTCGGCGTGGCGGGCCACGGTCACGGTACCTTGTACACTTCTCTTCTCGCCGGCAAAATACCCCAACCCTCCCCTGCCGACAAAGACGTGGTGTCGGGTATAGCCCCGGATGCCGAAGTGTACGTGATCAAAGCGACAGATGCCAGCGGAGAATTGACTACTATACGGCAATTGCTGAATGCTCTTGAATTATGCGCCAATCTCGGTATTGAGATCGCTATTACCGGCCAGTGTATTGCCCGCGCCGAAATGGAATTTGAGCCCGTCACGGATGCCGACATAGACCGGGTATTTGCCCTGCCCGGAGTGCAGAAAATGTTCATTTTCGCCCCGCTGAAAAACCGCGAAGCAGCCTCTTTCTGGACAGACATCGTAGCCGCCAATTTTCCCAGTCACCGTCCGGAAGTATTCAATGTAGTCTGCATCCCAGGAACATTTGAGCAGGTTTTTGAACTCATTCAACAACAGAATATACCCTTCCTCCTGGCTGGTTTCAACGGAGAAGTATTGACCAAAAACGGCAACGCCATTCCACTCACCGAAACGGAAAGTGAAGAAAGCATTCATTTCCGGAATTCGGCTGCAACGGTCATCATGGGAGCGCTTGCCGTCCTTGCCCTGAGCGTTTTTAAGCAGAACAATGCCGGCGCCCTGCCCTCCCGCGAAGTTTTCGGTCCCCTGCTGGGCAGCGTCTGCCGTCCGCTGGAGGACGCCTTCGGCGAATTTATCAAACCCGCCCTGTTCAGGAACCTTTAAACTCTTCTACAATATGAAATGCCTTTTATTACCGATCTTCTGTATCCTTTTTCTTCCGCCTTCGTTTAGCCAAACCCTGCTCGACGACGCAAGGATACTCAAGGATTACATGACGCCCAACGGCACTGCCAACCGGGCCAAATTCAAACGAGGCATTGGACTCGATCAGCCGGTAATGACCGCGCTTTCTCACTACCTCCAGAAGGGTGACACGCTGAAAGAATTCGGACAACTGGTTGCTGCATTTTCCGGAAATCCCTTCATCCAATTCAGCGACTCCGACCAGGACAAACCCGCCTTTGAAAAATCCTTTAAAATAGCCGCCTCCGACGGAACCCCCTCGGCAGTGCCGGGCGCTTCCGGATTTTCCGTCGCTGGTTTTGCCGACGGCCTGTCGCGTTTTTTGGTTAAAAGGACCAAACAAGAGTTGTCGCAGGCCTTTTTCAACGATTTTAAACAACAAATCAACCGACAGAAGATTTTGCGGCATTTTTGTCCGGCTACCCGTTCTCACCTCAACCTGATTGACCAGGACGTTTACCAGTTCAACCGTTATCTGGAAAGTTTACGGCAATCGTTCAACACTGACATGGTTGCCTTGCCCGGACACCTGGAATCGTATATCCGCGAAGACACACTCTGCGAGGGCTGCGCTGACAAGATCAAGGGAAAAATTTTGATTGATTTTTTGCACCTGGCCCAACAATTGGTAGACGGCGAATCACCCTCCGATATGATCCACTATCTCGCCAATGGCGAATCCGCCATACAACAAGCTCCGGTAACCGAACAGGCTCTTTATAACATGGCCGGCGCATTCCGTCTCACTGAACTGGTGTCTGTTTCCTTCCTAAACCCAAACGCCAAAGACCACATGTTGCCGTGGTTCAGTGCGCGGGAAATCCGGGATATGTTTGAAGACCCCCTGTTGTTCCGGATTTACATGGGCCTGTTGTATGAAAAGTCGGAATCCATAAAATTTGTCGGCGCAGACGGTCAAATGACTGAAATGCAGGCAGTGCTAAAAAAATGCATTACTTCAGGAGACGCTGGCGCCAATCTGTACAACACCTGGCGGGTATCTGTGCTTCGACTGGGCGAGTTTGTGCACTCAATACAGCTGAACGTTCGGGCGGGCAACCGTTCTCCGGTTAATGCTTCCGATGGTTTTTTTCGCTATTCCGAATCGCTGCACGCCTTGTTCATGGCGGTCAATCAAACCTGCAAGGCGGTTATGGAACAAAAGGACGAAATGATCCCTCAGCAGTACCTGTTTTTTATGGGTCAATGCAATTCTCTGTATTTCAACGTTCGGGAACGCAACTTTACGGGTGCTGTCAGCAATATTATTTACTGCCTCAGTGAGTTGCAAACCGACAATAAAGAGGTGCAGAAGATGTTGAAATACGCCAATTTCGTCGCTTCTGTCGCAGAAGCCAATTCACCGGAAGAGGTGGAGCGCGCCATCGAGCTCTTTGCCCTGCCTCCGGGTAGCAGCCGGATTAAAAAACAGCCAGGCCGTTTTGCCTTTGCTCTCAATGCCTATACCGGTCTGGCCGGGGGGGTGGAGTATCTGGATGAAAGCAGCAATGGGAAATGGGTAGGCGCCGTTTCGGCGCCGGTAGGACTGAGCCTGTCGTGGGGCATGGGCATCCAAAGCAAGGACAAAAAGACAGGCGAAATGCGCTGGCATAACTGGGGCAGTCTCGGCTTTTTCGTGCCCGTCATTGACGTTGGCGCCGTTACTGCATACCGTTTCAAAGATACCTCCGCGCAAGACCTGCCGGAAATGACCTGGGGCAATATTCTTTGCCCCGGAATATACCTGGTCTATGATTTTCCTGACAAAATCCCAATCGCTCTGGGCTATGGAGGCCAACTTGGTCCGGGAATACGAAAAGTCACGGAAAGTGGAATTGAGATAAATAAAAGCGGCTGGCGGCAGGGCTTTTTCGTCTCGGTGGACATACCCATTTCTTACCTGATATTGGGTAAGGGAAGAAATTAGGAAGAATAAACCCAAGACCGGGAACAACTACCTGCCGTCACTTCCCCCCTTCAATCTCTTTCAACATCTGCCGCGCATTCTCCCCCACATTGCCGTTGGGGTCGAGGGCAATCGCTTTGTTGTAGTATTCGACGGCTTTGTCCTTTTGTTTGGCACGCCAGCAGGCTTCAGCGAGGCTATCCCAGGCGTTGGCGGATCGGGGAAACAGTTGGGTGTTGAGTTGGAAGACGAAGAGGGCCGATTCCGTTTTGCCGCCGCGCAGCAGGTCGTAGCCGGCCTGATTGAATTTGCTCTCGAAATTGACGTAGCGGTATTGCGGGTTTTTGACCATTTGTTCGGCTTCGGCGCGCACCTGGTCCAATTTGCCGGCCACGAAGAGTTCCCGCAGGTAAGCCATGGGGTCGAGTATCGGGCTTTTGTCAGAAAACGCAAGCGCGGCTTCCAGCACCGGGTCGCGGTTGGAGCGGTAGTCGTCGAAAGCCATGTCCACTGCGAGGTGGGGCGCCAGCCAGTCGTCGTTTTCCCATTGGGGTTTATCCTGCCACCACGCAAAGGAGAGGTACACGGGGAGTTTGCTGTTGGGCAACACCACCTGGCGGTTGTCGCCGTAGAAGTTGATGTTTTCGGCAGTGGGTTCACCCACGAAGATGGCGTTGGTATAGTTGCTCAGTTCGTTCACGAGGTTCTGGCAGGCGGAAAAAGTGCGCCGCCCGATGAGGACGAACAGTTTGCCTGGCTGATTGATCTTCTCCGTCCGGATAATGCCGGTCACGATGGGTTTGTTTTTGTAGTTGTTGCCGCCGCCGTTGAGGCGCACATCCAATACGAGGCGTTCCACGTCGTTTTTTTCAATAAAATCGAACACGCGCTGGTAAAAAGCAGGGATGTGCTCGGAAGGGTCGTCCTGTATCTGGCTGTGGCGGACATAGACGGTTTTGTGTTCCGGCAGATACTCGAAATAGTAAATTTTGTCTAAGTTTTTCAGGTAAAGCGGTGTCGCGTTTTGGTCGCGCACGCTCACCCAGTCGTCTTTGAGGCTGACAAAACCGTATTGCCGGGGAAAACGGTAGGCGTCTGCGGCGGCAAAGGTTTGCTCGAAGGATTTGCCGTTTTGTTCCAGCGTCAATGTGATGGAATTTTTCAAAATTTTGGTGACCCTTTGGGCGTGCAATGCTTCGGGGACGCAGAGAAAATCAAGTCCATGCGCCTTGAAATACTGCTCGTTTTCGGCAGGTATCAAAGGGCGGATGGCTTCGATCGCGTCTTCCACCCGCATTCCTTCCACTTTGAGCACTTTGGCGCCCAATATTTGAGCATATTCTTTGTGCGCGCCTTCGATGTAAATGCCGTCGCTGAACCAGTACAGATTAAGCGGAACGACGTGGTATTTTACCGGGCTTTGCCGCCATCCGACGTCGGTGTGGCCGTATTGGAACGAGGCGACGATGCGTCCGAAACCGGCGAGGATTTCGTGGGGCTGCAAAGCAGGGATCGCCGCATACAGTTCTTCCACATTGGCATCCCAGGCCGGCGCCCCGATTTTTTTGAACAGGAAGGAATAATCCTCGTGAACGGTGTGTTGCAGGAAACGCAGGTCGGCCTGCCAGTCGGCAGGGGATAGGGTGGTTTGTGCGCTGAGGTGCGCCAGTAAAAAGCCGGAGATCAGGAAGGAGAAGATGTTTTTCATAGCGGTATATGTTGTAAACGTGATGGAGGGATACACCGCAGAGACGCGGAGGCGCAGCGTTTATTTGTCATCCTGTAAGGAACTGCTCTGCGTCTCTGCGGTGAAGCCACACGAACAATGCCGGAAAAAATCGCCCAAGTTGTCCATTTATGAACACCGGCGTCCAGAAGCGAACAGGGTGAGATGTCCGTTTTCTTCACTTCCATAAAGTTGCCGGCATTTTTCATCTGCTCATTTGGCGGAAAAAGAATGTTCGCTTATTTTTGAACTGCGATTACGGACAGCTGTACAATTGGGGTCGTTGGCTGCCAGAATTGTGTAATATGTGCAATTTGCCCAAATGTTAAAAATTACTACGAATGCCGCACGCCGGGGGCAACCGTTCCCCTCTACGGTCCCTTCTTCCCCTTCCCTTCCATCTTTTTCAGGCTCTCCTCGAACAGACTCAGGTTCGGATCCTTGGTCGCCTTGCCCGTTTCCACCGCCTTGCGGTAGGCTTTTATGGCTTCGGCCGTTTTGCCGTTGACGGCGAGGGCTTCGCCGTAACTGTCGTACACATTGGCAGAATTGGGGAACAGTTGGGTATTGCACCAGAAAATATGCTCGGCGGTTTTGGGTTTGTTGTGCCGCATCAGGTATTCGTAGCCCATGATGTTGATCTGCTGCTCGTCCATCAGGCCGGCTTCGCAGTTTTGTTTCAAATTGGTCAAAACGGCTTCTTCATTGCCATCGGAGTATTTTTCCAATGCCCCGAGCAATTGGAGCAGCATGACCGAGTGGCGTTCTTTGGTTTTCCGGCGAAAATCGGCGGCAGCGTCTTTGGCGAGTTCCAAAGCCTTGTCCAACGCCTCCGCTTCCGGCACTTTTACCTCCGGCACCACGCCCACGCCTTCCCAGTTCGTTTTCGTGATGGGGTTGATGGCGCGGCCTGTCGGCACGAACATCATCAGTTGGTCGTTCACGGGCATTCCGCCGCCGGGGTTGGCGCCGCCGCCGGTGGTTTCGCCCACGAGCGTGGCGCGTTTTTGCGTTTGCATGTTGTAGGAAAATTCTTCCGCACCGGAGAAGGTATACTTGCTGGTCAGAACAAACAAGGGCACATCGGGCATCTTTTTGCCACCCACCTCATCGAGCGTCCAGAATTCCTCCGTGCGGTCGCCTTCGCGCCAGTAGAGGCTGTTGAGGTGCAGGCGTTTGTCGAAGAAATAACTGCACAGGTATTGCACCATGGCCGGGCTGCCGCCGCCGTTTTTCCGCAAATCAATGATGACGGCATCCGAAGTGGCCAGCAGTCCCATGTACAGGTCTGCAACGGGTTTGCCCATTTGCGGCGGCGCAAAACCACGCAGGTCGAGGTAGCCGACGTTGCCTTCGAGTTTTTCCACGGCGGCAAAGCCCGCCATGTTTTCTCGCTGGCGGGCTTTGTCTCTCAAAAGCCCTTCTACCTGACGCTCCGGCGTATCATCGGGGCGCGGCTGGTTTGGCGACTCGGGGCGGATGCGCAGGTGTCTGTCATTGGCAACGGATTGCGCTTCTTTGGTGAGCGCCTCGGCGAAGGCCGGGATGTCATCGCATTTATCGAAAGCGCCCGCTGCAAGTTGTTTTTTCAAGTGTTCGCCGGTCGCTTTGGCCACATCGGGGAAGACATAGCGCTCGTCGAGCAAGGCGCCTATTTGTTCGATGCTCGATTTTTTAAAATCTGCTGTCAGGTTGGTCGCCTCCTGCGCGTGGAGGGTGACGTCCAGGAAAAACGAAACGAGACATAGAATTGTCAGGCGAAAAACGGATATTTTCATAGCAAAAAATTGAAGGTGAAACAAACGGGGTATTTGAGATTGGGCTTATGTAACACTAGGTAGGCGGACAAAATCAATGACACCAATTTCCTTCTTAACATTCTGAAAGTGAATCATCTGTACGGAATGGATTTACATCCTACTGTCGAACCTGTCCTGTCATTGCGTTCGCACCAGGCGGCTGCCATAAGCCTCCGTCCGGTTGCCGCCCGACCAGCCGCCGTAGGGCCGGTAGGAAACGGGACTGAACGGATTGAACTCATGATAGCCCCGGTCGGGGTGATAAAAACCGCCGCCCCGAAAGCCGAAGCCGCCTTTTTCGCTGACGCCTGAAGGCCAGTCGTCGTTGGTGGCGAAGCCGTAGTATGACAAATTACCGTCTCCATGCGTACCCCGAAATGCCCGGCCTGTGCTGTCGCCCACGGTGATGCAGCGTTCCCATAGGCTGCCTGCCAGGTCCATGACCCAGTGTTGCGACGCGCCGAACTCGGCCATCGTTTGGGTGGAAAGTTCCGATTCGGACTTGCCGGCCAGGTGCACCAGGTCGCCGTCGGCGTTCACCCGGCGATCCACCCGGAGCCTGTCGGCATTGCCCCAGGGGAATTCGTTGGCGAGCGGTTTGCGGTTGCCGCGGCAGGCTTTTTCAAATTCGAGTTCCGTCATGGGCCGCAGGCCGCACCAGTCGGCGAAGGCCATCGCGTCGTCCCAACTGAGAAAATTGCAGGGGCGGTCGGGGTTGGCGGCGGTGTATTTTTCACCATCAAAGGCTATTGTGCCACGCATGGCGTAGTAATCTCTGCCGCCAAAATTGCTCCGCAGTTGGCTTTGCCCGTTGGAGAGGGTATTCAAAAAAGCGGCATACTCGCCCTGTTTGATTTCGTATTTCATCACGTAAAAGCCCCCGTAGCCTTTGGGGAATTCTTTCGGAACAATGCCCTTGCCGTCGCCCTGATAGACCACCTCCTTCGGTTGGTAGGCGATGTCTTTCCCGACCACCAGCTCATTTTCCGAGTTGATGAAAACCGTTCCCCGGTACCGTCCATTTTCATCCGGCTGGTAAAATGCCTGGTACTGCTGCGCTTTCGTGCTGTCGGCTTCTCCGGTATAAAACATCCCGGTGGGAACTTGGCACAATTCGATACCGAACACCCGAAATGATGCTCTTTCGGTGTTCATGCGGGCAAATGGAGCGGGGTCAATGGATAATTTTATTTTCAATGAAACGTCGCCCCGGTAGTTTTTGGCAGGCGCAATGAAAAGCCCCGTGCCATCCTCCGCCACGTCTATTCTGATTTCCAGGGCGGGCGAATGGTCATTGCGAATGATCTCATGTCCTGTCATCCTGAGCGGGATATGCCGGTAGCCGTCGTTGCCGAAAACGAATTTGCAAAAGAGCCAGACGGCATCGTGGTTCGTCTCGTTTTTCCAGGCGTTTTTCCACTCCACATTCAGGATCGCGTACATTCGGCGGTCGTCGCGCGGGCCTTCCACGAAGAGCATTTCGTTGGAAACTTTTACGTCGGATGCCTGTGCTGTTTGCAAGCATCCTAATAGAAAAAATGCAAGATGTAATAGTGGTTTCATAGCAGGATTCGGTATTACAGTGTTTCTGTTCTTTGAAGCGAGGTCTTCTTTTCTTCGCCGTCTCTGATATAGATCAATTCGAGGGGGTTGCCGGGTTGGCGCAACAGGGCGTCCATTTGTTTTTCATCCAATGTCGTCACTTTCTTCCCATCAACAGAGACAATGCGGTCGCCAACTTGCAACCCGGCCTTTTCGGCATTGCCACCTGCGTAAAGCCCTGTGACGAGCACTGCTTTGATTGTACTGCTTTTATTGACGACGCTCATGCCCGAGATGTTGCTGATAAAAGGTTCGGACAAATTTGTCCCCGGTTTGAGGTATAAAATGCCTTTTCCAAAATCAATCATTACCCTGAATCGCTCCAGAATGACATTGCCCAGCAACCCATCGAACTGTGTGCTTGCCAAAGCGCCACCTGCATCGGTGGACCAGTCAATGTGCGGCATGGCCAATATCGTATTGCCCAGGGTCAGGGATTTAGCCCGGAACTGATAACCCTCTACGCGTCCTCCTGCACCTCCGCTGACGTTGAAATATTTCATTTTCTTTTGAATTTTCAAATCCAAATCATATTTCTGCGCAATTGGGGAGTTCAAAACAAGAGTACCTCCATTACCCAGATCCAACTGAAATTTCCCCTGAATGACCAGGCCGTCGGCAGCTTCGATGGCGACCGGGAGATAATAGCGATTGTTGCGCACTTCGAGCCGTATGCTGTCGAAACCCGCCAAAACTGAATTGTCCGGATGCAGCGTCATCTCTTCCCTTTCAAAATCTATTTCTGTTAGATAAGGTCGCGTAAACTCTATGCCGATGACACCGTCGGCCTTTTCTCCCACGATCGAACGTAAATCCATCAGCGGCACATAACGCGGCAGGAAAGTGATGGTGTCGAGGCGCACACTTATCCGGTCCAGCACAACGGTGATGATTTGCGGTTCCGCTCCCGCTCCGGGTAGTTGCGCCTGCTGGCTTCTTTCAATTACGATGCCTGTGCTGTTGAAATATTGTTCGTCGAGCAAAAGTCCGTCCGCTCCGGAGTCCAACAACAAATTGGCGGTATGTTTCCCGTTGATATTCGCTTTCAGCAGGATATGGCCGCGATATTGAAAGGGGATTGTGAGGGGCTTCGCGGTATCGGGTTCTACCTCGAAAGCCGTGAGCAGCAAAAATGCTGCGGAGCAAAAAACAGCAGTTGTAAGTAATATAGCAAAGAGATGTTTTTTCATAGAAATTGTAAAGTTTTGATAATCCTTATTCACTCTTCAAGTGCGCCACCGGATTGGAACGCAAGGCCCGCAGCGTCTGTGAGCCCACTGCCAGGCCCGCTGCCAGCAACAGCAGCAAAATACCCGGCAAAAACAACACTGGTGAGAGCGAAATACGGCTGGCAAAAGTTTGGAGCATTTGTGTGCTCAGGAACCACGCGATGGGAACAGAAATCAAGATAGCGATACCGAGCAAGGTCAGGTAGCCTTTCGACAGCAGGAGCGTCAAATCGCGACCATTGGCGCCCACCACTTTGCGGATGCTGACTTCCTTCGCTTTCGTCTCGACGGTGTAAATAGCCATACCGAGCAGGCCCATGCAGGCTATGACCATACCCATGAAACCGAAAAAGCCGACTACACGCACCAGATCGAGGGCTTCGGAAAAAGTGGCGCGGGCCGTTTCGTCAAAAAATTCTGCCTGAAAAGGGGTGTTCGGTGCGAGCCGGCCCCATTCCGCTTCCAATTTTTGGAACGTCGCCGGAATGTTCCCGCCGGCGAGGCTCAAATTGAGCACGCCGAGTTGTGCCGGGTCATAGCGCAGCAACAGGGGCTCCATTTTATAGACGGCGGGTTTAAAAGGGAAATCCCTGACCACGCCGCGCACGATCAGGTTCAGGCTGTCGCCGACGAGCAGGTTTTTGCCCACCGCTTCGTGCAGGTTGCCGAGCTTGAATTTTTGCACAAACGTTTCATTGACAATGGCAAACACCTCGCGTTGCTGGGCTGGATTGTCCGGGAAATTTTCACCTGCCACCAACGATAAATTGAATTGCGGCAAATAATTGTGGTCAATGAAGTAGTCGCGCACGCCTGTTTTTCCCGGCACCGAATCGCTGCGCACATCGTCGAGGCCGTCGCGCCAGGTACCCATCGGCATCGAAATACCGGAAAGCGATTCCACGCCGCTTACCTGACCCAACACAGCTGACACGCGGTCGAAAGGCTGGCCCTGCAATTCCACCAAGAGCGTCTGCGGGTGGTCGAAGCCGAAATTGACCGAAATGGCGTGTTCGCCCTGCCGCCAGGCAATGGTCATGGTGATTAGGAAAATCAACGTGAGCGTAAATTGGACGGTCAGCAATACCTTGCGCAGTCCGACCCGCTGCATGAACCGCAGGTTTTGAAGCCGTTGCAGCACAACGATGGGCTTCGTTTTCGATAAAGTGAACGCGGGCAACAAACCAGCCACTACCCCCACCAACACCGCGAAAGCGAAAAACAACGCGAACAATTGCCAGTCTTCCCGGATGCCCATATCGAGTGATTCGGTGATGCTCAACTGGTCGAACTGCGGCTTCAATATCTTCATCATCAGGTAGGCTGCCACCAGGGCAAGGCAGGAAGTGACGACAGCTTCGCTGATGATCTGCCCGAAGACTTGCATCCGGCTCGCACCCATCACCTTGCGTACGCCCACTTCGCGTGCGCGGGTGAGCGCCCGGGCAATGGTCAGATTGGTATAATTAAAACAAGAGGAGAGCATGATGACCGCTCCGAGAACGCCCAGAAACCAGATAAGGGGGGCCGGCATCCCTTCGCCCATGGTGTTGGAAAGGTTGCCGCCCGGTGTGATATCAGAAAGCGGCTGAAGGGAGAAACGGTAGACTGCATCGCGGCTTTCGAGTTCCAACCCTGCATATTGTTCACGGGCGATATCGGCGAGCGCTTGTTCGGCTGCCGAATTATCTGCACCGGGTGCCAGCCGGACGAAGTTGTAGGTTCGGTAATAATTGAGCCAGTTCCCCGTAACCTGGCTGCGTTCGGGTCGTTTTTCTTCGGCCAGTTGTGTCGCGAGCGAGGCGAGTACCGTAAACTCGAAGTGGGTTTTTCCGGGAAATTCTTTCAAAACGCCTGTCACGCGAAACGGCTCCGCAAATCCCGGGACTTCGAGAGTTTTGCCCACCGGGTTTTCATTTGGGAATATACGCATCGCCAGTTCGTGCGTGAGTACAATGGCGTAGGGCGATTCAAGGGCTTGCATGGCGACACCGTTTTCCAACTGAAAACCAAACATTTGGAAGAAGGTCGCGTCGGAGTACAGGCCGGCGAAATTGAAAGTTTTTTCACCTGATTTCAACTCGCCGGAGCCCATGCGCACCACTGGCGTCCAGAGTTCGGATTGGGCGTAGTTTTCGCTCAAAGTTTTGCCGACGGGAAATGGCGAACTGGCGTAAGACTCTGAGCGGCCTTCCTTGCGCTGGGCTTCGGTGAGGATACGGTACACCCGCTCGCTGTCGGGGTGGAAGCGGTCGAAATTGTATGCATCCTTGATGAGCATGATGAGCAACAGGCACACGCTCATGCTGATGGCCAAACCGAAAATATTGAGGAATGAAAAGGTGCGGTACTTGCGCAGGTTGCGCAGGGCGACCTTAAGGTAGTTTTGTATCATAGCGAACTTTTTAGCGGTTTATACTATGGAGCGGCCCTTGCCACAACACTTGCTCTATCATCCACTGGCCGTCTTTTTTCGCAAGTAATATATAATCCAATCCCCACCAGGCGACGACTTTTGCACAGGCCACCTGCTCCTGCACGTCGAGCACTTCCACTGTTTTGGGGTCATCCGGCTTGGCGAACCTCTTTTTAACAAGTACTTTTTTCGCGTAATCGAGCGCTTGCCCGTAGCTCATCGCGTCGCCCGCATACCGTCCGGTTTTGTCTTTGTAATAGCCGTACTTGTGCAGCGCGGGGCTGAGGCACCTGATGAGTTTGACCGTGTCGCCTTCGTAAAAACCTTCGATATAGTTCAGACAAGATTGTTCGATGGCAGCCTGCTCCGGCGATTGGGCATTTGTTCCGAATGCCAGGGTGGATAAAAGGAAGAACAAGAGTGTTTTCATAACTTATTCATGTTGTGTGATTCATGAATGCATGTTTTGAAAAGTGTTTTTATGGTCTTCGTATATTTGTCCATCGAGACGCTACAAGGCTTGCCCAAACCACGAGCCACATTTGCAACATCTTGTTTGTCAATTTTTTAGAATATTATTTTTGCGAAATAATGTCCGAACCTGAACAAGGGTGTTCGCATTCGGACATTCACATTCGCACGGGCTCAGGGCTGTTGCCAAACCAATTTTCTCGCCACAGCCCCGCCGTCCACAGTACAACGGACGAAATAGGTCCCCGGCTTCGCTTTCAAGCCGTTCGCTATGAACCCATCCCATGAAATTTGATGTTTGCCTGCGATTTGTTTTCCCGAAAAAAGCATTGCCACATTTTGGCCGGACAAATTCAAAATGTCCACTTGCACGGTCGCCGTTTTTTCCAAAAAATAACTGACTTGCAAGAAAGAATCTGCCGGATTGGGCGATACCGACAGTCGCAAGAGGCCGACTGCGATTCCTTTTGTCGGAGAAGACGCAGGCTCCCGGATCAGGATGCTGTTGGGCGCTATTAAACCGCCGGATTGGATGAAAGGCTCGAGCGAATCCGTCTCAAAACGGTAGCGAAAAATCTTGTTGGTCGCCCAGTCGCAGAGATACAGATTGCCCTGGTTATCAAAATCATAGCCTTCCACATTGGCAAGTCCCGTCACCAATTTGGATTGAAATTCTCCCGTCGCTCCGTCGAATTGCATCACCTCGCCGAGCGTCCAATCGGCCACGAACAAATGGTTTTCGGCATCGAACCACACATTGACCGGGCCCTGCAGCAAGGTGGAAGGGATGAAATCGCCGACAAAGGCGCCGATGGAGTTGAATTTCCAGACTTTGCCGTTCGTACCGTTGCCGAATTGGGCAACGAGCAAATAACCCGCAGTATCCCAAGCGTGGCCGCAGCCATTAGGGATTCCTGCGCTTGTGAATTCGTCCACAAAAGCGCCTGTTTTCAAGTCGAAACGCGCCACTTTGTTCTTGGTCGCGCCCCATTGGCTGACGTAGAGCAGGCTGTCGTTCCAAATGGTGGTTTTTGTGGGATTGTCGAGCGCATATCCGCTTGTAAAATCGCCGAGGTATGCGCCGGTGTTGCTGTCGTATTTTTTCACGGCAGTGTTACCTCTTCCTGTTACAAGCAGGAAACCATCGGGATGCCAAACGACTTCTTGCGGAAAAGACAGGCCGCCACTGCCCGCGGTGATAAAGTCGCCGAGAAAATTGCCGGTGGCGAGGTCGTAATGTTTCACCGAGTTGGTGTTGCGGCTGCTGACGAAGACTTGCTGGGCATCTGCATATCCTACCCAAAAAACAATTGTAAAAATCGTTGCAAGAACGCGAAGCCCAATCTTTTGAAGTGCCTGAAACCGTGTCATTATTGCCAGATCAATTTTTTTGTTAAAGATTTTCGGTCTGCTGAAAGTCGCACAAAATATGCCCCGGTCTGTGCCCGTAAACCGTTCTCCATCAAACCGTTCCACGAAATTTGATGTTCGCCTGCCGTTTGTTTTCCAGAAAAAAGCGTCGCCACTTTTTGTCCCAGCATATTCAGCATTTCCACCCGCACGCCGGCGTTTTTTTCCAAAAAATAGTCAATTCGCACGTGGTCCCCTGCGGGGTTGGGCGAGAGATTGCGGATGCCAAAGGCGGCTTCCCGGGTCAGTTCATTTGATGCGGAAGATTCATCCGGCATCCATGCTTTTGTGCGCCAGGCGCCGCGGCCGAGCGTACCGACAAGCACGGAGGTATCAGCGGGGTTGAACTGGATGTCCATGGCGAAAGTGACGGGCAGATTGTCGTTGTACTCCGTCCAGTGCTGGCCATCGTCGGTGGTGATAAAAACGCCGAGGTCGGTAGCAGCAAAGACAACGCCCGGCACAAAATGATGCACGGCAATGGCGTTCACCGGCAGGTCGGGCAGGTCGCCCTGCGCGGAAGTCCACGTATCGCCAAAATCGGTGGATTTGTAAATATGGGCAACGTTGGGCAGGCTGCTGTTGCGGCTGACATAGATCAACCCTGCTTGCAAAGGGCTGGATTTGATATCGGTGACCCGCCAGCCGGGGTAAGTGTTCGTTTGCGCCCAGCTGTTGCCGCCATTTTCACTGCGCCAAAACGACCAGGAGCCATTGGAACTCCATGCTGCGGCATAGGCATAATTCGGGTCGTTTTGATCAAATTCAAAAACACGGGGCCCCGTCATCACCGCTACCGGCATCCATAGTGAGCCGCCATTGGTGGTTTTATAGAGCCGTTGCGCAGTAGCGCCGAGTAGTGTGAAATGATTGACCGGGTGTTTTCGCAGGGTAGCGAAGTAAAAACCGGGATTCTCGCTGAGGTTGATGCCATTGGTAATTTGTGAGGCCAGCGTATGCACTCCGCCGTCGCTGCGCCAATAGGTGCCATTCACCCAACCACCGTAAAGAATATTGGCATTCAAGCCATGCACTTCTGCATCGGAGCCATCGAAATAGCCCCACCTGTCCCATGCGAGATTGGTGTTTTCAGACAGTTTGATGCCTTGTAAACCATGGTCTTGCGTACCGGCGACGATAGTGCCCGGGTCGCTGCGCCCGGCGGCGACAGCAAAAAACTGCGCTGTCACCAATCCTTCATTTTTGGGCTCCCAGCAGGCGCCGCCGTCGGCGCTTTTGGACACACCGCCGTCATTGAATGCATATACGGTCTGCGGGTTTTGAGGGTCGAAAGCGAAATCGTGCTGATCCACGTAAGTACGGCAATTTTGCGGGAGAGGGCAATTGGAACAGGCGTAGTAATCGTGCTGTGTCCAGTTTCCGCCTCCGTTGATGCTGCGCCAAAGGGAAGCTCCGCCGAGCCAAACCACATCGGGGTCGGCAGGCGATACCGCCACTACATTATCGTACCAGCCTTGGCAAAATGTGACGCCATTGGGACAAAAGGCCTCCGGGGCGCTTTCAATTTTTTCCCAGGAATCCCCACCGTTGTCGCTGCGATACAACCCCCTCAGATTAAAATTGCTTGCCTGGCTGCTCGCAATCGAAGTGTAAAGCACCTCCGGTTGGTCGCGACAGAGATCGAGGCTGATGAAATCCATATTGGAGTTGGGCAGGCCGTTGCTCTTTTTCACCCATGTGTCGCCGTCGTCGGTACTTTTCCAAATGCCGTCCGCTTCTATAGCTGCATACAATACATCGGGATTGACGGGGTGCTGCACGAGGTCGTCGCAAATGGAGGTCTGCTGATTAGAGCCGTCGCCCTTTTTCAGAACCCAACTCCATCCCGCGTCCGTGCTTTTCCAAATGCCATTGGTGGCGGCAAGCCAGACGACATTGGTGTCGGCGTAATTCCACACCAATTTAAAAGCCGAGACACCGGCTGATTGCTGGTAATCAAAATCTGTGGGAGTCCAACCCAATCCACGGTCGGTTGATTTGAACACCCCCAAACCGGGGCGAATGGCGTTGGAGCCTAAGGTATAACCCTCACCCGTGCCAATGAGAATAGAGTTGGAATTCAGAGGGTTGACCGCAATGGCGCCAATACCGGTGGAAGGAATTTGGTCGGTCATAGGCTGCCAGTTGTCTCCGCCGTTTTCAGTCAGCCACAGCCCACCGCTGGCCGAGCCCGCCCAAATGATTTGCGGGTCGTTGGGGTCGAAAGCGTGAGAGATCATACGACCTCCCATGTTCTCCATTTTGTTGGGGCCGACGCTTTGCCAATCGGCGGCAGGGTCGGGGCCGTTGCGGGAGAGGGTGCGGTTGCGGATCGCCCGAAAGGTTTCCCAGCGGCGCAAGCCCCCTGCTTCGCCGCGGTAGTCTTTGCGCAAGTCGTAGAGGCGCTTTTCGCGCAGGTAGGGCAAGTAGCCGGTTCCTTCACCCAGCGAATCGGGCGGGATGCCCCTGGAAAAAAAGCGTTCCTGAAAGTAAGCTTCCCATTTTTCCAATGCTGGATGTGTCGTGGAGAAATACTCGGACGGAGTGTTGTTCTCCACCGTCTGTGCGGTGAGGGTAGACAATGACAAAACCGACAACAGTGCCGGCAGCAGGTTTGTGCTTTTCATAGCGGTCGGTTTTTATTTCCGTATCCGCCGTGAAGATGGGGAGAATGAGAGAAAACAAATTTGTCCGTTCTTGCTAAAATATCGGAGCAACGACCCGAGCCGGCGCGTTATTTTATTTTTTGTTTTATGTACAATACAAAATGTTTTTATATTTTTGACCTCATTATTCATCAATAAAAACGAAAATCTTAGTCATGAAAAAACAACTCATTGCAACGCTTGTAGGGGGTGCAATCCTCTTTTTCTGGCAGTTCCTTTCCTGGACAGCGTTAAATGTCCACGGCGCCGAGCATCAATACACGGCCAATCAGGACACCATTATGGCAACGTTGGTGAAAAACCTCGACGATGGCAGCTACATGCTTCCTCAATTGCCCGCAGGAAGTTCGAAGGAAGAGCAGCAAAAGTTTATGGAAGAAAGCGCCGGCAAACCCTGGGCGACCATCAGTTATCACAAATCTTTTAACGGGAGCATGGGGATGAATATGCTCCGGGCTATTCTGGTTGATTGGGTGGCTGTGTTTTTATTGGTTTGGCTGTTGATGAAAAACACAAACCTTGATTTTAAAACTTCCCTGCTCTCGTCCCTTGCAGTTGGCGCTATAGCTTACCTGACCATTCCCTACCTGAACAGCATTTGGTTTGAAAGCAATACCATCGGATATCTCGTTGATCTGGTGATGCAATGGGGATTGGTAGGCGCCTGGTTGGGTTGGTGGCTGACGCGAAGAGCAGGCGTCTGAAACCATTTTTCCAATTCCCGCCATCGCCTGTGCTATGTGAGTAATGGGGGGCTGCCCCATATGCCTGCAAGGGGCCTGAACCACACAGAAAGTGCGGCCAAGTCATTCGTTGCGCAATGACTTGACGGGATTCGCCACCGCCGCTTTGATCGCCTGCGAACTGACCGTCAGAAACGCCACGACCACGGCGATTATCCCGGCGAGCGCAAATACCTGCCAGCCGATAGCAATGCGGTAGGCAAAATCGGAAAGCCAGCGGTTCATTGCCCACCAGGCGACAGGAGCGGCAAGCAGCAGTGCGAGCGACACCAGTTTCAGGAAGTCGCGCGTCAGCATCCCGGCAATGCTGCCGACCGATGCGCCGAGCACCTTGCGTATACCGATCTCTTTGGTGCGCCGTTCGGCGGTAAATGCCGCCAGTCCGAGCAACCCGAGCACACAAAGCAACACCGCCACCAATGCGAACGCATCGAGCAGGTTGCCGAGACGCGCTTCTTCCCGGTGGAGTTTGTCGAAAGTCTCATCAAGGAATTGGTATTCGAAAGGGAAACGGGGATTGAATTTTTTCCATTGTGATTCCACAGCGGCCACGCAGGCTTGCGCATCACGGGCAGTGGTTTTTACAAACAGCGTATAAGGCACCATGCCATTCTGCGGTGGGCTGATCACCACCGGCGGAATTTTTTCCCGTACTGATCCGACGTGAAAATCGCGCACTACTCCGATGATGGTGCCTTCTCTTTGCCACAATTTGAACCGCTTGCCGATGGGATCGGTCAGGCCAGTGGTTTTGACCGCCGTTTCGTTCAGCATAAAATGTACCGAATCCGCCGGCGTGCCGCTGAACCATTCACCCTGAGCCATTTCGAGGTGCATCATTTCCCGGAAACCGGGGCTCACCATCAGCACCTCTGTGACGAACTGCTTGTCCGGCGCCTTTCCCTCCCAGTCCGTATCGCCGGTGGAAGACAAACCCTGCAGCAGACTTCCCGTTGCCGCCTCCACACTCCGGACTCCGGGCTGGCCGAGCAATTCGGCTCTTACGGCGTCATAGTGTTTTTCCATTTCACCCATGTTGCAAACGAGCACATTTTCCTTATCGTAGCCCAGCCGCATTTCGCTGATGTACCGAAGTTGTTGCCGAACCACCAGGGCGCTGGCAATCAATCCTATGGAGATAACGAACTGAAATACGACCAGGGCCCGCCGCAAACCCGGCAAGCCTCCTCCTGTGGAAGTGTGCGTCCGGGCGACCTGCATCACAGGCATTGCCGATAAAGAAAGCGCTGGATACAACCCTGCAACTGCCCACATGAGGCCCGCCGCACCCAGCAATACACCGGCATGATCCCAGCCAGGTTCGATGGATTTGCCCGTCAGTTGGTTGTACAAAGGCAACAGGAACCACAGCAAAGGCAATGTGAGCAGCAGTGCCGCGCCAACTGTCAGGGCTGATTCTGCAAAAAACTGCCGGAACAAGTGCAGCCGCCCTGCTCCGAGCACTTTGCGCAAACCCACTTCCGGGGCTTTTTGCGCCGCCCGGGCAGTGCTCCAGTTCACATAGTTGATGGCGGCTACAATAATGATGGTCATGGCTATCCAGAATAACATATTCACGGTGCGGCTCCGGGTATCTTTGCCGTCGGCTCCGGTGAAATGGAGCGTGGGCAATGGCTGGAGGGAATAGGTCATTTTGCCGCCGCTCGCCTGTAAAAAGCTGTTGTTGCGGTAATGCAGATCGGTGAGTTGACGGGCGATGGCACTCCGGTCGGCATCGGGGTGCAGGCGCAAAAAAGTCTGGCAGTTGTGATCGCCCCAGTTGGTCTCCAGCGATTTCCAGTAGTCGTTCGGCCTGAAATTCGCCGACATGCGTTTGGTCGGCAACAAGAGGTCGGCCCGGAGCGTGGAGTTTTCGGGAAAATTGCGCACCACGCCTGTTACCGTACGCTGAACGTCACCGATCTTAAGGGTTTTGCCAACTGGGTTGGCAGTACTGAAATATTTTTGGGCCAGCCGCTCCGTCAGCACCACACTTTGGGCATCGGGAAAGGGATTGGAGGCATCGCCCTGCGTGAGCGGGAAATTGAAAAAAGTGAAAAATTCCGGATCGGTAAAGGCGAGGCTCTTTTCAACGAATACCTGTCCATCCGTTTCGACGAGAAAATTGCTGTTCCTCGGGCTGAATCGAAGCGACTGCTCGACGCCGGGCGCAGTTTCCTGAGCATAGATTGCCAGCGGGAAAGGTGTCGTGGACCAGTTCATCGTGGCGCCTTCCTGGTCGAAGTGGCAATTGACCCGCGCAATGCGTTCTGCATCGGTATGAAAGCGATCGAAACTGCGTTCGTCCTGTACCCACAGCAAAATGAACACACCGGTACACAGTCCCGCAACAAGTCCGGTAACATTGAGCACAGTATAAAACTTGTTGCGTATCAGGGCGCGCAGCGCCAGCAGGAAATTGGATTTCAGCATATTTATTGTGCAAATATATTGTTGAAAGCAATCGGACAAAGGATGTTGGATATTGGACACTGGACATTTGACTAAATGATGGATTGGCAGAGTCCGATAGCCCCACATCCCGCTAAAGACGGGATTTCGTCACTCCGAACGGAGCGACTTAACAGGATTTGCCAATGCCGCTTTCACACTTTGAAAACCCACCGTCAGGAACGCCAGCGCCATTGCCACCGCCCCGGCAGCCGCGAACACCCACCATTCGATCTCGATGCGATAGGCGAAGTCTTGCAGCCATTTGTTCATAGCCCAGAATACGACAGGCGATGCGATGACAATTGCGAGGACAATGAGTTTTAAAAAATCTTTGGCCAAAAGACCGGTGATGCTCCCTACCGATGCGCCGAGCACCTTCCGGATACCAATTTCTTTCGCACGGTGTTGCGCTGCAAACGTCGCCAGGCCGAGCAATCCGAGACAGGAAATCAGTACCGCTAATCCGGCAAACAGATTAAAAAGCAATCCGGTCCGGGTTTCCGCTTTGTATTGCTGGTCGTATTGTTCATCCAGAAACTTGTATTTGAACACTTTTCCGGGGTTGAATTTTTCAAAAACCGCTTGCGCGGACGCGATCGCTTCCTGCGTTTGGCCTGCAGCGGTTTTAATGTAAAAAGCGTCCATCCATTCGGGATTTTGGTACAGGATGAGCGGTTCGATGGCGTCGTGCAGCGAACGGAAATTGAAATCCCTGACCACACCGGCAATCGTTCCTTTTGTCCCGTTGAAGTCCACCCATTTGCCGGTGGCGCCATTCTGAAAACCCATTTCGCGGACGGCGGCTTCGTTGAGGATAAAGGATGTGGTATCCCAGCCGTTGAGTTCAGGTCTGAACCAGCGCCCTTCGGCCAACTGCAACCCGAAAAAAACCTGAAAATCTCCGTCCACACCGAGTTGCCAGATCGGCATTTCTTTCCCGGGTGGCTTGCCTTCCCAATCCATGCCGCCATTTTGAGAGCCGATGCCGACAATGTTGTTGTCGCTCATGGATACGGAGGCGATACCGGGTTTGCCTTGCAGTTCATCTTTTACGACTGCGGCAGGCGCTTTTTTGCCATACATGCTCATAAAAATCACATTCTCGCGCTCGAATCCCAGCTTCGCTTCGCGCACGTAAGCCATTTGCCGGGAAATGATGAATGCGCTGGTGATCAGGATCAAAGAAAATACAAATTGACCGGTCACTAAGGTTTTGCGCAGCGCTGCTCCGGTACTGCCGCTTGATTTTCCAAACGAAAAAAATTGCCCTTTTAAAACGGCAACCGGGTTGAAGCGCGTCAGTAAAAGTGCCGGATAGATACCAGCCAGCAATAAAGCGAGTACGGCGGTGCCGGCTACCACGCGCAGCACAACCGGCTGCAGGAATTGCGCACTGCTGAAATGCTTCCCCGACAATTCGTTGAACGTCGGCAGCAAAGCCGCCGCGAGCAACATCGCCATGCCGGTCGCTACGAGAATGAGCAACGCGGATTCTGCCATAAACTGCACGAACAATTCGCCTCGCCCGGCGCCGATGGCCTTGCGCACGCCGACCTCTTTGGCGCGGGTAGTAGCCCGGGCGGTGGCGAGGTTGACGTAGTTGATACAAGCGATGGCCAGCACCAGCAATCCTATCAGCCCAAACACCGCGATCGTCCTGCGATCGCCCGTTTGGTCGGCCGAAGCCCACGAAAGCATTCCGGAGTCGAGGTATACCTGGTGCAGCGGTTGCAGAGCGTACCAGAATTCCCCGTCGTCGGGTTGATTGCGATGGCGGGCGACGAGCGCGGCGAGTTTGTGGGCCAGGGCCTCGCGGTCGGCTTCGGGTCGCAACAGGAACCAGGTGGTATAACTCATCATGCCCCAGTGAAATGCCTGTTTCGGGTCGCGCACGAGCTGATTGGCAACGGGTTCCCAAGGCATCAGACAAGAGAATTGAATGCTCGAATTGGAAGGTGGGTCTTTGAGTATGCCCGTCACAACGAGATCAATTTTGTTGTCGAAACGCAGGGTTTTACCCAGTGGGTCGGCATCGGCAAAAAATTTGCGGGCCAGCGTTTCGGTGAGTAAAATCCCGTTGGGTGTGCTGAGCGGCGCGCTCCCGTCGCTGCGCAGGAGGGGAAAGTCGAACAAATCGAAAAAACCTTTGTCCACGATCAATACCTTTTCCGCTTCCACCAAAGCGGCGCCTATCTGAAATGTGCGCACATGGAAATTCCACTCCCGCACCGCTTCTTGTATTTCGGGCAATTCGGCTTTGGCGGCTGGCGCCAGGTTGGCCGGGGTGGTTTCGGTCCATTCGCGTTTGCCGCCGAAGTCCCAGTTGGTCAAAACGCGCACAATATTCTTGCCTTGCCGGTGAGAGCGGTCGAAGGTCAGTTCGTCCTGCACCCAAAGCAGCACGAGCAGCGCCGCTGCCAACCCGGTAGCCAGTCCGGCGAGATTGAGGAGGGCATAAATGCGGTCGCGGCGCAGGGCGCGGAAAGCGAAGGAAAGTTGACGGCGCAGCATGGGAAAGAGGTTTGACGTTGTTTGATGTGGTTTGAAATAGTCTGAGAGATTAAATATTGTTACCGGCTTTTTATCGCCATACCTGTGCCGAATTTCCTATCTTTTGATAATCAATCTTTTATAATCAGAAAAACAGAATACGGTGTTCGTTTTCGGACAGGGGTTGTGCGGGAGCGGACGAAGAAAAGGATTGGGCGCCGCCATTTTTTAACAAATAACGATTTTAGAAGAAAACCCTTGCGATGACTGACGCCACACCTAAACCGAGTAGTTTTGCCCCGCGATCTTTGAATCAAAAAGCAAAGATCGCGTCGCTGCCATGCTCACCGAGCGTACACAAAAGATCCTCGATATTGCCCGTCAGACCATCCGCATCGAGGCCGAAACATTGCTTGCCCTGGCCGAAAGCCTCGACGACACCACTGATTTTCAGGCTTGTGTGGAAGCCATCGCCGCATCGCCGGGCCGGCTCGTGATCACCGGTATCGGCAAAAGCGCCATCGTCGGACAAAAAATCACGGCTACGCTCAACTCGACAGGCACACCTGCCCTATATCTCCATGCTGCCGACGCTATCCACGGCGACCTGGGCATGATCCGGCCTTACGACCTCGTTTTGTGTATTTCCAAAAGCGGCGAAACTTCGGAGATCAAAGTACTCGTACCGCTGGTTAAAAATTTCGGCAATCCTATTATTGCCATGACCGCCAACCGCCAAAGCACACTGGCCCGCCAGGCCGATTTTGTACTTTGGACGCCGGTGGAACAGGAAGCAGATCCCAACAACCTTGCTCCCACGGCCAGTACTACCGCGCAAATGGCACTCGGCGACGCATTGGCAGTAGCTTTACTCGCGTATAAAGGTTTTTCGCCCGGCGACTTTGCCAAATTCCACCCCGGCGGCGCGTTGGGCAAACAACTTTACCTCCGCGTACGCGACCTCTATGCGTTGCACGAACGCCCGGCAGTGGGCCCTGATGCAACCCTGCACGAAGTCATCCTCGAAATTTCGTCCAAACGCCTCGGAGCGACTGCTGTGCTGGACGATAACGGCCACGTGCTCGGTATCATCACCGACGGCGATTTGCGGCGGATGCTCCAACGCAGCAACGACTTCTATCATCTTCATGCCCGCGATATCCTTTCGCCTGCTCCGAAATTTATTGCACCGGAAGCGTTGGCGGTGGATGCCCTGGCGCTGCTGCGCCAACATTCCATCACACAGCTCCTTGTGCTGGAAGACGGGCGATACCTGGGGATGGTGCATTTACACGATTTGGTGCGGGAGGGGTTGGTGTAGCAAGCGTTGCAGGGCTAACGCAGCGTCTGGATAAACTCAATTTCCCGTCGGGTATTGCGGTGAATTCATTCCCAAATAACCTCAAAGACAGCCCGCCAAATGTCCGCAGGCGGAAAACCGCTTGCGGATTTTTTTCTTTTGTCGTTTGCCTCCATTTCTACAGCGGACTCACAGCATTTGGCCCACCCATATTTGCCATCAAGTTTTTTTAATGTTCTCAATGGCTCACGCGAAATATCTTCGCCCGATGCACAGATTTTTGTATAAACTTCTCGTTCGCTCTGTCACCCGCCGCCTGGGCGATGCTTCTGCCATTATTGTTACACCTTACCGGGTGGCCAAAGAGTTTGTGGTGCTCAAAGTTACCGCGGGGTACTGGATGCGAAGTGCTTTTTTTGTCACGGCGGGAATTCTGTCGGCAGGTTTGGGATTAAAAGGATTTTTACTGCCCAATCACTTTATTGACGGAGGCGTTACGGGTATCTCGCTGATCGTCAATGCTACTACGAAAATTCCTTTGTCACTTCTGCTGGTGGTTATCAATCTGCCTTTTATCCTGCTGGGCTTTTCACAAATCGGGCGTTCGTTTGCACTCAAGAGTATCCTCGCTATTTCGGGGCTGGCGCTGGCGGTCGCCATGATCGAGTATCCGGTTGTGACTTTCGATAAATTATTGGTAGCGGCTTTCGGCGGATTTTTTCTCGGCGCCGGTATCGGACTGGCGGTTCGGGGCGGCGCCGTGATTGACGGCACAGAGGTGCTCGCGATCTATGTCGGTAAAAAAACCGGCCTGACCATCGGCGATGTCATCCTGATCTTCAATGTAATGATCTTCTCCACGGCGGCTTATGTGCTTTCGATCGAAGCGGCTCTCTATTCCATGCTTACCTATATTTCAGCATCCAAAACGGTGGATTTTATAGTGGAAGGCATAGAGGAATACGTGGGCGTTACTATTATTTCCTCCCACCATGAGGAAATACGACGAATGATCATTGGAAAAATACGGCGCGGCGTGACGGTGTATAGCGGAAAGCGCGGCTATGGAAAAAGCGGCGAAAAGCCGAACCAGAGTGACATCATTTTTACCGTCGTCACGCGGCTGGAAATCGCCAAACTCAAATCGGAAGTGGAAAAAATTGACCCCAACGCTTTCGTGGTGATGACCAATGTATTGGACGCCAAAGGCGGGATGATCAAGCGAAGGCCGTTGAAGTGAAGTCAATGTCCATTTATCGCATCACCGTCACGTTGCCTGAGTAGACACGCGTCACCCCATCCACGAACTCCACTTCCGCTACCCAGGCAAACACACCCGGCGACACATAACTTCCCCGAAAGGTCCCGTCCCATCCGTTCTGTTCGTCGTTGGCGGCCAGGCCATCGCGTTGAAATACCAGTTCGCCCCAGCGCGAATACACGCGTAAAATTCTGACTGTCAATACTTCCGGTCCACCGTACACGGTGAATGTTTCGTTGGCGTCATCCTCGTTGGGGCTGAAGATGTTTGGCACATACACGTCGCGTTTGTCGAGCACGATCACGGTCACGGTGTCAGTATCCGTGCAACCGCCGGGCGCCTCCACAGTCAGGGTATAGGTAGTGGTACGATAAGGCGAGGCGTCGGGTTGGGGACAATCGTAACAGGAAAGCCCCGGTAAAGGAGACCAGATGAACGTATCGAGCGGCACATTGAAATACAACTTGAACCGGACGCTTTCACCCAAATCCACCGTCAGGTCGGGCCCCAATTCAATTTCCGGGATCAGAGGAGTGAGAAATGTTGCGCTTTCAGCATACGTGCAGCCGTTGGCATCCCGGACGGTCAGCGTATATTGCCCCGGCGGCAGATCCGGGAATTCGGCATTGCTGCTGAAGCCATGTCCGGACAGGTTGAAGGCGAAGGGTGCGACTCCTCCTTCCGTCGTCATGACCCTGATGGAACCGGAATTCAAACCGTCGCAGCCGGGCTTGTCAAATTGGATATCGGCAGCCAGTTGTCCGGGCGCCTCCAGGTCTGCCTGTACCATCAACGTACAACCGCCGGCATCGGTTACGGTACACAAATAAGTGCCTGCATCGAGATGTTGCAGTTGTGCCGATGAACTGCCGTTGTTCCACAAAAACGAATATGGCGGGATGCCGCCTGAAGGAGTCAATACAAGTGCGCCGTCGGAGTTGCCAAAACAGGAAACCTGAAACCCGTTGTAATCTTTCAGTTGTACCTCACTTGTAAGAGCCGGCGGCTCGGTCACTTCGCCAAATAGCATCACGTCGTTGCCAAAGTTGTCTGAAATCGTAACAAAATAGATACCGGCAGGCAAATGGCCGACCGTTTCCAAATGGCTCAGGCTCGTCAGTATTCCCGTCCCGGCAGGGTCGCCCGCACCCACACGCTCCCACGCATACTGGAACGGCGGTGTGCCATCGGCGATCGCAAATTGTATCGATCCGCTGTTCTCTCCATAACAATTTGCAGGGTCGGCAACCAGATTGCCTTGAATTTCACAAATAACAACCTGCAAATCAAGATTTATCGTGCTGTCGCAGCCATTCGCGGCCGTCAGTATTTTTTGAAACTGCCCACTCTGGAAATATGCCTGCCCGCCGATGAACAGGCTGTCGCCGTCGCAAATGAACAGATCGAGATCGGTAGTGGCAACAGGGCGTACTTCGAGGGTCACCCGCACAAGACTGTCGCAGCCTTCCGAACCCGTGTAGTGAAATTCATACACGCCTGCATCGCACAGCAGGGTATCGGCAGTATCGAAACAATCGCCTTCGCATATCGCAGCTTCAATAAGGGTCGGTGAAATGCCCGTGACGACGACGGTTTGGCAGGCAGGTGCGGCGGTGTCGCAGGTGTTGGAGGCCGTGGCGCAGAGGTTGTATGTGCCGGGGGTGGCCCAGTTGACGACGACGCTTGTGTCCGGCCCGGCAGCGAAGGGAATACCATCGAGCGTCCATTCGAAGCGGGTAGCGCCCACCGGCGGATGAATTGTGTACAGGGAAGGCGTTTCAAGGCAGGCTTTCAGGTCGCCGGCAAGTGTGCCGGAAGTTGTCAGCGCCGTTACTTTGGTGGTGCCGTTCAATACATGGATGGTGTAATTGCACACATCGCCCATGCTGCCGTCCATCACAAAATAGTAGTATTGTCCCACCACAAGCGGGATCGTATTGGTAAAAATGCCCGTACCGTTATTCGGAATATCCGTGTCGCAATTGGACACCAGCTGAAATGAGTTGCAATCGAGGCTTCGGTAAATGCCGACTTCGAGTCCTTCATTCATTTGGCAATTGAACACCTTGACTTCGAGGGTCAGATCCGTACTGCCCGCAACGAACCCGATCCATTGCATGTGGTGAACGAAATTGGTGCAAAAACCAGGGGGGGCTTGTCCCTGCACCAGATCGTCGTTGATACCAGTGAAGCCATTGATATCGCAGATGATGCACGCCTCATCGCAAAAGGAGGTCATTTCAGGAGCAGGTCCGCACGGTATGGGTTGGGAAAAAAGGACAGAGGCGGCGCAGAGGAGCAGGAAAGTCGTTAGTATGTTTTTCGTCATTGGTTGGATCAAAAAAGCTGCCGCATCCCTTCAAAACACAGACAGCCCGTACACAAGGGTTTGTTCATCAAACTTTAACTCCCCTTTATACGTCGGTATTGACTCCCGCGTTGCGTCTCCAACCGGGATTTTATGTCTTATAGTTTTACTGCCCGGACCGCCGCCAGCGTTGCCAGCGAGAGACCCGCTACCATCGCAAACCCGACGTGCAGCCCGAATTTTTCCCCGATAAAACCGATCACCGGCGGCCCGGCAAGAAAACCGATAAAACTGAATGTGGCATACGTCGCCAGCCCCGCGCCCGGCGCCAGGCCCGGCACCCGTGCAGCGGCGTTGAATAAAATAGGGGCGCCCAATGCCACGCCTGCGCCCAAGATCAGAAAACCCAGTATCCCCATCAGCGGCGTCGGCGCTACAATAGTGATGAACAATGCAAATGCCGAACACAAGGCTGTGAACAACAACAGGTTGCGCTCGCCGAAGCGCGGTATCAGCACGTCGCCGGTAAAACGCATGGCCATCATCGTCAGGGAAAAACACGTGAAACCCAGCGCCGCGATTTGTTCCGGCGCCCCCAGCACATCGCGCAGATAAACGGCGCTCCAGTCGAAGGCCACCCCCTCGCTGAGGCTCACCGCCAGTCCGATAAAGATCATCATCAATAAGTCGCGGTTGGGCAGGATGAATTTCGAACCTTTGCTTTGTTCTTCCTGCTTTTCTTCCGGCACCTCGGCCAATGCCGGTCGCAGCCAGGCCAGCGTCGCTGCAATGACCAATGCTGCCAATATACTCAGGTGTATCTGGGGCGCCACGCCCGTAGCGATCAACGCCGCCGCAGTACCGGAACCGACCATGCCGCCGAGGCTCCACATCCCGTGACAGGTGGACATGATGTAAATGCCGTCGGCGCGTTCGATGTTGGTGGCGCAAGTGTTCATCGCTACATTGACCAGGGCGACCGCGGCGCCCACGAGCACCAGGGCCGCCATCAAAGCCCAGCGCTCGGGCATCCATACGGGCAGCGCAAATGCTGCGGCCATTGCCAGCGTACCGCCCACCGTCGTGCGCGCCAGCCCGAAACGGGCGATGATGCCGGGTGAAAACGGGTTCATGGCCAGCAAGCCGATCGGCATGCCGAACAAGGCCAGGCCGAGTTGGGCGTCGTTGAGGCCGAGTGCCGTTTTGACGTGCGGGATATGCGCTACCCAGGAACCGAACATCAGGCTGTCGGCGGCAAAGGTGAGGCCGGTGGCGAGTGCCAGGCGGTGGTGGAAGAAGTGGCGGAGGTTGGTAATTACTTTGGTGAGGGAACGGGCGAGGAAGGAGGCGGAAGCGTTCATTTTGGCGCGAAATAACGGCTGAAAAACAATTTTCCAGGATTATTTTTCCGGCAAATTTCGGTTATGGAAAAAGAAAAGGCGAAGAAGACCTGCGCCAATTGCGGTACCGAACTCGTCGGCAAATTCTGCCACAATTGCGGCGAGAAGAAGGTGAGCCGCAAGGATTTTGCCGCCTCGAATTTCATTCAGGAGGTTTTTGAAAAATTCACTCATTTCGATTCCAAGTTTCTGCGCTCGTTTTGGTTGCTCGTTTCGCGCCCCGGTTTTCTGACGGCAGAATTTCTAAGTGGACGGCGAAAACCTTACTTGAAACCGCTCTCTTTGTTTTTCATTATCAACCTGTTGTATTTTCTCAGCATCGGCGTCAACCGCGCCCGCACCTACGAAACGCCCCTGCGCGTTCAGTTGCTAAATCCTTACAGCCCTGTCGTGCAACAAATGCTGGACGAGCGTTTCGCAACCGCTACGGAGGAAGAAAGAAAGGATTTTGAAACAAGATTTGACCGGCAAAACCACACGCTTGCCAAGTCCATGCTCATTCTAATGGTGCCGATTTTCGCAACGGTTTTGTGGCTTTTTTACTGGCGGCAGGGTTTTTACTTTGGCGAACATTTGGTGACGGCGCTACATTTTCAGGCTTTGTTGCTGGTGCAAAACATGGTGCTCGGTATTTTCCTGAAAAGCAGCCTGTTCTATGTGATTTTCGGCCATTTCTCGCATTCGAGCCTCGTGCATGAAATTGTAGAGCCACTGTTTTGGGTCTGGCTCATCGCGTTTTTCACCTTGAAAACTGTCTATCGGGAAGGCTGGGTTAGTACAGTTTTGAAATCTTTTACCGCCACTTTGCTTTGGCTGCCGGTGCTGTTTTTGTACCGCTTTGTGGTATTTTTGGCGACGTTTTATACGGCTTGACATCGCTTTAAAAACGCGAGAGACTCGTTCCGCCGAGATGATATTGCACAAGAACTATTCGAAGTCGTCATCGTCGAAAGAAAAAACACCATCGCCGTCACTCTTTTTCCCTTCAAACTGCCAGTTTTTTCCATCGTTCCAATCTTTTTTGCACAAAACGGTGTCCTTCGTGATTGAAATAATAGATTCGCCAATAATAGAAGTGTCGCTGGCAAACCGGTCTGTTGCGTATCCTAAACCGCCATCAGACCACAATATCAAAGATTCACCCGCATCAAGGATGTCTGTCTTTTGCCCGGAAGGGTAAACTTTAGTCGTTACGACAGCTTTGCTTTGAGAAGCATTGCGCACGACCCAATCAATAGTATGCCCGGGGTCACAAGCACTAATGAATAAGGACAGGAAAGAGAACAAGAAGGCTTTTTTCATAATGAAGCAGTTTTTAAGATTAGGTTGAATAACGCTAGAAACGGAAATTTCGCTGTTCACGCCATACCGATCACCTCGGCAAAAACGCCAGCCGCCGTCACCTCGGCCCCTGCGCCCGGCCCGCGCACCACGAGCGGGCGTTCGCGGTAGCGTTCGGTAGTGAACACCACCATGTTGTCGCTGCCCGACAGGAAATAGAAAGGATGGTTTTGGTCGTAGGGCAGAAGCGAAATGGAAGCGTGCGTTTCTTCTAATTTTGCTACAAAACGCAACACTTTGCCTTCTTTTTCGGCATTTTGCCGCAATTGTTCGAAATCAGCGTCATGTTTTTCGAGGGTCTCCATGAATTCTTCCACCGTGCGTACGGAAAGGCAGGCATGGGGCAGGATGTTCTCCACGCGAATATCGTTTGCCTCTAATGGCAGGCCGGTCTCGCGGGCGAGAATGAGCAGTTTGCGGCGCATATCTGCTCCGCTGAGGTCTTCGCGCGGATCTGGTTCGGTGAGGCCGAGGCGCCTGGCTTCCTTCACGATCTCCGAAAACCGCGCCCCCGCCTGGAAGTTGTTGAAAATGAACGACAATGTGCCGGACAGGATTCCTTCTATTTTCAGGATACGGTCGCCCGAATGGATCAGGTCATTCAGGGTGGTAATGATGGGCAGCCCTGCGCCGACGTTGGTTTCATAGCGCCACAGGGCGCCGCGTTTGGCGGCGATTTGTTTCAGCCGGCTGTATTGCAGATAAGACGAGGACGCCGCCACCTTGTTCGGGGTCGAGATGGAGATGCTGGCGTCGAGAATTTGCTCGTAAAAACCCGCCACTTCTTCGGAGGCGGTATTGTCGATAAAAATGGCATTGGGTAGGTTCAAGGTCTTCATTTTTTCCAGGAACCGCGGCATCGTGAATGGCTCGCCCGTGTCGAGCGCATTTTTCCATTCGTTCAACGACACACCTTCTTCTGAAAAAATCATCTTCCGGCTGTTTGCCAAACCCGCAATTTTGATTTCTAAATCCCTTTTTTCTTTCAAAAAGGCTGCTTGTGCGTGAATTTGCCGGAGCAGGGTGCCGCCAATCAAGCCGGTACCGACCATAAACAAGTGAAGCGTTTTGGTATCCGAAAGAAAAAATGCTTCGTGGATGGCGTTCAATGCCTTCGTTTCGTCCGCCGCGCTGATCACGACCGATACGTTCAATTCGCTCGATCCCTGGGCGATGACCACCACATTGATGCCGTTTTTGCCCAATGCCTGGAACAAGCGGCCCGCCACTCCCGGCTGGTACCGCATGTTTTCGCCCACAATGGCCACCACGGCGAGGTCGTCCTCGATCTTCAGTGGCTCTACCAGATGTTCCCTGATTTCGTAAGCAAATTCTTTTTCGGCAGCATGTTGCGCCGGTTTCGCTTGTGCCGGCGACACCGCAAATGTAATGCTCGATTCGCTCGACCCCTGGGTGATGATAACGACATTGACTCCCGCCCGCGCCATCGCTCCGAACAACCGCGCCGCGATACCGGGCACGCCGAACAAGCCGGAACCCTGCAGGGTAAGCAAACAGATCTGGTTGATGGAGGAAATACCCGTAACTACGCTTCCTTGCACCTCCGGGGAGGAAAGGCTCGACCCCCCTCCGATTTGATTAGAGCTGCTTGTCTTCGTTCGGGCAGGAAGAGGAGCGTTTCCGATATATGTCCCTGTAAATGAAGGATTAAACGTGTTTTTTATGACCAGCGGGATGCCTTTTTCAAGTGCGGGGAGAATAGTGGGCGGGTAAATGACCTTGGCGCCGAAATGGCTCATTTCCATCGCTTCGTGGTAGGTGATGGAAGGAAGGGTGAAGGCTTTTTTTACCCGGCGCGGGTCGGCGGTGAATACGCCGTCTACGTCGGTCCATATCTCGATGGCTTCGGCGTCGAGGGCAGCGCCGAGGATGGCAGCGGTGTAGTCGGAGCCACCGCGGCCCAATGTGGTAGTGAGGCCATCCGACGTACTGCCGATGAAACCGGTGGCAGCCTGCACCTTTGGGTGTGCTGCGAAGTGTTCGCGTATGCGGAGGTTGGTTTCTGCAAAATCTACGCGGGCACTGCCGAAATGCGCGTCGGTGCGCACCACTTCGCGGGTGTCGAGAAACTCGGTCGGGATGCCTGCTTGATTCATGACATGGGCGATGATAAAAGCCGAGTTGCGTTCACCGAAACTCACCACAAAATCCAAAGAGCGCGGCGAAACTTCGTGCAGGAGAAAAATGCCCTGCAACACGTTGCCCAACGCATCGAAGTTGGCGGCGAGGTGATTTTCCACAGGTGGCCGATGAGCGGTTTCTATCAAATGTTCGATGGCTTCGAAATGCCGGTCTCGTACTTTTTCAAATACTTCGCGGTAGTGCTCGTCGCCTTTACCCGCTTTGGTCGCCATTTCGATGAGCGTGTCCGTCACTTTCGAAAATGCCGAAAAAACGACGGCGAAGTGTTCGCCGCGTTGATAATATTCTTTTAATATGTGAAGCAACCCTCGGATGGTTTCAGGCGTTCCAACGGATGTGCCGCCAAATTTTAAAACCTTCATGTGTTTTGATATTTTCAAATATTGTCACAAAAGTAGGGTCTTTAAAAACTGGCTCAGAGCCCATCTTCAAATCCGTTTCATAAGATCCAACGCTATGAAATATTCTGGTTTTCAAACAACATTATGTCACCTTTGCTTCCTGTCGCTCGTGTTTGCCGCATGTAAAAAACCCGTGAATCCCTGCATCCCGTTATTGCAACAACGCGACAGCGCCCTCATACAACGTGCTGACAGCCTGATGCTTCGCCGCAATGAAATGACGCTTGTCCCCTACCGCACCGCATTGGAACAACTGCGTGCCGAAGAAAAACAACTGTTCGCTGAAGTGGATAACTGCGACTTTGGAAAGGACTTGCAGGCCTGGAACTACTGGTATCGCGGGCGGCTGAAATTTCCAAGTAAAATTGAGCAGGAATTGCAGCGTCTCGAACGGGATTCGGCGGGAAAATGAATGGACGAGCGTCTTCGGTGGAGCTACGACAGATATAATGCCGGGCTATACCCGCCTTCGCAAAGGCTACGGCGGGTAAAAAAGGGGCTGCAAGACAGAAAGCGCTTGCAGCCCCGGCAATGGCTTGTTGTTTAAGCGGCTGTGAAGGGAGGATTCGAACCTCCACGGGGCGATTGGATCCCGTTTTACCGGAACTTTGTTTCGTGCTCCCCACCCCCGGGACAGGAGGGCATGGCTGCCAATTTCAACACCTCACAGTAATCAGGATATCGGGATATTGAGATATTTGGATATTATTTCCGACGATCGGGAAACTATGGAATAATATCCCAATATCCCAATATCTCAATATCTCAATATCTCAATATCTCAATATCTCAATATCCCAATATCTCAATATCAATCAACTTCATACGTGTACTTCGTTTGCTTTTTGTTCTTCGTTTTCCTTATCGCTTTCGCGCCTTGGATGTTACAAAGGTAGATGAATTGGATTTTTTCTTGCAAATTTTGCAACGATTATTTTTAAAATTTACATATTTAACAATAATAGCGCAATTTATATTTTGAATCGAAAAAATAAGCTCGTTTTTGCCTGCGATTTTTTTCAAGTTGACAACAATGCTTTCGCTCTGCCGTTGAAGCGGTTGAATATGATGATCTCGACTGACACTTTTATTGAGGAACTTCGCGAACGCCTCGCCCGCCCGCTGCCGGGTATGGAGGCGCAATATAAAATGGCCTTTGCCCGCCGCGCCGAAGAACTGCGCCGCAACCCCGTTCCTCCTCCTGACGCGCGGGTGGCCTGCGTGCTCAACCTGCTGCACCGGCACGAAGGCCACTGGCGCACGGTATTGATCCAGCGCACGGAAAATCCCCGCGACCGCCACAGCGGTCAGGTGAGTTTTCCCGGAGGCCGGTATGAGGAAAGGGATGGCGATCTGGTGAATGTGGCGCTGCGCGAAACGCACGAAGAGGTAGGGGTCTCTCCTTTGGAAGTAGAAGTGCTGGGGCGCCTGACGGAGTTGTACATCCCCGTGAGCAATTTTGTGGTGTATCCTTTTGTGGGTGTATTGCACGGTCCGCCGGATTTCAGTCCGCAGGCCGGCGAAGTGGAGAGCGTTCTCACGCCGCCCCTGACACTTTTTGTGCAGCCGGAGAATCGCAAAATGACCGATCTGATGTTGGCGCAGGGCATTACCTTAAAAGGCGTGCCGTATTTCGACGTAGAAGGCCGCACGGTGTGGGGCGCCACTGCCATGATCCTGAGCGAATTTCTGGAAGTGATGGCGGGGCAGTAATGCACACTCACCGTTTCAGGCATCTTGCGGGTTATTTTACCCAGAACCACTTCACCACGATCTCTTCTCCCACCTGAAAACGCAAAAAATAGGCGCCCGAAGGGCAGTTGTCGAGGGGTACTTTCCAGGTGTGTTCGCCACTTTCAAGTTGTCGGGCGGGATATTGCCGGGCGGTTTGGCCGAGTGCATTGAAAACGGAAGCCGAAATGAAGGATGGTTCCGCAAGGGTAAAACCGAGATTCAGGAAACCGGAGGCGGGAACAGGCGAAAGCAGGAGGTTCAACGCGGTATGCTGATCCGGGTCAAAAATCCCTGTTGTGCTTTTTATACGGAAACCCCGGTGTTCCAGGGCGCCGAATTCGCCGCCGTTGAGCACCGGCACCACCGGGTTGCTGCTGTTGAAAAGTTTGTAATATCCGTTGCCGTAGTCGCAGCACATGCCGTCGCCATAGGCATCCACCAGCAAAAGGGAATAACAGCCATCGCCGGGCAAAGCCAGCGTTTTATTGATCAATACATTGTTGGCATAAGCACCCGGGCCGGGCAGGATATTGCCGAAAACGCCGCCTCCATCGGGCCCCACGTTGGAATTACCACCGTGATACAACACATTGTCCTGCCCGTCGCGCAGTTCCCAGTAAGTTTCTGCGCCATAATCGTCCGTTTTGATTTTCAGCAGGATTTGTGTGGTACTGAACTCAGCTGCGGCCGTGAAATGATCGTTGTGTACGTTGTCGGAAAAATCTTCATCGCCGGGGTTATTGTTGACCGAAGTGAGTGTTGTCTTCAGCGTACCGGGACTATCGAGGATCAAGGAGTCAAATGTGATCGGAACCTCGCCGTAAAGGGGAAGGTTGCCGTACCATTCCTTCGTTTGTTGCAATTCACTGTTCCATTGCAGGGTAAAGGTGGCTGAAGTGAGCGGGTTGGAGCCGAGGTTGACCAACGAAAACGAAGGCTTCACATTCAATCCGTCGCAAATTTCGCGCTGTTCCGTGCCTGCGCTGAAATCAAAAATACCCGCGTTGTTAACGCCGGAAGCGACCGGACAGGCGGAGGCCTTTTCCCAAAGTCCGGCGGCGTTCAATTGTCCTATCTGGTAAGTTTTTTTATTGGGACATACGACATACAGGGTGGGAAAATAGCTCACCTGAAAACTGTCGGCGATAGCGGCATTGTCGAAGTAGGGGTAGGTGGTTCCGTTCAACCAGTTGCCAGGGGTAAAATTATTGCAGCCGGGAGGTCCGCTCAGGCAATCGGTGTTGGTCGCCGGGTCTCCTTCCACAAACAGTACCTGTAATGTATTATCCCCTTCGGGCCCGTGCGCTTCATAGAGTTCCTGCATGGCGTGGCTGTTGTGGTAGGCCCAACAGGGCGGGCACCAGGTGGCGCTGATTTCGAGCACGACGATTTTGCCCTGATCGAGCAGGTCGTACAGATGCCAGGTCTGGCCGCTGATGTCCTGGGCAATAAAGTCCGGCGCAACGGCGCCTGCCGGCAATTGAGCCGGGATCCGAACCGCCAGGGCAAGGAAAAGCAAAAGCGCCGAATATTTTTTCATGGTTATTTTGCTATAATTGTCCGTTTCCTGATAAAATCAGGCATTAGCAGAACAAAAATAGGCAAGGGTTCGGGCGTTGCGACGTACCTTTGCCAAAATTTTGTCAAACCTGCCAACCAACGACAATTTGCTTATGAAGAACTTGCTTTTACTCGCCTTTGCCTTTTTTGCCGCTTCGGCCTCCGCCCAGGCAACTTTCAACCTCTACCCGGATACCGTCTCGGTCACCGTTGACCTGGGAGCAGAAGAAATAGGCGCTTACAACAACATCACCAACCTTACGGGCAGCGATATTGTTATCAGATGGGAAAGAACGATCAATATAATTGACCCGGATACCCTGTTTACGCGTGTCTGCGACCCCATCCAGTGCTATGCAGAATTCGTTGATACCAAAACATTTACGCTGCCAGCTAACTCAACGGCGCCAATGAGCGTTCACCTGTACAAGGCCCAGGGCCAGAACGCAAGCGCTTTTGTACAATTGAAATACACGGACCTGGCACAACCCGATGCCCACCAATATTCGTATTACATTTTCAATTCCGCGCCTTCCGGCACCAATGATGTTTTACCCGCTGCCAATGTAAAACTCTACCCGAACCCGGTGGTGGAATCGTTCTCGCTCGACAATGCCGGCGAAGTGAGCCGCATCCGTGTGTTTTCGACCGATGGTCGGCAGGTAGCTGTTTTCAACGCCTCTGCAGGCCAGACTTACTCCCTTGCCAGCCAAGCCGCCGGGACGTATGTTGTGGCATTGGAAAGCAAATCCGGAAAAATATTCCAAGCCATTGGGATCAGAAAGAATTGATTTTCAGATATTACGCAATTGAATCGAGCCCCTTGCATTGATTTGCAGGAGGCTCGTTTTGTTCTTTCAACTGATTTCAACCTGCTTGCTTTGTAAAGGCGGTTTCCAGATCCGGCGCATTTCCTTTGGCACCTGTTCAGCCGTGTTCAAATAAATCCTGAAGTTTAGCGCTGCTAAAATTCATTGCATCATGACATTTCTGACCTGGCTTTTTCCCTTCCGGCGAGAGGCGCCTGCCGAAGAGAAATTCACCCAACTCAAATCGGAGTTGATCTTAAAGACCATCGAACGGCTGGAACAACGCATCAGCGAGCGTTTCCCCGATTCTGGTTTGTCGAGGGTGTGCGCCGAATTCCGGGTGTTGGCGTATGAATCGGAGGCGCTTGCACGCAAATTGGGGCCGCCCATCTGGCCCGTGCGCATCGCGGCCTTTGCATCGGCTTTGATGCTGATAGGTCTGGTGATGTGGGCGCTCGCACAGTTGGTCAGTCATTTTTCGTTCGATGCAGAAGGGATACACGAGCTCCTCCAATCCACCGAATCAGCCATCAACGAACTGATATTTCTCGGCCTCGCACTTTTTTTCCTCATCGGGTTCGAAACACGCATCAAACGCAGGGCTGCATTGGAAGCCTTGCACCGGTTGCGCAGCATCGCCCACGTGGTGGATATGCACCAGCTGACCAAAGATCCGGCTTACCTGTTGGGAGCATTTACGGAGACCCAGGCATCGCCGGAGCGCACCCTCACCCGCCATCAGCTCACCCGTTACCTGGATTATTGCTCGGAAATGCTGGCCCTCGACAGCAAGGTCGCTGCCCTGTTCGCTCAAAACATGGATGACCCCGTCGTACTGGAAAGCGTCAACGACCTTGAAACACTCACGCAAGGCATGGCCGCCAAGATCTGGCAGAAGATCATGATCCTCGATTTGTCGGATGAATAGCCATTAAATGTTAAATCCTGCCGTTGGCTCAATAAATACCGACAGATTCTCTTTTTTTGCATTTCCATTTTTGAAATACCTCCCAATTCAACCAACAATTAAAAGTCAATTTTAATACGGTTCTGGCGGGCATCTGACAGAAAAATTTGTATCAAATGGCTTGTTATTTGCCCTATTAACCGCAAAAAGTTGATTTTTCGAAAAAAAACTTGACAGATTCCGACACTTCGCTACATTTGTGCGCCTCTCCCACTGTAACCAGGAGCCGAATTACCCGACTCTAACAACCAGGAGCATCACCGGCGCACGACGTTTTTCCTCCCCTTTTGAAAACTGAATGTTTTAATCTGTCACCCCTCAACGTCCGCCGAACTGATTTGCAAAACACCGAGGCAATGCAATCGCTTGATACGCCTGGTAAACTCTAAATGTATGGGCAGGAAAGAAAAGTTTGTTTACAACATCCACACTTTAACCTACGAGAAAGTTGTAATCCCTATTAAAACCCGCATCTGGCAAGCCTTCGGATTCTTTTCCGTCGTACTCGTTACCTCCTTTGCCTTACTTGCCGTGCTCTACACCCTCTTCCCTTCTCCGCGTGAAAAAGAGCTCATGCGGGAAATAGAGCAGATGGAATACAAATACAGCCAGTTAGACGGTCAGTTGGACATCATGTCCAAAGTATTGGGCAACATCCAGCAGCGCGACGCCAACGTACACCGCGCCGTGTTCGGCATGGATCCGATTGACCACGATGTATGGGAAGCCGGTACCGGTGGCCACGAAGCCCACCCGGAACTCACCGCCTTCAAGTACGGCGGCAAAACTGTCGCTAAAACGCTGGAGAAAGTGGACATGCTCAGCCGCCAACTGGCACTCCAGAGCAAATCGCTCGATACCATCCAGGACCTGGCCAATAACCAGCAGCAAATGCTGGCCTCCCTTCCCAGCGTCAAACCCGTGCGCGAAGACAAACTGCAAAAGAGCATCGGTACGCTTTCCGGCTTCGGATACCGGGTACACCCGGTGTATAAGATCAGGAAATTCCACGCTGGTCTCGACTTCCCCGCGCGCGTCGGCACGGCCATCCAGGCTTCCGGCGACGGAACGGTGGTGGAAGCAGGCTGGCACTCCGGCTACGGCAACTGCGTCAAGATCCGCCACGGTTACGGCTACGAAACCCTCTACGGCCACATGAACAAACTCGTGGTACGCACAGGAGAACGCGTAAAAAAAGGCCAAAAGATCGGGGAGGTGGGCGATACGGGCCTTTCCACGGCACCGCACCTGCACTACGAAGTGCATTACAAAGGCAACCCGATCAACCCGATCAACTTTTGCATGGACAACCTGACGCCGAAAGAATACCAGCAAATGGTGAATCAGGCGAACAGCGCCAACCAGTCGCTGGATTGAGTGATGGTTTGATGGTTTGAATAAGACTCTACAGACAAACCATCAAACTATCAAACCATCATTATGGAAAACACTATGAACGATAGCTGCTGTCGTTTCAGGCAGGAGCAATAAACAGCAGGAAGGGGCGCCCGCAAAGCGCCCTTTTCTTATTTCAGCACTTTCGTCCAAACCAAAACACTGACCGCCAGCATATACAGCGCCGAACCCGCGAAAATGGGCTGTTTGGCCGTTTCCAGAAATAAAAACCAGGATTTCAGGGTATCATTTCCCCGGCCGAGGGCGAATTGCCACATACAGTAATTCTCCGACATGTCCAGCGCCAGTTGCACCAAAGACAACCACGCCAGCACAATGCCCAAGCTGTACCAAAGCGACCCTGTTTTAAATCGCCCTGCCGCCCAGACGCAACAAACGGTAAAAAAGAGGGTGTAAGCCGCCATGAACAGGTAGTCGAAGCCTGCCCAAAAACCCAAGGCGCCTTCCTGGCCGGGCAGCATGGCGAGAATGACATCGGGGGATAGGTTCCTGCGGGGCATGGAAAGGAATCGCACAGCACTGAACAATGCCAGTACAACCCAGAAGAATACTCTCGACCAGCGGAGGAGGAGGAGGAAGGTTTCCGGCTGCAACTTTTGAAAGGGGTGGTGGAGCATGATTTACGGCTGCAATAAATTAGGAAACACTTTAAATTTCATGAGCAATATCCATATTTTTGAGCCGCTGCCAAAAAATATCCGTGTTCCGCCCGCGGAATTTTGCGCAAACTTGCTGAATTTTTTGGAAAAGTTGACCTCATCAGTGGTTGTCTCTTCTGACAAAACAGAAAGGTTGAATGCCGGTACCCAGCGGTAAACTGGTGGAAAGTTTGCTCATTCATTAATGAAATATATACAATTTTGATTACAAATTTGTAGTCAAAATTGCAGTAAATATAGCTGGGCGTCATATAAAGGAAAAAAATTGAGAAGCCTCAACACTTTTTAATATTACTTAACAGAAAAATGGATGATTATAGAGCAATAGAAGTTGAAATAGCAAAAAGGCACGGAGCCAGCGCCAAGGGGTCTAGAAAATCAATTGGTGATTTTTTGCTGAATGGCAATATTCATCAACCAGTGAACGTAAAAAGTAACAACTTAGCTAAGACTAATTATTCGCCAAATATTATTTCAGCAAAAAGGCTCATCAAGTGGCTGCAAAAAGATGGCAATGAGCTATATTTTATTTTTGTAGATTACAAAAAGACAGAAAAAGGCATTGAAATTGTCAAGGATTCTGGCTTAGTGCCCGTTCACAACTTAAGTTGGAATTGCCTCACTATAGAAGCTCAAGGTTGGGGTGTAATACAAATGTACAAGCCTTTTGAAATAGATAAAGATCAAGACTTAAAAGGATTTTTTCGAGGAATGAAGAATGCTTACGATATTTATATGGATAAGGAAACCAAAAAAATGGCCAAAATCAGAGAAATGATAAAAGACTTTTAAAATTATGACCTACTATGAAAAATACATAGCCGACTCAACTTTGAAGTTCTTTCTAAAGAACTTCCGTGCCCTTATGAATTTTGGTGAAATTAATAACCTAATAAAAAAAACTAGTGGGATTAATAACTTTTTCTCTTCTCAACAAGAAGCTACAGAGTTATCGAAGAAAATAAGAGAACATCTGTCTATTGTTTCAGAGCCTGATAGAAGAGAATACGGAGATTTTCAGACCAATAAAGACTTAGCTCTTCAAGTTACCGAATATGCTTTATTAAAGCGAAATGACATTGAATTTATATTAGAACCAACATGCGGGAAAGGAAACTTCATTCTCGCAGCTATTAATCAATCAAAATCACTTAAGAAAATCGTGGGCGTCGAAATATATCTGCCATATGTTTGGGAAACAAAATTTAAATTACTCGCCTATTATTTAACCAACGATGATATTCCAAAACCCGAAATTGATATAATTCATGGCAACGCTTTTGAATTTTCTTATCAAGAACTAGCCAAATCAACAAAGCATCTTAAAACTTTGGTTATAGGTAATCCACCTTGGGTTACTAATTCAGAACTTGGTTCAATAGATTCTAACAATTTACCTGAAAAATCAAATTTCAAAAAACATAGTGGACTAGAGGCTATTACTGGGAAAGGAAACTTTGATATTGGAGAAAGCATTTCTCTTAAAATGCTTAAATGTTTTGAGAACCATGACGGAATATTCGCCTTTTTGATCAAAAATTCAGTGGTTAAGAACCTCATTCATGATCAAAAACGCAATGGTTTCAGAATAAGCGAATCTGAAAAACTGAATATTGACTCTAAAAAGGAGTTTAATGTATCGGTTAATGCTTGCTTGTTTTTAACGTATTTAAACAAAAAACCTGATTTTACTTGCAAAGAATTTGACTTTTACAATCGAAAATATATAACAACTTTCGGTTGGTTTAAGGACAAATTTGTTTATTCCGTTAAAGACTATGACCAAGGTAGTACTATTGAAGGTAAATCAATATTCACTTGGCGCTCAGGAGTAAAACACGATTGCTCAAAAGTCATGGAATTAGAACGAATTAATGGTCATTTTAGAAATGATTTCGGACAAGAAATCAACCTTGAAAAAAATCTTGTTTATGGCCTGCTTAAAAGTTCCGACCTGAAAGGAGACCAAATGAATACATATAGAAAATCAATTATTATAACACAAAAAAGGATAGGTCAGGATACAAAATATATCCAAGACAAGCTTCCTCTTACCTACCAATATTTGAAATCAAACAAAAAGTGTTTTGATATGCGTAAATCGTCTATTTATAAAGATAAGCCAGATTTTTCAATTTTTGGAATAGGAGATTATTCATTTGCAAAATATAAAGTAGCTATTTCAGGGCTTTATAAATCAACTCATTTCACGTTAGTATGCCCCGAAGATTGTAAGCCGATAATGCTTGATGACACTTGCTACTTTATTGGATTTGATCAATTAAAAATAGCACAGATTGCGCATTATTTAGTGAACTCAGAATTAGTTCAAAAATTCCTTAAATCAATCATTTTTTTAGATTCAAAAAGGCCAATAAACAAAGATATTTTAATGCGTATTGACTTTGAAAAGGCATTTGAAAGTTCTGATTTTGAAAATGCAAAGACAAAAATTGACGACTTAAAAATAGAAGATTGGGAAAAATTTGGTCAAATGGTTAGACATAGCGTAAGTGAACAAATGACACTATTCTGAAAAGAAGTACGAACCCACTACCGCATATATACCCTTAATCATTCAACTTCAACACCTTCAAAAACGCCTCCTGCGGCACCTCCACATTGCCGAACTGTTTCATCCGCTTTTTCCCTTCTTTTTGTTTTTCGAGCAATTTGCGCTTGCGGCTGATATCGCCGCCGTAGCACTTGGCCGTCACGTCTTTGCGCAGGGCGGAGATCGTTTCGCGGGCGATGACTTTCTGACCGATGGCGGCCTGGATGGCGATCTGGAACTGCTGCCGGGGCAGGAGTTCCTTGAGTTTTTCGCACATCCGGCGGCCCATCTGTTCCGCCTTGGAGCGGTGCACGAGCGCAGAAAGGGCGTCTACCTGTTCGCCGTTGAGTTTGATGTCGAGTTTTACCAGGTCGGTTTCGCGGTAGTCGAGCAGGTGGTAGTCGAAAGAAGCATAACCGCGGGTCATGGATTTCAATTTATCATAAAAATCGAACACGATCTCGGCCAGCGGCAGGTGGAAGATCATCTCCAGACGGGTAGGTGTCAGGTAGTGCTGTTTGATGAGAATGCCGCGTTTTTCGAGGCACAGCGTCATGATGTTGCCGATGTATTCCGGTTTGGTAATGACCTGCGCGTAGATGTACGGCTCCTCTACTGAAGAAAGGTGGTTGGGGTCGGGCAGTTCGGTCGGCTGGTGCACGCGGAAGCGCTTGCCCTTCATGTCGGTGGCGAAATAGGGCACGTTGGGCACCGTGGTGATAATTTCCTGGTCGAACTCCCGATATAGGCGCTCCTGCACGATCTCTAAGTGCAGCATGCCGAGAAAGCCGCATCGGAATCCGAAACCGAGCGCCGCCGAAGTCTCCGGTTCGTACACCAGCGAAGCGTCGTTCAACTGGAGTTTTTCCAGCGAGTCGCGCAGGTCTTCAAAATCGTCGTTGTCGAGCGGATACAAACCCGCAAACACCATCGGCTTCACGTCCTCGAAACCTTTTACGGGCTCGGTGCAGGGATTTACGACATGCGTGATCGTGTCGCCCACTTTGATCTCGCGGCTGACTTTGATGCCGGTGATGACATAGCCCACATTGCCGGCGCTGAGCTCGGGGGCTTCAAATTGCCCCATTCGCAGTACACCGACCTCTTCGGCTATAACCTCTTTGCCGGTGTTGTAAAATTTGATCTTATCGCCTTTTTTCAAAGTGCCGTTCATCACGCGGACATAAGCGATGACGCCGCGGTAGGAATTGAACATGGAATCGAAGATCATCGTCTGTAAAGGAGCGGCGGGATCGCCTTTGGGCGAGGGGACACGATCCACCACAGCGGCCAGTATCTCCGGCACGCCGATGCCTGTGCGCCCGGAAGCCGAAATGATGTCCTCCCGCTTGCATCCGATGAGGTCAATGATCTGGTCTTGTACTTCTTCAACCATTGCGCTTTCCATGTCCACTTTGTTCACAATGGGGATGATCTCGAGGTCGTGATCAACGGCGAGGTAGAGATTGCTGATCGTTTGCGCCTGAATACCTTGTGTGGCATCCACCAGCAGCAACGCGCCTTCGCAGGCAGCGATCGAACGGCTCACTTCGTAGGAAAAGTCTACGTGACCGGGTGTATCAATCAGGTTGAAAATATACTCCTGCCCATTGGCGGGGTGCACATAACGCATCTGGATGGCGTGGCTCTTGATGGTGATGCCGCGCTCTCGCTCAAGGTCCATGTTGTCGAGGGCCTGGTCCTGCATATCCCGTTTGCTGATGGTATTGGTGTATTCCAGCAGGCGGTCGGCGAGTGTGCTTTTGCCGTGGTCAATGTGCGCAATGATGCAGAAGTTGCGGATATTCTTCATATAGATGGTTGCAAGGTAGCAGGGTTATAAAGTTTCAGGGTTGTTTGTTGAGCGTTTGAGCAGCGTCCCGGCGCCGAAGTTTTTTAAAAATGACTTTAAGGACCCAGTGGCTTTCAATGGCAATTTTTAGCGCGCAAAGGTACGTGAATTTGGCCATTTTAAAGGGAGGGCGCAAATGTTTGCGTGGAATTTTCACAAAAAATAAAAAAGCCCGGCCACTATCGGCCGGGCCATAAAAGCCTCGCAAGATTGTTTTCATGTGGTTTAGGGGGTTGGGGGATTAGGCATCAATACAGCGACGCCGGCTCTTCCGCCTCTTTTGCCGCATGGGCACCTGCCTGTTCCTGTGGCATTTTGCCTTTCGTAAACGGGATCAGCATCGGCGCCCACTTTTTGTACTTGCGGTATTTGTCGCCATAAAGTGCAATCAGGTCGCGCTCTTCCAACTGGATCGCCGTGAGGATGTAACCGGTGGTCATCACTGCGAAAAAGAAGTGGGTAATGGTCATCACCGGCGCAGCCCAGAAAGCGATGAGGAAACCGAGGTACAGCGGGTGGCGCACATACTTGTAAAACAGGGGTAGACGGAATTTGACGTTCTCATAGGGTTTGCCCTGAAAATAGAGCCACACCTGGCGCAGTCCGAAGAGGTCGAAGTGGTTGATCATAAATGTCGCGATCAGCACGACCAGCCAACCGATCATACTGACGCCGGTCAGAACACCCGCCAGCACGTCGTTTTCGACCGACCAGATCACCCCGCCGAGGGGCTGCCAGAAATATACCATAGTAATGAGGCAGATACAGGTGAACAACACGAAAGTGCTGCGCTCGATGGGCTCCGGCACAAACTGCGTCCACCAGCGTTTGAAGGCCGGGCGTGCCATGATGCTGTGCTGCAGTGCAAAAAGCGAGAGCAGCGCGGCGTTGATGAGCAGTGCGGTGGTAAGGGGAATTTGCGGCGCGCCGTCAATGCTTTTTGGGACAAAGAGATTTTCGACAAAACCGATCATATAAAGAAAGGTGCCGAAAAACAGGCAGTAAACGACGACGCCGTACAGCAAAACGAGAAGACGTTTCATAAAGTAAGTTGAATGTGTGTGAACAATAGATTGGTTCAATTGCGCCGCAAAGGTTTGTCGGGCAAGCGCGTTCAGCCATACGCATTTGAGCCGTTCACCCTTTTTACCGCTCAATAAGCCTTCTTTTTTGAGAGAATAGCTTGCCGTGGAAAAAATGGCCTCCCTTGGTGGTAAAGCCCCGCAACACTCAACAAATCCGGCCAACGGCTCAACATTCCGGCGACTGCAATCAAACGGGATTGGGCATAACAAGACATGGGCGCTTCTTTGCACCAGTTTTTAACCGATTTTTTCCAAACAATTATTCTATGAAAACAATGATTGCGCTGGTGTTTACCGGCTTGTGCGCATGGTCGGCTGCGACTGCCCAGATCCCCCCTTATCACTCCGGAGTTAAAGCCTCCGTAACAACCATTGATGAAGCACAACCCTTAGAAGCATTTGACGAACTCACCCCATCCCGGGGGAGCAGCAATGCATGGTTCCCCGATTTCAAAGGTTACGTGCGCGCCAATATCCGCTACCCCATGGCCGCCCGCGAAGCCGGATTGGAAGGTGTGGTGTATGCAGAGGCTACAGTAAAGACTGACGGAGGACTGGCGGACATCCGGATTGTGGACGGGCTGAGCTACAGCTGCGACAGGGAAGTAGTGCGCTTGTTGTCCGGCATGCCTGCCTGGAAGCCGGCGTATCGCAACGGTGTACCTGTTGAACAAAACGTGTATATGCGGGTGCGATTCCAATTGAAGCCGTTTTAATCAGATTTTGTTTGTTTCCAGCCCTCCCCGTTCTCGCGGGGAGGGGATTTAAAACACACTGCCTTATGACAAAAACACCCGATTCGATACATACCGTTCGCTTCATGCATTGCGATCCGTTCAACCACCTGGGCAATACCCGCTACCTCGATTATTTTATCAATGCGCGGGAAGACCACGTGCTGCATAGCTATGGGTTCGATATATACGACTACGCTTCCAAAACGGGCGAATCGTGGGTAGTGGCACAAAATCAGATTGCGTACCTATCCCCTGCCCGGGCGATGGAGAAAGTGTTCATCAGGTCTTCCATTTTGGAGTGGAACAGCAGCGATGTTTTGGTGGAAATGCAAATGTGGAACGAGACGTGCAGCAGGATAAAGGCCTTGTTGTGGACACGGTACGTGCACGTCAATCTCCGTACACAAAAGCGGGCAACGCATTCGGAGTATCTCAACCGTTTGTTCCAACCCTGGGAAAATTCCCTTCCCCGAAAAACAACGTTTGAGGAACGTGTAAAAAGTTTTAAAGAAGCGCCGTCTGGCGGTACAGGCTACCCCGCTGAAAGTTTGATGCGCGTTGATAAAAGTTGATAAGGATTGATAATCAAATTCATAAACCCTAATCAGCCCTTATCAACAATATATTACTTTTGTCCGATGCTCGACTCTCCGTCATATTGCGCGCGAACTCGGTTTGCGGACATTTGCGAAACCTTCGATGGTTTCATAAAGGTGTTCCCATCCCGGATTTGGCTGCTTTTCACTGCAGCATGGCTTTGTATATGCAATAATGCGGCAGCGCAATACAAATTCGGACAAGCTATACAATTCGCGCGTGAAAACGGATTGCCCACCAATGGGGCACGAATGGTGGTGGCTGGCGAGGACGGTTTTGTCTGGACGGGCGCCGATGACGGTCTCTGTCGGTTCGACGGACAGCAATTTAAAGTCTGGCGGCGCGATCCGACTAATCCCCGCTCTCTGTTCGACAATACCGTATTCGGCATTTTACCGGAAAAAGACCGGGTGTGGGTGGCGACTGGACAGGGCATTTCGGTGCTCGACATTCGCGCCGACACGTTCAGGCATTACCAAATCACTCCGACAGGAAAAGCCGCGACATTGACCCGTGATTTTGGGTTCTCTGCGTCGGTATTGTTTAAAGACTCTTCCGGCGATATTTGGGTGGGCACACGCACAAACGGCCTGTGGAAATATCGCCCTGAAAAAGATGATTTTTACCAATACTACTACCCTCCGGAGGCTTATTCAGCCATTTCGCCGATGCTGGATTCACCGCTGTCGGTATTGAGCATTGAATCCGATGGAGACTCGCTGATTTGGGCCGGCACACCCGCCGGTTTGCAGCAGATAAATAAGCGAACGGGCAAAGTACGCTGGTTCACGTTCCCACAGCGAGACAAGGAATATCAGGTACATGTGAATGCTTTTCGGCGCTTGTGCTACCACAGCGACGGGAAATTGTACGTTGGCAGTTGGGGGGCGAGCGTTTCAGTTTTTGACCCTGAAAAACATACGCTCGAACCGCTTTTTTTGAAAAACAAATACGGCAGCGACATCCTGCACTCGCCGATTGCCAAAATTTTAAGCCGCAATGACGATGAACTCTGGATTACAACTCTGACGGGCTTCGTTATTTATCACACGCGCTGGCAGGAAATCGTCTATGCAAAATATAATAAACATATCAAGCAGGAATTGTACGGCGCGGAAAGTATAGACAAAGACGGGCGGGCCTGGCAGCGTACCTTGCAGGGCATTCAATGTTTCGATCCTTTAATGCAGCAATTCACCCAATATTCCTACGGTGATTTGCACACGGGTCAGTGGGGGTTCACTTTTTATGTCCTGCCTGAAAGCGCAACTGACGGCCTTATTGTGTGCCCGCGCTACACCGACGGTATTTACAGGTTCGATAAATTGAGTCATACCTGGACAAAATACCCACTCAACAGGCAGCTCGCAGTGCGCGGGTTCACCCGGCGGCGCGACGGGATCTATGTCGTTTCCGCTGAAGAAGGTTTGTTCACCTGGTCGAATGCGAAAGGCGGCCAATTGCGACCTGAAAAAAACCTTCAAGGTATTCGTTTCAAACGTTGGGGTGACGCTTTGGCTGCCCGCGACGGAAAAGTCTGGATCTGTGCAGGCGCCGAAGGCCTCGTTTGCCTCGACCCCGCCGTGCCGCAGCCGCGCATTTTCGGGCCGGAATTGTTGGGAGGGTCGGGGCCGGATGGTTTGCTCGGTTTTGGCGCGTTATTCGAAGACAGCCGGGGGAATATCTGGTTTGCCCGAAATGGCGGTTTCGGTGTGTACGCAGCTGCACGTGACACCGTTTTAAACTTCCTTTACGAAGAATCGAATCAAAACAGTTTCCCCCTTGTGAATGATTTTGCCGAAGACAAAAAAAGGCGCGTGTGGCTGAACAGCAGCGATGGATGGTTGGGCTGGCTCGACCCCGTCCGTCCCGAACTGGGGGTGATTCATAAAATGAACCTGGAGGAAAAAGGTATCATGGAGGACGTTTTTGCCATTGCCTCTGATGCCAATGGTGATATATGGGGGCATACGCAAGGAGAATTGTTGAAAATCAATTCCGGGAACCTGGAATTGACCACTTTCAATTTCCAATACGGCGTGAAAGACCCCGATTTTTTCCACTTCTCAATTTTGCCGTCGGGGGAATTGATCTTCGGAGGGCGCAACGACATCGTACTGGCAAACCCGGCTGAACTCCAGCGCAACCGTGAGTTGCCCGTACCGTACATTACTGAAATCCAGGTGCAAAACAAAACCCGGCACTATCCTTCCCTTTATGGCGGAGAGCCGGTGCGCCTGAAACATTGGGAGAATTATTTCTCCGTCGGGTTTTCGGCAAAAGCCTTCACACTCGGCAGTGAAACGCGATTTCGCTACCGGCTCGCGGATTTCGACGACTGGACGGAAGCAAACAACCGCCGATTTGCCAATTATACAAACGTGCCGGGTGGCAAATATGTGTTTCAATTGCAAGCCGCCAACAATGAAGGTGTCTGGAATGAAACCCTGCTCGAAATCCCGGTTTATATAGAGACAGCCTGGTGGGCGAGTTGGTGGTTTCGAAGTGCGACTCTGCTGGCCATAGGCGGCATGGTGTATGGCGCTTATCAATTCCGCGTGTATCAAATTCGCCGTAAGGCAAGGCTTAAAGCCGATTATGAGAAAAAACTGGCGCAGGTGGAAATGAGTGCACTGCTCGCGCAGATGAACCCCCATTTCCTCTTCAACAGCCTCAATTCAATTGACAGTTATATCGTCAAGAACGAATCGAAAAAAGCCTCCGAATACCTGAACAACTTCGCCCGCTTGGTACGGCTCATCCTTCAGCATTCGCGCTCTGAATACATTAGCCTGGCCGACGAACTGGAGGCGCTCGATCTGTATCTGCAGATGGAAAACTTGCGTTTTGACAATTGTTTCGATTACAAGATCGAAGTGGACGATTCCCTGCGCACCTCGAGCATTGTGATTCCACCCATGTTGATCCAGCCATTTCTGGAAAATGCGATCTGGCACGGGCTGCGGCACCTTCAAAAAGAGAAATGCGAAGGCAAAATCCTCCTGAAAATCACCCGCAATGGCGACTACCTCCGCTGTATTGTCGAAGACAATGGAATTGGCCGTGAAAAATCGGCAGCGCTGAAAGCGGGCAAAAGCGTCAATAACCATAAAAAATCTATGGGTATGCGCATCACGCGCGACCGGATTGATCTCATCAATAAACTCCGCAATGTGGATGCTTCGGTGGAAATCATTGACCTGAAAGATGAAAAAGGTCAACCGTCGGGAACGCGGGTGGAATTGACAATTCCCGTATAGCCAAATTTTGATTTAAGATTGCAGATTACATGATTTAAGATTTTAGAAGTTACCCGGCGTGACATCGTAAATACAAATTTCATACATCCATATCAAAAATCTGCAATCATGTAATCTGCAATCTTAAATCAATCAAAATCGAAAATTCGCCTGCCATGATAAAAGCAGTCATCATAGACGACGAGCGACCCAGCATAGAAACGCTGAAATGGAAGCTCGAAAATTACTGCCCCGAGGTGGCAGTGGAAGCCGCATTCGACAATCCGGCGGAAGGGGTGGATTACCTGAAAGGAAATCCACCCGACTTATTGTTCCTCGACATCGAAATGCCCATGCTCAATGGTTTCGATGTGCTGGAAGAATTGGGCCGCGATGTGCCCTTCAACATTATCTTTACTACCGCCTATGATAATTTCGGCATCCAGGCGGTCAAATTCAGCGCTCTCGATTACCTGCTCAAACCCGTGCAGAATAAGGAACTCAAGGAAGCGATTGAAAAACACCTCCGGAAAACCCAGGGCCGAATCCCTTCGGAGCAGATTGATGCACTGCTCAATAACGTGCAGGCCGAACGAAAAGGCAGGCGCGTCCGTGTGGCTCTGGCGTCAAAGGAAAGCATTGAATTTGTTGATCCTCACGATATTATTCTTTGTATTGCCAGCAGCAACTATACCGAAGTATACCTGACCAATGGCACAAAACGCGTGATCTCCAAAACCTTGAAAGAGTTTGAAGACCTCCTTGCCCCGTACGATTTTTTTCGCCCGCATCACTCCCATCTGGTCAATCTCAACCGTGTGCGCGAATTCGTGCGCGGCGATGGGGGATACCTGGTCATGGAAAATAAAATGCAGGTGGCGGTATCGAAAAGCAAGCGGGAGGAATTGCTGACGTTGTTATCGTAATTTCATTGAAACACATAGGCACATGCAGAGCCGGACGTTGGACTTTTAGACCTTGGAAACCAATCATTTAGTCTAATGTCCAAGGTCTAAAAGTTCAACGTCCGGCTACGTATGTGCCTATGTATTTGAAAAATAAAAACAGCTATGAATAACGAAATAGAAACCCTCGACCCTGACAACTGGGAAACCGTCCGCCAATTGGGTCACCGCATGGTGGACGACATGGTGCAATTCCTTCGAACCATCGGCGATCAACCCGTCTGGCGCAAACCCTCCGAAGAAGCCAGGCAGCATTTGCAGGCCGGATTGCCGGAAGCACCACAGGATATGGAAGCGGTTTACGAAGATTTCAAACAACACGTTTTGCCATATTACAACGGCAACATCCACCCCCGTTTTTGGGGCTGGGTGAAAGGTACCGGCTCCATGCAGTCCGCCCTGGCCGAAATGCTCGCCGCCGCCATGAATCCCAACGTTTCGCTGGGCGACCAGGGAGCGATGTACGTGGACAAACAGGTGATTGAGTGGTGCAAACAAATGATGAATTTCCCACCGGAAGCGAGCGGCATCCTCGTCAGTGGCGCCTCTATGGCCAATGCAACGGCGCTGCTGGTTGCCCGCAATGCATTCGATGCGGACATACGATGGAAAGGATTGCAGGGCCGCGCTGAGAAATTGGTCGTCTATGCCTCCAGCGAGACGCACAGTTGCATTCCGCGTGCGGTGGAAATGCTCGGCCTGGGTACGGATGCTCTGCGCAGCGTCCGTGTGGGTGATGATTATACATTGGATATGAAAGACTTGCGTACACGAATTGCCGAAGACGAAGCCGCCGGGCTGCGCCCTTTTTGCGTGGTTGCCAACGCCGGAACGGTCAACACCGGCGCAATAGACCCGCTCGAAGACCTGGTCGCCTTGTGCAAAGAAAAAAGGCTTTGGCTCCACGTGGACGGCGCTTTTGGCGCCTTGGCCAGCACTCTGCCAGAATATGAACCTGCCTTGAAATGGATCAGTCAGGCCGACAGCGTGGCTTTCGACCTGCACAAATGGATGTACCTTCCTTATGGCGTCGGCTGCGTGCTCGTGCGCGACGGCAATATCCACCGTCAGGCATTTACCTACACCGCGGATTACCTGATGAAGCACGAGCGCGGCATTCCCGCCGGACCGGAGGGCCTGTCGAACTTCGGCCTCGAACTCTCCCGCGATTTCAAAGCGCTGAAAGTCTGGATGGCGCTGAAAGAACACGGGATGGACAAATTCCGCCGCCTGATCCGGCAGAATATTCAGCAAGCAGGATATCTGTCCAGGCGGATCGGCCAAACCCCGGGTCTGGAACTCATGGCGCCGGCGCCGCTCAACATCGTCTGTTTTCGCTACAACCCCGGATTCCTGAACGCCGCCGAACTGAACGCCCTGAACAAGGAAATTCTCATGCAACTGCACGAAAGTGGCATCGCCGCACCGTCGTATACCCGCCTGCAGCAATCCTATTGTCTCCGTGTGGCCATTACCAACCACCGCACTACCACGGCGGATCTGGAGATGTTGATTGAGGCCGTTTTGAAAATAGGAAAAAAGGCAGTGCGATTGACATCTGTGGCGACGCAAGTATAAATTCAGGGACGGAATGAAAAATCCACAGGATTTTTACCTCCTCAACCACCGATTTGCCGGTGGGGACTAATATCGCACACCATGCAGATCACCTTCACCCGTCAAAACAAAACATTCCGGGCCGACCTCTCTCAGCCAATTGACCTGTCCATTTTGCTGAAAGAAGGCCTGGAAAATGTCAACTGTTTCTACGCGCCTCCGGTGGAATATTGGCCGGTCGTAGCGGGAGAATTCATCGGCGACACAACAAAGGGCGGCCCTGTCAATTTTTTCAACGTCAAACTCAATCCGCATGGAAACGGTACCCATACCGAGTGTGTCGGCCACATTTCCAAAGAGCGGTATGTGCTGCGCGATTGCCTTTTGGAATCGCATTTTTGGGCAAAACTCGTCAGCATTTTTCCGCAAAAAACCGACGACGGCGACCGCGTGCTTTTTCGCGCGCAATTGGAGGAGGCTTTTGCAAAAAACGAAGCCGAAGCCTTGATAATCAGAACTTTGCCGAACGACGATTTGAAAAAACGAACGAATTATTCCGGCGCGAACCCGCCTTATTTGGACCATGAAGCCGCCCGTTATTTAGTGGAATGCGGTGTGCAACACCTGCTGCTCGATTTGCCTTCCGTTGACCGCGAAGAAGACGGCGGACAATTGCTCGCGCACCGGGCCTTCTGGCAGTACCCGGACGCCGTTCGCAAGCATTGCACGATTACGGAATTGGTTTACGTGCCGAACGAAGTAAAAGACGGTTTTTACCTGCTGAATTTGCAAACCGCCTCTTTTGATTTGGATGCGAGTCCGTCGAGGCCGGTTGTTTTTTTAACTGATTAACGGCTTTGTTGGTGGTTAGGCTTCATTTTTTATTCTATTTTTATTCTTCCTTCTCCCAAATCTGTCAAAAATTTAAGAGGGTCTTTCAAGAACTTATATGAATTTGAATCCTTTATTAATTTCGCAACTTCACGGAATTCGGGTTCAACCAAATTTCCTTTAATATCCATTAAAAGCCAATCGTATTTCTTGGCCAATTCAATCATCTCTTTTAGAAATTTCAATTCATCTTCTCTTAAATCTGCTCGGAAAAGGATTGGTATCGTCCTTCAATTTGAAAAAGAAGTGCGGTATTTTTTCGGGAAATCCGGCAAATCCGGGAAGGATTGTTTCCGGTAAAAGGGTTTTTATCTTTGCAGCAAAAAAGCCTCTCACTCTCTACAACTCTCACACATGGAAGTCCTGACCAAATCCCCCGCCTCCGCCGAGGCTACGGCGGGTAAACCCGCTACCGCCACTGCCGCTGCTACTGCCTCTGCTACTGCCTCTGCTACTGCTACTGCTACTGCTACTGCCACTACCGATTCCTTCCCCATCAACGGCACCGACCACCTCGAGCTCTACGTCGGCAACGCCAAACAAAGCGCCATGTACTATATGGCCGCGCTCGGCTTCGAACTCGTGGCTTATTGCGGGCCCGAAACCGGCGTCCGCGACCGCGTGAGCTACGTGCTCCAGCAAAACAAGATCCGTATCGTACTCACCGCTTCGCTGTTGCCCGATACCGAGATCGCCCGCCACGTGGCCCTGCACGGCGACGGCGTGAAAGTGCTCGCTCTTTGGGTGGACGACGCCGAAAGCGCCTATTATACCGCCCTGAAACGCGGCGCCGAATCGGCATTCGCGCCCAAAACCCTGCGCGACGAACACGGCGAAGTGGTATTGGCGGCCATCAAAACCTACGGCGATACCATCCATACGCTGGTCGAGCGCAGGAATTACAAAGGCGTTTTTCTGCCCGGCTTCGAGCCGCGTAAAAGCGCCTACCCGTCCAAATCTGTCGGCCTCAAGTACGTGGACCATTGCGTCGGCAACGTCGAACTCGGCGCCATGAACAAATGGGTGAAATTCTACCAGGACGTCATGGGGTTCAAACTGCTCATCACGTTCGACGACAAAGACATTTCCACCGAATACACAGCCCTTATGTCGAAAGTGGTGTCGAACGGCAACGGTTATATCAAATTCCCCATCAACGAGCCGGCCAGGGGCTTGAAAAAGAGCCAGATAGAGGAATACCTCGACTTTTACAAAGGCGCCGGCGTACAACACATTGCCGTAGCGACCGACAACATCCTCGAAACCGTCGGCCAGATGCGCGCCAATGGGGTGGATTTCCTTTACGTTCCGGAAAACTACTACGAGGACGTGCTCGAACGGGTGGGCAAAATTGACGAGAACATTGAAGACCTCAAACGCCTCAATATCCTCGTTGACCGTGATGAAGACGGCTATCTGCTTCAAATCTTTACCAAACCCATCCAGGACCGCCCGACGGTGTTCTTTGAGATCATCCAGCGCAAAGGCGCCAAGTCGTTCGGCAAGGGCAACTTCAAAGCCCTGTTCGAGGCCATCGAACGGGAACAGGCTCTACGGGGGACGCTTTGAATTTTGGATTGCGGATTTTGGATTGCGGATTGCAGATGGCTGATTTTGGATGGCTGATTGACCGCTATGTGCAAACATTTGTCTAATGATGAAATTCCCCGGCAAGAAATCGCATAATTTTGCCGTTTAAACCGGCTGCCCGAACCGCATGGGCAGCCAGTTGTTTTTTTAAACAGTTTTTAAATCAAATTTTTTTTGCAACATGACATTCAAACACTGTGTAGCAGTTATCGCGCTCGGCTTTTCAGCAGCAATGCTCAATGCCCAGGGCAATAAAGCACCGGAAAACTGGTTCACACTCGACCCCGTCGCTGATAAAGTGAACGGAACCGGAGGCGACCAGGCGCTCAAAAACCTGAAAGCCAAAGGCAAAAAGGGCCAGACCATCATCGTAGCCGTACTCGATTCAGGTATTGATGTTGATCACGAAGACCTGAAAGACATTATGTGGACCAATCCCGGCGAAATTGCCGGCAACGGAAAAGACGACGACGGCAACGGCTATGTGGACGATATCCACGGCTGGAACTTCCTCGGCGGCAAAGACGGCAGAAGTGTACACCACGAAACCCTCGAACTCACCCGCGAATACGTCCGCCTGAGCAAAAAATATTCAAATTCCAACGGAGCCAATCTTTCCGGCGCCGACAAAAAAGAATTTGAATACTGGCAGGGCATCAAAACGGCTTATGAAGAACAACGCGCTGAAGCCGAAGACGGCAAAGCGCGCATCGTGCAACAAATCACGCAGGTGGAAGATGCTTTCAAAACCGTCGAGAAAGCCATCGGCAAAAAAGAATTCACCGCCGAGGAACTCGCCAAAGTGGACGCCGGCAGCAATGCAGAGTTGAAGCAGGCACTGGCTATGGTGCAGGCAGTGATGGGTCAGGGAATCACTTCCCGGGCAGCCCTGGAAGATCAGAAAAAAGACGCGACCGAACACTTCGAAAATCAACTGGCCTACAACCTTAATCCCGACTACAATCCGCGCGACATCGTGGGCGACGACCCCAACGATCTTTCCAACCGCATCTACGGCAACAACGATTACGAAGGCCCCGATGCCTTCCACGGCACACACGTGGCCGGTATCATTGCTGCCGTGCGCAACAACGGCAAAGGCATCAACGGCATCGCCGACAACGTGCGCATCATGACCGTCCGTTGCGTACCCGATGGCGACGAACGCGACAAAGACGTTGCCAACGCCATTTATTACGCAGTGGACAACGGCGCCAGCATTATTAATATGTCGTTCGGTAAAGGCTTCAGCCCACAAAAAGCATACGTGGACGCAGCCATGCAATATGCTGCCGACCACGATGTACTGCTCGTACATGCTGCCGGCAACGATTCGGAAAACAACGATACCGATCCCAACTTCCCCAACGACAATTACACCAAACCTGTAAAAAAGGGTCTGTTCAAAAAAGACAAAACCGTTCCGACCTGGATGGAGATCGGCGCTTTGAGCTGGAGAACCGGAGAAAAACGCATTGCAGGTTTCTCCAACTACGGCAAAAAGAACGTTGACCTGTTCTCGCCCGGCCACCAGTTGTACTCGACTGTGCCCGGCAGCAAATACGGCAACGCCAGCGGCACTTCTATGGCTTCGCCGGCAGCAGCAGGTGTGGCGGCTATTATCCGATCCTATTATCCGGACCTTTCGGCCAAACAGGTGAAACAGATCATGGAAAAATCCGTTGCCAAACAGGATGGCGAAGTGTACAAGCCCGGCACGACCGAAAAAGTAGCCTTCACCGAACTGTGCGTCAGCGGCGGCATCGTGAGCGCAACCAATGCCGTTACCATGGCCGAACAAACCAAGGCCCAGAAAGCGAAAAACGCCCTCTGGCGCGAAGCGGGTATGGGCAAAGCGCCGAAGCACAACAAGGCGAAAAGCGCGACACCCTGAGTTGGTAATTGGCTATCAGTGATTGGTTATTGGTAGCCACTATTCCAGGGTAAACAAAAAAAGAGCGGCAGCGGGAAAATTCCCGCTGCCGCTCTTTTTTTGTGCCGGGGCAACGAATGGGTGCAATGTCGGTCAAATGGAGAAATGGGTTGATAACCAATTACTATTAACCGATAGCCAATAACCAATCATGCTTCTTTCAGCATTTTGTTTCCAAAAATGAGGAGACCAAGTAATAAAACTGTGAGGATGATCATGGATTAAACAGTTTTGATGGTGATAAAAATGGGAGTGCCTAATTTTTATTGGATAACGGATAAAACCGCCGTTTCGTTTCCTGCAAAAAGCGCGTTTGTCGCTATTTAACTTTCCTTTATCGAGTAATTAACTGCTTCTTAAACAAGGTCTGTTGAAAAATCAGACTCAAACCCATCACGAGACCGCACCCTAAGGGATTGTACCACAAAAAGGGGTCCTTGCTCACGCCGAAAAACAGGAATGCTATCACCGCCTGCGTCACTACCGCTGCCCAGAACACAGCCTTTCCTCCGACTTTTTTCAAAAAAAACGCGGTGAAGAAAATGCCAAGAATCGTGCCGTAAAACAAAGAGCCGATCATGTTGACCGCCTGGATCAGGTTGTCGAACAAATTAAAGTAAATAGCGAAAAATGTGATAAGTGCTCCCCAGACCACTGTCGCGATCTTCGATACCCTGAAGTAATGGTTATCGTCGCGGTCGGGCACAAACAAGCGGCGGTAAATGTCCGATACGCTGGTGGCAGTGAGGGCGCTGATCTCAGACGCCGTAGTGCTCCACGATGCGCAGAAGATCATGGCGATCATCAGGCCGACCAGACCTGCGGGGAGGTGGTTCAATATAAAATTGATAAAGATAAAATCCTTGTCTTTCGGGTCTACGTCGGGCGCGGCTGCTTTTACCAATTCTTCCGCTTCGATGCGCAGTTCTGTTCGCTGGTTTTCAAGGTTTTGTAGTTCGACCTGCGCTTTGCCCGACAAGCCTGTGTCACCGTTTTTCAGACCTGTAGTCAGATCCTGTAATACCGTTTGTTTTTGTAAAAACAGGCTGTCACCCCGGGCTTCCAGTCGCTCGAAAGCAATCTCTTGCGGCGTACCATCCACTTTGGCGCGGTTGGCCTGGTTGAAATACAAAGGCGGTTGGGTGAATTGGTAGAATACAAAAACCATCACGCCTACCGACAACACGAGGAATTGCATGGGGATCTTTACAAAACCGTTGAACAACAAACCAAAGCGACTCTCTTTCAATGACTTACCTGAAAGATAACGCCCTACCTGGCTCTGGTCGGTGCCGAAATATGAAAGAAAGAGAAAGGTTGCGCCGAGGATACCCGACCACACATTGTAGCGGTCTTCCCAATGGAACGACCAGTCCAGCACCTGCGTTTTACCCGTCGCACCTGCGATTTGCCAGGCTTCAGTGAGGCCAATCCCGTCAGGCAATTTTTGCAGCACGAGGATAAAAGCGAGTACCAGGCCGCTCAACATGATCGTCATTTGCAGTTCCTGCGTCTTGCTTACCGCCTGACTGCCACCCGAAGTCGTGTAAATGACGACAAATACCGCCATCAGGAAGTTCGTCAGTGCCAGATTCCATCCGAATACTGCGCTCAGAATGATGCTTGGCGCGTAAATGCTGATGGCTGCCGCCATGCCACGCTGAATCAAAAACAGCCCGGCTGTAAGAGTCCGCATACGCAGATCGAAGCGCTGTTCGAGGTATTCATAAGCCGTCGTCACCCGCAGCCGGTAATACACTGGCAGCACGAAAATGCACAGGAAGATCATGGCGATCGGCATCCCGAAATAGTATTGTACAAACTGCATTCCGTCGGCAAAGCCTTGCCCGGGTGTGCTGAGGAATGTGATGGCACTGGCCTGTGTTGCCATGATGCTCAGGCCGATCGTCCACCAGGGCAGGTCGTGTTTGCCAGCAAGAAAATTTTCGCTGGTGCCAATGTTGCGGCTTTTCCAAACGCCGTAAATCACTACAAATGCCAATGTGCCGAGCAGCACTATCCAATCGAGCGTATGCATGAAGAGTCTATGAAAAGTGGTGTATTGATTTTATTTTTCGACAATCATTTGAGGCTGTCACAAGTCGGTGATTTGTTTATTTTGGTGATTTGTTTATTTGAAAATAACCCTGATCATGAGGGCGCTACAAAATAACCAAATCCACAAATAAACAAACAAACAGACTGATGAGACAGCCTTAAAAAGCAAGGCAAAAAGCAACCCTCGGGAACCTTTGATTCTCCGCATCTTTGCATCAGGTACTTTCTCCAAGCCCCAAAAGTCAGAAAGTCTGCCCAATTCCATACTCTGGAACCTACCAAAGAACCGTAATTACGCTGAAATGACGCCAATCAATATACCATCGCCCGTATTTGAAACCCGCGCCCGCGGCAAACTCTTGCTTACCGGAGAGTATTTCGTGCTCGACGGCTCGACGGCCCTGGCCATTCCTACGCGTTATGGTCAGACATTCCGGGTGGAAGCATGGAATGGATCCGCCCGCCTTTCATGGACGAGTAAAAACAACGACGGCGTGGTCTGGTTCCTCGCCGAATACGAATTGCCCGGCCTCGTGCCGCTCACCTTTACCGATAAAAAAACAGCCGACGTCCTGGCGACTATCCTGAAAGCCTGCCGCAGTCAAAACCCGGATTTTCTTGCCGGCAACCAAAGTTACAAAGTGCTGACCCAAAACGATTTTCCCCGCGAGTGGGGGCTTGGCACAAGCAGCACGCTGATCGCCGCGCTTGCCCGCTGGGCGGGTGCCGATCCTTATACGATACTCTTCGACACCCTCGGAGGCTCCGGTTACGACATTGCCTGTGCTTACGCGGAAGGACCCATCCTCTACCGCCTCGACGGTAAAAACCCTGTTGTGGAATCCTTACGCTTCGCTCCTCCTTTCAGCGAGGCACTGTGGTTTGTCTATCTGGGAAAAAAACAAGATAGCCGTGCGGGCATCCTCCGCTATCGCGAATACGCCAAAGGCAACGAAAGACTCATCGCCGAAATTTCCCGGCTGACCGAACGGTTTTTGACAGCGCACTCGCTTACTGATTTGGACATCCTTATATTGGAACACGAAACCCTCATCAGCCGGGCACTCCAACTTCCCCGGGCCAAAGACCTGTATTTCAATGACTTTTGGGGTGAGGTTAAAAGCCTCGGAGCCTGGGGAGGGGATTTTGTACTGGCGACGAGCGACCGCGGAGAAAGGGAAACACATTCCTATTTTGCGTCAAAGGGCATGACGACGGTCCTGAGCTGGGAAGAAATGGCTGTGTTTTAACCACATCTTTCGATCTGTAAAAATCCTTTAGCGCTCTCCCGTTATCAGTTTCACTATGTTTTTCTTTAAATCGTCAAATGCGCCATTGTCCTGGTTGCTGAACACGATCATTGTGATGTCGAGACGCGGGAAATACCGGAATTCGAGATTGATGCCGGAAGCGATACCGCCGTGCCCGTAGGAGTATTCGCCGCCGTTTTTTTGTGGAATAAAGCCATAGCCATAGGGAAAGGCGTTTTTCAGGCCGGACGTTTTGTCCGATATCATGTTTTTGAAACTTTCAGATGAAACAAATGAATTATTTTTCAATTTTTTGGCAAACAGGAGCATATCCCGCACATTGGAATAGCCTCCACCCGTGGGTGAGCCGCGCTTGCCGTGCTCAGCTTCTTTCCAACCCTCATTGCCGGCTCGGGCAAGTGGTGTTGCCAGGGGTTTGGTCGTGCGATCGAACACGAAGGTGCCGCTTTGCTGCATGCCCGCCTTGTCGTAAATGAGGTTTTGAATAAAATCGAAATAATCCTGTCCGCTTACTTTTTCTATGATGGCGCCGAGGAGAATAAAATTGGAATTGCTGTAACCGGCCTCTGTACCCGGTTTAAAATCGAAGCCGGAACCATAGATAATGGGCAGGAACTGGTGCCAAGTCGTGCAGCGGCGCATTTCAGCGACAGTCTCTTCCCGCCAGAATTCCCGTATGCCGGAAGTATGCGTCAGGAGGTGGTGTACGGTTACTTTGTTCGCGTGTGCCGAATCCGGAAAATCCGGAAACCAACTTGTCAGTTTGTCCGTAAAATTTAGTTTGCCCTGCTCCTGCAACCGCATGACAGCCAGCGCCGTAAACATTTTATTCCCCGACCCCAGGTTGAACAAGGTGTGGGCATCCACCGGTTGGATTCTTTCAGCGTCGGCGTAACCAAAATATTTCTCAAACAGGATCTGATCCCCTTGTGCAACGAGGGCACTACCGGAAAGGTCGTTTTCTCTGACCAGTTTCTGCACATACCTGTCGAGCCAATCGAGTGTCGTTTTTTGGGTAATATCGCCGTTGGGCAAGCTCACCGGTTCGGCAACTTCGGCGATAAAAGCGATGGACAACAACTTGTGCGGCGGTGCCGGATCGAGGCGCATTTGTATGTCGCGCCACATCGGAGCGTCTTTTTTGCGCAAATAAATGTGCAGAACCCGGCTGATATTGCCCGGCGACAATTCCATGGCCATCAAGTCCGAGTGGTGGTATTCGAGCGGATTGAATTCGTTTTGCAGTTTGCCGACGAGGCTCAACAGCCGCTCTTTACCGGGGTTGGCGAGGGCTGCATCGGAGAAAATCCGCAAAACAATGGCCTCCTGCTCCGAAGCTGATGCGGATTGAATGGCGGTTACAAACTGATCGCCCCAAGTCTCTGGAGAAGGGGCCTCAGTCGTGTTTTGGGCGCAGGCAACGTGGGAAAAAAACAGCCAGAAAAGGGCGAAAGGATGATTTAATGATGGGAAAAACAGCGAAATCTTCAACATTTGAATGCAAAGTAAGCGGACAAAATAAATCGACATTGGACATTGGACGTTTGACCCTGACAACCAATCATTTGGTCAAATGTCCAATGTCAAAAATCCATTGTCCATGTACTAATTATAAATAAATGCGAAGTTTCAGATTTGTACGGAATGCGCATTTGTCCATTCTTGCGAATATTCGTGCCGAGGTAATTGTAACTTCCTGAATTTTCGCGTGTCTTTCTTTTTCGCATTGTTTTTCAAAAACTAAAAACCGGCATGGGCAAAATAATCACCTGGTCTACTCCCAAATATTCGGTGAGCGAAAAAACGCACGAGACTGACAACCTGTTTTATGCCGACGATGTCATCCGTTACTCGAAATTCAGGTCGCCATTGTCCATAAAATTCTGCCTGGCGGACGCTATTCGCTATACGGTTGGCAATCAAAGTGTTGTGGTGCCCCCTGGGGGGAGTTTTGTTGTCAACAACGGTACCGAGATGGAATGCTTGCCCAATAAACCCGGCGTTAGGGCCCTGATCGTTTCTTTCACCGACGATCTCGTCAGCGATGTCAACCGAAATTTCTGCAAGGAAGATAAAACCCTGTTGGACAATCCCCACCCATCCCCCGAGCCTGTTTGTTTTTTCGAGCACGTATACCGTCATCCCGATTTGCTTTCCCGACAATTGTATCTGCTTGCAAAACAGGTGACGCTCAGCGGCGAGTCCAATCCCAACCTGCCGCCCGATATTTTTTACCATTTGGCGGAAGGGCTGCTCACTCTTCAGCGTGATGTACGGCGGCAGATTGGTAATGTGAATGCCCGCTCGGCCGGTACCCGTGAAGAACTGTACCGCCGGGTGTTGTACGCCAAAGACTGGATGCAGGACCATTGGTATTCCCAACTGCAACTGGAGCAAATTGCCCATGCCGCCTGCCTGTCGCCCTATCATTTTCACCGTAGTTTTCGCGAAGCATTCGGACAATCACCCATGAAGTGGTTGTGCCGGTTGAAACTGCAAAAAGCCAGGGAAATACTGGAAGGCGGCGAGACAAGTGTTACGCGAGTTGCTTATCTCTGCGGCTTTGCCGATGTGTTTTCTTTCTCAAAAGCGTTCAAACGAGAGTTGGGTATAAACCCTTCTTCGGTTCTGGGAACATCCTGTTCAAATCCGGCGGAGGCGCTCAAAGCGGAGCGAATTTCTGCTTAATGCATGTTCCATACAGCCTTCGGTCGAATTCATTGTCTTTCAATTCCCTCGCGACCTTTACTTTGAATCCGGGCTTTTAACAAAAACGCGCGCTTTTACAAGCCAGATAACATTTGAGCTATGATCATCAATTACTTCAAACTCGCCGGCCGCAACATCGCCCGGCAGCGTGGCTATGCCCTCGTCAATACTTTTGGCCTTTCCATCGGGCTCGCGTCGGCGCTTTTTATCTTTATGTATGTGCGCGACGAACTCACCTTCGATACCTACCACCCGAACGCCGAACACACCTACCGCATGGCGATGCGCATCGAACGCCCCAATGGCGATGCGAACGCTTTTCCAGCTGTGCCGGCGGGCTGGGACAATTACATCAAAAATACCTATCCCGGCATCGAACACATTGCAGGCTTCAGCGCGGACGGGATGCCGACGACAATACACTACGTCCCGAAAGACAAAAAAATATTGACCGAAGACATCATCTGGACGGAAGCGGATTTGTACAATATTTTGGAAATCAAAGTAGTGAAAGGTTCGCCTGAATCGCCGTTGAAAGAGATCAACAGTATGATGCTGAGCGAAAGCGCGGCCAGAGAACTTTTCGGAGCAGAAGACCCGGTGAACAAAATCCTCAGTATTTCGCACGTTTTTACTACCAACGGGCAAAAACTCGATATGATGGTAAGCGCGGTGTACAAGGATTTTCCCTCGAATACGCACGTCCATCCCAAGTATATTTGCAACATCCTCGCCCTGAAACCCACCGTGCCGAACCTGGAAACCATGCTGAACACTTCGATGGGCGACCAGGAACAGAACTATTTTGTCAGTTCGTTCATCGTTTGCCGCGACGAGGCGCAAATCCCTGTTATTCAGAACGATTTACAGCAAAAAACCAATGCCATTATCCAACGTTTCGACCCTGAATTGAAGGCCACCCCGATCATCCGCAAACTCACCGATGTTCACTTTGATCAGGAAGTGGACTGGGCGACCAGCCACAAATCGGCTGACCGCAAATACATCTCGATCTTTGTCACCATCGCCCTGCTGATCCTGGTGGTGGCCTGCATCAATTACATCAATCTGGCAACCGCGCGCTCGGTCAACCGCGCCAAAGAGATCGGTTTGCGCAAGACTTTCGGCGGGGTGCGGCGGCAATTGTTTTTCCAGTTCATGGCCGAATCCTTCCTGATGGTAGTCGGCGCGATGGTGATCTCGCTGTTGCTGGCGATGATTTTCCTGTCGCCGTTCAACGACGTGACGGGCAAAAATTTCTCCATCTCGCACCTGTTCAGCGGACCGATGTTGCTCGTCGCAGGCGGTATCGTGGTGCTGGTGACACTGCTGGCGGGCAGTTATCCGGCCATGTACGTTTCGGGCTTTCAACCTGCTGTCGTATTGAAGGGAAAATTTGCCTTCCGAAAAGGCTCCAACACCTTCCGCCAGTTTCTGACAACGGTGCAGTTCAGCGTTGCCATCACTTTGTTGGTCGGTTCGGTAGTGGTGGTACAACAAATGAACCTGATGCGCAATTCAAAATTGAACGAGGCAGGCAAGCAAATTTTGTCCATTCGCTACGGCGGTTTTACCGGTCCGGCCACCAACGAGAAATACGGCACTTTTAAAAATCTGGTACTACAAGACCCTGAAATTCAATCGGTCACACTTGCAAATCACCTGCCGCGCCTCGAATTTTTCGGCCCCCTCGATATGGAAATGCAATTTCCCGAAATCAGCGCAGAAAAAAGAGACTGGTTCCAACTCAACGGCGATTTTGATTTCCCCAAAACTTTCGGCTTGAAGATCATCGCCGGCCGCGACTTCGACCACAACCGCGCGGCGGATTCCAGTGCCGTGCTGCTGAACCAGACTGCCGTAAGAACCCTGAACCTTACCCCTGAAGCAGCCGTCGGAAAAACCATCACCCGGCCTGATTTTTCGATGGGTTTCGGCCCGCCCGACAGTACCCGCGCTCCGGTCAGCGGCCTCGTCATTGGTGTGGTGGAGGATTTTCCCTACCGCTCCATGCACCATAAAATAGAGCCGCTGGCCATCTCACCCATGCCGCACCGACTCGACCGCATCATTCACGTGCGGCTGCCAGCCCGCAATATGGGACAAAAAATCGCCTCGATCGAAAAGGCATGGAAACAGGTGTTCCCCGACTTCGGCTTCGATTACTGGTTCGTGGATGAAGAGTTTGGACGGATGTATGAGAACGAAACGCAAATTGCGCAACTCAGCCGGCAGTTCTCCATTCTGGCTATGTTGATCACCTGTGTTGGCTTGTACGGACTGGCGGCCTTTCTCGCCCGGCAACGCATCAAGGAGATTGGCATCCGCAAAACACTCGGTGCGAGCAATTCGCAGATACTGCTGATGTTGCTAAAAGTTTTTGGCAAAATTCTGCTGCTCGGTTGTGTCGTCGGCATCCCGCTTGCGTTATTCCTATCCGGCGGCTGGCTCAAAAACTTTGAATACCAGGCGCCTTTGTCGCTCTTCGTTTTTGCAGGCGCCATTGGAGCGATCGCGCTGGTCACCTTGATCACGGTCGGATTCGAATCCTTGAGGGCATCTCTGGCGAACCCGGTGAAGTCGCTGCACACAGATTAGGGACATAGAGGGCATTTTATAAGTCGGGTTCTTAGGTCCGATCCCTGAATTTCATGGGATTCCGTCATTCCGATCTCAACGACCTGACAGGATTCGCCAATGCCGCTTTCACACTTTGAAAACTTACCGTGAGAAATGCGATCGCTATGGCGGCGCCTCCCGTTGCTGCAAACATCCACCACTGAATGTCAATGCGATAGGCGAAATCGGAGAGCCATTTTTCCATGAGATAATACGCGACGGGAAATGCGATGACGAAAGAGGCCAGGACGAGTTTGAGGAAGTCTTTGGCCAGTAAGCCTGTAATACCCGCCACACTCGCGCCGAGCACTTTACGGATGCCTATTTCTTTGGTGCGATTCAGGGAAGCCAGCGCCACCAGACCGAGCAGGCCCAGGCAGGCGAGCAGGACAGCCAGGGTCCCGGAATAGCCCACAATTTTGCTCCAGCGCTCTTCGGCAGCGTAGAAACGACCCAGGTTTTCATCCAGAAACTTGTAGCGGAACGGCAAATCAGGCACCAGGTCCGTCCATGTTTTCTGGATCAATGCGACGTTTGAGGATATGTCTCCGGGCTGCAAGCGCACAAAAAACTGAAAGGGCGAGTACCCGTTGAACATGTGGAGCATCATCGGTTGCACTGCGCGGTGCAACGACAGGAAGTTGAAGTCGCGCACGACGCCGATCACGATAGGATCTTTTCCCCTTCCTTCGGTGTAACCTGTGAGCGTTTGCCCCAGCACGTTTTCCGGCGACCAGCCGAATTCGTGCATCATCGTTTCGTTGATGACGACCGAAGTGACCGTATCGGCCGTCACGGCATGGTCAAAATTGCGTCCCGCGATCAATTGCATACCGAGCACCTGTATATAATCGGGGTCAATGAAGTATTCGTACACATCTTTGTGTTGCCCCTGGTAGTCGAACCCGCTGCGACTCCAGCCGCTTTGAGCGCCCAACGCAAGTTCGGAAGCAGCGATCCCGGCAATTTCGGGCCGACCGGCAAGCGCTGTCCGGAACAAAGGATAAATGCGCTCTGTGTCCGTATCCGAAGCGTTGACGATCAGCACGTTTTCCCTGTCGAAACCCGGATTTTGGGTTCTTAAATAATTCAACTGCCGCACCATGATCAGGGTACAGGCCATCAAACCAACCGAAAGCACAAACTGGAACGTGACCAGGCTTTTGGTGAAAAAATTGGATCCTGCAATGCGGAATTTGCTTTTCAACGCCTCTACCGGCCGGAATCCCGACAACACCAGCGCCGGATAACTTCCTGCCAGCAATCCGGTCAGCAAGGTCAGTCCTGCCAGCATCCAGCCGAGCTCGGGATACAAACCCAGATCGAAACGCAATTTTTTGTCCGTCAATTCATTCAGCGCAGGCAGCAACGCCAAGGCCAATCCAATGGCCATTGCCATCGAAAAAACGCTCAGCAGCAGTGATTCAGCCAAAAACTGACCCACCAACTGCCGGCGGTGCGCTCCGATGACTTTTCGCACGCCGATTTCCCGGGCCCGGCCCGCCGAACGCCCGATGGAAAGCGTGGTGAAATTGATACACGCGATCAGCAACACCAGACCGGCGAGTCCGAGTAATATCCAACCGTATTTCGGGTTCATGGGCGGCACATCGCCACTGAGGACGGACATGTCGGTGTGTATGGAGGGGAGGGCTTGCAAACGGTATGAAATGGGTGCGCCGGAGCCTTTCCAGTAACCCTTGTTGCGCAGTTCAGTAACCTGATCCGGATAGTATTTATCGTAGAATTGTTGCAGGCGTGTGCTGTCGGTCGCCAATCCGGCGCCGGGTTTGAGTTCGAGGTAGGTAAAATATGCCGACCGCCGCCAATTGTCTACGCTGCGCTTTCCCCATTTCGAGGCCAGGTGCCTGGCGAAATTGGCTAAAATGCCGAAACGAATACTCGAATTGGGTGGCAGGTTTTCGGCCACCCCAGTCACCGTGAAAGGCTCAAAATTGTCTTCTATTTTGATTTCCAGCGTTTTTCCCGTCGGGTTTTCTTCGCCGAATAACTGCTGGGCTGTTTCCACCGTCAGCACAACGCTGTTGAGTTCGTTCAACGCCGTACGCGCGTCGCCATAGCGCAGCGGAAACGAAAACACATCGAAAACCTGCGGATCGGCAAAAACGACAGGCATCGCGTTGACCTGTCGCGGAGCGCGGATAAAATTATCACCCCAATCGCAGAAACGAACGTAGTTGACTACCTCCGGCAAATCCGCGTGCATGGCGGGGCCGAGCGGAGCGGGCAGGTAAGGATCGCCTTCAGCCTTTTCGCCGTTCATGGCCTTGGTATCGCGGTATACCCTGAAAATATGGTCTTTTTTCGCATGGAAGCGATCGAAGGAAAATTCATCGTTGACATGCAGCAACAAGAGCGCAAAACACGCCAGTCCGAGTGAAAGACTGATAATATTGATGGTGGCGACACCTTTGTTTTTCCAGAGGTTGCGAAAAGCGATGGTAAGATAATTTCGGATCATAGCGATAGAAGGCTGAACGTTCCTTATTCTATCCCACACCTTGTGCCGAAACGTCAAGTGATGGATTATCAATGTTTTAATAAAAAAGCAATTGATGCGGTGTGTTCGGTATCGGACGGCGCGGTGTGCGGGAGCGGACGGCAAACAAAACCGGGAATCGCTGCCAATGGATTCATTCCATTCGCTTTTCATTTAAGAAGCGCGCCCGCACCCGGTGCTTGCGGAATGGAGAAACACCCCTACCTTTGCCCTTCACATTCTTCACAAACCGCCCACTCCGTTCGTAGGGAGCACGGGCACCCGCCTTTCGTTTGGGCGGGCTAAAACACACTTTTTTATGATCAACATCACATTCCCCGACGGCAACGTTCGTCAGTATGCCGCCGGAACCACCGCGATGGACATCGCCAGGTCCATCAGCGAGGGCCTCGCCCGCAACGTGCTGGCTGCCTCGGTCAACGGCGAGGTGCGAGACCTCATGCGCCCCATCAATGAAGATGCGCGCATCGTTTTTCACAAATGGGAGGACAAGGAAGGCAAACAAACCTTCTGGCATTCTTCCGCTCACCTGCTGGCAGAGGCATTGGAAAATCTTTATCCGGGTATCAAATTCGGCATCGGACCGCCGATTGAAAATGGTTTTTATTACGATGTGGACACCGGCGACCGCATGCTTACGCCAGCAGAATTCCAGAAAATCGAGCAAAAAATGCTCGAACTGGCGCGCAACAAAAGCGAATACCACCGCCGGGAGGTGTCGAAAAGCGAGGCGATCAGGTATTTCAGGGAAAAAGGCGACGAGTACAAACTTGAACTGATCGACGGCCTGGAAGACGGTCAGATCACTTTTTACGAGCAGGGCAATTTTGTAGACCTTTGCAAAGGCCCGCACATCCCGAGTACCGAGCCTATCAAGGCCGTAAAAGTCCTCAACCTTGCCGGCGCATACTGGCGCGGCGATGAAAAACGCAAGCAACTGACGCGGGTGTATGCCATCACTTTCCCGAAACAGAAGGAACTCGACGAGTACCTCGTGATGCTGGAAGAAGCCAAAAAGCGCGACCACCGCAAATTAGGCGCCGAATTGGAGTTATTCATGTTTTCGGAAAAAGTAGGACAGGGGCTTCCGCTGTGGTTGCCAAAAGGCACGGCGCTGCGCTCGCGTCTGGAAGATTTTTTGAAAAAAGAACAACTGAAACGCGGCTACCAACCCGTTATCACGCCACATATCGGCGGTAAAAAACTCTATGTCACCTCCGGCCACTGGGAAAAATACGGCAAAGACTCCTTCCAGCCCATCCTCACGCCCGATGTGGACGAAGAATTCCTGCTCAAGCCGATGAACTGCCCGCACCATTGCGAGATCTTCGGCCACCGTCCGCGCTCCTACCGGGAGTTACCGATCCGAATCGCTGAGTTCGGCACCGTGTATCGCTACGAAATGTCAGGCGAACTGCACGGCCTCACGCGCGTACGCGGCTTCACGCAGGACGATGCACACCTGTTCTGCACAGAAGACCAGCTCAAGGACGAGTTCCTCGGCGTGCTCGACCTGACGCGCTATGTGCTGGCCAAATTAGGCTTCGACAAGTTCACCGCCCAGATCAGTCTGCGCGACCCGGAGAACAAGCAGAAATACATTGGTACGGATGAAAACTGGCGCAAGGCCGAACAGGCCATCATTGACGCCGCCGCCGAAGTGGGGTTGAATACCGTGACCGAACTCGGCGAAGCCGCTTTCTACGGCCCGAAACTCGACTTCATGGTGAAAGACGCGCTCGGTCGTTCCTGGCAACTTGGGACGATTCAGGTGGACTACAACCTGCCGGAGCGCTTCGACCTGACCTACGTGGGGCCCGACAACCAGCCGCACCGCCCGGTGATGATCCACCGCGCGCCATTCGGCTCGATGGAGCGCTTCACCGCCGTGCTCATCGAACACTGCGCGGGCAAATTCCCGCTCTGGCTCACGCCCGAGCAGTTTGCCATTCTGCCCGTGTCGGACAAGTTCGTGGAATACGCTTACCAGGTAAAACAACAACTCGAAGCCGACGACCTGCGCGGCATCGTGGACGACCGCAACGAGACGATCGGCCGCAAGATCCGCGACAACGAACTGAAACGCATTCCGTTCCTGCTCGTCGTGGGCGAAAAGGAAATGGAGGCCGGTACGGTCGCGGTGCGCAAGCAGGGAGAAGGCGACCAGGGAGCGATGACCGTGAGTGCGTTTGCGGAGATGGTGAAGGCGATGTTGTAAATTGTTTCGATTATTCGATTGTTTCGATTGATACGATTCGGCGCGGAAGGCATGGATGTCTTTCGCGCCGTTGTCGTTTTTAAAAGCCACTCAACCGATGCACCACAACGTTGGCAAAATGCTGCAAATCTTGCAAGTTTGTCTCGATGATATCGCCAACCTTTTCAGGGTCAATCCGGAAGTATTGATGCACGACCAAATTACGAAAACCGACCATCATCACCATTTTTGAAGTCAACTCCGGGCTGACAATTCCCGCATTCTCCAACAGCACAAAACTCTCGCGGGCAGAGGCAGGAACGCCAAGGTCAAGTTCGGCAACCGCTATGTTGGCGATGTCAATAATGTTTTCACAGGCGCGTTGCAGATTGAGCAGCATGGATTCCTGACGAAGCAGGTTGCCCAAAAACGTCTCCCGCTCACCGCGATATACCTCTTGAATCCGGGCAATGCAGTTCTCCAAACTTGAGCCTTACCTGCTAGCTTGTTGTAGGGCAGCATCGGCGCGTTTTTTAAAAAAAGTATCTAAAATGATTTGCCTTTCTTTGGCAAAACGCTGGTAATCAGACAAAATCCCGGATTCTAAATCTACACAGTAAGCCCGATCAGCGCAAAAAAGCCGCTTCCGCCCGTGCAATACCTCAAACCGGAGGACAATGGGCAACGACCGCAAGTCCATCAGATTAGCTCCACTATCTGTCAGGCCGGCCAGTTCCAACTGCAAGCGAAAGAACGATTCCCAACCCTCCAACGGCTCCGCCGCCAGCACCGCTACATCGTAGTCGCTGTCGGGGCGTGCCTTGCCCGATGCCCGGCTGCCGTACAGATAGACGGCTTTCAGGTCAGGTATCGCACTTTGGATGCGGGAGAGGAATTGTGATTCTAAAGCCATTGTTTTATCTTGCAAAATTGCAAATCATTTGCTGATTTCTTGGGAGAAAACAACATCTGTTTGTACTTTCGTCCATCATTCACGCATTCATTTTACTCCCCATGTCAATACAATCAAATCCACAACTCGAGCTCGCGTTCGAATATGTGCGCAACACGCACAAGAACATCTTCCTGACCGGCAAGGCGGGCACCGGCAAAACCACTTTTTTGCACCGTGTCAGGGAGGAGTCGCCCAAACGTATGGTCGTGGTGGCCCCTACGGGCGTGGCTGCCATCAATGCGGGGGGTATGACCATCCACTCATTCTTTCAGTTGCCTTTCGGGCCGTTTCTACCAGGCAATGCGCAGGAAGCCGCCCGGCAGCGGCGTTTTTCCGGCGAAAAAATTCGTCTCATCCAAAGCCTCGACCTGCTGGTGATCGATGAGATCAGCATGGTGCGGGCCGACGTGCTCGACGCCATAGACGACGTGCTGCGCCGTTACCGCGACCGTTACAAACCTTTCGGAGGGGTGCAGCTGTTGATGATCGGCGATTTGCACCAACTGCCGCCGGTCGTGAAAGACGAAGAGTGGAACTTGCTGCGCGATCACTACCAGACAGCCTACTTTTTCGGCAGCCGTGCCCTGCGCGACAGCAACCCCGTATGTATCGAGTTGAAACACATCTACCGGCAAGCAGATACGACGTTTATTGATCTGCTCAACAAAGTGCGCAACAACAGGATGGACGAATCCGTGTTGGCCGCGCTCAACAGCCGTTATGTCCCTCATTTTCAACCCACGGATGAAGAGCCTTACATCACCCTGACGGCTCACAACGCATCGGCGCAGGAGATCAACGCCGAAAAACTGGCTTCCATCCACCAACCCCTCCAAAAGTTTAAAGCCGTCGTCGAGGGCGATTTTCCGGAATACGCTTTTCCTGCCGACGAGATTTTTGAATGTAAAAAAGACGCGCAGGTGATGTTCGTCAAAAACGACCTCAACCGCGAAAAACGCTACTTCAATGGCAAGATCGGCAAGATCACAGGCTTTCGGGAAGGCGTCATATATGTCCGCTGTCCCGGCGAGGACGAAGACATCGAGGTGCAGCCTGCCGAATGGACCAACGTGAGATACAGCCTGAACGAACAAACCAAAGAAGTCAGCGAAGAGGTGCTGGGCACGTTCACACAATACCCGCTCAAACTGGCCTGGGCCATCACCATCCACAAAAGCCAGGGTCTTACTTTCGAGCGCGCCATCATCGACGCGCAGGCGGCCTTCGCACACGGACAGGTGTACGTGGCGCTGAGCCGCTGTAAAAGTTTTGAAGGCATCGTCCTGCGTTCGCCCATCGCCCATTCGAGCGTCAAGACCGACCAGGTGGTGAAAACATACAGCGACGAAGCCGAAAAAAACGCCCCCGACGAGGCGCATCTGGCGCATTCCAAAGCGGAGTATCAACAATCGCTGATGCTCGAATTGTTCGATTTCAGCCGCCTCCGCCGGCAGTTCGCGCAATTGAACCGGCTGTTTCTGGAACACGAAAACACCCTCCACCAGGAGGCCGCGCAGCAATTAAAGGACCTTGACAAAACGGCTGTTGAACAGGTTTTTACGCTGGCAGAGCGATTCCTGCCGCAGATCCGGCAGTATTTCGGACAGACTGCCCTGCCGGAGGAAAACGAAGCGCTGCAAACGCGACTTCAAAAGGCCGGCGGCTATTTTTCTGAAAAATTGGGCAAAGACCTGCTGCCCGGCGCCCGCAACATCCAGATACTGACCGATAACAAAACCGTCCGGAAAGCCGCCCAGGATGCCCTCGAGACGCTTCAAAAAGAAATTTTTATCAAAAATGCCTGCTTTGCGGTCATACAGGAAGGCTTCTCCGCCACACGCTACCTGCGCGCCAAAGCCGATGCCGAACTCGATTTCAGCAAAACAAGATCGCTGCAACTGTCCAATGCCGCTGCGTCTCCCGGGGCGCCCAAAAATATTCCCCACCCCGTCCTGTTCAGCCGCCTGAAAAAATGGCGTGATGACGTGGCCGAAACCAACGGTGTGGAACTCTACGAAGTGCTGCCCACCCGCGCTTTGCTGGAGATCGTACAATTTCTGCCGCTGAACCTCGCCGCGCTGAAAAAAGTCAAAGGCATCGGCGCCGGCAAAAGCCAGCGCTTTGGCGCTGATCTGATCGCACTCGTACAGGGATACTGCGATGAATACAAAGTGCGAACCGGGCAGATGATCGGGCTGATGGCTCCGCCGGAAGAGGAAAAACCACCCAAACCCGACACCAAAAAAGTAAGCTTCGATCTGTTCAGAGCGGGAAAAACCGTTGATGAGATCGCCCATGAACGCGCTTTGGTGCCTGGCACCATTGAAGGCCATCTGGCCCATTTCGTCAGTTTGGGAGAACTGGATATATACACGGTGATGGAACTCGAAGACGTTCACGAAATCGTGCAGTTTTTTCACGGAAACAATACCCGCTCGGGTAGTGAAGCGAAAGCGCACTTCGGGGAAAAGTATTCTTACGGCAAGATCAAAATGGTGTTGCAATACATGGACGCATCAGAACGGGAAGAAGGCTGAATCGGCAGGAATATTCGAAACGGTCTTATGCTTTCACAACGAATTTATATTCAGTGCTTTTCTAATCGTTCAGTCTTTCAAAACGATATCCCTTTCCCGCATAATATTCCAATATCGCCGGCAGAATGCGGCGCATGTTCCGCTCGGCTTTCAGGCTGTCGTGCATCAGCACGATGGAGCCGGGTTGGGCGTTGTCGAGCACATTCTCCAAGCATTGATCCGGAGAAATTTCCGCGTCATAGTCGCCGCTCAACACATCCCACATGACGATCTGAAAATGCCGTTCGAGGAAAGCGCGCTGCCTGGGCGTCAGCCTGCCGTAGGGAGGCCGGAACAGGCGGCTTCTGACGACGCGGGCGCATCGCCGGACGTTGTTGAGGTACACGACGGGATCGGTCTGCCAACCGTTGAGGTGGTTGAATGTATGATTGCCGACGGCATGGCCTTCCGAGAGGATCTGTCTGTAAATAGCGGAATGTTTCACCGCATTTTCACCCACGCAGAAAAAAGTGGCTTTTGCGCCATATGATCGCAGCGTGTCCAGCACCCACGGTGTCACTTCAGGAATCGGTCCGTCGTCGAATGTCAGATACAAAACCCGCTCAGTGGTTGGAATGCTCCAGGTGTAGTGAGGCAAGAAAGCGCGGATGAGTTTGGGTGTCTTTGCAATAAACATGGCATGGCGGGTTGCAGGATTTCATCTTCATGGGTGAAATGTTTTGTTTGAAGGATGTTCTCCGGCGGGGTAAAATTCCAGTGTTTTTATCACTTGCGGCCCGACTTTTTTGCATTTTCCCGCATTCCTGCATGCAGCGGTTCATGTATTCAAAAGTGGTAAGTTTTTACCGTTTGCGGTCAAAAGGCTACAGGGAGTGGCTAACTATTAAATAAAACTGTTACTTTTGCTGCAAGTTTACCAAAATCGCGACGACTGAAAGCAAACTCTCCTTCAGTCGCCGCGATTTTTCGTCATTATGACCAAGCCTCGCGTTCGTTTTGCTCCCTCTCCCACCGGCGCGCTGCACATCGGCGGCGTCCGCACGGCATTGTACAACTACCTGTTTGCCAAACAACAAGGCGGCGCCTTTATCCTCCGCATCGAGGATACCGACCAAAACCGCTATGTTCCCGGCGCTGAGAAATACATCATCGAAACCCTCCGTTGGGTAGGATTGATCCCCGACGAAGGAGTGGATTTCGACGGCGCATACGGCCCTTACCGGCAGAGCGACCGCAAAGAAATTTACCAAAAATATGCCCGCGAGCTGGTGACACGGGGGCGGGCTTATTATGCTTTCGATACGCCGGAAGCATTGGAAGTGCGCCGTGCGGCGGAAGAAAATTTCACTTACAACCACCTGACACGGGGTGGCCTGACCAACAGCCTTACGTTGCCGGCAGCGGAAGTGCAGCATCGCCTGGATGCCGGAGAACCCTGCGTCATCCGCCTTTTGGTGGAACCCGGCCAAGCCATCCGCATCAACGACCTTATCCGGGGAGAAGTGGTTTTTCAAAGTTCCGAGTTGGACGACAAAGTGTTGTTGAAAGCAGACGGCATGCCAACTTACCATCTTGCCAATATTGTGGACGACCACCTGATGGCCATAACGCACGTCATCCGGGGGGAAGAGTGGCTGCCCAGCACAGCGCACCACGTGCTCTTGTATGAAGGCTTCGGCTGGCAGGATACGATGCCGCAATTTGCGCACCTTCCGCTCATCCTCAAGCCTGTAGGCAATGGCAAACTCAGCAAACGCGACGGTGCAAAATTCGGCATCCCGGTTTTTCCCCTCGAATGGAAAGGCGCCACACCGGAGGATAGTTTCAGTGGCTTCCGCGATACAGGTTTTTTGCCGGAAGCGGTCATCAATTTTCTCGCTTTGCTTGGCTGGCACCCCGGTGGCGAACAGGAGATATTTTCTTTGAACGAATTGATCGCCGCGTTCTCGATCGAGCACATCAGCAAAGGCGGGGCGCGGTTCGACTATGAAAAAGCCAGGTGGTTCAACCAAAAATACATCCAGGCGGCTGACAACGGGGTACTGGCAACCCACATTCGCCCGCTTGCCGAGGCCAAAGGTTACCGGGTAAGCGACGCTTATCTGGCACAGGTGGCGGGGCTGATGAAGGAGCGCGTGACGTTTCTTCCTGACTTCGTCGAAGTGGGATACTATTTGTTCGAGTCGGTGCGGGTCTACGATGCGGAAGCATTACATAAAAAATGGAATACGGGTTTGTCGCCTGTTTTTGAGGATTTAACCGATTTAGTGGCTACTTTTGAGCCTTTTAATGGTGTAGCGCTGGAAGAAGCAGTAAAGAATTTTATCTCAGCAAAGGGCCTGAAACCCGGCGATGTGCTTCCGCTCCTGCGGCTGGCGTTGGCGGGCACGATGAAGGGGCCCGCTATATTCGATATGGCAGAGGCGTTGGGTCAGGACGAGACTGCAGAACGACTCCGGCGCTTTGTAGCCTATGCAGGGAAAAATGCCGAAAGCGCCGTAAACGGCTGATCGGTATTTTTACCGGAAAAATGGTAATTGCACCTGAAAAGCGAGAACGCAGTTCACATTATCCGAAGAGTTGAAATAAAATTTGACTGTAAATATGGCCAAACGAAACAAACCGAAACCTCCTCCTCCCCAATCCGCCAAGTCAGAGGAAGTTCCTCCCAAGCTCAATGAGATTGACATTCAGGTGAATGAGCTAGGTCAGATCGAACGCAACTTCGATATTGACAAGATCAACCAGTTTTTGAACGAAAACGTACCGGACAAGAAGTTCACAGAGGATACTGAAAGTTAGACATTGGACCGTTGGACATTGGATTGTTGACTATTGGATTTTCACTTAATTTAAATCCGGAAAATTGTCTTGTGTTCCTCCTCTTACCATCCGAAGCCCGGCAGTCAAAAGTCCAATGTCCAACAATCCAATATCCATTAATCCCCCGCCTTCAGGCCAATGCCGATGATAATCTTCCTAATCCGTTTAATCCAAAGCAACTGAACATATCTCTTGACACCCCCGGCGGCCTCCTTCGGTCGTTCGAGATGAAACATGTCCGTATGACAAACCGGTTACGCAGACGATTACCGGCAACGCCAGTTTTACTCGGGTTTTGCCTTTTAATATGCTCTTTTTCCGGCCTGCAAGCCCAGCAAAGTTCTTTTAATTTCACTCCGCCCATCCCGGCGGTATATCCTGTGTTGCCATATCCCGATTGTGCACAGTCCATTGCAGGTGCGGGTGTAATTCCGACGGTCACGTCAGCTGTTGGAGCGACCATAACGGTTTCCGCATTCGATCCTGTGGAAAGCGGCTATCAGGCTACCGACTTTTTCCCGGCGCCGAACGTACTGATCGTATCATGGCACGTGGAGGACAATCTGGGGAATTCGGCAAATTTTGAATTCGCTGTCACATTTGTGGATGCCTCACCACCAGTATTGAGCAATACTCCTCCTGCTTCGGCTTCCTATGGTTCCATCGTTCAGGTACCTCCCCCGCCTAATGTCACGGCAAACGATTGCACCCCCGTGATGTTGACGTACGTGCAATCCACACCGCCGGATACCTGCCTTGCCGGTACTTTTACCCGTACCTGGACGGCGAAGGATACTTTCAACAATATCGCCACTTTTACCCAAACCATTACGATCGCGGCGGACAACCAGCCGCCGTCTATCGCAGTTTTTCCGCAAAACGGCTCCGCCCCCTGCGAACAACTTTCGACCGCATACCCCAATTGGCTGGCGCAACAAATGGCCCTTTTTTTGGCAGTAGACGTATCGGGCATCAAGTCGTACACCAACAACGCGCCGCCTTCTTTCCCGCCGGGTTGCACCGTGCCAATCACCGTCACTTTCCGGGCGACCGACAACTGTAATTCCCACTCGACCACGACAGCTGTTTTTTCCACTTCCGACAATAAGCCGCCGGTAGTGATTGCGCCTGCAAAAGATACGGTCGCATATTGTTCACCCACCAGCAATCACCTGACCCAACTCGGCGCCTGGATACAAAACAACGGATATGCCGTCGTAACGGATTCGTGCAGCCTGCCGCTGACGTTTTCCATGAAAATCGGCGGTGCGGACAAAGATTCGGCCGAAGTAGTTGCCGGATTTTTGGCTTCCTTCGCTAATGGCTGCGGCACCCAGCTCATTGGCAATCAGACTTTCAACAAGGTACGCGGCAAAGTGACCGTTGATTTTTATGCAGAAGACGCCTGCGGCGACTCAATTTTTGTGGATCAGGCTACTTTCGGGGCAATTGATACCCTGCCGCCGGTGATCAACGGATCCGATGCCCTCGAACAATGCGGCGGCGCCAACGATAACGCCAATTTGCAAGCCTGGATTGATGCGCACGGCAACGCTACTACCACCGACGACTGCTCGTCCGTTACCTGGACGAATTTTTCTTTTTTGACCTCCACTGGCCAGAGCGGCAATGGCGTATTCAACGGAGGCCCCTACCCGCAGGTGCAGCCCAACAGCTGCAGCTGGTACGTAGATGTAACCTTCCGCGCAACGGACGATTGCGGGAATACCGGCTCCAAAACGCTGCGGTTCCAAATCCAGGATACCCAACAACCTGTCATTGCCGGCTTTCCTGATACCGTCACGATGTCTTGCCCCAATCCGGTGCCAATCCTTTCACCCGTATTCGTGACCGACAATTGCGACACCAGCATGGCGGTTGCCTACACTTTCACGACGTCCGATTCATTGTGTCCCGGCAGTTATACCATGACCGTTACCTGGTCGGCCACCGATGATTGTAATAATACCGGGACGGCTATTCAGACCATTTTGGTGCGCGATACGACGGGGCCGGTGTTCACATTGGTGCCGTCTGCCGATACCTTTCGCTGCGACACTTTTGTGCTGCCGCCTTTTCCGGTGATGGGGATAGATATTGCGGCGACGGACAATTGCAGCCAGGTTGTAAGTATCACTTCACAGGATGTATCACAGCAAGACCCCGATCCGGCGATATGCGGTCATTATACCTACAACATCATCCGGACTTTCACGGCCACCGATGGCTGTGGGAACACGAGTACGGCGTCGCAAATTATTTCCGTGATTGACAATCTTGGCCCTGAACCGGGTGGTTTGCTGGACACCACGATCACTTGCGAAGCAATGCCTGTCGTCACGCCGCCACCCTCACCGGTGGATGCATGCTCAGGCCCTACCGCGCCGCCTGTTTTTGTCAATGACGTGGTTGGAGTTGGTCCTTGCGACGACACTTACCCTCTCACCCGCAACTGGCAGGCTCAGGATGTGTGCGGCAATACGAGCATCATTCCTCAGATCATTCAGGTTGTGGATACGGTGCGCCCGGTATTGAGCAATATTCCACCGGATGTGACGGTGGAATGCGATGCCATTCCCCCGGCACCCGATATGAGTACCTTTAATCCCACGGATAATTGCGATGAATCGGTAACGGTCGTTTTGAATGAGACGGAAATCCGCAATCCGGACACAACGGATTGCAGTCACTGGACGAATTACATCATCCGTCGCGAATGGACGGCAACGGACAATTGCGGTAATGCCCGTACCTATACCCAAAACATCAGTGTACAGGATGATACGGGGCCGGTCATTGTTCTGACGCCCGTTGTGATGCTGCCTGCTGAACCGGGGCTTTGCGGTGCGGATGCAGGTATCCCTGCGCCCGTCTCGCTTTATGATCAATGCACTTCGCTGGGAACCGGAATATTGCTGAAAGACACGGCAATGCTGGTGAATACCTCCGGCGGACCGAACAATACGACACCCGTTGATACGATAGTATTCCAATGGCCTTCTCCGAATATGCCGCCGAATGTCCCCGCGACCGGCGCTGCGACGCTGAAGATTGATCTGAAAACAGCGGATGCAAATGACACCACCGAGTATTTCCGGATATATGGCGAAGGGGGCTACCTGATCGGTCAAACCAACCCCAACACCCCTCCGGTGCAATGCGGTAACAGCACGACCACGCTCAGCATACCGGCCAACGAACTGAACAATTGGCTTGCCGACGGCCAATTGGTACTGACATTGGCTCCGAACGGCATGGGCAGCGATGCTATCAACGTGCTGGCAACTTGTCCGGGTGGTAAGGTTATCGCCGAGTTAAGCTACCCCGTGGCCAATCCGCAGGTGCCCATTATGCTGCTGTACAGCCTCGATGGCGACTCAGCGATCGTGTTCCCTCCACCGGGAAGTTTTTTTCTCGAAGTCGGCACACATACAGTAGTATACACCGCTATAGATTGTGCCGGCAACAGTTCGACAGCCACAACAATCATCGAAGTGGAAGATTTGCAGCCACCGACGGTCACGCCGCCACCAGGGGATACTTTTTACGTGGAACAAAGCAACTGCAAAGCCGTAGTAACGCTGCCTTTTCCCGGTATCGCTGACAACTGCGATGTATCAGGACATTTGGTGCAGGCATCCGCCAATCTGCCGGTTATTTTTGAAACGGATCCCAACGCCGGACTGATCCCAAAGGATATCACGCTTTCCATTGCAGGTCTGACCCCCAACGCTATTTCGGGCGGACTTTTGGGTATCCGGCACAAAGGGGACAATGACAATGCGGCCGGTGGAGAATTTTTCCGGGTGTTTGATGAAAACAACACCTTCCTTTCGGCCACTTCTTCCGGTACAACCGCGGGACAATGCTCGATTTTTCACGAAACCGTCATCAATATCTCAGCCAACCAGATCAATACCTGGGCGGCGGGTAATTTTACCGCTTCCTTCAAGCTGGAAGCAAACGACGACGCCGGCAGTTTCGCCGATTTTATTGATACCTGTGCGGCGCTCTTGCCCGATATGACCGATGGTGTGAGCCGCGTTCAGGCGGTATTGGAGTACAGCTTTGCTGTGGTAACCTATGAAATTCGCAACAGCAACGATTCGCTGGTGAGTTTTGGCCCCCTCATTGGCAACCAAACGACCGATACACTTTCTCCAGGTATATATAGCGTGAAATATCTGACTACAGACATCAGCGGGCTGGAAGGCATGGCTACTTTCCAGGTAACGGTGCTCGACACTGTGAGACCCGTAGCGGTTTGCGAGTCCCTGACAATACAAGTCAATCCCTCCGGATTGCCAGGCGATACCTATGTCCTGCAACCCTCCGAAGTGGACAATGGCAGTTTCGATAATTGCTCCGGCGCCAACCTGAATTTTCAATTGGCGCAGACGAATTTTACCTGTAGTCAGGCTGGCAACAACTTCAATGTGACGATGACGGTCACGGATGCATCGGGCAATTCGTCCACTTGTTCGGCAATAGTGAGCGTGATAACCACAGTGCTGCAACCTTCTTACGATCCGGTATGCGAAGGCGGCACCCTGAAATTATACGCCAATCCGCCTACCAGCGCGTCGAGTTACATTTGGAGCGGTCCGAACGGATTTTCATCCTCCCAGCAAAATCCCACCACCCCAGCCCTGCCCCAAAGCGAAGGCACCTATTGCGTCACCGTTACCGGCCTGACCGGTTGCACGGCAACGGGTTGCGTCACAGTAGATTTTGCCACGTTGCCCAACCAACCGATCATATCGGCGAACAAGGTTTCGTTCTGCGCCGGCGAAAATATCGTGCTGGCCACTCCTACCTACGCCGGACAAAATGTGACATACCAGTGGTACCTCGACACCATGCCAGGCGGCCCCGTATTGCTTGGCACCACTCCCCAGCCGATTTTTACCATCAATATGCCGCAGGTGGGGACCTACCGGTATTTTGTAAAAGTATCGGCGGACAATTGTATATCGGTCAATTCCAATTTGCTCACAGTGAATGTATATGCCATTCCGCCGGCCAGCGTTGATCCTGCTTACATTGGAGTGTGCGAATGTGAACCGATTGCGCTAAACTCGACAACGCCTCCATTAAGCGGGCTGACATATAGTTGGAGTGGACCTGTAAGTTTCAGTAGCAATTTACCCGATCCGTTGGTCGTCAACTGTGCGGCGCAAATCCACGAAGGGATTTATACGTTGGTAACAACCCGAAACGGGTGCTCCTCACCACCGGTTACGGTGACCGTCGAGGTGGGTACAAAACCGCCGGCGCCGCAACTCACCGGCGCCACCCAGGTTTGCGAAGGTTCTACGGTAACGCTGCTTTGCACACAAATACAAAACGTGGATGACTACGAATGGCAATCGCCGCAATTGACCGATACCACGACCGATATTAATTCTCTGGTATTGAACAATGTGATGGTAAGCGACTCCGGCTCCTGGCGTGTCCGCGCCATGATAGACGGATGTTTTTCCGAATGGTCGGTGCCGCTTCTGGTGGAGGTGCAGGAATATCCCGATGTAACCGCCAGTGCCAACACTCCGCTTTGCCAGGGCGCTACCCTGCAATTGTCTGCCACCTCCAATATCCCGCTTCCGATGGCGAACTGGGCTTGGTTTGGCCCTGGTTCGTGGGCTGTATATCAAAACCCAATTCAGACCCGCAGCCCAGCCGTTGCAGGTCTTTACAAAGTGGTGGGCAAAACGAGCTTCGGCTGCGCGGATTCGGCTTTTGTAAATGTAGAAGTAATAGCACCGCCTGTGATCACATCGGTAACCAATACGGCTCCTTTATGTGCCGATGGATCGGATGCAGTATTGCAGGTAGTTGCAGTATCCCCAAACACACCTTTGGTTTATGTCTGGCACAAACCCGGTGGCGATTTGTTGACTGGCCCTATGCCCATAATCCCCAATGTATCGTTTGCCGACAATGGAACTTATACAGTCGTTGTCTATGACAAATACGGTTGCTCTTCTTCGGTTGGTTCCACCGTTATTGATGTAGACAGTTTGCCTGCCCGGCCTGTCGTGAGCGTGACACCGCCGGTGGTGTGTGCGGGTTCTGACGTTACGGTTTCCATTACCAATGCAGGCAGTTATATCAATCCCTTGTTCACCTGGTTCTCTCCCAATACCGGCGATACTGCTACCACACAGCCGTTTATCGTCATCAACAATGCGCAGACACAGGACGCTGGGAATTATTTCGTCCTGGCCGCTGTCAACGGTTGTGTCTCCGATTCATCTCTACCGGTGAATGTCGTTGTTAATCCATTGCCACCCGTACCGGTGGCAACAGCCAATTCACCACTTTGCGCAGGCGATACCCTGAAATTGAATACCCCATTGGTTTTTGGCGCCACTTACTCATGGACGGGGCCGCCCGGAACGGTATTTATTCCGAATGCCAATGTCCGTAACCCTATAGTGCCGAATGTGACGACCAACAACAGCGGCAATTATTCGGTGACGATCACGCTCAACGGCTGTTCTTCCACAGGAGAAGGGGTGAATGTGCAGGTGAAATCCCGGCCGGCGACACCCAGCCTGACGTCGAACTCGCCGGTTTGTCTGGACCAACCCGGCAATGGGCTTAATTTACAAATTGCACCATTTTCTCAGGAACCTGGTGCGCAATACACCTGGTACCATGCCCCGGCGACCATTATCAGCGGCCCCGGTTTCCCAGTTTCCTATCAAACTTCCAATTTTAGCAGTTTTAACGCGGGCCTCAATGGGTTTTATGTGATTGCTTCTAAAGATGGATGCAACTCATTCAATTCCAATATCATACAGGTTAATTTTGATACGATCCCCGACAATATTAATCCCATCGCCGGTGTGGATAAAGACGCTTGTGCGACCCTGCCCATTCAATTGGATGCCGCCAACCCTGCTCCCGCCACGGGCCTGTGGACACAGGTGACCAATTATCCGGGCAGTTTTTCCAGCGCGGGAAACCCCGACTCCAAAGTCAATGGCATTATCCCAGGAGTCACCTACCAATTTGCCTGGACGCTTTCCAACGGCGGATGTAAAAACTTCGCCAGCGACACCGTGAACATCACGACGTTCAAACCTGACACAGCGATGGTGCTGGAAACATTGATTGATACCTGCTACGCTTCAGCGGTACAACTGCACGCGGTTCAGGGCGTTTCAGTCGAAGGCTATTGGACCCAGCCGTCCGGCCAGGAAATGCTGACGGGTTTCCATATTGTTGATCCCAACGACCCCAATACAATTGTGGATAGCCTGCCGGACGGCAATACCAACATATTGTATTACTGGAACTTAGACAACGGCGCTTGCGGCATTTCGACTGCTACCGTTACTATCCGCAATTATGGTTCCCGTGCGTTTGCCGGCGCCGACCAGGTTCTGTGCAGCAACGATTCTTGTACGACCCTATCCGCTAATGCATTACCGTCGGGCGAAAGCGGATTGTGGTATAGCGCCGACACGGCACTCAGGTTTTCCAACCCTTCAAGCAACATTACCTCCGTCTGTAACCTCAAACGCGGTACCAACAAAATAATATGGATGACCAATGGCGGCTTCTGCGGGCCTCTGTCCTATGATACACTCCTGATCGTTTACGACTTGTATCCTACGGCCGTGCCAGATACGGTCAGTGTTGATTTCGGTACTCTCCGGGAATTCAACGTACTGCCAAATGATATTTTGCCGCAGCAATACAGTGTAACGGTAGAGCAAGACCCTATGCACGGCAATTTTGATACGCTGGGTTTGGGGCAATTCAGCTATCAGCCTGACGTGACATTTTCAGGAACGGATATGATGATCTATAAGATCTGCAACCTGGTGTGTCCGGAACCCGCCTGCAGCACTGCCATCGTGACTTTCCTCGTCGGCTCGGTGGAGGAATGTCAGATTTTTAACGTCATTACCCCCAACGACGATGGTGTGAACGATTTTTTCTTCGTCCCCTGCCTTACATCCGGAGAAATCTCCGATAATGAAGTGACTATTTTCAACCAGTGGGGCGATGTGGTATTTCATGCCCAGCCCTACGACAACAACAACCCCTGGCGCGGTGAATACAAAGGCCAGGAACTCCCTGTAGGTACCTATTTCTATGTCGTCAAATTCAACGGCCAGAGCGCGCCCAAAACAGGGTTTATTCAATTGCAACGATAAGAAAGTTGATAAATGTTGATAAGGGTTTATTGAAGTTGAGCATATAAACCCTTGTCAACCTGACAAACTGAATTCTATGAAAAATATTTACCTGATCATCATACTTGCTTTTACCTCGCAAATGGCTTTTGCGCAGCAGGATCAGCAGTATACGCAATTTATGTTCAACAAAATGGCATATAACCCAGCGTATACAGGTTCCTTCGAATCGCCGACATTGACGGCGATTTACCGAAAACAATGGATCGGGCTGGAAGGTTCGCCGGAAACGCAGGTGCTCTCCTACAACCAACGCGTCCTGAACAACCGGGTCGGTATGGGCGGGACGCTGACCCGCAATGTTATTGGCATCACGCGCAGCATCACCCTCGATCTGCCTTATGCCTACCGCATCCCGGTGAAACGCGGTGTTCTGGCCATGGCTCTCCAGTTAAACGTCCGGCATTTGTATCAAAACTGGGCCGATCCGCGTCTGAATCCCTCCCAGGTGTTTGACAATTCTATCCCTACCGATGCACAGAGCAAGTACTTGGTCAATTTTGGTTGCGGTATCTACTACACCGGGATCAACTGGTTTGGAGGACTCAGTATACCCCGCCTTTTGGACAACAATATTGATTTCCTTGACTACGAGGATAATTTCAGTCGTGAGGTTCAACATTTTTACGGAATGGCAGGTATGGATTTCAATGTGGACGATGACATCAAAATCACTCCGCAGGTGTTATTGAAATACGCTTTGGGTGCGCCCTTCGATGCTGATATCAATGTCAGTACATTGGTGAAGCAAAAATTCTATGGCGGAATAAGTTATCGCCTCGGTACCGATACCAACGGGCCGGGAGAAAGCGTTGATGTACTGGCAGGCGTTCAGGCAACGGAAAACCTGTTTTTCTGCCTGTCGTACGACATCGGATTGAGCAAATTGTACAAGTATAACAGCGGCTCCTTTGAGGCCACTGTGCGCTGGTGGTTCAACCCGCCGGCGCCGGGCGACGCTCCGATTCCCGATCTCGATTAAAAAATTGAGACAATCTTTTTCCTTGCTTTTTTTATCCGAACCTTGCGTATGCGAGGGGCGATCATGTTTTTTAAACCATTATTTTTCAATAACTTAAATTACAGAAATTGAATATGCTTCGCAAATTAATCCTGTTTTTCCCCCTTCTGTTGATCGCGTCGGCCATATCGCTGACCGCGCAGCAATCGTCCAAAAGTAAGTCCAAAGATCGCTTTCGCGAAAAAGACGGCATCCGCTACCCGGTGCGTGTGCAGAACGCCAACGAAATTAACCTGGATGGTACTGATTACGCCCCCGCTTACTTCAAACAAGGGATCGTGTTCGTCTCCAGCCGCGCTAAAAGCGGGCCGCGCGATCAAAAAGGCGAAACATTCGCCGAGTTGTACTACGCTTTTTTCAACTACAACGGCGAGCCTTCATTCCCCCAAAAGGTGGCATTCACCACCGAAAAGCGATCGAATTTTCACGACGGTCCGGTTTGTTTCACCCGCGATAACAAAACTGCTTTCCTCACCATGCCGAACAACAAAGACGGTGTGCTGAAAGCGGGCAAAAACGGGAAAATTACCCTGAAAATTTATGAATCCCGCTATGGAAGACCGGATTGGAGCAAAGCGGTCGAGTTGCCGTTCAACAGCGATGACTACAACTGCAAACACCCCAGCCTGAGCCCCGACGGCACGAAACTGTTTTTCGCTTCAGATATGCCCGGCGGCTTCGGCGACTACGACATTTACGTAGTAGAACGCACCAACGGTGGCTGGGGCATGCCCGTCAACCTCGGCCCGGTCATCAACTCGGATAAGCAGGAATCGTTTCCTTTCATCAGCCAGTCGGGCGTATTGTTTTTCAGTTCCAACGGTCGCTCCAATTCGCTTGGCGGATACGACAACTATTATGTCAACAATCCACTGAACAATCCCGAAGAGGTAGTCAACCTCGGCGATGAGTTCAACACGAGCGCGGACGAAAAATCCTTCATCATTGACGACGAAGGCAAAAGCGGGTTCTTTACCAGCGACCGCGCGCGCGGCGCCGGCAAAGATGATATTTATCGCTTTGAAACGCCCAAAGGGCTGGAAGGCGTCGGCAAGCCCGAAGTAAATGCCGCCCAGATCGTCGTGACGGATGCCAAAACCGGCAAGCCACTGCATAAAGCCGAAATCCGCATCCTGCAGCCCTCCGAAGACGGGTTTGTGAGCGGCAACAAGGATTTTTATACCATTGACCTGACGCCGGTGCAGGACAAACCCAACGCGCTCAGCCTGCAGCTCGTGCGCAAAGGCGCAGAAGACCTGGGTAGCGCCGACCTGTACAGCAACGCGGAAGGCAAAGCGCAAACCGACTTTACGCGCTATCACAATTACCTCGTGGTGGTGAGCCTGCCCGGCTACAGCCCGAAAGAAAGGTTGGTGACAGTGGATACGGAAAAGGGCTTGACGCTCAACTTCGCCCTCAGCGAAGCACCGCGCTGCCTGCGCGTAGGCGGCATGGTGGCCACCACTACTTTCGGCACCCGCATTTTGAATGCCACCATCAAATTCGTACACCGCGAAACAGGCACTACCGAAACCGTCCGTACCAATTGGAACGGCGATTATGCCGCCTGTCTTCCGCTCGAAGGCGACTACGTTGCCTATGTGGAACGGGCAGGGTTCAAGAGCGAAAACTACCGCATCACCAATCTGAAAATGGGTGATAACCCTTACCAGGAAACCCGCCTCGAACCGCTGACACCCGATGCCGCCATTGAAGCCTCCATGCCGCTGGCGACGGGTATCCAGGACGGCTCCATTATCGTTTTGGACAAAATCTTCTATGAATACAACAAGGCTACGCTCAACCAAAGCGCGGTGCGTTACCTGGATGCCTTGATCGAATTGCTCAAACGCTACCCGGAAATGGAGATTGACCTCATCTCTCACACCGACACGCGCGGCGACGCAAGGCTGAATCAGGAACTCACCGACGCGCGCGCAGAAAACGCCAAGATGTACCTCGTGTACAAATTGGGTGAAAGCGAAGCCAAACGCATCAACCCTTACGGAAAAGGCGAAAGCGAGCCCCGCAACCGCTGCACCGAAGGCGTGGAATGCTCCGACGACGAGCACCAGCAGAACAACAGGTTGGAAGTAAAGATACGGAAGGTGGGGAAAGTGCCGAGGCCGTAAGTTCTTTTTATGTGCTGATGCGAATATGGAAGAAGCCTTCCGGATTTATTTCCCGGAAGGCTTCTATTGTTTACCTAATATATATTATGCCAGCCCCCTAAATTTCACTTGCAATTTGTGCCAGCACCGCCGTCAGCGTATCTTCCAGATAACGCCTGATATTGGCTTCCTTTCCTTCACCATTGGTGTAAGCAGAAACTACATGCGGAGGGATAGCAAGCGGTATAACGGTATTAGGCGTATCCTCTTCATTTTTGCCTTTATGTTCTAAAAATGCTCCTATCGCCAGTGCGCCATCTTCATAGCCAAAATGATGAATGGTGATTCCTACATGGTATTTCTTTTCTTCTGAAAAGTCAAATCCCAGAATAAACCAGGCCTTTGGAAGATTGCGGTTGAAATAGTAGCTATGCTTTTGAGCGTAGCCAATGATTTGAGCATAATAGAAATCCTGAAATGCACGCTTTGTCGCGTCGTGGATTCGGGTATCATCGAAAGAACACTTCTTGAGATAAACCCCAACGTCTTTACCGTATTTTTTCTTCAAATTTTGCTCTACTTCTTGCAAATAAGTATCACAAATGGAGAAAATCTTTCTCCTGCCCACAACAAGTGCATCTGCTTTTGCTGCGAGTACCGCCTCTCGCTGCGCTCTTATTTTTTGAATCAATGCTTCTTGCACTGCTTCAAATGAGGAGGAAGATGATACTTCTTGGACATTTAGGGCTTTTTGAATATTCCTCTTTTGCACCTCACCGAGATATGTGACAAACGGTTGAGGTGAACCTTCGTCTGCCCTTTCAAGCGCCTCAATATACTTTACTTTAGCTTCCTCTCTCAGAACGGTCAATGGGAAAAAACCTGCTTTAACAAAAATGAGGCTGGCAAGCAGCCTAACAACTCTCCCGTTGCCATCTTGAAAAGGATGGATAGTAGTGAAAGCATGATGAACCCAAGCCGCCAAAATGAGTGGATGGATACTTTCTTCTGACAAACGGTTGTAAGTGTTTATCAGATTGTCCATCTCAGAAGCAACGTGTTCAGGAGGGCAATATAAGACCTTAACCCCATCGGGTCGAATTGGATTATTTTCCCACTTTTTGAACTCACCCTTCAGAAGAGGTATTTTCAACTTTGTCCCTTTCGCGTCTCTACCTTCAGCAGTCTCTTGATGCCGGGTCACCAATTGATGCAATTGTTTGACCATCGAAACAGAAAAAGGACGATTGTCTTTTACAATATCGAATATCCAATTAACAGCTTCTAGATGGTCATTCAAATGCTGCATGAGTGTTTGAGGCTCTATGTTGGTGTCGTTATGGCTTAACAAAGAGCTGCGAAAACCTTCGTTTATGAAAGCTTCAGTTATTCCAGTGCTCAGATCATACATTCTTTCAACTATACCCGTTTCAATAGCGTGCTCTCGCTTCAGTCTTTCCAAAAACTCTTTGTACTCCAGAGAATTATCCTGCAATTTCTGGCGTTGAATGAACCACGAGTCGGAAATATCGTCGAGCACAGAAGTATCGCATTGAGCCCATGCAGACGTGAATTCAATCGGCTTCCAAAGCCTGAAAACTTCGGGAACATTACCGGTGGAGGCAATTTCTTCTTCCATTATGTATTTAGTTAGAAGTATCTGAATATCAATTCACACTCACCTCGATCCCCACAACCACTTCGTCTTCCAATTCTATTTTCTCTCCGTCAACGCTGTCGGCCAGCACCAGATCCGTCGCCAGCACTTCGGCTTTGATGTAGTCGCGGAATTTTTCCACCGCATCGAGGATGGCGGCGTGTTTTTCCAGCGTCACCGTCACGCGGTCGGTCACGTTGAAGTCCTTGTCCTTGCGGATGTTTTGGATGCGGTTCACGAGGTCGCGGGCAGTGCCCTCGGCCAAAAGTTCGGGCGTGAGCGTCACGTCGAGCGCTACGGTAAGGTCGCCGTCGGAGGCGACTTTCCAGCCGGGCAGATCTTCCGTGGTGACGATCAAATCTTCCGGCGTAAGCGTATAAGCGTTGCCGTTGATGCTGATCGCGAGCGAGCCGGCTTTTTCCAAAGCGTTGATTTCATCGTTGGAAAAATTGGCGATCAGGGTGGCTGCCTCTTTCATATCCTTGCCGAGTTTGGCGCCCAAAGTTTTAAAGTTGGCTTTGGCGCCTTTTTTCAACAAACCTGACGCGTCGGTGACGTATTCCAGCTGCTTCACATTGATCTCAGACAAAATCAAATCTTTTACGCCATCCACTTCAGCGATGAAAGCTTCGTCGAGCACGGGCAAGAGGATTTTTTGCAACGGCAAACGCACCCGCAATTTTTCTTTTTTCCTGATACTCAGGGCCAAAGAGCAAATCCGCTGCGCGTAGTCCATGCGCTTTTCCAATGCCTCGTCCACCCTGGAAGTATCCGGTTGCGTCAGATCGGTCAGATGGACAGAGTCATGGCGAAGCGGAGTGTTATTGGCTTTCGCAGCGTCTTTGATGGGCGCGGTCAGGTTGCGGTAGAGCCAGTCGGAAAAAAACGGCGCGACAGAAGCCATCAATTGCCCGGTGACCATAAGACACTCGAATAGGGTTTGATACGCGGCGGTTTTATCGTCGCTCATTTCACCTTTCCAGAAACGCCGTCTCGAAAGGCGCACGTACCAGTTCGATAGGTGTTCGTCCACAAATTCCTCGATGGCACGGCAGGCGCGGGTCACATCGTAGTCGTCCATAGCAGCGCGGTAGTCGGTCACGAGCGAATACAATTTGGAAATGACCCAGCGGTCGAGTTCGCTGCGCTTATCGTAAGGCATCACATTGAACTCGTCCATCTTAAAGCCGTCGAGATTGGCATAGAGCGCGAAGAAGTTGTAGGTATTATACATTGTACCGAACAACTTGTTGCGCACTTCGATAATGCCTGCCGTGTCGAATTTCAGGTTGTCCCAGGGGTTGGCATTCGCCATCATGTACCAGCGCGTGGCGTCGGCGCCATACTCTTCGAGCGTCTCGAAGGGGTCAACGACATTGCCTTTCGACTTCGACATTTTGTTGCCTTCTCTGTCCAGGACGAGGCCGTTGGAGACGACGGTTTTGAACGCCACCGAATCGAACACCATCACGGCGATGGCGTGCAGCGTGTAGAACCAGCCGCGCGTTTGATCCACACCTTCGGCAATGAAGTCTGCGGGGAAATTGTTTTTGAAAACCTCCTGATTTTCAAACGGATAGTGCCACTGCGCATAAGGCATGGAGCCGGAGTCGAACCAGACGTCAATCAAATCCAGTTCGCGAAACATCTTTTTGCCGGAAGGCGAAAGGAGGACAACTTCATCCATGTAAGGCCGGTGCAGATCTGCCGGTACCGATTGTGACAACCCGAATGCAGCGTTGGCTTTGTTGATCTCCTCCTGCAATTGCGCTACCGAGCCGATGCACAGTTCTTCTTCCGCATCTTCCGTTCTCCAGATCGGCAAGGTCACGCCCCAGTAACGCGAACGCGAGAGGTTCCAGTCCTGCAGGTTTTCAAGCCACTGACCGAAACGCCCGGTGCCGGTGCTGGCAGGTTTCCAGTTGATGGTTTTGTTCAACTCCGCCATACGTTCCTTGACTGCTGAGGCACGGATAAACCAGGAATCGAGCGGGTAGTACAGCACGGGCTTGTCCGTCCGCCAGCAATGCGGGTAAGGGTGTTTGTATTTTTCGATCTTGAACGCTTTGTTGTCCTCTTTCAGGCGCAAAGCAATGAGCAAGTCGGTGGGTTTAAATTCCTTATCTTTTTGAATTTCAGCGGAATAATACTCGGCTTTGACATAACGCCCACCGAATTCGGGCACTTCCTCTGCGAATTTTCCCTGCTTGTCCACGAGCGGGAAAGGCAGGTCGGGCGCTTTCGGATTGGGCAGGCCGATGAAGGGTACGCCCGCCGCATTGCAGGCACGGAAGTCATCGGCGCCGAAGTAGGGGGCGGTATGCACTACGCCCGTGCCGTCTTCGGTCGTCACCCAGTCGCCGGAGATGACGCGGAAGGCTTTATCTTCGAGTTCGGGGGTAGAGGCGGCTGGCGTTGGAAGCAATTGCTCAAAGCGGATGCCGACGAGGTCGGCACCTTTGATACCGCTTTTTGCAATGTTGTACGGCAATTTCTTATCTCCCGGTTTGAAATCTTCCAACGCTTGGTTTTCATCCTCCGGGTTGAAATATGCGGAGAGACGGTCTTTGGCTAATACCACACTCATTAGTTGACCAGTGTAGGGGCTGACGGTTTTGACCTTCGCGTATTCGATGTTTGGGCCCACCGTGAGCGCCACGTTGGAGGGCAAAGTCCAGGGCGTGGTCGTCCAGGCGAGGATGCGGACATCTTCGTTGTCATCCTCGAAGAGGTGCGCCGAAACGGAGTTCCGGCGTACTTTGAACATCGCCACGACCGAAATATCCGTCACCTCTTTGTAAGTGCCGGGCATATTCAGTTCGTGGGTCGAGAGGCCGGTGCCGGCGGCAGGGCTGTAAGGTTGGATGGTGAATCCTTTGTACAGAAAAGACTCGCCGGAGGCCGTTTTTTTGTCGTACAATTGCTTCAACAGCCACCACACCGACTCGATGTAATCGTTTTTAAAAGTAATGTATGGGTTGTCCAGATCCACCCAATAGCCCATGCGCCGCGTGAGGTCGTCCCAAACGTCTTTGTAGCGCAATACGGTACTGCGACAGGTAGCGTTGTACGTTTCGACGCTGACTTTTTTGCCGATGTCTTCCTTCGTGATGCCGAGTTCTTTTTCTACCTGCAACTCGATGGGTAGGCCATGCGTATCCCAGCCGCCTTTGCGCTCCACGCGGTGGCCTTTGAGGGTGTTGTAACGGCAAAAAAGGTCTTTTACCGTACGCGCCATCACGTGGTGAATGCCGGGTATGCCGTTGGCAGAGGGCGGACCTTCGTAAAACACGAACGACTTGCCGGTCGGGCGCTGGCTGACGGATTGTTCGAAGATTTTTTCGTCCTCCCAGAACTGGCGGATTTCGGCGTCTATGGAGGGGAGGTGGAGGTGTTTGAATTCGCGGTACATTATTATTGTTGAGATGTTGAGATGGGGATTTGTTGAACTTAGTTCATTCGTTTTCAGAAAGTTTTTGAATTATTCTTTTCATTACTTCACAGACATATTCATCAGCAATCTTGCAAAATTCTATGACAAATTCGGCATCGGTTATTTTTAGTTCGGGTGTTAGCTCATCGCTAATCTCGATATGAGAGAATTGTCGAATTATCGTTTTAAATCCCGTCAACTTATCATCAGGGATGCTTCCATTATCATGAGCGATGGCGTTTCGAATCTTCTGATAACGGCTAATTTTTTCCCATTTGTCATTTAGATATGAAGTGTCAATGCCTAAGACCTTATTGATAAATTTTTTAGATTTTTCGATATAATTCCCTCCGCTCAAATCATTAAGACCAATTTTTGAATCAATGTATTTTTCAGTTTCAAGACAAATTTCTTTTAACGTCACTTCAAACCATGAATAAGTAATCAGCATCTGAGAGTTGAAAAATGCACTGTCAAAATCTCTGTGCTTCAAAATTTCTTCTTCAAACCAAGAATAAGAGTCCATACCCCAGTCTTCTGCATCAGGGTTCTTCTTTTCCCATTCTCCAATTTTTTCGTCAAGTCTTTTGTGTTCTTCTCCAAGCCATTTTTGATTTGTTTTGATAAATTCGGCCAAAGTCTTTAGCCGATTCTCCATAAAGTGGAATGTCAATTTTATCCACGCAGATGGTAATTTTTTCATTTTAGTTTGGATTTGGATAATTGAGCCGCAAAAGTAAAAAACCCCGCTCGGCGCACACCGGGCGGGGTCTTGTGTTTTTTTCCAAACAGCCTTACCGCGTCAGGTGTGCGCACCGCGACGAATAATAATGCTGTCGGAAATTATTGCTTGAAACATGGGGCAAAGGTAAGAGGATTTTCAGGAAAACAAAGCATCGGCAGTGGTTTTAAAACCCGGTATCACCGGCTCGGCGCTGCATACCCGTTCGCCTTTGCATATAAAAACATCAATGGGCGAGGTATATACATAAACAAGTTTCACCTGAGGAACGACCAGCCAGATGACCCTGGCGCCGGCATTGAAATATTCATCCAGTTTCTTCAATACCTTTTGGTGCACATCGTTGTCCGACACGAACTCGATGATAAACTCCGGCACGGAAGGTGTTTTCCCCGATGCAGCATCCGCGATTTGCTGCGCTGTGTAATACGCCATATCGGGGATGCGTAATTGGGTGGGGGAAGTCATGGATTCAGGCTCAGTGAAGAGCTCACCGCCTTGTTGGTAAGACCCAGTGCTCTGGAAAAAGCGATTGAGTTTCTGGACTATAAAAAGATTTTCAAACGTAATCATTTTGGGCGATTTTTCGATGACACCATTGTTCCATTCGTACTTGAAACCGTCTTCCGGCGGCGTCCACGCGCGGAATTTCTCCAAAGTGTCGATCTTGCGCCGTCCTTTCACCCCCTCCTTTTTGGGTGGTAATTTCGTTTCCTCTTTTTGAACAGGCGCTGTTTGTGCTGCTTGTGCTGTGGCTTCCATATCCTGATTTTTTTACAAAGGTAATTTTTCAATGACGATTTTCAAAAATCGAACCGTACCCAGTCTATTGCTATGACTCCGCGTCCCTGATCCTGCAGATTTTTGAAAACAAAATACAGGTCGCAAAAATGGTTGAGCGTGGTTGAGCGTGGTTGAACGTGGTTGAGGAGGAGGTCAATTTTTCTCTCTTCAAAAATCATGCGCCCGCTGTTTTTCGATTCAAAATTCATCTCTCCGATCAAAGTTCCGTTCGGACTGCCTGCGCGGATCTCCATTCGCCCGCCCGCGTAGGGATAACGTTTATCGCCGTAGCCTGCGCGCAACATCAGCGAACGAACGCCGGTCAAATCCACTTCGCGGAATACAAAATAAGCATTGTGTTTCAACTCGTTGAGCACCATCGTATCGTTGTCGAAAGGGCGGTAATTGCCTACGCCGTCGCTTCGGGCGTCGCATTTTTCGGCCTGCATGACAGCGGGGCGAAGGATCAGGGTTTCACTGTTTTCGAGCGGTGGAAGTCCCTTCGCGCCCCGGTCGCGGTAACTGGCTCTGAAGATGTATGCGCCCGGTTCCGATTGAGGATTGCGGATAGTGGATTGCGGATTATTCGGGTCAAGGATGAATATTCCTGAGAGGGGTAATGTCTGCACAGGTTTGGGCGGGTCGCCGAGCGAGAGAATCCACAGCGACATCTGAATGGCTTCTTCTTCGCGTATCTGCGGATGCGGCGTCATATAAGAATGACCCCAGTTGCCCGAACCGCCGTAAATGATCTTGCGGTAAATGATTGGCACGGCAAAGGCCACGTTGTTGCGGTAACGCTCAGCGATGGCCTGGAACGAAGGGCCGTTCACCAGCCGGTCCACGGCGTGACAACTTTTGCAGTCGGATTGTTCCACAAGGCGTTTGCCTTCGGCGAATTTTTCAGGGGACGCGCCGGCAGCTACCGTTTTTTTGAGCGTTGCAGGATTGATACCTTTTTCCAGATAATCCACCGAAGTTGCGATCGCGCCCGGAGCGATACCTCCGTATTCCCAGGTCCCGTCCTCACGGTCTTCCACCATCAGCCGGTAACGCAGCGTGTCGCCGGGCTTGTAAAAACTGCGGTTGCGCCCGCTTATATCCCAATGTACGACGGGAGGCTCGTTGCCCACGTGGAATTTTATTGTTGAAACGGCGGAAGCACCCACACCATCAGTGAGTTTCAAAGTCGCTGTATAAATGCCCGGTTTTTCAAAAATATGGGCGACGCTATCCAAATTATTTCGCCGTGCGCGGGTCTTTTGTTTCAGGCCGTCCGATGCGTGTACGGGGTCAAAAGACCCGCGCAGGGTAGAAGAATTGTCACCAAAATCGAGATCATAAATTAACTCCCCGCCGTCGTAATCTTTTGATTTTGAAAAAGAAAAAACGACTTCACAGGGCACAGCGCCGGCGGTTTTGTTCACCTCCAATACCGGAACCGGCGGGCGGTTGCCCCGCACGAAATCAATCCGGCTGAGGCGGGCATCTTCGTTGGAAGAGTACCAGCGCGTGCCGTATTCGAGCACCCAAAGTGAGCCGGTCCGCCGGTCGATCAGCATATCCATCGGGCGGCTCAGCCGGACGGAATCGGCGAAGGGTTCGAGACGGTGAAAATTGCCCAGACTGTCGAGCGTAACGGCCATGAGCCAGTTGCGCATCCAATCGTAAATGATGAGTTTGCCGTCATAGTATTCGGGGAAACGAGTGCTTTCCGGGTATTCATCGCAGTAATAAACCGGCCCGGCCATCGCGTTGCGCCCTCCTATGCCTGCGATGGGAAAGTCGCGGTTTTTGCCGTAGGGATACCAGATGAAAGCGGGTTGAGCAGGCGGGAGTTCGCGGGCGCCGGTGTTGTTGGGCGATTCATTTACCGGGTGTTGCGGATTAAAATACGGCCCTGATTTTTTGGTAGTAAAATCATAATCGCGATAAGCCTGGTTGTCGGCTACGAAATAAGGCCAGCCATAAAAGCCGGCCTCGCGGGCGCGGTTGATTTCGTCGTGGCCGAGTGGGCCCCGCGCGGTGTCGGCCTTGCCGGCGTCGGGGCCGATGTCGCCCCAGAAAAGAAATTTGCGGCGCGCGTCGCAGGAGATGCGAAAAGGATTGCGGCAACCCATGATGTAGATTTCGGGAGCCTCCCCTGCCCCCCCCATGAGAGGGGAAAAAGCGCGCGCTCCTTGCCTCTCGGAAAAAGAATGGAGAAGAGACCGTACCTCCCCCTCATAGGGGGGCCGGGAGGGAGTTACATGCACATCTTTTTGAACAAACAAATTCCCCGCCGGGCATACATATCCTCCATCCTCCAACGGCTTTATTCTCAGTATTTTACCTCTTAAATCATTCGTATTTGCCGCACTTCTCTGCGCATCGAATGCCTGCCTGCCGGGTCGCTCGTCTGTCGGCGTGAAGCCATCGGAAGCGAAAGGACTGGTGTTGTCGCCTGTTGCCAGAAAGAGATTTCCTTCCGCATCGAACGCCATGCTGCCTGCGGCATGGAAACAATCCTTATGGCCGACGGGAATGGTGAGCAGCACTTTTTCAGAAGTTCGGTCGAGCGTATCGCCCCGGAAAACGAATCGTGAAAGTTGATTCATCGAATCGCGCAGCGAGGAATAGTAAAGATAAATCCAGTGATTTTTTTCCCAACCCGGATCAATGGCCACGCCGAGCAGTCCATCGCCCATTTCGGAATAAACGGGCAATTTTGTCACAGTGCTTAGCAGCCCGGTTTCGGGTTTGAACAGTTTGATCTGGCCGTGCCGTTCGATCAGGATGATTTGCCCGTCGGGGAATTGAGCGATTTCCATAGGTTCCTGCAAATCGCTGGCGATCACGGTTTTGACAAATCGCGTAGGGTCGGGCGCACGGGGCGTACGGCAGCGGTTGTAGTTCAGGGGGCGATTTTTTCCGATGGCGTACAGCAATCCGCCGAGCAGGTGTTGCCGGAACGCCGGATCGCTGTACGATTCGGGAATATGGCCGAGGGCGGTATAAAAAGCGCGACCGCCGTCGTATTCGTGGCGCCAGGCCAAAGGGTGATTGGGGATTGGGGATTTCGGATTTCGGATTTCGGATTTCGGATTGTGTGTAGCATCCGCAATCCGCAATCCGCAATCCGAAACCGGCATGCTGCCACCCTGATAGATGTTTTCATCCACTGTCAGCAGGATTTCCAGGTCGGGTTCGTAGTTGCGGAAGTTGTAAATCTCTTCTTTCCAGCGCCAGGGCTGGCAGTCGAGGTGCCGGGTGGACGGATCGGAGCAGTTTTCTACATTCAAACTGACTTCCTGAATAGCAGGGTGATCTTTGAAATAAGCGCCCAAAAGTCCGCCATACCAACGCCAGGTGTATTCTGTGGCAGAAGCGGAATGGACACCCATGAACCCGCCGCCGGCCTGGATATAGCGTTCAAAGTCGGCTTCCTGGCGAGGGTCGAGCACTTCGCCGTTGGTATTGAGAAACACGACGGCGGCATAGCGTTTGAGATTTTCTTCGTTAAAAAACGCCGAATTTTCAGTTGTGTCAGCCAACACACCATTTTCGTAGCAAAGTTGCGTTAATGCTTCTTTGCCCGCTTCGATGCTCTGGTGCCGGTAACCGCTTGTTTTGGAAAAAATAAGCACACGCGGAGGCGTATCCCAGCGATGGGAACAGGCAACAAAAAGAAGGGAGCCAAGAGCGGGACACCAAAAACAAAAGATAAAAAACAGGCAGCGGCTCATGTTCGAACGGCATTCAAAATATTTGCGAAAAATAGGAGAAGTTTGGACAACCCAGGGCATTGCTACATTTGCTAAAATTTAAACCGAACATGCATATTCGGGATGGCCTTCTTTTATTATTTCTGTGCTTTGCAGCCGGCGTCGCTGCTCAAAGTGCGAATGCCGTTTTTGACCGAAATGCGGTGGAAACGGGCGATACCTTTGTGCTGCGGGTAATGGTGACCGGCGTCAGTGCCGAACCGGGCAAAGTGGATTTTTCTCCCTGGCGCGACCTGCTACCATCCGACAATGTGCTCTCCCAATCCGCCTGGACGCGGACAGGAGGGCGCTGGGTGCGTCAATTCACTTTGATAACGTTCGATAGCGCCACCCTCCGCTTGCCTCCGCTTAAAATATTGTTGCGTTCCGGCGATTCCATGCTCTCCAATCCGCTCGACCTCGCGGTGAAACCCACTTACGCCACCACCGATGTGAGCGATGCAGAAACCATTCGCGACATCCAGCGCGAACCGCTCTTGTGGACGGATTATTGGCCCTGGGGTTTGGGGGGTGTATTGCTTTTATTATTGATGATCTGGTTGTTACGGAAAAAAAAGCCGAAACCTGCCGTTGCGGTTCATCTACCACCCCAGCCGGCGCCTGTTGTGCCGCCGCACCAACTGGCTTTGCAAAAACTAAACATTTTGGAACAAAAACAACTGTGGAAACACGGAGAAGTGGAGCAGTTTTACGCAGAGTTAAGCTTAATTGTACGGGAATATTTAGAAGGCCGTTTCGGAATTCCCGCACTGGAATCCACTACGCGTGAGATTTTGCCGTTGATAAAAAAAGCGGGTTTTCCGGACAACCTCGACGGGGTGCTGCGCGAACTCCTGCAAAAATCCGACCTGACGAAATACGCACAACATCCTCCTTCCCAAACATTTCACGAAAAAGCCCTGCACATGGCGCGGCAGTTAGTTCTTGCAACGACACCGCACAATCCGCAATCCGCAATCCACAATCCGCAATCCAAATGACTTTCGCCCAACCCTATTGGCTATTGCTTCTCCTGTTGCTCCCCGTGTTGATGTACGGCTACCGGCGCACGGCCAACAACCGCCACGTCGCCCTGCAGGTATCGCGGCAGACCGCTATGCGCGGTGTGAAGACCTGGGTGGTGTATGCCCGCAAATGGATACAGGCGCTGCGCTGGTTGGTACTGGCATTGTTGATCGTGGCTATGGCGCGTCCGCAAAAAAGATGGTACGAGGAAAAAATTGAAGCCGAGGCGCTCGACATCATGCTGGTGATGGACATTTCTCCCAGCATGTTGACCAAAGATTTCAAACCCGACCGGCTGACGGTGGCGAAACAGATGGCCAACGACTTTGCCAGCCGGCGGCAGTATGACCGGATCGGGTTGGTGGTGTTTTCGGGTGGCGCTTTCACCCAATGCCCGCTCACCAACGACCGCCGCATTTTGCAGGCTTTTATCAACAATTTGCAGGTAGGCAGGCTGAAAGACGGCACGGCCATCGGCATGGGCATTGCCACCGCAGTAAATCACCTGAAGGACAGCGAAGCCAAAAGCAAAGTGGCCATCGTACTGACCGACAGCGAACAGAATGCGGGGGAGGTCGGACCGGTAAAAGCGGCCGCCATCGCCAAAGCGTTGGGGGTAAAAGTATATACCATTGGGTTGGGGACAGAAGGTACCGTCATGTCGCCGACTTACCAAAACTTCGACGGGTCGTTCGATTTTGCAGCGCGGACAATGACGTTCGACACAAAATTGCTGGAAGAGGTCGCCCGGTTGAGTGGGGGCCAATTCTACCGGGCCCGCACTTCCGACGATTTGAAAGGAATTTACACGGAAATAGACCGCCTGGAAAAAACAAAGATCACATCCGCTGCGGTACGGCGTACGCTCGATTATTTTTTTTGGCTGCTCGACGCGGCTTTTTGCCTGCTGGTGTTGGAAATGCTGTTGCGGTGGGGTCCGTTGCGGGTAGTGACATCTTAAGGGTTAATGAAGGTTGATAAGGGTTTATAAAGTTGATAATCAACCCTTATTAACCTTTATCAACCCTCATCAACTTCATCAATTATGATCCAGTTTGAAAATCCGGTTTTGCTGAATCTGCTGTGGGCGTTGGCCTTGCAGGCGCTGCTTCTTTGGGCGTATTGGCGCTGGCGGCGGCGTACGCTGCAGCGGTTGGGTTCGCCGGCACTGGCAGAGCGATTGATGGTGGGATTTTCCCCAAAAAGATTTTGGTTGAAAAATGCGCTGTTTGCCGCTTCGGTGGCATTGGTGGCCATCGCCATCGCCAATCCGCGACAGGCCGTGCGCCGCACACCGCCGCCACAAAGCAGTGCCGATGTATTGATCGCGCTCGACATATCCCAAAGCATGCTCGCCAGGGATGCGAAACCGAGTCGCTTAGAAGCAGCCAAGGTATTTGTTCAACAATTGGCTGAAGCGCTCGAAGGCGAGCGGGTCGGACTGATATTTTTTGCGGGAGACGCGTATGCGCAAATGCCGCTTTCGACCGATATAGGATCGCTGATGATGTTTGTTCGCAATGCGAATACCGATTTCATCACCGACCAGGGGACGGATATTGTGTCGGCGATCGAACTGGCGGCCCGCTTGTTCGATTCCGGTTCGGAAGCCGGTCGCGCACTGATCATCGTTTCCGACGGCGAACACCACGAGGCGGACGTAGATATCCGTGCCCGGAAAGCCCGCGCGGAGGGCATCGTGATCCACACAGTCAGCGTGGGCGCATCGTCCAATGCAACGCTTCCAATGCCGGGAGGCGGCTTCAAACGCGATTTCAACGGCCAGGTCGTGCGCAGCAACGCCAACCCCATTTTATTGCGCGATGTGGCCAAAGCCGGCGGCGGCATTGCGCTCAACACCGACGACGGCGGCGCAGTGAAAACGCTCGCCAGTGAAGTAGATAACCTTCAAAAAAGCGCCGTGGAAGCGCGCGCTTACACGGAATATGTGTCGTATTATCACTGGCTGGCGCTGGCGGCCCTGCTACTGCTTGCCTTCGAACAGTTGCTTTGGTGGCAGAAGAAGTGATAAGTTGTTCCGGCAAGTACCGGCTGCTTTATCTACCAAATTACAATCAAAGAAACCATTATTTGTCTGATACTTCCGGCGACTAAAATCGCCGGTACATTACTGACGAGATCACTTATAATTTGATATAAATGTTTCATTTTCTGAAAAATAAACTACTCCCGCCTTCGTTCCTCCGGCGGGTAAACCTGCCACTGCCACTGCCACTGCTACTGCCACTGCTACTGCCACTGCTACTGCTCCTGCCACTGCCCATAAGCGCTCAACACAGTCAAATGCAACAGGGTGACCGCCTTTACGATCAAAAAGCATGGAGCAAAGCGGAAGAAACCTACCGGAAATCAGGACCGGGCGCTGCCGCTTCCTACAATGCCGGCAATGCCGCTTACCAGCAGGGCAAATACGACGTCGCTGCCGAATCGTTCAAAAAAGCCGCTGCTGCCACGACACCGCAGGCGCGCTCGGCAGCATTTTTTAATTTGGGAAATGCTTATTTGCAACAGGGAAAATATAGAGATGCCATCATTGCCTATGAACACAGCCTCCGCCAGCAACCCAACCGCTTCGACGCCAAAAAAAACCTGCAAATCGCCAAAAAGAAATTAAAGGAAGAAGAGAATCCACCGCCGCCACCGCCGCCTCAAAAATTGCCGCCGCCGCCCCCACCACCCAAACCTCAGCGCAACTACCTAGACCGGGCGCAACAACCGCAAAAAAAGGAGACTCTTTCGGTAGCGCTCAGCCAAAATGAAGCGAAACAAATTTTGACAACCGTCGTCGCGCCCGACGAGGCAAAAAGCGCGCACGAATACCGGCAACTGGCGCCTGCCACGAAACCATCACGGGTGAAAAAGGATTGGTAAGATCTGATTGAATGCGGTTTAGTTTCCCGGGGGCTCTTCCTGAATTAATTCTTCAAAATCCAGTTCCCGCAACTTCGCAGCCCGCCACCAGGTGTATGCCGCAATGAGCAGCGACATCGAACCGCCAAAAATCACCGAAGGCACCGTACCCATCAGTTTGGCCGCCACCCCGCTTTCGAAAGCGCCGATCTCATTGGAAGAAGTGACAAAAATAAAATTGACCGACGACACGCGACCTTTCATGTGTTCCGGCGTCAGGTGTTGCATGAGCGAAGAGCGGATGTACACACTCACTTCGTCGAACACGCCCGCGAGTAAAAGGAAGAAAAACGACAGCCAGAAAATTTTTGACAACCCGAAGCCGATGATGCATCCACCAAACCCAGCCACGCAGGCGAGCATCAGTTTCCCGGCATTTTTGCCCAAAGGACGGTGCGCGATGACAAAAGCCGTACTGATGGCGCCTAATGACATCGCTGCGCGCAATATGCCCAAACCTTCAGGCCCTACTTTCAAAATATCTTTGGCAAAAACAGGCAGCAGTGCCACCGCTCCACCAAAAAGGACGGCGAATAAATCGAGTGCAATAGCGCTCAGGATCAATTGATTGCTGAATACGAACCGCAGCCCTTCCCGGATGCGTACCAAAGCAGGTTCCGAATGGTCGGCGGGTGGTACCGGCCGGGGCTCGATGCTCAGAATGGCCATCATCGCCAACAGGCACAAAGCCGTCATGGTCGCAAAAGTATAGTTGACTCCCGCGAAGCCGTACAGCAATCCTCCCAGACCCAATCCGGTGATACTCGCCACTTCCCAGGTGCTGCTGTTCCACGTAATGGCGTTGGGTAATAATTTTTTGTCCACCAACTGCGGTAAAAAAGCGAAATTGGTGGGGCTGAAAAAACCTCTGGAAATCCCTGTACAAAAGATAACTGCGTAAATTCCCGACAGCAAGGTTCCCCTGGACAGCGAATCCCGGAAAGAGGCCAGCGCCAACAGTGCCAGCGAACACATCAACAACACCAGAATGCAGCCGGCCAGTATGTTGCGCCGGTTGTATTTATCGGCAATGTGCCCCGCCCAGAGGCTGATGCTGATGGCTGGAATCGCTTCCGCCAGCCCGATAAAACCCAACATCAAAGGATCGTTCGTCAGGTCGTAGACGAAATAACCAACAGAAACGGACATGATCTGGATGGCCAGGGTAGTCATCATCCGCATCGCCAGGAAGCGGCGGTAATCGGGGGTCCGGAGAGCGGCATAGGCGTCGCGGGAGCTTGTCGTCATTGAGTCGTATTAGTCATTGCGCCATCAGGTGCTTTTTGTCGTCAGCGCAAAGGAACAAAGGGCAGGGTACTGGAAGTTCAATAGCTGCTGATTTTTCCGTATTATCAAAATTGAAGCAGTTTTTTCAACTTTGCCCCGCATCAACAAATCCCCGCATCAACAAATCCACAACAAAATGAAATTACTCGAAGGAAAAGTCGCTCTAATCACGGGCGGGTCGCGCGGCATCGGCGAAGCGCTGGTGCGCAAATTTGCCGAACACGGCGCGTCGGTGGCATTCACTTATGTCTCTCCGTCTTCAAAAGGGCGAGCGGATAAATTAGCTGCTGAACTCGGTGAAAACGTAAAAGCCTATCAAAGTGACGCGGGCAACTATGCACAAGCGGAAAACCTTGTCGGTCAGGTTGTTAAAGACCTCGGCAAGTTGGATATTCTCATCAACAACGCGGGCATTACCCGCGATACGCTGATGCTCCGCATGACCGAGCAGCAATGGGACGAAGTGATCCAAACCAACCTCAAATCGGTTTTCAACCTAACCAAACACGCCCTCAAACCCATGATCCGCACCGGCGGCAGCATCATCAACATGAGCTCGGTGGTGGGGGTATTCGGCCAGGCGGGGCAGGCGAACTACGCCGCATCCAAGGCCGGCATCATCGGTTTTTCAAAATCCATTGCGAAGGAATACGGCTCGCGCGGCATCCGCTGCAACGCCGTGGCGCCGGGCTTTATCGCCACCGAAATGACCGACGCGCTCGACGAAAAAACGAAGGAAAATTACCTGAATTCTATCCCTATGAAGCGCCTCGGTACAGGCGACGACGTAGCGAATACCTGCGTTTTTCTGGCTTCCGAAATGGGCGGATATATCAGTGGGCAGGTGATCTCGGTGTGTGGGGCGCTGAATTGCTGATAGCTGGTGATTGGGGAAATTGGTGTCTCCACCAATCACCAATTCCCTTCAAAACGGCAATGGGAAATCATCATCCCGGTAGTCATTGCCGGTCTCCCAATCAAAGTCGTCAAAATCCTCCGGTGAAGGTTCCGGTTCGTCGCCCTGTAGTTCCGCATTCACGTCGGGGCGGTAGAAATAGAGCCATGCCATTGCGTCTTCTTCAGCGACAAATTGTTGCCACACTATCCGGTCATCGTCAATATCCCAATCGAATTCGCTGGGCTCGTCCGCGCGGAGCCATTGATAAAACTCCTGAACGGGTGAGATCCTGGCATTTTCTTGTTCCTGCCGGTGGAATTCTTCCCAGGCCTCCACGTCGTGTCGGGCAATATCCTCCACTTCTTTGCAAAAACAATTGCCCGTATTGCCCATCGGGCATTTGCCTTCATCGCGATAGCAGCAAAAATCAATTTCAGCGCCGAAATCGTGGTGGTAACGCACCGTCTCGCGGTACATCCACTCCACCATCAGCGTATATCGCGGGCGGGCAGTAAGACGCGCCGGGCACTCCCAATTGATGCGCCATGCTTTCCAAAGGTTTTCCAATGCATTTAACAGATCGGCTACTTGTACTTTGGTCAACCTTTCCACCGGTGGAAAGGCATCGGGAGGCAATCCAAACAAATCGCTGAGCCGCACATATCGCGCGTGCAATCCATCGCTGCGCGTATCATCATCTTCCTCATCGCGAAACGGAGAGCGAAATGCATACGAACTTGGTTCCGGCGCGTGTCGGGCGGCCGTTTCCAAATCGGCAAGCAGATGAGCGATATAGCGTTTCATGATGTGCGCATTGGATTTTTGGATGTTGTCTGATTCCGACGTTCAAAGTTGTTTCAAAAAAATGAAAAAAACGCAAGCCCAGCATATTTTTTTTAAAAAAAATTTGAACCGGATCGGAGGTTTCGCCGTAGGTTTTGGCCTGATACAAAATTTTCACATGAACAAGGCCCTTACTCTCTGGCTGGCGCTGCTCGGCGCCGCGTGTATTTCCAGTTGTTCCGTCCGCCCGAAGAAATCTTTTGATCCTTCCCTGGCGCCAGCTGCTCCCGACTACTCCCGACTGGAAAACTGGGCCTCGCATCCGGATATAACAGACCCGGCCGATCGAACTCCCTGCCCCAATCTGAAAGACGAACAGCCTGGCTCGGCAGTAGATGTATTTTTCTTGTACCCAACTACTTATACAGGCGCCAGTTGCGACCAGCGCCATTGGAATGCTGCGGTGGACGATGCAAAGACCAACAAAAAAACAGACGGGGGGACCATCCTTTTTCAGGCGTCCATTTTCAATGGCGCGGGCCGCGTGTTTGCGCCGCGCTACCGCCAGGCACATCTCTCTGTTTTTTTCAGGAATGACGACAAGGTTTCTGCGCAAAAAGCGCTCGACCTCGCTTATGCCGATACAAAAGCGGCTTTCGAATATTATTTGACTCATTGGAACCAGGGGCGACCCTTCATCATCGCATCGCACAGCCAGGGCGCGCGTCATGCGCTTTTTTTATTGCGCGAACTGGTGGAGGGGAAGCCCTTGCAAGAGCAATTAGTGGCTGCTTATCTTGTGGGGTGGCCGGTGAAAGAGCATTATTTCAAACAGATCAAACCCTGCCGGACGCCCGATGAAACAGGTTGTTATTGCACCTGGCGTACCTGGAACCGCGATTTTGCCCTGAAAAAAGGATTCAAGCGCGACAGCGTCGTTTGCACCAACCCGCTTACCTGGACGACGACCGAACACCAATATGCACCCAAAACCGCCAATGCAGGCGGCGTGGTACGCCCGTTTTGCGCCATTCGCCCGCACATCGTTGACGCTGAAGTACACGAGGGCATTCTGCTCGCATCCAGGCCAAAGTTTCCCGGCAGCTTCTTTTTCCGCCGGAAAAACTACCATGTCGGCGATTTGAATCTGTTTTATATGAACGTGCGGGAAAATGCGCAATTCAGGGTTAATGCCTATTTGAGGCGATAAAAGTGCTAATCCAGCCCATTGGGTCGTCAAAATGAGGCTTTAATTCGGGCTTTGCTTGTTTTCCCGCCCGCTGTTGCCAATCTTTGGCCGGCAAAATCAAATACCAAACTTTCAATCTTATGCTGATTTACATCATTCCAGTCCTGTTGCTTTTGCTCGTTCTGACAGTCGTTACCGTCCAACAGGGTACCGTCGCCATCACGACCATTTTCGGGAAATACAGCCGTACGCTCTACCCCGGTCTCAACTTCCGCATTCCGCTCATCGAAGCCATTTTCAAGCGCATTTCCGTGCAAAACCGCGCGGTGGAACTCACCTTCCAGGCGGTCACCATTGACCAGGCCAATGTGCATTTCACCGCTTTGCTGCTTTTTTCTGTGATGGACAATGCCGAAGAAACGGTAAAAAAAGTAGCTTTTCGTTTTGTCAGCGACCGCGACTTCATGGCGACGCTCACCCGCACGGTGGAAGGCAATATCCGCTCGTACGTCGCTACCAAAAAACAACAGGAAATTCTCGGCCTGCGCCGCGAGATCACCGAAGCCGTCAAAACCAACGTGGACCACATGCTCGAAGACTGGGGCTTCCACCTCATTGACCTCCAGATCAACGACATCACGTTCGACGAGGAGGTGATGCGCTCCATGTCGAAGATCGTAGCGGCCAACAACCTGAAAGCCGCCGCCGAAAACGAAGGCCAGGCGCTGCTCATCACCAAGACCAAAGCCGCCGAGGCCGAAGGCAACGCCATCAAAATCGCCGCCGAAGCCGAGCGCGAAGCTGCCAAAATGCGCGGCCAGGCTGTGGCCTTGTTCCGCGAAGAAGTGGCGCGCGGTATGAGTCATGCGGCCAAAGAAATGCAAACGGCCAATCTCGATACTTCGGTTATCCTCTTCTCCATGTGGACCGAAGCCATCAAGAACTTTACCGAACACGGCAAAGGCAACATCATTTTCCTCGACGGTTCGGTGGATGGCATGCAAAAAACGCTGAAGGAGCTGATGGCGCTGAACAGCACGGATTTTTCGGATAGGCGGAAGTAATGTCGTGCTAATAACGCTCAAAGAAGAAGCGCTGCACTTTCCCACCCGCGGTGTCATTCTGAGCGCAGCGAAGAATCTGGCCATGAGTAACTGACGTTCAATATCTTAGCCAGATTCTTCGCTGCGCTCAGAATGACACGGTGGGTGGGGAAACAAGATAATCTTTCCTTAGCCAAAAACTAAAACAGCTTTAGTTGCGGTGACTTGAACTGATCGTGCAATTCAAGGTTGTAGGGCGGCATTTTTCTGTCTTTCAGAAACTTTTCTTTGGCCACGCGGAACTGATCGTGGATGATCCGGGCAATGTTGCCCTCTCCGCGCATCCGGTGGCCGAAGCGTTTTTCTTCCAATTTGCCGCCGTGCGTGTCGCGTATCCTGTTCAGCACGCGATCTGCGCGGTCGGGCATCGTTTTCCGGAGCCAGTCTTCAAAAATAACGCCGACATCGCCGTTGAGACGCACCATCGTGTGACCGACGCCCAAAGCACCGCAGTCTGCGACGGTTTTTACCAGTGAAAAGATCTCGTGATCGTTCAGGCCCGGAATGATGGGCGCCATCATCACAAAAACCGGAATCCCTGCATTTGAAAGCGTCTCTACCGTGCGCAGGCGTTGTTTTACCGTAGCGGTGCGGGGTTCCAGAAATTGACGCAATTCCTCGTTCAGCGTGGTAATACTCACAGCAACACCGACAAGACGTTCGGAGGCGAGTTTTTGGATGATATCGAGGTCGCGCAGCACGAGGCTGTTTTTGGTGATAATACCTACCGGGTGCCGGTATTTCCAGAAAACTTCGAGACAGGCGCGGGTGATCCTGAACCGGCGTTCAGCGGGCTGGTACACGTCGGTATTGCCGGCAAACATAATGGGAGACGCTTTCCAGGATTTCTTTTTTAATTCGTTTTCAAGCAGTTCTGCGGCATTGCGCTTCACCAGGATTTTCCGCTCGAAGTCCAGTCCGGCGCTATATCCCCAGTAGGGATGCGTATTGCGGGCATAACAATAGATGCAACCGTGCTCGCAGCCCTGATAAGGATTCATGCTCCATTCGAGCGGGATATCGGGGCTTTCCACCCGGTTGAGGATGGTTTTAGGGTGGGTTTCGAGGTATTCGGTTTTAAGGTTGCCGTCGTCCCATTCATCGGCGACGAGCGCCCAATCGAGCGGTTCGGCATCGCGCACCAGCTTTTCATAGGGCGACGGCGGATTGATTTGCGCGCCGCGACCCCGGATGGATTTCGGATTGCGGATATTGGATTGCAGATTGTCTGGCACGGTGGATAAATTTTGGACAAAATTAAAACAAATTGAGTTTTTAGGTGTGTTTTGAAACAAAAAGATTTGTTTTTGTTTTCCAAAATGCGCCGTACAGTTGTGGATGGAAAAATTGCCAAACTGGATGAACCGGGGTTATTGCGTCCTCTTCGCCCTGCTCCCCTGGTCGCTCGAATGTTCGTTTGGCGCGTGGAAAATAAACCTGCCCAGCGAGCCGATCATCGCTGCACTGGGCATCGGCCTGTTTGGGTTGGTATGGAAAAACCCCGGCATGTTCCGGGAGTTATTTTCCCATAGTCCTGTTTTGAAAATAAGTTTCGTCTGGATTGGCTGGCTTGGTGTAAGTGCCTGTTTTTCAACGTTGCCGACGGTGTCGTGGAAATATTGGGTCGTGGAAGCCGGCCATTGGTGGGTGTTCGCGGTCGGGATGTCGTTATTTCCGGGTCTGTGGCTGCGCGCCTTCCGGCTGTTCGCCTTTTCGATGGCGGGGGTAGTAGTTTATACGTTGATCCACCACGCTTTTTATCATTTTCGCGCCGACCAGGCCTTGCTGGCGCCGATGCCTTTTTTTCCTGAGAACACGTTGTATGCAGCGGTATTGAGCATGGTATTAATGGTTTTTTTGGGTTCCCTGTGTGCGGCCCCTCCCCCAAATGAAAAGGAGAACGCAGCGCATCCGGCGCCGCAACTTCCCTTTCATTTGACGACGAAATGGTGGCTGCTGCCGGGTCTGTTCGCCGCCGGATTATTTTTCTCCTTTTGCCGTGCCGCCTGGCTTTCGGTATTGATGGCAGGTGCTGTCGGGATGTTCCTGATTTTCAGAAAAAAATGGCTGTGGTTCGCACTGGTTGGCGGATCGATGCTTGTGGCAGGTTTTTTATTCAGAGGACAGATACTTGGCAAAATGGCTGCAGATGTGTCTTTCCTCGAACGCCTGAACAGGTACGCGTGCGCCTTGCGTATGGCAAATGACCGGCCGTGGGCGGGTTTCGGCCCCGGTACTTTCCAGTTCCAATACATTCCTTTTCAAAAACCGGAAGAGATGACGCGTATCAGCGCGACTGCGCCGGTAACGGAACGCTCGCCTCGTACTTACGGCCGCGGCGGCGGGGCGCATTCGGAATATTTTCAGGCGCTGGCAGAGGCAGGCTGGCCGGGTCTGTTGTTGTGGCTGACCTTGGTTGCGGCAGTTTTATGGGCGGGATTCAGGAATGTTTTTTCTGAAAAAAACGAAGAAAATCAATGGTTTGCGCTGGCGCTTACGTTGAGTCTGCTCACTTTTTTTCTGCACGGATTGGTGAATAATATGTTGCACGATGGAAGGGTGGGGGCGTTGGTGTGGGGGATGGTGGCAGTGAGCAGTGGCAGTAGCAGTAAGCAGTAGCAGTAGCAGTAGCGGCAATATATTATAGCCATACAGCCCATAAGAAAATGAAAAAATCCGCCCACAACTGGCATGTGCTCTGGGTGGGCGGGCGACTGCGTTGTTCAAGTTTATATGTTTTGCTTGTGTCATTATTGGTGGTCCCCCACATGACACATTAAAGGCTACAAAGCATATATTATCTTAAAAAACCGCCGGCGCTTGTCGCCAAGCCCGGCGATGCGAAATTGGTTTTTAAATTCTTGTTTCCTTTCTTCAAGGCAGCGATTGCTTCAGCAAAAATCAAAGATTGCCTATGGCTTTTTTCAAAGCACTGCATCCGGGGTCGCTGAGATTGTTGTCGCAATTGAGGTGAGTGAAAATGGTTTGCAACTGTGATTTTAAGTTTGCGGGTGTGTAATTCAAACGCCCATGAAAAAAATCCTTCAATTCTGTGGAAGCCTGACCGGAAGAATCTATGACCCTAAAAAGGTCTGTGACTTCTTCACACGCCATGTTGCCGACCATCACCAGCATGTGCAGGATATCCGTTTTGGGGTTTTGGTCGCAGCTGTTCAAGTTGTTGGAAGGCCATTGCGCTAAATATTGCCAACATGGGATGCTTTTCTCGTTCCCTTTCAACCATGGTTTGACGTCTTCAATACAATGGTCAGACTGGTCGCACAAATGGTTTACCAAGAGATTTGAAAGCCACTCAAAGGGGCCGCAGGTTCCGGGAGAGACCATGTCGGGAGAACCTGCGGCTATCCCCGACGTTATCAATTTCCCATTGCTGTCGTACGTGCATTGCTGCCCGGCTTTTCCGCTGCTGACAGGCGTCCAGCGCACTTCGTAAGTCGCGCCATAGTGAAACCGCAGCGAAGCGTCGCCGCAAATCTTCCATTCCCCTTCGGGGCAGTCGGTTTTCCCCATTTTTTTGACCTCTTCATAAGTGCAGGGGCAGGCCGGCAGCCTCGAATACCATTCGGAAGTGGAGCCCACGATTTCGGAAAACCCATCTTGGTCATAGGCCACACGGCCCTCGCCCACGCCTATCCAGATGCCGGAGGGATCGCCATAATCGTCGAGCATAAAATTAGCAAGGTGCAAATCTTCGATGCCCTTTTCAATAAATGTGCCCGATATGACGTGGATCATCTTCGCCTTTGTCCCATTGGTGTTCATCGAGTTGATTTCGACGAAAACGGAAAATTTGCATTTGTCGCCCACGATATAGCACCCAAGCCCAGTGCCGCTCTCCGGGCCGTTGAGGTAGTCTACTTTGATGGTCAGGTCATCGTTGTTTTGATCATAAAATGTGACCTCGTAGTCAGCAAAAGATTTGCCCGGAAAATCCCCCGGAACGTTGCTGCTCAACAAAATGAAGGGCGCAGCCAAGTAAGTGTTCTCAATGCTGGGTGGGTTATCTCCACCATGAATCGGCATGCCAAGCGACTGCATCTGGTCTATGATAGACTGCGGCACCAAATCGTTGATGTCCTTGGTCAGGCCGTTCTCCTGAACCTTGGATTCGGGTTGTTTTTTTTCGCACCCGACAAGCATAACGCCGACAAGCAGCAAGAAAGTGAAGAAAGTTTTCGCTTTTATCATGGTTCGATGTTTTATGATGAATTAATCTAGGATATCCTTGAAAATTCAGAAAATGAGCGACTTCTTGAGGTCAAGGCATTTTTTCAGTGTGCTATTATGAGCGAAGCAGTTTTGACTATCTCTCCCTCTCGGTAAATTATAAGGCGATAGGTTCCGCCTGGTAAAGCGGCAGTGGATATTGTTGCGCGCTTTTGCAGGTCGTCTATTTTTTCAGAAGCGGCTCGACGCCCTAACATGTCAAACATTTCAAAAGCAATCCCTGTGGTTTGTTGATCAGTAATTTCAAGATGAACCGCTTCATTTGCCGGGTTGGGAAATAGCCGTACAGAAACCTTAGAGTTTACTTCGTCTAAACCAACCACTGTTGTATTGTCGAGGACAAGAACCATCCCATCATCGTCCAATATTGGACCACCGGACGGTGTGAATGCGCCTACGAGATAAATTCTACTGCCATCTGTCAAGACCTTGTTCACTTCTGAATATTCTAAGCCAGGTGGAGGGATGTAAAAACCGTCATTGTCAAATGTTGCATCGAGAGAGCCGTCATTTTTCACCCTGATCAGGCCAGCATCGAAATTAACATGACCGGCCAGTAATATTTTGCCGTCGGACTGAAAAGCCATCGAGAGACCGTACTCGTAGGAGCTCGACGAGATACCGTGGTACACTTTGTAACCATAGCTGGCAAATGAATTGTCAGAATTGCCATTTGTCAAAAAGCGGGCGAGGAAAAACTCATCTTCTCCAGAAACGACGACGTGACCGCCAACAACAATGCGGCCGGCTCCATCAATACCAACTGTACGTGCATATTGCTTGCTCACCGTAGCGCCAGAGACATAAAATATTTTTTTACCATCTCCATCTAAAGAAACATCCAGTACACCGCCTGTTGTGAGGCGGGCGACATAGGCGACATCTTCACTGCCAGACTCTGTGTATCCGCAGATAACAATTTTGCCGTCGCTTTGGACAGCCAGTCCCAGCCCTGCGCCTTCATCTTCGTCACCACTTCCGATGCCTACTTTAAAAATGTTGTATCCTCCATTGAATGTGACATCCAATTGCCCATTAGAGTTGTACCGGGCCGCGAGTGTGGCAAAGTCGCTGCTTGCATCAAAACCAAGCCCGCAGGCCACAATTTTGCCATTGGGCAAAACAGCCACATCGCGGAATCTGCCTACACTTGCCGTGAAGATGGCGCGCCCGCCCGTGCCAAAAGTGTTATCGGGTGTTCCGCTGGCGTTCAACCGGAACAGGGCGGGTCGAAGGATGCCATTCGCGTCGTCGGTCGAGCCAGCCAAAACAATTTTGCCGTCACTTTGCAGCGCCACGCCATATATTTCGTCACTGCTGTTCGGGTAGTCTATATGAACAGGCCCCCATACAGGTATGCCGTCGTAATTAAGTTTGACCACTATCCCGCGATAGTTTCCTCCTTCGTTTTCGTCATAATCCGTATGGCCTACGGCAATGATTTCTGTTCCATTTAAAACAGCATCATAGAACACTTCGGATGTTGTGCCGGGCGACCAGGGGTATATACCGTCGCCATTGGGGCCGTATGTATAATCTATGTTCTGCGCATTCGTGTGCAGAACCGGGGAAAATACCAGCGCCAATGTCAGATTTCTTAGAAAAATGAGGACAGACAAAGCGTTTTGTTTTTGTTCGAAGAAGCAGGACTTCATAGATAGGTGTTGTTTTAGTGAATGTTTGTCAGCGTATGCTGAAAAAAGGTTTTCATTTGATTCTTCGAGGTTCTTCTCCTCCAGCCGCCTTTTATTCTCTTGGAATAGAAAACGACCCTTGTACGGTTCTTTCTTTGAAGTCCTCATATATATCTGTGCCTTTAAACTCGTACTCGCCTTCAATGATGTCCTCCGTCAGGTTGTTGATTTGCACATACCCCAGTTGCCCGGAGCCCCAGATTTGCGAATAGAAGAAGATATCTGAGCTCGTATCCCGCCAGTAGTCACCGGAGGCGGTGGTTTGCATCTGTTCGAATGAGTACAACTTGGGCACTTCATTGGTGAAACCTGCACCAAACAGGATTTCAAGTTCTGTTTTGGTGTTGACTGAGCCGGCGGTGAACTTGAAAGTGCCCGCGTCGAGGTCAATTTCAATCCGCCCGTTGCCTACTTTTTCCGTGCTCCAGGAACCAACTTTGACCTTGGTCTCGCCACCTGCATAGACGTGCTTGCCTTTCAGGCTGGGTTCTCCAAAGAGTTCTTCCGTTTTTTCACAGGAAGCGAACAGGAGTGAGAGCGCGAAAAACGCTGTGATGATCTTTTTCATAATGACATATTTTTAGTGGTGAATAGTTATGGCAATAAGATACCTGCTCGTAGTCATCATCTGACTATCAAGCAATTGAATTCAGTCTGTACTAAAAAACCTGGCAGTTAGAACTACGGTAATCGCGACCTGCAGAAGTTCCCGCTTACTTCACGATGAGTGCCTGTAATATAGTATCGCTTTTTCCATAGTAAGCCTTGGCGATCTCTTTGTATGCTTCGATGCGGAGTTTCTCCAGTTCCTTTTCGTCGGAATATGCCTTGAGCATGAAGTCCAAACGCTCGCGGTATCGCGCCTCCACTTTGGGAGCGATTGACTGGATGAGCGCCAGGGCTTCGGCCCGACAAGGCGAACCAGGATCTACAAGCGCCAATATGGACAAGGCATTTTGGTATTTCAGAGCGGCTGACTCGGCTGTTGCGGCCTGCACCATGCGCGCGCAACGGTCTTTTTGAAAAGCGAGGAAGACGGGCTGAAGTTGCTGTTGGGCTTTTGTATAACACTCGCCCGCTTCGCGGGGTACTTGCAGCAGCAGTTGCAGCGCGAGCGCGTGCTGCTGTAACTGTGTGCTTTTATTGTTGGCATCGGCAATGATAATGGCGCAATTACGCTGGTAATAGGTGACAACTTTTTGTTGCACCGATTTAAAAAAACTCTGGTATTGCGGTCCGCTTGTCGGCAGGTTGCTGATGGCATTGGTAAGGGCGGCTTCACGGGTGGCCCCGCTTCCCGTCACTGTTTGTGCACAAGATGCGACTACCAGGCCATTGCTGACTTGCTTGGCGACCAGCGAGAGCTCGCCTTTGACAACAAGCATCTTTGACAACCCTTCCATCTGCGTTTCTTCATAGACTGCGAATTTGGGGAATATCCCGAAGTTGTGGGCATCCTGCGATGCGACATAACCGTAGCGATCGAGCAGGAGGGTGATTTTACGCCCGGCCATCTCGGTTTGTGTTTCATTCAGTTCTTTCCCCATTTCAGAGGCATAGAGGGTGAATGCGATGGGGGCGCTGGCGGTAGTATCCTGAGCGTACAGTGATCCGTTTAATAAAACGGCAAACGTAACCGCAATCAGCAGTTTGCTTTCAAATGAAATCATGGTATCATTGCATAATGGTGATGATGAGTTTGTTTCCTCTGATTAACTCTTCCAATTTGAACTTGTCTCTTTTGTCGGTCTTGTCACCCATGCTTCGTATTGCCTTGCGCATGATGCGCGAGAAATTGTTGATGTCGTAATTATTGCCTTCGGCATCACGTAAAGGGATTTTGATATAAGTAAAATCCATCAGACTGGCGGTTTTCCCTTTCAATTTGTAGTTGTTCTTGTAAGCGTTCTTTTTCACCCAGTCCGTGATCAGGTCGGACACATAGTCGCCATCTTCTCCGACTTCGGTCTGCAAATTGAATGGGCATCCTTCTTTGACTTCCACCCTGACAGCGATGCTTCTGCCATTTTTTTGGACCATTTCAGTGAACTTGTTCTGCATAGAGTTCAGGAATTTGCCGATAGCATCGTCTTTTTCAAGCGCTTTTTTGGCTAATAGCGCGTAGTCGGTGGTGTTGACCGGTTCGGAGCTGATCATGCCGGAATTGGCAATAGACTCCCCGGAGTATTTGTCATTGGCGGCCAACAGGATATTGACCTTATTGCCGTACTTTTCCGGTTGGATATAAATTTCTGTCAACACTTCAATTTCTGCAGGCGAATTGTCTATAACGTCTTTAAAAAGGTCGCGCCAGTTTTGCATTCCGGTGATACGGTCGGTCGCAGCGATCTTTAGTGCTTCTACAAAATCTATGGTCGTAAAATCGCGTTTGTCGAAAGCCGCCCGCACCTCGTTGAGGACAGCGCGATAGGCGAAATCACTCTCTAATTTTTTGCGCATATCTTCATCCTGGCTTGTCCAGGGAACGACCATGATGGTGGGTTGTATCTGGAGCACTTCCGTATTAGCCGGTTCTTGAGCCGTGAGTATAACGGGCAGGCATAATGCATACCCGATGAGCGATATAGCATGCAGTAATTTTTTCATCGAAGACCTAATTTTCGTGTGAGGTTTTGCCGTTCCAGTTCGCGGCGTAAGTTGATTACGTTGACTTGCATCGTTACCAGTGCCGTTTTTTGTCCGGTGCGCTTGTCTTTACCGACTTTGTCGGGTACGCCGGGGACGGCCAAATAGCTCCGGTAACCTTGTTCGTCGAGCAGCTTTTTGAAATAATCTTTTCGGGTTTGCCGGGCATTAGGGTCATTCACCATGGGATATTGAACGGAAGACCCGCTCAGACCCGAGAACAGCAGGGTTTCAAAGACTCGGCGTTCGGCATCGGCAATGATGGCTCGCTCGTTGCCCCCGTATCCTCTGGCGGATACCTCCATCAGATCGCCCTGGTTGGAAGTGCTGATATACCTGACTTCTCCCGAAGTCACTGCCGTACTCTTGCAAGCTATTGAAGCGTTGATTGCGAAGCCGACAGCAAAAAGCAGTATTGTTTGTATTTTCATGGCATTAATTTTTACTGGTTATCACGAGTTTGGTACCGGGCTGGCTCATTTTGGTGAAAATCTCTTTTCCTCCTTTTGTGACTTTTGCCGTCGAAATACCCTTGCCGTTGACTTCCTCGATTTCCACCTCACCTACCAATTCGTAGTAGGGTTCCCCTTCGACGAGCGATTTTTCCTTGACTAAGAATTTTTGCTTTTTCTGCACGCCGCTGTCGCTGCCTATACCGACCAATACGAGAACAGCTTTGTCTTTGGACGATTCTTTTAATTTAACTACTGAGGCTTCGACGGGGAAATAAGAGTCCATGAACTTTTTAATGTCTTTATCCAATTTTTTGACAGCGGCCTGGATCGCTTCGGAAGGGGTGGATTTGTCGCCGTCGAGAATATTCCAATCGCTCAGCATCTTTTTTTCATTCTGCAGGGTGTATGATTGAGCCGTCACCCCCGTTTCCACATCAATGAGGCGCAATCCGACGTTGAGAAAGCATTCGTACGATACCGACAAACCGGTTGTGCTTGTTGACTTTTTTTCTTCCACTGTGCACGTGGCAACTTTGCCCACGAGCAGGAATTTCGCCCCTTTGGATTTCGTCTTGGACAGGGTTTCGCCATCTACGAAGTCAATTTCGGAGGTCAGGAATTTTTCATTCTGCAGATCTCCAAAGAACTCGCGGTTGATGATTTCCGCCCTTTTGGAATTGGTGAAGTTGTCGTACAACTGGTTGGTCACCTGATTTGCAGCATCTTGCTCTTTGCCTGATTGGTACTTGACCGGCAAAATGCCGATTTTCATAAGGCCGATCTCGGAGGATTGTGCCTGCGGGCGCACAAGACAGGTACATAAGAAGAGGAAGGGTAGAATTACTTGTCGCATAAAATCTGGTTGAAAAAATTTAGATGAATGACTTTTCTCTGAAAAACAAGGCAAACCTATCCCCCCCCTCCATTTCTTCACCACCCCTTTTTTTCGCAAAATCCCCGATTTTCCCCCACGCTTTTTGCGCGACCTTTGCCCCGGTTTTTTATTCAAAAGACACTCTTAAGGCACGAAAAAATGGACAATACGCACACCGCCGCCCTGCTCAGCCTGCTCGATAAATCCGAACTGACTGCGTTGGGAAAATTTTTGAGATCGCCATTTTTTACAGCCAAAAAGCATCTTCCCCTGCTTTTCGCCGAACTGCGCGAAGCCGAACAGTGGACGATCAGCTCCCCAAAGGATGTTTTTCCCAAGCTGTTCGAAGGCGAAGCGTTCGACGATCACAAATGGAACAAAGCCCTTTCCGACCTGAACGGCTGCATTCGGGACTTTCTCGCCGTCCGCCAACTGCTCTCTGACCCGCAATTGCGCGCACAAGCCGACGTGAGCATCTTTTTCAAGCGCACCGACAAACGGGCTTTCAAGCACGCGGTTGATACCGCTTTGGGGAACAAGACCCAAAAAACCAAACCCGAAACGGCAGACGGCTGGCAACTGCGCTTCTGGACGCTGAAACATGCCGCTTCTTACGCGCTTACCGACCGCACCAAATCCGCAGGCCAATTGCTGGACGATATGGGCGAAAGCGTCGAACTGTATTATCTCATCTCCAAATTGCAATTGGCTTGCAACCACGCTTCCTCCACCCGTGTACTGGACATTAAAAGCGACCGGGACGGTTATCAGCAATTGCTGGAACAAACCGCACATTTCGATCATTCGGGCAAAAGCGCCATGTTGACACTCTACCGGGCTCTGCTCAATCTGTTGACCACGCCGGATGCCCGGTTTGAGGCTTTTTTCGCCTTGCTTCAACACCAGGGACCTCGCCTCGAACGCAGCGAGCTGGAGTCCGTCGTGCGGCTTGCGCTCAATTATTGCATCCATCGCTATCACGCAGGTAAAGCGGAGGCTTTCGAGTGGTACCGCCAGATGTTCGGCTGGGCAGATGGTCAGAAAACCTGGACGGTGTCGGCCGCATCCGAAGCCTTTTTTCTCAACGACGGCATGATGTTCGCCAAAAGCCGCGACGCAGCAGGGTTCGAAGCCTTTTTGGAAAAGGGCAAAAACGCTTTACCGAAAAAACAGCGCAAAAAGGCGATAACGCTGCTCCGGGCCTACTGGCATTTTTATCAGTCCGAATTTCGCACCGCTGCCATTTTGCTTCATCAGCTGGACTCCCGCCACCCGCTCCATTCCCTGCGTTTTCACATGCTCAACGTGTGCAACACCTATGAAGAATGGCGCCAAGAGCAAGTCGAACCCGAAGATCTCGAACGGGCATTGAGGAGCTTCAGGGATTTTTTACAGGGTAATACGATTCTTTCCCAATCCAAGCGGCAGTCGTATCGCAACCTGGTTTGGTTTATCCAGAAAATGGCACAACACGGAAAAAAACGCTCGCTTTCCAAAGAACAACTTCAGGCAGAATTTGCGAAAAGGCAGTTCGCCGCGCCCGACTGGGTAGCAGCCAAAATCGGCGAACTGCTTTAAGGTTTTTCTGGAAAAGCCTACAATATATCTACGATGATCACGAACTCCGAGGCAGAACCACCCGGACACACCGAAGCGAGTACGCAGCGGTAAGTGGTGCCGGAAGCGAGACCGCTTAAGTATTTAGTCGTACCGTACTCGGTGTTGTCGAAAACCAGTTCGTTTGTGCTGAGATCGAATACCTTCAGGCGGTAGGCTCCCGCGTCGGTCACTGCGGCCCACGACAAGGAAGCGGTGGTGCTGCCCGTTCTTTCGCCGGAGAAGGATGCAGGAGCGGGGAGCGTACAGGTGAGGGCATTGGGGGCGGGTTGCGAGAGACTCGTTTTCGCTGTGTTCTGCGCCATTTCTCCGGTTTGGAGTTTCGTGCCGAAGGCGGACAGCAGGTACGCGAGGGCGCCCGGGAGCAACAGCGTTGAAAAAAATGAATGCTTCATAGACGGATGATTTTCAAGAATGAAAAATTTCATGTTCTACCTGGTTAGTAGCTATCATCCGGGCATCCATCACGCGAAAAGCGATTTTTTTTGAAAAAAAATTTTGCCCCCCACTTCGGGCAGTATTTTTGGCCGCATCAAATTGGAAAAACACATGAAAACATTCGTTTTTTCTTTGCTCTTCTACCTCGTCGCTTTATTCCCCGTCACAGGGCAGAATTTTGACCTGCCAAAGGCAGTAGCCTGTTTGGACAAATGCGAATCTTTCTTTCAGGCCCAGCCATACACCCCACTGCCCGATAGCCTGGCGCTTTGCCTTGCAGAAGCTGTAAAAAATTTGAAATCAACTGGCCAGGTTTTCATTGCACTTTACCTCCGGAGCATGTATTCCCACGCCAATCAAATGGCGAATATTGGCTCTCTGCGCCAAGCGGCCAATGAGTTTCGGGTCATCGACTCTATTTTGCAGTCATTTCCCGCGACAACATTAGTAGTACGCAATATTGCTCAGACCCAAAACCAGATGTCTATCGTTTTAATGCACCTTTTCGAGTTGGATGAAGCCAGGTTGTACAATGCGAAAGCCCTGGCCAACTTTGAAAAAGGAAATCTTCCGGAAGGAGTATTTCTCGCATTGGTTAGTAAGAGTGTGCTTGCACAATCAAGCGGAAACATCAGTGAAGGATTGTACTGGGCGGAACAAGCGCTTGCCCATTGGCGGACGATTCCCGATATCCCACCCGCCCGGCGCCTCGACCGGCTTAGCGCCGAAAGACTGAAATACGCTTATTTACTTGACTTGGCCGACAGCATTGCTCATGAAGACGGTCAACAATCAGCGTTGCCTCAATTCCGTGCAGCACTTCAGGGCCTGCAAAATGTGCTTGTTGAAACAACTCAATACGACAGCCTGAGTGAGGATGTTAAAACTGCTGCAGCGTCCCTTGTCTTTAGCATTCAGCAATGTTTTTCAAATCTCTGCGCCGTCGAACCTGCCTGGGCCGATAGTGTCCTGCGTTATCAGCAGTACTTAACTGAAAAAGGTGTGAATGCCGGTAATGCGGTGCCCTACTTCGGTTTGACGGAGGCATTATCGGCGCTGGCATATGCTGAAAAAGGAGAATGGGCAGATGCTTACAGATTAAGTCTACAAAGTTGCAGACATTATGGTTATCCTGCTTTCGATATCTTTTACGATAAACCGTTGAGCCCTATACAAATCCAGCAAATACAGGAAAAATATGCTATTATCCAAACGTTGCGCTTTCAAGCCAGGATACTTCAAATGCATGAAGGCGACCTGCGTGCTCATAGGCAGGCGTTGTTCGTATATGAACAAATCTTTCGGGTGCTCAACGAACTGCGCTTGAGCTTCCTCTCGGAAAGCAGCATGGAACTGTCTACCGAACGCTTCGCCTCCATTTACCATGAAGCTGCTTTGGCTGCCATTGATTTGTACAGGCAGTCAGGACGGGCTGAATATTTTGAAAAGGCTTTTAATTACGCTGAAAAAGGTAAAAGCTTTGCGTTGCGCAGCGCTCTCCGCCGCCGCGTGGAAGACAATACCGTGTTCGAAGAAGAGCGGAAGCTTCGCGATAAATTAAGAGGGGCGGGATTGGTTTATCACAGAAATCCCAACTCGGCGCAGCTGGCCATTTTAGACAGCGTTTACAAGGAAATACAGAATTTGCGGGAAAAAGTTAAAAAGAACAACCCGCGCTACTACTCGGAGCAAATCGGCGAAGACGAAGTGACACTGGACTTGGCACGCCAGAAGTTGGTGAACGACGACTCGACGGCGCTCATAGAATTTTCTGTCGGGAACGATTCCACGCTCGTAATGGCAATTACCCGATCTCAAACCTACTGGAGCGTGGTCAAACACCCGAAAAACTGGTCGCAAACGCTCAATGAATACTGCCAGGCGATTTTCACGCAGAATGAAGATTTCGCCAAAGGCTACGACGTGTACAAGGTGTTGCTTTCTGAAATGCTGGAAAACCGCCTGCCGCCCCAAGTTGACCGCCTTATCATCGTCCCCGACGGAAATCTGCGAAAAGTGCTGTTCGAAAGCTTGCTCGACAAACCAATAAAGGCCAGTCAAGGCTATGACCAATTATCATATTTATTGCGCCGCTACGCATTGTCTTACCAATACTCACTGACGGCCTACAAATATGCCGAAGAAATCAAGCGCAACCCAACCCACTCCATCGGCGCTTTCATCGGAAAATACGAAGGAGAGAAACCCACATTTTTGCGTTGCGCAGACCACTCGATCCCCCATCTCGCAAACGCGGCACGCAACGCGACGGATATGTGCGGAAAAAAGGCAGAGCCTTTTGAAGCCGCGGCCGAGGCCGATTTCATGCGGCAGGCAAGCCAATTTGACGAGTTGTTTTTTGCGATGCATGGCTGCCTCCACTCTTCCGACCCCTTGGAGTCAAGCATATTGTTCACAAAAGACCCAAGCGGCGACGGACGACTCACAGTGAGCGAAGTGTTGACCTTGCCGCAAAATCTGAACGCCCGACTGGTGGTCTTCGGTAGCTGCAACACCGCTAGCGGATTGCTCCTCAGGGGCGAGGGCATCATTTCTTTGGCGCGTGCTTTTGCCTATGCAGGTGTGCCCGCTACATTGGCGACTACTGCCGTGCTGCCAGATAAAAAGGAGACCTCGAATCTGCTGACTGCCTTTCACCAAAATTTGTGCAAAGGAATGAAAAAAGACCGGGCGCTGGCAGAAGCTAAAAGTGCGTTGATGAATGAAGAACACCCATACTACTGGGCCAATTTCATCCTCATCGGAGATCCCGCGCCGATGAACGAAAAGTGAACGGAGAGGATAGCGGCGTTCCCGCATCACTTCACGCCGCAGCCATCGAGCCAGCGCAACAGATGAGCAGGCAGCAAGTATCTGACGTTTTCCTCTTGCATCACCTTTCGCGCTTCCTCGCACCTGCTATTGCAAGCATGGGCGAACACAAGCAAGGCCATTATTTGCTTTGTTTTGTAGCGAGGGTTCTGTCTCACTACTTCGAGATACCGCACAGCCAGTGTGGGGTCGCCTTCGGGCAGGCAAATGTTCAACGCCCCGATGACTAAACACCGCCGGGGATACTTCGCTAAAACAGAGTCATGCTCCGACAAGAATTGATTCCCGATACGAAGTGCCTCTGAGTATCCGGCGTAGTCTCCTCTTGCAAAATTGTTTTCAATCTCCTCCCCTTCTCTGCCGGCTATCGGTTCTTTGGGAATATAACGCAGCCATAAAGTGTCACGTATGCAAGGGATAGGTATAGACGGGGATGTTAGAGACATTCTCCGCCATGGTAAAACGATATCAAAGGTGTCGGGCAGGCGCGGCTGTAAAAGTTTGAGTTCATCCACTTCCCTTTGTCTTTCGGCCTTCCGTTTTTCCATCTTTTGGTAGGCCAAGCTTACCATCCAAAATAATCCCAATAACCCCAAACCAATCAATACCACCTGGCGGCGCAACCGCTGCCTGTGTTGATATCTCTTTTTTATCTCCTCTTTTTCCACCGTGCGGGCGCGATGAAACGCATCGGCTTCGGCCAGGCGTAGCGCCACTTCTTGAGCGAAGGCATCGTCGGTACGCACCAAATCTTCGAAGACCTCTTTGTCGTCTTCGGATAGCGCTCCAGCGAGGAAATTTTCGAGCAGAATGTTTTTTTCGTTTTGGCTCATGGCCTCGCTTGGTTTGGGTTTTTAAATCGTTCAATCAGTGCGTTCAATTCTTTTCGACACTCGGAGGCGATGTTTCTCACGGTGTCTGGATTGTTGAAGTTCAATTTTTTCTGTTCCGATTCAATGACTTCGATCAATTCTTCCAGTTTGAAGGCATAACCATCTTCTGACCGCTGGTATACGCGTTCTTTTGTAAAATCAACAATCGCTTCGTAGGGAAACCCCATATCGTCCCGAAGACTCAGCACATAATAGCATCGGTAGTTGGAAAGACGAAACTGATTCAACGCCTCATCGAGCAAGCCGTTGGAATACTGCGACATCAGGCCGTTCAGTTTATCGTGAACATCTGAGGCAAATCCTTTAAGCAATTCGTCAGAGGGCGCGTTTTCATTGGGTTTGTCCGGTTTGCTCTTATTAGTAGCGTTTCGGCGAGCATATCTCACGCAGGTATAAAGAAAAATTTTGTTAAAATAAGTTTTCACGCTGCTTTTTTCATCGAATCGCCCAGCCTTGATGTTGCTCACAAGCACCCAACAAGCATCCAAATAAGCCTCCTCCCTGTCGCGCTTGTCTGGAAGTATCCAAATAAAAGGATTCTTGTCTGTCAGATCGCGGTATGCTTCAAATAAACGATTTTCAGTCCTTCGCACCTCTGCTTCCTTTCCGTTTTGAAGTACGGCGGCAATCGTTTGGTCTGAATGACTTGGGCTCCCGGTAAGAAATGCCACCAATCGTTTCATGTGGAAAGAAATCTGGTTATCAGGACAAACATAAGAATTTCTTCCTCATGCCAAGCACAGGAATATTCTTAACTCCACTCGTAAGTCTTATATCGTAAATCACACACCCCTTCTCCTCACCTCTTCCAATATCAGCGCCAACTCCCTCCCCGCGTCCCCCGTGACGGAAGTATTCTCCTGGGCCCGGCGGATGAGGTAAGGGATCACTTCCCGGATCTGACCGTAAGGGACGTATTTGCCTACGCGGAAGCCGGCGGCGGCGAGGTTGAAAGTCACGTTGTCGCTCATGCCGAAAAGTTGGCTGAACAAGGTGTGGGGGTGATCATGGGCAATGCCTTTTTTGTCCATGATCTCTACCTGGAGCATGGCGCTTTCGGCGTTGTGGCTGGCGTTGCAAAAGGCCATCGTATCGAGGTGGTCGAGGCAGAAGCGGACAGCGGTATTGTAATGATCGTCAGTAGCATTTTTATCCGGGTTGATGGGGTTATCGTAGCCGAACTCAGCGGCATAATGGGCTTCCTTCTCCATGTAAGCGCCGCGCACGAGTTTGGCGCCGAGCATAAAGCCCGCCTTCCTGGCACGGTCGTAACTCTCGATGAGGAATTGCAGGCGGTCTTTGCGGTACATCTGAAAGGTATTGTACACGACCACCCGTTTTTTATTGTAGCGTTTCATCATGAGCCATACCAGGTGATCAATCGTATCCTGGATCCAGCTTTCCTCGGCGTCAATAAAAACGGCTACTCCTTTGTTGGCGGCGTGGTAACACACAGCATCTATACGCTTCAGCACATTGCGGTACTCGCTCAGCTCGTCGCGGGTGAGGGTTGGGCGGTGCTGTACTTTTTCGAGCAGATGGAAACGCGCCAGCCCGGTCACTTTGGTACTGACGACCGGTATGTGTTGCGAGCGGGATGCGTAGTCAATGGCGCGGATGTTCTCGTTCATCGTGTGATTGAAATCGAGTTCCATCTCTTTGCCCTCCGCGCCGTAGTCGAGGATGGTCAGGACATTGTGCGCTGCAAGCCGGTCGATGTTTTTCTGGCTGTCAAGTAAAGTGGTGCCGCCGCAGAACTGTTCGAATACGGTGTTTTTTACGATGGTTTCGGCAGTAGGGATACGGTTTTCCACTGCCCACAGGGCTAGTTGGGATCCATATTTTACCAGCCAGGGCTTGTTCATCATGCGGAACAACCAGGCAGATTTTTTCAGTTCGCGGTTGGTGAGGTGCGAAAAGGCGATTTCGGTGTTGGAAAAGTCAACTGCGGGCATAAAAGATATTGTTGTCATTAGAGGTCATTAAGGGTCACTGGAGGGTCATTAAAGGTCATTATAGAGGTAATTAAGAGACATTGGAGGGTGCGGAAATTACTATAAATTACCCTTAATGACTTCAACTACCCCAGATTTCCCATGCTGCTTCGGCTTGTAAGTGCAACATTTCCAAGCCGTTTTTTACGGTGCAGCCCCGGGCTTTGGCGCGCTGCAAAAGTAAGGTTTCGGCGGGATTGTAAACGAGGTCGTACACGAAATGTTGGGAGCTTAGTCGCTCGAACGGCAAATCGGGGCAAGTACCGGTGTGCGGCGACATTCCGAGCGGGGTGGTGTTGATGATGAGGTGGTAGACGGTGGACGGTAGACGGTGGACGGTTTCATAAGAAATCTGGTTTTCACTATCGGGATTACGCGAAACGAACCGATATGGGATACCGAGTTTTTTCAAAACGTAAGCGACGGCTTTGGAGGCTCCGCCTGTACCTAAGATCAATGCTCCCACCCACCCTTCACCGCCCCCCGTCCACCATCCACTGTCCCCCCCCCGCCGTTCACCGTCCACCGTCCACCGTCCGCCATCTACCGCTTTCAGTGACTTTTCAAAACCTGTTACATCCGTATTGTATCCTTTAAGTTGCTGATTTTCAATTTTTATACAATTCACTGCCCCTACGGCGCGGGCGGTCTCATCCAACTCGTGCAGAAAGGGAATGACCGTTTCCTTGTGCGGGATCGTCACATTGAGGCCGCACAGGTCGGGATGTTGGGCTAACAATGCCGGCAGGTCGGCGATATTTTCCAGGGGAAAAAGTTCATAACGTGCATCGGCAATGCCTTCGCGGGCGAATTTTTCCGAAAAATATTTTTGCGAGAACGAATGCCCAAGCGGGAAGCCGATAAGTCCGAAAAGGCGCATGTGCAGTTTTTGGGCAAAATTCGTCTTTACCGGGACATTAAGGCGTCGCTGCGAAGGGATTTGCAGATTTTTTGAGGCTTAAATGTTGATTTTCTGGATTTTTTACACAAAACTTTGCACAAACAAAAATGAGAGAGCCTTTCCGACGCGTTCGGGAAGGCTTTTTTATCCTAACATTTTAATATTGTGCAATATGGATAATCACGTAAAAGAAGCGAGCGAATCCGCCTTACATACGCCGGAGAACGGCGCTGCCCCCAAACGCAAAATGAAAGAATGGAAAAGTTTGCGCGGCGAAAACGCCTGGACGATGTTCAAAGTCATGGCAGAATTTGTAGACGGCTTCGAGACACTGAACAAGATCGGCCCCTGTATTTCGATTTTCGGCTCGGCCCGCACCAAACCCGGAACGCATTACTACGAACTGGCCGTCAAAGTCGCCAGCCGCCTCACAGAGGAAGGTTACGGCATCATTACGGGTGGCGGACCGGGCATCATGGAAGCGGGCAACAAAGGCGCCTGGATGAAAGGAGGGCCGTCGGTGGGATTGAACATTGACTTGCCGTTCGAGCAAAATCACAATACGTTCATTGCTCCCGACAAAAACCTCACGCACCGGTACTTTTTTGTACGCAAGGTCATGTTCGTCAAATACGCGCAAGGCTTTGTGGTCATGCCCGGCGGTTTCGGCACGCTCGACGAGCTCTTCGAGGTGCTGACGCTCGTTCAGACCAAAAAAATATCGCCCGTGCCGATCGTACTGGTCGGAAAGGAGTTTTGGGAGGGCCTGAAAAACTGGATCGTAGAGATCATGCTCGAGCGCCACAAAAACATCAACGCCGAAGACCTCAACCTGTTCCTCGTGACCGACGATCCCGACGAAGTGGCGCAGTACATCAACCGCTTCTATGCCGACAACGTGGAAGAACTTTCTCCCAATTACGCGTTGTGATCAACCGGATATTGGATTTTTTGATATTGGACGTTGGATTTTAAGACTTGTGGAGCACTCATTCAGTCTGATGTCCAATGTCAGAAAATCCAAGATCCAGAAACCTGCAAACAATTGATTTTCAATAAAAAACAGGCTTCGGAAGGGCGACCTTGAAGCCTGTTTTTATTTTTTTGAAATTTTTTTCAGGAAACCTGATAACGTTTCCGGTAATTCCGACATAAATAAGCAAACACCAAATGAAAACGCGGATTGGAGATAACTAAAAACCTCCGCCGGATGCGCATAAACTTATGCAAATCTGCAATAGCGGCGACGACTCCAACCAAATTGAAAACACCCGATTAACCACCTCCTGAAAACCAAATCCCAGAAGCCGCCCCGGAGACCACCCCTCAAACCACCCATCCCAGAGCGCCAACATTCGCCGGGAAGCCAAGTCCAACCTCAATCGAGGCTTCCCCGGCGAATATGGCGAAACAGCCAAAGAGAAAACAACGCGAGCCTTTCCGATTCCCCCGGAAAGGCTTTTTTTATTGGCGTCAGCAATACAAGCCTGGTAAAATGAATCCCGAATTTTTGGAATATCCGCTCAGAAGACGCTTTCTCCAAAAATTCGGGATGAACTCAGGTTTATGCAAAAGGAAAAGTCGCTACTGCGGCAATTTCTGCAACATATTCTCCGCCAAAACCTTGAATTGGCGGTTGTTGGGCGCATCGAGATAGGCCTGAAATGCCTGACGTGCCGCCTGGTATTGGCCGGTTCCGGTGTTTGATAGCCCCAGGTAGAATTTCGCCTGAGTCTGATAATTGCCGGTTTGCGAGGAAACCTGCTGAAAAACTTTTGCAGCTGCTTCGTATTCCCGGTTGCCGAGCAACGAGACGCCGTAATAGAATTGATATTCCATGTTGCCGGGAGCGCTTGCCACAACGGGTTTGAAGGCCTTTACTGCTTTTGCATAATCTTTTTGGTCGTAGAGAATAAAAGCGTTCATGGCCATTTCTTTTTCCTCATCAATACCTCCGGCGCTGTTGAATTCTGTTTTGTTGTTGAAGTGACGGAAATTGGCGATCACATCGAGGCGAAGCGAGTCGCGTAAAGCGCGTTGTTTTCTTTGCTGATCCCGTTGTTGTTGGAGCGCTTTTTCGGCTTGTTGTTTGTCTTGCTCGTCTGGGTGCTGTGGTTTCGTATTTTCGGCAGGGAAGGAGTCGCGCAAAGGAGGGGGCGCCTGAGGTATGAAGCCGGGGTTTTCCTGGGTATCCTGAGTTGCGGCGATGGGGCTATCGCTACCGTATGGCAGGTCGGGCCGGTTGATAAACCAAACAGCTACGAGAAGGGCCAAAATGACGGCAGCCAGGGCGGTAAGTTGCAGCATTATCCGTCTGAACCGAAACCGGCGCTCCGCTTCGCGCAGTTTGACCCTGATCGCTTCCGTTTCTAATGAAGCGTTTCGAACGGCATGAGAAAGGGATTGTTGCCAGGCGAATTCCGCTGCAGCTTCGGGGTCATTCGCCAGGATTTGGCGGAGTTCGGCAGCTTCGGCTTCGGAAAGCGAGTGGGCGAACCAGGATTCAATCAAATGTTCAGTGCGGGTGTTCATTGCGTTGCATTTTGCAGGGATTAAGGGTTAGGATTTTCGCATTTTGTCGAGACAGCGTTTCCGGAGTTGCCGCACCACTTCGGCACTGGCGTAGCCAAGAATGTCGGCGATCTCCTGGCTGCTCAAACCTTCTTTGTACGTCAGGATTATGATGCTGCGGCAAGGTTCTCCAAGCGCATCCACTGCTGCCCAAAGCCGGTCATTGTCTTGTTGTTCAATCATTTGCGTTTCAGTGCCCGGGTCGTTTTCATCAGAATGGGGCATTTTTTCATCCCCCGGCATATCCATGCGTTTTTGTTTTCGAAGGAAAGCCTGCATGAGGTTTTTTCCGATGCCAAAGACATAGGTACACAAGGTGCCGGCCAGAGTGGTAAGTCTGCCCGATTCGATGTTGAGCAACATGATGACCACTGCATTTTGAAAAATATCAGTGAGATCGTGCGCCCTGATGCCGTAATTGTCTTTGCCCCAGCGGAGGAACTTCGGTCGGCAGCCGGCATATATTCCGGCCAAAGCCCGGTTCTGGTCGCGTTGGAACTCCTGCAGTTCGTCCCTTTTTTCATCCATAGATTTTGTCAGCCGAAGGCCTGCCGTTTTTGGATTATTTTGCGGCAGCGTGGCGGGCAAAAGTAGAGACGGGGTTTTGGCAGTTTATGCCGTTGAGCAAAAAAATGTTAACAACAGCGCACTATTTTTTTAAAAAATACATTTTGTTTCGCAGCTTCTACATTTGCGGACTTTTATCCCATTCAGGGCGTTTTTTCACCAAAAAAAATTTTTAAATGAAGGCAACTCTGCGATTCAGCACACACACGCTCCCTTTTTTCCTGTTCTTTTTCTGCGTCCTGCCGATGCTTTCCGGGCAAAACACCGGCCAGCGCATCCGTGTATACCAGGGTGAGGCGATACGCGGCAGTTTCGACAGCGCGGGCGGCACCCTTATCATTCAAAACGAGGTCCCCCTCACTTTTCAGGTATTTGATTCGTTGGGTACCGTTCCCAACCAGGCCTGCGAGGGAGAGCTGGACCAGGATTGCGGCTGGTACAAAGGGTTCTGGCTCATGGGCGACGGCAATTACATGAAATTCGAAGAAAACCTGCGCACGCTCGACGCCGACTCCCGCATCATCAGAAATTACAGCTACCCGCAGGCTGGTACTTATCAACCTGTGGTCTACCTGACTGAAAAATACCACAATGACAATCCGCCGGAAGCAGCCCGCGTGACCATCAACAAGACGGCAGGCGCCGGGAACTTTTCTGAAACGCCCATCCGACTGGCAGCTCCTGAGCGCAAAGTTGACATTGATTTCAACCACGCCCCGCGCGTCAAATACCCGACTAATTTCGTCGTGTCGTATCGAAATGACGATAATAATGCACGCGTGTTGTTTTATTACAATGCCCTTGGAAGGGCGGGCTCCGCATCTATCGCACCTGTCAGTCTGATGCGGCACCGCGTCAGTGAATACGCCAATTATCACAATACGGGTGTAGGGCCTGTGGTCACCGAGGATATATTATCTTCTGCTACAGGCGCCTCACCGCTGTATACGGGCACAATACTCGATGCCTTGAACAGCAAATTCAAAAGCTTTTTGGCGTACAATGTGGACCAGGTGGATTCCGACATCACGCCGGGGCGTACGGAACTGCGCGTGTTTCCCGTTTTGGAATCGTTCGCGATGACGGATCTGCCCGGCGATTCACTGCCCGGCAAACCGATGTTGTTTGCCGCCGTTTTGATCGGAACGTCTCCCGTATCCACGGATGATCCTGCTTACAGCAAACTGGTAGGCACTGCGAAGGGATTACTGGGAGATACCATACCGGACAACCTTCAGTTGTCGCCCAACAGCGATTTGTTCATTCGCGGCATCGAGATGCTGGAATTGAACATGCTGCGCAGTCACGACCCAAACAGTCTTACCGTAACGGACATCCGGGATCTGGGCAACGGCCAATACAGGGCTTTTTTCCGCATGATCATATGCAATGAAGGCTCAGCGCCGGAAACAAAAATCTCCCTGATTTTCAATGACCTCACCGGAGGGAAATACGGCGCGCGTCCCGACATCACGAACGTAACCGCCGGAACCTGGACCGGTGGCTCCAATGGAGCGCCGTGGGAGGTGCCCCTGCTCAATTTTCAAATTTCCGGTGTGCCTGAAAATTACAAGCCATCCTGCAAAAGCGTGCTGTTCTCCATTGATACGGACCTGGACGGAATACAAAGGCTCTACCAGGAAACCCCGAGGGCTTTAAATGTGTGCGTCCGTTTTTCTTCCGGCGCCGGTGAGTGCAGCGAAAATGAACCCCTGCCTTCGGGCACCTACCAGGACAATGGCAAATATCTGCCGGCGGAAGAAGAACCCTGCGATCTGCTGACACTGATCTTAGCGGCACTTGCCGCGCTCGGCATTATCGGATTATTGTTCGGCTACCTGCTCAAAAAGAAAAAGCAAGCGTCGTAAAAACAACTGCATCATCAACTCTTAATAACCCGGATCGGATAAAACCTTCCGGGTTTTCATTTTTATGGGCAAACAATTCATTTTTCTCGTCTCCTTCCTCGTACTCGCCGCCCCCGTTCGCGCACAAAAAGATTCATTGGGAGCAGAACAATTTGTTGTTCGCGCCAAAATGTTCCTGAAACAAGGCAATTTGGACAGCGCCGTTCACTACCATTCGCAAGCGTTGAAGTTTTTCAGGGAAAAAGACCTCCTGATGCCCTGGCTCCGGAGTTTCACCATACTTGCCTACACCTGGGCCGGCGATCTGAAACAACCGTTCAGGGCTGTGGAACTGGTCGAAACGGGATTGCGCGACCAATGGCGCGAACCCGTCAGTCATAAGGAATGGGAACAACTGGCAATGAATTACCTCGCTGCAGGGCATGTTTTGCGTTCGAATGCGGGTGATTTTAATGGAGCCAAAGCGTATTACGAAAAAGCGAACGCCGTCTTTATGGGCCCGATGGAAGAAAAAGGCGACAAGGTGGCCCGTTACCTGTATCACAATCTCGCGAATATTTACTCCCGTCACGGCGATTACGAACGGGCGATCAGCCTGCTGAAGCGAAGCCTGGAATACAATCGCCGCTTTCCGGCTGCCAGGGTAATTGACCACGGTGACCTTGCCATAGCGCTCAACGACACGGAACGCCATGCGGAAGCGCTGGCCATCGTTCGGCAGGGGTTGGCAACAGAAGGTCTCAGCAGCGAATTAAAGATCAGCCTGTATCAAAATGAAGCGAGCTCTCTTTTTGAATTGAAACAGCCGGAAGCAGCACTGGTTTCCCTGGAAAACATCCCTGCCCTGGTACCAAAGATGGTGGAGGAAAAAGGTAGTTTGGATGAACAATATTATCTGATGCAATACCACGCCTCAAAGGCCGAAATCCTTGCAGCGTTGAAACGATACGACCAGGCCCTGGAGAATTATCAAAAGGCCATCGAAATAGGCACAGAATATTGGGGCACAGAAAAGCGCCGGGAGATTGCCAAAGTATTCATTCAGATCGGGAATATCAGGTTGGAGCAGGAGCGTTACGAGGCAGCGTTGGCGGATTTTCACCATGGATTGCAGTGTTTACCCATCCGTTTCAAGGGCGACGACAGCACTCAACTTCCCGAAGCCGGATCATTTATCAGTGAAAATGCCATAATAGAGGGATTAGAAGGGAAAGCGCGCTGTTTTTCGGCCCTCGCCAATCCGGTCAAAGCCCTCGAATGCTACGAACTCATTCCCTTTGCCGAGGCACGGCTTCTTTCCACCCATGCTTATGAATCTTCCTCTTTGCGTGCCCTCGATGAAAGTCGTCCGCGTTTGGAACAGGCCATAGATATTGCCTGGGGGTTGTTCGCAAAAACAGGCGACCCGCAATACGCACAACGCGCATTCCGCCTGACCGAACAGGCGCGCGGGATTTTGTTGCTGCAAACCATGACGAAAGCGCAGGCCGATTACAAACTCGACGACAGCATACGCAGCCGGGAAAATGCCCTGCACGCAAAAAAGGTATGGTGCGAACAGCAAATCGCGGCAGAAAGGATAAAAGGCACGGCAGGCGATTCCATGCGTTTGGAAAAGTTACAAAGCGATCTCTGGAAGATGGTCGAGGAAGAAAACCGTTTCCGGGCGCAACTGAAAAAAGATAATCCCGGCTATGAAAAATTGCTCGACGGGATCCGGTTCCGGTCTGCGTCCGATGTGCCGGCGTTGTTGCGCCCCAGGCAAGCCTTCATCAATTATTTTTTGACGGAAAATGCCGTGTACGTATTTACCATTGGCCACGATGGCGTACTCTTCTGGCACAAAGCGGAGCTGCCTGTACATTTCCGCGACTCCACTGTTCAAAAATTCATCGAGTATTTAGCCGGAGGCGAGGGAAAAGGCGACGAAGCGGCAATGGCCGCAGACCGTTGGTTCAAACGCACAGCCGCCGATCTGTACCAACTTTTAATGGCGCCCGTATTACCGGCAGTGAACAGGAATACGGATGCAGTGGTCATTGCTCCGGATGATGTGCTGGCTTTTCTTCCCTTCGAACTGTTGTTGTCAGAGCCGTCGCAGGCAACATGGCCGGAACTGCCTTTTCTGATCAAAAAATACAGCGTCAGTTACGCGTATTCCGCCACCCTCCTCGACCGGCAACAGGCCAATATGCGCGAGCACAGCGCCGCAAACCGCATACCCTTTGCGGGTTTTGCCCCGGCCTATAAAAACGCCCGCGACCCGCAAACCGGGAATTTGCTGTATCCCATATCGGGTATGGAAAGCATGGTGCAAAAAGTGTACGCCCTGCTGGGCGGAAAAGTATTCAGGGAGGACGAAGCGAACGAAACGGAGTTCGGTCGTACGGCGCCTGTGTGCCGGGTATTGTTGCTGGCCATGCACGGCTTCGCCAATGAAAACGAACCGGCTTTGTCGCGACTGCTTTTCGGCCATCCTTCCAGAACCGGCACGCCAGATAATGTGCTTTATACCAATGAGTTGCAAATCTCTTATCTTCCCGTTGATCTCGTAGTGCTGAATGCTTGCTATACCGGTTTCGGCAAACTGCACCGCGGTGAAGGGGTCTACAGCCTGACCCGCGCGCTCACCGCCGCGGGGGTGCCGGCCACTGTGATGAGCATCTGGCAACTCAGCGGATTCTCTTCTCCGGTTTTGATCGAGGCTTTTTTTCAAAACCTGAAAAATGGAATGCCGAAGGATGTTGCCCTGCAACAGGCAAAAATAGAGCTGCTCCGCAACCCTGAATACGATGCCGTCGTGCATCCCGCTTTTTGGGGCGGCTTGCTGGCCACCGGAGATATGTCGTCGTTGCAATTTTGAAAAAGCCGGCATTGAATCAGTCTAAAAAATATACACTTGTACGGAAAGCGAATACCCCGCCGTATTTTTGCCCGCCGTTTGCGACCACCACGACCCCCGTCCTTCGCCGCTCAACGGTGTTTTTTTGGCGGCTACACCTGTAGCCATTTTTGCCTAACCAATTTAAAACTAACATTTTATGCAAGAATTTGGACTTAAGAATCCCTCAACCAGCCTCGAAGAAATTGGTCTGAAAAACCTTAAGAATGTTTATTGGAACCTCTCGCCTGAAGAACTTGTGGAGCATTCTCTCTGCAAGGGTATGGGGCAATTGGCTGATTCCGGCGCATTGGTCGTCAATACGGGAGAATTCACCGGCCGCTCCCCCGACGACCGCTTTATCGTCAAAGACAGCATCACAGCCAATAAGGTCAACTGGGGAAAGGTCAACATCCCTTTCAGCAGCCGCAAATTCGACGCCCTGTGGCGCCGCTGCTGCAATTACCTGAAAAAGAAAGACGTCTATGTGCGGGACGTTCGTGCCAATGCCAGCTCCAATCCCGATTTTCAACTGCGCACCCGCGTGGTGACCGAATACCCATGGAGCAACCAGTTTGCCAACAATATGTTCCTGCGTCCCGACAGCGAGGAATTGCTCGGTTTCGACCCGCGCTGGACGGTACTTTGCGTACCCGGCTTCAAGGCCGATCCTGAGCGCGACGGCACCCGCCAGCACAATTTCGCCATCATCAATGTGAAAAAACGCCGCCTGCTCATTGGTGGCACCGGCTACACCGGAGAGATCAAAAAAGGCATTTTCTCCGTCATCAATTTTGTGTTGCCTACCCGCGCCAAAGATGCCCTGCCCATGCATTGCTCTGCCAATGTGGGTCATGACGGCGACATCGCACTTTTCTTCGGCCTCTCCGGCACCGGAAAAACGACCCTCAGCGCTGACCCCAACCGCCCGCTGATCGGCGACGATGAACATGCCTGGGCATCAGGTGAAGTCTTCAACTTCGAGGGCGGTTGCTATGCCAAAACGATTGACCTGACCGCGGAAAAAGAACCCGATATCTACCGCGCCATTCGCCATGGGGCGATCCTCGAAAATGTCAAATTCTTCGAAGGCACGCGTAAGGTGGATTATTCCGACCGCAGCATCACAGAAAATACCCGCGTCTCTTATCCCATTCATCACATCGAAAATGCCGTCAACCCCAGCCGAGCCAAAGGCGATCCGCAAAATATCTTCTTCCTCACCTGCGACGCTTACGGCATTCTTCCACCTATCTCCCGGCTCACACCGGAACAGGCAATGTACTACTTCATCAGCGGCTACACTGCCCGTGTAGCGGGTACTGAAATAGGCGTCAGAGAGCCCAAATCAACCTTTTCTGCTTGTTTCGGCGCGCCTTTCCTGCCCTTGCACCCCGCAAAATACGCCGACCTGCTGGGTAAAAAACTACGCAAAAGCAAAGCGAAAGTCTGGCTTATCAATACCGGCTGGAGCGGCGGCGCTTACGGCGAAGGCAGTCGCATCAAACTTGCTTACACCCGCGCTATGATCACGGCAGCGCTCAACGGATACCTGGAGGGGGTTCATTATGAAACCCATGAGGTGTTCGGAATGGCAATACCAACCTCTTGCCCCGATGTGCCGAACGAAATTCTGAATCCGCGCAATACCTGGGCAAACAAGAGTGCATACGACAAAAAAGCCAACCAATTGGCCGCGGAGTTTGTGAAAAACTTTGAGAAATACGCCGACCAGGCAAGTGCGGAAATTCTGAGCGCTGCACCGAAAGTACTGGAAAAAGTGTAGGTCAGGCTATTTTCCCCCCGCGTCGTGCATGAGTCATGCGAATCAGGGGTTAAAACTCGCTTTTGATTTTCAGGTGTTTACGTTTACGAAACTTAAAAAGTTTCGTAAACGTGGCATCTAACGCCCTGATAGTCAGCAGCCATTTGCATTTTAACCCCTGATTCGCATGAGTCACCCCGAATTTTGTAACAATGCATAAACGATGCACGAGAGCCTTGTGCCGCTGTTGTCCGTCCCCGCCAACAGCAGATTTTCACCATAGCCAATAGGCAACAGGAACAGATTTGACAACTTTTGAAAAGTTGTCAAATCTCGCCCTACCCAAAGGCAACATGTTGGCCTCAGTATGACACGGTGTGAAAGGCAGTTCAGAACATATTTTGAATTGCAGGTTGCTGTGGGAAATGACCTCTGAAAACGGTCACAAGACTACAAACCGTTCCTCTGCAACCGCGCTGAGAGGCTTCAACTCCATGCCATCCCATTCGCCGAACACACCAATCGGGAAGCCTCCGCTCAAGGCTAAAAGTTGCCAGCCGGCAATTTCCCCGATCTTTAACGGGAGGGATTTTTTATCTGGATCTATCAGAAAGAACTTGCCGTTCCGGAAGTATGGAGTAACCTCACTGAATGCAGCCGGAAAAATTTGCAGCCAGGGCTGCAAAGCCAGGGCGGTCGAATAAGCTTCGGCAAAGGTTTCGAGATCGGGGAAACCCGGCAGTTTTTCCATCTTTTTTGGAATTGAAATGAAGTCGTCCACCACCAGCGCGCGTTGAGGAAAAGCCGATGAATAAAAAGCCAGCGTCCCCTGCTGAATGCCGCCCGGCTTAAAACCTGGTGGAAAACCAGCGCCGCCGAATGCGTAATCAAGTATCAAGGCGTATTGCCTGGTTTTTCCTCCGATCAACCAGGTTCGGCGCGCCAATAATTTGTCTTCCACCGGTTCTTCGATCTGACCCGCTATTGCCCAGATATCCTGTACCCGTTCACCGGAAGCGAGCACTTCTTCTTTTTTCGTATTGATGCCGATAAAATTTTGCAGGTCGCAGAGCAGGCTTTCCGGCAATGTGTCGCGTTTGCGAAAGGCCCGGATGGCAAGGTAACAATCGGCAACAACACCGGCTGCTTGTTCAGCCCAATCGGGTTCAGCTGAAGGAATTTGACCCAGCATACGGAGCGCGCGACTCAGCCCGGACATAGAAGCATCGGCCATGCGCGCGGCAATGCCTTCGTACCATTTGGGGTCTTCGGAAACGACGGTGGCAAGACCTCTCCGGGTGGTGTCCAGCAGCCAGGCTTCGAGGTCGTCGAAGCCATTGGCAGTCCGTTCGAGGCGCTCGAAGCGGCGTTGGCGTTTGGTTCTGTCTGCCGTAGCACTGGCGCTCGTCTTCGCTAAAGCTACGGCGGGTACCCCCCCGGACAGTGCACCGGCCCATTCGGGTATTTCATTTACAGGAGTAAATATGGTCTCGCCTTTCCGGTCAAATAGCGTTTTCAATGCCAGCGCATGGGTGCAGGGTTTGGGGTAAAAAGGGCAGGTACAATAGAAGTTATGGTATTTCAGGTGAACGGCCACGCCATACACAACGTCTTCTCCGGCAGGCATTTCAGCAAAAATTATTTTTTCGGAAATAAATCGCTGCGGGAAAAATTCCACCTCGGCAAGCAGAGTCGCCCGGGCAGAGAATTCTGATTTATGGACCGTTTTTTCCAACAATAGTTCGAGGGAATCAGGAGGTGTATCTCCTGGCATTATCTAATCTAGGACCAACGCTATTTTCTTATGAATCACGCTCATCCATGAGGTAAGTATTCGTTGATGAAGATGTAAAGCTATATGTTATCGGATCAGAGAGAAGCAAGATTTCCCTTTGCCTGGCGGGTTTGCTGTTTTCAAGACTTCAGAGGGCTCTATTCGCCTTTATTTTCACACAAAAATATGCGATGTTGAGGAGATTTGCGCTTTATATTTAAGCGCTTATTGCCTCCCCCGGCAGCGTATCCGCCGGGCCCTATCAGGGCTTGTGCAGGGCAGGCGGTTTTTAAGGGATTTGGTTTTCCACAAGGCCAGTATTTTTGGGCACGAACCGATTTATACCCGGATTCTTGTGATTTGCGAGTTACCCTGGCTGATTATCCTGATTTTCAATGATACAGAGGTGCAAATTTTCGCAAACTACTTTCCGTTGGGTATAACTGATAATGAATCCAACCGAGCACCAAGAGCATTGACCGTACAAGTGTTTATCCGGGAATTCCAGCTGCTGCCACAAACTAATTTACCGATGCTTAATATTTACGATTTTATTTGCTCCCATTCGAAATATGCCAACCAGTTGCAATTTGGCAATCCGGAGAATTTATTTATCGAATACGTATGCCCGCTTAAAGAGATGAAAGTCCGGGTTTGGTCGCACAAAAACCTCCTGGTTTACCCCTTGCAGGGTACAAAGGGTTATGCGGCTACAGATCAATATTACCAGTCCCGCGTGCAGCAGTTTTTTTTCATCCGGAAAGGAGGCTTCATTTCGCATCAGTATTTTGAGCAGCCATATCGTGCTATGATGTTCATGTTCGATGATGCGGCCATCAAACAATTTCTCACCGAGTTTTCCATATTAGCTCCGGCGGGCAGGTACACGGCGACCGATTTTGCCCGGCAGCAGGTCGTCACGGAATTAAAATCCTCTTCCTTCATCGAGGCCGTTTTTATGTCGTCGCTCGACTATTTAAAAGATCCGGGCCTGGAAAGCCGTATTTCCCTGGAAATCAAGTTTAAGGAATTAATCGTCAATATTTTGCGGGAAAAGGATTCAAATGCCTTCAGTGCCTATTTATCCTGGATCTGCAACGATACAGATGCAGCATTTATCAAATTGATGCGTGAAAACAGCCATTTTAATTTTTCCTCGCCGGAACTGGCCAGGATTGCCTGCATGAGCCTGTCCACCTTTAAGCGGGAGTTTATCCGGTTGTTCGGCATGCCTCCTGGAAAATGGCTGCGCGAACAGCGAATTGCCCGGGCGGTCGCCATGCTTTCCAATTCAAACAAAACGATTTCTGAAATCGCCTTCGAATTGGGATACAGCGACATCGCCTCATTTTCCAAAGCATTTAAGCTGGCAACATCGTTCAATCCAACCGATTACCCCCAACGCAGCCCGAACAGACCAAAATGACAAGGCTTTGGCCCTTTTTGACAACATCAGGGGTTGAATGGCGCCATAGGTTTGCAGTAAAATTTATTGCATCATTCACCTAAACAATTCAAAAAATGCTGAAGTACATCATTGAAAGGAACATGCCCAATCTCGGGCAACTCACGGCCCAGGAAATACAGCTGGCCTCCCAGACATCGAACAACACGATACAAAGCATGTCGGGCCGGGTACAATGGCAGCAAAGCTATGTTACCGGCGATAAAATGTATTGCGTGTACCTTGCTGATAACAAGGAAGCCGTACTGGAGCATGCTGCAAAAGCCGGTTTCCCGGCCGACCGTATCGAAGCGGTAAAAACGATCATTGACCCGACGACTGCGGGATGAGTTAAAACCGTTTGAGTTAGGCTGGAATGTTCAGGAGGCTGTCGCATCCTGGCAGCAGGGATTTTGCGCTCCGAATCGGTCTTCCATGACCATCATTTGAGCGGCGCGATCAATCCTGCTGCCGGTATACGAACAGCCTCCCGGCCATTTTCCACCAGCCCACCGGCGACCCTGCGATTCAATTTCCCGATTTATCGGAACATGCGTCGAAAGCAGGCGGGCTGGCGGAAAGTGGTTTGCAAAAACCTCATGTTTTTTCAACACCCGAACACCATCACAGCAAAAACCATTTGCCCTGAAACGGCCAAATGAAACATCTCCTTCTCGTCGGAGCGTGGGCGCATGAGTTCCCATGTTTTGCCCCCGTCAGAGGAACGGGAAATGCCTGCGTCGGTGCTGCAAAAGAGGTATTTACCTGCCTGAGCGATGTCGTAAATATCCCGGACCAACGGAAGCCCCGTATCTATGCGCTGCCAGTTTTTGCCCTCGTCGGTGGAGGTGCAGAGCCTGTTCGGCTTGCCTTCCTGCCATGCTCCGCCGTCGGTGACGGTAATGAAGCCCCCTTCGATGCGTTTTGTGCCAAAGGCTGAGCCATGCCCACTCAGCACCGAATCCCAATGCTCGCCGCCGTCAGTCGAGCGCAACAAGCCGCCATAGATACCACAGATCAGCACATCGCCCGACACAGCGAGGCTGTTGACTCCTCCTTCAGCATACACCTGTTTCCAACTGTTCCCGCCGTCGGATGATTTGTAAATGCCACTTTCGCAGCCGACAAAAATGGCGCCGTTCGGGACATCCAAAATGGTGCGCACCGTTTTGTCTTCCAACGCATGGTGCATGGGGGTCCAAATGCCGGTGGTTGGTATGCTTTTAAAAAAACCGTTCCCATAACTGCTGACATACAACCCGCTTTGCCCGGGAAAAATATTGGTGATCTTTTCGCCCAGAAAGGCCTCTTTGTCCCACACGGGGGCTACCAGGGCGGTACTCCGGTGGTATAAACCGCCTTCAGAAGCCAGATAAATTTCGCTGCCGTCGGCATAAACCCGCCCGACTGCGATGTTATCCGGTAATCCATTGCTGACATCCTGCCAGGTCTGCCCCCCGTCTACGGATTGAAAAACAACGTTTGCTGCCGTTGGCAGGGCTTTTTGCGAGCATTGCTGGTTGCCCGGGGTGGACAAGAAAGCGAGGCTGGCCGTTACGGCTTGGTTTTTCCCCTGGTCCTGCTGACACGCGGCGAGGGATTGAAAAAAGAACAAAAGAGTGAGGATGTGGATTTGCATGGCATTGTGTGTGTTTGGTGAAACAATGCGGCAAATGTGCAGGCAGACGGGTCGCAGGCAGCTATTTTGGGTGTAAAAGGATGTAATGGATTTGTAAAAGGTTTTTTCCGACCTCCCGCATCGCAAAAAACCTTACTGCGCATAAGTGTGGCATAACTATGCCCATGCATTGATAGCCGCTCATTTCAATCGGCGTACCACACTTAAGCGAACACCCCTATAATTTTGGGCGCTTTAAGGAAACTTTATTTATAAAGTATAACTTTGTGTAAAAATTTTTCGCAAAAAGTTATACTTTATGCTACCGAGACGAATTTTCCCCGAATTAGAAGAGCACCTTAACCAGCGATATATTACCGTTATCACCGGGATGCGACGCGTGGGAAAATCTACTGCGCTGAAATATTTGTTGGAAAAAGTGCCACACGAAAACAAACTTTATCTCGACCTGGAGCGGGTGGAGAATCGCTTCATTTTCCAGCAGTTGACTTACAAAGACGTGCAGATTGACCTCGAGATTCAAGGGATTGACTTTTCTAAACCCTCGGTCATCGCCCTGGACGAAATTCAACTTGTCCCGGAGATAACGAGTATCCTCAAGTATTTTTATGACACCTACCCGGTCAAGTTTTTGGTGACGGGTTCGAGTTCGTTTTACCTGCGCAACCGCTTTTCGGAAAGCCTCGCCGGGCGAAAGCACATTTTCGAGATGTACCCGTTGGATTTTCTGGAGTTTTTACAATTCAGGGACGAGGATACTGTGGTGCTGGAACGGTTTGCATTTCAGCCATACCAGCAGGGTGTTTATCTGAAATTCAAAGATTTGTACGAAGAATACCTCCGTTATGGCGGCTTTCCCGAAGTGGTACTGGCGCAGCATGAAAAGGAAAAAACACGAACATTGAAAGACGTTATCAACGCCTACATTGACCTCGACATCCGCCTGGTAGCCGATTTTGAGGTGAGCGGGGTGTTGTACAAACTCATCCGGATGTTGGCAGCCCGCGCAGGGTCGCTGCTGGAGGTTTCAAAAATAGCGGCCATCCTCGGCATTGACCGCACAAAGACAGCCGGTTATCTTGAACTTTTGGAAAAAACGTACTTCATCCACGCGATTTCGCCTTTTTCGCGCAGCGTAGACAAGGAGATTTCCAAACGTAAAAAAGTCTATTTCGCCGATGTGGGCATTTTGCAACAACTGGCGCAGGTGAGTGGTGGGCAAGTTTTTGAAAACCAGGTGTTTCTGCAACTGATGAAACTCGGGGAGGTGAATTATTACCAGAAAAAAACCGGGCAGGAAATTGATTTTATTTTCAAACAACAAACGGCTTGCGAGGTAAAAGAAACACCTCATGCAGGCGATCTGGCCGTTTTGCGCAACCGCGCCAATTCCCTCGGTTTGCCGGAGACATTGCTGGCCGGCAAACATCCGCCGGGCGACGGGTTCAAGGATTTTGTGTGGGCGGGTTCTATTTTTTGAGGAGTTTGTTGGGAAAAAGAACAGGTTATGCTGCTGTCATCTTCACAATAGCACACCGACTTTGCCGAAATCACCGATCGAATTGAGCGTGTCTGCTCAAGTGTGGCACACCTAATCGAACTGAATGGTTATCAATGCGTGGACTTAGGCGCGCCACACTTACGTGAACACTCCCGAAAAATATTCGGGCAAGTTTTGAAGGAGTGTAATTTTTGCACTAACTTTGCATTTCAAAGTACTTTTGTAGTATATTAAAAATCACAACAACGCATTGAAACAAAGACACATGACTTCCTTGCGCTTTACTGCTTACGCCCTCGCGGCGGTTTTTTTCACCTCGGCGGGTTTGGTCCCGGCGAATTCCCAACAGGCGGGAAAACCGCCCATCACGATTGTGACCGACCCAAGCTGGGACGTCAGCGGCTCTAAGACGCAGTTCGGCGAATGGCCATTGTCGGCCGAACAGGTCGCCTCGGCAACGTCGCCCCTGTACGGCGGGACCTACAAGGCCGTGGCGGCAGAACACAACGAGCGTTCGAAGATCGTTCCCGGTTCCGTGCCGGTCTGGCGCAACCGCAGGGCCGATTCGGAAGGGGAGGCCTACCAATTTCGCAAGACTGTCCGGCTCGGCCCCGACCCCATCCGGAAGATCACCCTGGAGATCAATTGCGACGACGTGGCACGCGTATACATCAATAAGCGCCTGGTCAGTGTCGAGAAACGCGACGGCAAGCTGAAAGACGGGTACGACGACTGGTTTCTTTTCCGCAGCGTGAGCGGCTTCATGTACGACCGGATCTACACCTACGACGTGACGGATTACTTTTTTACCAACGTCACCAACACCATCCTGATCGAGGCCGTCAGCCTGGCGTTCGATGGCAGCCACGCTTACCTCAGCGCCAAAATCGCGATCGAACTGGCACCCATGCCGGAACCTGCGCGTCCCGCGAAGGAAGCGGCGCCGGCGAAACCCAAACCGGCATCCAAGCCGAAAGTGAAGGCAGATAAACCCGCCTCCGCTGAAGCGGCGGCGGGTAAAGAAAATACCGTATTCGAAGCGGGCAGAGATCCCGAAATCGAAAAACTGCGCGTCGGCAGCATTCTCGAACTCGGCCACGTGTACTTCAGGGCCGACGACTACCGGCCCGACACCGCATCCTTCCGCACGCTCGACGCCCTGGCGGCCTTCATGAAGCGCCATACCAACCTGAAGATCGAAATCGGCGGCCATACCAACCTGCGGCCCGGCGACCGCTTCGCCACCGAACTATCCACCAACCGCGCGCGCTCCGTCATGCGCTACCTGACCGACAACGGCGTGGCGGCCGACCGGGTCACGTATAAAGGTTATGGAAAATCCAGACCGCGCGTCGGTGCCGTTTCCAAAGAAGCCGACCGCATGAACCAACGGGTGGAGGTGAAGGTGCTGGAGAAATGATGGGAGTGTGCAGCTGCGCGCAAATGCCCGGCATATACATGAGCGCACTCCGTTGCCTCCCACTGCAACCTCCCTCCACCCCGATCGTGTCTACCCCCCAACGCCCCGACCGGCCCCACCCGTCTTTCAAAATATCAACTACTCCCGCTATGAACACAAAACACATGAGCGCCGTCGTGGGCGCTTCGCTTCTTCTGCATGCGCTCTCAGCACAACCCGGCGCCTTAGACGAAACTTTCGGCGACGGCGGCAAAGTATTCGCCCCCATTGGCGCCGAAAACGACCTCGCACACGCGGCGGTGCTGCAACCCGACGGCCGTATTATCGCAGCGGGCTGGGCGAAAATGGGCGCGACCAATGATTTTGCTCTGGCACGCTTCACAGCCGATGGCGCGCCCGACCTCACTTTCGGCACCGCAGGCAAATTGACGACCGACATCGGCAGCGGCGACGACCAGGCTATTGCGGTGGCCTTGCAACCCGACGGCTGCATCGTGGCCGCAGGCTGGACTTTCAACGGCGCCGACCTCGATTTCGCGCTGGTGCGCTATCTCCCCGATGGTACGGCGGACAGCAGTTTCGGTATCGCCGGAAAACAAACGACAGACCTCGGCGCGAGCGACTACATCGCTTCGGTAGCGGTTCAGCCCGACGGCAAGATTGTTGTCGCAGGACATACCAATACCCTCGGAACACTCGATTTCGCCCTTGCCCGCTATTTGCCCGACGGTACGCCCGACGGCGATTTCGGCACGGGCGGCACGGTTATCACCGATTTTTTTCAGAACAACGATTGGGCCGCGTCGGTCGCATTGCAAGCGGACGGTAAAATTGTCGTCGCAGGCTTGGCCATCACCGGCGCGGATTATGATTTCGCGCTGGCGCGTTACCACCCGAACGGTTCTTTGGACGACAGTTTCGGTACGGGCGGAAAAGTCACGACAGCTTTCGGTCCCAGCGACGACAAAGGCATTGCGGTGTTGCTGCAACCCGACGGCAAAATCCTGGCCGGCGGTTATTTGTACAACGGCGCGCATTACGACTTCGCCTTGGCGCGCTACGACACGGACGGCTCGCTGGACGAACATTTCGGCAATGCGGGAAAAACCGTTACGGATTTTGATGGCGAGGGCGATTTGATTGCCGCGCTGGCTTTACAACCCGACGGCAAAATCGTGGCGGCAGGGCGTTCGTCGAACGGACAGCATTACGACTTCGCGCTGGCGCGTTACCTGCCCAGCGGCATTTTGGACAACAGTTTCGGCGCCGAAGGAAGGGTGGTCACACCGGTGAGCACAGGGCAGAATTCCGCCTTCGCCGCCCTCATACAGCCTGGCGGCAACATCGTTTTGGCCGGGTATGCATACGACGGCCCGGCGGAGGATTTCGCATTGGCGCGTTATGTCTCCGGCCTGAGCGTCGGCGCCCATGATGTCTTTTCCCCTGTCATCGAAGCTTCCGTGTTTCCCAATCCGGCGCGACAGAACACGACTACTTTGGAATACACCTTGCAGGCTCCGGCTTCGGTTTCTGTACGGCTGTTCGATATCCGGGGCCGAGTCGTACAGACATTTTCGGAAGGAAGACCGGATACCGCCGGAACTCACCAGCGGACGTTATCGCTGTCTGCGGATTTGCCGCCGGGGGTGTATCTGGTTGTGATAACGGCCGGTAATGGCAGCGCGACGCTGGAGTTGGTGAAGTAAAGATTTACCCCCCCTGTGTTTCCGACAGCTCCTTCGAAAACGGCTGCCGGTAATACCGCTTCCCCGTTGCCCGGTACAACGCGTTGGCCAGCGCGCCGAAAACAGGCGGGAAAGGCGGCTCTCCCAAACCAGTCGGGTCTATGTCATTTTCAACGAAATGCACTTCAATGTGCTTCGGAATTTCGTGGTGGCGGATGATCCGGTAGGTGTTAAAATTGCTTTGTTCCGGCACGCCGTCTTTCAGCGTCAGAACGCCGTAGAGGGCATTTCCGATACCGTCTATCACGGCGCCCTCCACCATGTTGGAGGCCGCGTCGGGATTGACGACAATGCCGCAATCCATCGCGCTGTACACATTCTGAACCACCGGTTGTCCATCCTGCATTTTCATATCAATGACATGGGCCGCATAGGAGTTGTGGCAGAAATAGGCGGCGACGCCCCGGTGCAGGTCGCGTTTTTCAGGCGAACCCCAACCGGATTTTTCTTTTACCAGGTTTAAAACCCCCGCATAGCGGTCTGCGTCGTAGTCGTTGTTGGCGCCCACCGGATTTTCTTTGGCGCGTTTCAGCAGTTCGAGCCGGAACTCGATTGGGTCTTTACCCATTGCCTCCGCCAGTTCGTCGAGGAAAGATTGTTCCGCACCTGCAATAAAATTGGATCGTGGCGCGCGGAATGCGCCGATGGTGATGTTGGACGGGATTTCCCAGCCTTCGGCGAGGTAGTTGTCTATGGCGCCTGCCGGAAAGCGATTGGCGTGCACTGCATGTTCGGGAATACCGCCGCCTTTTACGTGAAAACCGATGAGATTTTTGTTGGCATCCAAAGCGGCGCGGTAAGTGACCGTGTAAGTGGGCCGGTAAATACCGTAGGTCATGTCGTCTTCCCGGGTATAGATCAGTTTGACGGGCACTTTGGCTTTTCGGGAGATCAGGGCTGCCTCGACGAGATAATGCCCGTAAGCACGGCGCCCGAAACCTCCGCCCATACGGGTCATCTGAATATCAATTTTTTCAACGGGCAGTCCCAGCCTTTTGGCAAGCGTTTTTTCGGCAAATTCGGGCGCCTGCAGGGGCGCCACAAGCAAAGCTTCCGTATCGGTCACATGGGCGAAGCAATTCATGGGCTCCATGGTGTTGTGCGCCAAAAACGGGGCCGTGTAGGTGCGCTCGATGATCCGGGCCGCATTTTGAAAGGCGGCCTCCGGGTCGCCGTCTTTTCGCAGTTGTTTGGCCGGTTTTTGGGCCATTTCCTGCATTTTGGAATAGTGGCTCTCCGTGCTTTCCAGACCTGCCGGAATCACATTTTCTCTTTTTTGCCCCCAGGCAACAACGGTTTCTTTGGTCTCGGAAGCAGGTTCCCACTCGATCTTCAACTTTTTCCGCGCATTCATCACCTCCCAGGTGGTTTTGCCCAGCACCACGACAGCATCGTTGAACGTCCGGGTGTCGAAAGCTGCCATCTCTTCGCCCTCTTCAAAAAGTTTGATCGTAAACACGTCTTTTATACCCGGCATCCCGAGCGCCTCTTTGGCATCGTACGATTTCAGTTTCAGACCGAAAGCGGGCGGATGCTGTATCATGGCGATCAGCATTCCCTCTTTCCGGTAGTCCAGACCGAACAGAGGCTTCCCGGTTACGATATTCAGTCCATCCACATTTTTTTGGGAATGGCGCACGATTTTAAACTCCTTTACTCCTTTCAACTGCACATCTTTCGGAATGGGAATCGCAGCCGCTTTGGAAGCCAGTTCGCCGTATTTGGCCGATTTTCCGCTTTTTTCATGGTACAAAACGCCTGTCTTGGTGGTCACTTCCTCTACCGGCACATTCCACACTTGGGCGGCTGCTTCCCGCAACATCTGACGGGCGGAAGCGCCGGCAGTGCGCAGGGGTTTCCAGGTCGTCCGCACGGACTGGCTGCCGCCTGCCATCTGGCGCACAAAAAGCGAGGTGTCATAAGACGCTTGCTCCACTACGACAGATTTCCAATCCGCATCGAGTTCTTCCGCCACGATCATGGGCAGGGAAGTTTTTACATTTTGCCCGAATTCGGGATTGGGCGCCATGATCTTGATGACGTTGTCGCCGGTGATCTTGATGTAGCCGTTCATCTCGACCCATTCGGGGGGAATGTCATTGCCTTTCGACAGGATTTCGGCGGGTTTGGCTTTTACAAACCAATTGAAACCGAGCATCATACCTCCGCCCGAAATGGCCGATACTTTTATGAAGGAACGTCTGCTGTATGTATTTTTCATGGCAGATGATTTTAGGTTTCCACGCTTCCACGTTTACGAAACCTTCGAGGTTTTCGTAAACGTAATCGTGGACTATTGTTTCGCAGCGGTTTTGATGGCGGCCTTTATCCTCGAATAGGTGCCGCAACGGCAGATATTGCCGCTCATAAAGGCCTCGATGTCTTCGTCGCTGGGATTGGGGTTGTTTTTGAGTAGCGACACCGCGCTCATGATCTGCCCCGACTGGCAATAACCGCATTGCGCCACGTCGTGCTCCAGCCAGGCTTGTTGCACCGGATGGTCGCCGTTGGGGGACAATCCCTCTATGGTCGTAATTTCCTGATTCTCGGCTGCCGAAACCGGCAATACGCAGGAACGCATAGCCGTACCGTTCAAATGCACCGTGCAGGCGCCGCAAAGGGCCATGCCGCAGCCGTATTTGGTGCCTTGAAGGTCGAGGTGGTCGCGCAAGACCCAAAGCATGGGAGTAGAGGGATCCACATCCACCCGGTGGATTTTTCCGTTGATTTTCAAATTAAATTTGGCCATAGATGCGACAATTTAAACGTGGCAAAATTACCATGTCTTTTTGGGTCAAACTTCCATTTTTCAAACAATAAGATACGAAAATCAAATAAGTTTATGGTCTTCGACCTAAATGCGTTTCACTTCGATAGAAGACAAATTTTTGACATGCCGCCTGCCTGTGTTGAAATCTTTGGTCGAGATCGTCAAAATCCGGTTGGAGCTGTCGGTCAGGTATTTGCCGTCGGCCTCTGTCACGATGTACAAGGATCTTCCGATTTCTGTATTGAAGATTTCGTTCCAGGAAAAGACCACTGCATAGCCATCGGATGCTTTGAAAATCAGGTAGCATTCGTTCAGTTCTCTCGGCTTTTCCACCTTGATTTTTATTTTTTCCAGGATTTTCAACAGCTCCACGCCTTTGACATTCCTGAGTTCTTTTTTGAATTCGCCCCGGTGATTGGCTACCCTGAAATTGCCCAGGTCGGATTGGTCGGCCTGTACAATTTCTTCAAAAGAAATCACAAAAGCACTATCAACCATCCCAAAAATCCGGATGGAATCTGTCGGAATAAAGGGCCGTTGAGCATGGAGTCCACATGAGAAGAGGAGAGAAAACAATACTATTGCCGCGGATTCTTTCATCGGGTTTAAATTTTTTGTAAAGTTCAAGAATTGGGCTTATTCACCCCCAGATTTTCGCGAACATATTTTTCAGGTGATTGGATCATCTCCGCAATCAGGGTTGCCAGACTCTTTTGGGAAATCACCGAACCCCGCTCCGGCTCGCCTTTCCGGGTCATGACGTTTTTCATTAGCAGCATTAATTTTTCATTTGTCAAGTCAATACACCGTCCGCTGCCATCAGCACCTGGTTTCCATTCGAACTTCGTGGCAATCACCACCTCGCCTTTGAACGGAGCAAGGGCTTCGCCCACAAGTTCTTCATTGGTGAATGGGCCATAAACTTCAGCAGTATCGAAAAAAGTCACGCCCTGCTCGACGGCGGCGCGGATGACTTTTATCATTTCCGATTTTTCTCCGGCGGGGCCGTAGCCGAAACTCATGCCCATGCAGCCGAGGCCGATGGCGGACACTTCAAGGGTGTTGCCCAATTTGCGTTTTTGCATTGCTGTGTTCATAATTTTGAATTTACAATTATGAAACAAAGGTCAGTGTACAAATGGCCTTCAGGGTAACGAAAAGCAAACGGCAATTTACACAATTCAAACATTCCTGAATTTAGAAGAACTATACTTCAAACCAGCATAGGGATTGACGCTGCAAACCTGAACCAGCAGGGGAGACTGTCGAGGTGAAAATTCGTGAAAACTTGAGGATGCAGGCTATCTTTCGCCTTCTAAATTTTCAAACCCATGAAGGGACAAGACAGTGTTCAGGACATCTTTTTCAAATTCCTGATGGAATATAAATATGATGAAAAAGATTTGGACTATTCCTTAGTAGAGAAACACATCAGTGTGCTGCAAACCTTGTCAAGCATTGGCAATTCCGGTTTTAGCCTGTTTGATATTCATAAGCGTCAGGTGTTATTTTATTCTTCCAATTTTGGGCAGTTGTTGGGCTATAAACGATCGGACTATGAAAAAATCGGACAGCAATTTTTTATTGACAGAATTCATCCGGAGGATGCCTTGAATTTAAGCATGTTAAGTGTTTCCATTTTTAAAATATTCAATGCCATGTCGAGTGAAGACAAACTGAGTCACAAAACAATAAGTGAATATAGAATGCTCAATGCCCATGGTAAATATACCCGACTCATCGAGCAATATCAAATGGTAGAGCTGGACAAAAAAGGGCAGTTATGGCTCATGTTGGGCGTAGTAGATATATCATCGAATCAGGATGAAGAGAGCAACAGTAAAAGCCAATTGTTAAATTTCAAAACCGGACAATTCATTCCCTTAGATGTTCCTCTGAAAGCGCAGGTTGAATTGACCAAAAGAGAGCTGGAAGTTTTAAGACTTGTAAAAGTAGGCCTGTTAAGCAAAGAAATATCTACAAAACTCTCCATCAGTTTGCATACCGTAAACACGCACCGGCAAAGATTTTTGGAAAAACTGGGCGCCAACAATTCCTTCGAGGCAGTGAATTTTGCTTCGAGATTTGGCCTCCTGGAATAGGGGTACTGATAAATCAGTATTGTGCAGGGTTTAGATCCGGGGGACTTTTGTGCCATCAAAAAAATCTAAACAACATGATACGATTTACCCTACGTGCATTCCTTGTGGCGATTGCATTACTTGTTTTCGCCCATCGTACACAACCCATCAAATGTCCGGTTGAACTTCAAAATTGTCCTATCATACCCATACTTGCCCACTAGTACCTTTGGGCAGGATTTGCTGCTGAGGGTCAGGATGTAGCACTTGTAGCTTCTGCTATACGTTTTTCACTTCAATTTCTTCATAAATCATCGCTAACCGGGAATATGCCATTCACCGGAAGGTGACACCTATTCCACTCAAACTCTTCACATCCATTTTCGTGCATCATGAAAGCAGTTGTTTATAAAAAATATGGTTCTCCGGATGTTTTGGAACTAACGGATATTCCAAAGCCCAGCCCCCAAAAAAACGAAGTGCTGATAAAAATTCATGCCACCACGGTAACAGCAGGAGACTGGCGTTTGCGCAAGGCAGACCCCTTCCTGGCCAGGATTTTTAATGGCCTTTTTAGACCGACAAGAGTGAATATTCTGGGGTTTGAACTGGCCGGCGTCGTTGAGGAGGTCGGAGAAAAAGTGACATCGCTTAAAAAGGGGGATACTGTTTTTGCCTCCTGCGGGCTCCGGTTTGGAGGATATGCAGAATACACCTGTTTGCCTGAGAATGAGCTGATTGCCATAAAACCTTCCAACATATCCTTCGAAGAGGCGGCTACGGTTCCGATCGGAGGATTGACAGCATTACGCCTGCTGAAACAAGCCGGTATTAAACCGGGCGACCAGGTCTTGATATACGGCGCATCCGGAAGTGTGGGAACTTTTGCCGTTCAAATCGCCCGTGCTTATGGTGCGGAGGTCACGGCCGTTTGCGGCACTTCCAATGTGGACATGGTTGCTCAACTCGGCGCAAACCAGGTCATTGATTATAAAAAAGGCGATTTCACGGCAACTGAGCGCCGTTTCAATATCATTTTGGATGCCGTGGGGAAAACATCCAAATCTGCAACAAGGCATTTATTGAAGTCCGGTGGAAAATACGTGTCCGTTACGGGATCACCCAAGTCCGCTCCGGATGACATGCTTGTATTGAAAGAGCTCCTCGAATCCGGGAAATTAGTGCCTGTCATAGACCGGAAATATCCCCTTGAACAAATCAGGGAAGCGCACACCTACGTAGAGTCTTTCCGCAAAAAGGGCAATGTGGTTATTAACGTGATATAACCCATTGGTTCCCCAATAATTGTCTTCGAACAACCCAACATCTTTAAGTCTGTCAATTTTATGAAAAACGCTCTGGCTTTTCTCTTTCTATACTGGACAAGCATAGTTTGTGCTCAAAATGCTGCAAAATTTACCCTGAGTGGCACCGTAACGGACGGCGTCACCGGCGAAACGCTTATCGGAGTAACCGTACATGCCACAAACGGCGATGGAGTCATTTCCAATGAGTACGGGTTTTATTCCCTGACCCTGCCAGGCGGTCAGCACACATTCCGTTTTACATACCTGGGTTATGTTAACGCTACTTATAACATCACCTTAAACCAAAATCAGAAACTCGACATTGCACTTTTCGAGAACACAACCACACTTGGAGAAGTAGAAATCAGTGCGCATAAAAGCGATGAATTCGTTAGTCAACCTGTTATGGGTGTTGAAAAAATCAACATGGCTGAATGGAAATCATTGCCGATGCTCATGGGGGAACGCGATGTTTTAAAAACCATTCAACTACTGCCTGGCGTAAAATCCGCAGGCGAAGGCAATTCCGGGTTTTATGTGCGCGGTGGCGCTTCAGATCAAAACCTGATCCTGCTGGATGAGGCGCCGGTGTACAACGCCAGCCATTTGCTCGGTTTTTTCAGCACCTTCAATGCGGATGCCGTAAAAGATGCAACCCTTTACAAGGGCAGTATGCCGCCACAATACGGCGGGCGCGTATCCTCCGTATTGGATATTAAAATGAATGACGGGAATAACCAGGCATACAATGTAAGTGGCGGTATTGGAGTGATTTCCAGTAAGCTGAATGTGGAAGGCCCGCTTCAAAAAGGAAAAAGCTCTTTTCTGATCACCGGGCGTCGTACCTACCTCGACCTTTTACTCCTGGCATCGCCCAAGCCAGAAAACCAGTCCAACACCTTGTACTTTTATGACCTGAATGCCAAGCTGAATTACCAGATAGACAGCCGTAACCGTTTGTTTTTAAGTGGCTATTTTGGCCGGGATGTATTGAAATTCGGCAATAACACATTTGGCGTTGATTGGGGGAATACCACCGCGACGATGCGATGGAACCACTTGTTCAGCGACCGGCTGTTTTCCAACACCTCCCTGATTTATAGCAATTACGATAACCGGATCGCGATAAAATTCGGTGCGAACGACTTTCTCATTTCATCCCGGATCAAGGACCTTAACTTCAAACAGGATTTTCAGTGGTTTCGTCATGCCAACCATACTGTAAAATTTGGTTTTCAAATTATCCATCACACCATTACACCCAGCAGTGTAGATGCCAGTGAGTCTTCAGACCTTGTCGGCGATAATGAGGCGCAAAAAAGGTTTGGCCTGGAAAGCGCGGCCTTTTTCAGTAATGAGTGGAAAATAAGTAGAAACCTGAAGATTCTGCATGGTATTCGGTTATCAGATTTTGCCGTGCTTGGAGCAGGCGATTTTTATACCTACGATACAGAAGGTCAAATTACCTCAACCACCCGGTATGGAAAAGGAGCGTTGGTGAAGCAGTATCTTATTCCGGAGCCCCGCCTGGCGGCCAGCTATCAACTGACAAAGCAAAGCTCCTTCAAATTGGGCTATGCACGCAGTTCGCAATTCCTGCACTTGCTTTCCAATAGCACCGCGTCCAATCCAACTGATTTGTGGATGCCCAGCACCAACAATGTCAAGGCTGAAATTGCCGACCAGGTTTCGCTGGGGTGGTTTCGAAATTTCGGGAATGAATTCTCTTTCGAATTTTCCATGGAAACCTACTATAAAAGCATGCAAAATCAAATTGACTATCGGAATGGCGCAGAAATTCAAGGGAGCGCCAATCCGGAAGCAGATCTGCTTTATGGTTCAGGAAGATCTTATGGCCTGGAGTTGTTGTTAAAAAAGAAAGTGGGGAAGCTCAAAGGTTGGATTGGTTATACCCTGGCCCGTACGGAACGCAAAATTCCGGGGATCAACAACGGGCATTATTATCCGGCCAAACAGGACCGAACGCACGACTTGAGCGTGGTTGCCATATACCAATTAAGCTCCCGTTGGCAGCTGAGCGGCACCTGGATATATTACACAGGCAATGCGGTTACATTTCCAGGTGGAAAATATGAGGTCAATGGCGCAACCACTTACTATTACAGTGAACGCAACGGCCACCGGATGCCCAACTATCACCGACTCGACCTGGGTGCCACTTACCAGGTTCAAAAATCGAAACGTTTTGAATCCGAATGGGCATTTTCCATCTTTAACGCGTACAATCGGATGAATGCTTATTCCATCGAATTCCGCGATTCGGAAGCCAACCCTGGCACTACCGAGGCGGTAAAAACGGCGCTGTTTGGTATCATACCCAGCGCGTCCTGGAATTTCAAATTCTAATTTACTTTTTCAAATCTGTCAACATCATGAAACTTCTCTCTCAATACATTTTCTTTTATATAGCGCCTGCCTTGCTCCTTTTCTCCTGCAACAAGGAAGAAGTCATTCACCTGGATCTGAGCAACGCTCCTGCACAATACGTCATTGAAGGTTGTATAACAGATGAAGCCAAGCCCTATTCCGTCCGTATTACACAATCCGTGAATTTCGATCAACTCAATGATTTTCCGGCAGTTCGCGGGGCCCTTGTCGTCATTTCGGACAACGCCGGCCAAATGGATACCCTGGTTGAAAAATCGCCTGGATGGTACGAAACCCCGGAAGCGAAATCCGGAGTCTATGGCCGGACCTACACGCTGCAGGTTTGGATAAACGGAAACCTGTTTACGGCAAAATCAACCATGCCTCATGTTGTTCCCTTCGATGTTTTGAGGGTAATAAACTTGCCATTTGGCGGGGAGAACACACTGGTGCTTTCGCCCTTATTCAAGGATCCTGCCGGGCTTGGAAACAACTATCAATTTGTTCAAAGTAATAATGGAAAGCGCCAGCCTTATATTTTTGTCATGGATGACAGAAACAATGACGGGTCTCAGGTCAGCAACTTGCTCATAGCGCCCGATTTAAAAACAAACCCAGGCGATACCATCACGGTTGAAATGCGGAATATTGATCGCGCCACCTATAAATACTTCGTAGCATTGGATGCATCTAATGGCAATGGCCCCAACGCGAGCGTACCGGCTAATCCCAACAATAATTTTGAAGGCGCATGCCTGGGTTATTTTTCCGCTCATACCGTCCAACGGCGCACGCTGATTGTAGAATAAACAATCATTTTAGAGTGCATACCATAGCTCCATGAAATCCGGCGCATAGATATCCCCTGCTTCATTTTATCTTCATTCCCGGAATCAGCGGTATGGTCTCGACAAGTTCCAGAGACTTGACCATTTCCTTTGTTCCGGCCTTGTATTTGATAAAATGCGGCGTTTGCAGATGTGCCTTGTAGGCGTTCGTATCTGCGTATATTTCCAGTATGGTGACGTAGGTCGGGTTGTCTTTTTCAGCGACAGCGTATAAGGTCAGCACGCCTGGTTCGAGCCGCACAGAGGCTTCAATTTCCTCTTTGAGTGCAGCCGTGTAATTTTCCAACTGCGAGGAATCAATGACGAGTTTCGCCAATCGTACCATATACTTCCGGTTTTGATGATTTAATCTCCCTGTCCTTGTTCCAGGTCCCGCTCATGTGGACAAATTTTGACTTGTCGTGGAAGAGATGGGCAAGCGTATCCACCTGCTTGTCCGCCATCCATTGCCACTTTTTTTTGGAGAGTTCGATGACTTCCCGTCCGATGTCAGAATTTTGTGCGAAGGAGCATTGCGTACTTATGACGATTAGAAACAGTCCGATAATTGATTTTTTCATTTTTATTGTTTTTTAATATGCTGAACAATTTGCTGACTACTGAGGGCAATAGCTTTTCACACGGGCGTTTGGGGCTTATGCGTTTCTGAATTTCAACGGACTTTGCCCGACGTGTTTTTTGAAAAAATTATTGAAATGCGTCACCTCCGCAAAACCCAGCGCGTCTGAAATTTCCGACACATTCCAGTTGCTGTGCCGCAACATAATTTTCGCCTCCTGTAAAATACGTTCGCCAATGATTTGAGTGGTCGTTTTGTCGGTGATGGCTTTCACTGCGCGGTTCAGGTGGTTGACGTGGATGTTCAGTTGACTGGCAAAATCGGAGGCTGAACGGAGGGCTATTTTCGGGTGGTTTTCGTCAATGGGAAATTGCCTTTCGAGCAATTCCAAAAACAAGGTGGCGATGCGCTGCGAAGCGTTTATCTGCTGTTTTCCGGATGGTGCGGCCGGCTGTATTTTCATGGCAAAATGGAGGAGTTCGAACACGAGATTGCGCAGCACATCGTACTTGTGCACATAGTCCGATTGGATTTCATCAAACATTTTTTGGTAAACGGCGCTCACTTGTTCCACCTGCTCGTCCGACAATTCAAACACGTGGTTTCCAGTGGGTTGGAACACGGCATATTGATTCAAATTCCCAAACTTGTGGAAAAAGTGCTGATTGAAAATACAATAGATACCGGTTTTGATTCTTTCGAGATTATCGCACTTGTAAGGGATATGCGGGTTGGAGAAAAACAATGCCTGTTTTTTGACGGAAATCACCCTGTCTGCATAGTTCATATCTATGTCGCCAACCACCAGCATGATTTTGTAAAAATCTCTTCTTTTATATGGCAGGGGTCTGGTTTTGCCGGGTTCTACCGGCTCATGGCGAAACACGTTGAAATGCCCGATTTCATTTTTGATGTTGTCGGGTATCCAGTCAAACTTTCGTTTGTAAAACTCTTCTAATGATTCGATTTTGTCCATGCTCGCTGATTCAGGCTACAAAAGAACCGGGTATTTCAACCCGCATCAAATGGATTTCAAAGCGAAACTTACGATTTTCAAACAATTGCCGCCGCCCCACCAGGTTCCCAATCTTTATATACAACGATGGAGATCATGGCACTGCCCTTGCCACCCCAGCCCTAGTATGCATACAATACTCTGCCCTGCCGTTGCTGGCGCCATCGTGAACAATAAGCGATGCGGCAAGAGGATTTTATGCCAAAAAATTGAAAATCAGGAGCTTATTCTCCCAACGCCGTCCGTATTTTCTCCAACTCCAGTTTCGTCGCAAAAGCGATTTCATCCTGCTCGGTGGCAAAGCCGTTGGTGCGGAGGGTGACCAGCGTCTGGCCCAAAGGGACCTGGATTTCCGTCGAGCGCGTTTTGTTGCCATTGCCGTCGTCCTGAATATCCGTCTTTGCAATAGCCCTGTTGGTTCCTATGCGCACACTCTTGTGGCCCTGACCCAACATACCCGGATTGGTGAGGTACATGTTCAACGTTGCCAGCATGGGCGAATTGGCTAATATCTGAACTTCTGCGTCATTCTCCGGCTTTGTTTCGTTGCGGTACCTTTTGATGATTTGCATGCCGCCGCCAATCATTCCCATACCCGCATTGCTCACCTCGGCTTCTCCCTCCGCTTTCAGGCCGTTGATCTCGGCGGGCAGCGATTCGGCAACTTGTTTGGCAAGCGTCAGATTGATGTCGTTGATGGCATCCTGGAGGCTGAGTATGGCCTGTTTGTACTCCTTTTTTGTCAAAAAGTCCTGGGCTTCTTTGATGAAGGTTTCTGCCTGACCCTGCCCGGTTAAAGGGAGACAAAACAAAACGGCAAGTGAGAAAAGAGCAAGTTTTTTCATGGTAAGACCATTTTTGATGTTGACAGAAAGAAGGCGAAAGGCGGGCAGGATTGCGGTAAGGGCTCAAAAATAGAAATACTGCTTTAAAATTTATATAAAATCTTTAGGCGTTATAAAGTATTTAATTTCAATTAATGTAATCAAGGCAATATAATATCTAATCTTGTCAATAAAATTGCAAGGTTATGGTATTTTCGCAAGGGTATTTATTTCTTTTTCCGATATTCTCAAAACGACCTGACCAATGCAAAACTTCCGTCCTTGCGGAAATTAACTCAAGTTGTGACCTATTGTTTCACCCCGAAGGTTGTCATGTCGGAACGCAGTGAAGACATCTGCACAACATGCTTTATCCCGAAATCCTGCGCTTTTTTACAACATTTCGGATTACTTGAGTTGTGTAGTTTCCTTCACTGTGTTACGGAATGACAGTTTTCGGGAAAGGATAAGATAGGTCACAACTTGCGTTAATTCCCCGTTCATCAAAGTTGTTGGCAGGAAAAAATTGAAAAAACATGAGTTTGACAGCACAAATCGCGAAACACCTGAGAGATGTTTATTTCGGAGGTAACTGGACTTCGGTGAACCTCCGGCAAAGTCTGGCAGACGTGACCTGGCAACAGGCTACTGCAAAAGTTCATTCCTTCAACACCATCGCTGTGCTCGTTTACCATCTGGGTTATTACGTGAGCGCAGTTACGAAGGTCTTACAGGGTGGCCCGCTCGATGCCCACGACAAATACAGTTTCGACTGCCCGCCCATCCGGTCGCAGGAAGACTGGGAGAAATTGCTCGAAAGAACCTGGACCGATGCCGAAAACTTTGCCCAACTGATCGGGCAGTTGCCGGATAGCAGGCTCGAAGAGCCCTTCACAGATGGAAAATACGGGAATTACTACCGCAACCTTTGCGGCATCATCGAGCATATTCATTATCATTTGGGGCAAATCGTCCTGATAAAAAAATTGCTCTCGCAGGAGGATGTAAATTGATGTGAAATAATGCGCGGCGGAAAATAATTGATGGAAACCTTGCGGAGGAGGATTTGCCTCTTTTTTAAGCAACTTTTTTGCCTCTTACCCTGTCCAAATACAGAACAAAAACGACCGACGCATTTGAACAACAATCTTTCCATACCGCAAACCTCGCGTTTCAGCCATGTCATCCAGTCCATTTGGCAGGCCGAACGCCGCACGCCTTTGCACAGGGAAACCATCATACCCAAAGGTGTGGTGGAGATCATTTTTAACCTGAACGACAAATTTCCCATTATTTCTCAAATCGGCAGCAAGCAATACCGCGTGTCGGATTGTTTTATCAATGGCTTCAACACCGTGCCGATACAACTCCAGCCTCCTGAACAACAGTTTTTTTTCGGAGTGCAATTCAAACCATTGGCCGTAAAGGAGATTTTCGGGATACCGGCACGCGAGTTTTCCAATACGATCGTGGACGCTACCCTGCTCGATGCGGGTTTCCGTTCCCTTTGGCATCAGATCGGCGACCAAACCAGTTTTGACGCCAGGGTTTCCGTTTTTTTAAACTGGATAGAAAGAAAACGCACGGAGTCTCAGCCCCGGGAGAGCCTCATGAATGACTTTTTGATGGGCGAACATCAGCCCGATTTGTCAGTGACGGCACTTGCCGGTTCGCTGTTTTATTCACCGAGACATTTATCAAGAAAAATCATCGAGGCGACAGGGATGAATACCGAAGAAATGCTGCTTTATAAAAAATACCTTCATGCGGTTCATTTGATGCACCATACCCACCTGACGCTGACGGAGATTGCCCACGACTGCCATTTTTCCGACCAGTCGCATTTTATCAAATCATTCAAGGCTTTCACGGGAATGACGCCGGGAGCGTACAAGCGGACAAAAAGCGAGGTGCCGGGGCATGTTTTTGAAGATGTCCGTTAAATACAATTTTTGCGCAGGGGAGGGCGGCCACCTTTGCAGCAAAAATTCAGCATCATGAAAAACATCATTTTATTTGCCTCCATCAGCGTAGCCGCCGGGCTGATGTTCGTCAACTTCTACAACTCTCTGGTGGACGCCAAATCATGGGGAAGCGACATTCCCAACTCCATTTCCGCCGCAAGGGAATATTTCAAAACGGTCAATCCCGGAAATTTTTTCAGGGTGTATTCTCCTGTCAATCAGGTATTGGCGTTGTTGGCGCTGATACTGTTCTGGAAATCGGCCCCCGGTGCCCGGATTTATCTGGGTGCTGCCTTCGGGATGTATGTGGTGTCGGAAATGTTCACCTTCGCCTACTTCTTTCCCCGGAACGACATCATGTGGAAAACAGCCCTGCTGACCGACTTGGATACCCTCAGAAAAGCATGGTCGGAATGGAGCGCTATGAACTGGTTGCGCACTTTTATGCTTTTAGTCGGACTCGTTTTTTCATTTCTTTCCCTCCACAAGATTTATTCGTTTCGATAATAACAACGCGACGCAGCGCCATTTCCCGCAGATTTTCGCAGAAAAATGTCGCGGATTTTCGCAGATTGAGATCAAAATCTGCGGCTATCTGTGCAAAGTTTTCTGCGCAAATCTGCGGGAAACACCATAAAAGGTCGCGTACTTGTTAGCCTCCGATTCGCCTGGCACATATCCTTTACGTGGCCGGGAACTGCTTTTTAAGTCGGGTCTTCTTGCCTCCGTCAGTTTTTCATGCCCACTTATTGCCGCCTCCGTACTTTTGCACGCCTTTACAACCGGCATTCGCATGAAAAAAATGATACTACGTCATTCATTGTTCGTCATTCGACATTCACCCTTCGACATTCGTCCTTCGATATTTTCCCTGCCCGCCATAGTCCTGACGACGGTGGCTTTCTTGTTGCCCCTCATTCTTTTTTCCCAAAACAACAAACTTACCATGGCCGACGCGATCCAGAAAGGTCGCACGGCATTGGCGCCTTCCAACCTCTCCCAACTGCAATGGATACCCGGCACAGCGCAATTCACCCACGTTGTCAACAATAAAATTGTGCGGGTGAACGCACCCGACCTCGCGGTGGACACGCTGGACCTATTGCCCGCCATCAACGAATCGCTAGAGGCCCTGGGCAAAAAGCCGCTCGACGGCATGCCCAAAACGACCTGGGCCGACGGGGACAAATTGTGGTTCTCCACGGAAACCGAAGTGTTCACTTATTCGCTCACGGAAGGGCTCCGCTTGAAAAACAGCCGCCCAAAAGAGGCAGAAAATATTGATTTTCAGGAAAAAACGCTCGATATCGCCTACGTCACGGGCGACGAACTCCGGGTCAATGTCAACAACAAGGAAATGCTCGTGGCCAAAAGCGAGGCAGAGGGCATCGTATACGGCAAGAGCGTTCACCGGGATGAATTTGGCATCTTTAAAGGCACGTTCTGGAGCCCGTCGGGGCGTTACTTGGCGTTTTATCGCATGGACGAGCGCATGGTGACCAAATACCCGATCTATGTGCTCGACTCGATGCCGGCACAGGTGCGTGAAATTCGGTATCCTTACTCAGGCACAACGAGTCACCACGTCACAGTCGGCGTTTTCGATACTCAAAACGGGAAAACGGTCTACCTGCAAACGGGCGAGCCGGCGGAGCAATACCTGACGAACATAGCCTGGTCGCCGGACGATCAGTTCGTTTTGATCGCTATCGTCAACCGCGCACAAAACCATATGTGGCTCCGGCAATTCGACGCCCGCACGGGCGCCCTGGTAAAGACCATCCTGGAAGAAGCGAACGACAAATGGGTGGAGCCGGAAGTGCCTGCGGCGTTCGTGCCGGGCAGCAACACGCAATTTGTCTGGCAAAGCGAGCGCGAGGGCTACAACCACCTCTACCTCTACGATCTTTCGGGGAAAATGCTGCGTCCGCTGAGCAAAGGCGCGATGCCGGTGACGCGATTTTACGGCTTTTCCGCCGACGGCACGCAGTGTTTTTACCAAATGGCCGATGAAACCGGGCTCAACCGCTACGTTTTTTCGACTAACCTGACGACCGGCGTCATCACCCGCCTGAACGGCGAAGAGGGCGTGCACAGCGGGCTGATCAACAGCACGGGCGATTGGTCGCTCGACGTTTTCAGCAATGCCGCCACGCCGCGTTTCATCTATGCCCAGCCGGTGGCCAACCCCACAGACCGGCGCATCGTATTCGGCGCGAAAAACCCGCTCGACGGCTATCAGATCGGCCTGACGCGCCTCGTCGAGATACCTTCCATCGGTGGTGCGGTGCTGAACGCCCGCATGATCCTGCCGCCCGATTTCGATTCCAAAAAACAATACTCGGTCATCGTCAATGTTTACAACGGGCCGCACGTTCAGTTGGTGACGAATTCCTGGCTCGGCGGCGGAGAATTGTGGATGCACCGGCTGGCACAACAGGGTTACATCGTGTTTTCGCTCGACGGTCGCGGTTCTGCCAACCGCGGCTTCGCTTTCGAGAGCGCCATCCACCGGCGCATCGGCGACGTTGAAATAGAGGACCAGTTGACGGGCGTGAATTACCTGAAGGCGCAAACCTTCGTTGACCCCAAACGCATCGGCGTCTACGGCTGGAGTTACGGCGGTTTTATGACCACTTCGCTGATGACCCGGCCGGAAGCCAAAGGCGTATTCAAATGCGGCATCGCCGGCGGCCCTGTCATTGACTGGAAGATGTACGAGATCATGTATACCGAGCGTTATATGGACACACCCGGGGAAAATCCCGAGGGCTACGCCAAAAACAACCTGTTCAACTACCTCGACAACCTCGACGGCCGCCTGCTGATGATCCACGGCTCTTCGGACGATGTGGTGTTGTGGCAACATTCGCTGCGCTACATCCGCGAATGCGTGCGCAAAGGCAAACAGATCGACTATTTTGTGTACCCCGAACACCTGCACAACGTGATGGGCAAAGACCGGGTGCACCTGTTCGAGAAGATCGAAAAGTTTTTCAACGAAAACCTGCGTGACGCCAAAACGGACAGGCCATGAAAGTAGGCCGGAAGTCCGTTCCGGCCATGCACAACCGGAAGGGGCTTCGGACTATACGTTCGCCGGAACGGACTTCCGGCTTACAAGATGAAAAATGAAAAAAGCAATTGCACTGATATTTTATGTGCTTCTGTTGGGTGCTGCCTGCCGGAACGATAAGCCTGCGCCTCCAGGCCCGACGCCTCCGCCCCAGCAGGATTCCCTTGCAGCCATAGCGGAAAGAGACTCTTTAAGCCGGCAAGACACCCTCGAAGCATTGGCAAAAAGGGATTCTGTAAGAAAAAAGGTAGAGCCCCAAAGCGGTCAGCTGGAGGAAGAAATACAAGAATTGAAGGATCTTGTCAAAGGTGCGCCCATTCAAGCGGAACGCGCGCCGGCCACCCCTGCCCCGGCCCGGCAACCTTCCTTCACAGATGCAACCTCTTTCGCCCAACACGGTTTTACCGATGTAGCCGCGCTCGACCCAAGCATCGCATTGGATATCCGTTACGCCACGGCGGACAATTTTACCAAATCGAAGATCTACGACTGCCCGCGTTGCCTGTTGCGCCCGGAGGCGGCCAAAGCCCTCGTCAAAGCCCACAAAGCACTGCAAAAGAAAGGCCTGGGACTGAAAATGTACGACTGCTACCGCCCCCGGCCCTACCAGCAACGCCTGTGGGACAAAGTGCCCGATCCCGACTACGTGACGCCGCCCGCCAAAGGTTCCATGCACTCGCGCGGTGCAGCGGTGGATCTGACCATCGTGGACAAACAGGGCAGGGAACTCGACATGGGCACGCCTTACGACTTCTTCGGCAAGGAAGCGCACACCGATAATGTCAACCTGCCCCCCCGCGTTCTGGCCAACCGCCGCCAGCTCCGCGAGGCGCTCGAAGCGGTGGGTTTCAAAGGAATCCGCACCGAATGGTGGCATTTTTCCTACCAGGGTAAAAAATATCCGCTGTCGGATTATGTCTGGCCTTGTGAAGAAAAAAAGTAATCCGGCAAAAGCGCATAAATATTAGTCGGGAAGCTCCGGAAGATGTAACGGCGCCAATCAAAAACCATTCTGTTGTTGGTAATCCAACCGCCCCCTATCTTCGTCGCGTCCCGTCAATCCGCAAACCCGTAAACCCGTAAACCCGCGAATCCGCAAACCCGCAAACCTTTCCATGAGCACTCCCGACCTTTCCTCCACCATCGTCGCCCTCGCCACGCCGCCCGGCGTGGGCGCCATCGGCGTCGTCCGGCTGTCCGGCTCGCGCGCCATCATCATCGCCGATACGATCTTCAAGGGGAAAAGGCTTGAAAACCAGCCCAGCCACACCGCGCATTTCGGCAAGGTCGAGACCCCCGATGGCCGCGTCCTCGACGAGGTGCTGGTTACCATTTTCAAAGCGCCGCATTCGTACACGGGGGAAGACATCGCAGAGATCAGTTGCCATGGTTCGCCGTATATCCTCCAGCAAGTCATACAGTTGTGTCTGGAACACGGCGCCCGGCTGGCCGGGCCGGGCGAATTCACCTTCCGCGCTTTCCTCAACGGAAAAATGGACCTGAGTCAGGCCGAAGCTGTCGCCGACCTCATTGCCTCCGAAAGCGAAGCGGCGCATGAAGTAGCGATGCGGCAACTGCGCGGCGGGTTCAAAGAAGAAATTCACCGCCTGCGCGAAGAACTCATCCACTTCGCCAGCCTCGTGGAACTCGAACTCGACTTCGCCGAAGAAGACGTCGAATTCGCCGACCGTAGCGAACTAAAAGGACTGGTACAAAAAATCCGCAACTACATCCAGTCGTTGCTGCGTTCCTTCAGCCTCGGCAACGCCCTGAAAACGGGCGTGGCCACCGTCATCGCGGGCCGGCCCAACGCCGGTAAATCCACCCTGCTCAACGCCCTGCTCCAGGAAGAACGCGCCATCGTGTCGGACATCGCCGGCACCACCCGCGACACCATCGAAGAAGTGCTGAACATCAGCGGCGTACAGTTCCGGCTGATTGATACGGCGGGCATCCGCGAAGCGCAGGACGCGATCGAGGCCATCGGCGTGCAGCGCACCATGGAAAAGATTCAGCAGGCATCCGTCCTGATGTACGTGTGGGACATTTCTTCCACCAGCATCCCCGAAGTGTACCAGGACCTCGAACAACTGCCAACGACCAACAGCCAACTGCTGATCGTGTGCAACAAAATGGACAAAAACCCCTACTTCAGAACCGAATGGCTGCTCGACCCGACGCTGCCGGACGTTCATCCGTATCTGCTGCCCTCCCCCGCTCCGGAAAATGCATCGCTCATCACGCACCGCCTGACAATTGTCCCCGTTTCCGCTAAAAACGCCCAGAACATAGAATACCTGAAAGAAAAACTCTTCGAAATCGCCGTGGGCGAAGACCTGAGTTTTGAAAGTACCATCGTCACCAACGCCCGCCACTACGACGCCCTGCGCCGCACCGACGAGGCACTGGCCGATGTCCTGAATGGCCTGGAAACCGGCGTGACCGGCGACTTCGTAGCGCAGGATATCCGGCGTTCGCTGGCATATCTGTCGGAGATCACGGGGGACATCGGGGTGGAGGATTTGCTGGGGACGATATTTTCGAAGTTTTGTATTGGAAAGTAAGTTGGAAAAATACTCAATGAGCGACCTAGAATCCTCAAGGCCGGTTTATGCACAGTTCCGCCGTTTAGAGTGCGATGGATAAGCGGCAAACGGAATCAAAAAAGTGGTAGTTGGTGAGCAGTTTCTTCGATATGCACGACATTCAGGCAGCACGAGCTCTCCACAATTAGCGCGAAAAGTCGCCGGGCAGTCTAAAAATGACTGTTTTGGGCATTACTGCCAAAAATTTAGTCGTTTTTTATTTAAATTTTATTTTTAAGTGAAATAACGAAAGGAAAATGTCGTTACATTTGCCCAAATTTCAGTTGTAAGTGAAATTTGAGATTGTTAAATTGGACAGGTTTTGTGGTAAACGCGCTACTGTTTATTCCGTAATCCTGAATGACGAAGGGCAAACGCTGTTCGACCAATTCATCGTCGAAAATCAAGTCGGTTACAAGAGAGAATTAGGAAACATTTTAGACCAAATCTTGACCATATCTAAAAGCACTGGGATAAGGGAAAATTTTTTTTACAAACCTGAAGGTAAAATCGGCCAAGATATTTGGGCGCTGTATGACAAACCAGAGGCACAACTGAGGCTTTATTGTATGCAGTTAGGACATGCTGTCATTATTCTTGGTGGCGGGGGGCCAAAACCTAAAAATATTCGCGCTTTGCAAGAAGACCCTAAATTGAAACTTGAAAATGACTTGATGAGAATGGTTTCCGATGCTTTAACCAAAAGAATGATAAGAGATAAAGAAATTGAATGGTCAAAAGACAAAACAGAACTAATTGGCGATTTGAAATTCAATACCATTGAGGATTTAGATGGTGATGACTGACTTTTTAATCTGGTAATCCGCATCTCAAAGACTTCCAAACCAAAATTGCGTCAACACATGAAAAAGCAGACTCGCCAACCAGCCAGAACTTACCACAGTGATGTTCTGGAGGATTTTTTATCGTTCTCAACACCAGAGCAGTATGCCCGCACTGAAAGTCGGATGATGCTTGCTGCCAAAATCCAAGACGCAATGACGGCAAAGGGAATCGGCAAAAAGCAGTTGGCAGAGATGATGGGGCAAAGGCCGTCGGTCATTACCAAATGGTTGAGTGGCGGACATAATTTTACCTCTGATACGCTTACTGATATTCAGCGTGTTTTAGGTGTACGATTGTTGGATGTGGGCGAAAAACCAGCCATTCAAAAAACTTATCAAATTTCTGTCACGGTTGTTTTGTCCACACCTGAGACAATTCCCCACCCAACAGGAGGGCAGCCTTATAGTTACCCATCCCATCAAACGGATAAGGTACTTGCACCGGTCAGCACCTTTGACAGAAAAATACCATGCGCTTAAACTATGGAAAACAGCATTGCTTTTGGTATAAAAGGAATCGAAGTTGTTAATACCGTTATTAAAGCTCCCGCAGAAGCCGGTACGGTATCGAAATTCAATTTTGAGATGCAATTTCGGGCAATCGCCAACCCGAAAGAAAAAGTTGTGACCATCTTTTCCGATGTGGTCATCAAAGATGAGGAACGAAATGTCCAAATAGGGCAGTATTCAGCACTTTTTCATTATGGAGTAGATGACTTGGATAATTTGATTGTGGGGAATGGACACAATCAAATTGAAATCCCTCAACCTTTGTTAACCACTCTCTTAGGTATTTCTGTTTCGACACTTCGGGGGATGATGTTTGAAGCCTTTAGAGGTACATTCTTGCATGGTGGAATATTGCCAGTTGTAGATATTATGGCGATTCAACCTTTAGTACCCATGCCAAACTAAGAGGCGGGCTATTTAGGTGCAATGAGATAGCATTTTTGCAAAACCATTTTCTTTCTGGCTGATTTTAGCCTGATTGCGATATTTGCCACTCGCTCACTTACCTAATCGCCTTACCCTATGCCCCTGAGTTGGAATGAAATCAAAGCCCGCGCCCTCGCTTTCTCGAAAGAATGGGAACACGAAAGCAGCGAAGATGCAGAGGCAAAATCTTTTTGGGATGACTTCTTTAACGTGTTCGGAATATCGCGCCGGAGGGTTGCGACTTTTGAGGAAGCCGTGAAAAAAGGCGACAGCAAACAGGGCTTTATTGACCTGCTTTGGAAAGGCGTTATTTTGGTGGAACACAAGTCGAGGGGCAGGGATTTGGACAAAGCCTTTCGGCAGGCCAAAGACTATTTTCCCGGCCTCAAAGAACACGAACTGCCCCGCTATATTCTCGTTTCCGACTTCCAACGTTTCCGGCTTTACGACCTCGACGACGACGCGATGGCTGAATTTGCGTTGCGCGACTTCGCCAACCAAGTGCATTTGTTCGGCTTCATTGCCGGTTACGAAAAACGCACCTACAAAGAGGAAGACCCCGTAAACATCAAAGCCGCCGAACTGATGGGACGGCTGCACGACCGTTTGGAGGAAACCGGCTACACCGGTCACGCCCTCGAACTCTACTTGGTGCGCTTGCTCTTTTGCCTCTTTGCCGACGACACCGGCATTTTTGAAAAGGGTACTTTTTGGCAGTACCTCGATTTGCACACCAAGCCCGACGGCAGCGATTTGGCGATGCACCTGGCTTCCATTTTTTACACGCTCGACACGCCCAAAGAGCAACGTTTGAAAAACCTGGACGAAAACCTGGCGCAATTTCCCTACGTCAACGGCAAACTTTTCGAGGAAAATTTGCCCCCGGCTGCCTTCGACAGCAAAATGCGGGAAATGCTTTTGGAAACCTGCGGATTGGATTGGGGCAACATTTCGCCCGCTATTTTCGGCTCAATGTTTCAGGCCGTTATGAATCCCAAAGAGCGCCGCAATTTGGGAGCGCACTACACATCGGAAACGAACATTCAGAAAGTCATAAAGCCCCTTTTCCTCGACGACCTTTATTCGGAGTTTGAAAAGGCCAAAGGCAATACCAAACGCCTGAATGAGTTGCACCGCAAAATGTAAGCGTCCGGCCAACTACACCTTTCACGCTTAGGGTTTGTACCAGTGAGGGTATTGCACCAATGGTTTCCAGCGGTGGGGCAGCAGTTCGCTGATACGGTTTACGGGGTGTTCCTGGATTCGG
>JABAQQ010000027.1:0-7755 GCA_019187225.1 Saprospiraceae bacterium
CCCAATATCCCAATATCCCAATATCCCAATATCCCAATATCCCAATATCCCAATATCCCAATATCCCAATATCCCAATATCCCAATATCCCAATATCCCAATATCCCAATATCCCAATATCCCAATACCGCATCAGCAATCAAACTGAGTCATGAAAAAAAGCACATTCAATTCCATAAAGCTCGGGCTGTTCGTCCTGGCCGGTATATTTCTGCTCACCTTTTCCCTTTATATTCTGGGTAAAAACCGGAAGCTCTTTGGCGCCAGTTTCGAACTGAAAGCGCACTTTGAAGACGTTAACGGATTGGTGGAGGGCAACAACGTGCGTTATTCAGGTATAGACGTGGGCAGCGTCTCCGATGTCGTTATTCTCAACGATTCTGTGGTGGAAGTGACGATGAACATAGACAGAAAGATGAAAAAGGTCATCCGCAGCAACGCCATCGCGAGCCTCGGCACCGACGGCCTGATCGGTAACCGCTTAGTCAATATTTCTCCCGCAAGCGGCGCCGCACCCTTTGTCAGCGGCGGAGAGTTGCTTCCTTCCAAAGAAGAGATCAATACCCAGGCCATGCTGCAAACCCTGCACCGCACCAATGAAAACGTCGCCGTTATCACCGAAGAACTGCGCGCCACCATCCACCGCATCAACACCAGCACCCAGTTGGCCGAACTACTGGAAGACCGGAGCATTTCAGCCAATCTGAAAGCATCGCTCCTCCACCTGCACGAAACCACCGAAAAAGCCTCCGCACTGATGAGCTCCGCCACCGAAACCCTCGCGCTCGCATCCAAAGGCGAAGGGACACTCGCCACTCTGCTGACCGATACCACGCTGGCGGTCGAACTGGAACAGGCTGTCCGAAAAATAAAATCAGTGGAAACCAGCGCAGAACGGCTTGTCAATGACCTCGACGCCATTGCCGCATCGGTTGACAAGGATCTGAATCAGGGAGAAGGAACAGTCAATGCCCTGCTGAAAGACTCCCTCATGGCCGAACGCCTGCGCCAGACGATTGACAATGTGGAAAAGGGTACCGCCGCATTCAATGAAAACATGATCGCGATGCGGCATAATTTTCTGTTCAAACGCTATTTCAAGAAATTGGAGAAAGAACAAAAGAAGCAGGCGGAGATACAGAAAAAAACAGAATAGGAAGGCGCCGGCAGATTCGGCTGCCGGCAATAGTACATTGATGATCAACTATGAAAACATTGACAGTTGCCCCCGCCTTGTTTCTTTTCGCTTTGCGTCTTTTTGCCCAGGTTGAACCCATCGCCAGCGATACCCAACACCCCGCGGCAGTTCATGCGATCGAAAACGAAGCCCATCTCGAATACATCAGCCAATACAAAGAGGTCGCCATCCGGGAAATGTACCGAACGGGAATACCTGCCAGCATAACCCTCGCGCAGGCCATCTTAGAAAGCGGCGGCGGCGAAAGTGAACTGGCGAGGCGGGCCAACAACCATTTCGGTATCAAGTGCGACGTTACCTGGAGCGGCAAAACTTACAACAAAGTGGACGATGCCAAAGATGCAGGGGGCAATCCCATCGCATCCTGTTTCCGCAAATACGGCGAAGCGGAACAAAGTTTCTATGACCACAGCGAGTTTATTTGCGATCCGGCAAAATCTGCGCGCTACGGCTTTCTGTTTCATTTGGACATAACCGACTATAAAGCCTGGGCATACGGCCTGCAAACAGCAGGTTATGCCTCTGATGAGGATTATGCCAATAAATTGATTGATCTGATAGAACGCTATTCCCTTTTTCAATACGACCGTCCGGAAATACACCCTTCCGATTCTGTGAGGTTCCAGATATTATACCGCGTCAGTCATATCAATCGCAAGAAGGCGGTCTTGTCGCGGTCGAACGAGCGTTTGGAAGACATTGCCCGGATATTCAACCTGAGTGTGGAAAAGTTGGTCGAATTCAACGATCTCGCCTACGTTCCCGGCCTTCCGCTGTCACCCAATACCCGGGTTTTTATCGAAGAAAAACGAAAAAAATGGCGCGGGCGGCCCGATTACCACTTAGTTCAGGAAGGTCAGACGATGCTTGAATTGTCGCAATGGTACGGCGTTAAACTGTCCGACTTGCTCAAACGCAACGGATTAAAAACCGGGCAGGAACCTATGGCGGGTGAACAGGTGCGGTTGCGCGGCCGTTCGCTTTCCAGTGGAACGGCTCTCCGCACACGCGATGAAGAACAGGGCATCCATTCTCCGGGTGCAAAACGGGGATAGTAATACCTAAGTGTTGCATTTATCATTTTATTCAATTTTACAACTCTATTATTTCTTATAAAATCCACACTACGAATGCGTAATAAGCGTTCTTTTGCTATTGCATTCAATTGACCTCGATAGCTATGAAAACGTATTGATTCCAGCTATTCAATGATGGCCTTACTCAGAAAAATTTACACTCTCCTCTTTTCCACCTCCGCTGCAGGGCTTTATCTGATCTTAATTGCTGCGGCTGTCGGTACGGCAACTTTTATCGAAAATGATTTCGGCACAAGTGCGGCCCAAAAGGTTATTTTCAAAACGCGGTGGTTCGAATTGCTCTTAATCCTTTTTGGAATAGCACTTATTGCAAATATCATTCGGTTCCGGATGCTCCAGCAGAAGAAGTGGACAATACTCACGTTCCATGCGGCAATGATCGTGATCCTCCTGGGCGCCGGCGTGACCCGCTATTTCGGCAGTGAAGGCATGATGGGTATCCGCGAGGGCGACGCGTCCAATATATTCCTGTCGTCCGAAACCTACCTGCAATTCGAAGCGATGCAACAAGGCAGAAAATTCAGGTTCGACGAACCGGTACTTTTTGCAGCATTGGGCGACAACCATCTGAAACGGTCTTACCGCCTGGGTGATGCAGACATCGGGGTGGAAGTGCTCGATTTTCTTCCGAACCCGGTAGAAACGATAGTAGATGATCCGATCAACGGCATCCCGATCTTGAAAGTGGTGATCGGCGGAGCGAACGGCCGGGAGGAGTTTCCCGTGCGATATGGTGACAGGGTGAACATTTACGGCACGGTGTTCAACTTTGGGAATGCGGAAGACCCTGCCACTTTCAATATTCAATACGAAAACAACAACCTGACCTTTAAAACCAATACACCTTTTGCTCAAATGGTAATGGCGACCCAAAAAAGGGATACGCTTGCCGCCGGCATCGTCCATCCGCTTTTGTTGCGCAGCCTTTACAGCAACGGCCAGGAGAGTTTTGTCATAGGCGACTTTAAGCCCCAGGCGAAGGTAGAAGTGGTATCTTCTTCCGAAAAAATGACCAGTGCCAGCAAAGGTGCGCTGGATATAAAAATCAATTCCAATACCGGGGAAGAACAGCGGTTCCTGGTCGTCGGCAGTCAGGGAGTGGAAGGAAGGCCGCAAATGGTCGCTTTGGGCAAAACCAGCCTGGCAGTTTCTTACGGCGCCAAACAGGTTAACCTTCCGTTTTCCATAAAATTGAATGATTTTATTATGGAAAAATATCCGGGTACGGAAAATGCCTCGTCCTATGCCAGTGAAGTGACCTTGCTCGATCCCGGCAACAACCTGAAACAGAACCAGCGAATTTACATGAATCACATCCTGAACTACGGAGGCTACCGTTTTTTTCAGTCCTCCTATGATCAGGATGAACTGGGCACTTATTTGAGCGTCAACCATGATTTTTGGGGTACATGGATTTCCTATCTCGGCTATGCGCTGTTGACCATAGGCATGGTGCTTACTTTTTTCGACAAAAAAAGCCGTTTCGTTCAATTGTCCGAAACGATAAAACGCCTTCGCATGTCTGCCAAAACTTTTATTCCCCTCCTTTGGGTCTGTTTGTTTGGTTTCGCGCCCGTTGCAACCGTCGAGGCACATACGACACCCGGCCACGTTGTCAATAATGAACATGCCGGACGGTTTGGCCGCATTCTGGTACAGGATTATAAGGGAAGGCTAAAGCCGATGAATACTTTCACGAGTGAAATACTGCGGAAGATATCGCGGAAAGAAGAATTGTATGGACAGACGGCTGACCAGATCATTTTGGGCATGGCCACGTTTCCGCAGGATTGGTACGATGTGCCCCTGATCAAATTGGGCAAACACGAAGAGATCAGGAATCTTATCCGGATCAATGGAGAATTGGCTTCTTACAGCGATTTTTTTGACGAACACGGACAATACAAATTAAAAGAGCAGGTAAGAAACGCCTACAACATACCGCCAAGAGACAGAGGCGTTTTTGAAAAGGAGATCATCAAACTGGATGAAAAGATCAACATCTGCAGCATGGTCTTTTCCGGAAGATTTATGAAAGTGTTTCCGATAGCCGGTGATCCGGCCAACAACTGGCAGACACCGCCGGAATCAGGGCATCACCATCATGGCATGACGGAACAAAGCCCTTTTGTTGAAAAATTTTACCCGGCCTATATGATGACCCTGCAAAAAGCCCTGCACGACAACGATTGGGCGCTTGCCAATCGCCTGGTGGACGAACTGGATCAATATCAAAAAACGAACGGTGGGGCGATTTTACCCTCCGAATCCGAATTGAAAGCCGAACTGTTGCTGAACAAGTTAAACATTTTCAGCCGTTTGGGGAAAATATACGGCTTGTTGGGGCTCGTATTTTTGGGATTGATGTTCACTTCCGTTTTTAAACCCCGCCTGAAAATGGATGTGCCGTTCAAGGTTGCTTTGGGCGTCCTGGCTCTCGGGTTTTTTATGCACACTTTGGGTCTCGGACTGCGGTGGTATGTTTCCGGCCGGGCGCCCTGGAGCAACGGTTATGAATCTATGATCTATATCGGGTGGACGACCGTATTGGCGGGGCTTATTTTTTCCAGAAAATCCATTGGGGGATTGACGGCTACTTCCGTATTGGCGGCGACGATTATGATGGTGGCCGGAATGAGTTGGCTCGACCCGGAAATCACGCCTTTGGTGCCTGTTTTGAAATCGTATTGGCTGACCATCCACGTATCCCTGGAGGCCGGCAGCTACGGATTCCTCGTATTGGGAGCAATTATCGGCGTGCTGAACCTGATTTTCATGATTTTTGCCAATGAAAAAAACAAGGACAACATCTACCGGATGATAAGGGAATTGAGCTATACCAGCGAAATGACCCTTATCGGCGGCTTGTTCATGATCAGCATCGGTACTTATCTCGGAGGAGTTTGGGCCAATGAATCGTGGGGAAGATATTGGGGTTGGGATGCCAAAGAGACATGGGCATTGGTGACCATCCTGGTCTATTCTTTTATCCTGCACATGCGTTTTATCCCCGGCTTGCGCGGCTTTTATGCGTACAATGTAGCCACTTTGTTCGGTTGGGCTTCCGTGATGATGACCTACTTTGGCGTCAATTATTATCTCTCCGGTTTGCATTCCTATGCAGCGGGAGATCCGGTGCCGGTTCCTCCGTTCGTGTATTACACCGTCATTTCCTTAGTCATCATTAGTTTGCTGGCTTTGTGGCGGCACCGGTGGTACCTCAGGTCGGGCAATCAATAACAGCCGGGAAAGCCTGTAAAAAGTCACTGTTTCACAGTAGCCCCTTCCATTATAACGTTGTATTTATATCCCGCACCGAAGTCTTTATTGACGGCAATGGTACCTTCCAGGGTTACGATATCGCCCACGGCAATATTTTCCATGGTGGTAATGGTCAGGTCGAAATTATTGGCCGAGCCATCCTGAAGGTGCACCCAGTTTCTTCCCATGATCATGGGATTGATCTTCACACACTTTCCGGTTACTTTGACCTGTTTGCCTTCATACTTGCTCAGATTGCCGACGATGTCGGCAATTTTTACCGCACCCGCAGCGGGTTTTACGTCTTTGGGCGGAGCAACTGTTTCTGCACCTTGCGTTTGGGACAACGCCTGATCTACCGCCGAGCCTGACGGTTGTTTCGATATGCCGGATACTAAGTAAATCGTCTCAAAGACCCTGTTGTACTCCCTGCTGGGAAAATTCTTTTTCAGTAGTCCTCCTTTGTAATAATAGGTCGCTCCGATCTCGACCGCCGTTTTGGGAATGGCTATCCAATAACTTTCCCCATTTTCATTGACCCGCACATATGTGTATTTTTCAGTGTGCAGGGCCTCTTCTGCCACTACTTTATGATCGTCGGCTTCGATGATCTGACCTCCGTGAAACTCCTGGGCGCCAGGGTTACTGTTGGCGGCAGCAGGCTCGCTTTCTATGACTTTTGGCCCGGAATCGCAGGAGGCAATGCCAAGCGAGAGGAGCAACACAATATTCAATCTTAAATTTTTCATGGTCAATTCTTTTCTATCCAATGGGACGCGGATTGAGAATAGTCAATTCTGAAACCATTGGAAATCAGGTTAATCAAATCATATTAATCCTGCTGTCAGTCGGGTATTCGGGTCTGGTTTTCAAAAACAAGCAAAATTAAGCAAAATATTAATCGTGAAAAAATCCGGCAGGCCCGGATCAATCGCCATTGGGATGGCAGGAATAACACGCGGGACTTGAATAGGCATACCCCTGAACTCCCTGGTGGTCATTGTTTGTCTCCTGACTGAGATGGCATACCGTACAACTGAAAATCGAATAATTATTCGGATTGGTATGGCAGTCAATGCATTGATCCCATGCATTTTCGTGCGATCCGCTGTAAATGGGGAAATACATGTCATCGTGGTCGAAGTTTGCCGGCGTCCATGCGGTTTCAGTGTGACAATCCAGACATGTGGTCGGAAATCCCGCTGATGCGTGGTTCGGGTTGTTTGTTTGGTTGTAATCCGACTGGTGACAACCGAAGCAGGTATTCGGTACGTTGTTGTAGTTCCCGTTGATATGACAGGCATTGCAATTGAGCGCGGCGTGCGCACCGTTCAGCGGGTAAAAAGTATTGTGGTCGAATGTTGAAGGCACCCATGCCGTTTCTGAATGGCAGGATGCGCAATTCGTCGGGAATTGAGCCGCCGCGTGGTCAGGGTCGTTCGTTTGGTTGTACTCGTTGATATGACAACCCACACACGTATTGGGCGTGTTGTTGTAGTTGCCGTTGTGGCAGGCAGCGCAGTCATTGGCAATGGCGGCATGCGCACCGTTCAACTGGTAATAGTTGTTGTGAATATCGAAAGTGGCGGGTTCCCATCCGTTGGTGGTGTGGCAATCCGCGCAATCGGTCGGAATGGCGAGCGCCGCGTGATTGGGATTCGTGCTTTGATTGTAGTCCGGCGTATGGCAACCCGCGCAGGTATTGGGCGTGTTGTTGTAGTTGCCGTTGATGTGGCAGGCAGCGCAATCATTGGCGATGGCGGCGTGCGCGCCATTTAACGGATAAATACCGTTGTGATCAAAAGTCGAGGGCACCCAGGCCGATTCCGAGTGGCAAATTGCACAGTCCGTGGGGAATTGTTGCGCGGCGTGGTTGGGGTCGTTCGTTTGATTGTAATCTGACTGGTGGCAGCCCACACACGTATTGGGCGTGTTGTTGTAGTTGCCGTTGTGGCAGGCAGCGCAATCATTGGCAATGGCGGCATGCGCGCCGTTCAACTGGTAATAGTTGTTGTGAATATCGAAAGTGGCGGGTTCCCATCCGTTGGTGGTGTGGCAATCCGCGCAATCGGTTGGAATGGCGAGCGCGACATGGTTGGGATTGGTGCTTTGGTTGTAGTCCGGCGTATGGCAGCCCGCGCAGGTATTGGGCGTGTTGTTGTAGTTGCCGTTGATGTGGCAGGCAGCGCAATCATTGGC
>JABAQQ010000027.1:7765-169389 GCA_019187225.1 Saprospiraceae bacterium
TTGGAATGGCGAGCGCGACATGGTTGGGATTGGTGCTTTGGTTGTAGTCCGGCGTATGGCAGCCCGCGCAGGTATTGGGCGTGTTGTTGTAGTTGCCGTTGATGTGGCAGGCAGCGCAATCATTGGCGATGGCGGCGTGCGCGCCATTTAACGGATAAATACCGTTGTGATCAAAAGTCGAGGGCACCCAGGCCGATTCCGAGTGGCAAATTGCACAGTCCGTGGGGAATTGTTGCGCGGCGTGGTTGGGGTCGTTCGTTTGATTGTAATCTGACTGGTGGCAGCCCACACACGTATTGGGCGTGTTGTTGTAGTTGCCGTTGTGGCAGGCAGCGCAATCATTGGCAATGGCGGCATGCGCGCCGTTCAACTGGTAATAGTTGTTGTGAATATCGAAAGTGGCGGGTTCCCATCCGTTGGTGGTGTGGCAATCCGCGCAATCGGTTGGAATGGCGAGCGCGACATGGTTGGGATTGGTGCTTTGGTTGTAGTCCGGCGTATGGCAGCCCGCGCAGGTATTGGGCGTGTTGTTGTAGTTGCCGTTGATGTGGCAGGCAGCGCAATCATTGGCAATAGCCGCATGCGCGCCATTTAACGGATAAATACCGTTGTGATCAAAAGTCGAAGGCGCCCAGGCTGTTTCCGAGTGGCACGTGGCGCAGTCTGTGGGGAATTGAGCTGCCGCGTGGTTGGGGTTGTTCGTTTGGTTGTAATCGTCAATATGGCAGCCCGCGCAGGTATTGGGCGTGTTGTTGTAGTTGCCGTTGATGTGGCAGGCAGCGCAATCATTGGCAATAGCCGCATGCGCGCCATTTAACGGATAAATACTGTTGTGATCAAAAGTCGAAGGCGCCCAGGCTGTTTCCGAGTGGCACGTGGCGCAGTCTGTGGGGAATTGAGCTGCCGCGTGGTTGGGGTTGTTCGTTTGGTTGTAATCGTCAATATGGCAGCCCGCGCAGGTATTGGGCGTGTTGTTGTAGTTGCCGTTGATGTGGCAGGCAGCGCAATCATTGGCGATGGCAGCGTGCGCGCCATTTAACGGATAAATACCGTTGTGATCAAAAGTCGAAGGCGCCCAGGCTGTTTCCGAGTGACAGGTGGCGCAGTCTGTGGGGAATTGAGCTGCCGCGTGGTTGGGGTTGTTCGTTTGGTTGTAATCTGACTGGTGACAGCCCGCGCAGGTGTTGGGCGTATTGATGTAATTACCGTTGTGGCAGGCGGCGCAATCATTGGCGATGGCGGCATGCGCGCCGTTCAACTGGTAATAGTTGTTGTGGATGTCGAAGGTGGCGGGTTCCCATCCGTTGGTGGTGTGGCAATCTGCACAATCGGTCGGTATCGCGAGCGTCGCGTGATTGGGATTGGTGCTTTGGTTGTAGTCCGGCGTATGGCAACCCGCGCAGGTATTGGGCGTGTTGTTGTAATTGCCGTTGATATGGCAGGCGTTGCAGTCATTAGCGATGGCGGCATGAGCACCCGTCAGCGGGTAGACACTGTTGTGGTCGAAAGTCGAAGGTGCCCAAGCCGATTCCGAGTGACACGTGGCGCAGTCTGTGGGGAATTGAGCCGCCGCGTGGTTGGGGTTGTTCGTTTGGTTGTAATCTGACTGGTGACAGCCCGCGCAGGTGTTGGGCGTATTAATGTAATTACCGTTGTGGCAGGCGGCGCAATCATTGGCGATGGCGGCATGCGCGCCGTTTAACTGGTAATAGTTGTTGTGGATGTCGAAGGTGGCGGGTTCCCAGCCGTTGGTGGTGTGGCAATCTGCACAATCGGTCGGTATCGCGAGCGTCGCGTGATTGGGATTGGCGCTTTGGTTGTAGTCCGGCGTATGGCAACCCGCGCAATTTGTCGGTGTGCCGGCATACCCCGTAGCATGGCAATCGAGGCAATCTGCCGCCAGGTGGGCTCCTGTCAGCGGGAAACCGGTATTGTTGTGGTCAAAAACATCGTCCCCATTGCCGGTCGGGTGGCAGGCAAGGCAAGCCGGACTGTGATAAGAGTATCCGTTCACGCCACCGTGCTCATTGTCCGTTTCGGGGTTGATATGACAGGTTGTGCAGGTAAACTCCGCATAATTCGCCGGATTAGCATGGCAATCCTCACATTTATCCCATTCGCCTTTGTGAGCGCCGCTGTATATCGGAAAATACGCGGCATCGTGCTGGATGTAGGTGGCAGGCATCCAATCGGGGTCGGTCGTGTGGCATTCCGTACAGTTTTGAGAGAAATGAGCGAGCGAATGGTTGGGGCTCAAGGCGGTTTCATAATCGGTTTTGTGGCAGGAAATACAATCGGAAGGAGTATTTGAATAATTGCCCGTTGTATGGCACTGGGCACAATCCGCGATCTCGTGCCCTTTCGTCAGGGGAAAGAAGTCGTGATCTACTTTGTCAGTCGTCCAGTCAAACCGGCTCACATCGTGGCATTCCACGCAATTGGTAGAAAAGCCTGCCCCTTTGTGATCCGGGTTGGTGCTGGCCATATAATCGTTTGTATGACAACTGATACAATCGTTCCCTATCCTGTCAAATCTCAACGCGGTTTCGGATTTGTGGCAATCCGCGCAGGTCGCGAGGGCGTGTGCCCCCACCAGCGGAAAACCGTTGTCCTGGTGCAATTCCGTGATATTGTCCACCAGCCAGTTTTCGGTGGTATGGCACCGGGCACAGTCTGTTCCAACCGTTTGGTTGTGTACGTCCGTGTGGCAGGAAATGCATTCGGGGTTTGCTTCCGCAAAAACCAGGGACTGATGACAATCACGGCAGTCCACACGTGTATGCTGCCCGGACAATGAGAAATTGGTCTTATTGTGGTTAAAAGGCAGCGAATCCCATCCTATCTCCCAACCCGTTACCCTCGATATTTTGGGCCCTTCCGTAAATTTCCATGTTTCAAAAGGGATTTCCCACCCGTCAGACGTATGACAGGCAGCGCAGTTGACCTTGAAGTCAGCGCCGTGCGGGGACTGTGAAAAAATCTTGACCGCCAGTCCCAGAAAGAAAATGACCGATGGCAGTCTGTTCATGATATACTTTCAATTTTGCCTCGAAGATTAAAAATGCCGGTCATCAAAAAAGCATCAAAACCGGTACATTAACTTCGTGTTTATCAGCATATAATCGTTATGCTGGTTGTCGAATGTTTTTTCCACAAAGGCATAGAGGCTTACCGGTTTCAATACCTGCCAGGAAATGGCTCCTCCCACGATATTCTGCCTGGTAAAATAGCCATACACCGGATAGTAATAATTCACCCTGCGATAATACACCTCTCCATTCACCTTTCCTTTAAAGATATCCTTCATCATCTTCACACCGAAAACCCTGCTGTTGATATAACTGGTCCGGAGATAATTGGCGGTCAGTGAAGCAGATGCTTTGATGACAGGTATGCGGTTGAAATTCAGATAACTGTTCACATTCCTGGAGTCGTTGGAGTTGTTTTTTTGAAACCGCCAGCTGGCATTGATGCCCCACATAATGAACCCCAGCGGGTGAAAATTAGCGCCGATCCGCAGTCCCTGTCGGGTTTCATTCTCTATGAGTTGATCAATATAATTCTTGTATGACTCATAGTATATGATGTTCCGCCGGTTGTCATAGGAAAGTGAAGCATTGAACTTCCTTGAAAACCTGTACCGCAGCGAAACGAACAGGTTCGTGAGGTCCAGTTTGTTTTTTGTTTCGTTGTTGATCTTTTCATACAGGTCCACTTCACAGGAACCGAATATGTTCAGGTTTTTCAGCAGTTCGTCGGTATGCTGGAAATATACGAATCTTCTGTCAACAGCGGATTTATTTCGCTGTTCGATGATCCCAAGCGTGTTCTGCTGGTGTTTTTTGTTTTTACCCGAAACCTGCCCGACATATATTCCTGCCTGAACCAGATCGGTGTTGATGCTGTAATCCCGTAAGTCGGGTCTCGAGCCGGCAAGAGCGCCGAACAGGAAACTTTTGCCAATGCCTTTTTCATACTGAATTCCGTCAATGGCGCCCATACTCGATATTTTAGGATTGATTCTTCTCCCTAATGTCAGGCTCGAGGTTTCGTTGAAATCATATTTTACTGAAAGCGAATAAATTTTCAGAGCGTCGTTGACATTCGCTTTTACTACTTCCCACTCGTTCAATGTGTGCCGGAACGTAACGTAGATATCCGTTGAGATTTTTGAATTGTTCAGATAGTTGCCCTGCATGTTGAATGAATACCGCATGCGGGTATTTTCGCCCCGTTCCGAAAAATTGCTGTAAGTTGCTGCCGATAGACGGGTTCTGATTTTTTGTTTCGGTTTTTTTGTTTCACGGATACCATCTTCTTCTTTGGCTGCCTGTTCGGGGCTTTTATCGTGTTCAGGTGGTTTGGTTTCTATGGTTTCCTCTTTGATCATACTGTCTTCCTTTGCCGCTGCCCTGATCTTTTTTGCAAATATTTCAAACGAAACCCGGATGGTATCGGCAATCATCTTTGAGCAGACACAGGATGTGGAAGATTTATTGTTCACCGACAAAGCGGGCATCATCACTTCTCCTTTTTTCAGGAACAATGTATCGCCAATATTAATGCCTTTCGTGGAGGAGAACTTTACATATACATTTTGTGAAGAAACATAAGATACCGTTCCTTTTTCATATTCCACCTGGGCCTGCAGGTTTGCATAACCCAGCATGAAAAAAAGAGAAAGAATATAAAAAAGGTGTCTCACGGATAAGATATTTGAATTTCAATGTTTAATGTTACTCAATCTCCTTTCGGGTGGCAAGACAAGCAAGCCGGGCTTGAATAAGAATACCCCTGCACTCCCTGGTGATCATTATTTGTTTCGGGGTTGGTATGACAAACAGTGCAACTGAACACCGAATAATCACCCGGATTGGTGTGGCAGTCGGAGCATTGATCCCATTCTTCTTTATGCTTGCCGCTGTATATAGGGAAATGTTGTCCATCGTGGTCAAAAGCAGCGGGTGTCCAGGCCGTTTCACTGTGACAGCTGGCACAATTCGTTGGAAAATGCGCCGCAGCGTGATTGGGGTTGGTCGTTTGATTGTAATCATCTGTATGACAACCCGCGCAGGTGTTCGGTGTATTGTTGTAATTCCCGTTGTGGCAGGCGGCGCAATTGTTTGCAATGGCAGCATGTGCGCCGTTCAATTGGTAATAATTGTTGTGAATTGCAAATGTCGCGGGTTCCCACCCGGCGGTGGTGTGGCATCCCGAACAATCCGTCGGGATCGAGAGCGCAGCGTGGTTCGGGTTGGCGCTTTGATTGTAATCCGTCGTGTGGCAAGCCGCACAATTGGTCGGAGTACCGGCATAACCGTTGGCGTGGCAGTCGAGGCAATTGGCCGTCTGGTGCTTCCCTGTCAGCGGGAAATTGGTGTTGTTGTGGTTGAAAACATCGTCTTCATTTCCTGTCGGATGGCAGGCAAGGCATGCAGGGCTGTGGTAGGAATATCCGTTCACGCCACCGTGTTCGTTGTCCGTTTCCGGGTTTTTGTGGCAGGTGGTGCAGGTAAATTCGGCGTAATTCGACGGATTGGTATGACAATCGAGGCACTTATCCCATTCGCCTTTGTGTTCACCGCTGTATATCGGGAAATACGCAGCGTCGTGCTGGGGGTATTGGGCCGGCATCCAGTCAACGTCGGTGGTATGGCATTCTATGCAATTTTGCGAGAAGTTGGAAGCCGTATGGCTGGGATTTACAGCCGTTTCGTAATCCGTTTTGTGGCAGGAGATACATTCGGGCGACAGGCCGGCATAAGTTCCGCTGGTATGGCACTTGGCGCAGTTGGCAATATCGTGGCCCTTTGTCAGCGGGAAAAAATCGTGTTTTATAAAACTGGTAGTCCAGTCGAACTTGCTGAGATCATGGCAATCGGCACAATTGGTTGAGAAGCCGGCACTCGCATGGTTGGGAGTGGTTGTGGCTGCATAATCTTCCTTGTGACAATTGATACAATCGTTTCCGATCCTGTCAAACCTCAATGCGGTTTCGGATTTATGACAGTCCGTGCAGGTCGCGAGGGCATGCGCTCCGAGAAGCGGAAAGCCGTTGTCGTGATGCAGTTCGGTGATGTTGTCTATCAGCCAATTTTCGGTATTATGACACCGTGAACAGTCAGTTCCGACGGTTTGGTTGTGCATATCGGTATGGCAGGAAATACATTCCGGGCTCGCGTCCGCAAAATCCAGGCTTGCATGGCACGACCTGCAATCCACCTGCATATGTTGTCCGTTCAGTTCGAAATTGGTGGCATTGTGGTTAAATCGCGCAGTATCCAGTCCTATTTGCCAGCCCGTTACCTTCGATAATTTGGGTTGTGGCGGCTTTATAAATTCCGATGTTTTATAAGTCATTTCCCACCCGTCGGACGTATGACAGGCGGCGCAGTTGACCTTAAAGTCAGCGCCGTGCGGGGACTGTGAAAAAATCCTGACCGCCAGTCCCAGGAATATCATTACTGATGGCAGTCTATACATTGAAAACTTTTAAATTTATACTGAACGACGAATTCGCCGTCTATTTCCGTTTTTTTATGACAAGCCTCGCAAGCCACCTTAGCGTGCTTCCCATCCAGTTTGAAAGCGGCTTTGTTGTGGTTGAATTTTGCGGCTTTCCAGTTTTCAAAACCGTGGCATTTCACACAATCTGTGGCGCCGTCTTTTTCAAACTGTTTGCCATGCACGTTTTTGTGACATTCCGTACAGGTGGCAGGCAGATTTGAAAATTTTTGTTTTTGCGCGAAGGGGATATTCTCGTCGCCTCTTCCGTGACAGGCGGCGCAAGCCTGCCTGGCATGCGCTCCCGATAGTTTGAATTTGGTCTGGTTGTGGTCGAAACGGCTTTCCGCCCAGTTGTTGCTGACATGGCAGCGGTCGCACGATTGATTGGGATAGAATTTTTTATCAATGAATCCTTCGTGGATGTCTTTGTGGCAATCCGCGCATGCAATCCCGATGTCTTTGAATTTCCAGCGGGTGCTTTCCTTTTTATGGCAGGCATAACACGGTGTGGCGATGTGTGCGCCTTCCAAAGGGAATCTGGATATTTTGTGATCGGCGATGGTAAACGAACTGCCGGCAAAGCCCTTCACTGTGTGACATTTGGCGCAATCGGGGCCTATGCCATAGGGTGAAAATTCACCTTCGTGGTAATCCTTGTGGCACCCATTGCAGGCATAGTGGGGGAGAGGATCGGTGAAATTTCCGGACGTATGGCATTTCCTGCAATCCACTGACTGGTGCTTTCCCGCCAGTTCAAAACCTGTCTTATTGTGGTCGAAATTTTTCAAGGCGCCCGATACCTGGAAGGTTTTTTCGGTGTGGCAATCCGCACAATTTTGTCCGAATTTATTTTCATGGACATCCTTGTGACAGGCGGCGCAATTGTTGGTCTGCACGCCTAACCTGTCCTGAAAAATGGTGGTCGGCGTGGCAAGGAGGTTGTGGCATTTTTCACAATCCACCTGTTGATGCCTGCCTTTCAGTGGGAAAGGGGTTTGGCTGTGATTGAATTTTTTCAGTCCGCCCGGCGAAGCAAATGATTGCTCTACGTGGCACTCTTTGCAATTTGTCCCTAAGTTATGGTTGTGGGGGTCGTTGTGACAACTGTTGCAATTGCCGAAAGGCACTCCGGCAAACCGCTGGAACGGTTTGCCGTTTTTTGTTTCTTTTTTGTGGCATTCGATGCAGGTTACCGACTTGTGTTGTCCCAAAAGGGCGAAGTCCGTTTTCCCGTGGTCAAAATTAGAAGCAGGCGCAAAAGCCGTCGTCGTATGGCACTTCGCGCAATCGTTCGACAGTGTTTTTTGGTGGACATCGGTGTGGCACGATGCACAATTTTGGCTGAGTCCCAGGTAGGTATCGCTCCTTTTTTTCAATTCCCCGTCGCTCACAAAATCTGGCTTATGGCATTGGCGGCAATCGATGGTCCTGTGTTTGCCAGTCAGTTCGTAACCGGTGGCGCTGTGGTTGAATTTGTTTTTATCAAAACGCACAATATCGAAATCGCGGCCGTGGTGATCGCTGTGGCAGGCGGTACAATCCTTCCCTTTGGCCTCGCTGGATGCGTGGTAACCTTTCCCCCGGTCAACCCTGCTTTTTATTTCCTGGTGACAACTCAGACATTTATCATTCGACACCTTGTCGCCCAACACGTGACATTTCGTGCAATTGAACATTCCCTCCAGGTGCGCGTGTGCTTTGGTCAGTTCACCCGGCGACAATTGTGCGCCCGCCCTGAATGCAAGGCAGGTGAAGAAGAGGGCGATATATAGGTGTTGAAGCCTCAAATTACCTGTATTTTTTCATGGTATAACCAAAGCGTTTGGTGATCTCCACCCCTGCTTTTTGCAAAAATTCCGTCGGCAACTCGCCTCCGGCAAAAATGTAGACCAAATCGTTGTCCAAATCCCTTGCCCCTTCGCTTTCGACAGCCAAAACGATTTTTTCCGGCTCGATTTTCACCACGTTGGATTTGTACCGCACGTCGAGGATGCCCCTGCCGATCGCGTCGTTCAACTTCTCCCGGTTTTTCGGTTTCAGCCTGCTGAACGCTTCGCTTCGGTAGGAAAGCACCACTTTGTTTTGCTCCGCTAAGGAAAGCGCTGCCTCGATGGCCGAATCTCCGCCGCCTACGACGACCACGTTTTTGCCGTTGATGTTTTCCGGTTCCAGCAAACGGTAGGCTACTTTTTCCAATTGTTCGCCGGGGACGCCCAACTTGCGGGGGGTGCCGCGCCTGCCGATTGCCAGCAGCACTTTCTGGGCTGTGAACGATTCGCCTTTATTCGTCACTAAGTTGAAATAATCTCCCTGGTAGTGAATGCTTTCCACTTTCGTATTCTCCCGGATGGTGATATTGTTTTTCGACAATACCGAATGCCACAGGGAGAGTAGCTCCGTTTTGCTGGTATTGAAGAGTTTTACACTGCCGTGAAGGGGAAGGTGCATGGGCGAAGTCATCACGATTTTGGATCGCGGGAATGAGAACACCGTCCCGCCCAGGGTGTCCTGGTCCAGAGTCAGGAAATTCAATCCGTATTTTTTTGCCATCAGGGAGGCCGAAATGCCGGCAGGTCCTGCTCCGACGATGATCAGATCGTAAACGGAAGCGTCTTTTCTAAAGCCTTTTCTGACCATGTTTTCCACCGCGCTCTGCCCTTGTTCCACGCTGTTCTTGATCAGGCCCATCCCGCCCAATTCGCCGGCGATGTAGATGCCCGGCACATTGGTTTCGTAATCCTGGCTGACGTGCGGCAGATCAACTCCTCTTTTTTCAGTGCCAATAACGAGGGAAATGGCTTCGACCGGGCAATTGTGAAAGCATGCTCCGTGTCCGACGCAATTGGAAGCATTGACTAAGGTTGCCCTACCGTTCACGATGCCCAAAATATCCTTTTCAGGGCAGACAGCAACACAGGCGCCGCTCTTGATACAGGTATTCAAATCGATAACCGGGTGTAATGACACCGGCTCGTGCAGTCCTTCCTGTTTTGCCTTCTCAATTTTCGCTTCCGTTACCTTCGATGCAATTTTTAATTTCCGGAGGTAAAAAAAAACGATAGCGGCGCAAAACAGAAGAACGATGGAATAGATTAAAATCTGTTCTGAAAACATTTGCTGAGATTAAAAAATCCATCGGTAACCAAATGCAAGTGTGATCCCTACGTGAATTACCATGATGATCAACATAATAATGGCAAACGGTAAATGGGCAACGTGCCAGTATTTGAACAGTTGTTGCATGGTTTGCAACCGCTCGATGCGGTTGTTCAGCGAGATCTCGTTTTTTATGAGGCGGGTTACCTGAATCACGTCAGCCGGAGGTAAATTGTTGCCTCTTAGGATGTTTTTTATATTCCGGATCGTTTTTTTATCTTCAAAATACCTGCTTGCCATCCCCGACAACAGGCTCCTGCCGCCGGTTCCGGCTTTGACCCGGGTAGATTCCACGATGGCGATGTAACTGGCTTCGTCCAGGCGGTAGACGCCTTTTAACAAGTCGCCCACGTTGCTTTTCATTGCCTGTACCTCGTTGAGACTCAATTCCCTTCCTTCGATGGTCCGGGGTATCTGGATGTATATAAACCGGCCGATGATGCCGCTGATCACTACCGCCACCATGCTCCAGAAACTGATGGAAACGATGCCGCCAAACTTGAATGCCGTGTGGAACAGGATCATGACCGGGCCCAGGCTGCACAAAAAAATGTGAAACTCCAGCCAGTATTTCAACCTTCCGAAGCGGGCAAGAAACTTGTACCTCTTACGGGCGATATAAGAGAAAACACCGATAAGGATCAGCAGGGTGCCGAAAATACCCAACCCATGGCCGAATACGCCGCTCGGCTTGAAGTAGTTGTGATCGGGATGGTAAAACCTTTCTGATATACTGGTGGAGTAATAAGAAATCCCCGCATAAGCAAGAAATACCGTCGTCAGAACAACAATGCTTACCAGGATGGAAATGTAAAAACGGTGCGTCGTGGGCGACATGATTAAACCGGAATTGGATGAAAGACGAAGGTAAAGATCGGTCTTCGATTAAAGTTAAAAAGGATGACATTTTCGTGACACAGCGACGATAATGAAAGCAAAAATCGCTCGCAGCCATTCGGTTATTGCGGCGCCGTTTCGATTTAACATATAAGAGTGTGTAGTCATTAATGCATTCATTTGCGCATACCCTCCCATAGCCAACGGTCACTCCCATGACGGTACAACAACCAGAATCCCGCACTTGCCGTCAATGAAAACGGGAATGCCGCGCCAATTCCCAATGGCACAATTGCCAGCAGGAAAACGATGCCGCCCAAGCAGGCTAATTTAAAAATCCAGCCTTTAGCCAGCATACCCAGGGCGATGCATGCCTGCCCCGTTGCAATGGTCAGAACCATCGGTGTGACATGGGTCAAAAACCAACCTGCAATAAACTCTTGGTAGACCGGCCAGGCGTAATTGGCATAATCGAGATATACGTCCGGGTTTTTTACAGCAGTATTGCTGTTGACCCATGCTGCCCATGCAAACAAAACGAAATACAAGAAACGCCCTAAGCGAGAGCGTTTCCAGCATGCCAACAACAGGAGCGCGGCAACGATGTTGGAGGCCGTATAAGCGATCCAGAGAGTCTCTTGCGACATGGCTCAATCATCAAAATCAAACAATTCTTCAAAGAACGACCCTTTCTTTTTCCGCTCCGGGTAACGATGCTGAGGGTGGTGCTCCTGATCGTGTTTTTTGGGCGCTTCATATTGCGGAAAGTTATCGTCGTGGAAAGATTTCGGGACGTAGTATTGCGCGGCGCGTTCGATGATCTTATCCAGTTCGCCGCGGTCGAGCCACACCCCCCGGCATTTCAGGCAAAAATCAATTTCCACGCCGTGACGTTCGGCTGTTTGGAGCGGTTCTTTACAAAGAGGGCAGAGCATGGTGAAAGTAGTTATGAGTGATGAGTAATGAATTGTTGGGCAAGTTTCATGAGATTTTTCCAATACGGCAATGACTTTCGATATGTTTCCATGTGACTCACATCAACTGTTCAAGGTATTCGCCCAGTAAATTCCGGTACCCCTTCGCCGTGTCTTCCAATGCCGGCGAGTGGTGTTGCTCCCATTCCATCAGCGCCACTTTCAGGCGCACATTCGCCCGGTAGGCTTTGAAATACAGAAACAATTGCTCGTCCTCCCGATTTTCGATGCATGCCCAATCCCGACAGTAGGCAGTCATGAACACTTCCGAAAGTTCACGATGCCCACCCGCCTCCAGGTCCATGCACAAAAACGCCAATTCGCTCAGCACGTCTAATTGCCGGAAATGCGGGTTGAACTCGATGCAGTCGAACACCACCGGCCCCTCCGGCAGCAAAAAAATATTGCGCGTGTGCAGGTCGCCATGGCCATCCACCCAGAAGCCGCCGTCGGCACGCCGGTGAAGCCGTTCTTCGTGTTTGTCGAGAAATTGACCAACCTGTTTTCGCCAGCCTTCAAGCACCCGGGCTGCTTCGGAGCCCCAGATATTCGCACATACTTCCTCCAAACGAAACAGATCATCGAAGTCGGCGCGGTTGTCGCCCGCTTTATACGGCACCTCGCTGCCGCGCAGGACGACCGACCGGTGAAATCGGACGAGCATTTTGGCCAGCGCTTCCATCTCGCCCGCCACATGGGCATTCCGGCGCAGCAATTTATCCATCTGGCGCTGATTGTCCATTCTTTTCATCAAAACGGCGTGGTCATGCGGCGCTCTTCCGTCACCCGTCGGGGAAATGACCGGCCATCCGTTTTTATCTAAAAGTACAGGCAATACATCGAGGTACATTTCCGGCGCCAGGCGGCGGTTGAGGCGCAGCTCCTCCCGGCAATAAAATTCCCGTTTTTCGGGCGTACTGAAATCCAGAAAAGGGAACTGCACCGGTTTTTTGATCTTAAAAGCGAATGCAGGCGTCAGGATTACCCATGAAATGTGTGTTTCCACCCATTCCACCGGCGCTTTCGGGCCGGGAAAATAGCCGTTGGCAACGATCATTTGTATCTGTTCGGGAGTCATATTGCGGCTTTCAAAAGCATTCGTTGCAGCGATGGTTCAGTTGAGTGCATGGGCAAATAAACGGAGAATTGCGCATCGCCCCCCCGATAAACGGCAGATTTCGGTTGACGAACGGTCGCGACGCCCGAAATACGTCCGTTCGTCAATTTCCCGCCACCGTTTACAAGGTTTTTCGGCCGGCAGGCTGTAGCATCCCCTCACTTTTGCGGCGCGAAAGACACAAACCCCTTGCCGGCAGTTTATCACTTAAGTACAAGTACGAAATTAATTGATATTAAGATATTGAGATATTATGCCGTAACCTACTGATTGTCAAGGATAATATCTCAATATCTTAATATCATTTAATATCGCCCACCTACTTAAGTTATGGACAAAATAAATTGACATTGGACGTTGGACATTTGACCATGACAACCAATCATTTAGTCAAATTTCCAATGTCAAAAATCCAATGTCCACTTACTTAAAAACGGATGCTCCACATGCAATTAATTCTTCCTGTCAATTTTCACATCATGAAACACTTATTGATCCCGCTGCTTTTCCTGGCGGGTGTTGCGATCCTTTCCGCGCAAAGTATGGAAAGACAAGTCGTCGGCATCGGTGGCGGCTATGTTCAAACGGCAGCAGGCTCTCTGCATTGGACGGCAGGCGAAGTGGCCGTCTCTGCCCGGACGGGCGGCGGTATATACTGGGGCGAAGGCTTCCAGCAGTTATGGCTGGCGCCTGCCGTTGCCACACACGCCCCCGATGCCATACAGGCCATCTCCATTGCCGTTTACCCCAATCCTGCCGGCGATTACCTCCGCGTCGAATCCGATACGCCTTTACAGGTGCAATTGTTCGACCTGGCCGGAAGGCCGTTGAGCGGCCTCCTGTCGCTGAACGGTTCCCTTCAACTCGATTTGAGCGCATTGCCTGCAGGCCTGTTTTTACTGCGCGCTTTTGAGGACAACGGACGCCTGGCCGGCGTCGCCAAAGTGCAACACATTCGTTAACCACCTTCCATACATTTCACATCTTCAGTTATGAAAACAATGCGAATTTTTCTGACCATCTGTATCACCGCGGTACTGTTTTCCGCTTGCAAAAAAGACAATGACAGCGACAGCGCTTCCATGCAGGGAATCTGGCAGGGCAAATGGGGCAGCGGTAGCCAGGACCCCTTGTATTTTCTCAAATTTAAAATGGAAAACAACGGGCAATTGCAGCGCCTGGACGAACAAGGCGAGGTCATCGCCAACGGAACCTGGACATTGAACGGTATCGAGTTTGAATGCACCTACACCCATACCGGCGACGGACAGGTGCATAAGATCGGCGGTCTCTACACCGATTTTGACGGTACCATTGTCGGTACCTGGGGCTATCATCCCAGCAAAGCCAATGGCGGCAACATCGAACTGAAAAAACAGTGATGGCCGGATTTCATCCCCTGCCCCGAAACCTTCCTTTTTTCATTCTTTAAAAAATCCATCCATGAAAAATATCATAACCGCAGCAGCATTGCTGTGGTCAGTTTGCCTCTTTGCCCAAACCGGCGCGCCCCGTGGTTTCCATTACCAGGCCGTGCCGCGAAAAGCCGACGGCTCCGCATTTGCCGCCGGCGCTGTCCTGAAAGTGCGTTTTCAAATCCGCGAGGGAAGTGCCGAAGGCCCCCTGCGTTACGCCGAAGACCAAATCCTTACTGTCAGCCCACAAGGTGTTGTCAGCGCTACGGTAGGGGCGGGTGAAGCCGTAGCCGGCCAACCGGGCAACATAGAAGCAGTAGCCTGGGGCGCCGCTCCGCACTTTCTCGCCGTGTCAGTGGACCTGAACGAAGATGGCGTATTCGACGACAATGATTATTTCGGCGCCTCTCAGTTGCTGTCGGTCCCCTATGCGTTGTATGCCCAAACTTCGGGCGACAATACCTCGAATCCGGACGGGCCCGACGCGCCGCCGGGCATCACGGGCAGCGGGACGACGGGATACTTGCCGAAGTTTACCGGCAGTACCTCGATAGGCAATTCGGTGGCCTATGAAACGGGTGGAAAAATCGGCATTGGAAACACCAGCCCCCAGGAAAAACTGCACGTGAACGGCAACATAAAAGCATACACCGGAAGATTTTCCGGCCTGGAGACCAATGCGATAACGGTGAACAATCAAATCCAGGGCAATACTTACGGTTTGTTCGTGCAGGACGACGTGCTTCCCGCTGCGTCGGCTTATTTCAAACTGGGCAGCAGCAATTTCAAGTGGAGCCAGGTTTGGTCCACAACCGGTTATATCCTCACCTCCGACGCCCGTTTTAAAAAGGACATCCAACCGCTCCCATACGGATTGAAAGAGATCATGCAACTGCACCCTGTCTCATTCCAATGGACCGACGAGCGCCTGAGCCGCAAGCCCCAGCTGGGTTTTATCGCGCAGGACCTGCAGGGTGTATTGAAGGAAGTGGTGCGCGACGAGGAATATGTTGTGACCGATAAAGCATCGGGACGCGGCGAATGGAAGCCGGCCGCCTCCCTGGGCGTGGATTATTCGGAGATCATTCCCGTGGCAGTCCGGGCCATTCAGGAACAACAACGGATGCTGGAACAGCAGATGCAAAAACTGGAAGCGCTGCAAATCCAAAATGAAAACCTGAAAGCCGAAAACGCCCGTTTGCAAAACGAGGGAACTACCCTGGAAGCCCGTGTCCGGAAACTGGAATCCCGGATGGGACAGTCTTCGTCGGGCGAATAACTGCCTCATAAGTACATGGACATTGGATTTTTGACATTGGATATTGGACTAAATGATTGGTTTCCACGGGCTAAAAGTCCAACGTCCAATGTCAATTTATTTTGTCCACATACTTACTTTTTTAAATCATGAAAAAAATACGGAATCAACTGCTCCTGCTGGTTTCATTCCTGATGGCTGCCCATACATTGACCGCACAATCGCCGGAAAGCGACCTGGAGGCGGAAAAAGAGGTAAGTCGAAATGCAAAAGTTGCGTGTATTGTGTCGGGAGAGAAGAATTAGTTTTGCATGGCTGAAAAATATGACGATCGTGATCCGCATTGTCGCCACCGCCCTTGCCTTCGCTTCGTTTTTTGATGCGCAGGCCCAGTTGCCGCAATACCATGCGCAGGTATTCGGGGCAGAACAAGGTATTGGCGGTGGCGGCATCGCGGACATTTTCAAGGACCGGCAGCAGTTCCTGTGGATCGTCAATACCAGTTCGCTCCAGCGTTTCGACGGCCGCAACGTGCGTACATATTCTTTCGAGCACAGCATCCGGCAGGCGATATGCGACGACAATAACCGGATATGGGCATTGTCGGGCGCCACTATCTGGCGCAGCCGGGAGGCTTCGGAGGGGTTTGAAAGGGTGCAATTCGACACGGCGGGTGGCGTATCCCCTGTGGCAGTATTCCAACTGCCGGGCCGGCCGGTATGTATTCTGACAGGCAAAGGCTTGTTTGCCTGTGATGCCGGTTCCAAAAATTTCGTTCGTCTGCCTTTGTCGCCGCCGCCGCCACTTCCGTATACCAATCTGTGGCGTTTCGATACTTGCGGTTCGACGATCTTTTACCCCGGTAAAGATTCTTTGTATGCCTTCGACCTCGGCACCGGTAAGGCCCGGGCATTGCCCCTGCGAACGGAAATCCCGTATTTGTGCGCTCTGACACCCGATCTGGCCATTGTTTCCAATTATGGCTCCCGTTCCTATTGGTGCAATTTTTCCAAAGATTCGGTGCAACTCATCGAGCCGCGCCGGTATGGATTGAGCGGAAATAGCGCTGTGTTCGGCGTAACCGGCGCCACGCCCCTGGGAAAAGGGCGTTTCCTGGTAACTACCCGGCGCGGTGTTTTTGTGTACGACCTGTCCCGCGACCGGTTTGACAAAGAGCAGATATACGCTGCCGGCAAACCGATAGAAACGGAGGATATGCTGGTGCGCGTTTCTACGGACAGCCACGACGCCTTCTGGGCGCACGATGTGGACGCAATCGTGACATTCAACAGCCTGGAAAATACCATCGGGCTGCTGCGCAATTATCACCGGGAATCGCCGCTTGCCTGGAGCAACCGGGTTGTCGGTTTTGCGGAGGATGACAGGGGGAATATTTGGTTTGGCGGCGCCGGCGGATTTAAAAAACTCGACCCGCACACCGGAACCATTACACCGTATCCGGCCGAGGATGGCGCAACCGACAGGCTCAGCCACCCCAGCGTGAGAGGAATGGGTTTTGACGGACGCTATGTCGTGCTCGGGCCAACCAATCTGGGCGTGTGGCTTTTCGACCCCCGGAGCGGGGTATACCGCCGTCCGGCCTATGCCAGCGACAGTGTGCGCCGCAGCTCGGAGGGTGATTTTATTGATCACCTGGCCATTCTGCGCAATGGCGACATCGTTGTGGCCGGGCGCTTCCATCCCTATCGCATCGAAGCGAAAACGTACCGGATGGATTTTATCCGGTTCCCGGGCGACGACGACAATATGAACGCCGTTTTTCAGGACAAAAAAGGGCAGATCTGGTTGGGAGGAATGAGCAGGTTATTCCGGCTCGATGAAAATTACCGCTTGCAATCGGTTCATCCTGTGGATCCCGTTTTTTGTTTGCTGGAAGGCGTCCGCGACGGCGAATTGCTGATCGGCACTTCCGAAGGACTGCGCAGGCTCCTGCTCCGTCCGGAAGGAGCGGCGGTGGAAAAAGTGCCGACGCCCCTCGAAGGTGTCGGGATAACCAGTCTCCTGCGCGACCAACTGCAGCGTTTTTGGATGGGGTCGCTGGGTGGTCTGTTTTTGGCGGATACCAGGCTCGGGCTTTTTAAACAATTCGATTTCGCAGACAACATTCAGGGGCTTGTCTTCAACGGAAGCGCCTGCCTCAAGGCAAGCAACGGCATGGCTTTTTTCGGCGGCATCAATGGTATCAACTATTTTTTTCCTGAAAAGATATCCATGAACGACCGGCCACTCTCCGTCAGCATACAATCGTTGCGCATCAACGACCGGGATACGGTGCAATGGTGGCAACCGGCGGCGCTGCCCGACCTGCCTTATCATCAAAATACCTTGACCTTCGAAGTGGTGGCGCCTTATTATAACAATGCCGGCAAGGTGCAATACCGCTACCGGCTTTCCGGAAATTCGGAACAGTGGGTGCACATCGGCGTTAACAACCAGGTACGGCTCGCCAATCTGCCGCCCGGAGAATACCGCCTCGAAGTGGCAGCCAGCATCGGCGGTCAGGTCTGGTACGGTTCGGCTGCCTCCCTGCATTTCAATATTTTGCCGCCCTTCTGGCAAACCTGGCCATTCCGCCTGGCCGCACTTTCCGTCATCATTGGACTGATTTTCAGTATTATCCGTTACCGCGAGAACCGCCTGAAAAAACAACAACTGGCGCAATTGGAACTCGAACGAAAGGCTGCGGAAGCGAAACTCCAGAGCATGCGCCTGCAAATGAACCCGCATTTTTTGTTCAATGCCCTCAACTCCATCCAGCAAATGATCCTGAGCGGCAACAGCGACGGTGCGGCGATGTATCTCTCGAAGTTCTCCAAACTCCTTCGTATGGTGCTGACCCACAGCGACCACGAGCAGGTGAGCCTGCGCGAGGAAATTGCCATGCTCCGCCTCTACCTCGATCTCGAATCGCTGCGCTTCGACGACACTTTTACCTATGCCATCAACAGTGCTGCCGACCTCGATCTCGACGAGTACAAAGTGCCGCCCCTGCTTATCCAGCCATTTGTGGAAAATGCCATCTGGCACGGCCTGCTCCACAAGGAAGGCGCCCGTATCCTGCACATTCATTTTGAGTCCGCCCCCGACGACCGCCTGCTGTGCACCATCGAGGACAATGGTATCGGTCGCGCAGCGGCGCAGGCCCATTCCCGCAACGGCGCGCATACCGGCACGGCGGTACGGGTCGGCAACGAACGCATCGAGACCCTCAACCGGCGCTACGGCCAGCACAATGCGCTGGAAATCGTTGATTTGCGGGATGAAAACAACCAACCCGCGGGAACGCGGGTGCACATCACGCTATCGTAAATTTTATACTGCCTGATACCATGCTCAAAGCCCTCATCATCGACGACGAACCCCGCGCTTCAGGCATTCTCGAACTGATGATCGAGCGCTTTGTGCCGGAGATCAGCCGCACCTGGTGCTGCAACGACGCGCGCCAGGCCGCTGCCATGATCCACGAACTCAAACCCGATCTGGTTTTTCTCGATATCCGGATGCCCTTTATGGACGGCTTTGAGGTGTTGAGCCAGATCCGCGAAAAACGGTTCAAGATCATCTTCACTACCGCTTACCACGAATACACCCTCCAGGCCATCCGTTTCAGCGCCTTCGATTACCTGCTCAAGCCGGTGGATGTGCAGGAACTCATCCATGCCGTGCAGCGCTACCTCGACAGCCGCGACGAACTGTCCTTTCAGCCGGAACAATTGCGCAACATACTCGCCAACCTGCAAACCAATGCCGTCGCACAATTCCGCCTCGCTGTGCCCACCAAAGAAGGCATCCATTTTTTTCACCCGGCAGAAATTGTCCGGCTGGAAGCCATGGGCGCTTATACGCAACTGTACCTGGCCGATAAGCGGCAGCACCTGGTGTCCAAAAGCCTTGGCGAATACGAAGAACTGCTGGGAGAACACGGATTTGTGCGGACCCACAAGTCGCATTTGGTGAACCGCCAGTTTGTTGCCTTCCTCGACCGCGAGGGATTCGTCGTCATGCGCGACAATACCCGGGTGGAAGTAGCCCGGCGGCGGAAAGAAGAGGTTTGGCAAATGTTGCGCAGTTGAGACATTTGCGCAAAATCCATCTTCGATGCTCCGACACCTGCAAACCCTCGAACAACGCCTCGACGGCGACCTCTACTTCGATGCGCTCATGCGCCGCCTTTACGCGACCGACGCCTCGATCTACCGCGAATTGCCGCTGGCAGTGGCTTACCCGAAACACGCCGCCGATATCAAAACCCTTGTTTCCTTCACCCGGGAGCACTCCCTTTCCCTTATCCCGAGGTCGGCAGGTACCTCTTTGGCAGGGCAATGCGTGGGCAGCGGCATCGTGGTGGATATTTCCCGCTACATGACGAAAGTGCTGGAAATCAATGTTGAAGAAAGATGGGTGCGCCTGCAGCCGGGCGTTATCCGCGACGAATTGAACCACATCCTCAAACCGCACGGCCTGTTTTTCGGCCCCAATACCTCTACGTCCAACCGCTGTATGCTGGGCGGCATGGTGGGCAACAATTCCTGCGGCACTACTTCTATCGTGTACGGCTCCACCCGCGACCACGTGCTGGCACTCGACGTCCTGCTCAGCGACGGCACCGAAGCCCGGTTTTCCGGAGTGACGGCTGCGCAATTCGACGAAAAACGGAAGGGAACCGGGCTGGAAGGCCGGATCTATCGGCAAATTTTCGAGGCGCTTTCCGACGCCGGCGCGCAGGCGGAAATCCGCGCTCAATTCCCCAAACCCGGCATCCACCGCCGCAATACGGGCTATGCCGTTGACTTGCTGCTGGAGTCGAACGTTTTCACTCCCGGCGGTCCCGATTTCAATTTTTGCACCCTTTTGTGCGGCTCCGAGGGTACGCTGGCTTTTACTACGGAGATCACGCTGCGCCTCGATCCGCTTCCCGATCCGTACGATGTGGTCGTGTGTCCTCATTTTGACAATCTGTCCGAATCCCTGCAAGCAGTAGTGGCCGCGATGCAGCACCGACCGACTGCATGTGAACTGATGGACAAACTCGTTCTCGATTGCACCAAAGCCAACCGGGAGCAAGCCAAAAACCGCTTTTTTGTGGAAGGCGACCCGGCAGCGGTGCTGATGATCGAGTTCAGGGGTAAAAGCCGGGCAGAAGCGGAAGCCAAAGCCGCCGCCATGATCGCCGATTTTAAAAGCAAAAATTTCGGTTATGCCTGGCCGGTAGTGCCCGCGCCGCAGTCCAGACGCGTGTGGGAATTGAGGGCGGCAGGACTGGGTGTTTTGTCCAATATGCCCGGCGATGCCAAGGGTGTGGCCTGTATCGAAGACACAGCAGTCGAAGTCGCCGATTTGCCGGCCTATATCGCTGATTTTGAAAAAATGATGGCGGGATTCGGCCAGCGGTCGGTGTACTATGCTCATGCCGGTGCCGGCGAACTGCACCTGCGCCCCATCCTGAACCTGAAAAAAGAATCCGGTCAGCAGTTGTTGCGCGAGATTTCCGAAGCCTCGGCCCGATTGGTGAAACAGTACGGCGGCTCGCTCAGCGGCGAACACGGCGACGGCCGGGTACGGGCCGAGTTTATTCCGCTCATGATCGGCGAAAAAAACTACCAATTGCTGCGCGAAATCAAGCAAACCTGGGACCCCCAGGTTATTTTTAATCCCGGCAAGATCGTGGACGCTCCACCCATGAATACTTCCCTGCGCTACCAGGCGGATCAACCCGAACGGCGATTCGACACTGTACTGGATTTTCCCGAAGGCATCCTGCGCGCCGCGGAAAAATGCAACGGATCCGGCGACTGCCGGCGGCTCGATTTTGCCGGCGGCACCATGTGCCCCAGTTACCGTGCCACGCGGGCGGAAAAGGACACCACCCGTGCGCGTGCCAATGCCCTGCGCGAATTCCTGACCCACAGTACCCATGCCAATGCTTTCGACCAACAGGAGTTGTATGAAGTGATGGACCTCTGCCTGTCGTGCAAAGGTTGCGCTTCGGAATGCCCTTCCAATGTGGATATGGCCGGCATGAAAGCCGAATTTTTGCACCAGTATTACAAAAGCCACGGCGTGCCGTTTCGGGCAAAGGTGTTCGCGCACATTGCCGACCTCAACCGCATCGGCTCGATGGCGCCGGCCGTGACCAATTTTTTTCTGAAAAACAGCATCACCGGTAATACAATCAAACGCGTATTGGGGGTGGCGCCGCAGCGCAGCCTGCCGGCTTTGCAGCCGATGGCGCTGCGCCGCTGGTATCAAAGGAACCGCGCCCGGCTGCAAGCTTCCGTTCCCAACAAAGGAAAGGTGTATTTCTTCTGCGATGAATTCACCCATTACAACGATACGGCCATTGGCATCAAGGCCATCGAACTGCTCAACCGCTTAGGCTACCAGGTGGAAATGCCTGCGCACCTCGAAAGTGGCCGGGCCGCCATTTCCAAAGGGCTTCTGTTGCGGGCGCGGGACTTAGCCATGCAGAATGTGCGGATTTTCAGGAATATCGTGTCGGAGCAAACCCCGCTTATCGGGACAGAGCCTTCGGCTATTTTGAGTTTCCGCGACGAGTATCCGCGACTCGTGCCGCCGCAGGATCAGGAAGCCGCGACATCGCTGGGGCAAAACGCCTTGCTCATCGAAGAGTTTTTCGTGCGGGAAATGACGAAAGGCAATATCGCGCCGGATGATTTTACCAGGTCAGCCCGGAAAGTGCTGTTGCACGGCCATTGCCACCAGAAAGCGCTTGCCGGAGCGGAATCGTCGGCCTGGGTGCTCGGACTGCCTGAAAACTACAGTGTGGAAATGATCCCCTCCGGATGTTGCGGTATGGCGGGTTCTTTCGGATATGAGCGGGAGCACTACGCGGTGAGTATGCAGGTTGGCGAGCTGGTGTTGTTCCCGGCGGTGCGGCAGGCGCCTGCGGACGCGATCCTTGCTGCGCCGGGAACCAGTTGCCGGCACCAGATCCTCGATGGGACGGGCCGTCAGGCGCTGCATCCGGTGGAGGTGCTGTGGGACGCGTTGGTGTAAATAGAAGGCAACCGTCAATGGTTGGCCGGCACTTCAGGCGCCCCCCCATCCGTCACGTATTCGCGCACGGCGGCGGCCATCTTTGCCAGCGACGTTTCGTCCGACCACAATACGAGGTGCGGTTCCCGGAGCGGCTCGTAAGCATCTCTGATCTTTTCGTACACACTGAAATCCGCTTCGCTGTCGGATCGAGGCGTTTGCAGGCGCTCCCGGATGATGCGCTCGCGCGCCCGCACTTCCACCCAAAACAAACGCGCGCTGCATTCGGCAGCCACACGCCGGAACGGTTCGCGGATGGATTCTTTGAAAAATGTGCTGTCCACCACGACTTCTTTGCCTTCGGCGAGCAATTGCCGGGTGCGTTCCAACAGCGCGTGATATACCTTTTCCTTGTCCTCCGGCCGGTATTGGCCCATCAATCCCAATTCCCGCCGCAGCAAATCGCTGTTCAGGTGCACCGCGTCGTACCGCGCCGAATATGCTTTGGCAAGGGTTGTTTTTCCGGAACCCGGCAAGCCGGAGATGAGGATGAGCATGGTTTTGAAATGGTTTGATGTTGTTTGACGTCGTTTGAGATTGTTTGACGTTGTTTGAGATTGTTTGAGGTTGTTGGGAAACGATTTCAAACCACTCAAACAATCTCAAACGACATCAAACAACATATTTACTTGCGGTACACCAGCATCGGCACTTTCGCCACAAATGAAAACGCCTTAGATCTGCTGATGCTGAACAGTTTGTCGAACCACGTTTTGTTGGTATGGGTAAAGAACACGGCCATGGAAGGCTTAACCCTTTTTACCAGATTGTCCAATTGTCCGGCAAACCCCTTGTCCACGTCGAACGGCTCCAAATACACCTGGTCGAGGCGTTTCATTTTTTCGCGCCACACGCCTGTAAGCACCGCCGGTTCTATTTTGATCTCTCCGGGGTAATAGAAATGCGCCATGTCGGCCTGTACGTCCAGCGATTGGGCGAAATCAGATACAGTTTTCATTTCCGCATCGAGGTTGTCCAGATCGCTGGCATACAGTATTTTTTTGATCGGGTGTGTGCGCCAGGTATGCGGCACCGCGAATACCGGTACAGGCGAGCGGAGGATCACGTCGCTGGTGTTCGTGCCGATGATCTTTCTCAATTTGCCGGCGCCGCGTGTGCTGATGCAGATATAATCCATGGCGTGCTGGCGCGCATAATCGAGAATGGCATCGTCGGGGTTCAGGTTTTCCACCACCACACAGCGATGGGCGCCGGGTGTCGCATTCATGGACGCGTATAGCCCGGCGACGAATTTTTCCAGTTTTTGCAGGTGCTTTTTAGCCTGTTTCTGAACGGAGGTGTCAATAAATTTTCCCTGAATGGTGGTTGGCAGCATGGCCTGGAAACAGTAAAAGAAGACAAGCTCCGCTTTTTTCTGCGCAGCCAATTGGATAGCGAAGCGCATGCCCGCTTTCGAATGCGCGGAAAAGTCGGTGGTGACGAGTATTTTTTTCATTCAACTTGATTTACGATCCGGGTTTGTTTTCCCGCAGAAAAATTTTCCCGCAGATTCACGCAGATAAGTTTTCCCGCAGATTCCCGCAGATTTTTTTCGCAGAATCCCGCAGATTCACGCAGATAAGTTTTCCCGCAGATTCCCGCAGATTTTTTTCGCAGAATCCCGCAGAAAAATTTTCCCGCAGATTTACGCAGATTTTTTTTTCGCAGATTTACGCAGATGTACAATTACTTTATCATTTGCAAGTACCTTCTTTCACAAGGAATCTGCGAAAATCTGCGGGAAAATTTTTCTGCGGGAAAATCTATCTGCGGGAGAACCTATGGAAATAATAACAAAATCACACTGTAGCCCGCCCGCGCCGCAAGATACCGGTATTGTCCAGAATAGCGCCAAACGCGATGAATACTGCCGCAACTTTGACGATCCAGCCGATGAAAGGAATGGCGCCCAGCAGTTTCAGCACAACGAGCAACCCCAAAGCGACAAATACCAATTGCAGCGGACGCCAGTTGAAGCCTCTCCACCGGTCGAGCCAATGCGCGCCGACCAGTGCCGTGATGATGTTGGCCAATGCGAAGAACAAAACGTAAAAGAGCAAAGCGATCATTCCGACCGGAATGCCGACGACCGTGATGAACAACAAGACGATACCTACCGGTACCGCAACGAAATACAGAAAACCGTACCCCAGCGAGCGCACCGGCTCTGCCTGTGCCGTGCCGGCGGCATTGCTGAATACCTGCGGGAAAAGCCGCTGGCCCAACCAGATCAGGATGAACGACGCGATCAGATACCACAACACCGCCAGAAAGGAAGCGAAGCCGAGAAATTTGAAATCCGGTCGCTCGAAACGTTCGCGCAGCGAAGGATCAAAAGTGGCTGTCGCGCCGTTTTGCAAGGCATTCCCAAAATTGACTTCACCTTCTTCCGTCCAGTAACGGACGTTGCCGCGCAGGGCGGCACTTTCGCTCACGATGATGCGTTTGGCGGCAAGGACGGATGCGCCGCCGACGGTTCCATTGAGATTCAGGTCGCCGCCGTTGAACTCTAAGTCTTTTTCGACCCGCCCGTTCAGGGTCACTACTCCTGCAGCAGATTTGAAAAATCCCATCGCAGTGCCGCCGAAGGTGATCGTGCCGCCCGACGTGGCCACGCTGCCGCCGACAATGACCTCCGGCTCAACCGAAACAGTGCCGCCGGTGACGAGCAGATCGCCGCCGATGTTGCCCGATACGGTGAGCGTACCGCCCGCCGCTCTTACGTCGTCGAGCACGGCGCCGCGCAAGTAGATGTTGCCGCCCCCCGCGACTACGTCGCCGGTGACGGTATCGCTTATGGTTATAGTACCACCCGCGCACCAGATGTCACCGTAGACGGGCGCTTCGATGTAAATCGTGCCGCCGAAAACGTAAATGTCTTCGTTGACAGGCTGGGAAATGCGGACGTTGTCGCCGCTTTCAAAACGCAGGGCAAAGGCTGGAATGATGCATAACAGGGCTGCCAGAAAGGTAAGAACGGATTGTTTTTTCATGGTTCTGTAATCATTTATAGCACAAAAATGTAGATATTTTCCTCTTGAAAAAATGATATTTGTCGTGTTCCACTATGATATTTCTCCCTGCCCGGGAGTGTCTAAGTGCGGCACACCTAAGTGAACTGATTGATTATCAATGTGCGGACTTCTCAATAGCAATTTTCGAGGTACAATGCGGCTGCGGAGCAGAACTTTAACGATCTTCCTTCACTGCCCGGAATCCCAAACTCCCCATCGAGGTCTTTTTGCTTAAGGATTGAACACCGCCATTGTAAACGACCCTGAACGCCGTCGAATCATTGATTTCCGTGGAAGTCCACCAGTAAATGATCGGCGAGTGGACCTTCCACAAAGGCGATTCTTTGTCGGGCATCACGGTGTAAGTCGCCTTCGCCGTGGCTGCGTTCCACTGTCCGCCTGCGTTTTGCCCATGCCGTGTGAGCGAGCGCACCGCTTCCTCTACGGTCGGCAATCTCCAGATGTACTGTGCCGTATCCAGCAAGATTGTGCCGTCCTCCGACAAATGTGCGCAGATGTCGCTGACTTCCTTCCATTTTTTTCCGGTCATTTCCTGCGGTGTCGAGGGCCAGCCGGGGCCTTCGGGCGCCCAGACCAGCGCGACGCCATTGCCTTCGACGAGCCTGCTGCCGTAATTCCGGTCGTCTGACCTTTGGTACACCCGTATGGCAGGTTCTATTCCAAATGCAAGGATGATCAGCAAAGGAAGCCAGGCGGCGATACGCAGCGGCCATTTTTTGTTTTGAAATTCCCCGAACCAAAACAATATTCCGATAATACAAAGCGGGATAGAAAAAATATAGATGGCGGCGGACGTGTGTATTTTAACTGCCGGTATCAGTATTCCGGTCAATACGGCCAATACAGCGCCTATTCGATCCCAATAAACGGCAACGACATTTAAAACCCAGAAAATAATGGCAAAAAGCAGGTATTGGGCAAACATCAGGGCGACGTTCATCCCGAAGGATGGATAATACCACCCTTCGTGAAAATTCTCGATGATACCCCAGAAAGCCCACAAGCAAGCTAAGAAACTGGAGATGGATAGCGCCACCCACGCGGCGATGTTTTTTCGATCCGGTTTTGTCATCTGACGGCTCAACGCGTTGAGCGATGCAAATTTGATGTGTTGCCTTGATGCGAAGAATGATATAAATTAAGACAAGCCATGATATTTATCCATGAAAATTAAGGTGCAATACTCCAACTTTGGGCCGGTAGCACGGCATGAATGCCGTCCGGGTAAAGGTCATTTATGACTTTTATTTCAGAATATCCTGGATGGATGCGTTTGCCTTGACGGGGCTCCGAATGGCGTGAACGCCGCACTACCGGCACCGATATGCGCAAAAAAACAGCAACAATCCGGCATTTCACCCACGCAAAAGCGACGGCGGCTGCGCTGCATTATTTCAACGGTGACGGGTTGGCGGCCAGCGTTTGGGTGCAGAAATACGCGCTCCGCGACGCGAAGGGGTGTTTTTACGAAAGCACACCCGATGACATGCACCGGCGGCTGGCGCGCGAGTTTGCCCGCGTCGAGCAAAAATACCCCAACCCCCTGCCGGAAGAAACCATTTACGGCCTGTTGAAGGATTTTCGCTACGTCGTGCCGCAAGGCAGCCCGATGGCCGGTATCGGCAATCCGTATCAGATCATTTCTTTGTCCAACTGTTTCGTGATTGCAGGGCCGGAGGATTCGTACGGCAGCATCCTGCACACCGACGAAGAACAGGTGCAACTGATGAAGCGCCGGGGTGGGGTAGGGCACGACCTTTCGGGCCTGCGGCCCAAAGGCAGTCCGGTGTCGAACAGCGCTTCTACTTCGCCCGGTATCGTGCCGTTCATGGAGCGGTATGCCCACACGACGCGGGAAGTGGCCCAGGGCGGGCGGCGCGGCGCTCTCATGCTTACGCTTTCCGTTCGCCATCCCGACGTGGAAGATTTTATCGCCGCCAAAATGGAGCCGGGTGTTATGCCGGGTGTCAACCTATCCGTCCGCCTCGACGACGCTTTTATGCGCGCAGCGCTTGGCGGCAAACCATACCGGCAACAATTCCCTGTAGATACGGCCAGGCCGCAGCGCAAACGCATGATGGACGCGGCGGCTTTGTGGCAAAAGATCGTTTACAACGCCTGGAAATCGGCCGAACCGGGCGTCCTGTTCTGGGATACCGTGCTGCGCGAGTCCGTCGCCGATTGCTACGCCGACCTGGGTTACCGCACCGTCTCGACCAATCCCTGCGGCGAAGTGCCGCTCTGCGCTTACGACAGTTGCCGCCTCGTGGCGCTCAACCTGTACAGTTATGTCGAAAATCCGTTCCGGCCCGCTGCGCGCTTCGATATGGAAATATTCGCCGGACATGTGCGCTTAGCCCAGCGCCTGTGCGACGACCTGGTAGACCTGGAAATTGAAAAGATCGAACAGATATTGGAAAAAATCGCCTCCGACCCAGAGCCCGAAGAAATGAAACACACCGAATACGCGCTCTGGCAAAAGGTATTCAAAACCTGTTGCGAGGCGCGCCGCTGCGGCCTCGGTATCACCGGTGCGGGCGACATGCTGGCCGCTTTGGGGCTGCGCTACGGCAGCCCTGCCGCCACACGAAAAATGACGGAAGTGCAACGTGTGCTCGCGCTCGAAGCCTACCGCTCGTCGGTAGTGCTGGCGCGGGAACGCGGCGCTTTCCCGATTTACGAAACCGGGCGCGAAGCGAAAACCCCTTTTATCCGGCGCCTGCAAAAAGCCGACCCGCAGTTGTACCGCGACATGCAGCAATACGGCCGCCGCAACATCGCCCTGCTCACCATCGCGCCTACCGGCACCACCAGCCTGATGACCCGCACGAGTTCGGGCATCGAGCCCGCCTTTTCGGTCGCCTATCAGCGCCGCCGCAAAGCCGACCCCGACGACCCCGACGCCCGCGTCGCTTTCGTGGATGAGAACGGCGACAGTTGGGAGGATTACGCCGTGTTCCACCACAAATTCGCGGAATGGCTGCGCGTACACGGCCACGACCCCGAAAAAACCGCCCTGTTGCCGCCCGCCGAACTGCAAACCATCGTGGAGACCTCGCCCTACCACCGCGCCACCGCTGCCGATGTGGACTGGCTCCAAAAAGTTAAAATGCAGGGCGCCGTGCAGCAATGGGTGGACCACGCCATCAGCACAACGGTCAACATCCCCGAGGATACGCCCCTCGAGATGGTGGAAAAAATATACCGCACTGCCTGGGAAAGCGGCTGCAAAGGCTGTACGATCTACCGGGAAGGGACGCGGGAGGGAGTGTTGGTGCGGCGGTAATTGTTAACTTTTAAACATTAGATGAATGAAGGAAACAACATGGATCAGCCCGGCCAATTTCATCACGAGCAGCAGCTCTCTGAGCATCCTTTATCCGGAACCCGGAAAAAACTATCTTTCGGTAAAACGGAAATTGTTCTCAGCCAATACTCATTGGATATCCATGGACATACACCTCCCACCCGGAGCGATCATCCAGGATATCATCATCGGATATCAGGTCAGCCATTCATCCTCCTCCATCCGTCAGATAAAATTGATGGCAGCCGGCATTCCCGGAAATGAAACCACTCTTTTCGAGGATAATAAAGTACTGAAAAACACCATTCCTTCCACTTATGCCGTCACCACAGGTGGTATCAACCTGCCGGGCGACAAAGTGATCATGCTTTCGCTGAAATGCGATTTACCTTCATCTTCTCACCAAATAAAGATCAGTTCGATCGGGATACGGTACACAGACCCTTCGACAGCGCAGGTTTCGCATTTGGTAGATATTGCGGCCCTGTATCCGGATATATATGCAGCCGTGGCGGACGTTTCCGGAGACAATGTCTCATGGTTGATCAGAAGCGGGCATCATATAGACACCGCCGACCTGGTCATTCCCCGGCAGGTTACCCTGCATTTTGAGGGGCAGGGAGAACTGATCGTGTTGAACAACTGGAAATTGACCATCGAAGGGGGGATCGTAGCCGGATTGAACAGGATATTCCATACGTTTGATGACGTCAGCGGAGCGGTTACGGGCGACGTAAAACTACTGACTATCCCAAAGGTATTCCCCCAATGGTGGGGCGCTGTTCCCATCCCTGAATTTACCCTTGGGTATTCCGGGCAGGGGCCAGGTGATTTGTATATGGTCGTGAGCGACCAGCAAAATGACGGAACGATCTGGTATCAGGGAATTGTCCCACAGGGGGGTGGAACCATTCCTTTTAAAGTGGACCCATTTGCCGCGCTTAGTCCCGCTCCTTTTGTTTGGATCACCGTTTATTCGGAAAGGGGAGGCACCCAATTACAGCAGTTCAGCTTCGATGCTGCTGCATTCGATTCGTTCAAAGGGACGACATTCCCGGCGGGCAACCCCATCACCAAGGTTACCGACATCCAATTGACCTACGCTGACAACTGGTCGCCCGCTATCCAGGCTGCAGTTCGCAGCCGGACTACTGATGATGCCAATGAACGCTACAAGAATTCCGGCACCTGGTGTTACATCCCGCCAGGCAACTATTATTGCCACGATTCCATTCATTTGGATACTTCCGGCCGGATTTCCGGCGCCGGCGGGTATTTCAGCAGTATTTTAAAATTCCGGGGAAACATAGACGGCCTCATCGTTCATGGGATCGGAACCAGCCCGTTGGACGACCCATTCATGCACGGCGGCGGGTCCATGATCGAAAATTTATTATTAACACTCGAACTGCGCAATAATGGCGAGGCCTTTCTGGGCCCGAAAGAAACGTTTCTTCCAACAAAAATCAATTGGGACAAGGGCAATGGCGTATTGGCCAAAGCGCGGTGCAGCCTGCGCAATCTGTGGATACTTGGATTTGGCGGCGACGGAATACGTTTCGATGGAACGGCTGGGTTAAATGTCAATACATGGTCGGTTATATCCTGCCGCCTGGAGCAATGTGTCGGACACGGACTGCATATTTTTGGTCGCGATGCGCACGCTGGCGTTTCCATCAATTGCGAAGCCAGGCATTGCGGCGGATCGGGCCTTGCCGAAAATTCAGGCTTCGGAAATTTGCACATCGGCTTTACTTCCAACATCTGCGGCGGCGCGTGCTTCCTCCAGGTCAAAGAAAGCGACGGCAACTATCTGTACGCCCCGAATGATGGGGCTCCCAATTATTCCACTTATTTGGGCTGTTACGTAGAAGGGCATCCGCCCAGCCATCCTCCTTATTTTACGGGCAATCCGCTGGTAGTCGGGGGTAACCTTTCTTATTGGGCCAATGGCACTTCGGCAAGGACGGTAAGTTATCATGGCCTGTTTTCGCGACTTGGGTTTGGCAACCGATACCCACATCGAGGAGAATCCTGGACGGTACCGGGTGATGGGGCAAATTTTTTAAGGATGTTTCATTCTCAGGATGGCGCCCGCGCTGCCGAGGTAGCCATCGAGGTTACGGCCGGCCCTGATGGCGCCGTGATCCCCCCTTACGGCGTATTTTCTACGGAAGAAAAGGAAAATGAGTGGGTACCGCTCCGAACTCCGGCCAGGATCGGATTCGTCCCGGATCAGGAATATGTTATCCCGCCCGGCGTTCCCACACCCATAAATGTCCAATGTAACCAGGTAGGTACCATCGGCAACGTCGAAGCGGGCGCGATCAAAAACCCGGATGTGGACAAATATTCCGACCCTCCCGTTAATTGTCCGTTCGTTAAAATAGAAAACCGCGTCAGGGCAGCCGAAGGAGATGCATTGCACCCTGCCAAGGTGGAATTGTACATTACAACTGCCGGTCCCGGCGACATCACGGTCCGCAAAAACGATATTTTTTACACCGATTTATGGCCAGATACCTACCACCCTCAGGAGCGTGTGCAAAGGATTGATTTTTATTACCCCAATCTCTCGCCCGAAACGCTGGCTCCCAATGAAGTCAGAACCCTGACAGTCAGGTGTTTGCAAGCGAGAGCATTCGATCCAAAAGAAGATATGGCAATAGTCGGAGCGGGTAAGATCAACCACACCGAAATACCGGGTATCGTAAAAGTACATAATGATAATATGCCCACCAAGGGTGTAAACGGGACATTTTCGAGCAATTTGTTTTTCAAGGAGCGAAAACCTACCAGGGATGTAGATGATCCCCAGGATTTTCTCGCGGGAAAAGTATGTTTGGAATACACCGATAACGGGAATATCCGGACCACACCGTTTTTCTGGACCGGAGGCAATGACTACTATTATCAACCGGGACAATTCGGTTTTGGGAACAGTATTGCCGATTCGTCCTTCTGGGCGACACAGTTTCTCGATGACGACGTGCCCGGTGAAAACAACGGGGTGCCAGGCGAACATATTTTTGAATTTACCGGCAGCCCTCACTACGATGCAAATGTGTTTCACGAGAGCGGGAATGTGCTTCCCCAGGAAAGTTTTCTGTGCATTCCGGATATTCGTTGTTCCTCTCCCAATGTCGAAATTGCCGCCAAATGGTTCGAGATAGAAATCGTAAACGAAGGAACAATAAACGAATATAAAGTCGGAAAGTATAAAGTAAAGGTTTACAATCATAATCCGAACGTGGTGCATGTCAGGATCGGCATGCTTTTCCTGCGGCGGTCAAAGCGTATTTAGCGCCTGTGCTGAATAGCGGAGAAGAGTCATTTCCCGCAGATTTGCGCAGAAAAATGACGCAGATTTCCGCAGATCGGATCGAGGTCTGCGGGTTATCCGCGTATTTTTTCTGCGTAATTCTGTGGGAACCACTATTAAGCATCGCATACATGTAAGCATCGCCCTCCTTCTACTCAAAAAACGATCCCTTCCACTCAAAAAGACCCCCTGCCGGATCAAGTGCCCGCTGTTCTGCGCGGATTGCCCTGACTTTTGCCGCCTCATAATAAAAAAGGAGGTAGCCGAAAATCCTTTTCCAGAGTAGGCAAAATCAATTAAACTAATATGAAAATGACAATCAGTAAAATCGCCGGAGGCTTCATGCTTACGGCCCTGATGGCCCTTGCGCTCTTCAGCTGCCAGAAAGACCAAAACCCGGGTGCCGAAAACAATTCCATCGAATTTCAATCTGGCTTCAGCGAAGACCGTGACCAACCGATCGGCTGCGAAGCCGATATTCCGGCCATCCTGGCTGTGCCGGAAGGCAACCGGCTGGCGTACCGCACTTATGCCACCGGCGTACAGATCTACGAAGTACGGCGCAGCACCAATGATCCAGATGTGTTCGTCTGGGTGAACACGGCGCCGTCTGCCGACCTGTATATCCAGCCCAGCTACAACAACTTAGTGGGTACGCATTACGGCGGGCCGACCTGGGAGTTTATTCAGGGCCCTTACAAGGATGAAAAAGCCGTGGCCACAAAATTGCAGGGCGTGACCGTGGATCCAACCGCCGTTCCCTGGCTTTTGCTGAAAACCGTCGAAAACCTCAGCTCTCCCGGCAACCAGGTGACCTATATCCAGCGGGTATGCACGACCGGGGGCCTGGCGCCGGCCATCACCCCCAACGAATCCAATCTCGGCCAGGTAGAGCACGTGCCCTATACGGCTACCTATCTTTTCTTTGAGAAGAAGAATTGATGCCTCTTTTGGGAAAGGGTGCCGATCTGAATATTTGAAAATCAGGCGAAAAATTCGGTTTCCCACTTTGCCGGATCGAAGTCGCCGGCTACTTTTGCTTCAGGCAACTTTCATCACATGATCACACCGCTTTCCTGTTTATCCGCCCCCTGATGACTGCACACCGGTTGTGCGCCGTCAGGGGGCTGGGTGTTTGTATGAGGCTCTACATTTAAAAGGAGAATAAAATGATAAAACATTGCTTTGTTAAGACTGCTTGGCGGACCTCAGATAGTTGAAAATTATTTCACAGGTAATGGATTCAAGGATATTTCAATAAAAATCAATAATTGCAAAAGCAACCTGGGATTACTTCATTCATGAATGAAAATAATACTGCCACTCATACACATGAAATATAAAATTCTCAATCTCGCTCTGATACTCACCTCTCTCCTCGGATACCTCGAATGGGGCGCCGACAACGAAATGTTCCTGTTCCAGATGGAGGGCGAAATTCTATCCAAACTGTTCAGCGACCCTGTTTCCGCTTTGCATCCGTTTACGGTTTTGCCATTGCTGGGACAGATACTGCTCATAATCACCTTGCTCCAGCAGCAGCCTTCTAAGATACTCACGTACATCGGGATAGGATGTATAGGAATATTGCTGGCGTTTATATTTTTTATCGGTATCATCGGTCTGAACTTTAAAGTGCTGATTTTTGCATTGCCTTTTCTGCTTGTTGCCGCGTGGACGATCCGGGAAAACAGAAAGCGCAAATAAAAACAGCCGCTTCACAGTGTTACCTGCAAAGCGGCCTTTTGCAACCAATCCAGCCATTGTAAACAATGCTGCCCAGAGGGCGGTATGTATACTCGAAGCGTTTATTTCTTCTGCGTTATCAGCAGACCCTTCACATTTTCACCCACTTTTTTGCCCTGCGCATTGCCGGTTTCCGTGGAAGAGCGGTAGTGTATACCGCCGTATACCCGCGAAACGGCTGCTTCCCTGGCAGCTGCATCAAAACCGTTGAAGGTACGGGGGCTCATGCCCAGCACATCGTAGGTGTGATCGGTGAAGCCGTAGTTCTGGCCGAAAACCGATTCCATGGCATACCCCGCCGATCCGGAGATCGTACCGTGCGCAGCCGAATATTCCGGGTGCGGGGGTGTGGAAATGAGGGCATTCCAATCACCATAGCCCATGTGTTTCCGGATATACGTGACGGGGCGTATCTGGTGGTACTTGTATTTGGTTTGCCAGCAGCTGATGGTCGCGTCGTGCATGGTGATGCCCAGTCGCAGGTAAGCGTCGGCGGCTTTCATCAGTCCGGGGTCTTTCTTGTCCAGCACCTGGTTTAAAATACTGAACCAGTGGCCGAACACAGACACATATTGTCCGTTGGGCGCGTCGTCCCAGAACTTAGCGATCGCTTTTTGTTCTTCCGTCAGGGATTGGGAAATATCGTACACTTCCTTCGCCATGTTGTAGAACGGCGTGCCGGGGTCTTTCGAGAACGGGGTCGGTGCGACCGGTATGGTATTCAGAATGCTGCCCGCCAGGATGGTCCTGTTGTTGGCCCAGCCCGGAACATTGGCCGGCGCCGAAGAGGTAGGCTCCCAATACCCCTCTCCCAACGGCGTATAGGGAATATTGGCAGCATTGGCGCCATCCTGTTTGCTCCACTCGATGACCGCCTGGGCTACCTGTTTCCCGAACTGAACGGCCTCATCCAGGTCGGTGGCAGGGTTTGCCTCATCGTTGTATTTGGCAAACCAGGCTTGTTCCAGCGAGTCAATGCGCTGAAGATTTTCCGGTTTGGCCGGGTAAAAAAAGCGCATCATTTCAGCCATGGCCGCATTGGCCGACGCAGGCCAGTACAAAGGCTTGCCCTGCGGCGGCTGCGGCAACTGGATTGCGCCGTTCAAACTACCTGCAATACTTTTATACTGATGATCGCCCTGTACCAGCGCTTCATAAAGTGCTACGCCAGTGTACGCAAAAGGGCGCGAAAACGCGACGTGGGTGACGCCCGACGTGTTTTTGATCACCTGCAGATGCAGGCCGATCCACTCCTGGATCAGCTCCGAATTGTGGTTTTTGAAGGCAGAGGAGTTATCAGTGTCCTCCGATTTTTCGCACGAGTAGGCTGCGAACAGGACAGACAATAAGAACAGAAAGAGCAAGATGTGTTTTTTCATGATTTTTAAAAAGTTGAAAGAGTTTTTGTGAATAATTGAATTTAGGGCACAAAGGTGCAGGCGCCCCGTTAGATCGTGCTTTGCTGACAAGTCCAGAGAATTGACTGAAAAGTTCAGGATGCACATTGAATAAAGTACCTATGCGTTGGGAGGCAACACTCCTGCATGACGGGAAAATGAAAAAGCCGCCCCGCAGTGTTACCTGCAAAGCGGCCTCTTTTTACCCAATCCAATCTTTTTTAGTCGCGCTCGAGCAGCAATTCATAGCGCGAACCGTCCACGATCCCGGACAATTCGAGTTCGTCGCCGTTGATGTCGAGATCGTACTTCATTTCGCTTTCCGTATCGCCGTCGAATATGAGTTCTTTAGCGTCTTCGTCCACTTCATACCCGCCGGTAGTATTCGTACTGGAACCGTCGGTGTACTGGAACGACCATGCGTAGTCGCCATTTGAACCTTCGGTTTCTTCAAATTCCAGCGTGGAAGAATTGAGCACCAGGTCCATCATTTCCAAGCCGTCAACAGTGAACGAAGTTATTTCCCATTCGCCGGCTAATTGTTCGTGCAGGGCAGGTCCGTCGTTTTTGTCTTTTTTGCATGACTGGAGGCCGGGAAGGGTGAGTAAAAGGAGGCTGAAAACCAATAAGGTTGATTTTGAAACTGCGTTTTTCATTGTAATTGAATTGCTTTTGTGTTTAGGAAATGCTGTTCTAATCTCACATGCAAGAGGGTACCCGACACCTGGAGGTATCATCCTGGAAATTGTATTTTAAAAACTGCCGGTGTGCTTTACTTTTGAATGACAACTTTCGCGATATGCCGGCCTTCCGCTGAATGGATCGCCACGAAGTATAAACCGGCAGGGACGGTGCTGGTATTGATAAAGAAATGGTTATGCCCCTGGCTGTCGAATGACTTCAAAAGCCTGCCATCCGCTGTAAGCAGGCTGACGTTTACCGCCTGCTGAGTTTCACCCGGCAGCGCTACGGTGATCATATCCTTGGCGGGATTCGGATAGATTTTAGCACCGAATTCTTGTGATTGTTCCCCGGCGGCGAGCGGCTCCGCCTTCGAATCCACGATGGTACCTTCTTCCGGCGCCAGGGCGCATTCGAGGTCGCCCTGGTCGCTGGTCACGCACGCTTCGCCGTTGTAGGCGAGCATATCCATGAATTCGATGTCGTCTATCAGCCAGCCGAGGCCGGGATTGCCATATTCAGTGGTGCCGAAACGGAAACGGACCTGGATATCCTTGCCCGCCCATTCGCTGAGGTCCACGTAGGTTGCCAGAAAATTATTCCCTCCGTTACCGGAAAAAGCTGCAACGTTGGGCGTAACGAAAGTCAGGTAAGAAACAAGATTCGAATAACCGTTTCGCAGCATTTTACCGGCGACCTGGATCCAGGAGGAGGCTCCGACTTCTCTGACTTCCACGATCCCGCCGCTCACGCCTCCTTTCGTATGATAGCGGTGAAAAAAGCGCAAAACGGGGCGGTCGCCTTCGACGTGAAAAGTGTAAACATCCGGGTTCAGTTCTAAAGCACGGCGGCTTCGTTCCTTGACCTCGCCGGCGTGCCAGGCAAATATTCCCGAATGGGCGGGAAGGCTGCCTGTAACGGACCACGGTTCGGTGCTGTCCGTACCGATGGTATGAAGCAACCACCAGGTATTGTTTTCATCCGGTACGTCATCCCGGAAATAGCGTTCCGACCAGGCATTGGGATTGGTTTCAAGCTTGTAGGTGATCGTTGTCTCCTCTTCGAAGTTCATGCTGCCCAGACCGAACGCAAGCGTGTTGCCCTGAACGCTGACAGGCAAGTTGGAGGAATTAGGTTTGAAGGATGTCCCGGCAGGGATTTCATCCGCTACGACGACGGCTGTAACTGTTTCCGGTTTATAATTGCCCACTTTGATACTCACGGCAATGTCGTCGCCGGGCTGAATGAAACCGGTGACGGATTTTTCTATAATGATCTTGTTTGCGCAAACAGGCGGCACGTCGAAGGCTTCGCGCTGATCGCCGGCATCGTAAGGCGAGCCCTGGTCGGCGCTGTAACCGAGTCCCCGCTTCGCGAATGCCGCCCAGATCAGGCAGGCGTTTTCGCCGTTATACAAGGCGCTGTCCGCCGCAAGAATGGCGTTTCTTCCGTCCACAAAGCCGGGATCGCAGGGATTGTTTTTCAGACCCTCGAAGACCAGCCGGATGGCTTTGTAATTTCCGCCGGATGTATCGAATGGGTCGGGAGTCCACCCATATTTTTCGACCAAAGCCCAGTACATTTCCCACAGCAAACTCGCCCATACTTCGCCCATATCGTGCACTTCCGTGTTGGGAGCCACATCGCCATAGGTCAAAGGATTGACATTCATGTCTGTCGAATAGGGGTAGCGGCGGAAACCTTTTTCTGTGGGTTCGTCTTCTAAGGCGTAGGTGGCGAATCCCCGTTTCATCGAACCGGCATCGCCGGGCCGAACGAAGGTCACCAGGGCGAGGAAGTCAGACCAGCCTTCGCCCATATTTTCCGCATTGTCAAGGCAGGTGGTATTTGGCCCGCCGGTCAGGCGGTTGGATACCCCATGTCCGAATTCGTGTGCAATAATGCAATTGTCGAGGTCGCTGTCGAGTTTTGGCAAGCTATCCTGTTCCGATGCCACGAGTGTCACGTGTAATCCTGTTCCTGCAAACTGGCGAATGACCTGCGCATCCCCAAGTTTGATCATAACGATGGGTATATGCACGGAAGGGCCGCTCGGTCCGCCTCCCATGCTGAAATCTTCGTTGTCGTAGTTACAAACGATGACGGCGATTGCTCCGGCGTTTTGAGCCTGCAATGCTTTGAAACCGAACTGGCAGCCACCGCGGTCAATGAGGGCTATTTTGCCCGCCAGTTCCGGTGCGTTGAGGATGGTATCGCAGGCATCGGCAGTGGAGGGGTCTTCTACGCCGTCGTTCACGGGTACGACTTCGCCTGTGACGGGCACATTCGTCAGATGAACCCCTGCGCCCCAACCGGCGCCGGGAAGCAGCGTCTCATACCCTCCCGCGATGGAGGCAGGCTCGTTCACCGTTAAAAATCGTTTGTCCCGGTGAAAAATAAACATACGAATGACCCCCGGTGTGCCTTCATTGCCGTGGTTGTATTTGGCATTGTTGGCAAAACCGACATTGGCGCCGTCCTGGACGACGGCATACAACCAATCATTTCCCAAGCCGCCGTTCCCATAATTGTTTTTCTGAAAATTGCCGGCCGGTTCGTCGAACCCGAAATGGTAGGTAAAGTCGTGCATATAGTTGACCCAATAAAACAGGTTCACCGTGGCAGCGTCCAAGTATTCTTCGGGCTCCCATGACGGGTCGAACGGGAAATCAAAATGGAGGTTGAAGCCGCCATTGGGTTCATCCTGCGAAGAATAACCGAGGTCGTCTCTGTCCTGGTAAGCCCAAACATTGTTGCCGCGGGTGATGGTATATTCTGCGCCGGGTTGGCCATTGGTGTCGTGCCAGCCGAATGGAGATGCGAGGGGATCGGCGGGATCGGCAACCAAAGTGCGCGGGCCCTGATTGGGATTTTCGAGGGGAGCGGGCCAGACGTTGTATTGAGGGCCTGTTTGGGGTACGTTTACTAAACTTTCAAAATTTAGTAAACGTCGTTCGTTGTTATCGTCGGCATACTCCCCGAAGGAATCACAGTCTTCCCTGTCGGGATGCATATCATCTCCGAAACAAGACAATGTCCAGTTGTATTCGTTCAGAACCGCCCCCGTAACGGCATCCACGCGGGTGCTCCATTTGTCGGATGTCCCCACCGGAGAAAACAAAATATCCCAGGCAAGCAATACCTTTCCCTGGTGAGGTTGATAACTGAGCGCGACGGTGATGTCCTCTTTTGCAATATTCCCTTTTTCAAAAACGAACTGCATCTTGCCGGTTTTTGATTTCAAACGCAATACTTCCGCAGGCAATCCGAGATGCGCTGCGAGTTTCGATACCGCTTCGGCAGGTTCTACGGCGGGTTCGGTCGTATTGACCTTCCCGGACAAATCGGGCACAAAACGGTTGCCCGCAAAGAATACCTTGCCTTCTTTGGCAATGCTCACGTTCAGGATTGCATTGTACACCGGGATGTCCAGGTGGCGCTGGAGGAAATAAACCCTCGTGATACCGCTGGTTTTATCGGTGTACATGTCGTTGACGGTCATACCCTCTGCGTCCCGGGCGGTAAGTCCCCATTCATCCAGATGGGTGCGGACGTATTCGCGGGCGATGTTTAATGGTACCTGTGCGCGGAGGAAATATGGCAGCAACAACAGAAGTGCCAGGCGGAGCAGGATGAGGAGGATTGTTTTCATAGCATTTAAAAATTCAGATGTTAAAAAATGGGCATAGCATTGGTTTGCAGGAACCTGTCTTTACAGGCTCTAATTGCCAACAATGAATTTTTGATTTTTGAGCACGGCATTGCGCGCATCCGATACGACGAGGTAGTAAGTGCCTGCTACAAGGAGGTCGGTGTTGAAAGCCAGGTTATTTAAGCCCTCCTTCACCTGCCTGTGAAGCAATTGTTTGACGACCGCGCCGCGGTTGTCCACTACGAAGAATTTGAGTTCGGCATACTGCGCGAGTTCAAACTCCACGTTCAAACGCCCATCGGAGACAGGATTCGGAAAGACGACGAAGCGATTGAATACCGCATTTTGCTCTTCAGTGCTTGTCGTTTGTACATGAATATAACATGGCTTCGTCACGGCATGGGTTCCGGCAGCATTGGTCGCAATCAGGGTCACGTTGAAACAGCCCGTTTCCGGGTAGACGACGATCGGATTTTGCAGGCTGGACGTATTGGGCAGGCCGCCGGGAAAAGACCATTGCCAGAAAGTGGGCGCATTGACGGACTCGTCTTCAAATTGCACGATGCCGCCCGGTGAAACGATTGCGACGTCGGAGGTAAAATCAGCCACCGGCGGCTGCGCTCCGGCATTGACGGTGATGTAGTTCGTTTTTGTTTCCAAATCGTTTCCGGCGTTGTTGGCCGCGACCAGCGTCACGGAATACGTTCCGGGCGTGTTGTACGTCACGACGGGGTTTTTCACAGCGGAAGTAGCGGGTAAACCGCCGGGGAAACTCCAGGTCCAACTGGTGGGCGCATTGGTGGATTGGTCGGTGAAGGTGACGGATTGCCCTGCGGTGACGGTCGTTTGGCTGGCGCTGAAACCGGCCACCGGCGGCTGCGCTCCGGCATTGACGGTGATGTAGTTCGTTTTTGTTTCCGAGTCGTTTCCGGCGTTGTTGGCCGCGACCAACGTCACGGAGTACGTTCCGGGCGTGTTGTACGTCACGACGGGGTTTTTCACAGCGGAAGAGGAAGGCGTACCGCCGGAAAAGCTCCAGGTCCAACTGGTGGGCGCATTGGTGGATTGGTCGGTGAAGGTGACGGACTGCCCTGCGGTGACGGTCGTTTGGCTGGCGCTGAAACCGGCCACCGGCGCCGCTCCTGTTTGCCCTCCATCCTTAATTTGCGCGATCCAGGTGCTGAGTATATTGGAGGCGCCGTTGTCGTTGTCTTCGCCGTAACAACCGGAGATCCAAACTTCCGCACCGGTGGCCGAATGCCGCCTGGAGATGCCGGTGTAATCGCCCCAGCGTTCCTTTGTGCCGGCATCAAAGTTGGTAAAACTCTCGCCTTCCTTTACGGGGAAAGAACCCGAAAAATTCAGGTCATTGTCCACGACAGCCATCCGGAATTCAGGGTAAATGCTGCCGCTTGTCCGCAAAAAACCGATCAATACGGTCTTGTCTGTAGCAGAAGCGGTAAAAGGCGCAATGGAAGGAAAGGCGTACTCATAGGGTTGCTGACCGATGACGAGGGTGTTTTGAGTCAGATCGTTCGTGTTGAGGCGGCAATAATTGATCTTCGTGTGGAAGTCGTCGCCCCTGTTGCTGAAGACAAAATGGATGGTACCGTCTGCGTAAAAACCGGACTGTGTCTTACAATCGTTGGTTTTCAATTCATCGCTGGTGCCCTTCATCAGGCCATTGAAAGGGGTATAGTAATTTGGAACATTAAAACTGTAGACATGGAGATTCGGATTGTTGTTCGCGTTGGCATCCGTGTAATACATCATTGCTTCCGACCCGCCTCCTCCGTTTGTGCTGATAAAATAAATACCGGGCCCGACGGAGGTATTGAAGCCGTGCGAAATAGGTACGACCGTAAAATCATTGATGCCGTTCGCATCCTGTACACCATACCAGTGGATGCCGTTTACATATCCACCCGTGAAGCCGGGGCCTTTTTCGAGTTGGTAAATAAGGGCCTGGCTGAAATTGTTGTTCGCAGTAAACTGATTGCCTGAAATATACAGGTCGTCGGTCGAAATGCCGATGGAAGGGTAATCGAACCACAAACCCGCACCGGTCGGATCGCCCGAAAAGGTGTAAAACCACCAGGTCTCATTCGGATCGCTCGCAGAAGAAAAACCGATGACGATTTTAGAAGTAGCGGGGGTATTGCCGTTCAAAACAACCAGGATGAACTTGTCCTGCACGGGGTCGTAAATGACCCTGGGATCGAAATACACGCCGGTCAGGTTCAAAAAAGCGAGAAAATCATCGAAACTCTCTTCCAGGATGATATTGCCGTTTTCATCCGAAAAAAAGAGGCTTGAATTGATGACCGATACAATAAAGCCGTCATCGGAAACGGCGAGGCTGTTGTCGGGCGGCGCCCAGTAATCGTATTTGTTTCCTTTGAATCCCGTCGCGACCTGGGGGGTGACAGCTGCTGCGGTTCCCGCCAGCCCTTCTTCTTTCCCTGTCGCATCCTGCAACAGCAATGCCTGGTTTTTCATCAGTATGCTCCCGGCCTGTTTGATGCTGTCCATGAGGTTTTTGGGCACGTCACTTCCATGACTGATTCCATGCTGGGAGAGCGTCACATTCCATTTCTTTTGTGCAACGACTGTTTTCGGGTCTATCGGAACCGGGGAGATCAGGCTTTTGGCGGGCAGTTTTTTGTGATTGACGAGTTTTTTCGCTTTGTCCACAGTCGGCGCTTTGATCGTTTCAGCGATTTGCGACGATGCGAAAGGCAAAATGAGGTGCAGAAAGAGCAGGAGAAGATACAGTTGTATTTTCATTGGGTGGTCGTTTTTAACTGTTTGACGGCGCAAAGGTGGAGGCGCCGGCAGGGGCCGTGAAATCACCCAATGATGTGAAAAAAATGCTGTGAGGGTGTTTTTATAGCATGAAGGGGTGATGGGAATATAATGCCGACAAAAGTGTAAGTAATGGCTGATACCGGATTGGAGACAAGAGGCAGGTGATTGAGTAGAATATTTGAAAATTTCTTTTCATTTAAACCTTGCAAAATCCCGTTTCGGAATATTACATTTGAGCGATAAAAAAAACGCCAGATACAAGCCAAGCCCTGTACCATCCCCTGCTGCCCCAAGCCCCGGTAGCAGGGGATATTTATTTAACTGGCGAGGGCTTGAAAACAATCAACATTTAAAACCTGATGCCATGAAACAATTTTACACCCTTGCATTGCTCGCTTTTTTCGGCTTGAGCAACGGTATAAATGCTCAATACCCCAACTTCCTTTGGGCTAGACAAATGGGCGGAGCAAGTGATGATTTTGGTTCCTCAGTTGCAGTTGATGCCAACGGAAATGTTTATGCAACAGGAAGTTTTCAGGACACAGTTTCCTTTGGAACTGATACTTTGATTTCGGCAGGCGGTTCTGATATTTTTGTTTCCAAGTTGGACAATTTCGGGAATTTCCTTTGGGCAAAAAAAATGGGTGGTACAGGTGGTGACGATGGTAATTCCATTGCTTTTGATGCAGATGGAAACGTTTATTTAACAGGAAGTTTTCAGAACACAGTTGACTTTGGAACTGATACTCTGAGCTCTACAGGTGATTATGACATTTTTGTTTCCAAGTTGGACAATTTCGGGAATTTCCTTTGGGCAAAAAAAATGGGTGGTACAGGTGCTGACGGTGGCTCCGAAATCGCTATTGATGTCAATGGAAATGTTTTTACAACAGGAAGTTTTCAATACACAGTTGACTTTGACCCTGGCATTGAGACTTATAATCTAATGTCTGCTGGCAGTTCTGATATATTTGTCTCCATGTTGAACTCTTCGGGAGATTTCGTATGGGCAAGACGTATGGGTGGAGCGACTGAAGATTATGGTTCTTCCATTGCTGTTGCAGCCAACGGAGATGTTTGTACAACAGGCACATTTACAGGTACAGCCGACTTCGGTAATAGTAGTTTGATCTCCGCTGGTGGTGTTGATAGTTACGTTTGCAGACTTGATGCTTCGGGCAATTTCATCTGGACAACCCAAATCAGTGGCGAAGTTATTCAAATAGGTTATTCCCTTGCTGTTGATTCTATCGGAAACATTTATTTAACAGGAAGATTTCAAGGCTCGATATACATTGGCGGAAGTTATGCAGGGTACACCCCTGGCTATTTTGATAGTTTTGTTTTCAAATTGGATACTTCAGGCAATCGTATCTGGTCAAGACAATTTGGCGGACCAAATGGTGATGTTTTAGGTTCCTCTATCGCTGTTGATGCAAATGGAAATGTATATTCAACTGGGTGGTTTTATGGAGAAGCTGATTTTGACCCCTCTCCGGCAAATTATTATTTGACTTCGACTTCTAATACTTTTAACATCACCGATATCTTTGTTTCCAAATTGGATGCTTCCGGGAATTTCCGTTGGGTGATACAAATGGGAGGAACAACTATTGATTTTGCTACCGCCGTCGCTGTTGACGCCGACGGAAGTGTTTATATAACAGGAGGATTTACGAACACAGCCGATTTTGATCCTAACAACGAAACTAATAATTTGACATCCGCAGGTGGTTATGACCCTTTTGTTGAGAAACTTTGTCAAATTATAACGCCGACAATCGCCCCGAGTGGAGACACCTCGTTTTGTCAAGGCAGTTCAATAGTCCTTACAGCCAGTTCAGCAACCTCTTACTTGTGGAGCAATGGAGCGACCACCCAAAGCATCACTGTCTCAACTGGTGGGCAGTATTCGGTTACTGTCAGCAATGTCGCAGGCTGTACTGCTGCCTCACCTGTAACCATAATCACAGTAACCCCCTTGCCAACAGTAGACTTAGGAGCAGACACCATCCTGCTCCAGGAAGGGCAAAGCGTCATTCTCAATCCAGGAGGGGGCCCGGGAGCAAGTTATGATTGGTCCACAGGGGAATTCACGCCAAGTATTATCGTCATGGATGCCGGCACTTATATTGTCGCTGTAACCAGTGCGGGTTGCACCGTTACTGATTCCGTCGTTGTTATAGGCATCACTTCTTCGACCGACCCCGGCAGCAAGTACAAAATCACCGCCTCACCCAACCCAACACAGAATATGCTCATTATCAGGTGTGAGGGAGGTTCTACAACGCTGGTGCAGGTTTTTGACAACCTCGGCAGATTAATTCTGGAGGACAACTCATTTGCGCCCGACGGTGCTGTGCGCATACTACTTCTCGGCAAAATGCCGAGCGGGACGTATCAAGTAAAGATTGCAGGAGATGAATTTTTCAGGATTGTTCCTGTTGTGAAAAATTGACGGCATAAACGCAGGCTTTTGCATCTCGTAATGATGTGCGATAACGGGACAGCCCGGCGCGATATTCACGCCGGGCTGTCCCGTTCTGTTGATAGAAAAACCACCTCACGCCGCTTCCCGCACCTTGAAATCAATACGGTATTCGGCTTCCAATACTGCCATCAGATCTTTAATAAGATTCTTTTTCAAGTGTTCATATTGCTTCACGGCGAAATCGTCACCAATGACGCGGTGCTTGTCAATCAGTTGATTGAAATCGGTAATCAATCCCAACAAATGGGTGACGGATTTGATACTGGTTTTTGGTTTTGAATCTTTTGCCATAACTCAGATTTCTTTTTCAAAAGTTAGCTCCAAAAAGCCTTTTGGTAATATCATGCCATCTTTCTGAGGCCGCGTGTTGGAGTAAAGTTTTTGCCACCTTGTTTGATTTTCCAATGTCAACGCATGGAGTTCGTGTTCAGGCGGATAAACCGCTACAAAATAATTGTCTAAACCCTTGTTTTCCAAATTGAATGACCAAAACCGCTCCATCGCGTCACTTTTTGCCTTGTAAACCCGGTAATCCAGAAATGTCAGGGTGTCAATGTCTTTTGGTTCTTGCTTTTGAGTAACAAAACTACCATTAACCCATTGAACAAAATACGGAAAAACATCGCGTTGCATAACCGAAATGAAGTCAAGATAGTTTTCAAACAACCACCTACGCCGGTCGGAAAAGGGAAAAGCCTTCACAAACAATTCTTCCAAAACTTGCACAGTCGCAGGTATCGCCCCATAAGGACGCAAGTAGCCATTTTGGTCGAATTGAAGTCTTGTCATGTGAAAAACGAAAGCGAAAATACAAAGATTTTCAGAGAAAGGCGAAAATCTTTGTATCGTTCCCTGAAATTTATGAAGTGTCTGACCTCAAACCTCACACAATCTTCTCCTTCAGCACCTTCAGCACCACCTCCGTCTTCGAATTCACCTGCAGCTTTTCATAGATGTGGCGGATATGCGACCGCACGGTGTCAATGCTGATAAAATGTTCTTCGGCGATGAGTTTGTAGGAATGACCTTTCACTAAGCTTTTCAGAATTTCCTGCTCCCGGTTCGAGAGGCCGTAATCCGGTTGTTTGTCCGTAGGGGGCGCTTGTTGCTGGAAAAATTGCAGCACTTTGCGGGCGACACTCGATGTCATAGGCGAGCCGCCGCGGTGGACGTCGAAGATAGCGGCTATGATCTCGGAAGGCGGTGTTCGTTTGAGCAGGTAGCCCGAAGCGCCATTGCGGACGGCCTGGAAGATCCTATCCTCGTCTTCGAAGACGGTGAGCATAAGCACCTGGGTTTCCGGGCGCAATGCCTTCACGACGGGTGTGGCTTCGAGGCCCGATCTGCCGGGCATATCAATGTCCATCAACACCACATCAGGTTGGAGGCCGGGGATTTGCATTTCAAGGTTGGAGGTGTCGGAAAAAGCCCCGACCAGCGACAACCCCGGTGTAGCTTGCAGCACGAAACTCATGCCCTCCCGCAGGTCGCGGCTGTCGTCGTAAAGCAAAACGTTGATATTCGTTCCCATAAGGCAAAAGTCGTGTGAAAACTGCGTTGGGAAAATAGCACATAAATGTGAAAGTTGGACTGTTGGACGTTGGACTGTTGGACGTTGGACTGTTGGACTGTTGGACGTTGGAACAAGCTGAGTACACTGTGAACTAAATTTTTTATTTAAGATTGCAGATTATCCCGAAGGGTCGGGACAGGCTATGATTTGAGATTTTTGAAGTTGCCTAACGTGACATCGGAGGGTGTTCAAATAATTGTGTCAAAGGGAGTGTTCAGGGAATGTTCAAAAAGTGTGTCAGTCTCAATCTAAAACATTGATTTTCAGGTGTTTTATTTTTTAAATAACTTGCATTTTTGAACACTCCCAGCCAAAAAAACTTATATCACAATGTACTGAGTAATGATTTGAAAATCAAACTTCCACTTTTTCGTGTCCGGCAATCAACAGTCCAACATCCAACAGTCCAACATCCAACAGTCCAACGTCCAACAGTCCAACGTCCAACAGTCCAACGGTCCAACAGTCCAACGTCCAACAGTCCAACGTCCAACAGTCCAACGGTCCAACAGTCCAACGTCCAACAGTCCAACGTCCAACAGTCCAACGTCCAACAGTCCAACGTCCAACAGTCCAACAGTCAGGTTTTTACCCGCAACTCCACGCTTGTTCCCTCTCCCGGTCCGGAAATAATATCCAGTTTTCCGCCTATGTCCGCAGCCCGCTTCCGCATATTTTGCAGGCCATTGCCACCACCTTCCGCCCGGAGGCTGTCAGCCTCGAATCCCAACCCGTTGTCGTTGATCTTCATCAGAAGCCACCCTTTTTTCACCACAAAATCCAGTTCCACTTCCTTCGCATTCGAGTATTTCGCGGCATTGTTCAAAGCCTCTTTAAATATGAGGTAAACATTGCGGCGCACTTGCGGATGGAGATGTTTTCCCGAAATATCCACGCTGATGTGCGTTTTGAAATCTATATTCCGGGCTTCGAGCAAGCCGTAACCGAACTCGGTCATACGCGCCGCCAGGTCTTCCGTTTGGTCGTTTTTGGTTTTCATCGCCCAGATGATATCCTGCATGGATTCGCTCAACGCGCTGGCGCTTTCGCTGATCCGTTGCAGCACTGGCTTCACCTGGGGTTTGTCTTCGCCGATTTGCTGGTTGGCAAAATCGCTGAAAAATCGGATGCTGCTCAGGGTGCTCCCCAATTCGTCATGGAGGTCGCGGGCGAGGCTTTCCCTGAATTTTTCGAGGCGGCGGCGCTGCTGCCAGCGTACCCGTAGCAAGCCGGCTGCAATACCGGCCGTTGCCAGTGCCATCAAAACGAAGAACCACCAGGTCCTGTAAAACGGCGGGATGACGCGGATGGCAAGTGCGACGCCCTGTTCGTTCCAGATGCCGTCGTTGTTGGCGGCTTTCATACGGAGCAGGTAAGTGCCGCCGTCGAGGTTGGTAAAAGTAGCGACGGGACGTTCCGTAAATACCCATTCTTTGTTGAAGCCTTCCAGCAGGTAGGCGTATCGGTTGCGTTCCTGCTGGTTGAAGTTGAGCGCGGCGAATTCGATCTCGAAGAAGTCTTCGCCGGGGCGGAGCACGAGCAGGCTGTCGTATTCAATTTCGTTCACCGTGTCGTTTTTCCGGATATCCCGTTCCTTGTTCATCACTTTGACAGAAGTAATGGCGATGGGTGGGGGCTGGAGGTTTCGCCGCAACCGCTCTGGGTAAAAAAAGTTGAAAGCATTTTGGAATCCTATGAAAATCTCTCCTTCGGGTGTAATGCTCAGCGCGTCCGTCATCGTATTGCTGAAGAGTCCGTCGGGGCTACCGTAATAACTGAATGTGCCGGTTGCAGGATCGAAGCAATGCAACAGGTATTCCGAATTGATCCACATTTTTCCCTGCAGGTCTTCCACCATGTATAAAAGGCGGTGGGTTTTTAACCCGTTATATTGAGTGAAACGGCGAAGCAGCTCTCCTTTGTCGTTCAATTCGAGCAAGGCATCGTGTAAAACCGCGTATATCCGCCCGCTGGCCGCCGCGACTACGGCTGTACAGACATTCTGACCGGGGTAAGAAAATTTCCTGGCTTCCCCGGTGCCCGGATCAAAACGAAGGAGACCGCCGGAATAGCAAGCGAGCCACAGCCTTCCCTGTGTATCTTCCGAAATCTGTCTGATATCGATATTACCACTCGCTTCGGCGAGCTCTTTTTTGTAAAACATGGATTCGACACGATTTTTCCGGGGATCGTATCGAAAAAGCCCTTCCTTGTTGGAGCCGAACCACAGGTTGCCCTGCCGGTCTTCCAACCCGCACCAGATGAGGTTGTTCCTTTCTTTGTGTTCGAAGAAATGGTCATAATCCACCATGGCGCCTGTCCGCGGATCGTAGCGCCCCACTCCGGATTTCATACATGCCCACACATATCCCCGGCTGTCCTGCAACAAATTGAAATTGCCTCCTCCCGTCATTTTTGATCTCGCGGATTTCATTCTGACGAACTTTCCGGTCTCCTTGTTCCATGAAAACAAACCCGTGCCCCACACGGCGATAAAGTAGCGATGCCCGCTTGGGTCGGTGCGATCGCGCACCGCGCCCGAAACGAGGCTGAACTGTCCCATATCCTTTTCCAGTGGGATCATGGCCCGCCCGAAGCGAATGGTTGCAGGGGCATAATGCTCCAATCCGACTTCGGTGCCGACCCAGACATCGCCGTTCGAAGGGTCTTTAAAAAGGGAACTTCCCAAATAATTGTTGTGCGTGAAAGGGTCGCGAAGGTCGGGTGCGAAGTCGAAGAATTGCTTTGTTTCCGGATAATAAACACCCAATCCGGAAAGCCCTCCGCCGACCCAGAGAAACGCTTCTCCCGCGGCCGATGCGTCGGGCAGCAACATCATGGCAAAGGAGGGCGATGGGGTATACTTTGCGAAATCGTCGGATTCAGCCAGGTATTCCCAAATGCCGTTGTACCAGGTGCCGGCCCAGATGCGACCTGAAATATCCTGAACCACGCTGAAGGGGCCGGCTTTGACAAAAGATTCTTTGGGATTGACACCTTCAAACAACCTGAATTGTCCGGTATGCGGGTCGAAACGCCGCAGCCTGTCTTTACACATCCACAACCTGTCCTGCTTGTCAATAAACATCCAGAACCAGCCGAGCATTCCTTCCGGCGTTTTAACGATATGATCCAATTCCCCGGTCACCGGGTGGATGCTGTAAATCGCGGAGTTGCCGGTCGTCCAGGCCATACCTTTCGAATCGAAAGCGACCATGGTAACGGCGTCGTTGTGCGGCAGGGTATCGGCATTTTCGGGCAACGCAATCTGTTGGAATACAAGCGTATAAGGGTCGAGTTTGCACAAACCGCCTAAGGTGGCGATCCACAAAGCCCCGTCCGGCGCTTTCGTAATCCCGAGTATTTGGTTGTGGGGAATGCTGTTTTTGTTTTTGGGGTCATGGCGGAAAATTTTGAAAAAACGCCCGTCGAAGCGATTCAGGCCATTGACCGTACCCACCCATAAAAAGCCCTGGTTGTCCTTGACGATGGCCTTGATATAGTCGCTGCTCAGGCCCTGACTGGTGGTGTAATGCAGGAAACAGGCATTGGCGGGCTTATTCACCGAAGCCTGAGCGAAGGCGGATCGATGCGCTACAATTGGCGCCGGTGCGACGGGGGATTGCGCCGAAAGGGAGCACCAGGCAAAGAGTACCGTAAAAAGGGCAAATCGTTTTTCCATCGGCATGAAAAACTTTGCGTAAGCCACGCCAAAACTACGGAAAAAATGGAAGAAATCCGGATTTGACCTGCTCATTCTTCCATCTACATAACCACAAAGGTGTCAATCAATGTCCAAATCAGATGTCTCTTCACTGGGTTGAAAATCCGGGTATTTTTCTTTAACTATTTCCACATCATTTACCTAATTTTACGTCCCCTAAAACTGAAATCCCGAATCTTTGTGCAACAGAAAAATCGTCAAAAAAGACGACATGAAGATAGTAATATCCATCCTCGGCCTATTGAATGGCGGCTACATGCTGCTCGATGGTATCTATGTTTTGATGAATGGCAAATACATCGGGCCTGAAAAACCGGGTCCCTGGGCTAACCTGTTTTATAAACTCGGGATTGATGTTTTTAAACTCGGGCCGCTTTTCATTGTATTTGGCTTGCTCTGGTTGACCTGGTTGTATGCGCTGTGGACAAACCAAAGTTGGGCCTATCCTTTCGGGCTCGTCATCTCGGTTTTGACACTCTGGTATTTGCCAGTAGGGACGTTTATATCTGTCGTTGTACTCGCGACACTTTTGACGATGAGAGGCAAATTGGGGTTGTGAAATATTTTTAGCCGCTGTTTGAGATTTGAAACATGCATCAGATTTCCGCCTTTCTCCACAAATCCAACACCGTCGCTTCCTCCGGCTTTAACCGCTGGCTGGTGCCACCTGCCGCCTTGTCTATCCATTTGTGCATCGGTCAGATCTACGCTTACAGCGTATTCAACAAACCCCTGACGCAGGCCATCGGTATCGGGGAACCGGCGGCGGGCGACTGGTCGCTGGTGCAGGTAGGGCATATTTTTTCCATCGCCTTGTTTTGCCTCGGCGCTTCGGCGGCGGTATTCGGCAAATGGCTGGAGCGGGCGGGCCCGCGTAAGGCCATGTTCGCATCGGCGCTTTGTTTTTCGGGCGGATTTTTCGTGTCGGCGCTGGGTGTCTGGCTGCACGAGATATGGCTGTTGTACCTGGGGCACGGCGTGTTGGGCGGTATCGGCCTCGGGCTGGGCTACATTTCGCCTGTGTCCACCCTGATCAAATGGTTTCCCGACCGGCCGGGCATGGCCACCGGTATGGCCATTATGGGTTTCGGCGGCGGGGCTATGCTGGCTTCGCCCTTGTCCATCCAACTCATGGATTGGTTCCGGACGCCACACTCGACCGGCGTGGCGGAGACCTTCCTGGTAATGGGCGGGCTGTATTTTGCCTATATGATGTTTGGTGTGCTGACGGTCAGAGTGCCGCCCGCCGACTGGAAACCGGAAGGCTGGCAGGCGCCTGCGCCCGGTTCCGGCAGCCAGGTGGCCGGCCCGGATGTTGACGCCGGTACTGCCATCCGAACGCCCCAGTTTTATCTCCTTTTCGGCGTGCTGATGCTCAACGTAACCGCCGGGATCGGTGTGCTGGGTCAAGCTTCGGTGATGATCCAGGAAATGTTTTCCGAAAGAGTAGTGGGAGATGAAAGGGCCGTCACTGCCGTTGCGGCGGGCGGGTTTGTCGGTCTGTTGAGCCTGTTCAACATGGCGGGCCGTTTTTTCTGGTCGTCGCTGTCCGACAAGATCGGGCGGCGACGGACGTACACCATCTTTTTCCTGCTGGGCGCCGTCCTTTATTTTTTGATCCCCCTGACGGGTCAAATGGGCAACATCGTGCTGTTTGTCGGCGCTTTTTGCGTGATCATGAGCATGTACGGCGGCGGTTTTGCCACGATTCCCGCTTACCTGCGCGATATGTTCGGCACACTCGAAGTGGGCGCCATTCACGGGCGCCTGTTATTGGCCTGGAGCGCGGCGGCTTTGCTGGGGCCGCAGTTGGTCAACAACATCCGGGCGTACCAGATCGAGACCCTGCAAGTGCCTGCCGCCAATGCCTATTCGACCACCATGTACATCATGGCCGGCCTCTTGCTCATTGGTTTTGTATGCAACATCAGCATCCGACCGGTGCAGGAGAAATATCATTTTAAAGGTTGATGGGTTGATCTCAACCCTCCATAAACCTTCATTAACTCAACTTTTTCAATATGAAACAACCGCACACTTCCAATCTTCGCCTCTTTCTTGCCTGGGCATTCGTGGGCATACCGGCCTCGTGGGGCGTTTTTCAAACCTTCATAAAAGTGCTGGCTTTATTCCGGTAAAGCCTCACCCCCTGCGAGGATCATGAAAAAAGTAAAACACTTCGGCTTATTTTATTGCGCCCAGATGCTGGTGAGTTGCAGCAGTGTGGAACACGGACTGACCGACGGATACTACACGGTGAAATCAACCGCCCCGGCTCCCCGGCGTGTTTATATTGCTTTGAACGATAGCATCCTTACCATGTATCCGTTGCGGAGTGGAAGCAAAGAAGTCGATACTTCACAAAAACACATCGTTTCACTTGTTCCTGAAATCCCTGGCGACGTTCCGTTGCCGCTCAGACTGGTAAAAAAAAGCATCGACATGGATGTGGGCACCGTATTGTTCAAATACCGCTTCAGTACAAATACCCTTCCCAACCAATTGAACAGCAACCTGAATGCGACGGTGTATGCGGGTTATCGCACCGATTTTTTTCATCTGCGCGATGCCGCGAATCCCTTGAAAAGAAAAGAAAAAAGGCTGCGGCACTTTGAAATGGACGGCGGGCTATTTGCAGGGATTGGCTCCGCTGCCATCAACCCATCTGTCACCAACAGCCGCCTCGACACGGAATACGATGGGCTTGTGTTACAAAAAGGCGCAGCCCTTTTCCTCGGTTCCGGGAATTTTACACTCGGCATCGGGTTGGGAACAGATAGCCTCCTCGATAAAAACAAGTCCCTGTGGATCTACCAAGAAAAATGGTGGTTGGGATTGTTGGTGGGGATCAATATTTCAGGTTAACCCTCACGTCGTGGGAATCGGCTTTTCCGGGAATTTTTCAAAGATCATCCGCACAGCTTCCCCGATGCGGGCGTCGGCTTTTTCCGGTGTAAGATGCTCCAGTACACCTGCTGCAGCGCCACGCCACACCTGGTTGCCCGTTTTCGCGTCTATCAGGTCAATGATGAGCGTGCCTTCCTGGTAATTAACCGGTCGCAGGCGGTGGCAGCGGCCGAATTCCGTGCCCCGCTCTTCGTCGCACCACCAGTCCTGGATGTAAAACACTTCGTTTTTGATGACGATGTGGAAGTGCAGCATCAGGTCGGGTTTGTCTTCGCAGGGCTTGTACCCATAGCGGTTCATCTGCGTTTCTACCGACGAACGGATCTTGTTCTCCGCGTGCTCGTCAAGCCATGCCGGACCGCTGTTCCCTTTTTTGATGTATTTAGTATCCAGCCACTTGTACGTGTGGTATTTGTAAAAATTCACGCCGGGCTCTTCTTCCGAATATACCTTTGTTACGGACGAACATCCACTTTGCAGCAATAGCGCGACAAAAAAGGAAAACACAATTAAAGCGGATCTCATAACTGTCATTTTTTTAGTGATGATGCAAAAATGGCGGCTTTGATGGCGGCTTTCAATGACTTTGGTTAACGGATGGGGTGAGTTTTGTTTTCCGGGCGCGGGAGTCGGGTACAGCGCCCTGCAGGGTATGGCGAACCGGCGAAGTGCAAATACCATTGACAAAACTCAACGTCCGGCTTGACCTGCGTCACAGCACCGGCGCATTTTTTAAACCGAACTTTGTAGTAATAAATTTTCGAATGTCGAGGTACATTCGTTCAACGTTCCAATCAAAGTTATGCGAAATTACTCCCTTTTCCGGTGCAGCCTGTTTTTGCTGCTTTTTTCAACATCCCTTTATAGCCAGAACGACAAAGCCCTTCTGCGCGAACTCGCCGAAGAAAATCAAAAATCAGTCGAGGCGCTGGCCCTTTACCCCTCCGAGACACGGCTGGCCATCCTCGAAGCCGCCAAATATCCGGAAGTATTGATCAAAATGAACAATGCGCGCCAAAAAACGGCGGCGGCGTTTCGCACCCTCATCGAGGATTTTCCGCGCTCCACACAGGAGGTCTTTTATGAGATCACCCGCTATCCGGGGATGTTGCAGCAATTGGTGGAGAAACAGGAATCGCCTGCCGCGATGCGGGAGGTGTTGCGACAACTTCCCGAAAATCAACGCCCCGAGGCCTTCGATGTAGTGCGCGACCAGATGCGCACCCTTATGAAGATCAACGAACTCGACCAAACGGCGCGGGCCGCTTTCGATGATTTGATCGTTGGCTATCCGGCGCCCGCGCAAGCGGCTTTCCGCCAGTTGGTGGCGTTGCCGGAGGTGCTGGAAATACTCAACGAAGACCTGCGCTTTACGGTGCTGATCGGCGATGTGTATCGCGCCGATCCCGCCTGGGTGATCCGGAAAACGGATTCGCTCAACCTGGCCGTCGCCCGTGCCCACGCCGAAGAACTGGAAGAGTGGAAAAAATCCATCGAAAACGACCCGCAGGCACAACAGGAGTTGGAAGCCGCTTCACGCGAATACGCCGCTGAATACGGCTACGATTCGGAAGATTATCCGGGCGACGACGTATATTACCAGGAAGATTACGTGCGGCGCACCACCGTCGTCGAATACTACTACCCCTGGTGGTTCGGCTATCCGTGGTGGTATCCGGCCCCCTGCTGGTATCCTTACCCGTGGTGGTACAATTGGGGGTTTTACTACCATCACCATGCCTTTGTCGTCTATTACATGCCGTCATGGCATTTTATGAACTGGTATTTCTATCACCCGCGCCACCATCACCACTACAGCCATCTTTCTTCCCATTTCGTTCGGCACTACTACGGCCATCGTCGCTCCGGAACCACCATCTCCACCAGCGTGGGCGCCTGGCGCGACCGCAACCGGGAGATCATCTCCGAAGACTGGATGAAAGACAACAAACGCCTGCCGGAACGCATGAAAGAATACGGCCGGTTTGAAGAGGAGCGGCAGAAGTACAATGGCCGCAACCCTAATACGCCGGTCACGCAGGAAGGATTCCTGGAAAAAAATGCGCGCAAATACCCCGAACTGGATCGCTCGAGGGTAGAAGCCAAAGAAGAAATACAACGCGAGCGCACGGCGCCGCAGACAAAACCCTCCCAATGGGCGCCGCGCAAAGAGCCCGCACCGACTGTGCCCAAGACCGAACCGGCACGTCCGCCAAAAACCGAACCGGCGCAAAAACCCAAAACGCAGGAGAGACCGCCCAGAATTGAACAGCCCCCTGCCCGTGAGGAGCCTAAAGACAAAACGCAACGCCCCGATACCGATAAGCCGCGCACGGAACCCAAAAAAGAGCGCCCCATAGAGGAAGCGAAAGATTATCACCGCCAGAAATGGGAGGAGACCAAACGCACCGAAACGCAGCGGCAGCCGCAACCGGCTACCAGGACGCAGCAGCCCAAAACACAGCAGCCGAAGGCAACCCAGCCCAAAACGCAGCAGCCGAAGGCGCAGCCGGCCAAGCCGCAAAAGGACAGCGGCCGGAAAAATTAGAGACGTCTTCCATCCACGACATAAGAATGAGACCATGAATTCGATACCGTTCACGACCGAACAATTCCTGGAAGTTTTTAAGGACTACAACCTCGCGGTATGGCCGATGCCGGTGGTATTGTATGTGATGGCCGTCTTCGCCGTGTTTTTGGGAACGCGTAAAGCGCCGGCCTCCGACAAGGTCGTGACCTTTATACTCGCTTTTTTCTGGTTGTGGATGGGAGGTATGTACCATATCTCTTTTTTCGCGGAGATCAACAAGGCGGCGTATATATTCGGAGCCTTGTTCGTCGTGCAGGCCGCGATGTTCTATTACCACAAAAAAGACCTCGTTTTTCGCTTTCACCGGGATGTTTATGGCATCACGGGCGCCGTATTGATGTTTTTTGCATTGGTGGTATATCCGATGTGGAGTTATGTCAGCGGGCACGATTTTCCGGCCATACCCACGTTCGGTTTGCCATGCCCGACCACTATCTTTACCTTCGGTATGTTGTTATGGACAGATAAAAAATGCCCCCTTTCGCTGCTCGCAATTCCCTTGCTGTGGTCGCTGATCGGCTTCTCCGCAGTCGTATTGCTCGGAATGACGGAAGATGCGGGTTTGCTGGTGGCAGGACTTACGGCGACAGCGTTGTTGGTCAGACGGGAGCGTCAAATGGCTGTATAACATAAATTGAAACGGCTTTCGCTGAAGGCGGTGATGTGTTTATTGGGTGATATGATTTTTTGACACAGTTATTTGAACACTCCCATGATGGCATAGCCCAAATAACCAAATCCACAAATTACCAAATAAACAGACTAACGAGACGCCATTTCAAACCTCACAACTATGAACAAATCCTACGCCCAACCCGGCAAACAAAAATTGGCAGAAGCCATTGAAGCGGTGGCCTATCCCATGCGCGACAGCGATGATCTTGGCCCGCTTCTGGATCGCATCGGCGATGCTAAAATCGTATTGCTGGGTGAGGCTTCGCACGGAACCCATGAATATTATACCTGGCGCAGCCGCATCAGCAAACGGCTGATCGAGGAGAAAGGCTTTTCTTTTATCGCGGTCGAAGGCGATTGGCCCGATTGCTACCGCATCAACCGCTTCGTGAAATCCTATCCGGATGCAGGCGCCACCGCTCAGGAAGTATTGAACGCTTTCAACCGCTGGCCTACCTGGATGTGGGCCAACTGGGAGGTGGTCGAATTGGCGGAATGGCTGCGCAAACACAACCGGACACTTCCGAGGGGACGGCAAGCCGGTTTCTACGGCCTCGACATGTACAGCTTGTGGGAGTCGCTGGAGGCCATCATCGAATATCTGGAGAAAGTGGATCCGCATACGCTGGAAGTAGCACAGAAGGCTTTTATGTGCTTCGAACCCTACAGCGAGGGCGGCGGACATACTTATGCGGAATCTGCATGGCTGGTGCCGGATTCCTGCCAGACCGAAGTCATAGAACTGTTGCAGGAGATCCGCGACAAGATCGCGCAATACAACACCGATCCGGAAGCGGTTTTTAACGTCGAACAAAACGCCCTTGTCGCCGTCAACGCCGAGCAATACTACCGCACGATGATCGCGGGCGGGCCGCATTCGTGGAATATCCGCGACCGCCACATGACCGATACGCTCAACGCCTTGCTTACCTTCCACGGCGAGGATGCGAAAGCCATCGTGTGGGAACACAACACCCACATCGGCGACGCCCGCGCGACGGATATGGCCCGCGCCGGCATGGTCAACGTCGGCATGCTCGTCCGCGAACAATACCCCAAAGAAGAGGTGGTGGCTGTCGGTTTCGGTTCCTATGAAGGCAACGTAGTGGCGGGCAGGCGATGGGGCGACGTGATGAAGGTCATCCACATGCCCCCGGCCATCGAAGGCAGTTGGGAGGAGATGCTCCATCACATCGAACCGGCGGACAAACTCGTCATTATGAATCAGATAAGCATGCCGGAACTGGAGCGAATGCCCATTCCGCACCGTGCCATCGGAGTGGTGTACAACCCCGAAACAGAAAAACAGGGCAACTACGTGCCGACACTGTTGCCGCTGCGGTACGACGCCTTTATGTTTTTCGATAAAACGGCAGCGCTCAATCCGCTGCATATTTCAACCGATCCCCTGCAAATGCCGGAGACGTTCCCCTTCGGTTTGTAGCGATTATGTACCGGCTGCTTTAGCTGTTGAAAAAGAAATCGGCAGATAAAGCAGCCGGTACAAAAACCTTTCTGCATGAAAAACGCACTCTACATCGGTACCGTATCGGGCATCAAAATCTTCATCCACTGGACTTTTCTCATTCTGATCGGCTGGATCGTTTTCAGCAACCTCAGCAGGGGATTGGGCGGAGAGGAGATCCTTTGGTCGGTGATATTTATCCTGACGATTTTCGCCTGCGTCACCCTGCACGAGCTGGGACACGCGCTGGCGGCAAAAAGATTTCAGATCAAAACCCGCGACATCACGCTGCTGCCCATCGGCGGTGTGGCGCAGATGGAATCCATGCCTGAAAAACCGGGGGAAGAACTCATCGTAGCAGTGGCAGGGCCGGCAGTCAACTTTATCATTTTCATCATCCTCTTTTTCGCACTACCACAACCCGCTTCCCCGGAAATGGAGCAACTCCAGCACATCGGCCCCGCCAATTTCCTGTATGCGCTGATGGTTGTGAACATGTGGCTGGCCCTTTTCAACCTGATCCCGGCCTTTCCCATGGACGGCGGACGGGTTTTTCGCGCCTTGCTGGCATTCCGAATGGATCGCACGCGCGCGACGCGTGTCGCCGCCGGACTGGGTCAGTTGCTGGCCATGGGATTTATTTTCCTGGGACTGTTCTACAATCCTTTCCTGGTATTCATCGGCTTGTTCATTTTTATCGGGGCTCAGGCTGAAGCCCAGCAGACGGAGACCCAGTCCATGTTGCGGGGCTTCACCGTGCGCGATGCTTTGCTCGCTGAAGTTCCCGGTATCGAAGCCGATGCGACGATCCGCAGCGCCGCTGACCAATTGCTCCAAAGTCAGAACAAATATTTCGTCGTCAACAACGCCGGCAAGCCGGAAGGAACGCTGGGGCGCGACGAGATCATCAAAGCCCTCGGTGAACTGGACGGCGAGGCGCCGGTGCGCCAGGCCATGCGCAAAGACGTGATGTACCTCTCGCCGACCATGCCCATCGAAGAAGCCTGGAAAATGATGCAGCAACAAGACCAACCCTTTGCACTCGTCACTTCCAAAGGCGAGATCGTGGGCGCACTCGATACCGACAACATCGCGGAATTTGTGATGATCCGTTCGGCGGAACAAGGCAAAAAAGGAAAATAACATGGAAGCGAAACCAGCGACAACAGCAATAGAGATACCCGTCAGCGACGCGCGGCTGAAAGGCGACCTGACGATGCCGGAAAAAGCGCGCGGCCTGGTGATCTTTTCGCACGGCAGCGGCAGCAGCCGCAAAAGCCCGCGCAACCGCTTCGTAGCCGAACAATTGCAGGAACGCGGCCTGGCCACCCTCCTGCTCGATCTGCTCACCGAACGGGAGGACGAAGTGTACGAAACGCGCTTCGATATTGATCTGCTCAGCCGCCGCCTGGAGGAGGTCGCCCAATGGGCGCTGAAAGACCCCGGTACGAAGGGCCTGCCCGTCGGCCTTTTCGGCGCCAGCACCGGCGCCGCTTCGGCATTGCGGGTAGCGGCCGAATTGGGCGATGCCATCCGGGCGGTTGTTTCGCGCGGCGGTCGCCCCGACCTCACCGGCAGCAGGGCTTTGTCCAGAGTGACGGCACCCACCCTGTTCCTCGTCGGCGGAATGGATTACGGCGTCATCGAACTCAACCAGGCCGCCTTCGCAGAACTACAATGCATCAAACAACTGAAAATCGTCCGCGGTGCCACCCATCTCTTCGAAGAAGAGGGTAAACTGGAAGAAGTGGCGGTGCTGGCGGGAATGTGGTTGGAAAAGTATCTCTGTTAATCAAACGGTCTCAAACAATGTTCAAAGACAGATTCGATGCCGGAAGGCAATTGGCAAAAGCCCTGCAACACTATAAAAATCGCGACGGCGTCATTCTGGCCGTGCCGCGCGGCGGTGTGGAGATCGGCTACGTGGTAGCCAAAGAACTCGATCTCCCGCTCGAGATCGTGTTGTCCAAAAAAATAGGCCATCCCCATCACTCCGAATTTGCCATCGGCGCGGTCAGCCTCGAAGGACGGGTGGTCACCGAACGCTCCGATGTATCGGAAGAATACATCGAAAAAGAAACCGAGCGGCTGCGCCGGCTGCTGCGCGAACGCCAGAAAAAGTACTACGGCGATCGCCAACCCGCCAACATGGAAGACAAGATTGTCATCGTGGTGGACGACGGCATTGCCACCGGCAATACGTTGCTGTCCACGGTTGATCTCATCCGCCACCACAATCCCCGCTGGGTAGTGGTTGCCATTCCTGTAGCGCCACCCGAATCGCTGCGCCATATCAAAGAAGCGAAAGGTGTGGATGAGGTCGTGTGCCTGCTCACGCCGCGCGATTTTTACGCCGTCGGCCAGTTCTACGAGCATTTCGACCAGGTGGAAGACGAAGAAGTGACCCGCTTGCTGCACGAGGCGTGGAAGTCCAGGCCGCACGGCGGCAAACCACTGGTCATGTAAAACACAACAACATCCGTTCATCTTTCAACCATTTCAAGATGAAATATCTGATTTTCACCACTTTGCTGCTCCTCAATACCTTTTTCGCCTTCGCGCAGATCACCATTACTGCCGGCGATCTGCCGGTCATCGGCTTGCAAGTCGAACAGGGCATTGATACCATGCCCGAATCCAATCTTCAGCCAGGCGGCACCGGGTCCAACACCTGGGATTTTTCCGACCTGGAAGACCATGAAACGGACCAGATATATTTTCGCTCGCCGCAGGGGCTGCCGTTCGCCAATCAGTTTCCCGGCGCTACGATCGCGGTGGATGACGGCAACAACTTTTACCAGTATCTCAAACTGACGAATCAGGTTTTGCAGATACTCGGCGTTGCAGGCGACTTTCAGATTGATGACTCCACTTCATTCGCGATTTCATCGGCCTTTACGCCGCCGCAAACCCTCCTTCAGTTGCCGGCCACCTACAACCAGGCTTTCGATGAAAACATCCGGCAGGTGATCCAGTGGCCGCTCGGCCTTTTTTTCGATTCTATCCGGCTCGTTTCGAACACCCACAGGGTGGTCAAAATTGACGCTTACGGCATGGTGAAAACCCCTGCGGGCGATTTCAATACGCTCCGGGTAAAAGAACATGCTGCCACCCTCGACTCTACCTTCGGATACAGCAGCGGCGTCTGGCTCCTGCTCGACGCCTCCACCGAGCCCGACACCAGCGTCAATTTCGGCTGGTGGGGCAAGATCAATGGCTACGCATTTCCCCTGGTGGAATTTAACATGGACCCGGACGACATCGAACACCACGTTCAATCGGCCTCGTGGGTGAAAAGCATCTCCACCGGTATCAGCGACCAATCTAACCAGACTGCATGGCGCCTTTATCCCAACCCTGCGCACGAATTTGTCTATCTGGACTGGCCGGAAGACCTGCGGGGTGGACGGATCGAAGTGTATGACCTGCAAGGCAGGATGATGATGGAGCAGAATATCTCCGATCAACCCGAACGGCTCGACCTGCGCTCCCTGCAGCCCGGTATATATGCTATCGTGCTGAAAAACGTGCAAGGCCGCACGATGGGGGTAAAAATGCTGGAAGTGTGGTGATTTTTCGTTCCGAATTGAACTGGGCACAATTCCGTTGACTTGGGGGGTGAAAAGTATCTTTCTTTCCTTCCCACTATTGTCGTTTCGACGCAGAAGGTACAAGAATAAGCGTTTTAATTTCAGTTGCCTTTAACCAAGACCTCCTTGCAAAAAGGATAACAGAAACAAAATAAATTGGTTACAAAGGTTTTTGTGTGTCTTCTTACCCCGTTTTTGAGGGCCTCCCTCCAAAAACGGGGTTTTTAATTTTTACGGCTTTGCTATTACAAATGATGTGGTGCTACAGCTTTATAATTTGGCAACCCATTGGGTTTTTAACCAAAAAATTGTCGAATATCCAAATTTTATTTGAAATAGCCTTTTACAAGGAGACCCTAACCGGATTCCTCCAGCGCTGAAATGATACTGCAGTTAAATCCCTTCCGTACTTAATCTTCTATTAAATAATATATTATATTAATATTAATGTGTGGGATTGCTAAACAAATAAGTGTTAAGAGATTAAGATAAATCTATAATCTGAATGTTACACTTTCTAAGTGAGATATTCGGTATGAGTTTTGAAGGAAAAAATTTAGACTGTAAAATGTTATTAAAAATTTAAATAAGGTTTATTATGAATTTTTCTGAAATTGAAAAAATGATCATGCGGGGAGATATGAGTGCAGAAGCATTAAGATATCTAATAAATTGCAAGGGGGAATGTGAATGGTTAGATTTTAAAGAGGCATTAAAAATAGATGATGATTATGCATTGTCTAATTTTTCAAAAGATGTTGTTGGACTTAAAAATGTTGGAGGAGGTTATTTAGTTATTGGTGTGCAAGATAAAACTTGGTATCCTGTTGGAATGCCCGCTCAACTCCCATACGACACTAAACAGCTTAGAGATAAAGTTTTTAAGTGTACGGGGCTTACATTAGAAATCGATCTTGTTCATCATAATTTATATATTTCAGGAAGGGAATACTTATTAGGTTTAATCTTGGTTCGGGCTAGTAAAAATCGTCATAAAAGACGAACTCCATCTCTAATTGCCAAAGATTTTTGCACTAAAGAATCTTATGGACTCAGAAGAGGAGAAATTTATGTAAGAAAAGGTGATTCAACCTTAAAAATAACCTCGCAGGCTGAGTTAATCGATCTTTTAGAAAACTTAGAAGATATTGCTGATAAAGATTCAATATCTAATACTTCCTCCCCATTTGCTATTGAAGATGGGTTATTTAGGTTACTAGAAAAAGGATTCGATTCATTTATTGGTAGAAATGAAATCAAAAAGCAGATTGTTGATGCTGTTTTAAAAGACCCGCGAATTTGGATTATAAATGTTCATGGCCCTGGTGGTGTTGGAAAATCAGCCCTTGTGAATTGGGCTGTATATAAATTTTATGAAGACAAGACGTTTGAGTCCATCATACATCTGACTGGAAAAGACACAATACTTACCACAAAAGGAATTGAAAAATATTCAAGGTCGTTATATTCTCTCGAGAATCTGTTAGATCATATATTGTATATTTTTGAATACTCAACCGAAATTCCTTTGGAAAAGAAGAAAGAATTAGTGATGGAAATATTTTCTGCATGGAATACTCTTATAGTTTTAGATAACATGGAAACCGTATCCGATGGCCGGATATTATCTTTTGTACAATCATTACCAATAGGTACAAAGGCAAAAGTGTTAATTACTAGCCGCCAAAAAACAGGTGGGTGGGAACTACCAATCCCAATAAAAGAGCTTAATGAATATGAAGTTGAAGAGTTTTTAGTCAAAAGGGTAGAGGAGCTAAAAATTGATTTGCAAGTTGATGAACAAATAAGTAAAAAAATATGGCAAGTAACGGGAGGGCTTCCCCTTGCTATACAATGGATACTTGGAAATTATCGTTTGAGCGGCGACCTTAATTCCATACTAGAATTAGCAAAATCAAAGGATGCACCAATATTAGAATTCAGTTTTAGGAACATTTGGGATAGATTACCAAACGATTCGAAGCAAGTACTTGCGGCTATGACAATTTTTGATGAACCCCCTACTGTACAGCAAATATCAATTGCGACAGAATTTTCAATTGAGAGAATCCAAAACAGCCTTGAATATCTAACAGAATGCACTTTGGTGAATAAAATTATCCAGTTTTCTGATGGCAAACAAACATTTACTGCATTGCCAATTACACTTAATTTTGCAAAATTTCAATTAGGTGAAATGGGTGAGTTTGAAATAATGTGTAGAAGAAAAATCCAAAAATATTCAGATCAAATGAAATTAGTAGAATTTGAAACAAAAAAATTTCACGACAGATTCGAAAAATATGGAATAGATAAAGAAAATGAAAAAAGGGCTGCAATTTTATGTCAAAAAGGAGAGTCAGAGTTATTTATTGGAAATCTTGAAAATGCAGAATTATTATTTAAACAAGCCAGAGAACTCGACCCAGTATCAGCCTATCCACTTATCATGAGTGCAAGTTATGAACTTGGAAGGAATAGGATTGGCAATGCAATATCGTTTATCAGTGAGGCAACTAAAAAAGTTAACAAGTATAACGCTGCTTTGTGTTATTCTGTTAAAGCACGGATCCACTTTGCGACAAGAGATAATGAAAATCTTGTGAAGTCATATGAGAAGGTATTGGAATATGAACCAGATAACGATATTATCAGGCATCAATATGGTGTATTGCTAAGCAAAATGGGCAAACCAATAGACGCAATAAACCAATTTAATATTATTATAGATAGACATATTAAAATAGCGCCGCCAAGTTTGCAGCTTCTAATTGCACTAAATACACGGATGAAGAACTGTTTAAGATTGAATAATATAGAACAATTAGAAAAAGACAGAAAGTTGGTCTCTAAGTATTTTAAAGATTATCCTCACTTAGCTTCCGAAGCACATCGATTTTCCAACTTGTTGTGATCTTTCACAAACACTTGATGATTTACCGAATATTCTTGATTGCGATTAATAGCGAGATTTTCCGACATCCCCTTTCTGAAACTCCACCGTATACACCGACATATATTTACCCAGGTCGGAATATTTGTAAAACAGCCGCGCTTTCTGCCCCAGCCGCAAACAGGTATGCTTGTTGGCTACATCTTCCGGCGTATTCATGGGCTGCAGCGATGGATACCACAAGATGTGGCCGGGTTTATCCACCAGCAATTGCGGTTGGGTCCAGTCCTGCGAGTTCGATCCCGCGCCCAGGTCAGCGTTCGGGTTGAAGGAGATGTACAGGCTGCTGCCCTGCCATGAAGGGCCGGTCACTTTGCCCATCAGCATGACCCAGCAGTTCAGGTAAGTATTCCAACTGACGGATGGCCCCCAGTGAAACCCGCCGGTGGGAGAAGATGCAGCTCCCCCACCTTCCGCCGGGGGGATTTGCAGCGATGCCACGGGCCTGCCGATGCTGTCCCAGGGTACGGTAAAACCTTTGCCGTCCCAGCGCCGGGCTTTTCCCTGCGGATCGTCGAGGTCGCTCAGGCGGATACGCGCCACACTGATACACTGACCGCTCCATTCGCGCGTCCGGTCGTACGAAGCAGAATCGTATACGCCGGGATAACCGTATTCGCCGTAAAACAGATACAGGTAGTCGCCCTGGGTTACTGCGGAAGGGTCGCCCACGCCGCCCGCAAACGTGCAGGAAGTGTTGTGCGGCTTCAGGATCATGCGGGGTTGCTTGTCCTCGATGAACAAACCCTTGTTTTCCCAACTGCGCCCGCCGTCGGTGGATTTCATCACGCCGATGCGGCATACCGCTGCGGGAGAGGTCGGCCCCGTCAGCCCCTGCGGCCATTTCCGGTCAATGTATCCCTCGCCGGTGGCCGGATCGTAAGGCAGGGTTGCCGGATAATTTTCGTTGTGGTAAATGGCGTAGAGCGTTCGCCCCGAAGGGTCTTTCGCGTCCTGGTACACCGTCTCGAACCACACCGCGCCGTGCAGGCCCGGCTGGCCGGTGGGCGCGTTCGCCGGCATTTTCGGCGCGGTAAACGCTGCTGCCGGCCTGCTGAACGCTTCGTCGGCATTTTTGCCGTCGGCAAATTTCAGGTCGCTTGCATCGCCCCAGAGCGGGTCTTCGCCGTATTTTCCGGGAAAAATCCGGAAGGTGTCGCCGATCCACGCTTCGGCCATGTTGCAGTCCACAAAATTGTTGAAGTGAAAGGTGTCGGCGGGGGTAAGAATTACCTTGGGCGGTACGAAGGCAGCGGGTTTTTGTTGGGCCGGGGGTTGGCAGGCGAAAAAGGCGGCGGCCGTCATCAGGGTGCAAATAGCCACAACCGGCAGGAAATGATTGCGCATAGGTCATCCGTTTGCACAAAGATAGCGGAACGGGTAAAATGAAAAAGAACCGGTCTGTTATATTCGTTTGAAAGTGGTTTGAATGGTTTGAGCGGTTTGAAATTGTTTTAAAAGTGGCGGTCGTTCAAAATTACTTAGTATTGACCATCAATAAGTAAGCGAACAAAATAAATCGACAATAGACATTGGACGTTTGACCCTGCCAACCAATCATTTGGTCAAATATCCAATGTCAAAAATCCATTGTCCAGGTACTTACGGCTTTTAACTTCGAAAAATTTTTCTCCCTTTCGCAACCAATTCCCCCGTTTTTTTCAGATCCTGAATGGTTCGTATCACCGTTTCGACGCGCAATCCGGTGAGGTCGGCAATGGTTTGGCGGGTGATCTTCACTTCGTAAAGCCCCGGCGTTTTACTTTCCTTTTTCATGTAGTCGATCAGGGTCAGAATGCGGTGCGCCGCGTGATACCCTTTTATTTCTTTGGACAACATGGTTTTGAAGCGCAGGCGGTTCGACAAGGTTTTTAAAAACGCCAGGCTTATCGCGGCATTTTCCGCCAGCAGTTTTTCGAATATGTCGTGCGAAAGGCGGTATACCTCCGAGTTTTCGATGGCTTGCGCGCAGGCGGGATAGGGAAACCGGCCCAGCAAAGCCGGTTCGCCGAAGCTCTGCCCCGGACCAAAGATACCCTGCAATACCTCCTGCTCCTCCTCGCCGTAATTGAACATTTTAATGCTGCCCGATTTTACCTGGTAGTGGAAAACCGGATCGTCGCCCTCAAAGAAGAGCATTTGGCCTTTTTTCAGGCGTTTGACGCTTGCGCCGTATTGATGGAGCAATCCTTCAGGTATCATGGCGGAAATTTAAAGACTCCGCGAAAAATGCGCCTTTATTGCTGCGCTGAATTGTTCGGGCTGGTGCGCCCAGGGCAAATGTCCGGAATTTTCGATTACTACGACTTGTGCTGCCGGGTACCGTTCAATCACCTGTTTTCGACTTTCGCCATAGATATCCTTGTCCCCGTATATGATAGTCACCGGGAAGGAGAATTCGTTCATTCGCTTGAGGGGCGGATATGCGAGGATACTGCGCCGGGTATTATTTACCGGGTCGGCAGCGATGCCATCGAGCCAGTCGTATGATTCTTCGGCGACCTTAAATCCGGCGTTGTAATTTTTCAGCACCCGGCGGAACAAACGCCGGTAAGCGCGGTCGCTGCCGAGGGCGCCCCATATCGAGTGCCAACCCATAAGCAGCCATTGCCAGGTGGAGCCGGCGGCTTTGTTGAATGCCATGACTTCCTTTTCGGTTTGTTTCCACACCTCGCCGGTACCCGAACTGGGGCTGCATAAAACCATACTTAAAAGTTTTTCCGGGTGTTCCTGTGCATAGATCTGGGCATACAAACCGCCCCAGGAATGACCGTACAAGTGGAATTTTTCCAGCCGCAGCGTGTCCGCCACCGCATCGAGGTCGGCAATATAATCGCCGATACCATAGGTGCCACCGGGGCAATCTGACGCACCTGTGCCGCGTTGCTGAAAATAAACGACCTGAAACCGATCCCTGAGCAGGTCAATGACGGAGTGCATGGGATCGGGCACGCCGGGGCCACCATGGAGCAACACGATTGTTTCGGCATTTGCATGCGGGTAAACAAATGTATTAAGGACGGCGCCCTTCGATTCAACGCGTATATTTTGTTGTGCCATGAGCGGAGAAGACATGAAGGTCAACATGATGAATAACTTTTGCATGATCGTTTCTTGCTGCAAAAGTGTCATCCTCCTGCAGCCTCCGCATTAACATTTGATAAAAAGTGGCCCGCATTACCCGTTTTGAGCAATTTCTTTTCTCAATCTGCGCACCAGCCCGTCGAGTAAGAAGTATTCCTGTTCGTTGGCCAAACCCTGGCGGATGAAAGTCTGCTGTTTTTCCAATTTCAGGATGGTGCAGTGTTCCGCCAGCAATTGGAGGTTGTTGCGCGACATGTTGAAATAAGCATCAATCGTTTCCTGCAGCAGGGGAAGGAGCGCCTGGTCCATTTTTCGGTATTCTTACGACAAAGTTACCAAAAAATTGGTCTTTATTGGATCGGCAGCAGGAATTGTGGCAAACGATACCGGGCGGTGGCAGGTGCAGGCTTTTCTTGCCCGCGTGTCATGCGGAGCGCAGCGCAGCATTCGACCAAACGCAAGTGATAATCAATTGTTTAGTCCGGATGCTGCGCTGCGCACGGCACGGCGGGAAGGCGAATCAAGAACTTTTTTCTGATCCGGGTCGCTGTAATATTGATGCGATCCCGCAGTGGTGTTGGGGATTTTCATTCATGCCGAACGCTCGGCGGCGCGAGGTATACACTCAAACCAGCACAGCGGCCACCGGCCCCGCTATGTGCAGCAACACGGACAACAGATAGGCGGAGATGGTGACTCGTGTGCCCGTTTGGGCAATGTTCAGTAAGATATTCGTAAAAAAGGTGAGTACGCTCACTGCCACGAAGGATAAGTAAAAACTTTCCAATCCGGCAAAATAGTACACCAGACAGATGGAAACCGGCATAAAAATGCAGGTCAGGGTGATAAGGGGCAGTAAAAACCAAAACGTGTTTTGGGCCGACTGGCGGTCGCAGAATTGCAGGTAGCGCTGCCACCAATTGGTGTGGGTGCGGGTTTTCAGGAGGGATTTCGGTGCGGCTGAGGTAATTTGCATGATCGTAACATTTTAATGAAAGATGGCGCAAAAGTGCAGGTGCACTCCCGGCAGCATTTATGACCTGGATCATAAACCGTCAACTTTCCCTCAAATTCGTTTTATCGGCCAAACGGGAGGATATCCATACCTTCGGCGTCTGCAAACTACCGCATCGTTTTATGTCAAAATTTATCCAATTCATCGCCGGCGAGGCGCTCAACCTTTCCGTCGGATACTTAGCCGGACTGACGGCCTCCAATTTGGTCTCCACATTTTTTGTCAAAAAAGGTCTGGTCAATCTGTGGGGATTGACAGCCAAAAAAGAAGCCGTGAGCAAAGGCGATTACGAATGGCTGATGTTCATCGCCTCCTACCTGATCGGTTTGTTCGTGATGGCAAGTGTGACTTACGGGATGAAGAAGATCAGAAAACCCGCTTCACCCCCGCCTGATATTCCTGCCGGTCTGTCGTGAGGTTGATCCTCCGTTGACGCAACATTGGAGGACTGAAAACACTGATTATGGAAAAGGTTATTCGCACCGGCATCGTCGGTTTCGGCATGGCCGGAAAGGTCTTTCACGCACCGTTTATCGGCACGTTGCCAGGGTTCCGGCTCAGCAAGATCAGTACGTCGAAAGAGACGACAGCTGCAGAGGCAAAGACGCTTTACCCGGAAACGATCATCGTCGCTGATGCCCGGTACATTCTGGACGACGACGATATTGATCTGGTCATTATTTGCACTCCCAATACGGAGCACTTTCCCCTGGCGCAGGCAGCATTGCTGCGGGGCAAACACGTGATCGTGGAAAAACCTTTTACAGTGACTTCCGCAGAGGCCGATACGCTAGCGGCATTGGCCCGGCAACAGCAGCGCATTCTCACCGTACACCACAACCGGCGTTGGGTGGCCGACTACAAAACGGTGAAAAAGATCATCTCCAGCCAGCTGCTGGGCCGTTTGGCAACCTACGAAGCGCGCTACGACCGCTTTCGCCCTGCCTTGCGACCGCAGGCATGGCGCGAGGAAAATGTACCGGGCGCCGGCATTTTGTACGATCTCGGTGCGCACCTCATTGACCAGGCGCTGCAACTCTTCGGATTGCCGGAGGCCATCATGGCGGATGTGCAAATTCAGCGGCCCGGCGGCAGGGTGGACGATTTTTTCGACCTCACCTTGTACTACTCCAACCTGCGCGTCTCACTCGGTGCGGGCATGCTGGTCAAAAAGCCCGGGCCATTCTTCAGCCTGCACGGCGATCGCGGTTCGTTTGTCAAATCAGGCATGGATGTGCAGGAAGAAGCCCTGAAGACCGGAAAAACACCCGCCAATACACCCGACTGGGGAGCGGAACCGGAGAGCCTTTGGGGACATATTTACACCGAATACGAAGGCATGCAGATGGCAGGCACGATCCAAAGCGAACGGGGGAGTTTCCAGGACTTTTTTATCAACGTACAACAAGCCATTTGGGGGGAAGCTCAATTGAACGTTACCCCCGAACAGGCGCGGGATACCATTCGCATCATCGAGTTGGCGATGCAAAGCAATCAGGAAAAACGAACGGTGGCGTATGATGGTGGTTCTTAGTATAACAGCAGTTGAATCAGCATTGAAAACGGGTACGCAGTACGTTCGAACTTCTCACACCTTTTAACCCCTTAATACCGCAAAAATCAGGTAAGCTGCATACGCTGTGAGAAAAACGATGCCTTCCCCCCGCCGGATCAGCAGGCGCCTGCCGATGATCAGCGACAGGATCACTAAGCAACTCGAAGCGATGACCGCCAGGATATCCACGTTGGAGGCTACGTTGAAGGGCAAAGGGCGAATGACGGCGCTGATACCGAGTATCCACAAGAGGTTGAAGATGTTGGAACCGATGGCGTTGCCGACGGCGATGTCCGTATTCTTTTTCAGAGCAGCCAGGATGGAGGTCACCAGTTCGGGCAGGGAAGTGCCGAGCGCCACCACCGTCAGGCCGATAAGGGTTTCGCTCAAACCGAATAATCCGGCAATATGAACCGCTCCGTCCACCACCCATTTCCCGCCAAGGAACAAGCCCGCGGCGCCCGCGGCGATCAGGAGGAGGTTTTTGTGCAGCGGGGCAGGCGGCGTATTGGTTGAATCCTGCGTTTTCTGACTCTCTTTTGCGATGATCAGAATATAGGTCAAAAACAGGAAAAAAAAGAAAAGAATGATGAGGCCGTCGCCCCTGCTGATGCCCACGTCATGGGCGGGTTCGTACCACAATGCCGAATTTGCCAAAAAGCCGATCAAGAGTGCGGCCGCTAAAGAAAATGGCAGTTCCGAAAGGATGGTATTGCGGTGCACGGGCAAATCGCATATCACCGCCGTCGCGCCGAGTATGAGCAACACGTTGGCGATGTTGCTGCCAAATATATTGCCCGTTGCCAGACCCGAACTGCCTTCGGCGCTGGCAATGATGCTGATGATGAGTTCGGGCATGGAGGTGCCCATGGAAACGATCGTCAGGCCAATGACGAGGTCGGAGATGCCCAACCGGGAAGCAATGGCGGTGGCGCCGTCCACCAACCAGTCCGCTCCCTTGATGAGCAAAACGAATCCGAGCAGAAGCAGCAAAAAGATCATGCGGTAAAAATAGCGCATGATCCTTTTACACAGAAGCCTTATCCGGGAACGGGTCTTTACTCCTCTCTCAGGAATGGATACCTGTAATCCACCGGAGGCACAAAATTTTCCTTGATCGTGCGCGGCGACAACCAGCGGTACATGTTGAGCATCGAGCCGGCTTTGTCGTTGGTGCCCGAAGCGCGCCCGCCGCCGAACGGCTGCTGGCCTACTACCGCGCCGGTGGGTTTGTCGTTGATGTAATAGTTGCCGGCGGCGTGGCGGAGTTTGTCGTCGGCCAAAGCGAGGGCGGCACGGTCGTTGGCAAAGATGGCGCCGGTAAGCGCATAGATCGAAGTCGCGTTCAGGATATCGAGCGTCTGCGCGTATTTTTTGTCGTCGTAAACGTGGATCGTCAGCACCGGTCCGAAGATCTCCTCGCACATGGTCACATACATCGGGTCGTCCGTTTCCAGCACCGTCGGCTCGATGAAAAAGCCCTTCGATTTGTCGTAGTTGCCTCCGGCAATGATTTTGACCTTGTCCGATTTTTTCGCGGCGGCGATATAGGCAGCAATTTTGTCGAACGCCTTTTCATCAATTACAGCGTTGATGAAGTTGCGGAAATCCTCCGTCGTGCCCATTTTCATACTTTTCAGGTCGGCCAGAAGGTATTCCTTCACTTTTTTCCAGAGGCTCTTCGGGATGTACGCCCGCGACGCGGCGGAGCACTTTTGTCCCTGGTACTCGAAAGCGCCGCGGCCGAGTGCCACTGCCACCGCTTTCGGGTCGGCAGAATTGTGCACCATGACGAAGTCCTTTCCGCCCGTCTCGCCCACGATACGGGGGTAGGATTTGTAAATGGCGATGTTTTCTCCGATGGTTTTCCACATGCGCTGAAAAACGCCCGTGCTGCCCGTGAAGTGGATCCCCGCAAAATCCGGGTGGCGGAACACCACGTCGCCGATGGTCGGGCCGTCCACGTACACGAGATTGATGACCCCGGCGGGCAAACCCGCTTCTTCGAGGATCTCCATGATGACCGAAGCGGAATAGATCTGCGCTTCGGCGGGTTTCCACACCGTTACGTTGCCAAGCATGGCCGGCGCGGTGGGCAGGTTGCCCGCGATGGCCGTGAAGTTGAACGGCGTGAGCGCGAACACGAAACCTTCGAGCGGGCGCCAGTCGGTGCGGTTCCAGGTGTTGCGCACGCTGTTGGGCTGCTGCTTGTAGATCTCCTGCATAAAATATGCGTTGTAGCGCCAGAAATCCGCCAGTTCGCAGATGCAGTCAATCTCGGCCTGAAAGGCGTTTTTGCTCTGGCAGAGCATGGTCGCGGCGCTCATTTTGGCGCGGTAAGGGCCGGTTAGCAAGTCGGCGGCGCGCAGAAAAATGGCGGCGCGCTCCTGCCAGGGCATGGCTTCCCAGGCGGGCTTGGCTTTCAATGCCGCTTTGATGGCAGCCTGCACGTGGTCGGCATTGCCCTTCGAATAATGGCCAAGCAGGTGCGCGCGCTCGTGTGGCGGGCGCATGGCGATTTTCGATTCGGAAAATACGCGTTCGCCGCCGATGAACATGGGCACTTCTTTTTGCTTCGATTTCGCTTCGGCGAGGGCTTTTTTCAGGGCGATTTTTTCGGGCGAGCCGGGGGCGTAATTCCAGACCGGTTCGTTGACGGGATGGGGGACGGTGAAGATGGCGTCAGTCATTGCGATAGGGGAATGAATTTGCTGCGGGTAGGTGATTAAAATTTTTTTCAAAAAAATTTTAATCACCTACCCGCAGCAAATTCATTTACAAGATTTTACGTGAGAAGCGCTTGCTTCCTGTGGTGATGGATTTAGTTAGTGCGAATGAAGGGGCAAAGGTAAAAAAGAGGGTGGGTGGGTAAAAATAAAATTCTCTTTTCGCCGCGCAGTAAAAAAGGCGATAAAGAAAACTGGATATACTTGTTCAATTTAAAGAAACTCGATGTGGTCGAGCATTTCATCGGCCTCCAAAACTTCGTGAATGAGCAAGAGCGCACTGACAAACTGGCCAATGGTTAAGGGCTTTGCTGCGAAGGCTATCCCTGCGTGGTGCATTCCCTGTGCGTGAAGTGTAAGGAAGTCATTGTCGGCGGTGACAACGACATAGCCTCGCGAAAGAGCAAATTGCAGGTGTTCCGAATCGCTGAAAGTCAATCTGTCGGCTTCTGCGCAAGTCAAGACTTCTACGCTGCGCGCCCGAAGCCCTTTGGCAACGGCTTTGGGGATGTGCTCGTCCAGAAAGAACTTAACCCTCTCCATGCATTTGTTGGCGATTGATTTTGGAAGGGATAGATTTTTTCAATATCGAGACCTGCGACTGTTCGCGCTCCCATTGCTCTCTGAGAGATTTTTGATGCAAATGGTAAAATGCCAAAGCAGAATATACATCAGCCAACGTCAAATCATAGGCATCGGCAATCTCGTCCGCACTCATGCCAAGCGATTCGAACCAAAGGACGATGTCCTTGACCCGAATTCTTCGTCCTGTGATGTGGGGTTGATTGCCCATGCTGTCTGGTGTTTGAACAATACTGGTAGAAATTGAAATAGCGTTCATAAAAATTGATTTTGAAGCACAAATTTGACTTAAAATCAGCAAAAAACAAAATTGCGTCAAATTCAAAGCGCAGTAGTAGTTCCTGTTCCCCGGATTGTTGTTGTTGCGCCTTCGCACGGAACAATTGTTATTGTTGTTGTTCCAGGACCCGCCGCGCAAAACCCGGGATGAACCGGATTCGGGCCCGCGGTAATTTGTTTGTTCGCCTTTGGGGTATTCCTCGTGCCAGTCCCAACACCATTCCCACACGTTGCCGCTCAGGTCATAGAGGTCCAGGCCGTTGGGGGGTTTACCCATAACCGGGCGGGTGCGGCTACCGGAATTATAGCCGTACCAACCCACTTCGTCCAGATTGTCGCTACCCGAGTATTCGAAGGCGTCGCGCCCCGCGTTGGTGGCGGCGTATTGCCATTCGGCCTCGGTAGGCAGGCGGTAGCCATTGGCGGGGTCTTTCAGCCAGCGCTCGAGTTCGTCGAAAAGGCGGAGTCCTGGCAGGAGTTGCGGGCCGAGGAGAAGGACGCATCGGCCTTCGTGCAGGGATTTGAGGAGATCATCCCATTCGATGTCGGGGACGACACGTTCCTGGCGGGCTTCGGCGAAGTTGGTCATTGGCGCGGTGCAGGTTGAGTTTTCAACGCCAAAAGTAGAAAATGGAGAGAGAATATTTAATCCTCAAAAATCTGTCATTCAAACACTTCTTTCAACGGAATGGAAATATCCAGCACCGGATCGCGCAGGGTCTCCGTTGCGCGATAAATCTCGTAATCATCGGGAGAAGTGAAAACATAAATATTCCCCAACGGCAGTAGCACAATCCAGCACGAGCGGACGCCGTGCCGAAAGTAGTCGTTGGCCTTGGCAATCAGTTCATTGAGCGTTTGGCTGGGTGAAATGATCTCTATCACGCAAAGAGGCGGCTCGGTCATGGCTATTATATCGTTCCGCAGGTCGAGCGACTTTTTAGGGTAAATGCTGATGTCCGGTACGGATGGCCAATCGGAAAGGTCGAGGCTCAGTTCGGAAGCAACCCGATAATTATTTTTGTACCTTGACCCTATCTGAATGATAAGGTTGGCTTGAACGATGCTGTGATTAAAGGAGGGCATAGGTTTGTTGCGTTCGATTTCATATTCGGAAAGCGCGACTTCGGACATGGTTATAATTTTTTTACAAAGATAAGCGACGTTTACCAAACTTCCGAAAGTTTAGTAAACGTATTTCCCGCTTCCCGCTATGCTGAAAACCTGGAGTTGTGAGATATAATGCTCACCGCCCACCACCCATCCCCGGTATCTGTATCTCCTTCGGAATAAACGGGCTCGCATCCGCTCCGCCCACGATGATCTCCCGCACGATGGTACTGCTGATGTGCGAAAATTCGGGTTGCGAGATCAGGAACACGGTTTCGATGCCGTCGCCGACGATGTGGTTGAGTTGGGAGATTGTTTTTTCGTAGTCGAAATCGGAGGCATTGCGCAGTCCGCGCAGCAGGTAGCGCGCGCCGATGCGCTGGCAGTAGTGGGCGGTGAGGTTTTCAAAATAGTCCACCTCCACCGTCGGGTAGCCGGCGAATACCTGGCGCAGCCACTCGAGGCGCTGGTCGAGCGGGAAGAGGTATTTTTTGATGGTATTGACGCCTACCGCCACGATGATCTTGTCGAACAGCGGCAAAGCCCGTTTCACTAAGTCGACGTGGCCGACGGTGATAGGATCGAAAGAGCCAGGGAAGACGGCGATTTTCATAATGTACGGTTAAGTTGGGGCGAAGGTGGCAATTTTATACGGTGACAGCAAAGGAGCAAGGAAATTGTCGCGTGCCGGTAGCGCGGCGTTTACGCCGCCCCGTGCAAGAGGCTGTCTCATAAGTCAGATTTTGAAAAACGTGACAGAATTTAATTTCAACACATAGACATATAGGACATATAATAAAATCTATGTGCGCTATGTGCCTATGTGTTTCATAAAAATTCGGTGTTCTAAATTTCAAATTTACTTATGAGACACCCTCGTCTTCGGGTAGCATCGGGCGTAAACGCCCTTGACCCGGGCGGCGAGAACGCCGCGCTACCGGCATCACCTGATCTCCACCGCCAGAATTTCGCGGATCACCTCGCAGGCTTTGCGCCAGTTTTTTCCGGGCGTGAAGGTGTAGGTTTTCCCTTCGGCGCTCAGACCGATGGCGGCATCAGCGCCGGCCTGCAGCAATTGCATGAACACAGGATAGGGTAGTGTGGCGGAGAACCGGCTGTGCCAATTGCGTTTCTCTTTTTGAAAAAACAGGAGTTCCGGCCGGCCCGCGCTGCCCACCAGTTCCGTACCCGTAAAGAAAGCCAATCCATCCGGCTGGCGGATGGGCTTTTTGGAAAAAGTGGAAAAGCGCATCGCAACAGAATCCGGTGTGCCGCTGCTGTACCGGAAGGTAAAGTCCGCTTCCATCCGAACATTGCCGGCTTTGGAGTGAAATTCGTTCTGCGTGACGAAATACAGCACGAATCCTTCCTGCGGAAGTTTTTTCAGGTACTGATCGGAGTCCTGTGAATGGGCAAGGACGGCGGTTGCGGCGAGCAGCAGGGTGAGGTATCCTTTTTTTACAAACATTTTTCCAGCGAAGGTATGAACGGATCTTTTTGAAATATTTGGCGCAGGGCAGTGCTGTCGCGGCTCCATTGATCCACCATGACAACGACCTGGAACTGTTTGTCGGCGATCAGGCGGCGCAAGAAAAAGGGGCCGCCGGGTGTGCGGTCGAGCAAAAGCAGGATGTCGAAGTCGGGATGCGCTACCTTTTGTTGTTGCTTGTTTTCAAAGCCTGCCGCCCCCAGCATGGCTCCCGCCTGCCGGAGCGATGATTGGTTGAAAACGCTGACCAGCAAAGTGTCGCCGGCAGGAGCAAGCAGCGTTTTTGAAAAAAACTGCTTAGTCGTATCCGCCCAATATTGGCCGACATAGCGGCTGCTGACCAGCGAATCGTTTTCGATTACCTGGTAGCCGGCATCCGGTGATACGCACACATTGTAGCTGAGATTGATGCCGGACGACCCTCCGGTCGCATCCTGGCGGCGCACCAGTATCCAGACAGCCAATAAAACAAGCAAAGCGGCCAAGCCGCCAATGGTATATTTACGCTTCAAAGCAAAAATCAGTTTTACCGAAAAAAAATTAGCCTCTTGAGCGCAGGGCGCACCGGAGGCTAATAGAAATGGAGTCAAAAGTTACTTATTCTCCGTAAACGTACACCGTAAACTTGGCATAGATACCAAGAATGCTGGTGGCCTGGTAATCAACGTGAGAGATGGATTTGATGCCGGCTTTTTGAGCGGCGGCGTTGATGCTGGCGTCGCCCGTGGCTACCAATCCGAGGATGGAAGTGGCTTCAGCCATACCTACTTTGGTCGCCACGCGGTTGGAAGTAGCTGTAATTGGCGCTTTTACATCCGTGTAAATGGTGCCGATCACAGGAGAAGCCGTTACAGCGCAGCCGGAAAGGAACAAGGCAACAGCACAAAAGAGAAGGAAATTCTTCATATTGATTTGAATTTTTAAAAATGGTTTTGATGGCGCAAATCTAATGGTATCCGCTTCACCCGCTTGCGATTCCCGAAAAATATTTTATGTCTCTATACGTGCTGCACTGCCAGAGGCATCTTTTCAGTGTATACCTGAAAGAAAACAGGTGTAAGTCAAATGGTTAATTCCCGTTGATGGGAAAAAGCACGCAGGCCGACAATACCAGTTGATCGTAATCGCCGAGGACATAACGCGCTTCCAGCAGACCCGAGAGTCTTCCCAACGGAAGCTGGACGCCGGCGCCGATGTTCAGCCCGGTTTCCGTATCCGAGACGTCCTCGAAACCCGGGAGGCTCGAACCCGTATCCACTTCGGCGTGAAAGAAATTGAGCCCTGCCAGTGCATAGGCGGTCACGGCGTCGCCCTCGTGAAATGCGTAGTGCCCGTTCAGATTCAGGTCCCAGTAAGTCACTTTTTCCTTGCCGTCGAGATAAAAATTGAAGTCGGCGGCGGCACGCCAGGGCCCGGAAATGGTGTAGATGACACGCGGCTGAATGCCGACCGCTTCCACTTCGCTGCCATAGGAGATGCCGCCCCCGACCGACAATTGTGCCTGCGCCAGGAATGGCAGGCCGGCAAACAGGAACATCGAAGCGGAGAATTGGCTGATCTTCATAAGGTGAATTTCCATTTTATACTCAATTCCTGCTGCCGCCTTTCCCTCCTCCGTTGTCGGGGATGGGGGTTGTCGTTTTCGAGGGAGTGGCAGGTGTTACCGGCACTTCCTTGCCGAAGGCGTCTTTCATTTCCATGATGGATTGTTTGGCAGCCGGGTCGGATTCGGCATTGAGCCATTTTTCTACCAGTGGGAAAAATTTGTCGGCTTCGTTTTTCACGAAATAACAATAAGCCAGGTAGTTGTAGGCCGGCATGAGTTCCTTTTTATTCTTCTGTACGTCGGCGCCGGCGATTTCCACGTATTTTTCATAGTACTCCCGCGCGTAGCCATACGATTGAGCTTTTGCCGGATCAGCTTCGATGTCTTCGGGTGTGGGGTCTTTGGCTTTGGCGGCTTTGGCGGCCCAGAGCCAGCCGATACCAGCCTGCGGCATTAATTCCGTCACCTTTTTAAAGGTTTGTTCGGCGTGTACGTACCACAGCGTATCGTCTTTGCAGAAATACTGCGAAAGCCCCATGAAGTACATGTCCTGCGCTTCGCTGGCGTCGGGCGCCGGCACGGAGTCGTAGTACATTTTGTAGGCTTGCGCCGCTTCGCAGTTCATGCGCCGGGAATAGTAGGTTTTCGCAATTTCTTTCCACAAAGGCCAGGTCGTAGAGTCTATTTCTATGGATTTCTTCAGGTTGCCGAGCGCTACCAAGGTATCGGCCTTGGTTTTGATTTGCAGGCGTCCGAGGTATTCATAGTCACTTGCGATGATCTTATCTGCCGGCGCCGTTTTGAAGTAGTCGTTGAGGATATCCAGACCTTCCTTGTAGTTGCCGTTGTTGTAATCGCAATAGGCTTTCAGACGCCGGAGGTAGTTCTTGGAGGCGTCTTTTGCGAGGATTTTGTCTACCAGGTCACTGCAACCTTTGCAGTCTTTGGTGATGAAGAGGCAGTTGGCGAGTTGCATTTCGTCCTCTATTTTCACCTCGGCGCCGTTGTTCACTAAGTCTTTGTACGCCTGGGTGGCTTGTTCCCATTTGCGGCCGAAGTAAAAATGCTCGGCTTTGGCGCGCAGGGCGGGGGTATAATTCGGCGCTACGTTGATGGCTTTATCAATGTTGGACTCGAATTTGGCCGGAAGTTTCGCTGCTTTGTACACTTTAGCCAGCATGAGTTTGGGCAGCGGGTTTTTGGGCTCGAGTTGTTCGGCCAGTTCGTATTGCTGGGCTGCCATGCCGCCGTTGCCCTGCTCCTTGTAAGCATAACCCAGCGCCATCAGTGTGGCGATGTCTTTAGAATTGACGTTGGTGGCAGCGGTCAGCAATTCGACCGCGCGGGTAAGGTCGGGGCGGTTGCTGCCTTGCGGGATGAAGTAGGTGTAAGACTCGCCGATCTGGCGGTGCGCATTGATGTCTTTTTTCGCTTTGGAAGAAGCCCTTTTGAATTGTTCGCTGGCTTCAGCGGATTTGCCTTCGAGGAGTAAGACCCTGGCATTGGCTACAAAAGCGATGGGAGCGTCGGCTTTGGCATTGAAGGCTGCTTTTGCCGCTTCCAGGGCTTTGGCTTTGTCGCCTTTGGCTAAGTAGGCATTGGAAAGGTAGAGGAACGCATCCTGGTCGGTGGGGTCGGCTTTGGTGAGTGCGGTGTAAATGTTGATCGCTTTGTCCCATTCTTCCAGTTGCATGGCGGCCAGTCCGTCGGCACGGGTTTGGGCGGAGGCAGCCGAGGCATACACAAATGCTGCTAATAAGAGCACTTTTCGCAAGAGATTTGTCATTGTTCGGAAAAAGTTATAGTTGAAAAACTTCGTACGTGTTCATTTTCTTGAAGGCGCAAAGTTCCGCTTTTCGGATGCTTTATTTCAAAAAAATCCACACGGCATTTTGAATACAGCGATATTCTTAAAACAAGTTTAACTTAAAAATGGTCTTCTCCGCTGCCCGGAATGTGTGAGCGGGTCTGTTTTCGGGTTAAAAAGCCCTTCTGACTGTGTGAGTTAAATTGGTCAGCGCGACACCTCGATCAGCCGGGTAACGGCATTGGCGGGCAGCAAACCGTCTTTGAGCACGATGCGTTGTCCGTCGGCCGCGAGGTAAGAGGCGAAGCCCAGGCCCAGGCCGTTGCGCGCCTGCGCGTTGATGACGTATACGGTGCGTTTATACGGATACCAGTTTTTGGCTAAGTAAGCCTGGTAGGGCCCATAACCTTCTTTTCCCGCGGCTTCAGCGATGTCGGCTATTTTTATCTCCTTCAGGAATTTTTGTACGCCGCCGTCGTCCGTGTCGGATATCCAGTTGGCGCTGATGATGCCGAGGGTGTTTTTGTTTTTGGCCACATAACTGATCACTTCTTCATTGGTTTTGAGGGCGGAGGCATTGGGCGAAAGCGCCGCTCCCGCAATGACGGAGTCTTTGACATAACGCACCGTTCCGGAGAGCGGATGGTCGAACACCAGCCGTATATCGCCCAGTGTGGATTTGGGGTTGAGCTCGGTCCATTTGGTGACTTGGCCGGTCAGTATGTTTTGCATCTGCTCTTTGGTAAACACGGTATCGCGGTTGTCCGGATGCACGATAAATGCCAGCGCATCGTAGGCGATTGGGGTGATCTTGGGCTTAAAACCGCGCGCTTCGAAGAACTTCATTTCATCGGCGGTGAGTTGGCGGGTGATGACGATCACCTGTACCGAATCGCGCACGAGTGCCGCCACCGCTTCGCCCTCCGCTACATACAAGGCATTGATCTTCGCTTGTTTGTAGATGCTGTCGAATACATCAATGGAAGTTTCGATGATGGGCTTGTAGCCTTCATCGGCCATGATGGTGATCTCGCCCGTCGTGGGCGTGTCGAGCGCTTTCCCGCTTTTGGTTTTGGGTTGTTCGCAGGCAGCGAAAGCCGCGAGAATGGCGAAGAAAAGAAGTGTATATTTCATATTTTTTGATTTCGGATTTCGGATTTCGGATTGCACTGACCGTCCACCGTCCACTGTCCACCGTCCACCGTCCACCGTCCACCGTCTACCGTCCACCGTCCACCGTCCACCGTCCACCCTCCACCGTCCACCCTCCACCGTCCATCGTCAAAAATACTCCGAATACACGCGCCAGCCGCGGAAAACGCCGTAGAGGAGTACCATGATGGCAAAGATGTTCCGGAATTCAGTGGGTATATGGGGGAGAAAAGTTTTGTCGATCAGCAGGTAGGCGCCGAAGCAAATGAAAAAGATGGCCATGGCTGCGCCCATGAACATCAGGGGGTTGCGCAGGCTTCGGCGGTTGCGGACGCGGTCGTCGGTTGACATGATAAAACTTGTTAACGCGTTAACGGGTTGAAGCTGAACGGGTTGTATATTTTAATCTCCTGTAAACGCGTTCGGCAAAAACCCGTTGAACCTCATTTTTCAGATGCTAAATTCGGGAAATATGGCGTATTGCGAGGCTATATTTTGAAATAAAAAAAACGGCTGCCCCGCCGGAACGGGACAGCCGCCTGTTTAAATCAGGTAATCGCCTCATTAACAATCTCTCATCAGGTACCGGCACATTGGCGGCGCCTGATGGTATTTCTTTTCTATTGATCCCACCAAACGGGTTGCAGGATGTCGGTCACTACGGTAGCGCTGGAGTTGTAGAGCCTTTCGCTCTGAGCGGTCGTCAGACGGCGCGGAATGGCGGCCACACTGGCGTTGGGATTCGGCGTCAGTGCCGGCAGGTTGGTGCGCCGCCAGTCGGCCCAGACTTCCGGTTGGGTGAACATGGCGATGTACTTCTGCGTCATGATCTTTTCCAGCGTGATCGTCGCTTCCGTTTCATTGGCATTGGCTGCGATGAAGTCCGGGTCGGCTACGCCGAGTTTGGTCACGTTGGTCACGACGGCCGTATTGAATGCGGTAGCGGCGCGGATCTTGTCGCCAGCGCGGAACGCAGCCTCCGCTTCGATGAATTTCGCTTCGAAATAGGTGACCAACGGCAGCGAAGAAGAATTGCCGCTGTAATACGGCCCGATCGGCTGCTGGTCGTCGAAACCGCCGGTGGCATTGGCAGTGGCGTAGAGCGGCAGGCGCGGGTCGTCGGTGAGCAGATCGAGGAAGAACTGGTTCATCGTCAGGTAGCCGGCGCGTTGTTGCTCGAAAGCATACCACTGGTTCCACTCGTTGGCCGCTTCGCCGAAATAAGCCATCATATCATCAAAATCCACCCGGTCCGGATCGTCGGGATACATGTTGTCGAAGCCATCGGCATAAGCGGCGTCGAGGGCGGCCAGCGCCTGGTTGGCCGATCCCGGCGCGTCGCGTTTGCTCAGGTGGTTATAATACCGCGCTTTCAGCACGCGGGCAATGTTGCGCCAGAGGCCCGGGTCACCGCCGAAGATCAGGTCATCGGCGCCGGGCACCTTGATGTTCGCTGCGGGGTCGCTGCTCAGGTCCTGCACGGCGAGGTCGAGTTCGGCCTGCATGTCGCGCAGAATGTTTTCCTGTGTGTCGTAAGCCGGGTTGAAATTCTCCTCTCCTTCTAAGCCTTTCAATGCCTTCGAATAAGGCACATCGCCCCAAAGATCGGTAGCCAGGCCGATGTTCATCACTTTCAGCACCCGGCCGATACCGCGGTAGATCGGATTGTCGTCGCCGGCCTTGTCTATGAGCAGTTGGGCGTTCACCATGCCGCCGTTGTACAACTGCTGGAACTCATTGTCCACAGCCGACTCGCGGATGATGTATTCCTGAAAATCCTCGAACTGGAATTGCCGTCCGGCCAACTGGTTCATCAATACCGCCGGGAGACGGGCGAGGTTGCCGGTATAGTTGCTGAACGTGGCTACCTGGGTGCCGGTGAGCAGCACCTCCACGTTCACGTCAAGGGGGTCGTTGGGCGAAATGTCGTAGCCCTCGACGTATTTCTCGCAACCGCTGTAAAAAAATGCGAGCGCGAGCAGGGTTAATATCGAAATTGTCTTTTTCATCAGAACTGATTTTTTTGTTGTGAACGATCAGAAATTGGCCCGCAAACCCACGATATACGACCGCGTGCCGGGCATGTTGAAATAGTCGAATCCGCCGACGTTGGAGCCTGCACCGGTGAGCGATGTCTCCGGGTCAACACCTTTGTAATCGGTGTTCAGCCACAGATTGCGCCCTGTGACGTAAATGCTCACGCCTTCCACGAAACTGGCGATGCGCGGCAGGTCGTAGGTCAGCGTGACTTCACGCAGGCGGATCCACGAACCGTCGTCAATGGCGTTTTCCACGGCGTAGTTGCCGCCGTCGCCCATGAAAGTGCGGAAATAGTTGAATGCGCTGATGCGGGTATCGTTGGGCGAACCGTCCTGTTTCACGCCTTCGATGATGTAGTAATTGGCGCGCCCGTCGGCCGATTCCTGGGTGCGGCCGATGTTGTTCAGACGGGCATACGTGCCATTCCACAATACGCCGCCTTCGCGGATGTCGAGCAGGCCCGTGAGGCTGAACCGCCATACTTTGAACGTGTTGCGCACAGCAGCCGTGAAATCCGGGTATGGATTGCCGAGGAAACCTTCTTCATCGGCCCTCAAAGGCAAGCCGTTCTCTCCGATGACCAACCGTCCCTGGTCGTCGCGCACCCATTTTGTACCGAAGATAGCGCCGTAGGGCTGGCCTTCGATGGCATATGAGCCGATACCGGTGAAAGCCGTTTCAATACTGAATTGCGTCACACCCGGCGCGAGGCGTTTCACTTCGTTGTTGTTTTTCGTGAAATTGCCACCCAGCGTCCAGGTGAAATTGTTCTTTTTGAAAATATCGTAGTCGAGTTCGATCTCGACGCCCTTGTTGACCATTTCACCCACGTTGCTGTTGTAGAACGAATAGCCGGAAGTTGCCGCGATCGGGCGTACCATGAGCAGGTCGGTCGAGGTGGAATTATAATAGGTGAACGCAGCGCGCAGGCGGTTTCTCCACAAGCGGACGTCGAAGCCGGTTTCCCACGATTTGTTGATCTCCGGGCGCAGCACTTCGTTGCCCAGCACGTTCGGGTTGCTCAAACCGGCGGTAAAACCGTTTTGTCCCCGGAACGGGAAACCGATGCCGTTGGTGAAACCGTCCGTGAAAGTGGGGCGGCCGTAGTACGTCCGGGAGGAGTAAATCGGTGGTTCGCGGCCCGCTTCCGCGTACGAAACGCGGAATTTCAGGAACGACAATACGTCGTTTTCATCTATCAGTTCCGTCGGCACAAACGACAACGAAGTGTGCGGATAGAAGAAACTGTTTTTCGCCCGCGGACCGAAAGTGGAGGCCCAGTCGTTGCGACCGCCGACCGTCAGGTAAAGGAAGTCTTTGTAGCCTACATCCACCGAACCGAAAATGCCCGATATGCGGCGGGTTTTTTCGTCGTTGTCCGCATAAAAAATAGAGGCGTTTTTGAGGTTGTAATAATTGGCTGCGGCCAGCACACTGCCCCGCGCGAAGTTCACGAAATCGGTGCGGTGGTTCAACTGCGACCCGATGAGCAGGGTCGTGGAAAAGTCGCCGAACCGTTTGTTGGCGCGCGCCAGGAAATCGGAGATGATCTCCTCGTGGCGAACGGAGGATTCCCATATCTCGCCGCGTGGGTCGAAGTTCTGGCTGCCGATGTCCCAGATCTGCTTGCGCCTGTCGTTGTACATATCCGTGCCGATGCGGAAGGTCAGCGTCAGCCAGTCAATCGGCAGATAATCGAAGCCGACTGCGCCGGAAATGCGGTTCAGGTCGGTGTTGTTCGTGTTGTGGTAGGCCGACCACAAAGGATTGTCGTAAGCGAAGAAGTAGGTGTGCTGCGAACCGTCGAGGTTGTCGAAACCGTTGGGGCCTGTGCCACCCACTATGTCGAAATTGGCGGGCATACGGGTCAGCGCGAGCATGACGCCCGACAGGTTGCTGCCGTTTTGCGCTTTCCGGTCCTGGATCGTCGTATAGGCGGCGTTCACCGAGATTTTTAATTTGTCCGTACCGGTCGTCGCACCGATGCGGAAGGTATTGCGCTTCAGTTGCGTATTCGGCACGATACCGGTCTGGTTCGCATTGCCGTAGGAAAAGCGGAACGTCGTCTTGTCGTTGCCGCCGGCAATGGAAATGTTGTTCATGATAGAAGTGCCTTTCTGGAAATACGTGTCTAAGTTGTCGAACGACTCTGTAATGGACGGCCCCCAGCTGTTGGGCGTGTTGGCGACGGCGTTGCCTTCCGGGTTGCTGCCCGTGACCACGCCGTTCGCATCCGTCACGGCGGCGCCACCGCCGGTGCCCTGGCCGAACTGGCTCTGCAACTCGGGAAGTTTGTTCACTTCATCGAAGCTGTAAGCAAGGCCGTATCCCACTTTCAACTTGCCTTTCGCGCCTTTTTTGGTTGTGATCAGTATCACGCCGTTGCCCGCGCGCGAGCCGTACAAGGCGCTCGCCGACGGCCCTTTGAGCACCGAAATGCTTTCGATGTCGTCGGGGTTGATGTCGAGGGCGCGGTTGGACTCGTTCACGCCCTGCAGGTTCGGATTGAAAGGATAATCCGCCCCGATCACGGTGTTCACCTGGTTGTCGTAGGGGATGTTGTCAATCACGATCAGGGGCTGGTTGTCCAACTGGAAGGAGGAGTTGCCCCGGAGCAGGATCTTCGACGATGCGCCCGGCGTGCCGCCGGAGCCGATGACCTGAATGCCCGCGGTCTTGGCGGCAAGGCCCTGGATGGCGTTGATCTCGCCGGAACCGGACACCGTGGAGCCGTCCACTTTAGAGACCGAATAACCGAGCGCCTTTTCGGAGCGCGTGATGCCGAGAGCGGTCACCACCGCTTCGCTCAGTACCTGACCGGATACCAGGACGACATCCACGACATTGGAAGTGCCCAGGACGACGTCCTGGGTGGTGTAGCCGGTGTAGGCAAACGTCAGCGTCGTCGCCCCGGCGGGTACTTCGACGGTGTACTTGCCGGACACATCGGTCACGGCGCCCACAGCGGTGCCCTGCACCCGTACCGACGCGCCGATGAGGGTTTCCCCGTCGTCGCCGGTAACCGTGCCCGACACCGTGCGCTGCGCGAGGGCAAGCCCGGCCGCGCAACACAACAGGAGGGTTGTTAACAGTAATCGCTTCATAACTGGAAAAAAATTTAGTGAAGAATATGGTTGAGTTCCAAAAACCGGTACCGCCCCGAGCCGCAGCTCCGGGCGCAGACTTCACTAAAAAGCCGGCGACGAACAGGCATTCTTATCCGCTCACGCAGATATGATCATAGCAGCGCAAACACCACTGTCTGACAGGCAACATCCTGTCCGTCAACGACTTCCGAAAATTTGAAAAGGTGAGAAATGCGATTAGTCCGGGACTTCACCGCTTGAGACAGGGAAAATCATCAACCTGCCGGGAAAGCAAAAAGCCGCGCATGAACCCAACACCTTCTTTTGAAAGCATCCTGCCCATGAGCGACCTCCGAAAATTTGATATGGTTGTTACGCGATTAAACCTACAATAAAATTTTCTTCGACCAAAGGTAAAAAACAAACTACAAACAACATCCTCAAAAATTAACCTTTTTTTCACGCACGCTTCCCAGGGCGTCCTGGTGAGGGCACAAAAATTTGATTTTGAAAAAATTGTACAAAAAAGGAATTCAAAAAACGACTCCGAAGCCGCCCCGGTTCCAGGCCGCCCGCAAGAGGAAAGCCGGAATTGTTAAAATCACACTCCTGTTTGAAAACCTCGCCCGGTTTGCCGACATTTGCTCACCGGCTCGTTCCTCCCCGACAGCGCGGAGGACTAAATTTAATCCGTTGGCCAACCTTTCTAACCGAGGCAGTTTCGGTTCGCACGCTTTAATCTCTCCTTTATCCGCCGAAGCCTTGCCAGCCATCGTTAAAACTATGGCAGCTAAAAGCGAAGGCGGATTTCACCTCATCCATCCCTTTCTGTGCCTGCTGACCGCTGTGTTTAGCAGGAGGTACGTTATTTTTAACCGATTCAACATGCTCGAAACATGAAAAAGACAATCCAATCCACCTTTGTTCCGCCTCCAGCGCTTTCTCGCACAAACGCTCACTTCTCCAGCGGGGGGGGGCGAATCCTGCTTACTCTTTTGCTCGCGCTTAGTCTTATATGTTCCATGCAAGCGCAGCGACCCGCGAGAACAGATGTAACCCAATACCCCGACATACCACTGCTCGCCACTGGCATCGATTCTTGGCTGGATAGTCACGACGACGTGTTGTTCAGCCATGGCGACCCGGCGCAAACGGCCATCATCCACAACACTGCCAATTTTTTACCCTGGCACCGGGTGCACATCAGGGAATTGGAAGACTACCTCATAGACTTGGGTACATTTTCCGCCGGGCAGATACTGCCTCGTTGGAGACCACGAGCCAATGCTGGCGAGCCGGGCAATCCGATACCCGCAGCAATGCAATTTACCAATAGCGGTGAAATGGGTGTAGCCAACCCCGACCCTATCAGCCCGATATTTCCAAGCACGATTATCCCTCCCGCAGCCTGCACCAACTATGCTGTGGCGGCGCTTTTCAGCAATGATTTGCAGGACAATTACCATGACAATACGCACGGCTTGGTAGGAGATGATTTCGGCCCCCTTGCGACATCTGCCACTGTGCTGGGTTTCTGGCCCTGGCACGCTTGGGTGGACGAATTTTGGTACGATTGGGAAAATTGCAGCACTGCGGGATATACCAGATTCCCAGCGCCAGGAACGACAGAGATGGTATATAACAGCCCGGTGACTTGGAGCGGCGAAGAGTATGTGAAAGGACGGGTGGTGATAGAAAATGGCGGAGTGCTCACTATTGCGCCCGGCTCGAACGTCCACTTTCGCTCTTCAGATTATGAGGCTTACGAGACCGCTATCATCGTGAAACCAGGTGGACGACTCGTCGTGGATGGAGCCACGCTCACCGGCATTGACTATTTCGGACCTTCCAGCCTTCAAATCAGGTACAATTCAGGTTGGAAAGGCATCCTGGTCGAGGGTACCGGCACTTTCAACGGCAATCACGGAAAGGTCTATGTCAGGAACAACGCTGTCATTGAGCACGCTTCCGTCGGCATAGAAAGTGTAAACGGCGGGCGCATCATCGCCACGAATTCTGACTTCCTGAACAACCGCATCTCTATTCATATCCGCGATTTCAGCCACCCAAATTTTTATCATTACTTCATCCAGGGTTGCGACTTTGATGTCACCGGAGCACTTCGCGATGTCTCTTGGACACCAGACGGAGGCTTGCCAAGACGCCATTTCCGGCACGGTATTCCTGAAACGCCTGAACGATACATCCTGCTGGAAAATGCAAAAACCGTAACGGTTATCGGCGGTTCTTTTAAAAGAAGTTTTGTCGCAGATAGTGATGACGTGACGATCGCCATCGAATCCTCTAACTCCCAACTTTCCTGTTCAGGCGCTGTTATTGACGCTTCTGTCACCCTGGGCATTTTAGTGTTCAACACGGTCGGCGGCCCGATAGGAGGGGTCACCGTCCAAAATTGCCCGATTTCTTCCGAGTCGGGAATTTTGCTCAACGGCAGCGATTACGCTACTATTACTTCAAACGCATTCGACAACAAACACTACGGCATTTACGCCCAGAATTCGTCGGCCTACGATATAAGCGACGACAATACTTTCGACGGCGTACAAGATTTCGGGTGCGTCGTCTCCGAAGACTCGGAGGGCAACTACGCGAACATCATCGAGCGCAATACCTTCAACAGCGATGCCATTCACATCCAGTTTCAGGTCAGCAACCCGGACGTTCAGTTCCGTTGCAATGCTTTCAATAATGTAGGCGGCGATGTGGGGAGTCGTTCTGTGCATCTTTCTTCGGGGACGCTACCAGATCAGGGTAACTGCTTATCTATAGCAGCTGGCAATGTGTGGGACAATTTTGGGTGTACGGGTGACCAAAGTCAGCTTTCACGCAGTACAATTAACTCCAGCGGCTACAAGTACAACACACACAACGATTTGGTGCCGATGTGTGTAAGTTCTGGTATTACAGTTTTTCCTCCTTGCTCTTATTCTTCCGCTGAAAATGCTCCTTGTCAAAGTGAACCACCCTGTCCCACCTGCCCGCCCTACCCGGAAGAAAGCAGAATCGCGGCGCTGGAAGCGGAAAAACAAAACTGGGCGGGGAGCGCGTTGCCGCCCGCCGAAATTGCCGCCATTGTCTGGCAACTGACCTGGGAGCAAAAAATCATCGCTCAACGGGGTCTGTTGCAGGTCATGGAGGCCGATTCCACTTTGGCTACCGCCTTTGATTACTTGGAAGAAGTGGGCGAAGTGTTCCCTTTCCCTGCCAGCGACCGCATTGGCCTTTATTTGCGCGACGGAAACCTCGCGGCAGCCAACAACCTCATCAACACACTGCCGGCGGGCAATGAAAAAACACTCCTGACACTGCATTCCATTTTGCGGGCAGAAGGGCGCTCGTTCAAACAACTGACCCAAGCCGAAGAGCAGACGGTACGCACGATTGCTCAGGGCGACGACCAAGCGGCTGCGCAAGCAAAATCCCTGTTGTACGCCGCCTTTGGAGAGCGGATAGTCATCAATCCGGAACCCCTCGACGGAGAAAGGTCAACGCCGGAGAATGTCGAAAACACGACGCAATTGAGTGCAACTCCATCTTTGGTTTTTCTTCCCAATCCAAGTTCGGACGCCGTTTCAGTTCAATATACACTCAATACCACTGGCCAGTACGGAAATTTTATCCTCACTGACCTCTGCGGCCGTCAGGTTTTGGCACAACCATTCGCCGCCGACACTCCCACAGGGCAATTGAGGGTTGATTTGAGCAGCTTCCCCTCAGGAACTTATGCGGGGACGATAATGGTGGACGGCCTTCGTCAGTTGGTGTCCAAACTTGCGATTGTAAAATAACTCGACTTCCCTTTACTGCCAGCGCTTTGTAGGGCGCTGGCAGGTTTTGATTTCACCATTAAAAGCTCGCAAACATGAAATACCTGTTGCTTCCCGCAATCTTGGCTCCGCTTTTCATATCTGCGCAAACACGATTCAGCAGACTGTACGACTATCAAAATCAATATCAATCCGCACTGACTGTGCTGGAAATGCAAAGCGGCGGATATTTAGTGGGGTCAAAAAATATCGGAGCCGAATATTCCGACAATAAATTGCTGTTGCATCGGCTTGACGCGTTTGGAGATGAGGTTTGGCAAAAAGAGATTTACGCTGAAGGGTTTATCTATTATCTGGATTTTGGCGCCATGCTTCGATTGCCAGACGGAAACTATCTGCTTGGTGGAGACATCAAAGAAATATCCACCGAGTTGCATGATGCTTTCATTATCAAAATAGACACTTCCGGCAATGTGCTCTGGGAAAAAACATACGGGGCGGGCGACAAAAACGACTTTTTCGGAAATTTCGCCCTCACGCCTGACAGCAGCCATATACAGATTTGCGGCCAAACACGCAAGACCGATGCCGCTGGAAACATATGGTTTGTGAAAACCGATTTGAACGGCGACCAAATTTGGCAAAAAGAATTGGGAGAGCCCGGTTGGCAACATGCATATTGTCTCGCCATGCTGAACGACGGGAGTTTTCTGCTTGCTGTTCAATACGGCTCGTCAGATGCATACCAGTACAGAGCATACAAAATCAGCAGCTCTGGTCAAATTATTTGGCAAAAGAAAGTAGGCAGCAATTACAATGACAATGGATTTCCTAAAATTATTGCCTTATCAGACGGGTCGGGAATTTTTACTGGATCCCTGGGCACTTCTGACTGGCGGGTTCATCTTGCTTATGCGGTGAAATTATCTCCTGCAGGTGAAATAGTTTGGGAAAAAACATACCACACAGGGTTTTCGTCCTATGCCTTCGTGCAACCCATAGTGTTAGAAGACGGCTCTGTCGTTCTCAGCGGCGGCGTGGATTATGATACTTTAAGTTCGCCTCTTTACGTCCGTTTTTGGAAAATAGATTCTGAAGGAGATATGATCTGGGAGCAAATTTATCATTACAACCCTGATAGTAGTAATGTTGATGGCTACTGCTACCATCAAATCGGTACTTCTGACAATGGTTTTATTGGAGTAGGTTCGTCAAGTGTGTCGAACACGTTTCAAGACATCTGGGTCTTAAAATTAGACAGCGAAGGCTGTCTGGTGGAGAACTGCACCGTGTCGGCTGAGGAGCCGGAGGGGGAAGGGGAAAAGGAGGGAGATTTGGTTTTTGTGCCCAATCCGGCTTCGGAGGTCACGGCCGTTCGCTACACACTCGAAATCATAGGGCGGGAAGCAGCATTTTTCCTGACTGACATATATGGCCGTCAAGTGTTGAAACATCGGCTTGCCGACAATTTGCCGCCAAGCGAGTTCATACTCTACCTAAACGCTTTACCAAACGGCACTTACATTGGTTCGATAACCGTGGACGGCCGTGAACAAGCGATTTCCAGACTTGTAATCGTAAAATAAAACCATCTTCGTTTATCTCTGGCCCAACCCTGCAACCAATTGGCTCACAGTGGAAAGTGAAGGAGCCCTGCTCGGCCTCCGGCTCACAGACATATCGGGCCGGGTCGTGGAGGACGTGCAGTTTTTCCGCCAGGAAGCGCTGCGGGAATACCGGTTGTCGCTGGCCGCGCTGCCGCCCGGCGCGTATGTGTTGTCGGTGCGCACGGACAAGGGTTGGGCGAGCGAAAAGGTGGTGAAACAGTGATTTTTATTATAGCCAGCGCAAAGTGGTTTTGAACGCCGGTTGCTTTCAAACGATTGCTTACCAACAACTTCAAACAACTCAAACCTTTCAAACCATTTTCAAACGACAATATCCCCCTACAACCCCGCATCAAAATTATTCTTCCGGTACGGTATTTTCAGGAAGTCGAACGAGCCCGGCTTCACGTTGATGGTGAACAGATAAGTGCCGCGCACAGGCTGCCAACTCAGGCTGAGTTGCCAGCAGTGCAGGTCGCGGGCGAAGCCGAGGTCGGGGTACACGAGTTGTTTGCTCTGGAAATCGTATGAGATATTACCGATCATGACCGACCACTTGGAAGTGAGCGGAATGCTGCCGGAAAAGCTGATGTTGTGCCGCCCGATCACGAAAGTGTCGCGCGCTTCGCCGAATCCTTCAGGTATCAGCCGCCGGTCGAACGAAATGCTGTAATTGACGCGAAAATCGTTGAACCAGCCGAGCAGGTCGTCTTTGACCGTCGGACGCGCGGAAGGACCTTGCTGGGGCGTTCCCGATGCATCGTCGTCTTTTCCGGCGAAAGCGTTGCGCAACTGCTTGACCGTGAAAACGGTATTCAACTGGAATCCCAACGCGGTCGTGCGCACTAATTTTTTTCGTTTGTCTAAGACGAAAGTATTCACCCGCCTGCCGTTCGCGTCGGCGAGGTAAGGGTCGAAGCGGGCGTTCCAGGTCAGGTTGACGATGCCTTTGAAAAAGCGGAACAGGCCGCCTGTGCTGATCTCGCTCCACTTGAGCGAGTCGGCGGTGAAGTTGTAACTCCCGTTGAAAGCCAGTCCGTCGAAGATGCGCTTTTTGAGCACCGTGTCTTTTTTGGCTGAATAGTGCTTGAATTCCAGCACGTTGAGCAAGCTGTAATTCATGATGATGTCGCGCCGCGTGGTGCCGCCGGGCGGCCGCCCGAAAATCGCGTCGTCGAAAATGTTGTACGTCACGGTGTCCCGGTACTCCGGGCGCAGGTCGGTGATCACCGAGCGGTAATAGCCGCTGTACGGCGGTTTTGAAAAATCGGGGCCGAAGCCGGTGCTGATGGTCGGCTTCATGGTGTGGCGGAAGCCCCGGAACCAGCCGCGTTTGAATTGTTGGGTAAAAAACAAAGCGGTATTCAGGGAAATGCCCGTGTTGTAGCGCCCGTAGCGGTAAAAACCCCAGTCGCGCACGGTGGTATCCAGACCGAACCGCGTTTGGGCGCTATCCACCTGCAGGAAATAGGTGTCGCCGTCGCGGATGGTGTCGTACACGTACAGGATGGTGTCGCGCAGTTGTTTTTCGATGACGTAGGGGTACCAGTTCTCTTCATAGTCCACCCGGGGCGCGACGTTGATGTATTTGAAAATTTTGAACGTAAAGTCCGTGCTGGCGGTGTGCTGCATGCCGAGGCGCGCGCCTTCGAGCGTCTTGCGGGTGAACAGCAGCGTGTCTACCGTACTGAATTTGTTCTGGAATTTGGAGGCGTACGTGAGCGATATTTTTTCATACCAGCGCTCCTTGCCCACCGCTTCTTTGCGTTTCAGCGGGAAAATGCGCTGCATGGTGAAATTCACATTGGGCAGGGTGATGTCCATCACGCGCGTCTGGGTGTTTTGCGAGTGGTTGAGGCTGGCCGCCAACTGGAACGGCTTACCGGGAAACGACTGCGAATAGGTGAGGTTGGACGTCAGGGTGTTGCGGTAAACGCTCTGATAATCGTTGAAGTTTCGGTTCTGGTCGCGGTTGGTTTCGATGTTGACCGAGCCGCCGAACCGTTTGGTCGGGTGCGCTTTCGCGTCCTGGTTGTGCGTCCAGGTGACGCGGAACGACTTGGCCGATATCTTGTTGGCAAAATTGTCCTCCCGCACCCGGTTGTTGAAACTCATCAGAAAATTGCCGTTGTAGGCATATCTTTTGTTGTAGCGCGAAGAGGCCGTCACGCCCCACGACCCGCTGGTGTAGGCGAGGAACAGCACCGACAGGTCCATGTGATCCGAAATAGGTTGATACCACCCGAAATCGCGGAGGCCGAAACCTTCGGCGTCGGCGAATTCAAAGTCCCGCGGGATGATCAGCCCCGCTTTCCGCGTTTTGGTGATGGGGAAAAAGCCGAAGGGCAGCACCAATGGCATGGGAACGCCGCCGACTTCCAGCAGCGACAACCCCGTCACCACCAACTTATCCGGGATCACCTTGAGTTTTTTGGTGCGAATGCCGAAGTGCGGATCGGGATGGTCGCAGGAAGTAATGATGGCATCCTGGTTGTAAATCGTATTGCGGGAGCGTTGCGTGGTGTCCCCGGTGTCGCCGGCGCCGATGAATTTGGCTTTTTGACCGAGCACGTACAGGTCTTCCTGTTTGGTGCGGGCCTCGTAGATCACTCCTTTGCGGGATTTGAAATTGTAACGCAGGCGCTCCGCCGTAAAATTTTGCTGGCCATCCTGGAAATCGGGATAGCCCGCCAGGCGGCCTGTGGAATCAGCCAGCGGCGCAGCGCTGATCTCGCTTTTGTCCCAGTCCAGCAAAATATATCCGGCCTTGATGGTCAGGGATGTATATTTGACAGAGGCGTTGCCGTACAGGTGCACCTGTTTGTTTTGAACGTCGAACCACATCGAGTCCTGTGCCCCGTACTCCACTTCTTCGTCCAAACCTTCGTCCGATATTCTGATCCCGCTCAGGTCCACCACCGCCGAATCGCCGGAGAGGGGCGGCACGGTATCCTGTCTTCCTGGCGGTTGCGGGATGGGGCCGATGCGCGGCAGGGTATCCACCGGAACCTGCGCCGCGGTGCGCACAGCCGCGAGCAATGCGAAGATTTGGAATAAAAGCCGATATTTGCCCAACAATTTGCTCAACGGATCAATTTTGGAACCAAAAACTGGGTTATGAATTTGAAAATCGCCTTACGAACGTTCGCGCTCCTCGCGGCGTGGTTTGTTTTGCAAAATTTTAACGTAGCCGAAACGGTTGACGGTGGACGATTGACGGTAGACGGTGGACGGTTGACGGTAGACGGTAGACGGTTGACGGCGTACGACGGTACAGTCCCGTCCATGGAACTGATGAGCGGCAAAAGTATGGAAACTATTGGCACCTCCAACTCTCTGCCGTCTACCATCCACCCGCCTTCGCTGAGGCTTCGGCGGGTAAACCGTCCACCGTCCACCGCCTACCGCATCAAAAAAATCGTTCTCGATGCCGGCCACGGCGGTAAAGACCCCGGTTGCAAAGGCGTCATTTCCAAAGAAAAAGACAACGCGCTGGCCATCGTACTGAAACTCGGCGAGATGATCAACGGCGCTTTCCCGGAAGTGGAAGTGATCTACACCCGCAAAACCGACGAATTCATAGAACTGAACGAGCGCGCAGCCATTGCCAACCGCAACAAGGCCGACCTGTTTATCAGCGTTCACTGCAATGCGGTGAGAGCGCCGCACATCCACGGAGCAGAGACCTACGTGATGGGACTTCACACCGCCGAACACAACCTCGAAGTCGCCAAACGCGAGAACGCGGCTATTTTTTACGAGGACAACTACCAGAAAAACTACGAAGGATACGATCCCAACAGCCCCGAAGCGCACATCATCGGCAGCGTGTGGCAAAGCGCCTATCTCGAACAAAGCATCCTGTTCGCCAGCCTCGTGCAGCAATTCGCCCAATCCACCGCCTCCCGCGCCGACAAAGGCGTGAAACAAGCCGGTTTTCTCGTGCTGCGCGAAACGAGTATGCCCTCCGTGCTCATCGAAACCGGTTTTTTGACCAACCGCACGGAAGAAGAGTTTGTGGCTTCGGAAGAAGGACAGGCGCAATTGGCCCAGGCGATCTTCGAAGCATTCGAAGCTTATAAACAACAGGTGGAGGGCGCTGTCGCGGAACAAAAGGCCAGCTCCGGCAAAACTTCCACCGCTTCAAAACCCAGCACCTCCCCGCAAAAAGGCAGCGGCGGCCCGATGGTATCCAACACGCCTCAGAAACCAGTACAAACCCCTAAAACACCTGAGAGGCAGTCCAATACACCCGCTGTAAATTCGCAAAAACAAACCGTGAAAACCTCATCGCAGCCGAAGACGCAAACATCTTCCGCTCTGAAGACACAAACTTCCAAATCGCAGCCAGGCGCCGTCAGCACCGCCGAACCCATCGGTCCGTTCCGCATCTTCCTGCTCTCCTGGCCCATGCGTATGGACAAAAATTCGGGCCAACTCGCCTTGCTCAGCGACATCGCCGAAGAAAAAATCGAGGGCAACTATTGTTATTTCACAGGCAAATACACCACGTTTGCGGAAGCGGAAAAAATGTTGCCGGAGATCAGGAACCTCGGATTCCGCACAGCGGCCATCGTGTCGGCACGGTGATCCGGCAAAGGTTGATGAGGGTTGATGAAGGTTTATTTTGTTGATGATCAACCCTCATTAACCCATTCAAACAGAAACCTCCAATATCACACAAAATGCTCAAGATCAGCAACGAAGTAAAAATAGCCCTGCTCGCCATTACCGCCGTACTCCTCGGCATCTGGGGATTCAAATTTCTCAAAGGGCAAGATATGCTCACCTTCTCCAAAAACTTCAACGTCCGGTACGATAACGTGCAGGATTTGCGCGTCTCCGCTCCCGTTTTTATCCGGGGATTGCAGGTGGGCAGCGTAAAAAGCATTTCCATTGACCCGGCGGATGGCCGCACGATCCTCGTGGTGCTCAACGTAGAAGGCAAATTCAACATACCGAAGGATGCCTTGGCGACCATCACGAGCCCTACCTTCATGGGCGGAAGAGCCATCGAACTGGATTTCGACCGCGCCTGCACCGGCGACTGCGCGGAAGACGGCGATTACTTAGAGGGTAGTTCCCGCTCTTTTCTCGCAGGAATGATCTCTCCCGGTGAGATAGATGTGTACACCGAACGGCTGCGTAAAGGTTTGGCGATCAACATAGATTCTCTTGCCAAAGCCAATCCCGAAAGCATCGCCGCCACCTTCGAGGCGCTGGACAATTCTTTGAAAAATATAGAGGCGCTGACCTTCAGGCTCGACCGCGTGCTCGCCGCCAGTGAACGCGGGCTGACAGCGACGGTGGACAACGCCGCCACCCTTACCGGGTCGCTCAATGCCAACATGGACGAGATCGGCAGCATCCTCAAAAACCTCGACACGCTCAGCCGGGAACTGAAGGGAGCGGGCTTATCGCAAAGTTCGCAGAAAGCCGGCCAAACCCTCGACTCCCTCACCCGCCGCCTGTCCGACCTGCGCGGCACACTCGTCACCACCGAAAAAACCATCGCCAGCGTGGATTCCCTCGCGCACAACCTGCTGAAAGGCAAGGGCGTGGCCGGCAAAATGCTGACCGATGAGGTGCTTGCCCAGGACCTGGAACGCACCCTCCGCCACACCCAACTTCTCATCCAGGATCTGCGGCTCAATCCCAAGCGCTACACCACCGTGAAAGTGAAAGTGTTCGGAAAAAACAAAACCAAAGGCTACGAAACGCCTTTCAACGACCCGATCTATACCATGCAGGCCGACAGCCTGGAGCGGCTGCTGAGCGAACGGCTGCATGAGAAGGAGGTGAAAAATTAATATCGCATAAAAAACCTTTCCAACGGAGCCTTGTTCTCCCGACTGAAAAAGCAAAAATTCTTCATTCTCTAACATTTCACCCGTCGAAACCCTCGCGCCGGCGGGCTATTCAACTTTTACACATGGCTCATTTCCAACGCACTGCATCCGCCGTCTGGAACGGCACCGGCGCCGACGGCTCCGGTAAACTCGACGGCCCTTCGGGCGTACTTTCCGGCACCCCCTACTCCGCCGCCAAACGCTTTCAAAACGAGGACGGCAAAGCCGGCACCAATCCCGAAGAACTCATCGCCGCTGCCCACGCCGGCTGTTTTATCATGGCTTTGAGTTTCCAACTTTCCGGCGCAGGCTTTAACGCCAAAGAACTGCGCTGTTCCGCCACGATTGACATGGAAAAAGGCGACAGCGGCTGGGCATTTCAAAAAATCACGCTCCGTCTCGAAGGCGAAGTGCCGGGCATTTCCGCCGAAAAATTCGCTGAACTCGCCCATGCCGCCAAAGCCGGCTGCCCGGTGAGCAAGGCGCTTTCGGCTGTGCCCATCGGTTTGGAAGCGAAACTCATTTCCCCCTCAGGTATTTGATCACCGCGTGCCGGATGTCGTTGCGCACGTCGTTCTTGTCGTTCGGATTGGGTTTCGCAATGCTCGCAATATCCGGGTTCGATGACTTGCCGTCGGCGCCGATGGACGCTTTCAGAAATTCCATGTTTTGTTCATTGCCGGTGAGCAGGAAATCGGGCAGCGCTACCCGGTATAACCGTGCATCATCGAGCGGTTTTTCGGCCACTATCCAGCGCTGGGCCGCTTCGTCACGCCGGATGTCGCGCAGTTGCAGGTAGCCGCCTTTGCCTTTGTTCGTCAAACTCGCTTCGAGGGTGCGGCGGAGCATCGAACCGCGCATTTCGACTTCGGAGATGCCGCCGCCGAAAGGCAGCATGCGCACGACGTCGAGTTCGGTGAGCGTACCGCTCAGCACATCGTCCACACGGATAGAGCCGCTGTTGAGGAAGACGCATTCGGGTTTGGTTTTGGCGGCGGCGAGCATGGCGCGGGTGATGATCTCGCCTGCCCTGCATTGGGTGTGGCGCACGACGGCTTCGCGGCAATCGAGCGGCTCCTTTAGTTGCGTCACCGCGCTCGCCGGCGCGAAGCCGCTCGATTCCAGCGATTCGTTCTTGATCTTTTCCCATTTGGCGACCACCACAGCCGTGGCGGGCTCGTCGGCGATGGATGCGTTCACCCGGCGCAGTTCGGATTTTACCGCACTGGTTTTGGTCTTTTTGTCGTAGCGCAGGGTGTGGACGTAAACGGTTTTGGCGTTGGCGTCGGCTTTGGCGATGGTAGATTTGCCAATCTTGTATATCTGGTTGTCGTGCTCGTGACCGCCCATGATGAGCGGAATGTCGGGCAACAGGGCTGCGATTTTTTTATCGTCGGCTGCATCAACGTGCGTCAGGGCGATCACCAGGTCGGTGTTGGGTTTCAGTTCGGCAAAATTCTTTTGGGCCGCCGCAAACCAGTCGGAGTATTCCGCCCAGGGTTTTCGCCCCGTGTCGAGCAAGACGCCGAAAACGCCGAGCCGGATCGTCGTGCCGTCCGCGTCTTTTACGGTAACGATTTGGTTGTCAGGGCAAATCTCCGTACCGCCGCCAGCTTTGTTCTTGAAAAACTGCTGGGTCCAGGTCTGTCCTTTCAAACGCACGTTGGCGCCGAACCAGGTAAATTTCGACTCGTCCAGCCGGGCCTGCAGGTCCGCCAGGTCGTCGTAGTCGAATTCGTGGTTGCCGAACACGACCCAATCGAGACCCAGCGTGTTCAGGGTCTCTACCATGTGGCGCCCCCGGATGCGTTTGCCTTCGTATTTGAGTGTACCCAACACCGACGGACTGATAAAATCGCCCGCCAGGACGGTGTACGTGTTCGGGTTTTTGGCCAGCAGTTCTTTACGGATCGCCGCCACCCGCGCCAGTCCGCCGGTGTTGTCCGACGGCGCCGGCGAGATTTCGTACACATCGTTCATTTGCAGGAACTGAATTTCGATGATGCCGTCGTCACCGGCGGGTTTTTGGGCTGTTTTGCAGGCGAAAAAAGCCATTACTGCGATGAGCAGCACGAGAATTTTGGTCGTCTTCATATCAGAAAAGTTGTCAGGCGAAATGTGCGGAATGATTTTTTTGAAATGAAATGATGGAATAGCGGGATTTTCGCGGCGAAGTTAGCGTGAAAGTCATTGTCGTAATTGGGGTAATTGGGGTAATTACGGCAATTACCCTAAATTACCCCAATGACGACAATGACTTATTTCAAAGACCTTATCCAATGACACCACGACTACTCTGGCGCCCTCCCGCAGAACTCCTCACAGAAAGCCACCTGGCCCACTACATGAACTGGTTGGCACAGGAAAAAGGACTGCATTTCAGCCACTACCGCGATCTGTGGAAATGGTCAACGGACGATCTCCCGGCTTTCTGGCAAAGCCTGTGGGAATATTTCCGCATCATTGGCCATTCGCCTTGTCAATCCGTCCTGACCGGTTCCGAAATGCCTGATTACAAATGGTTTGAAGGCGCGACGCTGAACTACGCGGAGCATATTTTCCGGCAAAAAACCGATGCGCGTCCGGCTATTTTGTTCCAGAATGAAAGACAATCGCTGACACCCGTGAGTTGGGCCGAACTCGAACGGCAAACAGCTGCGATAGCAAACTTCCTCCGCCGCAGCGGCGTACGGCAAGGCGATAGGGTAGCGGCTTATTTACCCAATTCCCCTCATGCCATCGCGGCGGTATTGGCTGCGATGAGCCTCGGCGCCGTGTGGTCGGGTTGCTCGCCTGATTTCGGCGCCTCCAGCGTCGCCGACCGATTTGTGCAGATACAACCGAAGATACTTATTGCCGTGGACGGCTACACCTACGGCGGCAAGGCATTCGACAAACGCGACACCGTGCGCGAACTGTGTCAATTGCTGCCGACGGTGGAAAAAGTGATCTTCATACCTTACCTGGATGAAAATGCCTCCCTGAAGGTGGATAAAGAAGTGGTGTTGTGGAACAAGATCATGGCAGCGGAACCTGAAAATCCATCCTACATCATTCAACCTTTATCCTTCGATCATCCGCTCTGGATCCTTTATTCATCCGGCACTACCGGTGTGCCGAAGGCCATCACGCATTCCCACGGCGGCAATCTGCTCGAACACCTGAAATACCTGCATTTTCACAACGATGTGCGGCCCGGCGAGTGCTTTTTCTGGTACTCTACCACCGGCTGGATGATGTGGAATTTCACCCTCGCCGCTTTGCTCGCCGGAGCGACGATCGTGTTGTACGACGGCAGTCCCGGCTACCCCGATCTGAACGTCTTGTGGGAACTGGCCGAAAAAGCGCCGATCCATCACTTCGGCACCAGCGCGCCGTATTTGGTGAGTTGTATGAAAGCCGGGTTGTCGCCCGGGGCAACGTTCGATTTGAAAAACCTGCGCAGCATCGGCTCCACCGGCTCGCCCCTGCCGCCGGAAGCCTTCGGCTGGGTATACGAGAACATCAGATCCGACGTCTGGCTGTCCAGCATGGCCGGCGGCACCGACGTGTGCACGGCCTGGGTAGGCGGCAATCCCTTATTGCCTGTTTATCAGGGTGAAATACAATGCCGCTGTCTCGGCTGCGCCATGGAAAGCTGGGATGAAAATGGCCAGCCTGTGCCTGTGGGAGAGGTCGGGGAAATGGTCGTCACCCGCCCCATGCCTTCCATGCCCGTCTTTTTCTGGAACGACCCCGATGGCTCGAAATACCGCAGTTCCTACTTCGACACCTATCCCGGCGTGTGGCGGCACGGCGACTGGCTGAGCATCACGGAACGCGACACCCTCGTTATTCTCGGGCGCTCCGACGCCACGCTCAATCGCCAGGGCGTGCGCATCGGCACGGCGGAGATATACCGGGCGATGGACAAGATACCGGAAATAAAAGACAGCCTGATCGTCAACCTTGAACGCCCCGACGGCTCGGATTGGATGCCCTTGTTCGTCGCGCTGGCGCCGGGCGCCAGGCTGGACGACGGGCTCAAAAACCGCATCCGGACGGTGCTGCGCACCACTTACAGTCCCCGCCACGTCCCCGATGAAATATTGGAAATACCCGATGTGCCTTACACGATCTCGGGAAAAAAGATGGAAACGCCGGTGAAGAAGATCCTGCAGCGCAAGCCCCTTGACAAAGCCTTTAACCGCGATTCGATGCGCAATCCGGAGGCGATGGACTTTTTTATCGCGCTGGCGGAAACCGTAAAATAACGCAAGTTGCGACCTGCCTGGCGCGTTCCCATTGTTCCTACGGAGGTAGGTCACAACTCATGTTAAAAAGTAAAATCACATTCATTTGATGGTGCGCATTCCAGTTTTCACCATTATGATCATGTTATGGGCGAGTGCCTCCTGCCACAAAGAAGTCTCCACGGCACTCCGCGTATTTCAGGAATTGCCAAGTCCGGTTGTTGAAGATATGAGTGCCGTTTGGATGACGGATTCGCTGCATGGCGTAGCAGTCGGCGGCAAAGCCTGGGAAAGCGGCTTTATCCTATCTACAGGCGACGGCGGCCAGACCTGGCAAACCGACACGCTGTTGTCGCGCAAAATGGAGTACGTCATGTTCGACCGCGAAGGACAAGGCTACGTGTGCGGACAGGATTTTGCGCTGTACCGCCCACCGGGAAGCAGCCATTGGGAGGGGTTTCGTGTCAATTACCTGTGGAACCGCGCCTGCTGGTTTCCCGACAGCCGGCGCGGGGCAATGGTCGCGGGCGGCGCTTACTGGCTCGGCGATATTTTTTCGTTTGGCCCGGATGCTTTCTGGGAACTGGATACGCTGCACGAAACGGCCAACGTACTGGCCGACGTGCAATTCTCGGACTCCGCCACCGTTCACGCTGTAGGCTTGGGATGGGTATTGCGCTCCGACGATGCGGGGCGCAGTTGGCAAAGGCTCGACGTAACGGGCGATTTTTTTCGCTCCGTTCATTTTCCCGATCCCTCGACCGGCTATATCTGCGGCTCCAGCGGCACCCTGTTGAAAACGACCGACGGAGGATCGTCCTGGCAGAAAATCAGGGAAGGTGGCAGCACCGGCAAACGAAACCAGCCGTTTCGGGCGTTGTGGTTCGCGAATGCCGACACCGGATTTGTCGTGGGCGACGATGGTTTGTTCTGGATGACGGAAAATGGCGGCGCGGATTGGTCGCAGGTGGAGCAAGCGGACGAAAATGCGGATTTCACCGATGTCTATACGCTGAGCGATCGCGGTTGGGCTGTCGCCAAAAACGGGCGGATTTTTTACTTTCAGTGGTAGACCGAAATGAGCGCCAGAGGGTTTCGCTTTTTAAAAAGTTCAGTCAAACGGTTATTTGGTAACGATCAAGAAATAAGTTCTTCATTCCCTTACCCACCGTGTCATTCTGAGCGCAGCGAAGAATCTGTTTAAATACAATTGATAATCAATTGCTTAAGCGGGTTCTTCGCTGCGCTCAGAATGACACGGTGGGTAAGGAGGGTCAGGTACTTGTAATTTAACCGCCATTCGACGTCATTTTTATAAAAACTGTGGCGCGTTTTTAGGTGTTGGTATTTCGGAAAAACCTATTTTTGGAACAAATTAACGAGACATGCTGCGAACCTTATCCTGCCTGCCGTTCCTTGCCTTCCTGACCGTCGCCGGTTGGTCGCAGGGCATCAAGCCTCCTGTGACGGGTGTTGGTATCATCTACAACCGCGAGACGACGTTTAATTTTAAGCTCACCACCAACCGGGGGTTCGCGGCGGGAGTGGAATTGGGCAGATTGCGTACTTATTATAAGACGACTTGTTTCAGTTTCAGCCTCGGCGAATTGAAAAGCCCGAAGGAACAGCGCCAGAGCGCCGATCCTCAAGTGAGCCGTTCGTTCAGGCCCTACGTCTTTGGCAAGCAGAACAACCTGTTCATGTTGCGGGGCAACTGGGGCGCCAAGCGGTATTTTTCCGAAAAAGCCAAGCATAAAGGCGTGGCTTTGGGCATCAATTATTCGTTTGGCCCGTCGCTGGGCTTGCTGAAGCCCTACTACCTGGCGCTGCGCCGCGTCGGCGATACGCCCGGCGAAAGCCGCGTCACCCACGAAAAATACTCGGAAAGCAATGCAGATATTTTCCTCGACAATACGCGCATACTCGGCGCGTCGCCCTTTACCAAAGGCTTCAGCGAGGTGTCGCTGCTGCCCGGTGGCAACGCGCTCATCGCACTGCACATGGACTGGGGCGCTTTCGACGAATTTGTAAAAGCATTTGAGATCGGGCTCATGCTCGACGTATTTTTCAAGGACGCGCCCATACTTGTGGAAGAGAACAGCCCTATGTTCTTCAACTTCTTTGTAAATTTGCAGCTGGGAAAGCGGCGGTAATCATGCCGGGTGGCATTCATACCGCACTTCCTTCGCCATTCATGTTCCAATATATTGTTCAGTCGTTCCGGCGGAAAAAAGCGCGCCGTCAGTTTCAGGAATACCCCTATGAGACCGGATATTTCGATCTGGCCGAAGAGGGTAGGGTAGCGTTTGCCAATTGGCTCAATCCGCTGGTGGCGCCCAAGGTACTGCGCCAGGAAGAAGTCAGTTTTTTCAAAAAGTTTGTTAAAAAAGGCGACCTGGTCATTGATATCGGCGCCAACATCGGCCACCTCAGCGTTGCGGCCGCTCTGGCCAACGGCAAAGAAGGACTCACGCTCTCCTTCGATCCGAATCCCCATGTGTTCAGGATACTGGAAGTGAATGCCCGGCTCAACCCGGAAAAGACCAATATCCATCCGCTCAAGTATGCCATAACGGATAAGGCAGATACGTTCTTTTACCGCTCGTCCGAAGCGTCGTTCAACAACGGCGGCATATCGAAGGACGAATCCGATTTTCACGGGCGTTTCGTGCTGCCAACAAAAATACAGGGAGTGGTGTTAGAGCAATTACTCGAAGAACGGTACCGGGAATGGATACCCAAACTGTCGCTGATCAAAATAGATACCGAAGGCTACGACAGGGAGGTGATCAAATCCATCCGTGGGTTGCTCGAGCGCTGCAAACCCGTTGTCATTTCGGAATGCTTCGGCAAATCCACCCCCGAACAACGGGCAGAGCACTTCCAGGTTTTGGCGGACATAGGGTACGACTTGTTCCACATTGACGGCTTCTTTGCGGGCACTCCTGTTGTTCCCATCCGGACGCCGGAGGATATGAACCGGTGGAAACATTTTGATTTTTATGCGGTACACCAGACGGGAACTGCCGCTGCGACATCCTGAGACCTCATTCCCGATCTTATCACAGGCCATGCTCGATCTACCCATCGTTGAAAATACATCCGAATCCCGGCCCAAGCGCCCGGACTGGCTAAAAGTACGCCTTCCCATGGGCGAAAACTACCGCAACGTGCGCGGTATCGTGGACGAATTCAATCTCCACACCATCTGTCAGAGCGGCAACTGCCCGAACATGGGTGAGTGCTGGGGCGCAGGCACTGCTACCTTTATGATCCTCGGTAACGTGTGCACCCGCTCCTGTTCTTTCTGCGCCGTGAAGACCGGCCGTCCCACCGAATACGACGAAGACGAACCCCGCCGCGTGGCCGAAGCCATCTGGCTCATGCGTGTCAAACACGCCGTGATCACTTCCGTCAACCGCGACGAACTGAAAGACCGGGGTGCCGAGATATGGTACCAGACTGTGCGCGCCGTGAAAGAGCGCTCGCCGGAGACGACCATCGAAACCCTTATCCCCGACACGAAAAGCAACTGGGAAGCCCTCGAACGCATGATCTCCGCCGGACAGGAAGTGGTGAGCCACAACATGGAAACCGTGCCGCGTCTCTACCGCAAAGTGCGTCCCCAGGCCAAATACGAGCGCAGCCTCGAACAGATACAGCGCATCAAAAACTACGGCAAACGCACCAAGACCGGCATCATGGTTGGCCTCGGAGAAACACCCGAAGAAGTGTTCCAATCCATGGACGACCTCGTGGCACACGGCTGCGACATTCTCACCATCGGCCAATACCTGCAACCCACCAAAATGCACCTGGAAGTGGCGGAGTTCGTCCACCCCGACCAGTTTGCCGAATACAGGGAAATCGGCTTGCAAAAAGGGTTCAAATATGTGGAAAGCGGGCCGCTGGTCCGGTCGAGTTATCACGCTGAACGCCATGTGTTTTGAGCGGCCTTACCGGATCACCGCAAATCGCTCCACTTCCAGGCTCCTGCCCGACTGTATCCACAGCAGATAATGCCCGGGCATGGGTTTTTCCAGCAATATCTGATTGCTGGCCGCCGTTGCGTTGGCAGCAGCGCCATCCCATACCGTGCGGCCGCTCATATCGGTGATCCACCAACGGGTGTCGTTTGCGGTGTAGTTGGAAGTCTGAATATTGTCTTGCCGCACTTCAAATTGTCCGTGGTTGGGATTGGGCACCACATGCCAGTCGTTTTCGTCGGCAGGAGGCGCTTCCACCGCGGAATTGCCGTCCACCCAGACGATCGTTTCGTTGGTGCAGATCGTGGAAAGGTCGTCGAAAGAAATACAGGCGCGGTTGAGGATGGTTTGCCCCGGCGCGACGAATGGTTGCGGCTGGATAGAGAACAGGATAAATCCAATAGAATGCGATCCCCCGGAAGCGCTGTCCGGTAAATTGATATTTTCAAAATACCAACGGATGACGCTGCCGCCTTCGCCGAGCAATTGATAGTCGTGGCTGGCATCGAGTGTGATGAATGAATTTGGATTGAGGCGCGGATCGAGTGTGTCGCGCACCACGATGTTGCGCACGGTATCGTGGCCGACATTCTGGAACCGGATGAGATACAGAATGGAGGCATCCGCTGCGATATCGTCGGGAGTAATGACGGGGTTGCCGATGACTTGTTTGTCGTTTTGAGCGTCGAGAGAACCGGCGGCCAGGATGACCGCCGAAAACAGAGGCAACAGACGAAGGCAAAGCATTTTGTGCAGAGTGTTTAATTTGGCAGGGAAAAGAGGGGATTTTACAGAACCCGAAGGTAGGAGAATTTTCTTTGCCGCAACCAACTTTAACAAACTTTGAAAATGAACCTGCGCTGGCGTATCGCCCAATATTTTGAAATCCGCTGGTGGCAGCGCTACCTCGGCCCGCGCGAAAAAACAGAATACCTGTCCTGGAAACGCCGTTACTGGAGTGATTTTCTGCAGCAATGCGATGTCCGTATACCGCACGACGCCGGCATACTCGATGCAGGTTGCGGCCCGGCCGGTATCTTTATCACACTCGAACACCAGAGGGTGGATGCACTCGATCCGCTGCTTTGCCGTTATGAAAAAACACTCCCACATTTCCGGCGCAGCGATTATCCGCATGTTCGTTTTTTCGATACGCCGCTGGAGCATTTTTTTCCGGAAAAACAATATGATTTCGTGTTTTGCCTCAACGCCATCAACCACGTGGCTGATCTACCGGGTTGTTTCGACCGGCTGACTGCGTTGACGAAGCCGGGCGGCATATTGGCGCTATCGGTGGATGTGCACCGTTTTTCGCAGATGAAAAGTGTTTTCCGGCTCGTTCCTGCCGATATTTTGCATCCGCATCAACACGGTCTGGAAGAATACCGGGCTATGCTGGCCGGACGCAGCATGCGGATAGCGAAAGAAATACTGATAAGGAAAGGGGGGATTTTCAACTACTACCTGCTTTTGGCCGAAAAAGCATAACCTTGCGCACTCGTTTCCAACCAACAACCAACAACCAACAACCAATAACGAATAACCAACAACCAACAACCAACAACCAACCATGACTTTCTTCTGGATTCTCTGGGGCTTCGATGCCATCATAGCCCTTGTGGTACTCTACTTTTTCTTCATAGGATTGGCCGACGGTTCGGTCTCATCGTTCAATATGGGTTTGTGGCTGATCCTTCTGGCGGTCGTGGCGGCTGTTTTGTTGGGCAGCCTTTGGTTGAAATCGCAGGAGTACACCGGGTGGGCAAAGGGTGTTTTGTGTATCCTCGCCGTGCCGGGTTTTTTGTACCTCCTTTTTCTTTTGATTGTGATAATTGGCAAGCCAAGGTGGAATTGAGCGTTATTTCCTGCACAAATGGTACAACAATACGGGCCGCCGACGAAAAACCTGCGCAGCCTAAAATTTACCCGACAATATTTCTTAATAATTGGTAAGTTTAAAACAATGCACTTACCTTGTCGGCTGCATTTTCAACAACAAAAACCACCGCTCAATGCATCCCCGAACCATTTTATTCGTCGCGGTATGTTTGCTTTTTCAAACTGCCGTCGCTCAAACACCCGCCAAAATTGCCCTGCTCACCGGCGTCGGCCAATACCCGGAACACTCCGGGTGGCAGCCCCTGCATTCGGCCAACGATGTGGAGCTCCTGCGCAACACCTTGATCCAACAGGGTTTTCCCGCTGACAACATCTTTACTTTAACGGAAGCATCCGCCACCCGGCAGGCGATTCTGACCGCCATCCGCGAGCAACTCATCGCCCGCGCCCAACCCGGCGGCACGGCGGTTTTCCATTTCTCCGGCCACGGTCAACAGGTGCAGGACGACAACGGCGACGAAGTGGACGGTTTCGACGAAGCCGTTGTGCCATACGATGCGCTCCGCGATTACCAAACCGGCGCCTACACTGGCCAAAACCACATCCGCGACGAAGAGCTGGGCGCCCTGCTGGCTGAATTGCGGCGCAAACTCGGCCCCACCGGCCACCTGATGGTGCTCGTGGACGCCTGCCACTCCGGCACCGGTACCCGCGGCATTGCTGTCGCGCGCGGCACCGACATCCTCATGGCCGACCCCGCCTACATCCACACAAATACCAAAAGAGGACAGGATATCAATGAGCTGGGCGGCGAAGCCAGCGGCAGCGCCGCCAACCTCGCCCCGATGGTTTCGTTGTTCAGTTCCAGCCCGCAGGAATTGAGTTTCGAATACAACGACGACAAAGGCCGGCATTACGGCCTGATGTGTTATGCCTTCAGCAAAGCGCTGACTCAAATGCCGCGCGAAGCGACCTACCGCGCGCTGATGGACAGGATCAAAAACGAGGTCAATTATTACGTCCGCCGCCAAACGCCGCAAGCCGAAGGCGAACTCGACCAAAATATCCTCGGCGGAAAATTTCTGGGACGGGCGACCTATTACAAAGTCCGCGACCGCATTGCGCCTGATCTGGTGCTGCTCGACGCCGGGCAGTTGCAGGGGTTGCAGGATTCCACCGTCGTGGTCTTTTATTCCCTCGACACCCGCGACACCCTGGGAAAACCTCCGCTTGCCACAGGTATCGTCGAAAGCGCCAAACCGCTCGATTGCGACGTGCGCCTCGACCGGCCGCTCAGCCGCGAACAAATGAAAAACGCCTGGGTGTTCGTCCGCCGGCAACACTACGGCGATCTGCGCCTGCGGCTGCAACTGGCGTTGCCCGACGGGCCGCTGCGCGAAGGGATGCTCGAATTTGCCCGCGAGCGGCCTTATATAGAACTCGTTGACAACCGGCCCGACCTGCTTCTGGAGACGACCGGCAACAAGGCACAACTGTTGCAGCGCGACGAAACCGTGCTGTACCGTCAGTCCGCTCCCGCCGACCCCGTCCGCAAAACCATAGGCGAACTCCGGAAAGCCATCGGCGATTACCTGCGCGCCGAGTTCCTTCGTATAGTGGAGGCAAGAAGCGACGGCATCGAGGCAGAAATAGTGATCTGGTATCCATACGATTCCATCCGGCAAGTCCACCTTTCGCAAATTGATACCGGCAAGAAGATCAATATCACGGTGCGCAACACCGGCTCCAAACCTTTCTACTACAACGTTTTGGATATCCAACCAGATAACCGGATCAACGTCGTCATGCCGCGCGGCAACAGCCCTGCAGCAGAATATTACCTGCCACCGGGAAAATCTTTCACTTCCGAGGGTCATGGCGTCAGCCCGCCTCTGGGCCGCGAAGTGTTGAAGATCATCGCCACGCAGGAGCCGGTGGACCTCGCCAACCTGATCGCCACCAACGGCGCAAGCCTGCGTGGACGCGAGCGCCAGGCCAATCCGCTCGAGAAACTACTCGCAATTTACAGTTTTCCCGACAACGCTACACGCGGGACCGTTCCCGCTGCCTCCGCGCCCATCGGCGCGGGATTGATCGGGACGGTTGTGGTGGAGATCGTGGGAAAGTGAGACGCACTTCGTTCAACAATTCGCTTCAGACGGATAATATTTTAACATCAGATCAATAACGGTCCGGTGTGCGCTATTTTCATTTTACCCATAAATTCAAATCCAACCATGAAAAAAATCTTCTCCTTCGTAGTATTCGCTCAGTTCGCGCTGTGCAGTTTTGGCCAGAATATGGATTCGCTGGCGGTGGTGCGGGAGGTGGATAGTTTGATACAGGTGTCGCGCACCCTCACGGAGCAACGGGAATTTGAAAAGGCTCTGACTGTTAATGAATCTGCCGAAAAACTTGCGCTCGAAAAACTAGGCCGGGAGTCGGCGGCATACGGGAACTGCTGTTTCAACCGGGGTAGGGTGCATGATGTTAAAATTAGCTTTGCCGAAGCGGAAAAAGGGTATCTCGAATCCATGTCCATCTTTGAAAAAGCAGTGGGTAAAGAGCATTCAAGTTATGTGAACAGCCTGTTTAATCTGGCGATTGTATACGACCGCATGGGTCAATATGCGAAGGCCATTTCGCTCTTGACCGAGGTAAATTCCATTCGTGAAAAAACCCTGGGCAAAGAACATCCCGACTATGCGAATGGCCTGAACAGTCTGGCGATTCTGTATATCCGTACGAATCAATATGAAAAAGCCGAAGCGCACTTTCTTGAATCCAGAAACATCCGGGAAAAAACACTGGGTAAGGAGCATCCGCTGTATGCGGCCAGCCTGAACAACCTTGCCCGGCTGTATACCAGGATAGGTCAGTATGAAAAAGCCGAGCCACTTTATTTAGAATCCAAAGCCATCCGTGAAAAAACCTTGGGCAAAGAGCACTCCGACTATGCATTAAGCTTGTATAATCTGGCGAATTTGTACAGAAATATGGGGCAATATGAAAAGGCCGAACCTCTTTTACTCGAATCCAAAGCCATTCTGGAAAAAAAATTGGGCAAAGAACACCCCGATTACGCAGGGAATCTTAACAGTCTGGCGGGTTTCTATAAAGAAATGGGTCAATATGAAAGGGCCGAACCGCTTTATCTCGAATCCAAAGCCATCCGGCAAAAAGTGCTGGGCAAAGATCACCCCGAATATGCGAGGAGCCTTATCAATATGGCAGATATGTACAAGGACATGGGGCAATACGAAAAGGCCGAACCGCTCTTCCTCGAGTCTAAATCCATCCTGGGGAAAGCGCTGGGCACCAAACACTCCGACTATGCATGGAACATCTTCAACCTGGCGATTTTGTACCACGAAATGGGTCAATATGAAAAAGCCGAGCCGCTTTACCTCGAATCCATGGCCATCCGTGAAACAATCTTAGGTAAAGAACATCCGGATTATGCCTGGGGGCTTAACAGCCTGGCTATTTTTTACCGGGACATAGGTAATTATGAGAAAGCAGAACTCCTTCTGCTCGAATCCAAGGGGATTCTGGAAAAAAAATTGAGTAAAGAAAATCCGGATTATGCACTCAGCCTGAACAACCTGGCTACTTTTTACAGAGACAGAGGTCAATATGAAAAAGCCGAACCGCTTTACCTCGAATCCATAAGAATACGGGAAAAAATTTTGGGTAAGGAACACCCCGATTATACGCAAAGCCTGAACAACCTGGCCGGTTTGTACTGGAGTATGGGTAACTACGAAAAAGCCGAGCCGCTCCAACTCGAATCCGTAGCCATCCGGGAGAAAATATTGGGCAAGGAACATCCCAATTATGCCAACAGCCTGAGCAATTTGGCAGGTTTGTATCATGAATTGGGCCAGTATGAAAAGGCCGAACATCTCTTCCTCGAGTCAAAAGCGATCCGGGAAAAAATACTCGGCAAGGAACACCCCAGTTATTCAGTTAGCCTGAACAACCTCGCTAGTTTGTATTACGGCATGGGCCGGTACGAAAAGGCTGAACCGATGTTTGTTGAATTGGCCCAATCAGATCAGGCGCAGGTATCTAAAGCCCTGCACCACCTTTCCGGGCAGGAACTGGGTATCTACCTGAAACTTTTTTCGCGAAAGCAAGACCAAATTCTGTCTTTTGCCCGGCAGCACACGACGAACGAAACGGAGCAAATTTGCTACAACAACAGCCTGTTTTACAAAGGTTTTCTGCTCCATGCCGCCAACCGGCTCAAGCGCCTTACAGGGGGCGATTCCGCCACCGCCGAAAAGTACGATCTACTCAGATCCTGTGGGCGCCGTCTTGCAGCGGAGTACGCCAAACCTATCGCCGAACGAAAGGGCGTGGAAGAATTGGAAACCCGGATCAACGACCTGGAAAAAGATCTTGCCCGCACAGGATCGGGCTATGCAGAGGCAGTAAAACAAGTCAACTGGCAGGAGGTACAGCGCAACCTGAAACCCAACGAGGCCGCAATCGAGTTCGTCCATTATAAATATACTAAAACCAAGCCCACAGACTCCATTTTCTATGTGGCTCTCCTCCTCCGCTCCGGATGGTCCCACCCCCAATTGGTCGGGCTTTTTGAAGAAAAATCTGTCCAATCCCTGTTCAACACCGTCAATACCAATGCTGCCGCCGAACAACTTTATACCGCTCGCGGTGACAAAAAACGAGACCAGTCAGAAAAAAGCGAAGGCATCGTCGTCGGTATCGGCGAATCCGCCGGCCTCTATCAACTCATCTGGCAACCGCTCGACAGCCTGCTGCAAGGCGTGAAAACCGTTTATTTCTCTCCCTCCGGCCTGTTCCACCGGCTCAATCTCGCCGCCATCCTCATTCCCGGCAGTGGCCAAGTCATTGGCGACCGGTACAAACTGGTGCAGCTGGGTAGCACGAGACAACTGGTCAGTGGCAGTAGCAGTGGCCGTAGCACCCGAACCGCTGTCTTGTTCGGCGGTCTCCGCTATAATGCACAAACTGCTACTGCTCCTCCCGATACTGCCACTGCCGGAATCGCCTCTCTTCGCCGCTCCCTTGGCGTGCGTGGAAGCGACAACTGGAATTATCTGCCCGGGACAGAAAAGGAAGTCTTGAATATATCCAAAACGCTTACAAAATCAGGCTATTCCGTTCAATCTTTTGCCGGCCATGACGGTACAGAATCCGCTTTTAAATCCTTGGGAACCAATAACACGTCGTCACCCGCCGTGCTCCACCTCGCCACCCATGGATTCTTTTTCCCCGATCCGAAAGACACAATCCGCAATCCACAATCCGAAATCCGAAATGAAGCCTCCGTTTTCAAAATATCAGACAACCCCCTCATGCGCTCCGGCCTGATCCTCGCCGGCGCCAACCGCGCCTGGGCCGGCGGCAAAACGCCCGAAGGCCAGGAAGACGGCATCCTCACTGCCTACGAGATCAGCCAGATGAACCTCTCGAACACCGAACTGGTGGTGCTTTCCGCCTGCGAAACCGGACTCGGCGATTTGGCGGGCAACGAAGGCGTTTATGGCCTCCAGCGCGCATTCAAGATCGCCGGCGCGCGATATCTCATCATGTCGCTCTGGCAGGTGCCGGATCAGGAGACTTCGGAGTTTATGGCCATCTTCTACAAAAATTGGCTGGAGGAGAAAAGAGAAATCCCGGATGCGTTCCGGGCAGCGCAAAAGGAAATGCGGGAGCGGGGATTCGGCCCGCATCAGTGGGCTGGGTTTGTGTTGGTGGAGTAACCGCCCGCCTCAAATGGCAGATGAAAAAACATTTTCCCGAAAAATTTAAAAATTGACTGATAACATCTCCTCCAGGCCGCAATACATGGGTGAAGCATAACTTTAGTTTACCTGTGTTAGACCTGAAAAAGCCGCGACGAAACGTTGCGGCTTTTTTTCCGAAAAAAGTAACATTGCAGCCGATAACAATTCGTCACCGCCGCAATCAACAACCACAACATGGGTAAAACCTTCGACCTGACCCGCGAGCCCGAACTCTTCGAAGCCCTGCGAACCGAAACCCCCGCAGCTTTCGAACACGTTTACCGCCAGTACTACCGGATGACCGCCGCCTACGTTACCCAGCACGGCGGCTCCGGCGACGATGCCCAGGATGTGTTTCAGGAAGCGCTCGTGGCGCTGGTCAAAAACCTCCGGAGACCCGATTTCGCCCTGCAGGCAAAACTCAGTACCTATCTCTACGCCGTAGCCCGGAAAATCTGGCTTTACCGGCGCAGAGGACAGACGGCTAATACGCCTATCGAAAACCAAACCATTGCGCAGCAAATCCCCGACCTGACGGACGACGTTCTGTCAGAAAAAACGACCCACGAACAAAAACACCTGCTCATGGCGCGCATCTTCGAACAAATCGGCGCCGATTGCCGTGAACTGCTCCGCCGCTACTACTACGAGGACACAGCCCTCAAAGACATCGCCCAAATCATGGGCTTCACCGAAGCCTTCGTGCGGGTCAAGAAAAACCGTTGTATGAACGATTTCCGCGCCCGCGTCGCAGCAGATCCCGATTTTCAAACCCTTCAAAACTGACCGCTATGAAACAGGAATTCACACACACCGACCTCATGGACCGCTGCCTGCGCCGCGAACTCGACGCCGCCGAACAGGCTGATTTCGAACGCCGCCTGCGCGACGACCCGGCCTTCGCCGCCGAATGGGACGCCTTTCGGGACCTCGTGACGGCCATCGAAACGCACAGCGAGCAGGAACTCCGGAAAACCATTTTTCAGGTTCAAAAAAAACTTGAAACCGAACAATTTTTCTCCACCGAACAATCCAGACCCACCGTTATGAAAAACCAGACTTTCTTCCGAAAACTCATGGCCGCTGCCGCTGCCATCGCGGTCCTCGCCGCAGCACTTTACCTGTATAACACCCGAACCACTACCCCTTCTTCCTCCGAATGGCTTGCCAAATTTGAGCAAACAGACAAAGAACGACTGGGAAATATCCTCGACCGGCTGGAAGCCGCCGGTTTCGCCAACCCCGAACAGGGCCGCAACGACTCGCTGGCACAGGCCCTCCAACTGTACGAAAAAGGCGATTACGAAAAAGCCCGCATCGAACTCGTGCAATATTGCCGGATATATCCCGACGATAAGATCGCGCGCCATTACCTCGGCATGTCGCTGCTCCAGCAAAGCGAATACGCCAAAGCGGCTTCGCAACTGTCCACACTCGCCGGCGATCCCGAGTTCGAGTTGCGCCATGCCAACAAATGGTACCTCGCCCTGTGCTATCTGCAATTCGGTACCCCCGAAGGCCGCAAGGATGCCCGCACCCTCCTGCAACAACTCGCCGACGATCCCGAATCGGGTTATTCCCGCGAGGCGAAAGCCTACCTGAAAGTTGTTTTCAGGGGCAAAGACAGTAAATAACCATTCCAACCCGTTGCCAATATGACAATCCTGTTCCGCTTGCTTTTATTTGCCCTCATAGCCGTTAAAGTACAGGCCCAGCCCCGACTGAAAGCCACTGCCGAGACTGTCCTGGAAAACCTGTACCAGGCCAATGGCAATAAGATCTACCCCAAACCTGCCATCGAGATCGTCAGCGACGAACGCCATGCAGCACAGTTCATTCGTCGCAGCAACACCATCCGGATCGGGGTGAAGGTATTCGAGGTCTGCCGCGTTTTCGGTAAAGACTCGCTGGCGGCGCTGGCCTTTATCATCGGCCACGAACTGGCGCACTCCTTCCAGCTCAACACCCGGCAAACCAGTTTTCTCGCCTACGACCAGGAAGATGGCGCCGACGCCAACGCCGAAAAAGATGCCGACATTCAGGGCCTTTTCAATGCCTGGCTGGCCGGATACAATACCGCCGACCTGCTGCCCTACATCATTGAAGGCGTGTACGTGGCCTATGATCTGAAGGGGAAGACGCTGTCGGGTTATCCTACCCTCGAAGAGCGCAAACGCACCGCCAAAGATCTGCGCCTTATTGTGACCGAACTGATCCGGATGTACGAAACGGGAAACTATCTGACTGCCATCGGCCAACATGACCTGGCTGCTGCCTGCTTTCAATACGTGGAAAACCGCTACAAAGGCCGCGAAGTGTACAATAATTTAGGCGTCAATCTGGTCCTGCAGGCCATGCACCTCTCGGAAAAAAACGTGGATCCCTATGTGTTTCCACTTGAACTCGACTGCAATACCCGCCTTAAAAAGCCCAAAGCCGACCGGGGCCCCGGCGATCTGACACCCGAACAATGGCAACAACGCGGAGAGTTGCTCGCCAAAGCCGCCGGGCACTTCGCCCATGCCGCAAAAATGGACTACCAATACCTGACTGCCGAGATCAATTACCTGTGCGCACTCGTGCTGAACGCCAAAGCCGGCGAAGCCATCGAATATTGCGAGCGCCGTGAATTAGTGAAAAAAGCAGGGCTGCTCAACGCTCCCGCCGCCGGGCAGGAGAAAATAAAACTCGCACTCGGCCTGGCTTACGCCTACAGCAACCGCACCGAAGCCATCCCGCTGTTCGATGGACTGAAAAACAGCACCGATGCTTTCGTGCAGTACGCAGCCACGCTCAATGCCAATGTACTTGCGGGCAGACAGGCGCAACTCAGAGAAGCCCCCCCTTGCCAGATCAACTTCGATACCGATGCAGTCGTGGACGACGTGAAAATCCACCGGCCGCTCACCGCTGCCTGGACGATATTGGACAATGCCGCCCAAATCGAGATCAGCACAGTATTGAATAAGGCTTCCGAACTGGTGGTGTTCCGCACCGGCGGCCAAAACCGACTCAGTTTGCAACGGATGCGTCGCACCGGAGTTGCCCCCGTGTTGTCCGCTGCGACGCATCTCCATGCATTGGCGACCAACCGTGGATACATCCGGGTGTACCCCGAAAAACGCGCCGCCCTGCTGATCAATGAGGCTCAAAACCAGGCGGTGGAATGGGTGAAATATTATGAATTCAGATAAATCCGCCCGACCTGAAAACCCCGGCTTTTTCGACCCGAAATCCCTCCAATAGCGCCCGCGTCGCTTCGACGTTCGGGCGCTATTGAATTGAAAGTCAACAGCCAAATATTCCGGCGTTAAACTTTTTTTAATTTTTTTTTCGCTAAAAAGTCCAATTCTCAGTACCCTGTTGGTTACCTTTACCTCGTCATTTTAATATTATTCTTTCGCATTTTTTCACCAAATCTCACTTTCAGTATGAAGCGATTACTAACATCCTTTTGGTTGGTATTCGCTGTTGCGAGCATTGCGCTCGCACAGCGCGCCATCACCGGCACGGTTACCGGTGACGATGGCGAACCACTCATCGGCGCCACAGTTCGCGCCAAAGATGCCAATGCAGGAACCGTCACCGACGTAAATGGCCAATACGTCCTTCGTGTACCTGCCGAGGCGACCGCACTTGTTTTCAGTTATACCGGTTTCGGTACTCAGGAAATCGCGCTCGGCGCATCCAACGTGGTGGATGTCGTGCTGGTTTCCGGTATCCAACTCGGCGAAACCGTTGTGACAGCGCTCGGCGTTGCCCGCTACAAAAACGAATTGCCCTACGCGGCGCAAAAAGTAGAGGGCGGCGATGTGTCAAATGTTCGCAACAGTAACATTGTCAACTCCTTGTCCGGTAAGGTTGCCGGCCTGGAGATTCGCCGCAACAACACCCTCGGCGGCTCTTCCAACATCATTCTCCGGGGCAATAAATCGCTCACCGGCGACAACCAGGCGCTCTTCGTGATTGACGGCGTGCCGGTGGACAACTCGAACACCAATACATCTAACCAGCGCACCGGACGCGGCGGTTACGACTACGGCAACGCTGCTGCCGACATCAACCCCGACGACATCGAGTCCATCACCGTGCTGAAAGGCGCTGGCGCAACAGCCCTCTACGGCTCGCGCGCTTCCAATGGCGTGGTGATGATCACGACCAAAAAAGGCAGCAAACACCGCGGGATCGGCGTGTCCGTCAACGCCGGTGTGAACTTTGGCAAGTACGACAAATCTACTTTTATCGAATATCAGGACAAGTACGGGGCCGGCTATGGCCGCTATTACGTTGATGTGGTCGGCACCGATGCCAACGGAGACCCGATCTATTACGAAGACCTGCCGGAATCGGATGCCAACGACATTTACTTCTTGAACCGCGACATTAATGGAGACGGCATATTAGATAAAATAACACCTACCACCGAAGATGCTTCCTATGGCGCTCCGTTCGACCCGAATTTGCTGGTTTACCAGTGGGATGCCTTCGACCCGACCTCTCCCAATTTTGGCAAAGCGCGTCCCTGGCTCCCGGCGGCGAATGACCCCGGAAGTTTTTTTGAAACGGCATTCGGCACCAACTACGGCTTCACCGTGGATGGCACCAATGACAAAGGCTTTTTCAAACTCGGCTATACCAAAAACAAAGACGACGGCATTATGCCCAACAGCCGCGTGGAAAAAGACGTGATCAACTTCGGAGCAGGCTTTAACCTGACGGACCGGCTGAATTTGTTTGCCAACGCCAACTACACCGCAACAGATGGTTTGGGGCGTTATGGCACGGGCTACGACGCCGAAAACCTGATGACCAACTTCCGCCAGTGGTGGCAGACCAACGTAGATGTTCAGGATCAACGGGCTGCTTATGAACGCACCGTAGCAGCCGGAATGGCACAAAACATCACCTGGAACTGGGTTGACCCGGATGTTCTGGTGCCGATCTACTGGGACAATCCCTACTGGACGCGGTTTGAAAACTATCAGAACGACCACCGCAACCGCTACTTCGGTTATGCCGGTCTGACCTACAAACTCACCGATTGGCTGAACGCAACCGGGCGTATTTCACTCGACCAATACGATGAAGTCCAGGAAGAGCGCAACGCTGTAGGCAGTATTGACCTCTCGCGCTACTCCCGCTTCAACCGCAACTACCGTGAATTGAACTACGACGGCTTGCTCGAAGTGCCGCAACGCAACATCACCGACCGCCTGAAATTCGACGCTTTGGTTGGTGTCAATATCCGCAAAACGGACATCTCTTCCATCCTGGCCGCTACCAACGGCGGATTGTCCATTCCGGGCCTGTATTCGCTGTCCAACTCGGTCAACTCCCTCCTGCCGCCAACAGAAACGCAAACACAACTGCAGGTGAACGGCGTATTCGGCAAAGCCGGTTTCGTTTGGGATCGCTGGGCTATCCTCGACCTCACGCTGCGCCGCGACCAGGCGTCGTCGCTCCCGCAGGACAACAACGCGTATTTTTACCCATCCGCTTCGCTGGGCATCGTTTTCTCCGAATGGATGGGCGAGGGCCGTTCCGGCGTGACTTTTGGCAAATTGCGTTTCAACTACGCAGAAGTGGGCAACACCGCTCCGCCATTGGCCGTACTCGACGCTTTCCGCCTCGATGCAGGCTTCGGCGACGCTTCCCTGGCGCTTTTGCCGACCACAAAAAACAATCCCGGTCTGAAGCCCGAGCGTACCAAAAGCCTGGAAGCAGGTCTTGAAATGCGTTTCTGGGAAGATAAAGTGGGTTTCGATGTGTCGCTGTACCAAACGAATACGATTGACCAGATCTATCCCGCCGCCGTTTCGCGCGCAACCGGTTTTGCAGCCAAATACATCAACGCGGGTGAAATCGAGAACAAAGGCGTGGAAGCATCGCTCTTCTTCCGTCCGGTGAACACGCCCAACTGGAGCTGGCGCGTGGAATTCAACTGGGCTATGAACCGCAACGAAGTGGTGACCCTCGGTGGCGAATTGCAAAACCTGCAACTGGCTACCTTCCAGGGCGGTATCAGCATCAATGCAGCGGTGGGAGAGCCTTACGGCACCATTCGCGGCAGCAACTTTGTGTACACGAATGGCCGCCGCACCGTGGGCGACAACGGCCGTTATCTGTTCAGCGCGACTTCCAGCGAGATCATCGGCGACGTCAATCCCGATTGGATAGGCGGTGTGTATAATACCGTCCGTTATAAAAACGTATCGCTCGGTTTCCTCGTAGACATGCGCCAGGGCGGCGACATGTTCTCCCTCGACCTCTACTATGGCCTGGCTACCGGACTCTATCCCGAGACTGCCGGCAAAAACGATCTGGGCAACGACTTGCGCCTGCCGATCGCAGAAGGCGGCGGTATCATCATGGATGGCGTGAAAGCCGACGGCACGGAAAATACCACCCGTGTGAGTGCCACTAACTACGGCTCTTACGGCTACGCGCGCATCCCGGCAGCCGGCTTCATTTACGATGCCAGCTTCATCAAACTGAGAGAGGTTAACCTGACCTGGGACCTGCCGAGCCGCTGGTTTGCCAAGGGCATTCGCGGATTGTCATTGGGTGCTTATGGCCGCAACCTGTGGATTCTCCACAAAAACATTCCATACTCCGATCCCGAAGAAGGCATTTCGTCCGGCAACGTACAAGGCTACCAGGGCGGCGCTTACCCGTCCGTGCGCACTTTCGGTGTGAACCTTAACGCTAAATTCTAAAAAAAATAAACATGAAAAAAATACTAATGCTTCTATTGCTCACAGGATTTGCATATTCCTGTGACAAAGACTTTGAAGACTTGAACGTGGACAAGAAAAATCCCGCGGCCGTACCGCCGGGCCCCTTGTTCTCCTACGCTCAAAAAGAGCTCATAGATGTCATGACGACGCCCAACGTAAACGTCGGCATTTTCCGGCTCCTGTCGCAATACTGGACGGAAACGACTTATACGGACGAAGCGAACTACGACCTGGCTACCCGCAACATTCCGCAGAATTTCTGGAATACGATCTATCCGAACGTACTCAACAACCTGAAGGAATGCCAGCGCCTGATCCCAAGCCAGGACGTGGCTTTCTTCCCGAGGGAAGTGCAGGAAAACCAGGATGCATGCGCCGAGATACTGAACGTATACTCTTACATGATACTGGTCAATACCTTCGGCGATGTTCCGTATACGGAAGCCCTGGACATCGAGGGTAAGGTGTATCCGAAATACGACGATGCGAGAACCATTTACGACAACCTGGCCACGCGCCTCGATGCTGCTATTAACACCATTGACGTAAATTTCGGCGGCTTCGGCGGCAACGATCTGCTGTACGGTGGCGATATGGCCGGGTGGCTGACTTTTGCCAATACGCTGAAACTTCAACTCGGCATGATGCTCGCCGATGTGGATGCGAACAAAGCGAAAGCGATGGTGGAAGCGGCAGCCCCCGGCGCTATTTCTTCCAACGCGGAAAACGTAGCATTTCACTACCTCTCCGCTCCGCCCAACACCAACCCGGTATGGGTTGACCTGGTGCAAAGCGGCCGTAAGGACTTTGTGGCAGCCAATACCATCGTTGACTTTATGAAAGGTTTAAGCGATCCACGCATCCCGCTGTATTTTACAACGGATGCCTCCGGTGGCTATAGCGGTGGTATTTATGCCGCCAGCAACAATTACCAGGCCTATTCCAAGCCTGCCAATGTTATCATAGATCCCACGAACGAAGCGTTGTTCTATGACTACGCCGAGGTGCGCTTCCTCCTGGCAGAAGCAGCTGAAAGAGGCTTTAGCGTGGGCGGAACAGCAGCCGAGCATTACGAAGCCGCTATCCGGGCCTCCATCGAATATTGGGGCGGCTCGTCAACGGATGCCGACGCCTACCTCGCCAATCCGGATGTAGCGTATGCCACCGCTCCCGGCGACTGGAAAACGAAAATCGGTAACCAGAAATGGATCGCGCTCTACAACCGCGGATTCGAAGGATGGACGGAATGGCGCCGCCTCGATGCCCCCACGCTCAACGTGCCGGACGGTCTGACCTACAACGATATTCCGAAACGCTACACCTATCCGGTTCAGGAACAAACCCTGAACGCCACCAACTGGAGTAACGCAACGAGCAACGGCGTGAAAGACGTTGTCACCGAACGCCTGTTCTGGGATATTCAGTAAAAATTGTCCTGCTCTGAAAGTTCAATACTGTTTTTAATGCGAGCGGCTGTTCCTTCCTGGAGCAGCCGCTCTGCTTTTCGATGAAAGCAGGCCTTCTCTGCCTTTTTGTCGCCCTCTTTTTGTCCGCCTCTGCCAAAAACGTTTTATTTTTCGGATGGCAGATTATTTGCCTGTTGTCAATTGCGTTTAATAGCCGCACTTTTGCTGTCAGTTTGACACAAATCACTTTTTACCCACATTCTTTCGGCCAAATTCTGAAAGTTTGCGTTTAGTTTTCATCCTAATCTCTGAACTCCCGGCCGTCCACCGTTTTACCGTATGAATATGTTTGATAACTGGTTAATGTCCCAACAGTCGGACGATGAGCCCGACTTCGTGCCGCTCTTTTCTCTGGAAGACGACGACGAGGCAAAACAAGGCGAGGTTTTTCCCGAAACCCTGCCCATTTTGCCCCTGAAAAATACCGTGCTGTACCCCGGCATCGTCACCCCCATCACCGTCGGGCGCGATAAAAGCATCCGCGCCGTTCAACGCGCTTATGAAGAAAACCGCTACATCGGCGTGCTTTCTCAAAAAGACGTAAAAATTGAAAATCCCACCATTCGCGACCTCTATCGCGTCGGTACCATTGCCCGCATCCTGAAATTGCTGAAAATGCCCGACGGCTCCACCACTGCGATCCTGCAGGGGCGCAAGCGGTTTTATCTCGACGATATGCTGAGCGAAGACCCCTACATGATCGGGCAGGTGAGCACGCTGGAGTACGAACAGCCGAAAAACAAACTCGAATTCCGGGCCCTTATCAGCAGCGTGCGCGATGCCGCGCGGCAGATCATCGAATTGTCGCCTCAAATCCCCTCGGAGGCTGTCGTTATGTTGAAAAACATCAACAACGACAATTTCCTGCTCAATTTCATCGCCTCCAACCTGGGCATCAAGGTCAACGAAAAGCAGGACATCCTGGAGATCAACAACCTGAAAGACAAAGCCAGCGCCATTCTCCACCACATGGATGCGGAATTGCAGTTGCTGGAATTGAAAGATCAGATCGAGACCAAGGTCCGCACCGACATAGAGAAACAGCAGCGCGACTACTTCCTCAGCCAGCAATTGAAAACCATTCAGGAAGAGCTCGGCCAAAACCCGCAGGAAGAGGAGATCAACGACCTGTTGCGCAAAGCAGCCAAGAAAAAGTGGCCCAAAAACGTACAGGAAGTTTTTACCCGCGAGATCAACAAACTCCGCCGTGTCAACCCGCAGGTGGCAGAATACGCCATTGGACTGAATTACCTGGAAACCCTGATCGAGTTGCCCTGGATGGACTTCACGAAGGATAACTTCGATCTGAGAAGGGTGAAAGAAGTGCTCGACAAAGACCACTACGGCCTGAAAAAAGTGAAGGAACGCATCCTCGAACACCTGGCTGTGTTGAAGTTGAAAGGCGACATGAAGGCGCCTATCCTTTGCCTCGTCGGCCCTCCCGGCGTCGGCAAAACGTCGCTGGGCAACAGCATTGCCCGTGCTTTGAAGCGCAAATACATCCGCATGAGCCTCGGCGGCCTGCACGACGAAGCGGAAATACGCGGCCACCGCAAAACTTATATCGGCGCCATGCCAGGCCGTATCGTGCAATCGCTGAAAAAAGCGAAGGCCGGAAACCCTGTTTTTATTCTCGACGAAATAGATAAAGTTGGCAAAGACTTCCGGGGTGACCCATCCTCCGCGCTGCTTGAAGTGCTTGACCCCGAGCAAAATACAACATTCTACGACAACTACCTTGAGTTGGAATACGACCTCTCGAAGGTCTTGTTCATCGCTACGGCCAATTCGCTTTCCACCATTCAGCCGGCCTTGCTGGACCGCATGGAGATCATCGAGATTGCCGGCTATTCTCTGGAAGAAAAAGTCGAGATCGCCAAGCGGCACCTCATTCCCCTGCAGCGCAAAGAACACGGCCTCAAACCGGGGCAGGTGAAAATCGGAAGCAAAACGCTGGTGAAGATCATCCAGAGTTATACCGTCGAGAGCGGGGTGCGCAACCTCAACCGCGAAATCGGTTCCGTCATGCGCCATATCGCCAAGCGTGTGGCGATGGAAGAGTCATACGAAGTGATGGTAAAACCCGAGCACCTGCACGACATTCTCGGCCCTACCAAATACGACGCGGAAGTCTACCAGGAAGCGCAGGCCCCCGGTGTGGCCATCGGCCTGGCATGGACAGCCGTGGGTGGTGAGATACTGTTCATCGAAGTCAGCCTCAACAAAGGCAACGGTCGCCTGCAACTCACCGGCAACCTGGGCGATGTGATGAAAGAAAGCGCCGGCACGGCGCTCAGCTACATCAAGGCCCACGCTGAATCGCTGGGCATAGATGCAGAGGTGTTTGACAAAAAAGACATTCACATTCACATACCTGAAGGCGCCATCCCCAAAGACGGCCCGTCGGCAGGGGTCACCATGCTGACAGCCATCACCTCGGCATTTACCGACAAGCCTTTAAAACCGTTCCTGGCGATGACCGGCGAGATCACCCTGCGCGGCAAGGTGCTTCCCGTGGGCGGTATCAAGGAAAAGATACTCGCAGCCAAACGCGCTGGCATCAAGGAAGTACTCCTGTGCAAGGACAACAAAAAGCACGTGGAGGAAATCGAACCGGAGTACATCCAGGGTTTGAAATTCCACTATGTTGACAAAATGGATGAAGTGCTGGAGTTGGCGATAGGATTGATAAAAGAGGAAAAAGTAAAGGAGAATGGCATGGCGAAGGAGAAAAAACGGAAAACGGTGGGCGTCGTTCGGCAGCAAATTCCGGCGGCGTAATGTTTTTGACAATCAATCTTAGTCGCTTAACTTTGAATAAAATTTTTGCTAGGACAATCAAGCAACAGTTGACTTTGGAAATTGAAAAGGCAAGTCCGGAAGTGTTGGCTCAATTGTTTGAGTTTTTGCAATTTTTGAAAAAAAGTCGCTCAAAGGCAACGGGATCAAAGCAAGAAGGCCATTTTCTGGACGACCTACGTGGAAGCATTTCGCCGGAAGACGGTGAGGAACTTGATGCAATTGTAAGTCGTGAATTTCAACAAATTGAGGGCGAATGGTAGCAATGTTGATATCCAAAACCTTAATGTCGCCGAATCCTACGCTGAAATCCGCAAACACATGAAAGCAAAAGGCCGCCCTATTCCCGAAAATGACATTTAGATTGCCGCTACAGCGATAGCCTATGGGCTGAAACTAATTACCCGCGACCAGCATTTTGCCAACATAGATTTTCTGAACGTAGAGTTTTGGAAATAAAAAAAGCGATTTGGTAACTTGGCCTGACCGCTTTTCTTTTTCCTATCTAAGCCTATGTACGCATATATCAAAGGTGAAATCACTTTCCGCAGCCCGGCTTTTATCACCCTGGAAGTCAACGGAATTGGTTTCCATGTGAACATCCCGCTCAGCACCTACACCGCCATCGAAGGGCAGGAACGGGCGACGATCTATACCCATCTTATTGTGCGGGAGGACGCCCACACGCTTTATGGATTTGCCACCCAGACCGAACGCAATATGTTCGTTCTGCTCATCGGAGTCACCGGCGTGGGCGCCACTACCGCTCAACTCATCCTTTCCGCCATGTCAGTGGATGAGGTGCGTGCCGCCGTCATCGGCGAACAGGCGCACGTGCTCCAGCGCGTGAAAGGCATCGGCGCCAAAACGGCCAAACAGATTATCCTCGACCTGAAAAGCAAACTCACTAAAGATGCGTCCGAAGGATCGCCGGTATTGTTGCCTTCCTCAGATAATGCCATGCGCGAAGAAGCGCTTTCGGCACTTATTGCCCTGGGTTTCAACCGGATAGCCGTGCAAAAAGCGTTGAATCAAATTTTAAAGGACAATCCGGCTGTCGGAAAAGTGGAGGATTTGATCAAATTGGCGCTGAAGGCGCTGGGGTGAGATTATAGTCATTATAGTCATTCGCCGAAGAAAGCCTCCGCCTTTTTTTCCAGTTCGGACATGGGGAATACATCTTTCAGCTTGTACTCGAATTTTACCTGGCCATTATTGCCGAAAGTTTTGCGGTAATACACCAGTCCCAATCCTTTGGCGTACCACTCTTCCCCCCGGCCCCTGAGCATTTCATCGCCTCCTTTCCGGGTTCCGATGGATTCGAGCAATCCAAAACGGATGCAGGTATACGTTTCGCCTTTGAATTCGAAAGCCGGGGCATCGCCGAGGAAAATCCGGCGTCTGGTGAGGTAAATTGTCGTGGAAGGATCCGTTACCGGCTCGTAATGAAGGCTGAAAAGGTAGATGCCTACGGAGTCTTTCACCCGGAATGGATAAACCTCCGGAGATTCGATGGCGGCATTCGTCTGGATTTGTTTGCCGGTTTCAAGGTCTGCATCGTATAAGGAATATTCACTTGCGATGATGCCTTTATCGGTGATCTTTTCCCGGATGATCTGGCCTATTTGAAAATGGTCGTTGTAATAAGTACCTGCCAAAAACAGTCCGCTGTCGCGCTCGAAGGTTTTGTAATACCGGTATTCGGGCGATGAAGAATCACCTTGCGCAAGGTCGTATTCATACACCTGCCCTCTCCGCAGTTCTTCCACCGGAAAATAATATTCGCGGATATTGCGCTTGCCGTCTCCCACGCACGCAGCAGCGAATACCAGACACAAAACACCAAAACCAACCCGGAAATACATGAATAATAATGGGTTTTTAAGTACATGGACAATGGATTTTTGACATTGGACATTTGACCAAATGATTGGTTGTCAGGGTCAAACGTCCAATGTCAAATGTCAATTTATTTTGTCCGCATACTTACTGCAAAAATAAGTGAAAAGGTCAACCTGTTAACCCGCCAATCCGTTAACCCGCCAACCTTCAAATCCTTTTCGTACCTTTGCGAAAAGTTTACCGACCGTTGCTTCCTCATCTGTTCAATAACCAACCCGAACCTGACTCCGGCTCCGTCATGCCCGAAGTAAAATTATTTTCTTGCTCCGCTTCCCACGATCTGGCCAAAGAAATCGCTTTTCATTTCGACGCGCCCCTTGGCGATAAAACGCTCGCCCGCTTCAGCGACGGCGAAATGCAAACCATTATCAACGAAAGCGTGCGCGGCGCCTTCACTTTTTTCATCCAAAGCACCTGCCAACCCCACGACAACCTGGTAGAACTCCTGCTTTGGATTGATACAGCCAAACGCGCTTCGGCAGGCTATATCACAGCCGTCATTCCCTACTTTGGCTACGCCCGCCAGGACCGCAAGGACAAACCCCGCGTACCCATCAGCGCCAAACTAATGGCCAATATGCTCACTGCTGCCGGCGCCAACCGCATTATGACGATGGACCTCCATGCCGATCAGGTGCAGGGATTTTTCGACATACCCGTTGACCACCTGCGTTCCGAAGCAATTTATATGCCTTATTTGGCACAGCAGGACCTTTCCAATTCGATTTTTGCCAGCCCCGACGTAGGCGGCGTAAAACGCGCCCGCATCTATGCCAAACACTTCGGACGCGAACTGGTGATCTGCGACAAATACCGCACGAAGGCCAATGAGGTGGCGGCCATGACCGTCATCGGAGATGTCAAAGGCGCCGAGGTCATCCTTGTGGACGACCTTGTGGATACAGCCGGGACACTCTGTAAAGCAGCCGATGCGCTCATTGAAAAGGGTGCTAAATCCGTCCGCGCAATATGTACCCATCCGGTGCTTTCGGGCAAAGCGTACGATAATGTGGAAAATTCGCAACTTTCCGAACTGATCGTATGCGACACCGTTCCGCTGCGGCGTCAGTCGCCCAAGATCAAGGTGCTTTCTACATCCAAACTTTTCTCCCGCGCCATCCGGAATACCGTGGAGCACAAATCCATTGCGGCGTTGTTTTTGGGACAGTAAAAGGTTGGAGGATTTGGATGGTTTGATGGTTGGAGAGTTTGATGGTTTGGAGGATTATAATGATCCTCCAATCATCAAACCCTCCAAACCGTCAAACCTTTCATCATAAGTCCGCCGTTCCCTTCTAAATTCTGCCGTTTTCTAAAAATCTGTTGGCGCTCCGAACGCCTTGATTTTATCTTGTGCCAAGTTTTCTCATAGTATGTTTTGATTTTCCTACTGCTTCCCTTCTGGCAGTAGGATTTTTTTTAAACGAGGGCTCCCGCATATAATCTCGGTTTGGCACTTGGCGCGGCGTTTCGGACGTCGCGCCGGGTGCGGAATGCTCGCCCGCCGTAGCCTTGGCGGAGGCGGGCCGATTCGAGATTACCGTTTCCAGTTACTTTTCATGGTCTTTTCTCCAACTTTGCAACGCCTTTCCCGTTGCATGTCCATGTTTTTTTCAAGGATTAAATTAATCACGCTCTGCAGCCTCGTATTGCCCTCCCTGACCGCCTGCGGCCAGGTGGAAAGCGCGTCGTACCGCGCCATGCTGAAAACCCTGCTCGATCACAGCGTTCCGGAAATCCAGGTGCAGGATGCCGTGCGCGATTCGGCTGCCATCCTCTTTCTCGATGCACGCGAATCCAAAGAATATGCCGTCAGCCGCATCAAAAATGCCCTCCATATCGGTTATGACCATTTTGATTCGACCAAACTGATGAATATTTCAAAAGACAGGCGCATTGTGGTCTACTGCTCTGTGGGCTATCGCAGCGAAAAAATAGCGGAAAAACTGAGCGCCGCCGGTTACGACAACGTAGCAAACCTTTATGGCGGCATCTTCGAATGGGTCAACCAGGGAAACCCAGTATTCAACGATAAAGGCCCGACTCAGGAAGTTCATGCCTACGATCGAAAGTGGGGCGTCTGGTTGAAAAAGGGGAAAAAGGTTTATTGATATTGCTGCTCATAATACCGCTGATACTCCCCCGATAGCACGTGTTGCAGCCAGGCTTCGTTTTCGAGGTACCACCTTGCCGTTTCACGGAAACCCTCCTCCGTCCTGACAGTGGGTTCCCAGCCCAGTTCGTTTTTCAATTTGGAAGCATCTATGGCGTAGCGGCGGTCGTGGCCGGGGCGATCCTTTACGAAAGTGATAAGTTGTTGCGACGTGCCGGCGGGTTTGCCGAGCAGTTCGTCCATGATGTCGCAGAGCGTCCGCACCAGATCAATATTTTTCCATTCGTTGTTGCCGCCGATGTTATAGGTTTCGCCGGTGCGCCCCTCGTGGAAGATCACATCGATTGCTGTCGCGTGGTCTTTCACCCAGAGCCAGTCGCGGGTGTATTGACCGTCGCCGTATACAGGCAGAGGTTTCCCCTGGCGAATGTTGTTGATCACCAGCGGGATCAGTTTTTCCGGGAAATGACAGGGGCCGTAGTTGTTGCTGCAGTTGGATACCACAACGGGTAATCCGTACGTGTGAAAATACGCCCGGACGAAGTGGTCGCTTGCCGCTTTGGAAGCCGAATAAGGCGAACGCGGGTCGTAGCGGGTTTCTTCGGTAAAATAACCTTCTTCTCCCAAAGAGCCGTACACTTCGTCGGTGCTGACGTGGTAAAAGCGCTTGCCTTCAAAGTTATTTTTCCAGGCGTCGCGCGCAGCATTCAGCAGCGTGACCGTGCCCAGCACATTCGTTTCGACAAAAGCCAGCGGGTTGGTGATGGAGCGATCCACATGGCTTTCTGCGGCCAGGTGGATCACTCCATCGAAACGGTATTTTTCAAACAACCGGTTCAACAATGCCGCGTCGCGGATGTCGCCTTTTTCAAAAACATAATTTTGCGCGTGCTCTACGTCGCGCAGGTTTTCTAAGTTGCCTGCATAGGTCAACGCATCAAGGTTGACGATTCGGTAGCCGGGATATTTTTGTACAAAATGCCGGACGACGTGCGAGCCGATAAAGCCTGCGCCGCCGGTGACAAGGATTGCTGATTGCTGTTGGTTATCTGTTTTCGTCATCGTTCATCAATCAAATTATCCAGGATGCTGAATTTTGATGCGGTTGCTCTGCTGCTTACTGCCCACTGCCACTGCCACTGCCTACTGCTCCACCGCTTCTTCGATCTTGACCACCTTTTTAAAATACTCGTAAGTCAGTTTCAATCCCGTCGCCCGGTCAAATTTCGGTTCCCAGCCGAGGATATTGCGCGCTTTCGTGATGTCGGGGCGGCGTTGTTTTGGGTCGTCTACCGGCAGTGGGCGATAGTCAATATAAGCCTTCGGGTTTTGCACTAATTCGAGGATTTCGTGAGCGAATTGCATCACGGTGATCTCGGAAGGATTGCCGATGTTGACGGGCAAATGGTAGTCGCTCAGCAGGAGGCGGTAGATACCTTCCACGAGGTCGTCCACATAACAGAAAGAACGCGTTTGCGATCCGTCGCCAAAAATGGTAAGTCCCTCTCCGCGAATGGCCTGGGAGAAAAACGCAGGCAATACGCGCCCGTCGTTGACGCGCATCCGGGTGCCGTAGGTGTTGAAAATCCGCACGATGCGCGTTTCCACGCCGTGATAGTTGTGGTAGGCCATCGTAATGGCTTCGAGAAATCGTTTGGCTTCGTCGTACACGCCGCGCGGGCCGACGGGGTTCACATTGCCCCAGTATTCTTCGGTCTGCGGGTGCACGAGCGGGTCGCCATACACTTCGGAAGTGGACGCCACCAGGATGCGCGCGCCTTTTTCTTTCGCCAACCCCAGCAGGTTGTGCGTCCCGTGTGCGCCGACTTTCAGGGTCTGAATGGGCATTTGCAGGTAATCAATCGGGCTGGCCGGCGAGGCGAAGTGCATGATGTAGTCCAATTTGCCCGGCACGTGTACGAATTTGGTCACGTCGTGGTGGTAGTATTCGAAGTCTTTTTCCTTGAAAAGATGTTCGATGTTGGCCAGGTCGCCGGTGAGCAGGTTGTCCATGCCGATGACCTGGTAGCCTTCGGCGAGAAAGCGGTCGCAGAGGTGCGAGCCGATAAAGCCGGCAGCGCCGGCGATGAGTACGCGTTTTTTTGTCATGTGTCCAATGATTTGGGCTTTTGAAAAGCGGTGCAAAGATAGGGTGGGGAATTGGCGGAAAGGGCATGAAAAGACCGAAAAGAGGGATCATTCTGGTGGGCGGGAGACATTTGTCCCCATTTTTTGTTAAAATGATCGCCTACCGGTATTCACAATACTCCACCGGACGTTTTCCCGGTGGTCGCAAGGGACAAAAATCGTGCACAGAATACAATGGATATATTCCGGCGCACTCAAAACGCTTGTTTGTTTTTGGGAAACGCTGCCTGGAAGACATTTCAATTTTATTTTGCGATACTTTTGTTGAAAAAAATTTGGATAACATTCAAACCCAAATAACTTTGTGCCATGATGTGAAATAATCACTTTAGCCTCAAAAATCTACTTGTGTATACCTGCGAATATCATTTTTCCCAGGTGAAGATCAAATTGAACCAGAGCATTTTGAAACCCTGCGTACCAGTCTGTAAACCGATTTTTTCCGTACTTGCCGTCTTTATCTGTACTTCCCCTACTTGGATTTTTCTTGAGCGAAGCTGCATTTTTTTGAATGCTTCCTGACTGTTTCTAAGCGTTGAAACAGGGTTCAATATTTGATTGCTGTCGGGGTATAGCAAATCAAATAAGGGGCCTTTTTATCGCTATTCGCATAACCACATGGCAGAAGGCCATGAATGGAATGTCTGTCCATTGATCAAATACGGAAAATGATAGATACCGCGCTTATATTGCTCAGAGACGAATTGACTGCCTATATCCATGCAGAAGTGGATACCGGTACAGATGTCCGGTTAGAGAACATTTCATTATTCGAAAGCAATCAGGAGGTTGATCTGGAAGGCATTATTATTTCGCTTGTCAATATTGAAGAAGAAAGTGCCCTGAAAAACATTCGCGCGGTTCGGCAAAATGCCTTTGGAGGAATTGATTATGTGAATCCGCCGACTTTTTTAAACCTGTATGTTCTGATCTGCGCCAATTTCCCCGGCAACTATACCGATGCCTTGCAAAGACTCAGTGGCACCATTCGTTTTTTCCAAACGAAAAATGCTTTCACCATCAGCAATTCACCTCATCTGACGGTACCAATTACGGGGAATGAACCTGAAGATCTCTCCCAACTTAAATTAACCCTCGAGTTATATACCCTTACATTCGAACAGATCAATCACTTATGGGGCGCGCTGGGAGGCCGGCAACTTCCATTTGTGATGTACAAAGTTCGGTTGGCAAGTATTTATGATCGCCGCGTGGTGCAAGAAGGGCCACCGATCGAAATTATTGAGAATACGGCAAAACACATCAACGGGAATCCCTGAAACTGACTATGGCAACCGTCATTGCATATCAGCGACTGTTTGAAATTCGCATCCTGCATGAATATTATCTGCTGGGACCGAACGTACTGTCTTATTTCGATTTGCCGAAAACCGAAAGGGATACGCATTTCCGGAACAGGGTACTTTGGAACCAATACCACTTGCGGAATGATCTGCTGATCGAACCGGATGCCAGGACTACAACCATACTCAAGGGATTAAAATGGCACTTTCTCCCAACTTTGGCAGGTTTGTCGCTCGCCGCCTCTGCCGTTCCATTTCAATTGTCCAACGGAACAACTGCCAAAAAACCGGCCATTTCACCCTCTTCCGGAACACAATTGTTATTTTATATCCGGCTTCGGAATCCATTTTTTCAAAATTTCACCTCCATACCGCTCAGGAGGAGCCTCTTTTCCCCTATTTACTATTTCAGCAATAATCCTTCGTCGGTTAAAGGCGCGGATTTTACTTCGCTTTCGGCGTCCGTCGCAGTGCTTGAAGCCGGCAAACAATATGAAATGGGGGAACTGGCCCGCGTCGGAGGTGTGCTGAAAGAAGCACAACAAAATACAGATGGCACCAACCCCTCCCATTGGCGCGACCTGAGCGGCGACGGTTATGTCAACGAAAGCGACCGGATTTGCCTGCCCAAAGTTTTTTTCTATCCATTTGCCGCGTCCGACAACATACATACTGCTATTTTTACCCTGAAGAAGCCGGACGGCACGCCGTTGCCCCCCTTTACAGTCAACAGCGACGGCACGACTCCCCTCACCGAAGTTGCTGTGCATTTTGAGCCGCGACCACCCGATGGTCTTTACCTGTTGAATATTAATACTGGTCCCGTTCAAAAAGATTTGAACGTCTTTTTAACCGATGCCTACGACCCGACGGCCTTAGGGATCGTGCATCTGGATCTGGACGTGACGGATCCGACATACCGGATATTGGGTGCGGAAGATGAAATACGAAATGAAAACGCCGATCCTGCCGGCAAACCCATTCCCCCTGTTTTTGAAATCCGGCTGCGCAGCCGCAAAACCATATGGCGCTACCTCTCCTATTTTAATAACCGGCGGATACGCCCCGACGGCCTGGCCGACTACCTCAAGCAGGAAGACAACACCGCCATAACCCTGGCGCCGCAACCTTATACACTGCTCCCGATCGGTATTTCAAGCCCTTCACCCGGCATATCGCCCGTGTCGCTGCCCAATGCCGATCCTGCCGCCCTGAAACCGCGCCCGCCCGACCTGCTTTATTCGGATATCCGGACGTTCAGAACCAACGGATTGATCGAAGAAAACATATGATCGAACCCATCTTCCTTTAAAATTTAAATTCAACAACATGAATTACACTATTCCAGGAGTTTATGTAGAGGAAATCTCCGTATTTCCACCCTCTGTCGCCCAGGTGGAAACTGCCATCCCCGCTTTCGTTGGATACACCGAAAAAGCGGTGGATGCCAATGGGAATTCCCTGACCAATAAACCTACCCGGATCGGTTCGCTGCGGGATTTCGAGCGGCTCTTCGGGTCAGGACCGCACCCAACCATCTCCGCCATCAATCTGGATGCCGGGAATAACTTTGTCAGCGCCGCACTCAGCGTCAGCCATTTTATGTACGACGCTGTACGATTGTTTTATGCCAATGGCGGCGGGGACTGTTACATTACATCGGTGGGCGCCGGATTTGCAACACCGGATAAAGGCGATTTTACCGCCGGTCTGGACGCCATAGAAAAAGTGGACGAACCCACCATACTCCTCTTCCCGGATGCTGTGAAGATCGCTCCTGCTTCTCCTCCCAGTGGCTCCGGCTTGTACGACGTTCAAAAATACGCGTTGGCGCAATGTGAGAAGCTGAAAGACCGCGTGACTGTATGCGATCTGTCGGCGGATGATCCCAAAGGCGATGTATTCCGCACCGGGATCGGCGTGAACGCGCTCAAATATGGGATGGCCTATACGCCTTGGTTGAGAGTGGCCAATCCCAAAAATATTACCTATGCGGACCTGATGACGATGTCGCTTAATGTTGACGGCGCCTCCAAAACATTAAAAAGCCTGACGACTGACACCGGCATCCTGAAGATTATTGAGGATTACGAAGCGGTATTAAGCCCGGCATCTCCCCCATCTCCGCCGGCGGCCCCGGATCCGGTCGTTGTAGCGGGATTTGAACAGCAATTGCGCTCGGCTTTCGGCCTGTACAAATCCATTCTTGCCGGACTCAATAACGTGGCGTTGGAGTTTCCGCCCAGTGGAGCCGTTGCCGGCGTATATGCATACGTTGACCGCACAAGAGGTGTATGGAAAGCTCCCGCCAACGTCAGCCTCAACAGCGTGCAGGGCCCCGCCGTCACCTTCTCCGAATCGGAATTATCAGCCCTGAATATTGACGTCAACGCAGGCAAATCCATCAACGCGATTCGCCAGTTCGTTGGTAAAGGCACCCTGATCTTCGGCTCCCGCACCCTGGCCGGCAACGACAACGAATGGCGCTATGTCCCGGTGCGCCGTTTCTTCAACATGGTGGAAGAATCGGTCAAAAAAGCCACGGAACAGTTCGTCTTCGAACCCAATGACGCCAATACCTGGATCAAGGTAAAAGCGATGATCGAGAATTTCCTGCTGCTGCAATGGAGCCAGGGCGCGCTGGCAGGTTCCAAACCTGCGCAGGCTTTCTATGTCAAGGTAGGCCTCGGCGAAACCATGACGGCGCTCGATATTCTGGAAGGCCGCATGAACGTCGAGATTGGCATGGCAGCCGTGCGTCCCGCCGAATTTATCATCCTGAAATTCTCGCACAAAATGCAGGAAGCCTGATCATTTCTGAAAACTCATTTTTCCATTTCTAAAAATATTCAACATGGCAGATACTTATCCCTTACCCAAGTTTCACTTCCAGGTGGAATGGGGTGGCGCTCAAATCGGGTTCACAGAAGTTTCCGGTCTCGACCGGGAAACCGAAGTCATTGAATACCGGCACGGACAAAGTCCTGAATACCACAAGATTAAATTTCCCGGTTTGACCAAATACTCAAATATAACGCTGAAAAGGGGTACCTTCAAATCGGACCGCGATTTCCATGCCTTTTGGGAATTGGGCCCCAATTTCCAGACGATAGCCCGGCGTGACATCACCATCAGCCTGCTGGACGAAACCCACAATCCGATCGTGGTGTGGAAAGTCAAAAAGGCATGGCCGGTAAAAGTGCAGTCCACCGACCTGAAAGCGGATGGAAACGAAGTGGCCATCGAAACGCTGGAATTGGCCCATGAAGGCATCAACGTCGAATACATGTAAACGCTATGGCATTCTACTATCCACCACCGGGGTTTCATTTCAAGGTCGAATTTCTCGATATCCAGGCTGTGGAGAATGATATTCTGTTCCAGTCGGTATCGGGATTGAATGTGACGGTACAAACGGAAACGATCAAGGAAGGAGGCGAGAACCGCTTCGAACACGTCGTGCCTGCGCGCACCAAGTACAACGACCTGGTGTTGAAGCGGGGTGTCTTGAAAGACTCCGGAGTTATCGAGTGGTGCAGGGCTGCTATTGAAAATTATGAGTTCAAACCCATCAAGGTGATCGTCCACCTGCTGGATGAAAACCACGCCACCCTTATTAAATGGGAACTCACCCACGCCTGGCCGAAAAAATGGTCGGTTGCCGATATGAATGCCGAACAAAGCGCTGTGTTGGTTGAAACCATCGAACTGAATTATAACTTTTTCACGGTCAATCACTCGCCGCCGCCATAAATCAGACTGCCCGATATGGGAGGTGTTTTTTGAACTATTCATTGTATTCACACACATGCCAATCGAAATAAAGGAATTGCACATCAAAGGGGTCATCGGCCAGGAACCCGCTTCTAAAAGCGACACAAGCTCGACGGCCGGAACCGGAACAGACGACCAGCAGGAAGCGATCATCGCAGCCTGTGTCGAAAAAGTGCTTAAAATCCTGAAGGATAAAAAAGAACGGTAAATGGAACGACATCCGACAAAGTTGGAGATCATCGCGCACAGCGATCAGGAAATGAACGACGAGGTGGGGCGCTTCACCCTGCCGGTCAACCCTGAGCAATATGCGCAAAAATTTACGGTCAAATACGACGCCAAGGTTCCCCCCGGCGGATCGGGCGTGGAAGAGCGTTTCTTGTCCTCCGGGCCGGAAGAACTGCGGCTGGATTTTGTGTTCGACAGCACCGGAACCATTTATGGTTATGTACATGAGGGGAAAAGCGTGCCGCTGCAAATTCAGGAATTCAAGCAGGTGGTTTATGACCTGGCAGGTGATATCCACCAGCCGCGTTTCCTGAAGTTGATGGGAATGAACATTAATTTCCCCTGTATCCTGACGGATTTGCAGATCACCTATACGTTGTTCAAACCCGACGGAACACCCATACGGGCCAAACTGAGCGCTACTTTCCTGAATTTCAAGGAAACCCGGCGACGTGTTGCGGAAGAAAATAAAAATTCGCCCGACCTGACCCATGTCCGCAAGGTGAATGATGGAGATAAGTTGCCGCTCATGGCATTCCGGATTTACAAGGATACAAGGTATTATCTGGAAGTGGCGAAAGTCAACGGTTTGACAAACTTCAGACAATTGCGAACGGGCCAGGATGTGATTTTTCCACCTATTGAAAAGAATACCGGTACATGAGCGACGAACGTATACTACCTGTGAAGGCGCAAGCCGGCAACATCAGTTTTTCTGTCCTGGCCAACGGAACCGAGGTGTCCTCCACGACGGAAATTCTCTCGGTGCTTACCCAAAAAGAGGCAAACCGGATCCCAATGGCGCGACTGGTGATCCGTGATGGCAATGCTGCGACGGAAGATTTTGCCGTCAGCAACGAGGGCACCTTCCTCCCCGGCAGCGAACTGGAAATCAAGGCGGGTTACGATCAACAGTACGAAACCATTTTTAAAGGCATTGTTGTCCGGCATGGTATCCAGGTGATGCAAAACGGCGCTTCCGTTTTACAGGTGGAATGCAGAGACAAAGCAGTAAAAATGACGGTGGGGCGCCACAACAAGTATTTTACCGAAGTGAAAGACAGCGATGTCATGGAGGAGTTGATCGGCGCATACGGACTCAAGGCGAATGTCGAATCCACCCCGTTGAAACACAAGGAGCTGGTACAATACTACAGCACGGATTGGGATTTTCTGCTGTCGCGGGCTGAAATGAACGGCAAGCTCGTCCTGGTGAGTGATGGCGAGATCAACGTGAAAGCGCCGGTGATGTCGGGTAGTGCGTCTTTGTCACTCACGTATGGCGATACCTTGTATGAATTTGAAGCGGAAATGGATGCCCGCCACCAATTCAAGTCAGTGAAATGCAGGACCTGGGATCAGGCGAAACAAGCTGTGGCGGAGGAGGAAGCATCCAAGCCGGCTGCCAACGGGATGGGCGATGTTACAGAGGATAAACTGGCTTCCGCGATTGGACTGAGCAGCCTCGACTACATGCACGGCGGGCAGCTGGTAAACCAGGAGTTAAAAGCCTGGGCGGATGCACAATTGGTCAAAAGTCATCTGGCGAAGATCGTGGGCCGTGCCAAATTGCGCGGCTACCCGAAACTGAAATTGGGCGACCTCGTGTCTTTTGCAGGCGTTGGAAAAAGATTTACCGGCAAAGGATACGTCACCGCCGTCCGCCACGAATGGAACAACGGCGAATGGTATACCGGTATACAGTTTGGCCGTTCCCCTGATTGGTTCTATGAAGAGTACGACGTCACTGAAAAACCGGCTTCCGGTTTGGTGCCCGCCGTCAGTGGTCTTCAGGCCGGTATCGTTACCAAACTGGAAGGGGATCCGGATGGCGAATTCCGGATAAAAGTCCGCTTGCCGCTTGTTGACGCCGGCCACGAGGGGATTTGGGCCAGGCAGGCGAGCTTAGATGCCGGCAACAACCGCGGCTGGGTGTTCCGGCCCGAAATCAACGACGAAGTCATCGTGGGCTTTATCAACGATGATCCCAGAGAGCCCGTGGTGCTCGGTATGTTGCACAGCAGCGCTCAGGCAGCCCCCATCGAACCCAAAGACGACAACCACGAAAAAGGACTGCTGACCCGCAGCGAGATAAAACTGCATTTCGACGACGATAAAAAAATACTGACGCTGGCTACACCGGCCGGCAAAACCATGGTATTTGACGAAGACGCCGGCGAAATCCGGATAGAAGACGAAAACGGGAACAAAATTGTCATGGATTCGAATGGGATTTTAATAGAAAGCGCCAAAGACATTGTGCTCAAAGCCACCGGTGATATCAAAGCGGAAGGGGTGAACATCCAGCAAAAATCATCGGCACAGTTCAAACTGGAAGGTGGTGCAGGCATGGAAGTCAAAAGTTCAGCCATTACCACTGTCAAAGGAAGTCTTGTACAAATCAATTAAACCACAATTCTATGCCACCAGCAGCAAGAGTAGGCGATATGCATGTTTGTCCGATGGTGACGGGCACAGTGCCCCATGTCGGAGGACCGGTCATGCCGCCGGGCGCTCCGACGGTCATGATCGGCGGAATGCCCGCAGCCCGGGTAGGCGATATGGTCACCTGTACGGGGCCGCCCGATTCGATCATTAAAGGCTCGGGTACCGTCATGATCGGCGGAATGCCCGCGGCCAGAATGGGAGATACTACGGCACACGGAGGCAGCATTATACTGGGCTGTATGACGGTCATGATCGGCGGTTGAAGCGATGCTATTGACGTTGCGGGCAAGCAGAGATCGGACAACGGATATCGTATCAGATCAAGCATCATTTGAATTTTCAATCTGGGTAAATATGTCGCAAAATCGCTCTTTTTTAGGAACTGGATGGAGCTTTCCGCCCACCTTCGACCGCAACCTGAAAAGTGTATTGATGGTGTCGGACCTGGACGATATTGTCCAAAGCCTTACCATCCTGCTCGATACCAGCCTGGGCGAACGGGTCATGCAGCCGAAATATGGCGCCAACTTAGATAAAATGGTCTTCGAGCCCATCAATACGGCCACCCTGGCCGAAATAGATGATATCGTCCGGACCGCCATCATTTATCACGAACCGCGTATCCGGCTGATCGAAGTAACCATGGCAACCCATCTGCAAAACGAAGGCATGCTACCCATCAATATCGTATTTGAAGTGCGCAGCACCAACAGCCGTTTCAATTTTGTCTACCCGTTTTATCTCCGGGAAGGCACTGCCGGCCCGTGAAAAATACTACTGTTCATTGCCCCGGATATATATTCAATCATTAACTCATAAATACTTCATTGGATGGCTCAAACAACCGACATCGTCAGGAATACCATCAAACGCGACGGTGTTAGTCAGCGCCAACGCAGGGCTCCCGCATTGGACCCTTCCGCTATTCAGATAGATGGACGGACGCTGGAGGATTTCCTGGTGTTTGCACTGGAATTTTCCAAACAGGTATGGTATTTCAACCTGTCTGATCAAAGGGAGAGCGACTGGCAGGACTTCTGGAAATGCGATCCGACGGTAGTCATAGCCGCCATTGAAAAAACAAATCCGCTGCCCTTAAAAAAGACATACGAACAGATATTGCCCGATACGCCCGGCATAACGGGCTTACATCAATTGATACAAACCCTGACCGGAATCGCCCGCCAGATTGATTTCTGGTACGTCAATCTCATGGAAGGGTCTGATTTTAAGACAGAGATACAACGCCTGATCGGGGCGAATTTCAATACGCTGCTGCCCCTGCTGGTGAGTTATGAAAAAGGAGCAAAATCCCTGTTCCCGAATTACCCGGGTCCGCTCCGCGAAGATTATACGGGATTTTCAGGCGTATGGCATTTTTCCCTGAGCGCCTGGGACGATATCGAGCCGAACATCAGTCTGTATCAACCGAAGGTGGAGATCGGTTCGGATGAGCCGGTCGCCTGCATTGCCGATTTCAGCGAAGCGGAAAGGCTGGCAGCGGCCTATGCCCGTCTGAGTGAGTTGCTGACCAATACTTACAATGTTTACTTTCATATTATTCAGATATCGCCGGCTTATTTCAAGGACAGCCTGGCCCGGAAAGACCACCCGCCCCACCTGGCCTTGTTCATCACTTTCCTGATGTTGTACCAGCAGGTGCAGGCCGACCTGAACGGTTTTACTGCCAAGCACCTCGACTTCTTTTATAAAGATGTGCTGGGCCTGAAAACAAAGGCTGCTGTCTCCGATAAGGTGCACCTTTTCTTCGAATTGGCCAAAAATGTTCCGGAATACGAATTACTTGCACTCATCCGGTTCAAAGCTGGCAAGGATAATACCGGTAAAGACCTGTTTTACACCCTTGATAAAAATACCGTGCTGAATACGGCGAAAGTGGAAAGCCTGCGGACGGTGTTTCTCGCGCTGAGGGAAAATCCGGTCAGCCATGCCAGGGAAGTGAGCAATGTGTACGCAGCGCCGGTAGCCAATTCTGTCGACGGGCTCGGCGCGGAAATTACAGACAAAGAGAACCCTTCCTGGGCAACGTTGGGCGCTACGCAGATGCCCAAAGCTTCAATGGGATTTGCGCTGGCTTCCCGTGAATTACTGCTGGGGGAAGGGAAACGCATCATTACACTGCGCATCTTTACGCAATCCGAGCCGCCTGCGATTCCCCAAACGCAACGACCGTTCGATATTTTTCTGAGCGGGAAAAAAGAATGGATCAGCGTCGCGTCACCGAATGTACAAATTGAAAACAGCCCGAAAAAACACATCCTGATAACATTTACCCTCGAAGCCGATGCGCCGGCTGTTGTTCCCTTCGATGCCAAAGCGCTGAAAGAACAATTGGGTACAACGCTGCCGGTGATGAAAATCCTCCTGCATCAGCCCACCGGCACCGCCGCTAACGCCTATTACTACTATGAAAAGTTGCGCCGCTTAAAAATTGAAAAGATACAATTGACCGTCACTGCGGAGGAAATACAACAGGTGATGGCTTTCAATGACGAAGGAGCGGTGGACACCAAAAAACCTTTCATGCCCTTCGGATCGAGCCCGAAGGCCGGATCGAGTTTTTATGTGGGAAATGCCGAGGCGTTTCAGAAAAGCCTGGATACCGCAACGTTAAAGCTGGAATGGGAAGGTGTGCCGCAAAATTTCAGCAGGTACTACCAGGGTTACGAATTGCCTTTGGTGAACATTGAAACAGACCCAACCAAAGCGGCAAATGATCAACCGGATATCGAACCGGTTGATTTTGGGATCAAATGTTATATTAACAAAAACGGTACGCCGTATGAAATAACCGGTTCGCCCAACCCGAGGCCTATGTTCGGCAATTTGACGAACAGTGGTACCGATCCGAATGCCGTTGTAACACCCAATCACGAAAACGACATTATCTTAACACATGTCCACCTCGCCCATGCTTTCCCTGCGGACGAAATCGAAAATTACGGGATCGAAACAAAAGACGGATTTATAAAAATTGATCTGCAACGGGACTTCGAGCACGACCAGTTCCAAAAGGTACTCACCCGGCAAATGCTTGCCGCAGCCAAATTTTCAACAAGGATCATCGGGGCCTATTACCGGAATACAGATTCAATCATTAAAGCCATTTCCACAACGGATGTGTCGAATTTGGAAGTCGTCATACCCAAAGCCCCCTACACCCCCGTTCTCAAATCCCTTACCCTGAACTATACATCCGCCGCAGATACGACGATTGCTGCCGACCAGTTACAATTCCTGCATCTGCATCCCTTTCCGAATACCTACCATCCCTTTAAAAATGCCGGCGGCCAGTTTTTACTGCCTCAATTCACGACCGGACAAACGATCCCTCTGGTGGATGCCGAAGAAGTGAAAATGTTCTCCTTTGTCCCCCCGGCATCAACGGTTACCGGCACGAAAACAGCCGTTCTGAAGGAAAGTAAGTCCAAGTCTGTCCGCCTGCCTTCTCCGCTGCTGCAACCAACTTCCCTGGAAGAGGGCGCCCTGCTGATCGGTCTCAGCCAACTACAACCTTTACAAAGTTTGTTGATGCTCTTCCAGGTCGTCGAAAACTCGGCGGATGCCGAAATACCGAAAGCCAAACTCCGGTGGCACTACCTGGCCGACAATTCCTGGCATGCTTTCGAAGAGCACCAGATCGCCGGCGACACCACCGACGAACTCACCACTTCGGGCATCGTGGAACTGAGCATTCCGGAAGGCATCAACCGGAATAATACCATCCTGCCACCCGAACTGCACTGGTTGAAAGTGTCCGTCACCCGAAACACAGGCGCTGTCAGTCGCCTGATCAATGTACACGCTCAAGCCGCGCGGGTGACATTTCAGGACAATGCCAACGACCCCGCCCATTTGGAAAAGCCCCTGGCCGCCGAAACCATCGCCAAACTGGAAGCTGCCGACAGCGCGCTCAAATCCATCCATCAACTCTACGAATCCTTTGGCGGCCTGCCTGCCGAAACACCGCTGAATTTTTATACGCGCATCAGCGAGCGGCTGCGGCATAAAGGAAGAGCCATTGCCCAATTCGACTACGAACGATTGATCCTGGATGCCTTCCCTGCCATATACAAAGTCAAATGTGTCAATCATACCGACAGAGACTACCAATTACACCCCGGTCATGTATTGATATCCGTTGTGCCCGATTTTACAAAACTAAAGGCCGTTGACCGCCTCGAACCCAAAGTCACGCTGGCCAGGCTGGAGGAGATCAAGCGCTATCTCGAAGAACGAAACACCGCCTTCGTTTGCGCGGCAGATACCACGCTTCACGTATTGAACCCCGATTATCAAAAAATTGCAGTGGATTTTGAAGTCCGGTTTATGCCCGATGTGACCGCTGTAGATTTTCACCTGCGCAAACTCCGCGAAGCCATCATCCGCTTCCTATCGCCCTGGGCGTATGAAGACGGCGCCGAGATCAATTTCGGTGGCAAAATGTATAAATCGTCTATCCTGAATTTTGTGGAAGAACAGCCCTACGTAGATTATGTCGCGCATTTTAAGATGATGCGGCATGATGCTACCCAGGACCTGAATGAAATCGAAGCGGATAACCCGCGCTCCATTATTATACCTGATAAGGATAAAATTACTATCAGGCCAATTCTGATAGATAACTATTGCCCTGCAGAAAACCTGCAAAAAGGAAAAACCCTGGGCTATCTGACATTAGAAGAAACCCCCATCATCAGCTGAGTTTTAAAAAATAAATTTTTCGGCCATGGCAATCAAAACCAGAACTGACTTGAAAGGGCAGTTTGTAAATGGGAAAATACTCAACCAACGGCAATTTCACGATCTTATTGATTCCATGCTCAATAAGCGGGACGACAGCTTTATGGGCCAATGGGTAAAAGGCATGACCTATGTCAGCGGTAACGTGGTCATTTACAACCATGCCCTTTGGGAAGTACCTTATGGTCCGCCGGATTCGGATGGCAAACCGACCAAAATTGAAATCTGCTCCTGTCAGCCGCCCGGAACGCCCGGAACGGAGGATGAGTGGACCTCCCTGATCGTGCCGGTGGAGGACAACGATTGGGTGGTGCACCTGGACTCCCAATCCATGTACGCCAAGGTGTATGATTGTGTGGGCATCGGTCGCGTGTTCGACCCGGCAAACGGTGACCCGCCGGATGCCAAATTGGAAGTGGTAAAAGAAAACCTCGGCAGGTTTCTGATCTTTCCCAAACCGGCCGAGTCGCCTACCCTCAGCCTCATCCAAGTCGGCAACGGCCCAAATGGGGAAAATGCCTATTTCCTCATCGGCCTGGACAACCAGGAAGCTGCTTTGACTACCGATGCACCCGCCGGGTTCGTCTTCCGTCGCGGCGGGCATGCCGAAATAGGGGAGGAGGATCAGTTGGATTACCACGATGGGGATATTTTGATGGTCATCAAACCAGCCGAAAGCGGCTCCGGTCTGGCCCGTGTCGGTATCAGCACGGCCAATCCCGCGGCCATGCTCGATATCACCGACCGCACCAAGGGGCAATTTTTGTTCAATCCGGAAGATAAAACAGACCCGGCCTTTACGATCGTCAACCTTGATCCTTCCTGCAATAAAAACTACCTGTCGTCGGGAGTGGGTGAAGAATACTCGGTATTTATCACCGATGCTCCGAAAGGATTCATTTTCAAAGATGGCGATGACTATGGCAAATACTGCGCCCTGAATAACATCAACCAGGGAGATACGCTGGTCGTTATCCAGACCGGCCCGCAGGGAGTTGCCCACGTCGGTATCGGCACCGAAACGCCTTGCGCCATGCTGCACGTCACCGACGGAAGCAAAGGCGCCTTCATCGCCGACCCCAACTCGAAAGCCGATCCGGTCGTCAGTATCGTCAACCTCGCCAAAGCCAATTACCTCGCCGCGGGGGTGGGAGCCGAACGCGCGGCCCTGACAACCGACGCACCCAAAGGATATGTGGTGCGTGCAGGATCGGAGCTGGCCGGAGCTTGTAAAGTCCCCGACCTGGATCAGGGTAAAAAGCTGATGGTCATGCTACCCGACGGTAAGGTTGGCATCGGAACGGAAACAACGGATCCCATCGTCCGGTTGGAGGTGACCGATGACGGCGAAAGCGGCCGGTTTATGTTCAACTTAGACGATAAGAAGGTCAATCCGGCTCTCGCTATCGTCAACACCCGCCCCACCAAGGACAATTATTTCACACTCGGCGCCGACAACCAAACTGCTGTCCTGGTAACCGATTCGAAGAACGGTTTCGTGTTCAAGCAGGGAGCGCTGATGCAGGATTCCAATAACACGGAATTTTATGAACTGGACGTCACCCAGGGCGATGCCTTGTTGAAACTGATGCCGCCCATGGCTGTGACATCCGGTGGAACGGTGCCTGCCCAGGCCGTTTTTTTTCCAAACCTCGCAGGAAAGGTAGGTATCATGCGCCCGCCGGAAGACTATCAACTGGATGTCAACGGTCATATCCGGTCTTATAATGTATTGACCGATACCGACCAGGCCAGTATGTCGAACGAACAGCGTGTAGACACATATTTCGCTGCGCAGGGCAATGAAACGGCCTTAGACAAACTGAAACAATTGCGGCCCATCGCGTTCGACTGGGACCAAAGCACCGGGCAACAAAATGAGGGGAAACAATTCGGCCTGAAAGCCCAGGAAGTGCAGGATGTGATGCCGGAAGCGGTAAAAGAAGTGCCCGGACAACGGCTTTCCCTGTCGTACAACAGTGTGCTGGCCGTGCATATTCAGGCCACACAACAACTGACGAATTTGGTGGAGGCCCAGCAACAAGTGATCGAAAAACTCAAGGAACAGATCATCGCTTTGGGCGGAACGATTTGAACGCTCTGCACTACCCCCCTTAAAACTGTGTATTACCGCTTTACCCCGGCTCCTGAACCGCCGCTACTAACTAAAATTGTCACATGCCCGATATCCTGACCATACCGAGAACATCAAGTTTCCCGCCGTACCTGGATTTTGCCCAGTTGCGGGCTGCGGGCATACGGCATCTTGAAGAACTGGGCAGCGATCTGTGGACGGACTTCAATGTGCACGATCCGGGGATCACGATCCTGGAAGTGCTGTGTTACGCCCTGACAGACCTGGGTTACCGGACCAATTTCGACATCAAAGACCTGCTCGCCCGCAGCACGGAAACGAAAAAGGGAGAAAGTAAAACTATCTTCGGCCTTCCGTGGGACGACAATTTTTTTACTGCTGCCGAGGTATTGAGCTGCAATCCGGTAACGGTCAATGACCTGAGAAAATTACTGATTGATATTCCGGGAGTGAAAAATGCCTGGTTTCTGAAAGCTCCCGAAGGCGAACTCCCGATTTATCTGAACCGGAAACAAAAAGCGCTCGATTGGACCCCGCCTTTCCCCGAAGACGATCAACAGGACCGTATACTGCTGCGCGGATTGTACGATGTACATATAGAACTGGATGAAGTGCTGACGACTGATGCCTGTGGCAGAACCTTTTTCTCGAAAGACGACATTTTGCAAAATGTCTATAAGGTATTGCACGCACACAGAAATTTGTGCGAAGACATCCGCGAAGTACTGGCATTGGGAGACGAACAGATCGCTGTCTGTGCCGATATAGAACTCATCGCGAATGCCGACCCCGAAGATGTCCTGCTCGAAATTTATAAACGGGTGGAGGAATTCCTTTCTCCCACCTTGCGGTTTTACACACTCCGCGAGATGATCGCCAAAGGTGTGCCGGTGGAAGAAATATTTGCCGGTCGCCCGCTCACGGCCACCAGCCACGGATTCATAGACCTGGCTGAGCTGGAAAAGATCCAACTGAAAGACGATCTCCACATTTCCGACATATACCAGGTCATTATGGATATTCCGGGTGTTGCGGCGGTGCGCAACCTCGCTTTGGCCAATTATATTGACGGAGTCGCGTTCACCAAAGGCGAAAAATGGTGTCTTCCCCTGAAACCATTTCACCGCCCGCATTTCGACCTCGACCAATCCCAGATCATGTTTTTCAAGGGCGTGCTGCCGTTTAATGCGCGGAAAAAAGAAGTCGCCCAGCGTTACAACGAAGAAAAAGCCGCCAAAAAGAAAGCTTATCTTGACCCTTACCACCTCGATCTGCCCATTCCGGAAGGTACCTACCGTGACCTGGAAGAGTATACCTCCATCATGGAAGAGTTCCCCCTGACCTATGGCGTTGGTCGCATGGGCATAAAACAACCGCTCACACCCATCAGACAAGGTCAGGCCAAACAACTGAAAGGTTTCCTGCTGTTTTTCGATCAGTTGCTGGCAAACTACCTGGCGCAACTGGCCCATCTGCGCGAATTATTTTCCATTCGTCCGGACGGATCGCCGGAACGGGAAGGAAATAACCATACCTATTTCACGCATATACTGACAGAAGCACCCGGCATTGAAGTACTCGTCAGGAACTTCCATGAATGCTCATCCAACAATATTGACGCTCCGCCGCCGGAGGATTACCCGTCCTACCTGCGCTATATCGTCGAAAGCCTCGAAACCTACCAGGATCGCCGGAACCGGTTCCTCGATCATTTGCTGGCGCGATTCGCGGAATCCTTTGCCGATTACGTCCTCCTGTCGTACAAACTCGGAGGCGGACGGCTCGATCCCGCCCATATCATCCAGGACAAGGCCGACTTTTTGAGAAATTACCCTGAAATCAGCCGGAACCGTGGCAAAGGCATGGATTATACCGCCGGGAAAGTGTGGGATACGGATAATATTTCCGGCCTGGAAAAAAGGGTGTCCAAACTGGTGGGCATTGACAACGCCACCCGCCATACATTGTCTCCGACCCGCTTAGTGGAGACGGAAGCCGGATGGGCGGCAGAGATAAACGGTAGTGACGGAACAGCCGTGATGCTGAGCAAATCCGTATGGCCCACTGAGACCGCTGCCTGTGACGCGGTGGCGCAATGGGCCGGTTTTATCGCTTCGGAGCAGAATTTCCGCCGACTCACATTCGATGTGGCGGGAGACTATGAATATTTCATCAACATCGTAACGGAAGAACAGTCGGATTCACAGCATAATGAAATTGTGACAGTCGCAATCGGATTGCATCCCTATCCATCCGAGGGGCGATATTGTGAGGCTGTCAAGAAATTATTGAAAACGGACTTTAAGGTCGAAACCGCCGGATCAACCGCAGGAAAAATCTGGTATTTTTATATCCAGGACACCGAAGGCAATGATATACTCCGCAGCCGGATAGGATATATCAATGAAGATCTTGCCCGAACTAAAGGGGAGGAAATTAAGTCTCTGCTGAGCGATGAAAAATATTATTGCTTGGAAAAACGCCCCGTTCTGCACAACAACGAATACGGCTTTTTCTTACTGGATGACGCGGGAAATATCATCGCAGAAAGTACCAAACGGTATATGTCTGCCGGTGTACGCGATTCCGCCATTCACGAGCTTGTCAATTCAGTTGTATTGCCGGGCCTTACTTGCGGATGGGACCGGGAATCCAATTGTTTTTACTTCGAACTATACGACTATTCGGGCAAAACGCGATTGTTCGTCAGCAGCAAAGGCTTCCATTCAAAGGAAGATGCCATCGCATTCTTCGACAAAGATGATACAACCGAAGATTTCAAAGGATGGGCAGTACAGAGCAGCCACTACGAAAAAACCGGAGAGGACGGGTATCCTTATTCTTTCCAACTCAAAGACAAAGATTATGCTGACCCGACGGGCACAGTCAGAGCCATTCATCCGCACGAATATGAAACGGAAAAAGAACGGGACGACCGCCTGCAAGCCATCATATACTACCTCGATGATATTCCGCCCCAACTGAAAATAGAACCCGAAAAACCCGGCGATTTTCAGTTTGATATTACGGACGCCAAGGGAAAAGTGTTGCTGAAGAGCACGCTGCATTATACCACACAGGTGGAGGCTGAGAACGCTTCGTGGAAGGTACGCAGCCAGGCCCGCCACCGGGTATATTACAAACCGAACACATCCGCTCCTTACAGTTTCGTCATTTTGGACAGGCATGGAGAGGAGATCGCCTACCACCCCCATTCGTACGACACGGAATGCGAACGGGACCTTGCCATTGACACGCTCATTTATGGCTCTCAAAACATTGAAGTTCAACACCGCATCGAAGAACAAAGCGACGGTTTTCATTATGTTTTGCTGAGCCCGGAAGGGGATGCGCTCATGACCGGCCTCACCGGCTTTTCGGATGCAGACCAGGCCGACGCTGCTTTTCAGGAGTTCCTGGGCTGGGCGATGCACAAGGATCATTACCATATTTCGGAAGAAACAGGCGTGGAATACCCCTTTGGCTTCGACCTTTGGAACGACGACGGTCATGCGGTGGCTACCTCCGTTAAAAAATTCGCAACCAGGGCCGAAGCCAAAATGGCCATCCGGGCGATACGCAATTATGTGTGTCATACGGAATGGACGACCGTTTTCACGATCACCACACCGGGCGAATATGGGTTCCAACTGATCGGTGAAAACGATCGCGTGTTGCTTAAAAGCGCCGTCATTTATCCGGATAAGCCGTCCGCTTTACTCGCTTACGAAGCCACTCTGTTGTTGGCGGGAGACAAAAACCGTTACTTCGATCTTCCCGGTTTCGGTTTCGATTTGCGCGATGCCGATGGAAATACCATTGCCTTGCACCCGGATAACTATGCCAATGCAAATGAAAGAGACGCTGCTAAAAACCTGATCATCAGTTACGTGCGGACCGATGCGCCCCGGGTGGAGACGCCGAACACCGGCGGCGCATTTTACGGCGTCATATTGGGCCGGGATGGTTCGCCCGCTTTTACAGGAATCGCTGTTCACCCGAACAGGGATGCGGCACAGGCGGAATTGGACAAACTCCTGCTCCTGGCAACCGACCGCGATCGCTACAAACCGCACGACGACGGCTACACCGCTTGCCAGTTCGGTTTTTACCTGACGGATGAAAACGACGCGACGGTGGCCCGGCACCCGAAGACGTACCCCAGTGCCGCGGAACGGGACAAAGCCATGCTTTCAATTTTCGCCTGGCTGACTGACGGCGAAGCGCTGGCCGACGACGTCGTGCAAGGGAAGTCCGATTTCCGCTTCGCACTGCAAAACAAGGCCGGGCAACGCATGCTTGTGTCCGCACTTCAGTTTGATACGGTGCAGGATGCCGAAGCAGCCTTCGATCCTTTCCTCGAACACGCCCGGATCTATGAACGGTTCGAGAAATTTACCAAAGGACCGGGAGTCCAATTCGGTTTCCGCTTGACAAACGAAAAAGGCAATGTCATTGCCCTTCACGATACCTTGTACCCGACGGATGAAGCGCGGGAGGATGCTATTATAGAAATCATACGCTTCGTCGCCCTGCGCGGCGCCGCTTTCAGGTTCTTTGAAGATGACGGCGTCTGGAAATATGCCCTGAAGAATGCGGAGGACAACGACGTGCTAATTGACGCCGCCGGCGCGTCAGATAAAATTGCCGTTGCAGAAAATCTGGAACAGGCATTCGTTTGGGCTCAACAGCAGGAAAGGTACTTGCTGTTGGACGACGATGTCTCCTGTGCCTTCGGATTTGCCCTGACAAATGAGGAGAATGTGGAAATAGCCCGCCATCCGGCTACTTACGAAACCAGTGACCTGCGGGACGAGGCCATCGCAACCTTTATCACTTATTTGACCCAACTGGCGCTTGAACCGGAGGTCTTTGAAGTACAGGGTACGTTCTATTTCCAACTGACTGATTTTTCCGGAAATATTTTATTGCAAAGCAAAAAGGACGACTTCCCTACAGCAGCAGCCACCAAAAATGCCTGGAACCAACTCGTACAGGCCGTGAACGATCCGGCCAACTTCCAGGTCATTTATGACAACGCTCATTGCCAGTATACGGTCGGCATTTTGGTGAACGGGCAAATCATCGCTTGTCCTCCCTATACATTTTCAAGCCGAACCGCAGTCAATGAATGGATAGATACATTGTTGTTTTTATTAAAAAAGCATCCGGTTTCCACTGAAATTCCAGGCACCACCTGTGGCTATTTTTTCACCGTTGAGCATACGGGAGGGGATGGAACTGCAAAAAAACTACTGGGCGTCCGCCGTTATCCGACAGATGCCAATGCGCAACACGCCTGCCATGAGCTGGCAGTCCTGTTGCGGTCGGAAAATACTTTCAAAATAGAGGAATTTGCTGGCAAGTGGTTTCTTACGGTTTACGACGGCAACGGGCAGTTGGTCGCCAAAAGTGCAGAACCGCCGTTTGAAAGCGACACGGATGCACAGGCAGTTTATGATGAGATCGTCGGAAAGTTATCGGGCGAGGTAGTCATCCCCTGTAATCCTGTCTACCGGGAACATGAATACCGCTGCGAGTTGTCCGATGGGCAGCATATTTTGCAAAGCGTGCCTGGCAAAGCGTTTATCCGCTTTGGCCGGAGCGACCGTACCTGGGCCAGCCGGGCCGTGCGCGATGCTATGGTAAGGGAGGCCTTGTCTCTCTTCAATACGCCCAATCCTGTGCTGACAGTGGGAACAACGCCGGAAAACGGTACCTTCAGGTACATGGTGGATGTTGGCCTCTTCCGGATAGAAAGTGATAAAATGTATCCTACTGAACAAGATGCACTCGATGCCTATAATCACCCTGGCAACGAGGGGGACAGCTGGTTGGCAGCAGCGAAGAATGAGGCAAACTACCAGCCCCTCGACGATGAGATCAACTGTCGTTTCGGTTTTGAAATTATTGAAACAGAGGAAAAAGACGCTGCTTGCCAGGAATGCAACCAACTACTGGAACTGGCGCAACAACAGGAGCGCTACAGCCTGATCTCCAATGAAGAAGAATGCCTGTTCGGTTTCGAATTGACAGATCCCGAGGGGGTACCTATTGCGTCCAGTCCGGAATTCTATCCGACAGAAGCCGAACGCGATGCTGCCATAGCAGCCCTGGCCCAATCGGTGAACAGTGAAGGTATGCACCTGGTAGAGCACCTGCTGCTGCGCCCGCGCAAAAAAGCCCTCGAACAGCGCTTTGTGGTTGAATGCAGGCGGAAAAAAATCGTTGCGGCAAAAAGTAAAAAAGTGGTCTCTCTGGATGTGGAGGATACCTCGCCCCTGCTTCGTTGTGCAGATACATTCGGGTCGGAAGCAGATGCCAGGAGGGCTTTCTGGAAAGTGATGGCTGTCATTTTAGGCGCAAAAAACGGGCAGGCTGATTTGATCCGGATATTCCGGGAAAACACGACGACCGGTGGCACGAACGAATCGTGCTGGCATATCGAGGTGCTGGAGCGGGTTCCAACCCTTAAAGACCCTGTACCGAAAGTCCTCGCATTCTCACCGGAGGGCTGTTGCGACAATTGTACGGAAAGTGCGTTGAGGGCATCGGTTTATCAACTGGTCGAAGGTTACAGCGCCATTGATGAAAACAATCCACCGGCAGACCTCCCGGAATTCGCCGATATCCACTTTTTACCCCGGCTGTACGACGACCTGGAACAGGACGATCTGCTTCCCATCATCGGCGATTGCGCAGACCCCTCCCGGATGCTGCCGCCGGATTTATCGGACCCCTATTCTTTCCGGGCGACCGTCGTGTTGCCGTATTGGCCTGCGCGTTTTCAGAAATCGGAATTCCGTTCCTTCCTCGAAACCACGTTGCGTCAGGAGGCGCCGGCGCACGTTTTCCTGCGCATCTGTTGGGTGGATGCCTGCCAGATGCGGGAATTCGAAGCGGCATTCCGGCGCTGGCTCGAAAGCAAAGCCACAGGCGAGTTGAGTTGCGACAGTTCCACAGCGCTCAATGCCCTGATTGACATCCTGTTCAGATTGCGCAACATATACCCGGCAGGCACTTTGCATGACTGCGCGGAACCGGCCCCCAATGCCAACCCCATTGTACTGAATTATTCAATTATTGGCTCAGCAAACTCGGATAGCCATGGCAATCAATAATATTCTCGAAAGTACGCTCAATTCGTACCCGGTATTCAAACCCAACCAGGTGCTGACCGATGGTCAGTTAAATGACATCGTTGCCTATCTCGACGGTCAGAATCGTCTGACCCGGGTATTGTTGATCGGCACCGGTAATGTGTGTGGGTTTGAACCCGTCTGGGCAAATGATGCTCTGCAAATATCGGCAGGTTTCGGCGTCACATCGGACGGATATCTGATCCATGACCCCACCGTCCCTCCCCTTCAATTGGATCGCTACCGCCTCCGCGACGTTCCGGTGGAATGGTTCGGATTTGGTGATAACAGTGGCTTGCCAAATGTCTTTACCAATATTGTCGAATTATACTCCTCTACTACCGATACGGTAGAGGATACGGATGGGACACTCGCACTCACGAAGGACATACTGAATGACAAAGTACTGATCTTTGTACTGGAACTCGATAACAAAGAGAACGAGGGGCTATGTAATAACGATTGCGACGAGCGAGGCAGCAAACGGCAGTTTACCTTGCATAAACTGCTGTTTTTGAAAGAAGATTTGATCAACGCAGGAAATGACGCCTTAGCCATTTTAGCGAAAACCTATAACGTCAACAGGGACGATGACCTGCAGGATAAGTTTTATCACAAATATTTTATGACGCATCTGGCAATGCCGAGGTTTGGCTATGAACCGGATGCAAACGGGCAAAACTTTTCCGTACGGCTACATAACATTCGCACTTATGACACTTTTAAGAGCAAATACGCCGCGATTCTGAAAAAATACGCCGGGGAGTTGTCTGCGGCCCTGTCTGGGGCGCACCGGATATTTTCACCTGTCCTGACACCGGGTGAAGTGACGACAACAGTTGTTTCTATTCCTACGTCGTTGCTGGATAAAATAAACAACGACACCTACGACATCCTCGAAATCCAATATCTCTACGATCACCTCGCCGATCTGACGGATGCTTATACGGAATTTATCGAGGCGGCTTTCGACCTGATCGCCGATTGCAATTTCCACCCCAAGCATTTTCCGAATCACCTGTTGATCCGTCAATTTGATGGAAACGGCGATCCTGTAACCACTCCCTATTCGATATTCCGTACCCCCTACACGCAACCACCCGTTTACAACGAAAACCGCAATCGCCTGGAAGAGGTACGCACTCTTTTCAATCGCCTGATGCTTTTGGCTGGCAGTTATACAACACCGAGCGTTGTCGGCGCTGATGAGATCAGGATAACTCCGGGTAAAAGTTATCGCGCGCCGCTCAGCGAGCGGGCGGTTCCCTATTATTACCCCGCCTATTTAGCCAACGTGTGGAACCAACGTCGCAACCGCTTCAACAGGACCGGGCAGGTGTATTCCTATCACCGGCCGGCGCAACCGCCTTACAACGATCCGCTGATCTATGAAATGGAAGGCAGCGACTTTTTTCGCATCGAAGGTCACATCGGACGCGATTTCTGGACGGTGATGGCCAACCTCGACGACTCAAAAATAAAATACAACCTTCCATTCAACGTCATCGCGCTTAACGTGAGCGATGGATTCAATGATGAGATATTTCAATTTGAATGTGAAAATTTTGAATGCGAAAAGGAAGAGCTCAGGAAGCGCTACCTTGCAGTAGTGCAGACCTTTAATGAAACGGTGATCGCTCAGTTGAGCGATGCCAATAAACTGAAATTGATCAATGACGGGTTTTGGGAAACAGTGAAGCCGCAACTGGATGATTTTGATTACACAGCTTTCAACGATAAATATGAAATTAATCAAATAAGGACATTCATCATAGGCCCAAATTTCGACGTTAAATTTTTTGAGGAATTTACAACAGGTTTCCTTCCTCCCGAAGCTAAAATACCTTTCCGGCAAGTCAGCGACTGCTTCAAACAACTGGAGAACAAAATATTAGATACTAAAAACCGCCACTTGTTCTGGTATTTTGCCCAAACGTACCCGGGTTTGGACCACAAAGGCGGGGTTCCGGTTGGAGGGACGTTTATCCTTGCGTATGTGGAACCGGAGGTTATTCCGGATAAAATCAATCAGATCGCCAATATTCAGGGCAACGAGAATATCGCACAGGTGATCCGGCAATCCCGTCTGGTAGTGGCAGATTTTTACCTGCCCTATTCCTGTTGTTCCGACTGTCCGCCGATCTGCTATGTCGTAGCGCGGCCCAAACCGGTGTTTGTGGTTACTCCCAACGTCTTCTGCGAGGGAGACCAAACTGAACAAGAACTTACTGTCGTCGCCCATCCCGGTGGCGGCGCCATTTCGGGCAACGGTTATCATTTCCACGACGGCAAACACTGGTTCCGGCCTTGGGAAGCAGGTACTCCGGATGCCAATCACCAGGTCAAACTTTACTACTCGGTTGATGGCGCCATGGCGGAAGCCCTGATCACGCTCGTTCCACCGGAGAATCCCTCTTTTGTGGTGAAACTTGGCAATCAGGTCATTACAGACTTGGTCATCTGTGAAGGCGAGGGACCACTTACCCTGGAACCGGTGACAGCCGGCGGGGCGTTTTTTGTTGACGGGATTCAATTAAATGGAAATACATATGATTCCCAATTGGTTGAAGTTGTTCCGGGACAACCGGTACAGGTAATTATTAAGCACCGTATTGAAGGCGAATACTGCGGCTCGGAAGAAATAAAAACACTTAGGATAGATCCTAAACCCGATCCCACGTTCTCCTTCGAGGGCAATCCGACCCAGGTGTGCCAGGATGCACAGCGGGTCAAGATGAATCCTGCCACGCAGGGCGGCGTTTTCACCGCTTATATATCCAATACTCCCGCACCAGGCGCTACCATGCAGGAATTAGGGAAATGGTATTTTATTCCTTCCGCTGTCGCCTTGAATCCCGGACAAAGTGTGGTTGTGAAAGTCAAACACACAGTCACTACCCCTGCCGGTTGTACCGATAGCTCGGAACGCACCATCACCGTGATCGCCAAAGCGAATCCAAACTTTACTATCGGCAACGATCTCAAGCAGATTTGCCAGACCGCAAATCCCGTCCAACTGGCGCCGGTCGCGCCGGGTGGGACGTTCAAAGCTTTCGTGCAGGGGAATCAGGTACCCGGCGCTATAATCGGCAACAGTCAATTCAACCCGAAAGCCATTGCATTGCCGGGGAACAACCCGGTCACAGTAAGCATTCAATATGAAGTAAGCGTCAATGGCGCCTGCCCTGCTTCGCATTCCCAGCCAATCGTAGTGACGCCGCCGCCGGTTGCCGGATTCAACGCGGCGCTTGTCGTCAGCAATAACCCGGATGCCAAGACAGTCCAGGTGCGTGTATCGGGTATCACGCCGCAAAATGCCTCGAAGTATACCTGGACTTCCCAGCCCGAACAAAGCGAGCCGGACAATTTCCCCAACAACAGCAATAATTTCGTCATAGAATATTTCCTGAAAGAGGGGTTGTTGCCCATCCAACTCGATCTCGTCGTTGAAAGCGGCGGTTGTGCGAGCGCGAAGGTGTCGAAAACATTGTTGCCGCTCATACAGGCATTTGAATTATTCGGCGTCAATCCAAACGGCGGCGAGTTCCCGTTACTGATCATTGAAGACGGCGCAACTTACGTGCCCGGTCAGTTCGATTCCCTTCTTTTCAATATCAGGGCAATACCGTTCCCATTTGAAGTGGATCACGTCGTCATAGAACTGAACGACAGCTTGGGCAATACCATTCAACATTCGAGCTCGACCTCAAAGAATTACCGGCTGGTCGAAGGCACGGATCCACGCATACCGGTGAAAGAGGCCAATTACACCGTCAAGGCGACGCCATTTACCAAAAACGGCACCGCCGGGACACCCCGCGTCGTCCATTTCTCGATCGCATCCGACGAGGTGCCACGGCAACCGGCGCCACCTGCCGAACCTTCCGAAGAAGCCATCGCCTTCCTGCGCAAACGCGACAACGCTTACCGCAAGGAGATAGACAACCTGAAATCGGACGAGGCGCTGGCCAAAACCGCCGGCTTCCAACTGGCCGAAGGCTTCGCCAAATTCCAGGGGCAGGCGGCAGAACTGAACGAACGATACGAAAAAACGGCAAAAGCGCTCCTCGCAGAAGCCGGCAGCGTTAAAAAAGGCAGCACCCGCCACGAACAGGTATTGCAACTGCTGACCAGCATCACCCACTATTTCATGGACAAACAAGTGTTCCTGGCGCCGCAAAAGCTGTCAACTGAAACGCTTAAAACATTGGAAAAACAGCTTCCCGGGATAAAAAAAGCAGGTCTTACCATAACAGAGATCAAAACAGCCTGGCAGGGTGAGGCGCTCAAAAAGCAGTTGCAGGCCAAATCGGTGGATCAATTTATTAAAGTTTTGAAATAGAGATCATTGCATGGCATTGCCGAATCACCATATCATTCTCCGACAGGTATTCGAGCTGGAATTCCCGGCTGGAGCGGACGGCTTTGCCCTGCAACAGGAGATCACCCGCATCGTATGGGAAAAACTGCTTCCCCAAATGGAAACCCTGTTCGACCGCGTGGCAGGGCCGGACGAACTGATCCGGATTGACAAACTGGACCTCGACATCGGACACGTCCCGCCGGAAGAATTGGAAGCGGCATTGCTGCGCACCGTGATGAAACAGATGAAAGAGCAATTGGATATCGCCATCATCAACCGGCGGGCAGGAACGGAGCGTTTGCCTGTCGCAGACAGCTACTTAGAGCATTGGCTGTTTTTTCTCGAAAAAGGTCATTTGCCTCACCAGGCCGCCAGCGTCCCCGAGCCGGTCTTACAGACCCTCGTGCTCGAAAAATTGGCCACCGAAACGATAGCCGTCGAGCGGTTCAGCCGATTGCTGCGCAACTCCGCCGCAGCGCGCCTGCGCTTGGTGCGTCAGCACGCCGAGCCGTTTCTGGTGCATTTACTGGAAACCTTGACCGCCGCTTCCCAGCAGTCGCTGCCGGATTACCGGCGGGAAACGCTTCGCTGGCTGGAAAGCGCCAGGGCTTCCGGCATAAGGTTGACCTTTAAACAAATACCTGCTGCGTCGCCCGCGCAATTCTCCGAATTTTTCTGGTTGTCCGTGTTCGATCTGGCGCTCGGCCCAACCGCCTTCCCACCCACAACGGAAAACTTGTATGCCGAATGGTTGCGCCGCCTGATCGCATCGGTGGGTCCGGACCAGGCGCGGCTTTCGCTTTTCTGGCAGGAAGTCGCCCGGCTCGAAACAACGCCCTTCCCATTATTGAAAAAAATGCTGGGCCTTTATCCGGTCCTCCTGAAAAGTGCGGAACAGACATCCCAATACGGCGTGAGCGGGGCCGGTATCAGCAGTGAGCCAGGGGAGGACTCGAAAACGCCCCCTGCAGGCAAAGAGCTGCAACCTTCCGGAAAACAGCCGGCGGGAGAAACCGGAGACGCGGGCGCTGAAGATCAGACGGGACAGGGCACGACACAAAATCCGGCTCAGACCGGATCAGATAAATCTCCCCGCATACCGGATGTAACCATTTCCGAATCGCCTTCAGTGGTAGAACCCGAAAGGTCGGCGCCTGCTGTTGCCGGACAAGAAGACTCCCCCGCAACAACCGGCGAACTGCAGCAAGCCGGAGCACCGCCGGAAGCGCGAAAGCCTGACCGCGCCAGCCCCCCGCAAACAAGCGCTGAATTCGCAGTTGACGCCCGCACCGGCGATTTCTGGTATGTCCGCAATGCCGGCGTGGTCCTGCTGCACCCCTTTTTGCCGCCTTTTTTCAAAACGCTCGGTTTGGTGGATGCCCACGATTTTGTGGATGAAGCGGCCCGGCACAAAGCCGTCCATTTGTTGCATTTTCTGGCCACAGGTCAAACGGAAGCGCCCGAATACGAACTGGTGCTGCCCCGGTTTTTGTGCGGAGTTCCTTTTGAGATACCCCTGGAGCGATTTCCCGACATCACAGCGGCGGAACAAGCGGAAGGTGAAAAATTGCTCATGGCCGCTATCAACCACTGGAACAAATTAGGCAATACCTCGCCCGGCGGCCTGCGCGAAGGCTTTTTGCAACGTGACGGCAAACTCGAAAAACGCGAAGCAGGTTGGTACCTCGGCGTGGAACAAAAAACGATAGATATCCTGCTCGATTTTTTACCCTGGAACCTGAGTATCATCAAATTGCCCTGGCTGCCCGAGTTGTTGCGGGTGGAGTGGGCGTAACATAAGAATTCATCAGTCTATGCAACAACCCCTGGTTTCCTGCATCCTGCCGACCTACAACCGCCGGCCATTTCTTGAGAATGCCATCCGGTATTTCCAGCGGCAGGACTATGCGCCCAGGGAACTGATCATCCTCGACGATGGTACCGACCCCATCGAAGACCTCGTGCCCGCCGCCAAAAATATCCGGTACTGCCGCTTAGAACAAAAAATAACATTGGGCGCCAAACTCAACCTGGCCTGCTCCTATGCCAAAGGCGATATTATCGCCAACTGGGACGACGACGACTGGTACGCCCCGCGGCGCCTGACTTACCAAATGCAGGCGATGCAACAAAAAGGTATTTCGGTATGCGGCATCAACAAACTGCTCTACCTCGATCTGGAGAGCAAACAAACTTATCAATACATCTATCCTGCCCATCACAAAACCTGGTTAAGCGGGAGCACCTTGTGTTTTACCAAAGAAATTTGGGAAAAGATACGCTTCGCAGATATCAACGTGGGTATGGACGGTCTGTTCGTCTGGGCTGCGCCCCCCGATCAACTGAAAGTGCTGGAGGACAACACTTTTTCCGTTCACATGATCCACGGCCATAACGTAAGTCCCAAAAAAATAGACGGCATCTGGTGGCGGCCTCATCCGGCGGGCGACCTGCAGCGCATCATGGGCGACGACTGGAAATTTTATTCCAATGGTCATCATAAAGCAAACCTGAAGATCAACGGAGCGGCGACTGCGCAAAACGGAAGCCGCACCGGCTTGCTGAAAAACGTCCACGCCTGCTTAGTACACGAGGATGTCGAATGTATCCTGGATTTGGTGCGCAATCTTCACTACTGCGACCCCGACTCCGTTATTTTGCTGTACAACGGCAGTACCAACCCCCATCTGATCCCCCGTGATTTCCCCTGCGCGCAATATGGCGCAGTCGTTCATCCCAACCCGAAGCCGCAACAACACGGTTATCTTCACCATTTCGCCCTCGATTGCATGTCCTATGCCGTCGAAAACCTTTCTTTCGATACCCTCACCGTAGTGGATTCCGACCAATTGGCCGTACGGCCGGGTTATACGCCATTCCTTGCCGCCTGTCTTTCCCAAAAGCCGCGCGCGGGCCTGTTGTCCAGCGCACCCGAACGGGTGAAATCCGATGACAAAACAAGACTGGTAGCCTTGCAGGCATACAAGGAATTCGACTTGTGGAAGCCTTTCCTTCAACAATTTCCCGACGGTGAAAATCAATTTGTGCACTGGACCTTCTGGCCCTCCACCGTTTTTACCCGCGATGCCATTCGCGATCTGCTCCGGCTTTTTAAAGAAAACAAATTGCTGCAGGGGATCATGGAGAAAACCAAAATCTGGGCGACGGAGGAAGTGATCTTCCCCACGCTGATCAAACTCCTGGGTTACGATGTAATTTCCAATCCTTGCCGCTGCGATTTTGTGCAGTACCGGAAAGCCTTCACGGCCCATGATGCCGACCGGGCCATGCAATTAACCGATGTGTACTGGATGCATCCGGTTCAGCGCCAGATAGAACACCCCTTGCGCCGGCACATCCGCACGAGATTGGACGGATACCAAAAAACAACGGATATGAACAACCACCACCCGGCATCGCCGGCTGTCTCTTTTCAAGCGGAGCCATTGATCCGGCAGATACGACGAATAGAAGGCTGGCTGAGCGACGAAGAAGCCCATTTGATGATAAAAACGGCGATAAAGGCCCTCGGAGAGTTGCCGCCCCATCACCGGCTGGTGGAAGTCGGCAGTTACCACGGAAAATCAACCGTGCTGTTGGGTTCCGTTGCCAAAACCGTTTCTCCCGGCGCCAGGGTTTGCGCTATAGACCCGCACAACGGTTTGCTGGGCGCCGCCGATCAGGGTCTTCAGTCGTTCCCGCCTTCCCTGGCAAGTTTCAGGAAAAACATCGCGGAAGCCGGATTGTCGGACATAACGGACGTCATCACCGACTATTCCTTTCATGTCGCCTGGAGCGACCCCATTTCCCTTTTGTATATTGACGGACTGCACGATTATGAAAACGTCATCCGCGATTTCCGGCAATTCGCCGACTGGGTACGGCCGGGTGGTTACGCAATCTTTCACGATTACGCGGATTATTTTCCGGGAGTAAAGCAGGCCGTTCACGAGATTCTCGAGACTAAAATGTTCCGAAAAACCGCATTAGCAGGAAGTTTGATCGTACTTCAAAAAATAGAAAATTGCAAATAACAGAGTGTGTGCCCCCAGGCACTCAAACACTCAAACACTCAAACACTCAAACACTAAACCACTCGATGAAATCCGCCGAATCCAAAACCGCTACCGCCGCCCAACCTGCCCATGCGCAGGAGCACGCGCAACAGCCGTTCTTCCAAAAGGACGGGCAGGGAGCGTTTTTTTCGGAGGAAACGAAACAAAAAGGCGCTTTTTTCAATCCCCCGGCCGTCCAACCCAAACTGACCATAGGCAAACCGGGTGATAAATACGAACAGGAAGCCGACGCGATGGCGGAGAAAGTGGTGGGGCAGATTTCTGAAAACAATTCGCAGGCAGGCGGCAGCGCAGCAACCGGAACGGGCAATGCTCCCGGACATACTTCCCCTGCCGTGCAAGCCCAACCCGCTGCCCCGTCCGGTCAGGAACAATTGCAACGCCAGGAAGGCGAGGAAGAAATAAAAGAAGCGGCGCCGGAAGTGCAGCGCAAAGCCATTTTCGAAAGCAACGAAGATACGCCGGAGGCGGATGTGCAGACGAAATTGACGGGTGCGCCTTTAGTGCAGGCGAAATGCGATAAATGCGAACAGGAGGAGCAATTGCAAAGGAAGGAGGAAGAAGAAATGAGCGGGCCGGAGCAGGAACCGCTTGTGCAGCGGATGTGTGCGGAATGCGCGACGGAAGAAGAAAACGCTGCATCAGATGGCGGTGCGAAAGAAGAACCGGATGTCCAGACCCAGGCTGATTCTCCCGCTCCCACCGCTTCGCCCGACCTGCAAAGCCGCCTGAATAACACCAAAGGAGGAGGACAATCCCTGTCCGAAGACACCCGCTCGTCCATGGAAGCCGGCTTCGGCGCCGATTTCAGCGGCGTGCGTGTGCATACGGACAGCGAGGCGACTCAAATGAATAAGGAATTGGGCGCGCACGCTTTTACCCACGGATCGGATATCTATTTCAACGAGGGGAAATACGATACGGGGAGTACGGAGGGGAAGAAGTTGCTGGCGCATGAATTGACGCATACGGTGCAGCAGGGGGGAAGCGCAAATAAAATACAAAAAAATGGTGTACAATCTAATTTAGATCGGCTAAATGAAATGCTCGATAGCTGGAATGTACCAGAGGAAGATGTAATTGCATTATTAAGGCAACTTACTGATTCGGAGAAAGCTACGGTATTGAGTAATCCTGTTTATAAAAACAAGATGGGAAGTGCATTTAACATCAGTGAAATGGTAAGAGCCGTATCTATATTAAACCCAAGTTTAACCATTAAACTCGAATGGATTCAGTCGGCTTCCATTTTTACAAGCCAAATAGATTATTCTGATATTAAAACATTAGTGATAAGCGCCCCTCAATCAGAAAGAAATGCATTGATAACGGATAGATGGAGAGGATTCTTTGTTGATGTCTGTACCAATCAGACCATGGTCGAGGCTCTGAATGATTTAGGGTATAATTTAGAGACAAAACTCACCTGGCTGGAAGCGGAAATGACCATTACCAGTTGGGA
>JABAQQ010000027.1:169489-184050 GCA_019187225.1 Saprospiraceae bacterium
TCGAGGCTCTGAATGATTTAGGGTATAATTTAGAGACAAAACTCACCTGGCTGGAAGCGGAAATGACCATTACCAGTTGGGAACTTGACTATGCGACTATTAAACCCTGGATCATAGCAGCACCTCAGACTGAACGCGATTTGCTGAAAAACGATAGGTGGAAAGATTTTTTCATTGCAGTATGCAATAATTTGACAATTGTGGAAGCGGTGAATGATATCGGCTGTGACTTAGTAACGTTTACATGGGCAATTGAAGAATACAACGAATCATTTGCTTTCGCAAATACTGAAGAGGCAGACATTGCTTGTGCTATCATGAATAGGGATATAAATGACGGAGTTTTCAATGGCAGGGATGAGCATAGACCAAAGGCTTATGCAGAAAGAGCACGGGAACAGATAATCGTAGCAGACGAGATGGAAAACCTGGTGGGTGCAGGAGCCACAGCGACATGGCGCGGGTCAGGGCCGGGATCAGGTACGACTTTCGAGCAATGGGCAAGCGCTGCATCAGAAGGGGTCGCTCCTTCAATTGTACCTTCAACAGTGATCAATTGTTGGGAAATGGTTCTGCTTGCTGCATTCCGCTGCGGTGCCATTGATTGGAATCGAATTCATGCTTTATACGATCCGACACCTCCGGATTGGGGTGCTTTTCTCGTTGATCAACTCAGCTTTAACAGCCGGATATCATATAACCCGGCAAGTCCGGGAACCGCCAGACCAATCAGGGGTGATGTTGTTTTCTTTGATGGCGCCTCCCACGTTGCTCTGGCCGCAGGAAGTGTCGATAGCTTAGGTCGAACCCAAATATATAGCTTTTGGCCACCTCCGAATACACCATTCAACACGGCTCACCCCCAATATGCTACTGTAGACCAGGTTAAACTTACGACAATTGAAGAGCTAAATGATTATTGGGTGGCGAATGGAAATCCGGCATTTGTCCTTGAATTTGCAACCGCTAACTGGTAATATGAAATACATGTATTATCTGATATTTCTAACGGAATTGGTTATTCATGTAACCTGTACGCCGAATACCGTTCAGAAAAAACCACTTAATTCTTCAAACCCGAATAAAAATACCGGAATGCATTCAGAAATGATCGAAAAAATAGTTAGCATAACAGAAGCAGCCTTCTTTCCATGGAACGAAAAGGAAGGGCTTCCTAAAATTACAACTGGAAAGCCAGTTACCAGCAAATTTATTGGTCCACACGATACATCGGAACTTATAATTGCACCCTACAGATATCGACTGTCCCAATCAGGCAATGAAATAATCATATTGGCCAATGATCCCAAGTTTGTTACCGGGAATGTTAGTAATACTTTTTTCCATATTTTAAATTTAAAGAATAAATATACATATAAAATATACCCGTTTTTAAATAGCAATAATATTATTAAGTTAGAAATTGTCGATTTTTTTTTACTGCAAAACAATAATATTTTTGTCTTAGAAAAATTATTAACTAAGGATAATATAATTATTAATCAGTTGAGGTTAATTGATCCGGATTCCAAAACACGATGGGCTATTTCAGACTCTTCTGATGACAAGAACAAAAATCAATATTCAAACATAGGCAATGTTAAATCTATAATACAGGTTCTGAACGGCATACTATATATCCATACGCATATATCAGATTTTAGTAAAATACTATATATCGATATTGAAAAAGGGAAAGTTATGTCTATTCTTAATTTAGATGAAAAGGTTGAGAAAGTTCTACTAGATGACTCTTTAAACCTAACCTATGCACATTTTATAAAGCAAAACAACAATAGAGCAATTTTGAAAAACGATTTAAATACAAATAAAAAATCTATTCAATATGCCAATTCATTAACCTATGGTTTCCTCGGCTCTCTAAACAACCTGGACCACGCAGGCAATATTTATTGTTCCGAGGGATTGACATTTGCCAGCCTTACTCCTACACTGGAAATTAATTGGGTTCTTATTCTAAACAACCTCATAAAGGATTCCAATTACATTTATACAAGTCATTTCGATGAATCAGGACAGAAAGTTATAATTCAGAAATGGCATGATAGTGGAGATGTTTCCAATAAATTTTATATTTCTTTAAATTTACCCGAAGTACGGTTAGGAAAGCTAGTTGAAGTAAAAAGCCCGGACAAGTTTATTGTTGAAATATTCCAGGGGAATACCCGGAGATACTATGAATATAATTTAAATATTGATAAAATGAATGAGGTTGTTTCATACAAACTGAACAACATGTTTAATCCTCAACCCGCAAATACATGGCAAATCGATGGCGGCGGTCACCTTTTTGTACCGATTAGCTGCCCTGATGGGTTAAGAATTTTCAAGATTTCTTTTTAAATTAGTTTCATTTGATTTTAATATAACAGTAAACACTCTGCAAATATAGAGTAAATAATTAATATATGAAATCCGCCGAATCCAAAACCGCTACCGCCGCCCAACCTGCCCACGCGCAGGAGCACGCGCAACAGCCGTTCTTCCAGAAGGACGGGCAGGGAGCGTTTTTTTCGGAGGAAACGAAACAAAAAGGCGCTTTTTTCAATCCCCCGGCCGTCCAACCCAAACTGACCATAGGCAAACCGGGTGATAAATACGAACAGGAAGCCGACGCGATGGCGGAGAAAGTGGTGGGGCAGATTTCTGAAAACAATTCGCAGGCAGGCGGCAGCGCAGCAACCGGAACGGGCAATGCTCCCGGACATACTTCCCCTGCCGTGCAGGCCCAACCCGCTGCCCCGTCCGGTCAGGAACAATTGCAACGCCAGGAAGGCGAGGAAGAAATAGAAGAAGCGGCGCCGGAAGTGCAGCGCAAAGCCATTTTCGAGAGCAACGAAGATCCGCCGGAAGCGGATGTGCAGACAAAATCCGCCGGCGCTCCATTCTTTCAGACCAAATGCGATGCAAGTGCACAAGAAGAAACTTTGCATAAGCAGGAAGAAGAGGAAATGAGCGGACCGGAGCAGGAGCCGCTTGTACAGCGGATGTGCGCTGAATGCGCGACGGAAGAAGAAAACGCTGCATCGGATGGCGGTGCGAAAGAAGAACCGGATATTCAAACACAAACCGAAAGTTCTGCCCCCACGCCTACCGCGTCTCCCGACCTGCAAAGCCGCCTCGACAGCACTAAAGGCGGTGGCCAGCCCTTGCCCGAAGATACCCGCTCCTCCATGGAATCCGGTTTCGGCGCCGATTTCAGTGGCGTGCGCGTGCATACGGACAGCGAATCGGTGCAAATGAACAAGGAACTGGGCGCACACGCCTTTACCCACGGCTCGGATATCTATTTCAACGAGGGAAAATACGATACGGGGAGTACCGAAGGGAAGAAGTTGCTGGCGCATGAGTTGACGCATACGGTGCAACAGGGGGGCAGCGCAGTTGCGGGTCAGAACGTTTCAACCAGTTTTGCCGTACAAAGACAAGGAACACCGGATGCAAAAGAGTCCAAAACGAATGAAGAGAAGCCGGAACCCAAACCAATTCCGGATGGCAATGCAATATCTTCAGTCGTTAATAATAGTCAGGGGATAAGCAACAATGACAGGGAAAAAAAAGCCGATTCGGTAAAAGGGTCCGATAAAAATCCAAATTCGATACCCCCCGGCACAGAAGTTCCTCCGCATACATCTGATAGCGGAGGGACGAACCCAACCAACAACGGCAAGGGGGCATCTTCGAAGGATGCCTCCCATGCCGGGGAAAAACTTCCTGAAAAAAATAAAGAATCTGCTGAGGATAAGAGTCCGGATGAAAAGGTGCCGGTTGAAAATGAAGTCATCGGAGGCGTCGAAAATACAGGTGTTGGTAGCGGCGCACTGGGTGACAATGTATCTTCCACCGGGACGGAGGAAGGCAGCGCAGTAAGTCCCGGTGAAACCGGAATATTCACCTTGCCAGAAGATTTCGATATAAAAACTGCCTTTGGAGAATTTAAAACCGAGGCGAAAAGAAAAAAAACGGCAGCTACGAAAGCATTAAATGGGCAGATAGACCAGATCAAAAAAACATCGGTGGAGGAGCGTGAAAAAGTAAAAACATCGGCGGAAGCCTGCAAAAAAACAATTTCCGAATCTTATGACAAAACAATCGCCCGGATTAACCGGGAGGTATTGCTTGCTATTTCAAGAACATTTATAAGTTATTATGAACAAAGAGAACGTATCCGGGTACAGAAAAATCTTCAACTGGCCAATCTGGAAAATGAAACAAATAAAAGAGTAGAAACGCTTAAAAAGGAAGGTGAAAGGATTGCCAAATCTGCCGAAAAGCATGGAAGCGATGAGGAGATACGGATCAATAAATGGCAATTTTCCACCAAAGTCTTTTTTGATAATCTTATTGAGCAGCAAGTAAAAACCTATAATGTTCCGGAGCGGGAAGAAAGAATGCGGGAGCGTTTGGGAGCGCTTCGAGACGAATCAATGGAAATAATCGGCGAAAACAACACAGAGTTAATCGCACAAGTAAAAGAAGATTCATCCGATCTCGCAGAACGCATACGGGATGAATATGCAGAAGCAGCGGAAGATCTGCCGAGCGAAAAAATCCTGATCAAACAAAGTATTGAATTCATTGCCGACAATGCTTTGGATGAGATCAGCGGCATCTTACTCGACCCTTTGGTCGAAATGAAAAAAAATGCCGACGAACTGGTGGCGCAACTTAAGGCGGAAAAAACCACGGTGCTTAAACACGTTGATGATGTGGAGGAAATGACAATAAACGAGATCAGTTCAGAGGAGGAACTTCGCATTAACGAACTTAATGAAGAATTAGGAAAGTTCAACCGGGAAACAGACGAAGTTATCACCGATGTAGAAGATCAAATTGAAGGTCTTCCCGATATATTGGCGGCTCAGCTCATTGATATGGCCTCCAATCACATCGAGCTTACTCAGGGCACCCTGATAAACAATGCAAAAAGAGCTACAGGGAATCTGAAAAAAGTATTTGACAGTGCGGCAAAGGATGCCGTCGACAATATTATTGAGACTGACACCAGGGTAACTGAAGCCAATGATAAAACAACATCCGAATTCGCAGAAAAGGCGGAAAAGGTAAGCGACACGTTGACCTCGGCTTATACCAAGATTGCAGATAAAGCCTCCACTGATATGGGTAGCGAAGTGATGGAATACCTCAAACAGCTGGATCAGACCGTATCCGACAGCGTAAAAGGTTGGGAAAACGAATTGGCTGAAGGTAAAAAAGAGATCACGGCGAAAGTTGATGAGGTATTGGAAAAGAATCAGGAGATAAAGATCGAGTGCATTAAAAAAATCTGGATAGAAGCCCATCAAGTTGCTACCGAGTACGAGGTTACCTATTATTTACGCAGGACTGCCGAAGGGATTGAAGTGGTACTGGGTGCAATTTGGTGGCTGGTTAAATGGATAGTTAAAATTATTGTGGCAATTATTTTAATAATCCTGGTTGTATTCATCATTTATTTAATCATCGAAGCGCTCGCTACAGTTATTGCCAACCTCATAAGACGTTTTCTGCCGGCTCTCTATCAATGGCTGCGGACTATTATTATGCGATTCGTCTGGCCTGCTTTGCAGTGGGCATTCCGTTGGCTGGCTCAACTGGTGGTAAGATTTTTTAAATCGACTGTCGTTCGCTTTTTGTTGAAAGTATTAACCGTATATTTCGGAGTTAAGGGATTGCAAATGATTTGGGAGGGTATTGTGCGTCAGGATATTCCCATGAGCAAACGGAAGGAAATGGTCGGAGAGGGTTTTTTCCTGGTGGGCACTTCAGTATTAGCTGAATGGAAAGCCATACAGAGCGCGTTTAGACTTACGAAAGGTTTCGCCGAATTCAAAAAGATCGCCGCACTTCTGGGTGATGCCAAACTGGCATCGAAACTCGTGAATGCTGCCAAAGGCGATTTTGTTCTGTCGCTGGAACTGGCGCAAACCCTGAAGCCTGCCCAGCTCCGGAATTTTCTCCTGATGACCGATGATGCAGTAGCCCTGAAAAACACTTTGGTATTGTTCGGCAACGATGCGTTGCGGCTGGAGAACGCTCTGGTGAAATGTGAAAATCTGAGTGAATTCAATACTATCCTTGCTCAAGTCCGCAGCTCCGTGGATTTAGCAGAAAAGTTGCTGGGTTTGGCTCCGGATGGGAAAAATGTATTGATTTTGCTCAAACGGGTTCCCAATCCGGATAAACTTGCCCAACTCCTGGAAATAACGCCGGACCTGGCTAAGTTGAGTGATGAAGCTTTATCAGGTCTATCTTCCATGAGCGAAGCTGAGTTGTTGGCGTTGAAGGGGAAAAATATTGCAGAGATAGAATCTGCCTTTGCCCAAAAAACAAGTGGTACGGTCAAAACAGGCAAAAGCATCGAAGTTTTGGCAGCAAAGCTCGAGGAAAAAACATTGGCAGCCCTTAAAAATCAATTTAATCAGCTTGACGAGACGCTAAAGCAACAGTTCACTGATGATTTTGCAAATGCACCCAATAGCGTGTTGGAAAGATTGCAAAATGACAATTTATTTGAAATCTGGAAAAATGATCTCAGAAGTACCAGTGTTGATGAACTTTTGGCCTTCAGAAGCAAAGTTGGATTAAGAACCCAATATATAAATGCAGTAAACGGGTTGGAAGCAGAAGCAGAAATCTTATTATCTCAAAGGGAACCAAAGTCAAAAGTAGCTGAAATACTCTTCAATAGACGGCGAGCGATTACAATTGAGTTCAAAAACGCTACTCCGGATGATTTATTAGAATGGATTTTTAAGTTTAATGATAAACGTTATACTCAGACTGGATTCGGAGACAAATGGGGAATGACCTGGGAAGGTGTTATAAAAAAATATGGAACTGATTATGATAAAATAATAAAGGCAGCTGCAACTCCGCTGGGTGACAAAAAACAATTAGGAGATGCCCTTTTTAAAGCGTTTGGCGCCGACATTAAACCAATCCTTGATAAATATAGAATGTTTAATTGATCCATAAACCTGTTATTGCAACTATGACAGATAAACAATTAAAACTCATGCATGAAATCTCCAGAGCAGTTCATGATTTGAAATCAACGGAGTTGATCTTTGAATCGGAATGGTTGTTCACACATCCTTCCCAGTCCTTAAAAATCGGGGATGAAATGCTACATTCGACGTATGATATCCCGACAGGTTTCGATGGTTTCGGCATTGAGGATCTGGAAAAGCTGACTGAAGTTGGCTTCCTTGAGAAAATTTATGAATCTGAAGAGGATCCGATTACGTTGGAAAAAATTATTAAATATAAGGTAAATATATCCGAACCTGTTTAAATAAATCAACTGACCAATAAAAATCATGCCCACCCTCTCTCTCGCCATCCAAAAAGGCGGTTCCGGCAAAACCACCACCGCCATCAACCTCGCCGCCGCGCTGCAGCAGTTGGGCAAGCGCGTGTTGCTGGTGGACCTCGATCCGCAGGCCAACTGCACCCAGTCGCTCGGCATCCTTGAAGAGCCGGAGTACGGCATGTACGAACTGCTGAAAGAAGCGGGCGCCGGCGAAACGGCCGACGTCGCCAAAGCGGTGCGCGCCACCGCCAGCGGGCTGGATCTGCTCCCGGCTTCGCTGGAACTGGCCAATGCCGAACTCGAGATGGTGAGCATGTACAGCAGAGAAAAACTCGTCAAGCAGTTGCTCCGGCCCCTCGAGGGCCGCTACGATATGATCCTGATTGACTGCCCGCCGGCCGTAGGCATGCTCACCGTGAATGCCCTGATGGCGAGCGATTACGTGATCATGCCCCTGCAGGCGGAGTTTTTGCCGCTGCGGGGCGTGAAAAGTTTCTGGCGCACGCTGGAAAAGATCAAAAAACAATTGCATCCCAGCCTGAATTTGCTCGGATTCGTTTTGACCAAATTCGAGCCGCATAAAAAGATGACCCGCAGCGTTTTGGAACAATTAGAAGTGGATTATGCAGGGCTGGTGTTCAACACCCGCATCCGCACCAACATCGCCCTGGCACAGGCCCAGGAATCCGGTACCGACATCTTTCATTTCGACAAAAATGCCAACGGCGCAAAAGATTACCTGGCGTTGGCAGAAGAATTGCTGAAAAAACTGCAACTTTAAACCAAAAATTCATCGCCATGAAGTCCGGAAGCCGCCGTTCCCGCCGCCACCGCAACCCGCAGCAGGACCACCAGCAAAACGAGCCGTTTTTCAGCGCAGCGACCGATGGTCCGCAGAAAACGAAGAGCGAACCGTTTTTCAAAGGAAAACTGTCCATCGGCCAGGAGGGCGATGCATACGAACAGGAAGCCGATGCGATGGCCAACAAGGTCGCAGGCGGCACGTCTGACGCGAAACAGATGGGCGTCAAGAGCCTGTCCACACCCGACGAAGAGCAAATGCCGGCAACCAACGACGCCCGCATGGCCGAGGACCGGCGCATCCAGGAAAAATCGGCCCTGCATCACAAAGACAGCCTGGAAGAGGAATCCCCCAAAGCGATGACCCCGGAAGAAGAAGAACCCGCCGCCAAGGCTATGGCCGCTGAAGAAGAGGAAGTCGCCGCTAAATCCATGGACGCTGAAGAGGAAGAACTTGCTGCAAAGTCTATGGCGCCGGAAGAAGAAGAGCCTGCTGCCAAGGCAATGGCCCCGGAAGAGGAGGAAGTTGCCGCCAAATCTATGGCGCCGGAAGAAGAAGAGCCTGCTGCCAAGGCAATGGCCCCGGAAGAAGAGGAAGTTGCCGCCAAATCAATGGCCCCGGAAGAAGAGGAGCCTGCTGCCGCCAAGGCCATGGAACCCGAAGAGGAAGAACCCGCCAAAAGCAAAGCCAGTCCGGCGCAGCAGCCATTGAAAGGTTTTCGGGCAAAAAAGCCGGAAGATGATCCCAAGTCCAAACATACCCCCGGTGCATCGCCCTCCGTCACCACCGGCGGCGTCCCACAAATCCAGGCCAAAACGGGCGACGGTCACGACCTGAGTTCGGGCAAGTTCAGCGGGAACAACGTCCTCGAAGCCGTATACGACAACCACATGGTACTGCGCCGGGGCAGCAAAGGCGCCGCCGTCACGCTGGTACAGGAAGCATTGATGGGCCTGGGTTATGCCATGCCTACTTTCGGCGCCGACGGCGATTTCGGCAAGGAGACCGAAGCGGCGGTGCGCGCTTTTCAGCAGGATACCGGCGCGGGCGTAGATGGCATTGTGGGTACTGAAACCGTCGGTTTTCTGGATCTGCGCATCCAGGGCAAACCCCTTGCCCCGCCTGTGATGCCGGTCGTGAACAATACGCCGCTCAACCTGGCTAATGTCATCGTCCAGCCGGGCGCTACGCCCATCCATGCGCCGACGTTGGGCACCGATACCTACGGATATACCGATACCGAAACGGTGGATATTGACATCAGCGCGGTCAAAGTCGGGAGCGCCTGGCAAGCCGTCGTCAACGGCCTCACGGGCAACTACTCCCTGCGCACGCGGCTGCTGCCGGGGCAGCAGGAGGTGGATACCGGCTCCAATACTTCGGCGGCGAGCTTTTGCGCCCAGGCTACCGAACTCCAAAACTTAGGCAATCCGGCGGCAACGGCGGCCTGGTACATGGAATCGGCCGTGCTGGCGCACGAACGGGTGCACGCCACCCGCCTCCGCCCGGCATTGCTGACCGTGGCGCCGACCATCGAAGCGCAGGTGGAAGCCATTACCATACCGGACTTCCCCGGCGCCACTGCCGCGTCAGCCGCCGTCTTGCTGCGCATGCAACCCGCTTTTATTCTGGCCCTCGCCAACGCCCGCACGATTTGGGACGCCCAGTACGTGACCCTGATCAACGGGGATCATGCTGCCGGCGGCCCCACCGATGCAGCGGAGCACGCGATCGTTGACCCGGTCGTCCGGCGGATATGCCGGATGGCGAAGGCGAACGGCTGGGGCCCCTGCGCGGGCGTTTGTTAAACCCTATGGCCGGAAATTCACCGGGCAGCGGCTAAAAAACAAATTAAAAAGTATGCCCGCGGGTGTAAACGTCCTCTCAACTTCTGAAATTTACCCTCTCAATGAAGGATACCCAACGCTGTTTTTTGTTTTTGCCCCTGCTTTCCTTCACACTGTTGTTTTTTTGTACCAATTCGGTGAAAATCATGCATGCTGAACGCGTTACCTGGCCTTTTCACGATCTGCTTTCCGGGGTGGAATATCCCGATGTTTTGCTTGGCTTGGAACCGGCGGCAGAACTGGATACCACTCAACCGGCCGGTACTATCGGGTTTTCCTTAGTGTTGAAAAACCGGAATAATACCGCCGTTACCCTGCCCAATCCGGTGGATCATCTTCAATACATGCTCCTCGACAGCCAGGAATATCCTTTGCCCTCGCCGCTCGTGATGTCCCGTGTAAAATTGTCGCCTGAAGATTGGGACAGCTGGGTAAATCCGTTTTGCCCGCTGGTAGAGGTGTCGAAAAACGGAACACCGTTGCCGGTTGCCGAAATTCAGCGCCTTCGCTCGATTGAACTGGCGGCTTCAGACACCTATGTATTTTCCTTTCAGATAAAGGGTACGCCAAAAGCCGATGCCGGAACCGAAATCACGCCGCTTTCTCCCGGACGCTATTCCTTGCTGCTCACGTATTCCCTCTTCCTGAATACCGTTCCCCCCCTACCGAACCGTTTGTTGCAAACCGACAAAATACCCATCCATCTCCAATGAATATTGCCGGGGAAAATATTGCACTACCGCCTCTGACGCATTTTCTGGACCATGTAGAAACCTTGGTCCGGCAACGCTGCAACGAGTATTTCTCGCAAAACGGCGCGACAGAGGCTGCTGGACAACCCTCCGCCATGGGCGAACAGGCGAACTTTCACATATCCTTGCCCACTGCGCCCGGCGTAGCGTTCAATTGGTTCGAGTACTCCCTGCTCGGCATCGCCCTCGCTGCGCACATCCAACCCCAGTTTTTCGACGAGATCATCCACAAAAACCTGCCGAAAGCCGGCGATTTTCCCCAGATCGGCGGCGTGCGCGGCAAAAATTTCCGCGGCTTCCTGCCGACCGGCGAAACGGCGCTGTTCCTGCTCGCGGGTAGCGACCTTGAAAAACGCCTGATCGTGCAGCAATTTTTCGGCACCGAACATTTTTTTTACAAAAAACACATCCTTTGGCTGGAAGACGCGCCGCCGGGGGAACCGCGCATGAGTGGAAAGATCATCCTCTCTCCGGAGTTTGTCGAATGGTTTACAACGGGCAAGGTCACGCCGCCGGCGTTCAGTACGGAATTTCCGGCGCGGCTGATTGAAACGGAACTGTCGTGGGAAGACCTGGTGCTCCAACCGGACGTGTTGGCACAAATACGCGAACTGGAGACCTGGGTCAAACACAACGCCGTCATGTTGCGCGACTGGAAAATGCACAAACGCATCAAACCCGGTTACCGGGTGCTGTTCCACGGTCCACCCGGAACCGGTAAAACACTGACGGCCAGCCTGTTGGGTAAATACACCGGCAAGGACGTTTACCGGATAGACCTGTCTACTGTTGTTTCAAAATACATCGGCGAAACGGAGAAAAACTTAGCCAGCCTCTTCGACCGGGCCGAAGACAAGGACTGGATACTTTTTTTCGACGAGGCCGACGCCTTGTTTGGCAAGCGCACCAATGTCCGCGACGCGCACGACAAGTACGCCAACCAGGAAGTCTCTTACCTGCTCCAACGCGTCGAGGACTTCAACGGCCTGGTTATTCTGGCCTCCAATATGAAATCGAACATTGACGACGCATTTATGCGGCGTTTCAACGCCATCATCAAATTCCCGATGCCGGATGAGCGGGAGCGGGAATCAATTTGGCGTATTTCCTTTCCCGATGCCGTTACATTCGAGTCGAATGGCAATGGGAAACCAATGGACCTACCCCGCGTTGCAGCCCGCTACGAACTCTCTGGCGGCAACATTATCAATGTCGTGCACTTTGCCTGTTTACGGGCTGCCGCTAAAAAATCATCTATGGTAACCTGGGAATCAGTCAAAATGGGCATTCAGCGGGAATTTGCCAAAGAAGGCAGGGTGTTCAAGGACCTGGGATAATATGCCGCAACATTTTTTAAAAACGGGGTAAACGGCATTGTAAAAATCCCCACTTTTGGCAATCCATTTCCCGCGCCCCTGGTACCTTCAAAAATCAAACTTTATGCTCAGTCTTCTTTCCATTATTATCGGCATCGTTTTCGTCATGTTGCTTTTCAGCCTGCTGGCCTCCACCGTCATGGAGTTGCTGGCGGGTTATCTTTCTCTGCGCGGCCGCCATTTGGTCAGGGCCATTCAGGGCATGGTCGGGTCGGACGTGACGGCTGATTTTATCAAACACCCGTTTTTTCAGCAACTGTCGGCAGGGTCGAAAGAGCGCACCCGCCTCGACGGCAAAAAAAGGGCGCTGCCTTCTTATATCACCGGCAGCACTTTCAGCGCCATCCTGCTGGACATCATGGAAATTGACAACCGCGACGAACTGAAAGCGAGAATTGATGCGCTGCCGGAAGGCGCCTCCAAAAAATTAGCGCAATTCCTGTTCAAACAGACCAACGGCGAACTCATCGAATTCAAAAAGAAATTGGAAGAGTGGTTCGGCGAAGTGATGGATCGCGCTTCGGGGGCATACAAACGCAATTCGCAGCGCTGGCTGGTGGGCATCGGCCTGGCGCTTGCCGTGATCTTCAACGCCGATGTGATCAATATTTACCACAATCTGAGCGTCAATTCCGCCCTGCGGGATGTGGTGGCCGACGCTGCTACCACCTTCGTGAATACCCAGCCGGCGCCCACCGCACCCAACCTCGACAACCCCGATATCGCCGCCGCGCGCCAGAAAATCGGCCAACTGGTCAATGAAAACATATCCACCATCGCTTCACCCCTCGGTCTCGGGTGGGACAATGTGGACTGGTCGCAAGTGAACGGAAAATGGTGGTTATACAAACTCATCGGATGGATCACCACGGCGCTGGGTATCTCGCTCGGCGCGACATTCTGGTTTGAAGCCCTTAAAAAGTTGGTCAGCCTCCGCGCATCAGGCCCACCGCCTGCCGCCGCGCCGATGACCACCACGACCGTCACACAAACCACGCCGGCGCCGGCGCAAGCCATCGTCAGCACCGGCGGCGCATTGACGCAACCCGAACCTGCCAGCGTGTTCGAGAGCGTCAAACGCGCGCCCGCCAAACCACCCAAAAAAACCGCTCCACGTAAAAAGCGTCCGTCCTGACGCTAAACTAACTTAAATGATTCGCCTTTTGAATATCGGCTAAAAAACAAATACCTGACCATCCCCGTCCGCCGCGCCCGGAATGACGCAGGGTGCAAGTAAAAGTAAACCGTCACAAAGCCAAAAGTTTAGCGCTGAACGTTCACAACTCGTATCTCATAACTCAAAACCGAAAACATCATGAGTCAGAATGCCATCAGTTTTATCGCCTTGTGCGTATCGCTCCTGTTTGCCGGCGCATTTGTCGGCGGTGAATTTCACCGCCAGCGCGCCATGAAAGCCGAACTCAAAGCCATTCAGGAAGAACAAAAACGCATCATGGCCGAAACCGCCGCGGCCAACCAAAACTACCTCGAGCGCAAGCAGGCCCTGCTTGCCGAAACCGCCCAACTTTACTCCGAATTAGACAGTATCCTCGCACTGAAAGAACTCAACACCAGACAGTTGCAGGGCGCCCGGCGCAAGGTGCAGGCCGCGCACGAAGACCTGGCGCTACAAATCGAAGCGTTGAAAGACGTGCTCAACCAGCGCAAGGTGGAGTTGGATCCGCCGACGCAGTGAATTTAACAACATCAAACTTTTCAAAATATGAAACACCTCTTGAAAACATGGCTTCCCTTAGCCGTGTGCTTCCAAAGCATGGCAATCTCCGCGCAGGTCGTTGATTCCTTTCAACTCATGGACAACGGCAAACCGCTTCCCCTGTTGCGGGGCATTTCAGCGAACAACCGCGCAGGATTCGACAACATTACCCTGCGTGAAAGCAGTTTCCCTGTGGTGATCCTGCCCGAAGAAAGCGTGCGCAGTACGGTGAACAGTTTCAACGCCAAAGACCGGCTTATCATGACCTTGCAGGAAGAAAACCGCCTGCTGAGCCACCGCGATACGCTTTCCACCTTAGAAAGCCGGAAACTGCGCGATCTCATTGCCGTGCACGAGCGGCACATCGGTCTCTGCGACTCTACCAACGCCATTCTCAACCGCTCTATCATGGGATTGAATGCCCAGTTGGACGAAACCCGCCAACTGGCCAAAGATTGCAACAAGATGCGTTCGGCCAAAAGCATTTGGGCGACCGTCCTCGGCGGCGGCATCGGATTCGGGCTGGGGATTCTGATCGGTATAATTGCCAATTGATTTTTGACGTTACACTCAAAGTGAAATGGAATGCGAGGTATGAATCTGCGAGGGTGTTCAAATAACTGTGTCAAAGGATTTGAAAAAGTTCACATCTTCACGAATCAAAAAAACGCAGTTATGAAGAAACGAAAAGAGACTTATTTTCTTCCTGGAGTTGAACAGGAATTGATTAA
>JABAQQ010000004.1 GCA_019187225.1 Saprospiraceae bacterium
TAAAGGACGGAATGGACTTTCTGGTAAACGGTGACGTACATGTCGATGACAAGCCTGTGAAAGTTGGCGAGTTGCAGATATGGGAAGTGTCCAACACCAGTTTGATGGACCATCCGTTTCATTTACATGGATTTTTCTTCCAGGTCATTGAAGAGAATGGCAAAGCACCGGCATACAGGGCATGGAAAGATACCATTAATTTGACTCCGAGAAGCAAGATGAAAATTGCATGGATGCCTGATAACCGTCCGGGTACGTGGATGTACCATTGTCATATACTGGAACACCATGCAGCAGGAATGATGGCTCACTTTGAAGTAGTTGATGGCAATAAGCCGAATGAAGAAACGACTCCTGTTCAGACCCACCACCATCATTGAATCGTAAAACACAGAGCCAACTGAAAATAGAGGCATGAGGAATCTGGTAAAAAGCAACTACTGCTCAATATCTTAGCCAGATTCCTCGTGCCTCGGCAAAACCATTATTCCTTCACCACCTTCAGCACAACCCGTCTGCCACTGCCATCCGTTATGGAAACGAAATACAAGCCCGCTGGTCCTTTTATTTCCGCTTCCAGCAGGCGTGCCGTTGCATAGTGTCGCCCTGAAATCACCTGTCCGGTGACAGTCGTCATTTCTATTTGCAGATCGTCGTAATCCCCGCCCACATCAATGACAATATTGCCCATCGTGGGATTGGGATATGCTTTTATCCTCGTTTCAAACCCCTTTTGGCTGACGCCGGAGGTGGGTTGGCTCCATTTGGCGATAAAGATATTGCTTTGAGCGCAGGACAAATCGAAGATATCCTGCCCCGGATCGAAGTCGGCTATTCCCCCGAATTGTCCTGCGAAATAGATATTGCCTGCTGTATCCACATCAATCGCCATGCCTTCATCTTCGCCGTCGCTTCCTATACTCCTCGCCCATACAAAATTGCCCGCAGCATCTAATTTCTGGATGAATACATCATCATGAACAATGGAAGAAACCTGATTATAAACACCCGGCCCCGTGTCAAAATCAACGGTATCTGAAAACATACCCGTTGTATAAACATTGCCTGCGGCGTCGAGACTGATCGAGCGGCTCCATTGAAAACCGTTTTTTGCTCCTATACTTTTCACCCATGTCAGATTGCCGGATGCGTCTAATTTTTGGATAAAAATATCCCATAAATATTCACTGACCGATGTCACGTTGACAATACCCGGCCCCGGATCAAAATCCATCGTTCCCCCAAATACGCCAGTAAAATAAATGTTTCCTGATTTATCCAATTGCAATTCTTCAATCCATCCGTAGCCATTGATGTGGCCGCTGATACTTTTTGCCCACACGAAATTGCCGGAATTATCCAGTTTCAGGATAAAGATGTCAGAAGAACTTCCCGAGGTTATATTAAAGACACTTGATCCCGGGTCAAAATCCACCGTTTCCTCAAACTGTCCCGTGCAATAAATGTCGTCGTCGGCATTTATATTGACAGTTCTGGCCCCATCATAACCCGGTCCTCCGATATTTTTTGCCCAAAGGAAATTTCCGGAAGCGTCTAATTTCAGGATAAAAGCATCATCCTTGCCATTTGAAAATAATTCATATACTCCTGTTGCAGGGTCAAAATCAACCGTTTCATAAAAATAACCCGCAGCATAGACATTTCCCGAAGCATCGGATTTTAGTTCACTGGCCAGATCATAACTATTTCCTCCTATACGCTTTGCCCACAACAGATTACCCGAAGCGTCCAATTTCTGTATGAAAATATCATACTCCCCACTCGAAGTTAAATTATACACGCCCGGCCCCGGGTCGAAATCGGCCGTTCCAAAGAATTGGCCTGCCGTGAGCACGTTCCCGAAATCATCTGTCGTTATGGTCGAAATCCATTTATCCATTGTCCCGACGATGCTTTTCGCCCATAGAAAATTACCGGAAGCATCCAGTTTCTGTATAAAAGCATCTTCATTCTCCTGAGAGCTCAGGTAAAACGCATCAGGCCCCGGATCGAAATCCACTGTTCCCCGAAATCTACCGGCCATCAATAAATTTCCGGAAGCATCCCTTGCGAGCGAGTACAACTCCACGTTCCTCACACGGCTCCCTGTACTTGCCGCCCACGAGAAACTACCGGATGCCTCCAATTTTTGAATAAAGATATCGCTTTCGCCAACAGAAGATGACAGTTCATAAATACCCAATCCCGGATCGAAATCCACTGCACCCGACAGCTCTCCCGTGGTAAATACATTTCCGGCGGGATCAACTCCCAAGGCATACGGGTAGGCATTCCCTGTGCCGCCCACGCTGTTGGCCCACAAAAATTCGCCGGACGCAGTCAGCTTTTGAACGTACATATCCCGCCCGTCGCCATCGGTTGTGAGATTTAACACGCCGGGGCCCGGGTCGAAATCTGCCGTTCCGTAAAACAAGCCTGTGGAATATACGTTGCCGGAAGTATCGAGGGCAATCGCCACCCCTTCATCGTCGCCGGGGCCGCCCATGTTTTTGACCCACAACAACTGGCCGGTGTTGCTCAATTTCTGAACATAGATGTCATAAGTGCTGGCAAATATATCATAGACGCCCGAACCCGGATCGAAATCTACTGTTCCTACGAAAAATCCTGTCAAATATATATTTCCGTCGGCGTCGAGGGATAGAGATTCACCTGTGTTATAATTGTCTCCGCCTATTTTTAAGGCATATCCGAAGTCGCCAGTGGATGTTAATTTTAGAATAAAAATATCAGGGGAAAAATTATCGGAAGTTAATCCGAAATATCCAGTGCCGGGGTCAAAATCAACCGTTCCTACAAATCCCCCTGTCATGTAGACATTATCGAAAGCATCTATGGCAATTGCATTGCTAACATCGTCAAATTGTCCTCCAACACTTTTTGCCCATACGAAATTGCCGGAAGCATTCAATTTGACGAAATACATATCCACCCCTTCGTATGAAGTCAATGGATAAACGGCCGGCCCTGGATTGAAATCGGCAGTCTCTGAAAAAGCGCCGGTCGCATATACATTGCCGGAAGCATCTACGGCTACTCCTTCGCTCCACTCTTCCGAGGGGCCGCCCATGCTTTTGGCCCACAACAAGTTGCCGGAAGCGTCTAATTTCAGTATAAAAATATCAGACGAGCCGTTGGTGATCAGATCAGAGATGCCTGAACCAGCATCGAATTCCATGGTACCCGCGAATTCTCCCATTACATAAATATTCCCAAAGGCGTCCACCGCAAGCGCATTGCCCAAGTCATAATATATCCCACCTGCATTTTTGGCCCACAACAAATTGCCGGAGGCGTCCAGTTTCTGTATAAAAACATCGGCATAACCGTTGGACGTTAAATTAAAAACACCCGGCCCCGGATCAAAATCCACCGTATCCAAAAATAAGCCCGTTATGTACACATTTCCGAAAGCATCGGTGGCGACAGCCTGCCCAATATCTGAGCCTCCTGTGGCGACGCCTGTGCATTTTGCCCATTCGAGCTGGGGCGTTTGCGCATTCAGTTTTGGCACCATACCAATCAATGTTATTGCTGCGACTGCGAGTATTGAACTTCTTTTGTTCATGATGGACGAGATAAAGTAAACTTTTTAGGCATTTTTCAACGGTTTCGATATTATTGCATCTATATACCGAAGAATACATGCAAAAATGACCTCGCTAAAACAGGAACAAAATGACGCCCGTCAAACCTGGTATTGATTCTATACCCCGCGCTGCCAGGTTTTCAGCATCAACCCATGCGACGTTTACTAAACTTCCGAAAGTTTAGTAAACGTATTTCCACCCGGTAATGACTTTCGCCAAACCGAGATCGAACCTGAGGCTTTCATAGCGGACCTCTCCGCCGACAATGTGCGTGGCCAACAAGCCATGAGCCATAAAGAGAAAAAAGAAGGGGAAAAAGCAGTACCTTCTTCACTGATTCTGCGCTCCTCGTCGAAATTAACAAGGTCTGTTGCAACTGCAGGGAGTATTTCGTGTCGCATTGTTTGGAAACAAATTCAATCACACTCAACAACTATCAGCTATGACGACACCCTTCCGACTTTTGCCGGTCGTGCTTTTTCTTTTTACCGCCGGCAGCCTTTGTGCGCAAAACTTCAACATCGCGTACCGCTCCAAACTCAGTTATCCCGGCCAGACCTGCGCCAATATCTGCGGCTGGGCCGGCGGCGGGCACGAATACGCCCTCGTCGGCGCTTCCAAGGGCCTCGGCATCGTGGACGTGACAGATCCCGACAATCCCGTGAAAATCGTTCAATTACCTGGCCCCGATAATTTCTGGAAAGAGATCAAGACGTATAAAAACCACGCTTATGTCACCTCCGAAGGCGGCCAGGGCGTACAGATCGTTGACCTCAGTGGCTTGCCCTCCCCCACCCCGGCATATCACTACTACACCGGCGACGGCGCCATTGCCGGGCTGGTAGATAAAATTCACGCCTTGCACATAGACACGACCAAAGGTTATCTTTACCTCTACGGCGGCACCCAGCCCGACGGCAACCAGTTGTTCAGCGGCGGCGCGGTGGTATGCGACCTGAATACCGACCCCTACAATCCGGTTTTTGTGGGCAAATACGACGCGTTCGGCTACGTGCACGACGGCTGGGTGGACAACGATACACTTTATGCCGCGCACATAGGCATCGGCCTGATGTCCATCGCCGACATGACGGACAAAAGCAACCCAGCGGTGCTCGGCACCCAACCGACGCCCAACCACGGCACGCACAATACCTGGTTGACCAAAGACCGCCGCACAGTGCTGACGACCGATGAAGTCAACAATTCATTTTTAGCCGCTTACGACATTACTGATCCGGAGAATATTCAGTTCCTGGATAAAATGCAGGCCAATCCCGGATCGGGCTCCATCGTGCACAACACGCATATCCTGGAAAATTACGCCGTCACTTCCTGGTATACCGACGGCGTCAGTATCGTGGACGTCACGCGGCCCAACAACCTGGTGCAGACCGGCTGGTACGACAACGCGCCCGGCCAGACCGGCGGCGGATTTTTCGGCTGCTGGGGCGTTTATCCGTTTTTGCCCTCCGGCAACCTCATCGCCACCAACATTTACGGCTCCAACGGAAGCGGCGGCGGCGAGCTCTGGGTACTGACACCCACTTACAAACGCGCCTGTTACCTCGAAGGCAAGGTAACTGCTGCTGCCGACGGCGCCCCTGTCAACAATGCGTTGGTGGAGATCGTGGGCACTGCGGCAAAAGAAGAAACAGTCGCTACGGGGCATTATACCCTCGGTCAGGCCGCGCCCGGTGAAGTGCAGGTGAAAGTCAGCAAAGTCGGTTTCAACCCGGTGACGACCACGGCGGTGCTGAGCGAAGGGGAGGTGACCGTGCTCGACATAGCGCTCGACGCCGCTCCTTCGGTGAGCGTCAGCGGTCAGGTGCTCGATGCGGGCACCGGCCTGGCAGTGCCCAATGCGCAGGTAACGGTGTTCAACAACCAGATCGCGTTTGAAACCACAGCCAATGCAGGCGGTCAGTTCAGTTTCCCCACTGTGTTTCTCGGAACATACAGCGTCGTGGCGGGCGCCTGGGGATATAAATACACCGTCAAAAACAACCAGAACCTCAATACGAACCAGACCTATACCCTTGAACTCGACAAAGGCTACCGCGACGACTTCATTTTCGACTACGGCTGGGAAGTGAGCGGCACTTCGACCGAAGGTGTATGGGAACGCGCCGAACCCATCGGCATCAATCCGGGCATCGCTTTGGCGCCGGAGACCGACCTGGGCGGCGACGTCGGCAACCTTTGCTATGTCACGGGTAATTCTCCGAATGTGGATGAAAACGACGTCGAAAGCGGCACGATGATACTCACCTCGCCGCCGATGGACCTCTCGACTTTCAATGATCCGCTCCTGATCGCTTTTCTGTTCTTCACCAGCATCACCCTCAATGAAGAATCGCTCGATTCCATCCGGATCTACGCCGACAATGGCATCGAAGAACAATTGCTGCGGTCTATGTCAGGCACCACCTTCAGTTGGCAGGCGCTCAACATACACATCAAGGAAAAGATCGCACTCACCAACAATATGCGCATCCGCATCGAGTGTTTCGACAACCCGGCCTTCTTAGATATTGATTCCTACGAAGCAGCGTTCGACTTTTTCCGCGTCGCCGAAGGCAATCCCACCGGCACCGGCGAGCCCACCCTCGGCGCCATACTGACGGCCCGCCCCAACCCTTTCCGCGGGCAAATATTGCTCGAATATGCGGCGCCGGAGGCGGGTAATTATCAATTGAACTTGTACGATCTTCTGGGGCGCCGGGTGGAATCCGTCTCCCTCGAAGGCGCTGAAGGCATCGCATTGGCCGGGCAGTCCCTGCGGCCGGGGGTGTATGTGGCACAGTTGGAAAAGGCCGGGCTCGTGAGCAAGGCGGTGAAAGTGGTGAAGGTAGAGTGAGTATGACAGAAACCAGGTACATTTGGGCGCCGCCTCTCCGATGAATGGCAAGGCGGCGCCTTTTTTGCACCCATCATGAATAAAACAAGTCTCGCCATAGCGGTATTCGACAAACGCGCGAAGGAGTATCAGGACAAATACATGGATGTAAGCATGTACCACGACTCCTTCCATGTATTTTGCAATGCCATAAAAAAAGAAAACGCTGAAATCCTGGAGTTGGCCTGCGGCCCCGGCAATGTCACGCGGTATTTGTTGAATAAACGACCCGACTTCAAAATATTGGGGATTGACCTGGCTCCCAATATGCTCGAACTGGCCCAAAAGAACAATCCGGAGGCCGGATTTCAGTTGATGGATTGCAGGGATATTGACAGGCTGAACAAGAAATACGACGGCATTGTGGGCGGCTTTTGCCTGCCATATTTGTCGAAGGAAGAATCCGTTCAGTTGATCCGCAATGCTGCCGGATTGCTGAAACCCGATGGCGTATTATACCTGAGCACCATGGAGGATGACTACAGCAAATCCGGGTTCCAGACTTCGAGTTACGGCGATCAGGCGTATATCCATTATCACCAGGCGGATTACCTGGTTGCTGCGCTTGAAGCAAACGGTTTTAAGATCATGGATTTGCAGCGCAAGGAATACGCCGCACCGGATGGTACGAAAACGACTGATCTGGTAATCATTGCAAGATCCAACGCCGCGTTGTCAATATAATTCATTCTTATCGGGGCGGTGACTGGTAACCACCGCCCTTATAAGGAGATATTCGTCAATCGGCTTCTATTTTCTCATTTGAATATGATCGTGCAATCCGGCAACATAGCCCTCACCTTATTTTGTTCATCATAACTGAAATTGTTCCTGTCCAGGTCCAGGTATTTTAACTTTGTAAGTTTGGCAAAACTATCCGGCAGACTGCTCAATCTGTTGTCGGACAGATCCAGTTTTTCCAGGTTTTCCAATGCGCCGAATTCATCCGGAATTCTCCTAAGCTGGTTATCGGATAAATCCAATCTCCGCAGTTGCGTCAATTGACCAATCGCAGCAGGTATCTCCGGCAATTTATTGTAGGAAATATTCAGTTTTTTGAGTTGGGTAAGTTGGCCTATCAGAGGAGACAACTCCAGCAACTGGTTGCTTTCCAATTCGAGGCTGCTCAACTTGGTCAGGTTGAAAACTTCCTCCGGCAATTCCGTCAGGCGATTGCCGTTCAGGTCCAGCTTCTCTAAATTTTGCAGGCGCCCGATTTCTGCCGGCAATTTTTCCAACGTGTTATAGGCGACTTCCATATCCAGCAAATTTTCCAGTTCGCCTATTTCCGCCGGAAGCGATCGTAAACGGTTGGATGAGAGTTTCAATTCTCTGATTTTCCCCAGCTTTTTGATCTGTGGCGGCAACACTTCGAACTTGTTGTAGGAGAGGGAAAGGTTTTTCAGGTTATCCAGTTGCCAGAATTTCTCCGGAAAATCACTCAATTCATTTTGGGACAGATTCAGTTTGGTCAGGTTTTTCAACTTTCCGATCTCATCCGGCAGACTTTTAATTTTATTGTAAGAGACAGAGAGTTTTTCCATGTTTTTCATGCTGCCGATCTCGGGTGGCAGGACACTTATTTTATTGGAAGTAAGATCAAGGTCTTCAATAGACTTCATCTGTGAAATTTGCCCGGGCAAATCCGACAATTGATTGTCGCTTATATCCAGGTCTTTCAGATTTTCCAATTTCCATATTCCTTCAGGCATGGCTTTTAACTGGTTCGACGACAGATTCAATTTTTTTAAACCCTGCAACTGGGCAAGGCTGTCGGGCAGGTGTTCGATCAGGTTGGAGGAAAGATTGAGTTCTTTCAGTTGCTGGAGTCGCCAGAACGAAGCCGGAAGATGGCTCAATTGATTCGATTTCAGCGACAACTCTTTCAGGCGAGGCAGGTGCCCGAAATATTTGGGGAGATGGCGGATCTGGTTGGAACCTAAATCGAGTCCTCTTAACTGTTGTAAATACCATATTCTTTCAGGAATATTTTTAAGTTGGTTGGAAGATATGTCGAGGTATTCAAGGCGACTTTCGTAAGGGAATAAGTCAGGAAAGAATTCAATATGATTGTGGGATACATCCAGCCATCTTAAACTTCCTAAATTACTAACTTCGGAAGGAATATGTTTCAGCCAATTAAACGATAAGTCAAGCCAACGCAAACTGTATTGTTTCCCGACTTTTGCCGGTATGGTGTAAAGCCCCCTTGCCGATAGTTTTAAAGTATCAATATTTTTTTCAGTGGTGGCTGTTTCATATATTTGACTGGCCTGCATCGCCAAACCGACCTGTGTGGCAATAAAGGAAGAATCCTGATGAAAGAACCCGAGTATCTCATTGTATTGTTGCTGCGCTTCATCGAGATAGCCCGCATAAAAATTCTCATTCGCTTTCATACCTTTTTGTGCATAGGCCTTCCATTCCATTGTTTCGCGGGTTGTATTCAAAGAATCGGCAGAGGTAAAATAAGCGAAGGCATCGGCATAATCGCCGGCTGCGAAATGTTTTTGCCCGATCTCTATAAAAAACTGGTGAATATTGGCTGCTTTTACAGATTGGCTGAAATTATCGTGCAAGCTCATGGCAACTTTAAGCGCCTTCAGTTGCTTTTCAGCCTGTTCTTTCTGGCTTTGAAGCTCCTTCTTCTGGATTTCTAATTTTTCCTTCTGGGATTCCAGTTTTTTATTCAGACCAACGGCTTTGTCCCTTTGCTTTTTAATACCGTCAAATACGCCGGAAATTTCCTTTTGTATTTCAATGCGTTTGGAAGGGTTGTACGACATCGCAACCCAGTAATTGGACAATGCGATTTCAAACTCGCCTTTCCCATGGGCTGATTTTGCAAGCGCCATCGCTTCATCAAATGTGGAGGCACTTTGGGCAGACAGCAAGGATATCAGGAAAAGAGAGAACAGAACGATGATAGTGGATTTCATGGCTGGCGGTTTAATTAAAGAATGATTGTTTCGGATTTTTTTGCAGGGGGAAAAAGGCATTACCTGGGACAAAGATTTTTTTGGGCAATGGTGGTTTCGATAGCATTCAGTTTGGTCTGAAAAGACGCTTGCTCCGGGTAATTTCGGGCAATTTCCCGCATTTTTTCAACAAGTTCCATCGGGCAGGAATTGCCGAATACGATGATCTCTGCCCGTTCCTGGAGGTCATTGAAAAGGGCATGATTCAGATCGAGCAAGGCGTTTTCCGCTTTGGTTTTCGCCTTTTTTGCCTGTCTGGATTGTTCTATGGCAATAAAAGTAGCGCCCAATGATATGGCTGCGAGCAAAAAGCCGCATACTGCCAGAATGGTGGCTTTGCGGCGTTTTTGCCGTTCTTTGGCAAGCATGATCTCCTGTTCCTTTCGTTGCCTGGCTTCTTCAGCCGCTTGTTCCATGCGTTGCCGTTGTTCTTTGGCTTTCAAAACCGGCGCTACCAGGGTATCGTGGCTGATCTCATAGTTGAAGCCACCTGTCGTATTGGGCTCGGAGCGCAACAGAAAATCGTCAATCAGCCGTTTGAGCAACGCATCGTTGACAAATGGCAAGCCTGTAAGCCGGCGGCTGTCGGCGCTCATGCGGTATGCGATGCCGCTTGCCGGGTCTACTTTGACGAGTTCGTCCTCGATCATACGCCTGACGGCCTCGCGCTCATCGGCATTGGGCAGCGCTTCGATTTTATTGTTGTAGTAATCTTCGAACAAACGGTCGAAGGGGGGCAGGTCTGCGGGGGCAATGACGATATTTTCTCCGTTTCCCTTTCGATGGCGCCCGATGACCATTTTTTCGATGTTCTCGCAATATACCTGGAGCAGAAAAGATTCCACACCGGCGATGTGTTCTGCACCGGCTCCTGTTAAGGATTCTTTTTTCAGGCCGTTAATCAACGCTGTGACGGCATCAGGGCTATAATAAAACACAGGCGATTCAAATGCTCCGCCGGAACTGTCCGGCGGATGCTTCAACGCGGCCGGCTTCTCTATCGCTTCGCGGGCCTGCGCATCGGTAAGCTGCCGAAGCCGGAATCGCTTGTGTAATACATTGGGAATTTTATCCGTCAGCCCATCGAGTACGCTCAGGCGGTCTTCGCGGATAATGAATACGATCTTCACATCCAGTGGCACTGCCAGCAGATGTAATTGATCACCTGTTAAAGTATCGGATTGATCGCGTATATTTTGAGGGATACGCGTATACAGCAATTCCGCTATCTGTTGTTTGAAAGTCGTTTTTTCTATGGCCGGATATGAGTCGAACTCCTCAAATTGATCAAATACCAATAAGAAACGCCCCTTCCCGGCATTTTGCCTGACCTTAAATTGATGCCATAAAGTATCTCTATCGCTGATGTCTTCCATAAAATCCGACGCGGTATTCCTGTTCGGAACAACCGCATCGAGTTGAGCGAGAGATTTGGCGACCGGCGAAAGACTTTGCGGTTGATATGCGCCCAATTGCACTACGATAGGCGTAAATATATCCTTAAGCCTGGGCAAGACGCCGGCGCGGAGCAACGATGATTTGCCATAACCGGATTTACCGAACAATACGACAATTTTCTCCGTCGCAATGAGCGCCTGAAGGTCTTCGATTTCATCGTCCCGACCGAAAAACTGACCCTGTTGGCTCTCTTTAAAATAATTGAGGCCGGGATAGCGCCTTGGTTTATCGCTCATGTTCCTGAGTTTTTATGGTTTGAATAACCGAATAAGCGATTTTATTCCATTCGACCCAGTAGTCGCGACCATCTATCCGGTTATCCTGTTTTTGGCGATCTATTTCGTTGAGCCGTGCACTCAACAAAGTAATTGCACTCCGGTCTTCTTCATTTTGCAATTGTTTCAACAGTTCTTCGAATGCAGTGGCCAATCTTCCCGAATATACAAGGCGCATCAATTTTGCCTGATTTCCGGAATAAAGATTGGCTAATGGACGCAAAATTCCTTCGTCCCTGCAGTGGCGATAAAGGCTGTCGAAAAATGATTCGCCATCCGCCTCGCCTTTTGCAAAATTCAGTTTGAACTGATTGACCAGGAAATCGGAAGTGTCGCCGCCGGGTCTGTCGCCCTCGATGGCTAATTTGGACACTCCCGGGCGTTGACTCAAAAAACGAAGCAACATTTGGGTATGCCATTTTTCAAAGTCGAAACCAATAAACAAATAGGTGGATGCCCGTTGGAGTTGAGCGGAAATGCGCGTTGGCAGGCCATTGCTCAGGCAATCCTTCATCAGGTTAAACACATCATCGTAATCGAGCACAAGGGATTCGTCGTGGCCGACTTCGCCGACGAGGTTATAAATGAGCGGCCTGCCTTTTTCAGGTTTGGGTAGTTCGTCGGGACTTTCGCCTGACCGGAAATAATGAAAATGAGGGTTCAGGCCGCAATTCACAAATACGTCGTAAAGAAAAGTATCGGGCGTCAGCGAAATGATGAGGTGGAACGGTATGGCCGCCAGGCGCTGCAACAATGTTTCATCGGGCGGCAACTGGCGATACAAACGTTTCACCTGTTTTTGGGCTTTGACCTTGGCATCTTCATCGCGAAAAAGAAAAATGCCGTCGCGATCGTAGTGAAACAGGATATCATCCGGAAATTGCCGGTACAGTTGTTCGCGAACATGCCTGTGCAATGACTGCCCGTTCAGACGGATCATTTCCGGTCCGATAAAGAGCACAGCTTGCTCATCTTCAATGTCGTCGAGGATTTCTTGCCAGTCCATTCGGTTAGTTTTCTGAAAAGGAATTTTTTACGTTTTTTATAACAATCCAATTGCGCGTTCTTTTGGGCATACGCTATTGGTAATAGTAATTGCATGTCCATCGTACTTGTTATCAGCACCCCAACCGATTAAAAGATTAAATAATTATTAGATGTCCTGCAAAACTACCAAACTAATTCTTTTTATTTGCTTCCACTTTTTGTTCACCAAATCAAACTTTATTCATCATGCGAAAAATGCTTCTTTTTGCCGGGGCACTGCTCCTGGCCACCTTCGCGTGGGCGCAAGCGCTCCAACCCATCGCCCAACGGGTTAATCAGGAAAAACAAGTGTTCGGCGCCTTTCCTGTCGCAGCGATCATCAGCAGCGAGGTGCAGGACCTGCGCGCACGACCCATGCTCCTCAAAGAATGCTCCGACGGCCTTTTACTCACCCTCGATGCTGCGGCAGTACAGACGCTCCGCAGTTCCAGCCCGGATCGCTGCGAACTGGCCATTCCGGTACCCGGCGGAACCGTCCTGCAACTGGAACTGGTACGCGGAACGGTATTTTCTCCCACTTTCACCGTCCGGCAGGCATCCAATCCGGGGGAAAAAGCGGATGTTGACCCTGGGATTCACTACTGGGGCATCGTCAAAGGCGCTCCCAATACGCTGGTGGGCATCAGTATTTTCGAACGGGAAATAATGGGGATCATCAATACGCCGGCCGATAAGTACGTATTGGGTGTTCTGGAACATGATCGCAATAACTTGCACCTGATCTACCGAGAACGCGACCTGAAAGTCAAAAACTCAGCCGTTTGTATGGCGGAGACTTTGGAGGAAGTGGGCAATGGCCTCTCCGTGGACGACCGAGCCGCCGGCCCCGACAATTGTGTGAACCTGTACATGGAAGCAGACTATACGATTTATCAAAACAAAGGAAATGTGGCCAATGCCACCGCATACATCACCGGCTTTTTTAGTCAGGTTTCACTGTTGTACGCCAATGAAAGCGTCAATGTGGTGCTGAATGAACTGCTGGTATGGGATGTTGCCGATCCATACACCGGGCCGAGTTCCAGCAATTACCTGACCCAGTTTCGCAATTATCTGAATGGTGTGTACAACGGCGACCTCGCTCATTTAGTGGGCTTTACCGGCGGCGGCGGCATCGCTTATCTCGATGTTTTGTGCAACAGTTACTACGGCGTGGGCTACAGCGGCATCAACACCACTTACAGCAACGTGCCCACCTACTCCTGGACGGTAGAAGTGGTGACCCACGAAATCGGCCACAACCTTGGCTCCCCGCATACCCATGCCTGCGCCTGGAACGGCAACAACACGGCGATAGACGGCTGTGGTCCGGCGGCAGGATACAGCGAAGGGTGCAACGCGGCGCTGCCGGCGGCGGGCACCATCATGAGTTACTGTCACCTCATAAGCGGCGTGGGCATTGATTTCAACCTGGGCTTTGGCCCGCAACCGGGCGACCGTATCCGTTCGGAGGTATACAACGCTCCTTGTCTCACCGTCTGCGGCGGCGGAGGGCCGTGTTCTTATGTGACCATCAACAGTCAGAATTTCGACGGCGGCTGGGGCATCTGGACCGACGGCGGCACCGATTGCGCGCGCATCAACGATGCCGCGTACGCCAACAGCGGCACTTATTCCATTCGGTTGCGCGACAATACCAGCACCTCGCTCATGTCCACCACCAACCAGAACTGGACGTCTTATGAAGAACTGACGGTTACTTTCTCTTTCATTACGACGAGTTTCGACAACTCCAACGAAGACTTCTGGCTGCAACTCTCCACCAACGGCGGTTCTTCGTATACCACCAAAGGCGACTGGAACTACAGCGTCCACTTCACCAACGGCGTACGGGGTTCGGGCAGCGTGGTCATCCCCGGGCCCTTCACTTCCAATACGCGCCTCCGCTTCCGCTGCGACGCTTCCGCCGACGACGACCAGGTGTACATTGACGATGTGGTGATCTCTGGTTGTTCGTCCGCATTCGCGCAACCCGAGCCTTCGGAAGAACGCCTTGATGGGGCATCGAATGAAGGGACTGAAACCTTTTCCGATGTTCTTATCAGCCCCAATCCGGCCACCGACGTGCTCAACGTACAGTATCGGATACACAAAGACGCAGCCATGCAATTGCTCCTCTTCGATCTGACCGGACGCCTCGTGCAACAAAACAATCTGGACGTTGCCGCCGGCACGCATCAATTCAGCATGGATCTGAGCGCGTTGCCAAACGGTGTTTATGCCGTCCAGTTGGTCAGCAGTGACCAGGCGCATAGTGAAAAAGTGATGATCAACAGGTAAAAGAAGTACGGGCGGGTTATTTCCTGCAGTTCGCGCAGAAAAAACATGAGTCGAATCAGGAATTTACTCGTTTCAGACGACGTAAAGCCGTTTCCCGCAGATTTTCGCAGAAAAATTGCGCTGATTTTCGCAGATTGAGATCAAAATCAGCGGTTAACTGCGCAATTTTTCTGCGAAAACCTGCGGGAAACCTTATAAAAGGTTGCGTACTTCTTTGCTTATTTGTTATCCAGTTTTTTCAATGCCTCTCCTGCCCGGCGGTTGAGGTTTTTGCTGCCTTTGTTGGAGAATTTATAAGTCTTAAACACCTGGCCGTTTGCGTGAAGCAAACGCACTCCTTTGAATTTTTCATTGGCCAGCCGCGCCAACTCATCGGCACTGAGGGTAAAGTACCAATCGGAACGGTTCTCCACCTGGGGCGTCGTGGACACGTATTTTACCTCCGCCGTTATTTCTCCACCTTTTTCCGGCATGAAGGCAATTTTTGTTCCCGGCGTCATTTTCGCTTCGCCGAGGCTCCCCAAAACCGCCAGCACTTCCCGGTATTGATTGAACTGATAGAAAGTGACAAACATATTCTGTGTTTCACTTTCCAATACTGTGAAGCGCGGTATCCTGAAGTAGAAATTGTTGCCGCGCAACAGCGGCGCCACGGGCAACGGCGGCGGGGTGCTTTTGGCAGTATCTTTGGATACAACTCCCGCAGGCGGATTCACCGGCTGCGGCTGAACAGCACTACCTGATTTTTTCTTATCTGTATTTTTCTTTTTGGGGGCCGGTGTCGCTGTTTTTTTGCCGGGAGCCGGATTGGCAGGTGAACTGTTAGCAAGAACTGTATCAGTATTTATTTCATGAGGCGTGTCAACACCACCCGGTTCACCGGCGCCCACCTCGCTGACAGCCGGCATCGTATCCGGAACCATATTCAGCGAATCGAGTATGCCGCGCGCTTCGCTGCTGTGGCGGCCATCGGGATATTTTTTCAGGTATTCTTCGTAATCGCCTCTTTTTCCGCCCTGCTTCGCCTGGTTCCAATTTTGGTTTTCCTGGTAAGTCTGGAAGCCGAAATAACCGGCCATGGCCAGTGCTGCGACCGTGAGCAGGGCGCCTGCCACACCTTTCAAACCTTTTTTAGCGGCCTCTTGCGCCTGGGCAGCGGGAGGCGCGACCTCCGACGGCGGAAGAGGAGCATTGCCCACCGTCAGGGTAGTACCTGCTGATTTGAATTCGGCTTCTCCCGGTGGCGGTACCTCTTCGGTTTGCACCGTGATCTCTTCTTCGAGCACAATGTCTTTTTTGTACTCTTTGTTGTTGATCATCTCGATGACCGACACGCGCAAGAGAAGCGGGAAACGGCCGAGTTTGAGCGGTTTCACGTAGAAAATCCACTCTGTAAAATCGTCTTTGTCCACAAATTGAACCGCTTCGCTGAACGAGCGAATGGCGAACGGCGGATCGCTTTCGTCTACATTGAGCAAATTCACCGCCATGATCTCGGAAACCCGGATGCTTTTGATGACATCTTCCGGCGTTTCTTCCCAATCGCGTTTGAGGTGTTCGATGTCGAAAGCGATCCGGACGGTGCATTTTTCCTCGTGGTTGAGTTGCATGAGGTCCGGAACGTGGTAGAGCACTTCGCCGCGTTTGTCCTCCTCCTGCGCTTTTACGCCGCCTTCGGGTACCAGGTCTTTTTCTGTGATCTCTTCCGCCAGCAACAGCAACGCTTTGCTGATGTTGTTGCGCGAGATATCGTAGGTAGAATGATCGAGTACGCCGAGCAGGAGTTCGCGCTGAAGGCTGTTGTAGCGCGACTTGATCTGGATAAAATCGTTGTAGCGCATGGAGTCGTGGGCGAGCACCTGTTCGAGGTACTCGAGCGCGGCTTCCACACTTTCGCCAATGTGGGTTTTGAGGGTTTTGATGATTTCTTCCAATCGGTTCATATCCATCGCTTTTTTCAGTGTATTGATTTTCTGTGGCTTACCGGTTGTAAAAGTAGGCAGTTTTCAGAATAATACAAGACAACCCGGCACAATGCATATTTGACGAAAACGACCGGCAAGATATCAATGGACCGGTTTATTTCAGGTAACTCAATTTTAAGGATTTTCTAATTTGTGGGTTGAAAACACTCCGGTACATTTGCTGGCTGTTGACTTGGCTGTACGAGAAGCGAAGAAGTTTGTTTTCAGGCCATTTAGGATCGTTCATACAAGTATCTGACTGAGAACGCAAGTAAAACTTACCGAATAAGAGGAACATCACATGAAAACCCGTCGCCCGGTGGCTATGCAGCGCCGGGCGTTTCTTTTATGCATCGAAATGGGATTAAACGTATCTTCGGCGCACCTGTCAAAGGGGTTTCACAAACAATTACACGCTATGGCCGCCCGTTTATTTCTGCTTTTCAATCTTCTGATTTCTAATGCCTTCCAAATATTTTCCCAAGATCAGGTCTTCTATTTCCCTCCAAAAACAGGCAATGCCTGGCAAACACTCGCTCCGGCTCAACTCGGTTTTTGCCCGGATAGAATAGACAGCCTGTACGCATACCTTGAGAGTCGCGGCAGCAAATCGTTCCTGCTGCTGAAAGACGGTAAAATCGTGCTGGAAAAATATTTCGGGACTTTTACCCAGGATTCCTTCTGGTATTGGGCTTCGGCGGGCAAATCGCTCACCGCTTTTCTCGTCGGTCAGGCACAAGATGAAGGCTTGCTCGATATCCAGGACAAAACATCCGGTTACCTTGGCGTGGGCTGGACTTCCGCCCCGCCCGCCAAGGAAGACCTCATCACGATCAGGCACCAACTCACCATGACCAGCGGCCTCGACGACAATGTACCCGACGACAACTGCGGATTGCCTGCGTGTCTTACCTATAAGGCCGACGCCGGCACACGCTGGGCCTACCACAACGCTCCATACCGCCTCATTCACGACGTGATCGAGGAAGCCAGCGGCCTGACCATCAACCAATTCACTAAAACGCGTGTGCTCGACCGCACCGGCATGAAAGGGATATGGATTGATCATATCATGTACGGCAAAGCCCGCGATATGGCGCGTTTCGGCCTCCTGATGCTCGCCGGCGGCATTTGGGACGGCGATACGTTGCTGTACGACCAGAATTATTTTCAGGCGATGACACTGCCCTCGCAGACCCTCAACAAAAGTTACGGCTATCTGTGGTGGCTCGCCGGGCAGGAGAGCTTTATGCTGCCCGGATTCCAAATCGTTTTCAACGGTCAGGCCATCCCCAATGCGCCCGACGACATGTACGCCGCGTTGGGCAAAAACGACCAAAAGGTACACGTGGTGCCGTCCAAAGGCTGGGTGGTAGTGCGCCAGGGCAACGCGGGTTATACCGGCCCCGGCGGTGGCACGGTACCCATCGTCATGGACAATATCATGTGGGATTACCTGAATCAACTCGTTTGCAATCCGGTGAGCACGAATGAGATCGTTGGCGGTCAGGTAAAAATATGGCCGAACCCTTCTGCAGGGGGGTGGCAGATCGAAACCGGCGAATCGGTGGAACGGGTGGAATTATTTGATCTTCAGGGCCGGCTATTGCGCACAGTGGTCGGTAATGGCGCAACCAGTCTTCGGCTCGACGGAACAGGGCTGCCGGAAGGGATTTTTGTGGCGAAAGTTTTTGTGCGCGGCAAAGTGAGCTGGGGGAAGTTGACGAAGGTCAGGTGAAAGATATTCACTCTATACTTTCCCCCGTTTTTTCGTTGTTTTGTGGCGGAACAACCATCTGATACGCCATGCCTGATGCTGCCCTTCCGAAAATCAACATCTCCCGTCTGCCCGAAGTCGGCGCACACTTCACAGGACGGGAGAATGAAATAAAACTGCTCAACAAATCCTGGGAAAACCCTGATACGCATATTGTTTCGCTCGTAGCCCCCGGCGGCGTGGGCAAAACCACCATCGTCGCCGAATGGCTGCAACTACTGCAAGCGCGCGGCTATTCCGGCGCGCAGCGCATTTTCGCCTGGTCATTTTACAGCCAGGGCACGAGCGACCAACAGCAGAGTTCCTCTGACCTTTTTATGCAGGACGCCCTGCGCTTTTTCGGCGTGGACACCATACCCGAAGCGCCCCACGAGCGCGGTGTCGTGCTCGCGCAGGCCATCCGCCAAAGCCGCAGCCTGCTCCTGCTCGACGGACTCGAACCCCTGCAATATCCCCCCGGCCCCGTCGGCGGTGAGCTCAAAGACCCCGCCCTCAAAGCCCTGCTGAAAGAACTCGCCTTCGACAATCCGGGCCTCTGCATCATCACTACGCGCATTGCCGTGAAGGAAATCGAGGGACGCAGCACCACCATTTGCTACGATTTGCAAAACCTCGATGTGCCCACCGGCATGGCTTTTTTGAAAGAATTAGGGGTAAAAGGCAGCCAAGAGGATATGGAAGCCGCTGTTGCCGAATTTAAAGGCCACGCCCTCGCGCTCCGGCTGCTGGGCAATTACCTGAGCGAATTTATGGATGGCGATATCCGCCGTCGTGACCGCATCCTCCACCTGACCGACGACGAGCGGGAGGGTGGCCATGCCAAACAGGTGATGGAAGCCTACGTCGCATGGTTTGGCGCCGACGCCCCGGAAATCGCGCTGCTGCACGTGCTCAGCCTGTTCGACCGGCCATGCCCCGCCGAAGCGCTCGACGCCCTGCTCGCCGACCCGCCCATCGTCGGCCTGACGGATGCTTTGCAAAAACTGTCGCTGGAAAAATGGCGGCTCACCCTCAACCACCTCGTCAAACTCGGCCTGATCGGAGAAAACCGCCTGCCCGATACCGCACTTGACAAAAGCCTGCCCCACCTCCCCGCGCTGCGCCGCACCGACAATCTCGATGCACACCCGCTCCTGCGTGAATATTTTGGAGAGCGCCATCAAACACAAAATCCCGGCGCCTGGTGCGAAGCCCACACCCGCCTGTATCAATATTACAAAAACCTGCCTGAAAAAAAACTGCCCGATACACTTGATGAAATGGAGCCGCTTTTTTACGCCATTGCGCATGGGTGTAAGGCAGGGAAACAACAGGAAGCATTGGAAGAGGTGTATTGGAACAGAATCAGCAGAACTGATAAATTCTATACCACCGACCGGTTGGGCGCATTCGGATCCGATTTATCGGCGCTTGCTCATTTTTTTGAGCATCTTTGGGACCAACCTTCCCGAAATCTGACCGAATCCGAACAAGCCGACGTACTGGGGTGGGCGGGATTTCGCCTGCAAGCACTGGGCCGGTTGCCCGAAGCTACAGAGCCAATGAGGTCGAGTTTGGCAAAGTACGTCGAACAAAATCAAATGAAAGAGGCTGCCAGTTCTGCTTCCAATATAGGCGAGTTATATCTTACGTCGGGCAATATTGCCGAAGCAGTGAAATACGGGCAACTATCAGTGCAATACGCCGACCAAAGTGGGGATGAATTTTTCAAAGTAACCAGTAGAACCACCCATGCCTACGCTCTGTGCCAATCCGGCGATCTGGAAACCGCTATCCGTTTGTTCGAAGAAGCCGAAGCAATACAGCAAATAAGTCAACCGGGATACCATCTCTATTCGCTGCAAGGTTACGAGTATTGCGACATACTTTTTGGTTTAGAAAAATACGGAGAGATATCTGAACGTGCACTGGAAGGGCTGGAAATATCGGAAGAGGAAAAACTGCTTTTAGATACGGCTCTTAACAAACTTACTCTTGGCCGTGTACTCCTCGTCAGGCAACAAGCCGAAAATAATTATTCTCCACAAACCGGTATATGGCTGAACGAAGCCGTCGAAGGCTTGCGAAATGCAGGGTCACTTGACCATTTGCCGCGCGGCCTCCTCGTCCGCGCGACCTGGCATCGCTATGAGGGTCGCTACACCGAGGCGTACCAGGACTTGCGAGAGGTACTGGAAATCGCCGAAAGCAGGGGTATGCGGCTGTATCTGGTGGACTATCATATCGAAATGGCAAAACTGTTGCAAGACCGGCCCCTCGTGTCAACCCCATCCCCGACCCCTCCCCCGAATGGGAAGGGAGACGTAGAGCGGGACGCGGCCTGGCACAAAGCCGAAGCCCGACGGCTCATCGAACAGACGGGCTATAAGAGAAGGCTGGCAGAGGTGGAGGCATTGTGATTCATAAAACACCCTCCTGATAAAATTCCCGCCTTAAATTCATGCATTTTTCCACGTACCTGCATCTATGCCTTTGTACGTTTGTAATGGAATACGATTCATTCCTTGAATACCGACCGATGATATTAATAGACACAGCGACCAATCAAAATCGGAGTTGACCCGTCCGCGCTTTCCGGGTTAGTAGGAATCGTTGTGGTTGGGAAACCTTCTCTTCGCCATCGCATCCGCTACTTCTTCTACCGCCTTTTTCATTGAAGAAACCCTTTAAACCACACATTTTTAACCAAATACACTGGCAATGACCAATCACCGAATCGCCCTTTTACCCGCCGTAGTTTCAACGAAGGCGGGTGTATCACCCGTAGTTTCAACGAAGGCGGGTGTATCCGCCATCATTTTACTGACGGCTGTCCTTCTCTTTTTCTTTTCCTGCAAATACGCCGCGCAAAAAGACCAACCCGCAACAACGGTCAAAGACAAACCCATTACGGAAATGCCGACACCCTTGCCGATTACCGGCGACTACGCCGAAGACTGGAAAATTGTGGACAGCCTCGAACGCCGGGGTTTGTTCAAAAGCGCCCTCGAAAAAACGGAGGCCATACAAGCCAAAGCCGCACGGGATAAAAACAGCCCTCAGGTCATCAAGGCCCTGTTATACCGCGGCAAATACACAACCCAACTCGAAGAGGACGGTTTTGTAAATGCTGTGCAACTCTTTGAAAAAGAGGAAAAAACAGCAGCCTTGCCCGAAAAGGCCGTGCTTCAAAGCATTCTCGGCCAACTCTACGCCACCTACCTGAGCAACCAGGGCTGGCGCATCAGCGAGCGCACCCCCATTCCCGATGGAGAAGGCGGCGATATCCTTACCTGGTCGGCAGCGCAAATGGAACGCCGCGCCATCGCGCTGTATTCCGCTTCGGTAGCGCCTGAAGGCATCCTGAAAGACACCCGCGTCGAATCGTTCCGCGACATCCTGACGCCCGGTCGGAGCGACACAGTGGCCGGTCAGCCACTTCGCCCGACCCTCTTCGATCTGCTTGCCCACCGCGCCCTCGAACATTTTGCCAACGAGCGTAGCTGGCTTACCGAACCGGCCTACGCTTTTTCGCTCGATCAGGCACAAGCCTTCGCGCCTGCCGGAGAATTTGTAAAAGCAAAATTTGAATCAAAAGATTCGACTTCCGGCAAATGGCTGGCTGTCAACCTTTTCCAAAAGGTTCTGGCAGCGCACCTGACTCCTTCCGGCGCTCCGCTCATCTCCGCCGACTTGCTCCGCCTCCAGTTTGCCTTGAATAACTCCGTGCGCGAGGACAAACTCAATCTTTACCGGAATGCCCTGGAAGCGATGCTCCGGCAGCACACAGCCCATCCTATGTACGGCGAGATCGCTTATCAACTCGCGTCGAACCTGTACACCGAAGGAATCAGCGACCTGGTCCTGCGTGGCCAGAATGCCCGCCGGGCCGTTGCGATCTGTGAAGAAGCCATTCGCCGCTTTCCCGGCACCTACGGCGCGCAGCAATGCCAGGCCCTGCTGGAAGACATACGCGCCAAGTCGTTGAATGCCACCGTGGAAAATGTGTATTTACCCGAAAATCCGGCTCTTGTTTACCTCCACTTCCGCAACGTCAGCAAGGTATTTGTCAAGGTAGTCAAAGGCAACTTCGACCTGAATTTTATGGATGAGGTTCCTTACGACCAGTTCATCGAAAAATTAAATGGCTTGCCGCAAGTCCAGCGCCGGGATTGGGACATTCAGGATCCGGGCGATTACCAGCCTCATACCACTGAAATCGCCCTGAATAGCCTGCCATTGGGCTCCTATTACCTGCTGGTTGCCGACAACGCCGGTTTCGATCCCGCGAAAGGCCCGGTTTCCTACGCGCCTTTCGCAGTATCCAACATCGCTCCTGTGCCGTACCGGGAAAAGGAGCAAACCCAATTCGTTATAGCGCATCGCCGGAACGGAACGGCGTTGGCGGGGGTAAAGCTCGAGTATTTCCCTTCGGACTATCAGCGGCGGCCCAATCAGTCCGCTTTTCAAACCATCGTGACCGACCAAAATGGCTTCGCTAAAAGCAATCTGGCGGAAAACAGATACGCTGTCGTGCGCGCCACGCTGGGGGGAGACACCCTTTGGATCGGCAATGTCTATCATTACCGCAATTATTACGAAAGTCCGCAACGCCCGCAAGTTCATTTTTTCACCGACCGCTCCATCTACCGCCCGGGACAGACGGTGTATTTCAAAGGCGTTTTATTTAAAAGAGATAACAATCAATTACCTTTAATTATTCCTAATCTATCCGTTACGGTCAAATTTTACGATACCAACGGACAGGAAAAAGCCACCTTGCAGCTCCGCTCCAACGAGTTCGGCACGTTCAACGGTGCCTTCGCGGCGCCATCGAGTGGCCTCACGGGACAAATGCACATCCGCTGCGAAGGCGCCGACGGCGGCGCGAATTTCAACGTCGAAGAGTACAAACGCCCCAAATTTGAAGTTGCCTTCGAGCCGGTGAAAGAAGCCTTCCGGCTTAGCGAAAGCGTCACCATACGGGGTGCTGCGAAAGCTTACGCCGGCAGCAATGTGGATGGCGCGCAGGTGCGATACCGGGTGGTCAGACAGGCGCGGTTCCCGTTCTGGGATTGGGGTTGGAGAAAGAGTATTTACCCGCCCTGGCGTTCCGACGCCATGGAAATCGCCAACGGCACAACGACGACCGACACCGAAGGTAAATTCGAAGTGAAATTTCCGCTGATTCCCGATCCTGACATCCCGAAAAAAGACCGGCCGGTGTTCGATTACACCGTTTATGCCGATGTGACGGATATTACCGGCGAAACGCGCAGCAGCGAACAGTACCTCTCCGCAGGTTATGTCGCCCTGCAGGTGGACTGGGGACTGGGAAGCGAAGTGGAGCTCAGCACTTTGGACAGTGTGTCGCTGGAAACCAAAAATCTGGCCGGACAGGCACAGCCTGCCAACGGTCAGATCACCTTACAACCGCTGCGCCATCCGGGTAAATATTTTACGGAACGCTATTGGGAAAAACCCGACCTGACGACCATTTCGAAGGAAGAATGGGCACGGCTCTTCCCTGACTTTGCCTGGAAAGATGAAGATGATCCTGCAAAATGGGCGCGGGAGGATTATATCATTCCTTTTGAATTCAACACAGCGGCGGGGAAAACGATAAACCTGCAAAAAAGCGTCCATGACGGTTGGTATGTCGCCAAATTGACCACGCACGATGCCTTCGGCGAAAAAATTGAAATTGAAAAGATCGTGCGGGTGTGGGACAAAAAGAACCGCGCCACGCAATTTGAAAAACCGGCGGCAGTCGCCGAAAAACCCGGCGCCGAACCGGGCGAAACCGCCCGCATCTGGCTCGGCGGACAACTCCCGCAGCTTCACTTTTTCTTTGCCCGCGAACGCGACGGCGCTCTCCAAAACCCGCGGTGGTTGGCGGCAGACGGCGCTGCCAGCGTCGAATTGCCGGTGACGGAAAACGACCGGGGTGGTATCGCCGCCCACTGGTTCGCTGTAAAAAACAACCGCCTCTACGGTGCGCAATCTGTCTTTATCGCCGTTCCGTGGAGCAATAAAGAACTGAAGATCAGTTACGAAACTTTCCGGGACAAACTATCGCCGGGACAAAAAGAAGAATGGCGCATCAAAATTTCCGGCCCTAAAAAAGAGAAAGTGGCCGCTGAGATGGCAGCTGCCATGTACGACGCTTCGCTCGACCAGTTTTTGCCGCATGGGTGGAATACGATCCATTACCCCTCGCATTACCCTCGCGTCAGTTTCCAGCAGCGACAGACATTCGGTTCGCACTGGGGCAATACCCGATACGATGCTCCGGGGGATATCCTGTACCCGGCCAGGAGTTACCGGGAGTTGAACTGGTTTGGTTTCCCCCTGTGGGGCGGACGGTATTATGCCAAAGCAATGATGGCAGACGGGGTAGCCCGGCAAGATGCTGCCATGGAAACAGCAGCGCCGCCACCCGCCCCCGGCGCGGAAAAGTTGATAGAAGCTACAGAGGATGTCGGCCACGAAGCCAAACAGGGCAACGATGAGGCTCCGCCTGCGATAGACGAACATCCCGGCGGCGGAGACGCAACAAAGCCCGCCGCTCCGCCCGCTCCCATCCGTCGCAATCTGAACGAAACAGTCTTTTTCTTCCCCGAACTGCGCACGGACAAGGAAGGCAACGTTATTCTGAAGTTCACCATGAACGAGGCGCTCACCCGCTGGAAGTTGCTGACCTACGCCCATACGAAGGATCTGCAGCAGGCCCTGTCGGTAAAAGAGGTGGTGACGCAAAAAGAACTCATGGTATTGTCCAATCCGCCGCGCTTCCTGCGCGCGGGCGACGCTTTCGAATTCTCGGCCAAAGTGAGCAATCTTTCACAAGAGACGCTCAACGGCGTCGCAACGCTCGCTTTACTGGATGCCAATACCTTGCAACCTTTGGAAAAAGAATTCGGAATGACTTCGGGCGACCGCACGGCTAATTTCTCCTGCGCTCCGGGGCAGTCGGCACCCTTGTTCTGGAAATTCAAAGTCCCGGAAGATTTCACCGGCGCGGTCACCTGGCAGGTTTTTGCCGACGGCAAAAAATTCAGGGACGGAGAAGAAAGCACGATACCCGTCGTTACCAACCGGATGCTCGTGACCGAAACCCTGCCCATCACCGTGCGCGGCAACCAGACGAAAAATTTCGTTTTTGAAAATTTGAAAAATGCGCCGGCAGGAAAGGATGCAACGCTCGTCACGCATAACTACACGCTGGAATTCACCTCCAATCCCGCGTGGTATGCCGTGCAATCACTGCCCTACCTCATGGAATTCCCCCACGAGTGCAGCGAGCAGATTTTCAGCCGTTTTTATGCCAATACCCTGGCTGCCAGTGTGACGGAGAAATTGCCGGGAGTTCGCAGGATCTACGACCGCTGGAAAGGAAGCGGAGCCATGAAGTCCAATCTGGCTAAAAATCAGGAACTGAAATACGCCCTGCTGGAAGAAACGCCGTGGGTACTCGACGCGCAGAATGAAGAACAACAAAAGCAAAACATCGCCCTGTTGTTCGACCTCAACCGCATGGCCGACGAACGCGAACGCGCCGTCAATACCCTCGCCGAGCGGCAGTTGCCCGACGGCGGCTGGGCCTGGTTCCCCGGCGGACGCGACAGCTGGTACATCACCCAGCACATCGTCAGCGGCTTCGGGCATTTGAAACACTTAGGCGCTTTCGATGCCGAAAAAGACCCGAAGGCAGCCAACATGCTCGACCGGGCGCTGTCGTACTGCGACGCGAAATTAGCAGCCCAATACCGCGAACTCGAAAGGCTGGTGCAACAAGGCAAGGCCAAATGGGACGACGACCACCTCGACGGCATGGTGATCCAGTACCTCTATGCCCGCTCGTTTTTCCAGCCTTTGGCCGACCCGCAACAGGGCGGCGCGAAGCCCGGTCGCGAGCACTCCTACTACCTCGGCCAGGCCGAAAAGTACTGGTTGAACAAAGGGTTGTACCAGGAAGGCATGCTCGCCCTCTCCCTGCACCGCAACGGCCGCACCGACGCCGCACAACGCATCGTGGCCAGTCTGCGCGAACGCGCCCTCGTGAAGGAAGAACTCGGCATGTTCTGGCCGGTGGACTGGGGTTTTTATTGGTATCAATTGCCGGTGGAGACGCAGGCGCTTATGGTCGAAGTGTTCGACGAAGTGGGTCAGGACAAAAAAGCCGTCGAAGAACTGCGCATCTGGCTGCTGAAAAACAAACAGACCAACCGCTGGGAAAGCACCAAAGCGACCGCAGAAGCCGTCTACGCCCTGCTGTTGCACGGCGACAACTGGCTTGAAAATACCAAACCCGTGCAGGTGTCGCTCGGTGGAAAAATCCTGAAACCCGCCGAATACGAGCCGGGCACGGGTTATTTCAAACAAAACTGGAGCGGTGCGGAAGTCAAAAGTTCGTGGAGCACGATCAAGGTCGAAAACCCCAATTCCAACATCGTGTGGGGGGCCGCGTACTGGCAATACTTTGAAGACCTGGATAAAATCAAAGATTTTCAGAAAACGCCGCTGACCATTGTGAAACAACTCTTTACGGAAGAAAACTCGCCCACCGGCCCCGTGCTCAAACCCGTCGCGGAAGGGCAAACCCTGAAGCGCGGCGACAAGGTGAAAGTCCGCATCGAGATCCGCGTGGACCGGGCGATGGAGTTTGTTCATCTGAAAGACATGCGCGCCGCGGGCTTCGAGCCCGTGAACGTGCTGAGCGGCTACCGCTGGCAGGATGGCCTCGGCTACTACGAAAGCACGAAAGACTTAGCCACGCACTTTTTCATTGACTACCTCCCGCGCGGCACCTTCGTGTTCGAGTACCCACTCGTGGTCAACCACCGCGGCGACATGAGCAACGGCGTCACGACGATGCAGTGTATGTACGCGCCGGAGTTTACGAGTCATTCGAAGGGGGTAAGGATAAGGGTGGAATGACGACTTACGAACCGTGGAATAGGGAGTCTCGTAAGTCTGTTTATTTGTTTAATTGTGGATTTGGTTATTTGGTTACATCCTAATATCAAACAATCAAATAATCATCTGTAGCGGCGGCTTTTGTCGCCGCCGCTACAGCTCTGAACATCAGAATCTTGCCGTCAGCCCTCCCAGAACGTTCAGCCCCACCATCGGGTAATTGTACCAGCGTTCGCGCTTGTTGTTGAGGATGTTGTTGATATCGAGGAATACGCCGAAGTTGTCGGAGAAGCGGAAAGTGCCGCCTGCGTTAAGGTCGAGCAACACATCTTCCTGGCGGGAAATGCCTTCGATGTCTTTGAACCAGATGCCGTCGGCGATATAAAGTCCGCCGCGCAATTCGAGTTTGTTGTCCATCGTATTGAACAAGGCGTTGAAATTCCACTCCGTTTGAGGCAGCCCCCAGTGGTTGCTTTCGTCTTCCAATTCAAAAGTCAGATTCTGGCTCAAGGACCCGCTGAGCGCAAGCGACTTGAATAGATTGAGTTTCAGGACGCCCAGGATGTTGGTGATGGTCGCGTCGTCGTACACCACCTGGAAACGGGTAATGCCCTGGGGTGTGAAATTGGTCTGATACAGTGCCAGGTCGTTGGCTTTCGCATAGGTGAATTGGCCGCTGTATTCCAGGAAACCAAGATCGCCTTTTGCACCCGCATAATAATTGCGGTATTCGGTGTTGCGCAGTTTGTTGCCGCGGATCTGAATAAAAGGAGCATACTCGATGATACTGCGGTAAGTATTCTTCCGCAAATCGCCGCCTGCCCCTCCAAATATCTGAACGCCGTTGCCGACCAGGCGGAGGGTGAGTTCGGCGTCGGGAAGAATGGTGAACTCATCGCGGTTACTGGCAAAATTACCGCCGATCCTGACCTGTACGATATCCGAGTGATACGTGAAGGAGGGTTGCAGATAGAAGTTGTTGAGCTTTTGCTTGACCGTATCGTCGAAAGTAGTCTGGTCGGTGCGAATGTTGAGTCGCAGGGGGTGTTTCTCGGCGAACCATTTGACGCCAGTCAGATTCAATTCGAAGCCGGTTTCCTTGTTGGAATAGTAGTCGTTGAGCAGGTAAAATCTGGGCGCTACGGAGAAATTGAAATCCACGTCGTTGCGTACGGCGTTGTAGACGCGTCCACCCAAATCGAGTATTTTGATGTCCTGACGGGTACGTTCCTCCGAAAACGACAAAGTATCGGAGTTGTAGCCGTAAAAATGTACGCGGTCGTACGTGTACCCGATGTTGCCCTCGATGCCGAGATTCTCATTCGGGTAAACATTGCCGTTGAGCAGAAAGTCATTGTTGAAAAAACGTTGATTTTCAACGTTATTCGTATTATTCAGGCTGTGATGGCGGAACCACACCTTCCCGTCGAATTTTTCATTGGAATTGAAAAAGTAGCCCGCCTCGCCCCAGAATTGTTTGGGAATGCCTGCGCCGGCTTTTACGAAGCCGTTGTAGGTCTCCTCTTTTTTTCCGGACTTCATGGCGATCGGGCGCAGTTTAGGGGTTGGATAAGTCAGCGTGAGCGGACGGGCCGGCACGATGTAGTCCTGCCGCTTGATGCTGGTATCGAGCGGCGGCAAGGTCGGTTTTATACTGATCTTGTTGGACTCCAGCAAATGCGCATCGAAATCTTTGTATACGTCCACACTGCCGGTTACTTTGTCCTTTTGTGCGCCGGCGTTCGTTGCTAAGGCGACAACGGCGAGTGCCGTAAAAAGTGATTTATGATTGAAAAGCATGATGGCGAAGATGTTAGTTCGTTGATCGTTATTGGTTGTCGGTTATTGGTTAATGGTGATTGGTGATTGGTTGGTGGTTTGGCATTAAATAATAAAATCTGCCTATACGGATATTGTACAGTAAATTTTTGACAACAACCGTATTCTATGCACATTACTCATTTGTCGCTGTATAATGGAAAATCTCCTGAACCAGTGTCATTATTAACATATTCGCTTCCTAAATAAGATAACAAATTGTTCCAAGTTTTAACTACGGGCACATCATAAACCTTCTTACTATCACCCATTACAATTATCTTTTCCTTTTCTTCGGCCTTTATTCTTTTAAACCGTGATTCAAGTGTTGACATATCAACAGTATATTGTGGCTCACATTTTTTAATAATACTTGCTAATTCTGCAATAATATCTTCTTCTTCAAGAGTTAATTGCCTTGTTTTGTATGTATTGAGTAATTTATTAACAACAGAGAAGCATTTATCACCAACCGATCTTGACAACTCGCCTAAATCTTTTTCGCGTTCTAATATTTGAAAACGCAATGTTTTTTCCAATTCAATGTAATCTGCCTTTAAAACCGTGTTACTTGTTCCAAACATATCGGTATAGAAATTTATAAAAATACCTGTAAATATTGATGATAAAATTGCAAATAAGAATACATATCCACTATTATTTTCCAAAGTCGAGGCATAAAAAGCAAAAAATATTCCAACAATAGGCCAGAATAATAGCCATTTATGGCTAAAAATGTTTGTAAATATAGCGAAGAATTTGTTCATGTTAAGTACATTTTAACGTTTTAAAACGCAAATGTACCCTCATGTCAAATACAAAGCAAATAATTTTTTGGGGTCAAACAGTTAACACCAATATTCGTCAACTGCCATACACATTGCCCGTTCAAACGGGTCGCTGTCAAAATTACGTCTGTTTAACTTCCAACAAAATTCGTTTAAGTAGTTTTGTAAATATTCCTTTGCTACTGCGTGATGTACGCCAGCAGTCATTTTTTTCGCGTTTGAAATAACTGTGTGTACCCACGGTAAATGCTCCATTGCTTTTTCCGGCGGAGTAACTTGTTGTTTAACTGCCGCTATAACCTTTTGTAACCCCCTGTAACCGCGCCAATCATCTGCGATTGCCCTTACACTACTGTTTAAACTTTTCTCCGCCTCAAAGTTAATTGTTTGTTCTGTCAAGTCGTCAACTACTATCATCTTTACATACCCCATTTTACGCCCTTTATTGTGTTTCGTCTCTTTGCCGTATTTGGCTATTATTTGCTCTTTGCTTACTTGTTCGCTTTCTACCATTACTAACACTTTTGCCGTCCGCTGTGAACCACGTCCACGTTTTAACTCTTCGCCCTTTTCTCTATCCATGTTTACAGTAACAAAAAACGCATCGTCTATTTCTACTGTACCACTAAGTTTGTATTTCGCATCTCTTTTGCCCATCGCACAACGAATTTTGTGCATCGCGTACCAAATTGTATCATAACGTATGTTTAATTGCCTCGACACTTCCAAAGCACTTATAGACTTTTTAATGCTCGTCATTAAGTGTATTAACATAAACCACGTTTGTATGGTCAACTTTGACTTTTCCATCATCGTTCCCTGTTTATAGGAACTCCGGCATTTACATTTGCTACACTCGAAACGTTTTTGGGCTTTAACAAAGTAGTGTTTTGTTTGCTCATTACACTTTTCACAAGTAATTCCGCGCTGTAAACGATATTCAACAAACTTTGACAAACAGGCTTCTTCCGTGGGGTACTGTTGAATGAATTGTAAAAGGTTCATTTTAACTTCGTCTTTAGTGCAATACAAAGTTAATAAATCACTTTCACATTTCAAAATATTTTCATATAACATTTTTACAGATTTTTGGTAATTTTTCGACGTGTATATTTATTTTTGAGCCGCAATAAACATTTACAAAATTTAAGCATATATGTCAGATTATAGATTCGATGTACTCTCAATACTTGTTAAACATGATGACTTTGTTGAGGACAACAAACTGTTTGGAGAAGATATAAAAAAATATGAAGAAACTTTAGAAGTATTATATGTGGTTGATTTGATTGAAAGGATAACTGAAGTAAATGGTATTGAGGTTAAAAAGACTAAAGTTACATTTCGTGGACGGAACTATTATTATGACGAACTTTTGCCAAGACGACAGCAAATATTACAGACAAATACGCCTAACCAGAACGAGAAGAAACAACCTAATAAATATATTAGGTGGGTTTTGTTTAATAAAGACATTATAGGTATTATATTAACGATTATCGGCATCATATTGGCAATTTTAGCGCTTTGAATGAAGTTTGTTTCTCATATTACAATACTCATATAGTCAGATTTGAACATTTGTCAACCCACTAAATAATAACAATAATGGCTGCATCTAAATGTCCAAAATGTGAAAACACAAGATTTGAATTGGCAGAAGAATCTCCAACAGGATCAAATTATAAGTTACAGTTTGTTAGGTGTGCTTCCTGCAAAACCGTTATAGGTGTACTCGAATATTATAGTACAAGCGTCCTAATTCGGAAATTAGCCAAAAAGTTAAATATTGACTTGGACTATTGAGTACTTCTGTCTTTTATATACAATAATATACGCTTTACTATTTCCAAATCTTCCTCCGTCTGTACATTAGTTACAGTTATTAAGGGTGTATATTTTCCGACAGCGAATTCGTCAAACCTGATTTCAATTTTTAGTTTTTCCATAATTATCCGTTTTTTAAATATTTAATGTGTTTTTAGTTACTGTACAATATCCGTATAGGCATATAATAAAAATTCAAAACCAATCACCAACAACCAATCACCAAATCAGTTTCCGCCTTCCATTTCGAGGAAATTCCCGCCTTTTTCCGTTTTCTCCGGTTGTTGCTGCGAAGGGGTCGTATTGAGTTTGTTGTATTTCTGTCGGGCGGTGTTCATGATGCCGGGATCACCGCCTTTGTAGTTTTCCAGTATGGCTTCGAGCGCGGCAGCAGCGCTGCTTTTGTCGCCCTGGTCGTAATACACATCGGAGAGCAGGATGAGGTTGCGGGCGATCCAATCGTCGTATCCGCCGCTGTTTTTGTTGGCCGTACCGGTGATGAGTTCTTCGACTTCTGTGTATTTCCGCTGGCGGTACAGAATTTGGGCCATCAGGTGGTACGCTTCGGCCATGGCTTCCGTGGTGGTATTGGCGGCGGCGGCTTCGAGCAAGGGATAAGCGCGGTTGTAGTCTTCCTTGTCGAATGCTAATTTGCCGAGGTAAAAATTCGACAAGGCCAGTTGCTCCGGAGAGGCCTGGGGAGAGTTGTTCACTTTATTGGCATATTCGTTGACGGCAACGGAGTTGTTACCGCTTTTATAGGCGGCTTCGAGCGCCACCAATTGGGCCTGAAAACGGGAACCGTCATTGGGCGCCGCTTCTTCCCATTTGCGGGCGAATTCAAGTGCCTGGGCAGGGTTCTTCTCGGAGTTGAGTGCAAGCAGCGCTGCGCGCTCGGCAGAGCGGGCGTACCACTTGCCCGGTCCGCGCCCCACCACCACCGCATAATCCTTGTATGCCTGGCTGTATTTTCTGACGTCATCGGAGGCATAACTCTCGGCGCGGTAGTAATAGGCCGCGACAGCATTGGGACCGTTCGGAAATTGATTCAGGTAGTTGGTGAAGCCGTCCGCAGCTTGCGCAAAACGCCGGTTCTGATACTGATATTCAGCTGATTGGAACACGATACTGTCCTTCGAGCCCTGGCTGACCTTGTACCCGGGAATGGTGCTGATAAAAGTGATGTAGTCATTCGGCCGGCCCCACTCGTCGTAGGTTTCTTTCAGCGCTGACTGCGCTTCTTTCGCCTCGGCGGCGTCGGGGTTGTTGGCAAAAACCTGTTTGTAATAGTCGGTCGCCACTGCGTAATTACCCTGGCGGAAAGAGATAAGGCCAAGTTGCATGTATGCCTGATTGACCAGCGGCGAACGGCCCCTGAAATCGGAGATCAGTTTGCGCAACGGCACGGTGGCTTCGCCGAGTTTGCCCATTTCGAGATAGGTGTTGCCCAGTTCCAGTAGCGCTTCGTCGGTATAGCGGCTGTTGGGATAATTGTCGGCCAGGTTTTCGAGTGCGACAGCTTTGTCGAGCGGACTTCCCTGCAGGCCGCGGATGATGGCTTTTTGATACAGCGCGTATTCAAAGCCTTCGTATTTCCGGTTGACGGCTTCGTTGTAATAGGCCAGCGCGTCGGCGTATTGTTTGTTTTTGAAATGGCAGTCGCCGGCCCGCAGTATCGCATCGCCGAGAACGCCCTTTGTGATCTGATCGGACTGGATGCGGTTGCTGTTTTTCTTGATGCCATCCACAGCGGCCTTAAAATTGGCCAGGGCTAATTTGTGGTCATTGAGTTTCAAATGGTTGTAGCCTTGCACGTAATGTCCCATCCAAAGGTTGCTCTCTTCCGGGAGGTCATTGTACGACTTGGCATTCCCGATAAAAGTGGCCATGTGTTGCTTGCTGATGTTCCACTCCTCCGCTTCGTTGGCAATCGAACCCATCCAGAAAGAGCTCAGTGTAGCGAGGCGTTTGTCCACCGGCGCGTCGAGCGATTTGTTGAAATAACGTCTCGCTTCTTCTTTCTGGCCGTTTTGGTAGAGTTGAATACCCCGGTTGTAAGTTACTACCTGATAGGCGGCATTGACGCGGGGCGTGCGGTTTTTTACATTTTCCAGAATGCTGATGGCGCGGTCGTAGTCGCGGGTATTGAGCAGTACCAAGCCCAGCAGGTTTTGGGCTTCTTCGTAATATTTGGAGTTGGGTTGGAATTTTTGCAGCGATTCTATGGCGGCGCGGTCGGCCTTGAGTTCGTAACTGAGTTTGGCGTAGTTGATCAGCGCGTCTTCCTGTACCGACTTGTCATAACTCAGGTTGGCTGCCTGACCAAACGCAGTGTGGGCTTTTTGTCTATTCCCCGTTTTCAGGTAGCAGTCGCCGAGGTGATACAAGGCGTTTTGGCCGATCAGGCTGTCCTGCTTGTCGAGTTGTTCGAAGTTGAGCGCCGCCTCTTTGAAATAGCCGCTGCGGTATTGCGCGTATCCGAGTTGGTAATAATCTGAGGCGCGGAGATTGGCGCCATTGGTGACAGCGTACTCGAGATAAGGCAGGGCTTTTTTATAGTCGCCTTTTTCATAGTATGCCTGGCCGACAATGAGGTTTAATTCCGCGCGGTTTTTGACGTTGGAGTCCTGGGCTTTGGGCGCGCCGTAGGAGATCACCTGGTCGTATTGTTTTTTGTTGGCGTAGATCTGGGCAAGGTAGTAGGGTACGACCTGTTTGTACTTATCGTTCTGCTCACAGCGCAGGAAGGATTTGGCGGCATCGTCGTATTTGCCCTCAAAGAAGGAGCAACAGCCGTGATAATAATTGGCCGGATAATACCATTCGTTGCCGGGTTTTTCCTTCAGGGGAGCAAACTCCGCCTTGGCCCGTGCAAACTGCTTGGTGATGAAGTGACTGTATCCCCTTTTGAACTGCACCTCGTCGCCCGTACCACCACCCTCCGGCGCCATTTCGTAGTAAGTGATGGCTTTGTCGTATTCTTTCTGGTTGAAATAGTAATCGCCGATCTCGAGGGCTGCTTCGCTGGCGACAGGCGATGGCGACTGTCCCCGTAAAAAGTCGAGCGCAAGTTTTTCGGCTTCGGGCTGGCCGAGTCGCACGGCGCACTTGGCGTAATAGAGCTCGGCTTCGGTTTTGATGGCCTTCCATTCCGGTTCGTTGACCGGACGCAGATATTCGATGGCCGTTTTGAATTCTTTTTGCGCCAGGCCGTAGATGTTTTGGTTGAAAAAATCAACACCCCGGCGATAGGCAAGGTTGGCTTCGGTATAGGTAGTGGTTTGTTGCGACGACAGTACCGTCAGTGTCGAAATTAGAAAACAGGTTAAGATGCCTTTCCAAAGGTTCATATTGTGTGATTTTTGACATTTGACGTTGGGCTTTGGGACGTTGGACTGTTGGACGTTGGACTGTTGGATGTTGGACTGTTGGATGTTGGACTGTTGGATGTTGGACAACTCGACATGAGATGTTAGATTTTATCATTTGAAGTTCTGGACATTTGAGTCTACTGATTTCATGTCCAATGTCCAGAAGTCCAACGTCCAACATCCAAATATTCTGGCAAACGAACGCCCATGCGCGGGACAGCCATTCGCCCGTTTTTTATTTTTTGGAAATTTTAACAGAATGCAAACGTGGAATTGACGGGCGAAAATATGTATTGCGAGGGAAAAGAATCGCGTAAAGACCTGACAGGCAGTAAAAAGTTATTCTGTTTTATACTTTTGCCCAAAACCCACCCGCATTCCATGGAATTTTTCCTCGCCACCCTCTTTTCCCTGTTCTCGATCGTGGATCCTCCCGGCGCCATCCCGGTGTACGTTGCGATGACCGGCGACCGGCCCCGGCCGGAACGCAACAAAATTGCGTTGATGACCAGTTTGTATTTTCTGCTCATATTGGGCGCTTTCTTTCTCGCCGGCACGTACATCCTCAGTTTTTTCGGCCTGACGGTGCATTCCCTGCGCATCGCCGGCGGCATGACCCTGCTCATCAGCGGCTTCGGCCTGATGTCGGGGCGGTTCACCAGGCAACGCGGATACGACAAAGAAGCGGAAAAACAATCGCACGAACGCACTGACATCGCCTTCTCTCCGCTGGCCATGCCTCTGTTGTCGGGGCCGGGCAGTATCTCCTATCTCATCACCCAATTCAGCCAGCACCCGAACTGGAGCGAGCGCTCGATGATCCTGGCGGCGATCGTAGCCGTCACGTTTCTGGTGTGGGTTTGCCTGCGCGTGGCGCCGTTCCTGTTCCGGGTGTTCGGTGCTGGCGGACTCAACGCCATTGCCCGCATCATGGGTTTTATCGTGATCGCCATTGGCGTTCAGTTTATTGTGGACGGGCTGGTGCACCTGGTGCAGGAGATGGGGTAAGAAAGATTTGGGGGTTTCAAGGTTACAGAGTTCTCACCATCCACCGTCTACCGTCCACCGTCTACCGATGAAAAACGACCTTTTTTCACTCGCTCAATCCAAACTGGCAAAAGCCCGGGTCACGCTCGACCTCGACGAATTCGACCGTAAACTGTTGGCTAAAAACCAGGGGGCTGTTTTTGTGTGCAATCAACTCCTGCCGGGCCTCGATGAATGGATATTGCTCGCTTTGCTGGGTGAATATTTCGAGACGGTAAAAGTAGTGTACCCCTACCCTGCCCCGCCGCCTAAAGCCTTGAAAAGCATTGCGATAAGACCTTCGCAATCCAGGCTGGCAGATCGTTTGCGTCTGAGTTTTTTTAAAAAAGTTGCCAAAGCCGTCAAAAAAAACGAAGCGGTGGCTTTGTCGCTTGACTTTTCCGACAATCCGCTGAGCCATATGGGGAAAAACCTTTTGCGCCAGCAAATCCTCAAACAACTCCGCAAAGCCCGGCAGCCTATTATACCTATCCACCTTCAGGCCGACCACCTGCCGGGAGGCTTTTTACGCAAGGCCATTCCCGGACTTCCCTATCAGTTCACCAACGAGCCCGTGCGCATCAGCGTCCGGGTGGGCAGTGCGATCAGTCCGGAGGATATGGCGCTTTTTCCCAAAACCCGGTTGTGGAGCAAATTTCTTCAGGCAAAGATCTTTTCGCTGGGGTCGCCGTTCGACGTAAATCCCGAACTTTTCACGGTAAGCCGGCAAACCGATCATCACCAGCCGCTGGCGAAACCGGTCAAACCCTCGCTCATCGCCAGGGAGATCGCCGCCCTGAAATCCGAATACAAGATCACCTCCCGCGGACAGTTCGATGTTTTCGTTGCCCCCTTTTCCCTGCTGCCCAATACCATGTTCGAGATAGCCCGCCTGCGCGAACTCACCTTCCGCGCCGCCGGCGAAGGCACGGGCAAACCACGCGACCTCGACGAATACGACCTCTATTACCTTCAACTCGTCATCTGGGATCGCGACGAAAAAAAGATCGCGGGCGGGTACCGGCTCGGGCAAGGCGATATGATATTCCGGCGTTTCGGTGTCAACGGGTTCTATACGCACAGTTTGTTCAAAATGAAGCCGGGTTTTTATCCCATTCTGCAGGAAGCCGTCGAACTCGGCCGCTCCTACGTAACGCCGGAATACCAGAAGCACCGCCTGCCTTTATTTCTGCTATGGAAAGGAATTTTACACTTTCTGCTTGCCCACCCTCAATACCGCTATCTCTACGGTCCCGTCAGCATCAGCAAGGACTACTCGGATGCATCCAAAGCCATTATCGTAGAGTTTGTGCGCCGTTTTTTCTTCGATAAAAAACTTGCAGCCCTCGTGGCGCCGCGCAAGCCTTTCCGCGTCAACATCAAATCGGTGGATACCCGGCTGCTGGCCGAGCAATTGCGCGGCGAATTCGACGCGCTCGAAAACCTGGTCGAGACCATCGAACCCGCCCACTTCAAAGTACCCGTCCTCTTCCGCCAATACCTCCGGCAGAACGCCAGATTCATTGCTTTCAACGTGGACCCCAATTTCGCCGATTGCCTCGACGGCCTGATGATCCTCGACATCGCCCAGTTGCCGGCGAGTACGATCGAGGCGTTGCAGCAGGAGAAGTGATTGGAAGCGCAGCGTTCAGGCGGCCCTGATCGTGGCCATTTATGGCCGGATACGTCCTTTCTCCCGGCACATAAAATTCTTATCTCCTTTCCTTCCAATGCCGCGAAAAAATCCGGCGTTAAAAATTTTTTGTGTCAAACATTTGCATCAAAGATAAAACGAATTATTTTTGTCCCGTTGTTTGATCCGATGTAACTTATTATACATCAACAATCAAGATAACTCCAAAAATGATACGCATCCAAAATACCAAAAACTGTTTAACACAAATCTATGAAAAAACAACCCGGCCATCGCAAATACAACGTCTCGGAAGCCGACCTCTATGTGACCTGCATGGAGGCCATCCGGGCTGCCCACCGTGACATCGAATTCTTCACTCAATACGGCTACGGACTCGACCGGCTCAAGGCGTTCAAGGCACAATGCGACCAGTTCCAGAGCCTGCCCGGCGACGACGAACTCGTGGGCGACCAGATGATCTGCACCGAAAAAAAGAACCAGGCCGCCGGAAAACTCAAAACCGCCATCCGCTCGCTGATGACGCGTGTGGCCATGAAATACCACGACCGCACGGGGCGCTACCGCAAATTCGGCACCGCCAAAATCGGCGACATGAGCGACCCGCAGCTGCTTTTCTGCGGCCGCCGCGTCGCCCGCGTTGCACGCCAACAGATTGATTTTCTGGCAGAGGTGGGGATCAACGAAAACGTCATCCAGCGCGTGCTCGACGCCTGTGCCGAGTTCGAGAACGCCATGAACATCCAGCAGGACAAACTCCACGACCGCGACATCGGTGTGGAGCGCCGAACTGATTTCGGCAACAAAATTTATAAGGAATTGGTCGTGCTGGCCGACATCGGAAAGGACATCTGGATGGAGCGCGACCGGGTGAAATACGACCAGTATTGCCTCTACGAAAGCAATGCCGACCAAAAACGGGCGCTGCGCGAACGCCGGAAAACGGAAGCGGGAGCGGCGGCATAACCTGCGTAAAAATCTATTCCGGATACAGAGAGTATCCTGCGCAAGTCAATCGCGCAGAGTGCCTTATCAGATTTCCCGTCGCGTTCGGAACGGAACGCCGTCATTCTACCACTCTGCCATTTTTGATACAGCTTCCCCGGCTTTCACCTCTACTTCGAAAGTTTTCTTTGCCAAATCTTTCGGGTTCACTGGTGCGACCTCTGCACGGTATTGGCCGGGTTCGAGGGTGAACGATTTGGGGTTGGTTGTGGCCGCTGTGTAAGTGCGCCCGCGCGCGACTTCTTTGCCGGTCGTTTTGGAATATACCATCAGCACTGCGTCTATCAACTCACCGCCTTTGCGTGCGCCGACGCTCAGTTCGCCGGAAGTGTAATTATGCTTCAAGGAAAGCGGAACGCCGCCAATTTGTTGGTTTTCGATGCGGAAAACGGGCGATCCGGCTATTTCGACAGTCTTAATTTCCACATCGTAAGCGCCGGGCAGCACTTTGAATTTGGCCGGATTATTCGCAGCTTGTGTGTAGGAGCGCGTTTGTGTCACCGGCGCTCGCGTACCGGCTTTATACAGTGTCACCACCGCGTCGGAAAGATTGCCGTTGCGGGTGACGAGGACTTCCACCGTGCCTTGACCAAAATCCACTATTTGAAAAAGAGTGTCTTTTCCTTTGATTGCGAGGTCTTTGAAAATCTGTTTGGGGCGTCCGTCCAGTTGAATTGCCTCCACGTACAGTTCGTAAGTACCCGCCGGGAGCAACATCACGCGAGGATTCGTTTCGGGTTTTTCGTAAGTTCTGCCGAACGCCGTTTCTTTTGCCTCGCCTTTTTTGAATACCTTAACGACGGCGTCCATCGGCTTGCCTTCCAAAGTCGTTTTCACCGACAAGCAGCCGCCGCCGACGGGCGGCTGCTCGATGGTTTTTTCCAAAGCCTCGCTCAATTCTTCGGCATTGTTGGCGGGCAGATACTGACCGCCGCCGGCTTGGGCGATACATTCCAGCGCCGAAAGGTCTTTTTCTGCAAGCCCGAAGCCGATGACATGTACCGTGATTTTCACGCCTTTCGCTTTAGCTTTGCGCACGATTTCGCAGGCATTCCCCTCGCAGGTTTCGAGGCCATCGCTCACGAGGATACAGGTAACCGGGGCGGTTTCCTTTTCGATGAGCGCCAGCGCGTGTTCGAGCGATTTGGCAATGGGCGTCATGCCCTTCGGATCGAGGGCGTTGAGTTTTTCCGCGAAGGTCTTTTTATCTAAAACGTTGATTGGCAGCAAAGTTTCGATGTCTTTGCAGTCGGATTTCCGATTGTGGCCATAAACGACAAGCCCTGCACGCGTATCGGCTGGCAGGCCGTCCACGAGTTTTTGCATGACAGCTTTAGCGGTGGCGATTTTGAATTCGCCTTCTAATTTTTGCCACATGGATCCGGAAGCATCCAGGACGAACAACACGTTTTGGGACGTGGCGGACTGTGCGTTCGTTTGAAAAAACAAACACAGGAAAAGGGCGAGCAAAAGGAGATTTTTTCTCATCGGTTTTAAAGTAAAGTTGAGATGGTTTGAAGGTTCGATGGTTTGGGCTCGAATCTTCAAACCATCCGAACCATCAAAACTTCACACCATTTTAAAAATGATGCTGCAAATAATACACCCCGATCCCGGCAAAATACCCGATCGCCGCGTAAAGCGATATGTTTTTCAAATACCACAAGAAGTCAATTTTCAATATGCCCATCGAGACAACACCGGCTGCAGAGCCTATAATGAGCATACTGCCACCGGTTCCGGCACAATAAGCCAGCAGTTCCCAAAAATCGTGGTCGGGCGGATAAGTCGTCATTTCATACATCCCCATACAGGCCGCCACGAGCGGTACGTTGTCCACTATAGCGGATAGGATACCGATCAAAGTGTTGACGATGTAAATGCTTCCGCCAAAAGTATGGTCAATAATCGCTGCCATGTGGTGCAGATGGCCTGAGGTATCGAGTGAGCCCACTGCCAATAAAATGCCGAGAAAGAACAGGATGGCCGGCGTATCTATACGATGCAACATAGCTGCGACAGTAAGTTCCTTTCGTTGATGATCTTCTTTGCCGCGATGGATAAATTCCGTAATGTACCATAAAACGCCAACTGCCAACAAAACGCCCATGTAGGGAGGCATGTGCGTCACGGCTTTGAATACCGGTACCGACAAAAGTGACGCGCCGCCAAGGAAAAACAGTAAGTTTTGCTCGAAAGGCGTGGTAATGCGGTGGCTTTTCATTTCTGTTTCTTCAAACGCCTCTAACTCCTCCTTTTTCCTGCGAAACAGATAAGTAGCGATCAGCAGCGGCGCCAGCATACAAGCCGCCGAAGCGAGGAAGGTAGCTTTCATGATGTTCACAGTCGTCACCTGCCCGCCGATCCAGAGCATGATCGTAGTGACGTCGCCGATGGGCGACCAGGCGCCGCCCGCGTTGGCCGCGATGATGACAAAGCCACCGAACAGCCAGAGGTTATCTTTCTTCCTGATAAGTTTTCGCAGCAATGCCGACATGACAATAGCAGTTGTCATATTGTCCAAACCCGCCGATAGGAAAAAGGTGACCCACGAAATGATCCAAAGCAACTTCACCCTGTCCTTGGTGGCAATGCGGTCGGTGATGACGCGGAAGCCGTCGTGCACGTCCACCAATTCCACAATGGTCATGGCGCCGAGCAGGAAAAACAGGATTTCGGCGATTTTGCCGAGGTGCTCGAAAAGAGAATGCCCGATGTAAGAGCGGGTGTCGGGATGCGTACCGGCAATTTCGCCGAAAGCGGGCATACTTTCGATGCCGAAAGTCAGAACGATCCAGCAAAAAGCGCCGGTAAGCAGGGCGGATGCGGCTTTGTCAATTTTCAGGGGATGTTCGAGGGCTATCAGTGCATATCCGACGATAAACACCGCGACTATCAGCAGATACATAAAAAAGGAAGACTCTGAAGATTGAAACGATTGATAATGTCTACATTTTGAAGGGGTATATGCGATGTTTTTATCCGGTTATTCACCAGAAATGTATTGTTTCAAAAACTCGATATGGCTGCGTTGGTCTTGTAAGAGCGTGTTTAAAACGTCGGTCATGCTGACCAAGCCGATTACTTTGCCGCCTTCTTCCTGAACTGGCAAATATCGCACACGCTTTTCTGAGAACAATTGCATACATACCTCGATGTTCGTCTCAGGATGTACAAAATAAACATCGGAAGTCATCACCTCGGTCACCGGTGTGCTTTTTGCTTTACGCCCCCCGAGTATGCCTTTTCGGGCATAGTCGCGTTCTGTGAATATTCCCAGAAGTGCTTCACCCCGCATGACCAACACCGCTCCAATTTTATGCTTTTCCATCGTCTCTAATGCCTCAATTACCATTTGGTCGGGTCGCACCTTATACAGCGTGCGGTTGGGCTTTTCGGCGAGAATTTTTTGCACATTGAGCATAGACAATTCGTTTTTCCCAGGCTATGAGAATGCCTGCATTGAGATAAAAACAAAAGCGCAGTTAATGGGAAATATAGTGTTCCAGGTGCTCGATGAGCACAGTCTGGTCATTTACCAGTGTGGTGACGATATCACCGATACTGAGCAAGCCAATAACCCTCCCTTCTGCCACGACAGGGAGATGGCGAGTGGGTTTGTCAGCCAAAAGCTCCATACAATCTTCTATATCCATCTCCGGGCTGACAGGATAGGTTTCGGCTTTCATGATTTCTGCTACCGGCGTTTTTTGTGCTTTACGCCCGTAGATAATGCCTTTTCGGGCGTAATCGCGTTCGGAAAAAATGCCAACCAATCGGTCGCCGTCCATAACCAGCACTGCGCCGATATTTGCTTCAGCCATTACTTCTAGCGCCTCGATGACCATTTGGCCGGGCCGGACAGCCCAAATTTCTTGATTCGACTTGGTATCGAGCAATTTTTTAACTGTAATCATGGGCAAGCATTTTATAAGATGAAAACATTCGTCTTTAACCCGGTCTTGCGGGGGACTCGGTACCAGGGGGGGATGGTTTTGTGTCGAAAAAGGAAAAGAACAACAGCCATTTTGGCAATCACCCGAATTACTGGCTAAGGTATGGCAAAAGGCGTGAAAAGCAAAATTTTCAACGGAATAAACTTTTCGAAGGATGGCAATTTTGGGAAAGTTGGTCACTCGAATCCTTCGGCTTATCTTTGTAAAAAATTTTTCAAGTCCATGCTTCCCGTTCTCCTCGTTTCTGTCGTGTTCGTTATCATCGCTTTCGCCTTATTCAGCGTTCGTTTGCTGTTTTTAAAAAAAGGGGAATTTCGGGGATCGTGTGCGGGCAACAGCCCTTTTTTACAAAAAGAAGGCGCAGTGTGCGGAGTTTGTGGAAGGAAGCCGGGTGAGGCTTGCGGGAAAGAAGAGCCAGGATTTCCCACCGATAAATACCCCACCGATAAATCGGTGGGCTGAAAAATCAAAAGTCCTGCGGACTTTGGCACTCAGCCCACCGGTTTATCGGTGGGGTATTTATCGGTGGGAACGGGAAAAACCCGATGTGGAATTTACCTGCAACACCCCGTTTTCATCTGTGTAAACACAATAAATCTCCAGCCCCTGCGACCCGGCCAATTCCATCGCTTGTTCCATGCCCATCACCAGACAAGCCGTTGCATAAGCATCGGCTGTGGCGCAATTGTCGGCAATGACCGAGACACTCAGTAAGTTATGAGTGATGGGATAACCCGTCCTGGGGTCAATGGCGTGGCTGAATTTTTTTCCGTCGCGCACCACGAATTTGCGGTAACTACCCGATGTGGCCAGCGATCTTCCGCTGAGGGAGATGGTGGTCTGCAAAGGGCGATTGCCTGTTTTTTCACTTTCCACAGGCTTATCAATGCCGATCTTCCAAATTTCTCTCCGGTCATTCACACCCAATGTGCGCACTTCGCCACCGATCTCCACGAGATAATTCTTCACGCCCTGTTGTTCCAAAAAATCGGAGATCACATCTACCGTGTAGCCCTGTGCGATGGCATTGAAATCAATTTCCATGCGCGGGTCGGCTTTTTGCAAATTACCGTTTTCGAGTCGTATTTTTTGAAAACCAATGATCTGTCTCAAGCTGTCCACTTGTGCGGAGTCGGGCGGAGGCAGGCCTTTTTTAAAACTGAATCCCCAGGCTTTGACCAGCGGCCCGACGCTTGCATCGAACACACCGTCAGTGATCTCCGAGATAGCTCTCGCCTGTTGAAAAACGGCTGCGAAATGTTCATCCACCCGGACTTCCGGTTCATTGCGGTTGATCCGGCTGATAATGGAAGTGCTATCCCAGAGCGACATGCTTTTGTCTATCAACCGGAAAAGACTATCTATCGGATGAGAGAAATCCCGTTCGAGCGAGTCGCGGTAGGTAATGTTGAAGGTGGTACCCTGCGCATTGCCAGTCAGGGTGAGGTAGGCGGGTTTTTCTTTTCCGCAGGAAACAAGAAAAAGACATAGCAAAAGCGAAACGCTTTTTGTCATGCTGTATGCAACCGCCCCATCTGCGTTTCCCTTTCGCAGAGCGGACGGTTGCTTGCAGCATGGCAAAAAATATGTATCAAATCCCGAAATCATCGAGCGCGATATTTGACTTGGGAACGCCGAGGTTGTCGAGCATTTTTTTCACAGCATCGTTCATCATCGGCGGGCCGCATAGGTAGTATTCGACTTCTTCCGGTTCGGGGTGTTTATCCAAATATTCTTTCAACACCACGCTGTGAATGAAGCCCGTGTAGCCCGTCCAGTTGTCGCCGGGCAGTGCTTCCGACAGCGCGATTTCGAAGCGGAAATTGGGAAATTCCTTCTCGATGGCGCGGAATTCGTCTTCATAAAAAATTTCGCGTCTGCTGCGCGCGCCGTACCAGAACGAGACTTTGCGTTTGGTTTTCAACGTGTGGAACAGGTGGAAAATATGCGAGCGCAAGGGCGCCATGCCAGCCCCGCCGCCGATGAAAACTATTTCTTTGCCCGTCTCCTTGATGTGGAATTCGCCGTAAGGGCCGCTGATTGTCACTTTGTCGCCGGGTTTGCGGGAAAAAACGTAGGAAGAGCAGTAGCCGGGCGGCACGTCCTTCCAGCCTTTTTTCTCCCGGTCCCAGGGCGGCGTGGCGAGGCGGATGTTGAGTTTGATGATGTTGCCTTCTGCCGGGTGATTGGCCATGGAGTAGGCGCGGAAAACCGGCTCCGGCACTGTCGTTTTCAAATCCCAAATCTTGTAGTTGTCGTAATCGTCCTTGAACTTGTCGGGGATATCGTAAAGGTCTGTTTTGTAGTTGATCGTCATCTCCGGCACATCCACCTGGATGTAATCACCGGAGCGAAATTTCAGGTTTTCGCCGGGCGGCAGTTTCACCACAAATTCCTTGATATAGGTCGAAACATTTTCATTGGAAATCACTTCACACTCCCATTTCTTCACCCCGAAAACAGCATCCGGCACGCGGATTTCCATGTCCTCTTTCACTTTCACCTGACAGGCGAGGCGCAGTTTGTCGGCTACCTCACGCCGGTTCAGGTGGTTCGTTTCGGTTGGCAGTACATCGCCGCCGCCGGAATACACCTGGCATTTACACATGGCGCAGGTGCCGCCGCCACCGCAGGCTGAGGCCAAAAACAGGTTATGCGATGACAAAGTGGTGAGCAGCGTACCGCCCGGTTTCACCACCAGCGGCTTATCCGCATTGCCGTTGATGACAATAGCCACGTCCTTTTGCGGCAGTAATTTGTCTTTTGCCAACAAAATGAGGTAGGTCAACACCATGAGGACCAGGATAAAAACGACGATACCGGAAGTAAGAGTTGGAAGCATATCGAATTGGGTATTCGGTGATTTGTTGATTCGGGTATGCGGTGATGCGGTTATTTGTTGATTTGGTTATGCGGTTGTGCGCAAAGTTGACTACCATAACTGAATAAGCAAATAACCGCATAACCGAATCAGTAAAACAACCACTTTTTACAATTGTATTCCCGAAAAGCTCAAAAACGCCATGCCCATCAAACCCGTGATGATCATGGCAATACCGAGGCCTTGCAGTGGTTCAGGGATTTTAGAGTAGCGCAGCCGTTCGCGGATAGCCGCCAGTAGCACGATGGCAAGAAAAAAGCCGATACCGGCGCCGACGGAAAAGACCGCCGTTTCGGCAAAATCATACTCGCGCTCCTGCATAAACAGCGAAGTGCCGAGAATAGAACAGTTCACCGTGATGAGCGGCAGGAAAATACCGAGCGCGTTGTAAAGCGTCGGCGTGAATTTTTCCACGACCATTTCTACCAATTGTACCGCGCCCGCGATGGTCGAGATAAACAGAATGAAACCCAGGAAGGTCAAATCTACCGTTGCCAGCGAAGGATGCACCCAACCAAGTGCGCCTTTTTTGAGCATATAGGTCAGGATCAGATAGTTGAGCGGCGTGGTGAGTATCATCACGAAGATGACCGCAAGACCCAGGCCGAATGCTGTTTTGACTTTTTTGGAAACGGCCAGATAAGAACACATTCCGAGGAAGAACGCGAAGATCACGTTCTCGACAAAGATGGATTTTATGAGTAAGTTGAGTAAGCCTTCCATATTTTAGTTGTTGGTTATTGGTTATTGGTTATTGGTTATCAATCTTTTTTGTCATTCTGACGGAATCCGTCCATTCTACGAGGGCAATCGCGTTCGGCATTTCTCGCCGTAGGGCGGACAGATGGCTACACCATGACAAAAGGATTAAGAAGCATTGATGAGTTTCCGGTTCCTGCTTCGCTGCCACCAGATATAAATCCCGATGAGGAACAGCGCCGCCGGAGGCAGCACCATGAGGCCGTTGTTGACATAGCCCATGTCGTAGGCCCATTGCGGGACGATTTTGTAGCCGAGCAAAGAACCGGAGCCGAGCAGTTCGCGGAAAACAGCCACCACGACGAGAATAATGCCGTAGCCCAGTCCGTTGCCGATGCCGTCGAGGAACGACGGCCAGGGACGTTGTGCCATCGCGAAGGCTTCGAGCCGCCCCATCACGATGCAGTTGGTAATAATGAGGCCGACGAATACGGAGAGTTTTTTACTGATGTCGTACATGTAGGCCTTCAGCAATTGGTCAACGATGGTGACGAGCAAAGCCACGACCACCAATTGCACGATCATCCGGATCCGGTTGGGAATGCCGTCGCGAATGAGCGCAATGATAAGGTTGGAAAAAGATGTCACAAATATCACCCCCAGCGCCATGATGAGGGCGGGTTTCACCTGCACGGTTACAGCCAGTGCGGAACAGATACCCAATACCTGCACAGTGATGGGGTTATTATCGTCGAGTGGGTCGCGCAGGACTTTTCGGTTCTTTTTGGAGAACAGCCCCTCCTTTTTGACTTCGGGCGGGGCGATGATGGTAGTTTCGACGCTCATATTTTTGTAGTTGATGATGGTTGATGAGATGGTTGAGAGGGGTTGAGAAGATCAGGCGGGCATTCTGGAATCCCGATTACGCGTTTTGAATTTTTCATACGCAGCCAAAATGCCTTCTATTATTTCGTCGGTGACGTCGAGGTTCAAAAGGTCGTTCATTTTTTCTTCCAGCAAGTTCAGCAATGCCTGTGCGAGCCGGGGATGGGCGTTCCAAATTTTTGGGTCAGCGCACAGCACATTTTCCAACAGATCGCCCGGATAAAAATCGCCTTCTGCGAACACATCTTTTCCCAGAATCTCCATCGCTCTCGGTATCAGGTATTCCAATCCCGTGTTTTGACCAATCATCAGGCGCAGGTCTTCCACGGTGTAGTCTCCGATTGGTTTTGTCAACAGCGCGTTGTGCCGGACGATCAGCCTCGAAGGGAAATCAATCTCTTTCGACGGTTGGAGTTTTTTGTCCAACTGCGCGAGGGATTTGGTTTCGTAGGTCATAACCTTCGTTTTGGCAAACAAACTATAAAAAACGCACTTCCTCAAATGATTTTTAATGACCTCAATTACCCTTCATTTTCCCAAACCACCCCAAATACGGCTCCAGCCAATCCCTTATCATCTTATCCGTGCCATTCGAGGTAATCGTCCCCCCGGAAATGCCGTCCACGCGGTGTTCGGGGCCGAGCTCGCTTTTGGCGGCTTTTTTCATCACGTGTACCGAAACGAAATTATTGTCGCTGCCCATGATCTTTTTGCCCTGGAACTGCTCCTGAAAAGGTTTTTCGGCAATCTCGGCCCCCAAGCCCGGCGTTTCCGATTTGTGGTCGAAAAACGCGCCGTACACCGTATTAAAATCCTCTTCGATGCTGACATAACCCCAGATCGGCCCCCACAGGCCCACACCCGACATCGGCACGATGTAGCGTTTTTTACTGTCGTCGCCGGTGAAAACATACAAGGGCAGCCGGCGCTGCTCGACGGGTTTTTCCAACTCGTCCTTCAACACGATGTCGGAAGCCCTAACGTCGCTGATTTCCTCACCTTTGCTGTTGACCACCAATTCCTTCACGCGCTCTGCGTAGGTCTGTTCGAGCACTTTCCGGTCGGTGGACGCGATGCGTACCGAGCGCAGGATGCTCGTTTTTTTGTCCAAAGCGATGTTAGCCTCCTGCGCGGGCCGCAGCCCTTCGGAAGCGAACGCCAGCAGCACCGCCGTGATGACGGACAGGACGATGGCGTAGATGAATGTGTAGCGGTTCGTGTGCATAATTTTTAATTGATTGGAGATTTCAGATTACATGATTTGAGATTTTTGATGTAAATGTGTGATGTATGAAATTTGATTTTCGATGTCGCGCTCGGCAACTTCTAAAATCTCAAATCATGTAATCTGAAATCTTAAATCAAACCTTCTTAAACCCCTCCCACCCGTCGCATCCTTCGCTTAATGTGTCTTTCCACCACAATATGATCAATCAACGGCGCAAAAACGTTCATCAACAGGATACTGAGCATCACGCCTTCGGGGTAGGCGGGGTTGAACACGCGCAGCACCACTGTGAATGCGCCGATGAGCAGACCGTAAATCCATTTGCCGGTTTCCGTCTGTGCGGCGCTCACCGGATCGGTGGCCATATAAACCGCGCCAAAGGCGAAGCCGCCCATCAGCCAGTGGTAATAGGCGGGCGTGTGCATGGCATGGGTGGGTAAGTCGGAAGGCGCGACCAGATTCAGAAATGCACCCATCAGCCAGGCGCCTGCAAAGCAGGAAACCATGATCTGCCAGCTGCCGACACCGGAAACAATGAGGATGAAGGCCCCGATCAGACAGGCCGCCACGCTCGTCTCGCCGATGCTGCCCTGCTCGAAACCCCAAAACATATCCAAAGCCGATTGCAGATGGGCGTGGTTGGCATCGAAGGTAACGAGGTTGGTGGCGCCCGAATAAGCATCCACAATGGCACGGCCTGCTTCCGGCGAAAGGTCCGTCCAGATGTCGCCCGACATGTATGCCGGGAAGGCAAAAAACAGAAAGACCCGCGCCAGCAGGGCCGGATTCATAAAATTCATGCCCGTTCCGCCAAATATCTCTTTGCCCAACAGCGTGCAAAAGACAGCCGCCAAACCGACCATCCACAGCGGTATGCTGACCGGAAGTGTGAGCGGGATGAGCAGCCCCGTCACTAAGTATCCTTCGCTGATGGGGTGCCCTTTGATAACGGCGAAAGCGAATTCTACTCCCAAACCCACAGCATAAGACACGACGATGATGGGCAGCACTTTCCAAAGACCGAACAGGAAGTTGTCCATGACAGAAACCTCCATTCCGTAGGCGAGATGGTGCTGATAGCCTACGTTCCACATCCCGAACAATACAGTAGGTATCAGCGCGATGATGACGGTAACCATCGTGCGTTTCAGGTCCATCGCGTCGCGGACATGTACCCCGTGTTTGGTCGTGTCGGCGGGCACGAACAGGAAAGTCTCCAGCGCCTCGAAAGCCGGATGGAATTTTTCAAACTTCCCGCCTTTGGAAAAATGCGGCTTGACGGAATCAACTAAGTTTTTTAAAAATTTCACGAGATGCTTTGACTTTTTCCCACCGATTTATCGGTGGGTTGAGTGAAAAAAGTCCAGCGGACTTTTCTTGTTTCAATTCAACCCACCGGTTCATCGGTGGGAAATTAAGGTATCAGCCCTCCAAACGAATGTATTCCAATCCCTCGGCCACAATCTTTTGCACATCAATCTTTGAGGTGCAAACAAATTCGCATAAGGCAAAATCCTCTTCTGCAATTTCATAAATACCCAGCGCTTCCATGCGCTCGATGTCTCTCGCCAAAATGGCTTTGAGCAGGAAAACGGGGTAAACGTTCATCGGCAGCACTTTGTCGTACTGGCCCGTCATGACAAAAGCCCGCTCTTCGCCGTGCATGTTGGTGTCGAGATCGTAGGTGCGGCTTGGAAAGAGCCAGGAAAAATAAGTGCGTGAAAGACTGAGTTTTTCAAAGCCAGGCAACAGCCAGCCCAGGAATTCCGGCTGATCACCTTCGGGAATGGCGGTAATCTGGTTTTCGTAAAAAGACAAAAAGTCACCAGCAGAAGAAGTCTTGCCCGTGAGCACATTGCCCTGAATGACACGGCAATGGCCCGATTTCAATCGCCCGCCGACGAGGTCACTCATGCGCTGACCGGTAATTGCCCTCAGATAATGCGGCCAGGTTACGCAGCTACCCGTGAGCGCCAACAGGCGGTCAGCGCGGTAGCGGCCTTCGCGGAAAAGCCTGCCAATCATCAGCAGGTCTTGTAAATGGACGTACCACACCGCTTCGCCCTTGCGAATCGGGTCAATGTGGTGTATCTGGATACCGACGTTGCCCGACGGATGCGGACCTTTGAAATAATGATGATTGACGACATGCGTACCGGGAAAATCGCCTTCCGGCTGACCGGGTTTCAGGCCAAGATGGACTTTGTCGGCAGAGAGTTTGGCCAACACAGCAATGCCTGCCTGCAAATTCTCAGGTTCAAAATCTTTGACAAAATCAAGATCCGGCGCGAGCGGCGCGGAGTCGAAACAGGAGACAAAAATTGCCTTGGGCGTATCTTCGGGATTGGCGATCAGCGTGTAGGGACGCTGGCGGATATAATTCCAGCAGCCGCTTTCGAGCAGGCGTTCGATGATCACTTCACGCGACAACGCGGCAGGGTCGTCTTTGGGAAATTCGACATACCGCATACCGCCTTTGTCCGGGATGATACGAACCTCCATAATGCGCCGTTTTTCGCCGCGCACCACCTCGGCTACCTCGCCGCTCACCGGTGAGGCAATACGAAGGTTCGGGCGGTTCTTGTCGAAGAAGAGTGGTTGCCCGGCCAGCACCTCGTCGCCGGTTTCTACCAACAATTTTGGCGTAACGGCGGGAAAGTCCGGCGGCTTGACGGCGATTACGTCTGAAATGGGGATGTCGGTGACGGATTTTTCGGCAGCGCCTTGTAGTTTGATGTCGTAGCCTTTACGGATAATGACGTTTTTGCCCATTGTAATTCGTAACGATACTGTTCCTTTCGGGCAAATGAAAGACGTTTTGTTTTGATAACAAAGAATAAACCGCAAAAAAATTTGGAAAAATAAAACCCTTCAATCGGAAAGATATTTCTCTAAAAATTCAATGCGGCTCGCCTGTTCGCGGAGAATGGCGTTCACAATATCACTGATACTGAGCACACCTATTACTTTTTCTTCGAACACTACGGGCAAGTGGCGAATGTGTTTTTCGCTGAAAAGCACCATACAATGGTTGATGTCCATACGCGGTGAAACGGTGAAAACATCGGATGTCATCACTTCCGATACGGGAGTGGTTTTGGATCTGCGTCCCTGGACGATGCCCCTTCTCACGTAATCGCGTTCCGAAAAAATACCGACCAATTTTTCGTCGTTCAGGACGACGACGGCGCCGATATTCTGCTCGGACATGATCCGGATAGCCTCTACGACCATTTGGTCAGGCCCGACGCTCCAAATATTGTTGACAGGTTTGGCATCTAACAGGTGTTGAACGGTGACCATACAAAAAAGAAAAAGTTGAAAGCGGGTGAAATGAAACGTTCGCCAAGGTAAGTATTTAATTCAGATATACTGCCATCTCCCGGACATCCCGTATCTGCACGTCTATGTCTTCCAACAGCGTCGTAGCCAGTGACAAACCGACATAATCGGCCTTGATGGGAAAGGATTTGTGTTTGCGGTCCACCAGAACTGCTACTTCGACCTTTTTAGGGATCACCTGAAGAAGCGGCTGCACGGCATAAAAAATGGTGCGACCCGTATTCGCCACGTCGTCTACAATGATGACAGGCTTGCCGCGCAGGGCGTCGGCAGACATCTCGATGTGCGGATCGTATTCAACGGGGTTGGCCGGGTTGAGGCGGATACTGGTCAGGGCGATCTTCATGCCCGCGGGGGCAATAGGGCGCAATTCCTCCATTAAAAAACGGGCAAATCCCAGTCCGTTGTTGTTGAGCCCGGCCAGGATGATCTCCGGTTCGCCATAGTTGCGTTCCAGGATTTCGATGGCAATGCGGCGGATTTTTTGCCGGATTTGACGGTCGTCGAGTATTTTCATGGATGCTGTTTGATTTCTTTTGCAAAAGTCAGTTCCTCTCATCGTATTTTTCGCCCGTTCAACGATTTTATTTCAGGGAACGGCCGCCGTTTATGGTCAACCCACTACCGTCTACCTTTTTATGCTCCAAACTTTTCTTTTCCTCCTTTTGCTGGGCGCTACCGGCTGGATTGCCTGGAAAGGTTATCGCCGGGTGTGGCGGAACATTTGCCTCGGCAGGGCCGAAAAAACCGGCGGCAATGGCGGCGCGCGCTGGCGCAACGTTCTGCTGGTAGCTTTCGGTCAGCAAAAAATGTTCAAAAACTGGCTGCCTGCCGTCATGCACCTTTTTATATATGTCGCATTTGTCATCACGCAGATAGAGTTGATCGAGATCTTTGTGGACGGCATTTTCGGAACACACCGGTTTTTCGCCGCCCCGTTGGGAGGATTTTACACCTTTATCATCAGTTTGATCGAAATTCTGTCGGTACTCGCATTTGTCGCCACCGTCGTTTTTCTGGCGAGAAGAAACCTGTTGAGAGTGCCGCGTTTCTGGAAACCTGAGATGAAGGGCTGGCCTTTCCGCGACGCGAACCTGATCCTCCTGGGAGAAATCATCCTCATCGTCGGCATTTTTTGCATGAATGGCGGCGATAAGGTATTGCAAACGAGGGGATTGGAACATTACCAACCTACCGGCGCTTTTGCCGTGAGCAGTTGGTTGGGGCCGATGTTGTTTGGCAATTGGAGTAATTCAGGGGTAATTCTGGCAGAGCGCTTTGGTTGGTGGTTGCACATCCTGACCGTGTTCGGCTTCCTGTGCTATTTGCCTTATTCCAAACACCTGCACATCCTGCTGGCATTCCCGAACACCTGGTACGCCAAACTTACGCCCAAAGGCGAAATGGAAAACATGCCCGAAATCCAGAAGGAAGTGCGCATCATGATGGGTTTGGAACAGCCTGATCCGGACGCAGCTGCCGAACTGCCGGAATTTGGCGCGGACGATGTGTTTTCGCTCAGTTGGCAGAACATCCTGCAAGCCTATTCCTGCACCGAATGCGGGCGCTGCACCGCCGCCTGCCCGGCCAATCTCACCGGTAAAAAACTCTCCCCCCGCAAAGTGATGATGGACGTGCGCGACCGGGCGGAAGAAGTGGGTTTGAAAATGGAAAAAGAGAAATTGGAAATTGGAAACTATAACGACGGCAAGAGCCTGTTCGACCGCATCACGCCGGAAGAAATACACGCCTGCACCACCTGCAATGCCTGTGTGGAAGCCTGCCCGGTACTGATCAATCCGCTCGACATCATCCTGAAAATGCGCCGGCACGAGATCCTGACCCAGTCCGCTGGGCCGGCCGAGTGGCTGCCGATGTTCAATGCCATCGAAAACAATGGAGCGGCGTGGGCGATGAGTGAGGAAAGGGTGGGGTGGCGTAATAGTTAAATCTTGTAAATCCTGTAAAAAAATGCTCGCCAAAACAATAGCCGAACTCCAAGCCGAAGGCCGCAGCCCCGAAATCCTCTTCTGGGTCGGCTGCGCCGGTTCCTTCGACGCCCGCGCCCAAAAAGTAACCCGTGCCCTGTGTGAAATCCTCAACCACGCCGGCTTGGAATTCGCCATTTTGGGAAACGAAGAACGCTGTACCGGCGACCCTGCCCGACGCGCCGGCAACGAGTTTTTGTTCCAGATGACGGCGGCCATGAACATCGAAACGCTGAACATGTACGGCGTCAAAAAAATCGTGACCGCTTGCCCGCATTGTTTCAATGTGCTGAAGAACGAATACCCGGCGCTGGGCGGCAGCTACGAAGTCGTGCACCACACGCAGTTGCTCAACGAATTGATTTCCAACGGAAAAATCAAACTCAAAGAAGGCGGCGACTTCAAGGGCCGGCGCATCACTTACCACGATTCGTGCTACCTGGGTCGCGCCAACGACGTATACGAAGCCCCGCGCGCCCTGCTCGAAGCGCTCGACGTGGACCTGGTGGAAATGAAACGCTCGCGCAAAAACGGCCTCTGCTGCGGCGCCGGCGGCGCACAAATGTGGAAAGAAGACGAACCCGGCAACAAACGCATCAACATCGAACGGGTGGAGGAAGCATTGGAAACTGAACCCACTGCCATCGCCGCCAATTGCCCTTTTTGCCTCACGATGCTGCAAGATGGTTTGAAAGCCAAAGAACGAAACGAGCAAATTCCTGTTTATGATCTGTCGGAGATGATCGTGAACCGGTTGTGATGGTCCTGATATCCCACCGATAAATCCGGTGGGGTGAATGGTTCAAATGTTCACAATTTTCCCACCGATAAATCGGTGGGCTGAATGTTCAAGTCCGAAGGACTTTTTCTCACTCAACCCACCGGCTTACCGGTGGAAACTTCGCAAAATGACTGTCACTGCTGCTACCGCCACCGCCACTTTTACCCCCTCTCTCGCGCAAGACCAGGCCTTTGCGCCGGAGTCCCGGGTTTGGATATATACCTGCAACCGCTCCCTGACCGATACAGAAGCCGAGGCAGCACAGCAGGCTTTGGATGCTTTTACCCGGCAATGGACGGCACACAACCAGGCCCTGCAGGCCAAAGCCGAAGTTTTTCAACATCAGTATGTTATTCTCCTGGTAGACGAAACGCAGGCAGGGGCGAGCGGCTGTTCGATTGATAAATCCGTCCACTTTCTGGAAAATTTGGGGCAGGAACTCGGCGTTGATTTTTTTGAAAGGATGCGTTTCGGGTGGATAGAAAAAGATGAATTGCATTTTGCCGACCGTGCGACTTTCGCAGAACATGCCGGCAGCGGTCGCATTTCAAACGAAACATCGGTGGTGAACACGTTGGTACAAACCAAAAAAGATTTAGGTGAAAAATGGCTTGTTCCATTCGGAAAAAGTTGGCACCGCAGATTGGTGTAAGTCCGCTCTTATTTTGCTAACCATTCAATTCCTGTCAAATATGACAAACTACGCCACGCTCACCGAAGCCCTCGACGACCTCCGCCGCAGGGGTTATACGGCCGACTTCGACCTTCAGCCGCATTGCATCGAATGTGCGGCGCAGCAACTCGTACTGCACCCCGACGACTTCGAGATCACGGAATTTTATCGCTTCGAGGGCGCCACTGACCCCGGCGACAGCAGCGTGGTGTATGCCATATCCGGCAAGAACGGACTGAAAGGAGTTTTGGTGGACGCTTATGGCGTTTATTCTGATAGCCTGACGGCTGAAATGTTGGAAAAGCTGAGCGTGCGGCATTAACTACTGCATATTAATCCGAAATCCGAAATCCGAAATCTGCAATCCGAAATCCCCAATCAAGCTGTCCATGCAAAAAAATATGCTGCCTGTTTCAAAACCCGGACCCGACGAATATCCCGAATGGTTTGCCGGTGAAATTGAACCCGTGCCATACCATGACCTGTTCTTTGGCCTGGAGGATTCTTTCCAACAAACGAGCGCCTTTTTGCGGGGATTGCCTGCAAACAAACTATTGTATCGCTACCTGCCCGACAAATGGACCATCAAAGAAATGTGGCAACACGTCATTGATGTGGAAAGAGTGTTGTCGTACCGCGCCATGCGTTTTTCCCGTGGCGATACTACCGTGTTGCACGGATTCGATCAGAATGCGTACGCTTTAGCGAGCAAAGCCAACGACCGCGCCTGGGAAGATATTTTGCAGGAATACAGCGCCGTCCGGGTTTCATCCCTGCTATTGTTCAGAAGTCTTTATCCGGAAATGTTTATGTTGCGCGGCACTGCCGGCCGCTCCCAGGTTACCGTCCGCGCAGTAGGGTATTTAATCCTGGGACACGAAATACATCATACAAAATCCATTCGCGAGCGTTATTTGGTTTGAAAAATAACGGGAGGCGTAGAAAAAGAGGGCTTTCCCACACGATCGGGGAAAGCCCTCGGCATTTTATGTTCGCGTTATACCTTAACGGCTCACCATCAACTTCTTCACGCCCACTTCGCCGCCCGTACGGAAACGCACGACGTACATGCCTTCCGGCAAGTTGGAGCAATCGAGCGTGACAAAAGTGGGATTGTCACTGATCTCGGTCAGCAACACCCGACCGGTTGCATCCATCACACTGACTTCCATGGTGGAAGGGATGTGTTGATTGAACACAATGCGGGTCAATCCGTTGGTCGGGTTGGGCTGCAGGCGGACGCCTTTGAGCCACGCCGGTTCATAAGCGCGCGTCGTGTTGTCCACTTTGATGTTTTCTTTCGTGACTAAACAACCGTTCGCGTCGGTGACAACGACTGTGTGGTCGCCTGCGGTGAGGCCGGAAAGGTCTTCCGTTTCACCGATGACAAGGCCGCCTTTCGTCCACTTGTAAGTGTAGGGGGTCGCGCCACCGCTCACGGTAATATCTATGGCGCCGAGGCCCTGGTTGTTCACATCGTGGGTGACAACCACATCGTTGAGTTCCACCTGTTCGACCACGGCAACGGAGAAGGAGCAAACGCCGATGTTCCCGCCCGCGTCGGTATACGAATAGGTCTGCGTCGTGGTTCCGATCGGGAAAGCCGAACCGCTTTCCAGGCCGTTTTCCAATTCCCAAACACCGCCGTTGCCAAGGCAGTTGTCTACAGCGACAGGCGCACCGTAATTAACAACGTTGTCGGCTGCGCACCGTGTAATATTTTCCGGACAGGTTACTGTCGGAGCGCTGTTGTCTACAATGGTCACGGTAGCGACAGCCGTTGCTGTCAGACCGGACACATCGGTAACGGTGACGGTTACTTCGTGCTGGCCGAGTTGTTCGCAATTGAAAACATTCGGTGAAATACTCGAAGAGGCCACCCCGCAATTGTCGGCCAGTTGAGCAGCCAAAGAGGCGAGTGTAATTTCGGCCAGGCCGGATACATTCAGAGGAACAGTAGCATTTTGCACGGAAACGGTAGGCAGCACATTGTCGTTGGCAGTTACCTGCACAAAAGTGCTGGTTTGACAGCCGTTCTGGTCAGTCACAGTGACACCGTAGTTGCCAGCTGTGAGGTTGGTAGCCGTATTGGAAGTTTGTCCGTTGCTCCAGACAAAATTGTAGGGCGCGGTACCTCCCGAAATGGAAGCGGTTGCAGAGCCGGTCGCTTCGTTGGCACAAGCCGGGCTGACCGTTTCGATGTTCCACGCGGAATACGGTGAAGGTTCGGCAACCGTCGCTGTTGCAACCACCTGGCAATCATTGGCATCCGTCACGGAGACAGTGTATACACCGCCGGAGAGGTTATTGACGGTAGCAGCATTGCCGCCATTGCTCCAGGCATAGACGAAGGGTGCCGTACCGCCGTTCAATGTCAGTGTTACGGAACCATTGCTGGCGCCGGCGCAGGTTACATGCACGATGGTAGACGATGCTGCAATAGCACAATTGAACGAATTGACGACAACCGTTTGCTCATCGGTGCAGCCGTTGGCATCCGTTACCGTGACGGTATAGTTGCCGGGTGCGAGGTTATCAAGCGACTGAGTGGTGGCGCCGGTGTTCCAAAGGTAAGTATACCCGCTGGCGCCTCCGGCAGGATTGGCCGTCGCTGTGCCATCGTTGGCGCCGGCAGCGGTTTCGTTGGTAGCGCTTGCGTTGGCGGCCAGTTCCGTTGGTTCCGTAATATTGATATTCAGTGTAGCGGGACAATTATTGCCATCTGTCAGGTTGACCGTGTATGTCCCGGGTGCAAGGTTGGCGACCGACTGAGTAGTGGCGCCGTTGCTCCATTCATATACCACCGGATCGGCAGCGCCGGCGAGCGTAACCTCAGCGGTGCCGTTGTTCGCACCGAAACAGGTTGCATTGGTGCCGGCAATGGATGCCGACAACGCACAATTAAAGGAGTTGACCGTCACGGTTTTAACATCCGTGCAGCCATTGGTATCCGTTACGGTAACCGTGTAGTTGCCGGGTGCAAGTCCTTCGATGGTTTGTGTGGTCGCGCCGTTGCTCCACGAATAAGTATAGCCGGCAGTGCCGCCGGTTGGGTTGGCGGTTGCGGTACCGTCGTTCACGCCGTTGGCTGTTTGCGCCGTCGCGACAGCATTGGCGGCCAGCAGATCGGGCTGCGTAATGACAACCGACGTGGAAGCAGTGCAGTTTTCACCGTCCGTAATCGTTACAAGGTATGTCCCGGCGGCCACATTGGAAACAGTAGCGCCATTAGCGCCGTTGCTCCAGGAGAAGTTGTACGTTCCATTGCCACCGCCCGGTGTAGCTGTTGCCGCGCCGTTTGAGCCACCGTTACAGGATACGTTCGTTTGCGATCCAATGGCGGCCGTCACGACAGCGCTTTGTATCACATTGACAGAAGCGGTGGAAGTACATCCGTTGTCGCTGTTGTTCACCTGCAGATTGTAGGTGCCGACCGCATCCACCACCGGTGTCAGGCTGTTGGCGCCCGAAACGATGTTGCCGTTCGCAGTTGTCCACTGGTAAGTGAAATTCTGCCCCTGCGAAGAACCCGATCCGTCGAGTTGGATATGGTTCGTATTGCAATTCAGGTTGCCGGGGGTTGCAGCGGAAGCCGTAGGTGGTGTGTTGTTCAATGCCACTGTGGCATTGGCGGAAGAGGTGCAACCGTTGACCGGATTGGTAGTGGTGAGCACATACTGGCCGGCGGCGTTGACCGACGGATTTTGCAAATTGGAAGTAAAACCATTGGGCCCCGTCCAGACAAAAGTCGCCGTAGTATCGGGCGACGAACCGCTCAGTGTCACACTATTGACCACGCACGTCATAGCGCCGCCGGTCGCTGCAGCGCCGGGTGTTGCGTTGTTGGTGGTGACGTTGGCCGTAGCGGTGTTGGTGCAACCGGTCACCGTATCAGTCAGCACAAGGTTATACGTTCCGGAAACATTGACCGAAGGACTTTGAACCGTAGAATTATAGCCGTTCGGGCCCGTCCATGCGAAAGCAGGGTTGTTGGAATTCGTCGTCGTGGTGAGCGTTACAGTGTCTACTGCACAAGTCAATACGCCATTGCTGGTTGCAACTGTGGGCAGTACGTTGTTGCCGGTCACGGTGGTGGAGGAGGTTTGAGTGCAACCTGTTGCCGTATTGGTTACTTGCAGGGTGTACGTGCCGCCCGCATTCACTGTTGGCGCGAGCGTGTTGCCACCGGCCGTAATGTTGCCGCCATTGGAAGCTGTCCACAAATAAGTAAATTCATTTCCTGCAGAGCCGGAGCCTTGTAATACCGTCGTAGGCTGCGCACAGGATACTTGTCCGGCCGGTCCGGCGTTTGCGTTGGGCAGGACAATATTGGCGGAAACAGTGGTAGAAGCGTACGACACACAGTTGGTCTGAGTATTGCTCACCTGAAGGGTATAAATTCCCGCTGCGTTCACCGTCGGATTGGTCGTATTGCCGCCGGAAACGATATTGCCGCCCCCTGAAGCGGACCATTGATAAGCGATGAATTCGCCCTCGCTCGAGTTGGAGCCATTCAATTGAATGCTCGGCTGAAGACAGGTAATGGCCGGCGGGGGAGCGATGCTGGCCACCGGATATACGGCAGGTGGTACATTGACCGTCAGTGTTTTTGTACAGTTTTGATCATCGGTCACCGTGACGGTATAATTGCCGCTGTTGTTCAATCCGTATGCTGTTTCGCCCACCTGACCATTGCTCCAGGTGTAGTTGTATCCATTGGGCCAGCCACCCGATGCTTCCACGGTAATGGTAGCTGCGACACCGTTACAGCCCAATGGTGTTTGTTCCACTACGGCAATTTGCAAGGGGCCTTCCGGGCCTTCTACCGTGATGGGGTCGGTCTCGCCCGTCCATCCATTGCTCGCGGTCACCGTACAGGTATAGGTGCCTGCGGGGATGTTGTTCAAATCCTGCGTAGACGCGCCGTTCGACCAACTGTAGGTGTAAGGAGGAGTGCCGCCGTTCGGCGTTATGTCAATCGAACCCGTATTGGAATTGAAACACCTGGCATTAACGATGTTGTTCACATTGATCTGCACCACCATGGGCGGACAGATGTTGTTGCGGGCGTTCCACAATCCTTGTGTGCTTTGCTGACCAACCAAATGCACTTTTTTATCGGCCGGACAAACCATGTAAATGGTGGGGTAATAGCTCACAGCGTATTGCGCCCTGACGGAGGCGGATTCCGCAATAGGATAGGGAGTGCCGTCCACCCAGTTACCTTGGGTGCCGCCGACGCATCCGGCCGGGCCATACAGACAGGCCGTATTCGTAGCCGCATCGCCTTCAATGAAAAAAACAAAGGCTTCATTCGTACCGGGAGGGCCGTATTGCTCCCAAAGGTTTTTCAATGCGTGGGAATTGTGGTAATTCCAGCAGGGGCCGCACCAGGTGGCGGAAAAATCAATGTACACTGTTTTGCCCTCGTCAAGCAAACTGTACAAGTTCCAGGAGTTGCCGTCGAGGTCGGTAACCGTAAAGTCAGGCGCTACAGAGCCGCTGGGAAGCTGCGCATGTAAATGGGTAAGACCGAACGCGAAGAAAGCGAGTAGTAGAAAGATTCTTTTCATAGGCGGTGGAAAGTTTTAGATGTCAGAAATGCGCTGCGAAAGTAGCGACACGTTTTCGGGAAATTTACTGATACGGGCAAATTATTTACATGAGAGCCGCGGAAACGACCATTTTATTTTTCAGGATTCTACCGGAATGCCTTCAGAAAGTTTTGCCCTGCCCATTCTATTTTGAAGAAGACTGCTTTGTGAAGTATCGCCACCGGTCTGTCTCGTCCGCCCGAAATCTGCAATCAACAATCACTTTCCCCTTCCCTGCAACAAAACCAGCACCGTATAGAACAGAATTTTGAAATCCAGCGCCAGCGACATGTTCTCGATGTAGAGCAGGTCGAAACGCAACCGTTGGAGCATTTGCTGGACATTGGAAGCGTAGCCGTATTTCACCTGTCCCCAGGAAGTGATGCCGGGGCGGACTTTCAGCAGGTGTTTGTAGTGCGGATTTTGCGCTAAGATCAGATCAATAAAATATTTGCGCTCCGGACGCGGGCCCACCAGCGACATATCTCCGCGCAGTACGTTCCAGAAGTTCGGAATTTCGTCGAGACGCCATTTGCGCATTACCGCGCCCCAGGGCGTACAGCGCGGGTCGCCTTCATGGGATAGTTGCGGGCCCAGTTTTTCGGCGTCGGTGAACATGGAGCGGAATTTAAAAATAGTGAAGGGCTTCCCGTTTTGTCCGAGGCGTTCCTGGGCGAAAAAAATGGGGCCGGGCGAGGAAAGTTTGACCCGGATGGCGATGTACAACAGTATGGGGGAAAGCAATATCAATACCAGAGCACTTACAGTTACATCAATCAGGCGTTTGAGTACACGCTGCCACTTGGGCATCAGTTCCTGCCGGATTTCGATGAGCACTGCGCCAAAAACGTGGTTCATTTTTACGGTGCCGAGCAAAATGTCGTACATGTCGGGGATGATCTTCACCAGCACCTGTTCGCCGAAATCGAACAATACGTTGAGAATGTCGCGCAAGCGGTTGTGTTCGGATGTTTCGATGGCGATGATGACTTCTTCGATGTCGTGCTCGCGGATAATGGCGGCCAGGTCGCCCAATTTTCCCAATTTGGGCAAATGTACTTCCAGCACCTGACCTTCGCCGCCGTTGGTATCAATGTAGCCGACGAATTTATTGCCCAATCCCTTTTTGCGCCCTTTGATGTCGAGATACAGGTCAAGCGCGTTTTGGTTGCCACCGACGAGCAAAGTATTGAACGTAACCGATCCGGCTTTCAACCGGCGGCTCGCCCGTGTCAACAGGATCATCCGCATGGTGGCGGTCAGCAAAAAATGCAAACCGAACAGCACGAGGAATGAGCGGTAATAGGTTTGGTAGTCCTTTACCACATCGTCGAGGATAAGCGTAAAAAACAGAAAAAAAACGCCGAAAAAGGTCAGGAAAAACGTCCGCGTCAAAGTGGCCAGGCGCGACAAGCGGTAGATGTCCACGTAATGATCAAAAATGCTGTACAACAGCACCCAGCCTGTGGGAATCAGCAATACGCCGAGGAAAAATTTCGGGTCGTTCAGGATTTGAGGACCGAACGGCACGCTTTCCACACTCGTCTTTCGCCAGATGAAAAACAATGCCCAAGCCAGCATCGCCATGAAAAAATCGGCGACGCCATAAAAGAAGGTATCTCGTTTGCGTTGATGACGAAGCACGGGATTTACGATTTACAACTTACGACCTGAAAAATGAATCACCTTGCTGGCACTCTCACGCCCTCTCACGTTCTCTCACATCTCTCACACCCTCTCAGAAATGTACCAGCCGGATGTTGTCAATCATGACTTTGCCGGCGGGTTGGGTGTAATTGCCTTTTTCATCCTTTGGCAATGAGGCCCGGAAAACGAGCCGGTGTTCTTCCTGCAGGGACGCAACCAGAAATTCGGTCAGGTTGATATAGATCTTATTCCAGTCCTCCGTATCGTTGAACAGATAAACCGCCTGTGCGAATTCGGTCGAACTGGGAGTGATACTCAACAGGATGAGCGTAAACGGCATATCATTGTTGTGGTGCAACTCCAGCCAGACTTCCTGTGCAGCCGAGGTTGGAAGCGTCACTTTTTCGGTTGCGATCTCGATCAGTGTATGCGCGGTGTCCACCTCCATACGAATGGATTTGCCCGCATAAGCGCCTTCCGTGGTCAGCACATAGCTGGTAGTGGTATCGCCGTCCCGGTTGATGAGTTGCAGATCGGAGGCGCCGTCGAAATCGCCCCGCTCCTCCCAGGGGATAATCGCTGCCGCCTCATACTCCGTCCGGGGTTGGATCACCGTTTCTCCGGGCGGCGACAGGTTGACGGTGGTTTCATAACGGGCCAAAAAAGGATAAATATTGGGCGTATAAACGATGCCGTTTTCCTTCACGCCGGGAAATAAGACGATGTCGCTCTCGCCCTCCGCCAGAACCGGTACGGTGGCCGGTAAAGTATAAGCGCCCAAAAATTCGTTGTTCACGTACAGCCAGCCGTCGGTGATCTTTTGCCAACCGGCCCCACCTTTTTCATCCACGATAAAAGGTTCGATCCGAAGGTAGGCCGGGATAGGCTCGGGATCGTCGCATGCTGCCGCACCGAGCAACAGCAGGAAGACAAGGTATTGGATGCGTTTTTTCATGTGTTTATCTGTTATTAACGTCATTGGGGGCATTGAGTCATTAACGTCGTTAGGGGCGCATTCGCCGTTTCGGATTATCCACCTGATCTCATTATCCATTACAAAATGACGACAATGGCGATAATGTCCCCAATGGCGGTAACGAGGACAATCATTTCGCCCGCATGAAAACTTCCATCGGCACACCCTTGAAATTGAAGTGTTTGCGCAACTGGTTTTCCAAAAATTGCTTGTAGGAGTCGCGCACGTAATTCGGGTTGTTGACAAAAAACGCGAACGACGGAAAAGGTGTCGGCAATTGAGTGACGTATTTGAACTTCGGGTAGCGGCTGTGCACCGACGGCGGTGGAGTGGCTTCTATGACGGCCATCATCACTTCGTTCAGCTCGGAGGTCTTGATGCGCCGGGTTCTGTTTTCATATACCTCCATGGCAGCCTCTACTGCCTGGAAAATGCGTTGTTTGTCTTTGGCAGAAATAAAGACAATGGGTACGTCGTCGAACGGAGCGAGTTTATTCTTGATCGCTTTCTCGTAGTCGCGGGCGGTATTGGTATCCTTTTCCAACAGATCCCATTTGTTTACCAGGATGACCACGCCTTTGTGCCGTTTTTGTGCCAGGCGCAGGATGTTCATGTCCTGCGCTTCCAGGCCTTGAGTCGCATCCAGCACCAGCAGGCACACGTCGGCTTCTTCCACCGCCCGGATCGCCCGCATCACGGAATAAAATTCAAGGTCTTCTTCTACCTTGCTCTTTTTGCGGATTCCCGCCGTGTCGATCAGGATGAATTCTTTGCCGAACTTGTTGTAAACCGAGTGTATCGGATCGCGCGTAGTGCCCGCGATCGGCGTTACGATGTTGCGTTCTTCGCCGAGCAGGGCATTGGTCAGCGATGATTTGCCGACATTGGGGCGACCAACTATGGCGAACTTGGGGAGGTCAGTATCGAGTTCAGGTTCGTTCTCGATGTGTTCCACCACCGCGTCGAGCAGATCGCCCGTACCACTACCGCTGATGGATGCGACAAAAAAGGTGTTTTCAAAACCCAGGCCCCAGAACTCATTGGCTTCCAGCATGTTGCTGTAATTGTCCACCTTGTTCACCACAAGGAAAACGGGCTTGTCGCCGCGTCGCAGCGCTTTGGCAATTTCCTCGTCGAGGTCGGTGACGCCCGTTTGAGCGTCCACCATAAAAATGATGGCGGCGGATTCTTCGATGGCGATTTTCACCTGGTTGCGGATGGCCGATTCGAACACGTCGTCGGAGCTGTAAACGAACCCTCCCGTATCCACAACGGTGAAACGTTTACCGTTCCACTCGCAAAAACCGTATTTACGATCGCGCGTCACCCCCGAAAAGTCGTCGGTTATGGCATCGCGCATACCGACCAGACGGTTGTAAAGGGTGGATTTACCGACATTCGGGCGACCAACGATGGCAACAATGTTTCCCATTAATATTTACATTTGCCCTTAACAAAGGCGCGGCAAAAGTAGTTATTTTACAAACAAACCTTTCTCCTTGTCAAATACCCCTGCTGAAGAACCGCAGTTTTGCTCTGATAATCAGTGTGCTGCCTTTGCCGGAAATTTTCCGTTCCCAAAACCGGATTGCTTTCAAATGACCAAACATTCACCCAACTCGAAGCCGCTATGAACAAAATCATCTACCGGGATCCCAGTATCACCATTTTTCAAAGCGCGTTATTTCAAACCAATTCGACTGTCGTGCGAACGGAAGACTCCATTCTTGTGGTAGATCCGGCCTGGCTCCCCGAGGAGGTGGCCAATATAAAGCGGGAAGTGGACGATATGCGCGGAGACCGGCCTGTTTTCCTGGTCTTTACGCATTCCGATTACGACCACATCATCGGTTACAAGGCATTTCAGGCCGACAAAGTTTTTATGTCGAAAGCCATGGCCGACAATCCGCGCAAGGAGGAGGCCGTGGAACAGGCACTCGATTTTGACGAGAAATATTACATCGAACGCTCTTATCCCATTGAATATCCGCAAGGCGATTTTTTTGTATACCGCGATGGTGTGCAATACCGCCAGGGGCAAACCAAAATGACGTTTTATCTCACACCCGGCCATACAGCCGACAGCATGATGATCATTGTATGGCAATTAGGTCTTTGTATCGCGGGCGATTATCTTTCCAACATCGAATTTCCTTTCATTTATCACAGCAGCGTAGATTATGTAAAAACGCTGGAAAAACTCCCGCGTATCCACGACCGCAACTGGTTCACCCGCCTGGTGCCGGGTCATGGCGACCCTGCCCTGAGTATCAACGATTGGTTGCACCGCCGCACCGAAAGCCTCGCTTATATTTATGCGGTACGCGAAAGCATTGCCACAGGTGTGCCTTTTGACGATGCTTCGCTGTGGAATCGCTACCGCTTCCCGCGCCTGCAGCAAAAATATCACGCCGACAATGTGGCGCTGATGACCCGCGAATACGAACAGGGACTCTGGACCTGGGATCCGGAGTTTTCGCTGGAGATGCTGCAAGACAGTCCTATCGAAGCGAATCAGAACATTGCGGATGAAGAGGGCGGCTAAGATCGCACCGTAAACAACAGGTGATACGTCGTATTTGAATGGAAGCAGGAGCAAAAAAAACGCGGTGTCGCAAAATTATCCCACAGCATCCGGATGCTTTTTCCCCTTGCATCTTTTTTCAACCTTTGCTGTGTTAAATCTGCAGCCATGCAAAAAATAGACATGCACACCCACCTCCTGCCGGAACGGATGCCCGACTTCGCGGAGAAGTTCGGTTACGGGGATTTTATCCACCTTGTTCACCACAAACCCGGTTTTGCCCGGATGATGAAAGGCGGGGTGTTTTTCCGGGAGATCAGCAGCAATTGCTGGGACCCGGAAGTCCGCATCGGCGAATACCTGCACTTCAAAACGCCGGTACAGGTGGTCTGTACAGTGCCCGTGATGTTCAGTTACTGGGCCAAACCTGCCGATTGCCTCGCGCTTTCCATGTTCCTCAACGATCATTTGGGCGGCATCGTGGAGGATTTTCCTGAACATTACATCGCGCTCGGTACGATCCCCATGCAGGATACCGATCTGGCGATCAAAGAATTGGAACGGCTGAAACAGCTCGGATTTCCAGGCATCCAGATCGGCTCCAATGTCAACCGGCACAATTTGAGCGAACCGCAGTTCTTTCCCATTTACGAAGCCTGCGAACAGCTCGACCTGGCGGTTTTCGTGCATCCCTGGGAAATGATGGGAGAGGCGGACATGCGCAAATACTGGCTGCCCTGGCTCGTCGGTATGCCCGCCGAAACGAGCCGCGCCATCTGTTCGCTGATCTTTGGCGGAGTCATGGAGCGTTTTCCAAAACTGCGTTTCTGCTTCGCGCACGCCGGCGGTTCGTTCATCCCTACCATTGGTCGCATTCAGCATGGCTATGATTGCCGTCCCGACCTGGTCGCAGTGGACAATCCAGTGCCACCACGCCATTATTTAGGAAAATTCTGGGTGGACTCCGCAACCCACGACCCCCAACTGCTGCGTTATATTCTGGAAGTGATGGGCGACGAGCGGGTCTGCCTCGGCACGGACTATCCCTTTCCGCTGGGCGACTTGGAGATCGGCAGCTTTATCGAACAGATGGATCTGCCGAAAGTGACACTGGACCGGATATTTTATAAAAATACGCTGGAATGGCTGTATGGGACTTCCTGATGTATCTCACTCCTTCACGGTTCGGCTTTAAGCCGGTATGTCCCGCTCTCCAACCTTTTTTTTGCAAACTCAAAATACTCCGGTACCACCTCAAATCCCATATATCGCCTCCCTTCCAGACGGCTTACCACCGCCACCTGCCCGGAGCCGAGAAAAGGATCGAGCACCAGGTCGCCCGGTTCGCTGCTGTAGGCTAATATCTTGCGAATGAGTTCAGCCGGCAGTTTGGTAGGGGTTTTCACATCGCCCGTCCAATATTCGCGCGGAATGTTCCACACGTCTTCTTTGTCTTTATAATGGGCGCTGCCGCCGTTGGGGTGGCGTTCGTCTTTGTCGAAGCGCGCGTAGGGAAAAAATTTGCGCTGTTTTTCGTCGAGGCTGCAAAAAAGTATGTGGTAGTGCGAAGTGACGTATTTGCGCTTGGTGACAAGACCGAACTGGTATTTCCAAATGAGGTGGTTGACGAGGGTAAAATCCAGTTCGTCGAGCACGATGAGCAGGTCTTTCAGGTAATTCCAGCCGGAAAAAATGTAGAGGCTGCCGGAAGGTTTTAACACTCGTTTTACCTGGTCAAGCCATTGGCGCGTAAAATCTAAGTACTCAGCTCCTTTGACCTCGTTGTAACCTTCCAGAACGCGACTGCCCTTTCGGTTGTAGTTCGCTTTTTTTGCCTGAAATTCGATTCCGAACGGCGGATCGGTGACGACGAGGTCCACCGACCGGTCTGGAAGGCGGGCAGCCATGCCGGCGATGCAATCCTCGTTGAAAATCTGGTTGTACTTCATTGAGGTTGCAAGATTACAAGGTTTCAGGGTTTCACGGTTGCAGCGAGACAGTAAAAAGGAAGAATTACCGGGAATAAAAGCGGGCGACCCCCGAAGTCCGGAAGCCGCCCGTTTGTGTTTAATTGTTTGTCAGATGATTTATCGGTTGAAATCGGTCATTTTTTTGTTGCCGACCATAACGGAATACCTGCCCTCGGGCAGCGACTCGATGCGCAGCGACCAGTCGGTCATTTTGGAGGAAAAGTATTTTTCCATAACGACTTTGCCTTTTTCATCGAGCACCTGAACGCTGAGGCATTTGACCGAGATCTCGTCGGCCACCAGCCAGATGCGTTTTTGACTGACGACTACTTTAATATCCGGGTCGTTGTGAAATATGGTCGAATTGGCGGTCGCAAAGGTTTGGCTAAGGCCGAGGAAAAGGCTGAAGAGCGCAACCAACAATAATTTCGTTTTCATAGCAGAAAGTAAGATCGTGAAGAAAGATTATTTTGTCAGAATAGACAAGTTCCATTCCAAAAAGGTTGCAACGGGTTAGAATTAACCGATTGACAACAGAAATCTGCCGACGAAATTGCGTTTTCCTCCTGTAATCCCTCCGCGGTATTGTCATGGATGGGCCGCGTTATTTTTCCAATCTTTCACAGACAACGGCGTAGCGAGATCAAATTGAACGGTTTGAATCGGGAAAGGGATGTTGATACCTTCCTTTTTATAGCGGGTATGAAGGGCTTTGATAAAATCATGCCGCATCAGGAATTGTTCTGAAAATTCTTTGGCCCGCAGCACGACCCGGAAGTTGATGCTCGAATCGGCGAATTCATTGAACCGAACGACGGGTTCGAATCCTGGCGCCGCACCGGGATGCGAAGCCTGTATCGTCCCGGCGACCTCCAGGGTGACGCGTTCCACATATTCAAGATCGCTGTCGTAGCTGACTCCTACCGGGATGGCTACCGCAATTTCGGGATCGGGCACCCACGTATTGGTGATGGTCGAATCGGCGAGCTTGGCATTGGGCAAAATGATCGTTTGATTGCTCAGTGCCCTGATGGTGGTGCTGCGCCAGTTGATGTCGGTGACATAGCCTTCAAGCCCTTCTTCCAGCCGTATAAAATGGCCGATCCTTATTTTACGGGATGCGATGATCTGTATCCCGGAAAAAAGATTGCTCAGCGTTCCTTGCAATGCCAATGCAACAGCCAGACCGCCCACACCGAGCGCTGTAAGCATTGGCGCCACAGATATGCCCTGCGTTTGCAACAGCACCATGAAACCGATCATAAATATCAGAGCCTTTGCCACATTCTGAAGTAAGGTAGCTGTGGGTAACAGGCCGTTGCCATCCGACATTTTTTTGTTGATCAACCGGCCCGTAAGCCGCGCCAGATAAATAGTAATGGCAAGAATAAAAACAGATTGCCAAAGAGATAAAATGATATTTCGCCAGGATTCCGGCAATTGAAAATAGCGCAATAATATGTGCACGCCCATCCACGCTCCCGCAAAAACACCCAATCCTCTTAACGCGCCGAAGATGTAATTATCTTTTAGCCACCGGCGCAAAGCAATGCGCTCCAGCAACCATCCGATGAAAACACTGCCCGCGAGCGTTGCCAATGACAATAAAAAGGCGTACATGAATTCAGTTGATATTTCCATAATTTTAAGCGTTTATCAGCCCCAAAAGGCCGGTTTATTAAATATTTGGGATCAATCCATCATTTGCTAACGAAAATGCCGAAGCCAGGTTTATATTTTTTGTGATTTTGCGCGGTAAAAATGCTCTTCCAACTCGTTATGCTCCGACGTTTTTCTCTCCTGCTATTTGCGATTGCGGTATGTGCTATCCCGCTTTTTTCACAACCCGCAGCCGATTCCGCTTTCATCCGCGATCACTTCACCAAACGCGAAGTCATGATCCCGATGCGCGACGGCGTGAAGTTGTTCACTTCGATTTACTCACCCAAAGACAAGTCGAAAAAACACCCCATCATCCTCCGCCGCACGCCTTATTCCTGTTCGCCATACGGAGAAGATAAATACACGACCTATATTCAAAACATGCACCTCGCAAGGGCGGGCTACATTTTCGTTTTTCAGGATGTCCGGGGCCGCTACATGAGCGAGGGCGATTTTGTGGACGTGCGGCCCTTCAATCCTGACAAAAAGTCCCCTCAGGAGGCAGACGAAGCCTCCGACACTTACGATGCGGTCGAGTGGCTTGTGAAAAATGTGCCCGACAACAACGGACGCGTCGGCGTGATGGGCATTTCATACCCCGGATTCTATGCCACTATGGCTGTATTGGCCAACCACCCGGCCATCAAAGCCGTGTCGCCGCAGGCGCCCGTGACCGATTGGTTCATTGGCGACGATTTTCACCACAATGGCGCGCTGATGCTGATGGATGCCTTCAGTTTTTATTCCGGTTTCGGCAAGCCGCGCCCCAAACCCACGACCGAATCATCGAAGGGTTTCTCGGACTGGAATACGCCGGACAATTACGATTTTTTCCTGCGAGCCGGGGCCATACCCCATTTTTCAGAAAAATTCGGGATGAAAGACATCCCATTCTGGAATGATTTGATGGCGCATCCTGACTACGACGAATTCTGGAGAGCCCGCAACCCGCGGCCGCATCTGAAAAACATCATGCCGGCCGTGATGACCGTCGGCGGCCTTTTCGACGCAGAGGATTGCTTCGGCGCCTGGCGTACTTATGAGGCGATCGAAAGACAAAACCCGCAGACCTTGAGCAACCGCATCGTTATGGGCCCCTGGGTGCACGGCGGATGGGCGCGTACGACCGGCGACCGGCTCGGCAATGTGGTGTTCGGCCAAGCGACGAGTGAATGGTATCAAAAAAATATCGAACTGCCGTTTTTTGAATATTACCTGAAAGACAAGGGAGAAATGGATCTACCGGAGGCATTGGTTTTTGAAACCGGCAGCAACCAATGGACGCAGTACGATGCCTGGCCTCCCCGCCTTGCCCGCCCGGTCAAGTTTTTCTTCCACGAGGGTGGAAAACTCGCCGTCGCTCCCCCACCCTCCCCCGACCGTTTGCCCGCCGACAAACAAATGGACGAATACGTCAGCGACCCCTCCAAACCCGTGCCCTACACCGAAGACGTGCACCTGCACCGTACCCGCGAATACATGACCGACGACCAGCGCTTCGCCGCCCGGCGCCCCGATGTGCTTGTATATCAAACGGATGCATTGAGCGATGCCATCACTGTCACTGGCACGGTCACTGCCGACCTGTGGGTCAACCTCAGCACCACCGACGCGGATTTTGTGGTAAAACTGATAGATGTTTTTCCGGATACGCTCAAAGGTGAAGAGAATGGCGTCCCGCTCGGAGGCTATCAAATGCTCGTCCGGGGCGAGATCATGCGCGGACGCTATCGCAATAGCTTCGAGCAACCGCAGCCTTTCGTGCCGGGCACGGTGACCCAGGTGCGTTTCGACCTGCCCGATGTGGCGCATACGTTCAAACCAGGGCATAAGATCATGGTGCAGGTGCAAAGTAGCTGGTTCCCGCTGGCCGACCGCAATCCGCAACAGTTCGTCAACATATACCGGGCTAAGGATGAAGATTTTATACCAGCCAATGTGCAGATATTTCACACGCCGCTGGGGGCCTCGGGAGTGATTATGCCCGTGTTGAGGAAATAACGTGATCAGACTCTGCGACAATTCAGGCAATTCTGAGCATCTTCGAACGATTGTTCAATCCTAATATCTCCACTACTTCATCCTGTTTGCGGCGCGATACGGGTGCGACTGCTCCGTTATTCAGGTGCAATACGAGCCCGTCCGTTTTGGCCGCCAGGCGAATACTGTTGATGTTGACAATATGCGACTGATGGGTACGGATAAAATGATCGGACGGTAGCAACTCCTCAAATTCCTTAATGGACCGTGCCGCAAAATGCGTCGTGCCATTGGTCAACGTAACATAGGTATAGTTGCCCTCCGATCTGATGTGCACGATCTCTTCCAACTGCACAAAGAAATGCCCTTCGGTGCCGGGGAATACGATACGCTCCAGGCGACGGTCGCGGTAATTTTCGCGCAGATTGTGGAGCTGCCCGGAATATGCGTCCGGGTGCGTTTGCCGGGACAGGCGAGCGACCGCAGCAGCCAGATCGTCGGAGTTGATGGGTTTGAGCAGGTAGTCCAGTGCGTTATAGCGGAAAGCCGTGATAGCAAATTCATCGTGCGCGGTGATAAAAATCACAGCAAAATGAGGTGATGGAAATATCTCCAGCAGATCGAAGCCGGAGCCGTCGCCCAGGTCTATATCGAGAAAAACGACATCGGGACAGCATTGGGCAATGACGGCTGCGCCCTGCAGCGCATTGTTCGCCTCACCGCAAATGATCACATCAGGGGCGCAGGTGCGGAGCAATAGTTGAAGGACGCTTCGGGCGCCAGGTTCGTCATCAATAATCACTGCTTTCATCATAGTAATATCGGGTGTGGTTAAACAAGGTATGCGATTCAGTTGGAATGACTCGAATCAGAAACGACGTTGGACAAAGGCAAGCGCAAAAGCACTTCCGTACCATCGCTTGTCGAATGCGTTATATACTCGAAATCAATCTTTTCCGATTTGTATTTTTCCCTGAGAAGCGCGAAGCGTTTTTGGGTGCGGCTGATGCCGAGTGAGGCGCGGTGATGAGCGTTTTGATTACCGGCGTTCGGGCGGATACCGGAGCCGTTGTCGAAGATGCGCACACAAAGCAATTCATCCCGGTTGAAAAACGCTACCTGGATTTTCCCGCCGGATTCCTTGCCCTTCAGCCCGTGCAATATCGCATTTTCCACGAAAGGCTGCACTATGATGGGCGGCAAAACAGTATCGAATACGTCCAGATTGTCGTCCACCCGGATTTCATATTCGAATTTTCCCTGAAAACGAAGTCGCTCTAATTGCAGGTAATTGTCGAGCATTCGAACTTCGTCTTCCAATGCCACTTCGCCGTTCACCGAAGCGTTCAGAGTGTCGCGCACCAACGATGCAAATTTAGACAAAAACCGCGCCGCTTCCTCCTTTTCATTGTTCAAAATAAACTGCTGGATCGAATTGAGACAGTTGAAGATAAAATGCGGGTTCATCTGCGCCTGCAAGGCCGACTGTTCCAGCCGGTGCATCTGGGTTTTGACATCTGCATCGCGCCTGATTTGCCCGACGCGCCACTTGTAAATGCCGAAAGCGGCCGCGCCCAGCAGCCCCAATCCCAGCGACCGCGCCCACCAGGTAGCCCACCACGGCGGGCGGATAAGAATGGGCAGCACCGACAGGGCGCTCCACAGACCGTCCTCGTTTTGTGCCTGCACTTCGAAGCGGTATTCGCCGGGTGCGAGATTAGAGAAATAGACAAGGCGTTCGATTGTATTTTTCCAAACGGTGTCGCCGCTGCTTGCCCTCAGCCGGAACCGGTAGGGAATGGCGCCGCCGCTGCGGTAGTGCAGCGAAAAAAATTCGATACTCACACTGGCGCTGTCGTAGGGGAGCAGAAGCGCATGGTTCGCGGGATACGGTATATTATTGACAATTATATTCTGAAAAAAAGGCGGGGGGATGGTCGTTGCGAAAGGTTTGGCTCTCAGGCGGAAAAGTCCTTTGGCAGTGGCTACCCACACATCGTTGCCGAGCGTCGTCACTTCGTTGATGGTATTGGAAGGCAGGCCGTGTTTAACGGTGAAATTATCCACCCGGTAGCGACCACCGCCTTGCGGGGCCAACTGGCTCAGTCCTCTTTGGGTGCAAGCCCAGATGACATCGCCGGATGTGACGTGCAGGGCATCTATTTTGTCGGAAAGCAGGCCGTCTTTTTGGGAAATTTGAAAAACCTGCAACGTGCCGGGCTTCCAAATGATGACGCCAAATCCTTTGGGGCAAAGCACAAGGCTGCCGTCGCTCAAATACCGGATGTCGGGCGAGTTTTGCAAAAAGGCAGGGTGTTCGAATTCAGGACGGCACAGTACGCTGTCGCCCAGCCACTCGAAAAGCCCGTCATAGCGCGACGCCCACACCCGCCCGTCGGGCGACTGGCGGACGGAATAAAAACGCATTGCCTTTTTAAAACCCCATTGAGTAGCGTCCGACACCAATTTCTTTTCATAGTCCACTTTCCACAAGCCGGCCATATCCGCACCAAACCAAATGCCCGCAGTGTTGCCCGGGCTTTTATAGGTAAAGCCGCCGCCAGAGCCCTTTGTTCCGGTACCGGGGTTAAAAATTTCCGCCATGTCCCAGCGACCGTTTTTGTAAAAAGTACCGGATGTGCCTGCCAAGCCAAGTATCCTGCTCTTTTTGTGATAAGAAAGGCGCGATATGTAGTGCGTTTGCGGCGGCGATATGTCGCGGATGCCTCTGTCCGTCAACGAAACCTCGAATACCTGACCGTTCATCAAACCTGCATACAGGCGGTTTACGCCATCACTGGCGACCGATTTGACGATTTGACCTTCCAAAAGTGGGGTTTTCACGGTATTGCCACCGTCCCAGGTGGGACAATAAAATACGCCTTCCTGCTGCGTACCAACCCAATACCCACCCTCGCGATCCTGCAACAGGGCTGAGACAGAAAGACCGGACAAATAGACGGCTTCTATCTTCCCCTGTCGTAAATCATCGGGCGAGCGATATTTTTCCAGGCCTTTGTTGTCGAGGTTTCCTACCAGAATGGCGCCGTCGCTGTCTTCCAGCACACAGTTGGGGCGGAGTTCGTAAGGACGCATCCAAAGGAGGCGATTTTTTTCCAGACAATACAAGAAACCCCTCAGAAAAAGGAGCCATTTCCCGTCGCGTAGTCGTTGGGCGAATTCATAGAAATTCCGTTGTTTGCCTGGCCAGGGCAGGCTGTCCACCGTGGTGGCGCCCGATTCGTTTTGAAAGATAATGCCAGGTAAATAGCGGGGAAGTGTTGGATAATCAAGGGTGAAATAATTGCGCCACCACCTGCCAGCATGCTCAAAAATTTGAGTAGCATATCCGGCCGGCGGCACTATCCGTTCCCATTGGCCTTCTCCCCATACATGCAAAACGCCGTAGTTATTGGCAAACAACCAAAACTCCTTCCCGCTTTCGCTGACACACAGGCTATGGATAAAATCAAAAAAAAGTTTTTGCGCGGCGATCACGTCGTTGTGGGGATAGGGGCGAATGATGCCTTTTTCGATGCAGAAAATCCGGCCTTTTATATCGGAATACCACATCCTGCCATGCGCGTCTTCTGCCATGGCGCTGCTCATCACGGAAGTGTAGTTGGTATAAAGGGTGTCGGCAAACTGCTCGAATTCGTATCCGTTGAAACGACACACACCATGGTTCGTACTGACCCAAATATACCCGGCGCGATCCTGCAGGATGCCATAAACCCAGTTGTTGGGAAGCCGCTGATCGGTGGAGTAATTGCGGAATGCGGGGGCGAAGGTCAGCTGTTGCGCGAAGAGGCACAAGGGGCAAAAAAACGGCAGGAGTGTTTTCAGGCAGGTACTCATGCGGAGGTTGGTTGACCGTTTTTCAAAAATATCCCACCGAATTTCATGCCAAGCCTGCCGCTTTCCACAAACACACGCGTAATACGCCACTGGAAGCCCAATTTTGGCACTATCCCCTGTTAGGGGTAACATTTTCTTTTGCCCGTTGATATGTGTTTGTCCTTGATGCGGTGTTTCGCAACATCGCAAAAGGACAATCGTATTTTTCTTTTCTCACTTTTGAAAAACAAAAGAAAACCATGCGAAAAATCTACTTCGCGTTCTTCCTGTCTGCTATATGCACGGCACTCCATGCTCAAGACCCCTGCCCCAGCAACCACGCGCTCGACTTCGACGGCGTAAACGACTACATTCAACTCAACAACAGCACCCTGACGGGCAACAGCAATTTTACCGTCGAGGTTCGTTTTTTCCGCGACCCCGCCGCCCCTGGCGCATCCAATCAGCGGAGGCTGTTTTCTCTGGGCGGATTGCTGATTACGCCCCCTTTTAACATTGTGACCACCCGCTTCGATGTTTTCGAGATCAGCGGGCAGTTGTATTTCCAGTGGAATGCTGATCCTGCTTATACTGTCGCCAACAACATCAACGACGGGAACTGGCACCATCTGGCCGCTGTGCGCAACGGCAACAATTTTAAAATTTACTTAGACGGCAACCTGATCAAAGACCAGAACGTCAGCACAGCGCTGAATATCACGGCTTTTCGCCTCGGTACCTCCTGGGTGAGTCCAGGTACGGGATTCTACTGGGACGGCAAGCTCGATGAAGTGCGTATCTGGAACACGGCGCGGACGGAGGCGCAAATTGACCCGTATATCAATTGTTCGCTTGCCAGTTGCAATCAGACGAATCTGAGGGCATATTACAAGTTTAATCAGGGCATCGCCAACGGCAACAATTCAGGTCTCACTACATTGACCGATTGTACGGCCAATAACCTCAACGGGGCGCTTACCGGCCCTTTCGCGCTCACCGGAAGTTCTTCCAACTGGGTATGCGGCGACCCGCAATTCGGCGCCGTCTGCTGTCCGGCTGACTTTTCCTGGACGAGCGACAGCTGCGGCAACGTGCAATTCACCAACCTGACACAGCAGCCTGTACCGCCTCTGTACACTTATGCGTGGGATTTCAACAACGACGGCACGACAGACTCCAATACAGCCAACCCTTCCTGGGATTTTTCTACTCCGGGCAATTATACGGTTTGCCTTTCCTTGATCACAGGCGCCGGAGATATTTTTTGCAAAACATGTAAAACAGTCACTGTCACAGATATTTCCGGACCGCCGGTCATTGTCAGTTGTTCGCCCAATGTGACACTCAATTGCGGCGATCCTTACCAGGTACCTGTGCCGGCAGTGCAAAATAATCCCTGTGCCGACCAACTTAACATCACCGGGAGCCGGAGCGACCTGCTCTTTATGAACGATCCCTTTCCCGTCGGCGTCACGGTGATCACCTGGACAGCCACCAATGAATTTGGCAGCAGCACCTGCACCAATACTGTGACAGTAACAGACAATGTACCGCCGGTGGCCTTGTGCAATAATATCACGTTCGTCCTGAACGGCAGCACCATCACTGTGACTCCTCAAATGGTGAACAACGGGTCGTTCGATGCCTGTTGCCCGAATGTAACGCTATCATTTCCAAATGCGCCGGCTGGACTGACTTTCGATTGTCAGGACGCCTGCCCGCCCATTCCGCAAACAGTGGTACTGATGGTAAGCGATTGCAACGGCAATACCTCGACCTGCACGGCGCAGTTGGCAGTGGTGGATAACACGCCGCCCATCGTGTCGTGCCACGACCAGTTAATCATTCAGGTGGACGCTTTCGGTTTTGCGTCCATTTCGGTCAACGATGTGATCGAAGGTGTGGCGTTCGACAACTGCGGCATCACAGATATGTTCCTCAATACCAATGGATTCGATTGCAGCGTCGCCTGCGGTCCACCTCAGACCGTCGTGCTGACGGCAGTGGATTGCGCAGGCAACACAGCCCAGTGCTGGACGAGTGTGGAGGTGGAGGACAAAATCCCTCCGCAGATCGTCTGCCCGCCCAACCAAACAGTCTCCACAGATCCCGGCATTTGTCAGGCCACTGTGTCGGCAGCGCCTGCTTCGCTCACCGACAATTGCACCGTGGCTTTCCTGCAACACACACTCTCCGGTGCGACCACCGGCAGCGCGCCCGGGCCGGTTCAAAATACGCTGTTCAATACCGGGGTGACTACCTGCAACTATATTGCGCAGGACGATTGTGGCAACACGGCCACCTGCTCGTTCACAGTGACGGTGCTTGATTTCGAATCGCCCGTCATCATTAACTGCCCGCAGAATATCAGTGTGAGCGCCCTGCCGGGTCAAAGCGGAGCGGCGGTTTCATGGATTTCTCCTTCCGCTTCGGATAATTGCCCGGGAGTAACGCTGACTTCCACCCACACGAGCGGCGATATCTTTCCCTGCGGCGTAACGGTAGTGGCTTATATTGTGGAGGATGCGAGCGGAAATACCGCTACCTGCACATTTTCCGTGACGGTGGATTGCCCGCCGCCGCCTTCCTGCGAGTGCGGCGGTTTCAGCAATTTGACCTTTGGCCCTCAAGGTACTGCTCCGCAAAATGTGGCCTGCGGTCAATTTATCAACGTACCCTGCCCCGTCGATGGGACGACTTTTGTGCTGAATGGCAATTTTACCTGTGTCGGCCCCAATTGCCTGCCCTCCAACATTCAATTGGTCAACAGCGATAACACGCCAATTGGATCCGGCAGTATAACAGGGACGAGTTTTTCCTGGTCTTTTGGCGGCTATCAAATCAGCAATCCGGGTTGGTATGAACTGTATTTGCGGGGTGATTGCGGGCAGCAGACCTGTGAGTGTATTGTGCGGTTCGTGGTGCCGGAATGCCCGGACACTACTTGTGAAAATCGTGCATTGGACTTCGATGGGATCGACGATATGGTGACGGTGAATCCCAGCCCGGTGCTGGGCGATGATGATTTTACAGTGGAAGCCCTGTTCACCAGCACTGCAAATGGCGGCACAACAACTTGCAGCGGGGATTTCAGGAGACTGTTTTCTTTTGGCGGAACCAACTCCAGATTTGAAGTGGGCGAATGCGCCGGCTTAATGAGCATATATTGGTACAATGGCATTTCTAACGGCCCGTACAATATGAGCGACCAAAACATTCGGGATTCCAATTGCCATCACATTGCGGTCATCAGATACGACGACAGCGTGCGGGTATTGCTGGATGGAACGCTGATATTTCTCAGTGGCGGCGTAAGCCCCCTCAATACCAGCTTTTTCAGATTGGGTCAGTGGGTCGGCAGCCTGGCTCCCGGCGAGAACTGGCAGGGCCTGATTGATGAAGTCAGGGTGTGGAATTATCGGCGCAGCGAAACGGATATTTTGGCAAACAACGGCTGCGAACTGCTTGGCAGCGAAACTGGTTTGGTAGGTTATTGGCCCTTGAACCAAGGCATTGCAGAGGGCAACAACTCCACCGTGACACAATGCACGGACATGGCGGGCAACGACCATCCGGGCGTGATGTCGAATTTTACCCTGAACGGCAAAACGTCGAACTGGGTGTGCGGGTGCGAATTGTGCAAACCATCCAGAGATACCCTGGCGTGCGGGGATGCAGTGGTCACTTGTTATTCCGGTTTACCCGGCGCATCGGGAGTAGTGGCTGCTATCAAAAAACTTCAAAATGTATATAGTCTGCCTACAGGAACGGATTTGTCCGGCTCCATTTCCACTTCCAAAATGTGGTTGAAGACAGAACTGGGAGAGGTCTTTGGAATTGCCATTGACAACAACAATCAAGGCGATATCTATTTCACTTCAACTACCGTTTACGGTCCCACTGCGCCCGGACCAAACGGATACGGTGGTATTTACAAGGTTGACGGCAACACGCTGCTGGTCGATCCAGGCTGGGTGGTAAGCCTGCCTAATTTGCCCGGATCCGCGGTGACCAGCGCATCTTCTTCACTCATCCATTCCCCCGGATTGGGCAATATTTGTTATGACAAATGGAACAACCAATTGCTTGTCACCAACTTCGAAGATGGGAGGATATACAGGATTGGCCCCACTGGCACTGGCTCCGTCATTGATTATTTTGATCCGTATGGCGACAATGGACTACCGGGTTTCGCACCCATCGGGGAGCGTCCGTGGGGTATAGATGTTACGCAAAATGCGGCGGGAGAGATAGAAGTATATTACGCTGTCTGGGCCGTAGACAAATTGAGATACGGCGGAGGCGCCTACAACTCGATCAGAAGAGTGAAACTCAATCCCGGAGGCAGTTTTGATACCGGATCAGACGTGGAAGTTATTCAACTGCCGTATACGATTGCGGTGAACTACTCCAATCCGGTTTCCGACATAGCTATTTCCCAGGATGGAGAAACGATGCTGCTCGCAGAGCGTACTATGGACGGTGATATGAAACCTGATAATGCGATTACGGCTGTTTGGGCCCACCAGTCCAGATTGCTGAGGTATGAAAGGACCGGAAGCACCTGGACTTATGACCAAACTATCCCAATTGGCGAATACGGCTCAGGTACATTCGGAAGAAACAGCGCAGGAGGTGTTGATTTTGGCAATTACATATCTGCCAACGACTCTGTGACTACCTGCGATACTTCTATTTGGTGTACCGGAGACTATTTGAGGATATCTTGGCCCAATAAAGTATATGGGATGCAGGGTTTTTATCACGATAATCCGGCTGTCACAAACGTCAATTCCTGGCTACTCGATTTTGACGGTCTCCTTGCCCAATATGACAAATCCCTGCTCGGAGATGTTGAAATCTTCAAATGTGTTGACTGCCCGATCGTCAATCCATGCGAAAGTATTTCGGCGGTCGCAGTACCCGATTCCACTAAAACCGGTTGTTGTTATACTTTACACACAGGCAATCAGACACCCGATTTCTTTACCTATGTCAACATCTCCGTCATCGACGGCGGCTCGCTGGTCACTTCACCACCACCAGCAGCGGGCGCGGGATGGACTTTGCAGGGTTATTCCGGTAACAGCGCTCTGTTCCAGCCCACAGGTGGTACCATACCCACCGGCCTGCAGCAGGTCGCCGATTTCTGCCTCGAAAACCTGACTGCCGACGAGCAGACCATCGTCATCGAATTTTACGATCAAAGTGATTCGGTCGTTTGCCGCGACACGCTCAAATTAAAATGCGACGCCTGCGTGCAGACCTTCGTGGATTCGGTGTATTGCGAATCCTGGAATGTCTATAAAATGGACTTCTGCGTAAAAGCGGGTGAAGATTTGGACTGGACGATCGGCTCGATTAGCATCCATCCGCCGGCAGGCATCACTTTCACGCCCGACGTGTTCTCGCTGCCGGACCTGACGGCTGGGCAGACTTATTGTTATCTTACCACCACTGTGACCGGTGGGACGCCGGGGCAGGTGATTTGCTTCAGTTCTGTCGTCCACCACGAAGACATCGCCGCCGGAGAACTGGACCTGAGTTGTTGCGCCGATACGGTGCCGGTTTGTTTCACATTACCCGATTGCGATCCTTGCGACGACAGCACAACTTACGCCACAGCCGTGCAGGCGATACTCGACGGTGACTCTTGCTGCTGGAAAATCACGCTGCACAACCCGCCCGGCTACTACACCGGCGTCAGCACGGAAATCATTACGCCGGGCGTGGTATTCGGCGCTGTCAGCAATTTCCCGCCGGTCACGGGTTGGCAGATTGCCGGCAGCACATCGAGTTACCTCTCCTGGGACCCCTTCGGCATTCAGGGCACGCACGTTCAGGACGGCTGGATGTTACCGGTGATGTGTTTCGACGGAACGGCCCCGGGGCCCTGGGAACTGGCCATCACCTGGTACGCGGAAGATTCCACCGAGTGCTACGACACGCTTGCGTTCAACTGTACTCCGCCTGCCGGCAGCGATTGCGTCCTGCTCGACACCTTCGACCTGGAGTGCCTCGACGACGGCGTTTATACGTTCAACTTTACGATCACCAACGTCACCGACAACCCGGCCATCACCGCCGACCATATTGTGCTGGGACAACTCAAACCCGCTCCGCCACCCTACGATGTTTTCGACCCGCAGGTACACTGGCAGACCATACCGCCCAATACCCCGGTTTCCTTCTCCTCCCAGTTGCATGGCAACCCCGGCGACACCATCTGTTTTACCATCGCCCTGCACGACGTGAACGACGACTCGCTGCACCTGAACTGTTGCGCCGACACCTTCTGCATCGTATTGCCGCCCTGCGGACAAACGTTGGAATGTGCGGAGAACATCGTCATCGATGGAGGTTTTCTCAACACCTACCACCCGCAATTTCAAAACTTGACGGATTTCTGGGTAGCGTATGACCTTTCCACGCCCAATTACATTACCGATGATTCCTGCAACAACAACAACTCGGCAGAAATGATGGGCACTCAATTGAGCGGGGAGGGTATTTACCAAAAGGTCAACTTCATCGCCGGGCATTTGTACGCTATCCGACTCTGCGCCAGGTATGCCGACCCCTTCGGCGGCCTTCAGCCTCAAATCCGTTTGTTCGCCGACGACGGCATCGGGACGAGTACTTACCCCGCTTCGGGATGCACATTGCCTGATTGCGAACTGATCGGATTTACGCCTGTACTGGGCACCAATTGGGCCTTTTATACCCTGAACTGGGTCGCGGACAACGATTACACAAGGCTCATACTCACGCCCTGGAACCAATCCGTCATTCCCGGCCAGGAAGTGCCGTCCGTTGTCCGGGTCGACCGGATTTGCGTGGACGATCACGGTGTGGTCTTGCCCTCCTACTCCGGACTCTCTGTACGGGCGTATCCGAATCCGACTTCGGGCAATCTGACGCTGGAACTCGACCGTGTATTGGGCGCCAGCGCGACGTTGCGGGTGTTCGATGCGTTCGGGCGGTTGGTGAAAACGGAGCGCGTCGCCGAGGCGCAGTTGCAGCACGAATTATCGCTCGATGGACTTCCGGCGGGCGTCTATTTCGTGGAAATCGGCGATTCGGAAGCCCGCCTATGGGGGCAAAGGATTGTGAAAGAATAGACTGTATTCTGAGGGCGAAGTTTTAGAGGTTTTTTTGACAGGATTTACAGGATTTACAATAGAAAATCAATAGATAAATCCTGTAAATCCTGTCAAAAAAACGACTTGCAGAACGGATAAAATAATTCATTTTGTAACTATTTAGGTAGGGGCAGCGCCCCGTAATATTTGTAGCCGTTTAGGCCCAAAATCTCCCGTGGAGGGGCAGCGCCCCGAAACAATCTCCGGGGCGCTGCCCCCTGCCTAAATAGTTACTTTATTTCAAAATCATCACATCATGGCTTACCGGGTAAAAGTCAATGTCAGCAAGATTTTCATTGTCTTGCTCTTATTATCAGGCTCGCGCATGCAGGCCCAAACCATTTCCGGCAACGTCCACCGCAACAGCGGTCAACCCCTGCCCAACGCGACGGTGGACATGACGGGCGATGTCACAGGCGCGGATTTGACTGGAATACCGGGCGATTATCTGTTTGAAAATATCCCGGCTGGCAGTGATGTGACCCTGACACCATCGAAAGATGTGGATCATACGGAATGTGTGAGCGTGCGCGACCTGATTTTTATATCGAAGCACATACTCGGTCTCATGCCCCTGCAAAGCCCTTACCAGTTGATCGTGGCCGATGTAAATAAAAGTGGCTCTATCACTACATTCGATGCCGTGGAGTTGCGCAAGTTGATACTCGGTATTTACACCCAATTTCCGAACAACACTTCATGGCGTTTTATGGACGCCAATTATATTTTCCCCAATCCGGCCAATCCGTTCCAAAGCGCCTGGCCCGAATCGGCGGGCATTGCGGATATCCAGGCCGACGTGGTGCAGGATTTTATAGGCATGAAAACCGGCGATGTTACGGACTGCGTGAACGACGCGCCCGCCCCGGCTTTTCTCACACTTTCGGCCTCCAATGCCAGTGGAATGACCGGTCAGCAGGTGAGCGTGGATGTGTCGGTACAGGGGTTCAACGACGTGCTGGGACTGCAATTTTCGATGGAATGGGATCCGGCGGTGCTGCAACTCGACCAGGTGAACAACCTGAACCTCGCCAATCTGTCTTTAGCCAGCATGAACAGCACCAGCGGCAAATTGGCTGTTTGCTGGACCCACGATGTCGCCTCCGGCGGCCTGAGCGTCCCCGACGGCACGAATATCTTTTCGCTGCAATTTACCATTGTCGGAACGGACGGCGGCGTCACGCCCATCGCTTTTGTGCAGACGCCGACAAAATTCGAGGTGGTGGACGGCGATTGTTTGCCTTACGGTTTGAATGTCAGCAACGGGAATGTGCAGTGGTCAGGGGACGGAAATCCGGACCTTCAACTGATAGCCTCTTCAGCGACCGCCTGCCCCGGCGAGACGGTTTGTGTGGACATAAGTGTGGCCGATTTTAATAACATTGTAGCAGGGCAATACAGCATGAGCTGGGACCCCTCAGTGATCAATTTTCAACAAGTACAAAATTTCGGCTTGCCGGGATTGACATCTGCCAATTTTGGCACTTCGCAGGTTTCTTCGGGTTTATTGAGTTTTGCCTGGTTCGACCAAAATGCTACAGGAGTCACCTTGCCTGACAATTCGGTGTTGTTTGAAATTTGTTTCGAGGTGATCGGGGCATCGGGGGCTTTATCCCCGGTTGAGTTCGCCAGTTCCCCCACTGGGCTGGAATTTATCAATGTCGCCGGGGGTGTCGTGCCGGTTCAATCAGACAACGGTTCGGTCGCGATAATTGATTGCCAGCCAGGCGATTGCTGCACCGACCAGCAGGCTTTCGAGGACAACGTAAATCAGGGTTTCTCTTTCAGTCAGCACAAATGCGGCGTATCGGTCGCGCCGAATGGCCTGGGGCATTGTCAGCAAGTCGCCTATACCTGGGGCGACGGTTCCACGAGCGGGCCTTTTACCGGAAATACTCCGGCCTCTCACCTGTACGCTGCGTCAGGCTATTATTCCTTGTGCGCCATAGTGGAAGAACTCGACACTCTGGGGCAGCCGTGTTTTACGAGGGACAGCTGTTGGGAAATTTGTGTGACCTGCGACACTTGCTCCGAGCCGGCGATCATGCTTAACTGGTCGCGCGCGGGAGGGAATTCGTTCAATATCGGTGGCAACAATTCCAATTTTTACATCTCGTCCAATGCGTCCGGCGATTTTTTCGTGACGGGCGGTTTTTCGGGCGCTTACCAGGGTTTGAACTCTGCTACTGCCGGTGCGCACGATTGTTTCGTGGCGAAATACTTCAACGACGGCACGCTCGACTGGGAATTCGGCTTCGGCGATGCCGGGGAAGAAATCGGCACAGTCGTCAAAACGGATGCGGCAGGCAATATTTTTGTCACGGGGATTTTTAACAGCCCCTCTTTCACCATACCTTCTCCGGGAGGAGGTACTGGCCCAATAGCGCTTTCCAACAACGGCGATGAAGACATTTTTCTCGCCAAATTCGATCAAAGCCGCAATTTGCAATGGGCATTCAGCCTCGGCGCGGCGTGGGGCGAGCATGTAGAGGATCTGGATATAGACAAGGACGGCAATATTATCATCGTCGGGCTGTTCAGGGCAACGGTGGATTTCGACCCGCTGTTTACCCATACGACCTACACCAGCAATAACGGCAGCAATTTTTACGCTGCAAAGTACCTTTCTTCCACCGGGCAAATGGTTTGGGTAAAAACCATCAACGACGACGGGGGGGCATTTCCGTTGGGCGTCAGCACTGAGCCTGTGAGCGGCGATGTCTACGTCGCAGGCCATTTTTCCCAATCGGTGGATTTTGACGGCGACGTCATTCCCGAAATTACGCAAAGCGGCGTCGGCTCCAATGCGATTGCCCCGTTTATCGTAAAATATTCCGCTGCAGGTGCGTATCAATGGGCGATTGCCATTCAGGACGCTCCCAAAACCAGCACAGGGATTGCCTGGGACGTAGAAGCCGACGCAGGCAGCGTTTACGTGGCCGGAGATTATGGCAATGCGCCGGGAATTGACTTCGACCCCATAGGTGGCGATCCCGCATTTGAATTGAACGGCAGCGCCAGTTTTGTCGCCCGGTATGACCACAGCGGTAATGCGCAATGCGTACAAAACGCCCCTTCCAATGTTGGCGTCCGTGAATTGTCCATCGGGCCGGATGGCCGTATCTACCTGTCGGGCAACAGGTACAACCAGCGCATGTTCGTCGGCATATTCGACCAGGATTGCGGGATGATCAAATCCATGGAACCTCATGGCACTCCTTCCTCCTGCGCTTTCAGTTGGTCGGTAGCGCCCGACCCGTTCGGCGATTTTGCGATCATCGGGCGCTTCACCGATCCCGATTTCGACGCCGACCCGATGGCAGCCAACGGTACTGAACACAACTCGGACGGGGTTTGCGTTGGTCCCGGCAACGGTATTACCGACTTGTTCGCTGATATTTTCATCGGAAAATACAGCTGCTTTTGCCCCGGTTCCACACCTTTTTGTTCTTCCTGCGACTCTGTCGCCACAACCGCCGTCAAAGACACTTCGGCATCGGGCTGTTGCTATACTTTGAACGTGCACAACGACAAACCCGGCTATTTCACCTACGTCAATATCGTCGTGCAGGGCGGCGGCTCTTTGATGACTTTCCCGCCGCCAGCCCCAGCGACAGGCTGGACTTTGCAAGGTTATGCGGCCAACAGCGCCCTGTTCCAGCCGGTCGGCGGCACGATTCCGGCGGGTTTGCAGTCAGTGGCCGGTTTTTGCCTCGAAAACCTGACCGCAGACGAGCAAACCATCGTCATCGAATACTACGGCCCGGGCGATACCGTCGCCTGCCGCGATACGCTTATATTGAAATGCGACGCCTGCGTGCAGGCCATCGTGGATTCGGTATATTGCGAATCCGGGACCGTTTTCAAAATGGATTTTTGCGTGAAAGCGGGCGAAAGTCTCGACTGGACGCTCGGTTCCATCAGCATCCATCCTCCTGCGGGCATCACTTTTACGCCCGACGTGTTTTCGCTGCCGGACCTCACGGCAGGGCAAACGTATTGCTACCTGACCACCACTGTCACCGGCGGAACGGCGGGACAAGTGATTTGTTTCTCCTCCGTTGTCCACCACGAGGATATTGCCGCCGGCGAACTGGATTTAAGTTGTTGCGCCGACACTGTACCGGTTTGTTTCACGCTGCCAGCCTGCGACCCCTGCGACAGCACGATTACTTATGCCACAGCCGAACAGGTTATCAGTCCGACCGACAGTTGCTGCTGGAAAATCACCCTGCACAACCCGCCCGGCTATTACACCGGCGTCAACACCCAAATTGTCACGCCAGGCGTGGCGTTCGGCGCTGTGAACAATTTCCCCCCAATAAGTGGCTGGCAGATGAGCAGTACTTCATCAGACTACATCGCATGGACGCCTTTCGGCCCTCAAGGTAGTCACGTCCAGGACGGCTGGATGTTGCCGGAAATTTGTTTCGACGGCAACGCACCCGGGCCCTGGGAACTGGAGATCACATGGTACACAGCGGATTCCACCGAGTGTTACGACACGCTTGAATTCAATTGCCCTGCGACGGGAACAGGCGGCAATGATGACTGCGCGATAATGGATTCGGTATCCATCTTCTGCAATCCGGACGGCACTTATTCCTTCAATTTTGTGGTTACCAACCTCGCCACATCGCCGCCTTTCACTGCCGACCATATTCATTTGACGCCGATGGGACCGTTCACCGTAACGCCTTCCGATTTTTACCTCCTCCTGCCGCCATTTGCCACCAGCCCGCTCCTCACGGCCACCATCACCGGAAGTCCGACGGGCGGGGTATTTAACTTCCTCGTGTCGCTCCACGACATCGCCGACGATAGTTTGCACCTCAATTGCTGCACGACCGACACCATTCCGGTGCCGGTAGGCGACAGCTTCGGCCCAACCTGTACCGCACCGCCCAATGTGACGGTGGACTGTGAAAATTTCGACCCGGGCCTGAACTACGGAACAGCGACCGGAACCGACGAGTGCTGTTTCGACACGATCATTGTTTCAACGGATTACTCCCTGCTCGACTCGTTCTGCCACCGGGGAACCGTTACCAGGACGTTCACGGCGCTCGATTGCGCGGGCAACGCCACCACTTGTCAGCAGCAGATCAGCGTGGTATACAAGCAGGATTATTACGTCAAATTCCCCGACGACCTGATCCTGACGAATTGCAACGGTACGGGAGACTATGGAACGCCCGTATTTTACGGTGAGGATTGTGAATTGATCGCGACATCGTTCGAGGATGAAGTCTTTACCAATACCTCCGATGCTTGTATCAAGATCGAGCGCAGCTGGACGATCATAAACTGGTGCACCTACGACCCGGGCCTGCCCTGCACGGTTGTGCCCAATCCCAATCCGGTGGCCGATGTCAATGATCCGGCTAACCTGCCTGGCCCAGTCGTGTCGGAATCCGGCAACAGCGTCGGGGGATGGGCGCCCACCGTGGCCGCTATCAACCCCGGCGATTCGCCGACGGATTTTTCCACCTTCTGGAGCACCGCTACCAATTGCTACCAATACAAGCAGATCATCAAATTACCGGATTGCGAGGCGCCGGAATTGTCGTGCGTTCAGGGATTGGTTGTCAATATTGGGCAGACCGGCCCGCCAACGGTCATCGTTTGGGCAACATCTTTCGTTCAATCCGCGCAGGATAATTGTACGCCGTTCCAATTCCTGACTTTCGGCATCCGCATCGTCGGATCGGGAACTGGATTTCCGGGCGGCCAGGAAAATATAACATTCACCTGCAACGAACTGGGCATCCAGCAGGTGGAGATATGGGTAATGGACGAAGCCGGTAACGTGAATTTCTGCGTGACATCTGTCACGATTCAGGACAACTCCAATTTGTGCCCCCAGGCGATTTCTGGTGACAGCAAGGCGTTCCGCTTGTATCAAAACCAGCCGAATCCCTGGAGCGAACAGACCCTTGTGCCTTTTTATACCCCGGACGCCGCTACTGCGACGCTGACAGTGTACGATGCCATGGGACGGGTTCATCACACGGCCACCGGCGAATTCCCCAAAGGCGACAATGTGTTTGCGTTAGATAAAAAAGTCGCCGATGCAGACGGGATGCTCTACTACCGCGTGGAGACGCCGACAGCAAGCGCAACGATGAAAATGGTGAAAGAAAAGTAAAGTATAAAGGCCGGCAGATCGTATATAAATCAGTTGTTAATCAGCATGGAGAGTTGCTACAGACAATTCATCGGTTCGTAATTTTGTGTTTGAAACGAACAATACTCATTCCGAACCATGCGAGTCATTATCAACCTCTCCATGTTGATTTTTTCTTTGGCGCCATGTCATCAGGCAGTGGCACAAAACACACCGCCTTCCTTCCGGGAAATGGAGCGCCAAATGCTCGAAATGCAGCAACGGCTGATGGAACAATTCCGCAACAGCCCATTCAACGATCCCAATTTCGCTATGCCGCAATGGGACGCCACTTTCTTTTTCCGTTTCGACACTACTATTGAAGGCGGCAATATGTCGCACTTTTTTCATTTCTCCCCTTTTGGTGCCGACAGTACCCGTCAGAAGGGTTTTTTCGGTTTCGACAACTTCTTCGACCAGTTTTTTAACCTCAATCCACAGTTCGGGCAACCGGATTACGGCATCCGCGATTTCCCGAAAGACGACGGCAATGTGCCGCAGGATGACGACGAACTGTTGCCCGAAGAACGGCTGCGCCAACAGGAAGAGCAAGGTGAAAATCCTGAAAACAGGAAGCCCGCTCCCAAGTCCAAATCAGTCGAGCCGAAACCGGACCCGAAAGTGAAGACGATACGGATTTAACTTATTTGTACATCTACATAAAGGCAATGAACATGATTTCTTCCAAAATCATGAGTTTAATCACCCAACCGATTACCCCGAACGTCGTAAAACGAATCCGGTATCTCAGCAGAGCGCTGTCACAGTCAGGGAATATATTTTCCGCCCTGCCCGTTGAATAACCAGGCAGGGCGGAATTAGTCTGAAATGACAAACTATATTTTTGTTACAGGGAAAGTCTGGAGATAACCATCGCAGGTGATTCGTACAAAATAATTACCGGCTGGAAGATCCGAACAATCAAGTCGCAATTGTTCAGAAAAATTACCCTGAACGCCGGCTACTTTTAAAGAATATACATTCAACAATTCTACAGTGAATCCGGTAGCGGAAGAATTATTTTTTATTGGAGGAATAATCCTTAGCACATTTTTGATCGGATTAGGATTCACTTTGAACTCATCCGTAGGATTACCGGTGAAACCAACGAGAGAAAACCGGTAGGTTCTTGACTTGCCAGCGCATTCCCCTTCTAAAAAATCAAATTGAAAAACTACATCAGCACTACTCTGAAAAATATTTATTGAATTGCCGTTAACACTCCAGAGAGCTTGGCCTGACACTATGTTCCATGAAAAACCCGTTCCCGGGGGCAGATCGAGGTTGACTGTATAGCTTGAAGTATACATTGGATTATAACTCTGCAGAGGCTGACCCTCTACAACAAACGGCGAAGAAATGGTTCCGCTTACATAACAGGGATCCGACACCTGGATCGTCATATAATAAGTCATAACCGCCCCATCGCAACGGATTACCGATGCTGCCAGGACTACAGTGCCAGGTTGTTCAAAAGAGAGGTTAACTATATTGGGATCATTGGTTGGAATAATTGTGGCTGCTCCCGACGCAATGCTCCAATTGACATCTGTATAGTAAAAGGGATTTTCATACAATCCATATTCTTCCAATGCCGGCAATTCTTTCACATTTCCATTTCCGTAAATTGGATTGCTTTCGTTGTTATAACATTTCATACACCTTCTAACCTCCATGGAATAACACTTGTTTCTGTAATCGATCTCCCAGTTAATGTTTTGTTTACGGGAAATCACTAAATAATGTTGATGACCCGGATTCACAGCAAAGAATGGTCGCCCATAATCTGCCTGTAATGGGTCATCATAAAAATAATACATAGGAACTTCCGTAAAGTTTTCATCATATATTTTAACCGGCATATCTGCCAGTTGTTCAAACCAATCATCCTGGTAAGTTGGAACAAGAGGATGATCCACCAGTACTTGTATTCGTTCGCAAGGAGGAATAAATGCATAATAATCTACATCCGTTAAGGTGCTAATGCTGGCTGAATAATTCTGGTCGAGGGAAATTGGAGTGGCTTCTGCAAATGAGTTATTATTTTCGTATATATCGCAATTTGTTTTAAATTTCCAGACCTGGGAATTGTAGGAACATTGTGCTGAGGGATTGCAATTAGGGGTTACCCTTACATTGTACGGTAAATTTGGAAAAAGCCCGGTAATCGTATAACTTAAATCCGATGTAGTTGCGGAAAAGGTTTGCGCCGGTACGACCCACCAACTTATCGTATAATTATCCGGTGGATATTGGCCGTTTGGCCCCCAGTAAACCGTAGCACTCGTGCCGGTAATATCGGTTACGTTTGTAATATTGACAGAGCAATCACTCGTCTTAAAAGTAATTGTTTTGGACGCGACGCCACAAACTCCCGGAACTGTAACTTTAAATTCATATTCTGTGCATGGGTCTAACCCTGTCAAAATATATTCCGGATAGGATGCATCCGGCAAGACTATCCAATCACTTGGCGGCGAAGTTTTGCGGCGATAGGCCACCTGCACATCACCGGAAGGTTTGGCGTTGTACGTCCATGATATATGTGCAGTCTGATTGACAAGATTGATATTTGTGACCTCCATATTGTTGATCCAGGGGCCTGGGCAAAGTTTATAAGTCCATGGACGGGTCACGTTATTCATTGGTTCGCCGTTCAAAAAATTTTCAACCTGCGTGTAAGCGTCACAACCAGGGTAAGGGCATGGACAATTGACCCTGAACTCATATTCCACACCTGGTAAAAGCCCATAAACTGTAACAATATAATCACTAATATCATTCCACACGGAAGTCTCGGACACTTGCCATGGGTCCGAAGAACCGGCTACCCGGTATAACACATGGTAAAAGTACTCATCATACATATCGAACAGATCCATCGGAAGGCCCAAACAACTGAATTGAAAATTATAATGGTAACTGACCAACTCGTCATATTCATTGTATACCGGATCGATGTAATTGTAGCCCGGAGGCTGGATTTCTTCGCCATTACAATAGCATTGGGCGTCAATAGAGTTCTGTGGGAATAAAAACAGAAAAAAAAACAGGGCAGTCCATGGCCAATTCTTATTTTCGGACCATTGGAAGGTGCAGGAGGAGGCATTTTTCATCGAAAAAACATTTTGTGTTACATTATAAACTAAATGTGTTGACCCGGATATTCAACACTTCTGAAAAAATTCAAATAAAACCTATTCACAAAAATAGCTCTCTCGTTTTTCGACTCAAAGCGTAAAATAATAAGTGTGTTTATCCAATCGATAACCGTGTAATATGTGGAGTTTTTCGCTATGTGCATTTCCGAGCAGACACCTGGCGGCTCCGGTATTTCGTTCCTAGGATTGGGCGGCAAATGAAATTGGGTAGGTTAAAGGCTGTAGAAAAAAGAAGCGGAAAAAATTATAGTGAGTCATTTTTCAACCCTTTTCCCTTTCTTTGCCCCGGCGCTTCAAAGAAAAACTAAACAGTCTGTACAAACATTTGCCACATCCCGCTGTTTCTTAGCCAATAATCGAAAGGCAAAATCTCCGGCCATGCAAACGAACGAACAAGTAGATGTCATCATCTACCGCGTCGGCGAAAAAGGACTTGAAGTCTTTTTAGTCAATCCTGCTGAACAGCAAGACACCGAAAACCAGTGGAAAACGCCGACCGCTACCGACAATGCGCCGGAACGCCTCGCCAACTGCATCCAACTCGACCCAGTCACAGACGCCAACGGCGAATCGCGCAAAGCCATCGCCATCGAAGCCGACTGGCACGAAATCCCCTCCCTCCGCGCCCTCATGTACGAAGATTACCGGGTAGCTAAGGAAAAAGCCAAGCAGCACATCAAAAATCTGGTTCCGGATTTAGACAAAGGCGCCTTTTTTGCAGTCAAAGAAGCCCTCAAGCGGGTCATGCCGGAGCAATATGCCTACCTGAAAGAGTTGAAAGACATTTTGTTGGAGAAAAACTCCACTAAATATCTCTGATTCCCTACCCTTTCCCGTTTTCCGACTTGCCTTCGAAGAGGGCCAGGATGATGTTGCCCATGTAAACGCCCAGCGCCGATTCCACGAAGGTGAGGAACATGGTCATATCCTGAAAGTTGAGGATATTGGGCGCCAGCGCCTTGAGCGAGATCAGGCTGAGCACGATGATGAAATGGCCGTTGACGAGCCATTTGACGAGGCTGCTGATCGGCGCATTGCTTTGAACATTCAGATTGGGTTCGGTGATGCTGCGTCCCAAAAAGCGGAATACGGCGCCTCCATAGAGCGCTGTCACAGGGGCCAGAATGCCCATGAGCGAAGTAAACTCTTCGAAGTCGAATCCGCGCAAAATGTAAAAAATGCACGAAACGCCGATGAGCGCGAAGTGATACACCAATATCAGCCTGGCGATGCGGGTACGCGGCGATAGTTGGCCCTGGTCGGAGGCGGAGTTAGTTGTCGTTTCAGTATTTGCCACTGGCGTTGCCATGGTCCGTGTGCTGCTGGTTGTCATTGGCGAAGGTAATCCGTTAATTTTTTAAAGAGGCGTTTCTGGTATTCTTCCAGATTGCTCTTGTAACGCAAATCCATGTCTTTATAGTCGTTTTTGCGGGGGGGAAAAATGATACCGGAGCCATATTTTCCCTGAAATTCCCAGGAAAGTTCCACATCATTGCCTTTTTGCAGGCCTTTTACGTAGATGCGGTGGTATTCGAAGAAACCGTCGGGGCAAATTTCGTAATTCAGATGGGTCACTTCCAACACAAATTCATCGTAGGTCGTGTAAGAAGTATCCACTTTGGCGCGCCAGAGGATCGGAGTGCCTTTCATTTTGTAAAAATTGGTCAGATAACGGCGGGCGTTGCCGCACACTGTACTCACTTTTTTGTTCGGCACCATAAATTTATTGTCGCCGGTATTCACCCCCTGCAAAGAAGAAGGCGTGCTCACGTCAACCACTGTACCATCGCGGATGCTGCGCTGTTCCACAGGCACTTTCCCTTCGCGGCTGTAAACTTTGGCTAAAAAGTGCGCCGGATCGTGGCAACGCACCACAACCTCGGCCTGGCCGGGCGGCACTTCGGAGAGAAAAGCCCATTTGTGCAACAGGCGTTCGTGAAAAAACTGGCCGTTCACCCTTTTGTTCCCCTGTTCGAGTTTCGTCCAGGCGCATTGGATGGAATCGCAGGCCCGTTTGCTGTCGAAGGCCGGGCGCAGGAAAAGGGTCACTTTTCTGGCGCTTACAGCCACGCTGTCGGCCCTGAATATCCGGTCTAACTGGTTTTGCCGGAGCCAAAGACCGAATTCGTTCCTTTTCTTTTGGAAAAATACTTTGTCCTTTCGAAGATCGGTTGATGGTTGCGCCCCTGCCCGGATAGCGCTGAAGCAGGACAAAAAGCAGGTCAGGAAGATTAGCCATAAAAGGCGGAAGGCCATTGCGGAAGTTTTTGTTGTGTGCGGATGAATGACGCTGGCCCGATACCGCTTATTTTCAGGGAATTTCGGTTTAACATTTGCATAATGTATGCCGGAAGTCCGTTCCGGCAGAGTTTCACCTTAGGCCCAACGCCGGAACGGACTTCCGGTGTACGTCAAAGTACATTCGCCAATTGTTCTTTTATCTTCTCCAATTCATCTTTCATCTGTACCACCAATTTCTGGATATCTGCATCATAAGCCTTTGCGCCGAGTGTGTTGATCTCGCGGCCCATTTCCTGTGAAATAAAACCCAGCGAACGACCGGCGGATTGTTTGGCGTTTTCAATCTGTTCGAGAAAATATTTGCAGTGTTGTTCCAGGCGCACCTTTTCTTCTGTTACGTCCATCTTTTCCAAATAATAAAGGATTTCCTGCTCAAACCGGTTGGCATCGAGGTTTTCCTTGCCAAATACCTCTTCCATGTTGTTGCGCATACGCTCGCGCATCCGGGTGAATCGCTCTTGTTCGAATGGGGTTACTTCACCCAACAACAGCAGGATATTGGCCACACGCAGCCGCAGATCGGCTTCCAATGCCTTGCCTTCCTGACGACGGAAGTGGTGAAGGTGTTCGAGCGCGCGGGTCACCGTTTCACAAACGGCTGCCCACTCATCTTCATCCACCTCGCCGCTGGGAGCTGCCACAACGTTAGGGATGCGCAGAATGGCCTGAAGCATATCGGTCTGACCGATACCCAGATCCCGGGCGATCCGGTTGAGCTCGCGGTGATACCCTCTGAACAAAGCTTCGTTGAGGCTTACCGTAGCCGCCCCGTCGGCATTTTGCACATCCACCACCACATCGAGCTTGCCCCGTTCGGCGTGGTCGGTCACGAGTTTGCGCAGTTCGACTTCTTTTTCCTTATAATCTCCGGGCAACCGGAGTTTCAGGTCGGTCATTTTAGAATTGAGCGCCCGCACTTCTGCGTTGATGGTTTTTTCGCCGAAACTGCCGGAAGCACGGCCATAGCCGGTCATGGAGAGAAGCATACCGATAACAATGATAACTATGAATGATGAATGATGAATATGAACACGCTCCGTCACTGCCCACTGCCCACTGCTACTGCCACTGCCTACTGCCACTGCCACTGCCACTGCCACTGCCACTGCAAAGGAGGAGCAAAAGTATGAAAAACCGCCGGGCACCGGAGCCAAGAGAAATTTTTTAAGTAAAATGTTTGTAAAGTGCTGAATTTGAGCGAGTTTTCGGCGCGAAATTGAGAAAGTGCGTTTTTCAGCCCTGAAATGATTTTCTTTGATATTCAAGACGATAGAAACCGGAAATTTTCAGGGAAAAGTTTGCTGGGGTGAAAAATTGTGCGAACTTTGCGTCTCTTTTTCGAGAATACCCATTTTTCGTTCATAATTCATTCAAAATCAACGAAATAAAACATGAGAAAGGCTGACCTTGTGAACGCTATTTCCGAAAAAACCGGCGTCGCCAAAGTGGACGTCCTCGTCGCGCTCGAGGAACTTTTTAAAGAAATCAAGTCCACCATGACCAATGGCGAAAATGTATATATCCGCGGCTTCGGCAGCTTCGTGATAAAAAAACGCGCCAAAAAAGTGGGCCGCCACATCAAAAAAGGCAAGTCCATCGAAATCCCCGAACACTATATCCCATCGTTCAAACCGGCAAAAGTGTTCACCGAACAAGTGAAGAAAAAAGTTCATTCTTTGCCGAAAGACTAAGAGATGTTGAGAAAGGTTAAGAAAAATTGAGATAGTTGAGTTCCTGGTTGTACCCTTCTGAACTTTCTCACCCCTTCTCATCCTTTCTCAACCAATTTTCTTGATGAATAAAGCACAATATCTGGCTGTTTTGGCTGCATTGGCCTTGTTTTTGGGCCTTTACTTCGGATTTGATACCAAAACGGACAAGCAGAAAACGACGGAACGTTCACGGTCGCTTCAGGCTGAAAGTACGGGTTTTGAGACCATAGTAGCCGACGCAAAAGCGCATTTGGATGCTTCTCAATCCACGCAGGTGGCCGAACGGGAGCAAGCGCTTGAAAAAGCCGCCTCTGACGCCGACCGGATTTCCGCTTTGAAACGGCTTTCCGGGTTGTGGTATGAATTTGGACAAATACCTGTCGCCGGCGGTTTTGCCGAACAGGCAGCCGAACTCGAAAACGCGGATTCTTCATGGTCGGTCGCAGGCGCCACTTTTTTCAATGGACTAATGGCGTCTCAAGACCCTGTTGTCCGTCGGTATTGTGCCGATCATGCCGTTAAAGCCTTCGAAAGCGCCGCTTCGCTCAACCCCGCACAGGTGGAACACCGCGTCAACCTCGCGTTGGTGTACGCAGAAAACCCGCCACCTGACAATCCGATGCAAGCGGTACTGATGTTGCGGGAGCTCGAAAACAAATATCCGGATCATCCGGCTGTTTATAACGCCCTGGGGCGTTTGGCCATTAAAACCGGCCAATGGCAACGGGCCGTGGAACGCTTAGAAAAAGCCTGGGCACTCGATAAAAACAACCTCAATACACCCTGCCTTCTGGCAAAAGCTTATGAAGGCGCAGGAAACATCACAAAAGCAAACGAGTTTGCGGGTATTTGCAAAGCCCGGTAACTCATAACACACATAACTCATAACTCATAACTCGTAGCAGTATGCCTTGCGGAAAAAAACGTAAACGTCATAAAATCGCCACCCACAAGCGTAAGAAGCGCCTTCGTAAGAATCGCCATAAGAAGAAACGTTAGTAACTGAACCACAGGCATTTGGCATTCCGGTATTCCGGAACCGCCGTGCCGGGGTCAGCGCCAGACGCAACCGTCGAATCGAAAAAACTTTCCGGAAGCCCCTGACTGCTGCCGGAAAGTTTTTTCGCTGTCTGCCCTGTTTGGACATAATCAGTCCTCCTGATTGGCGACTCAACCGCCGTTCTTTGGCAAGTCCACCCCAATTTTGTTTTTGCTGCGCTTCGTGACCGCCCAAACAGGAAGCGATACAGCCCTCCTTGCCGAACGATACGACGCCCATCGCCCTCCCGGGGCGAGCGCCAATTTCGCAAACGTTTGCGACGGTCTCTTTTTGACGCCCGTGCCGACCCCGGTGCTCGGTGAAGGGCTTTTGCTTTTTTGTTTGGTTGCTGGTTATCAGTTATTTGTTATTGGTTCATTGGCTGTGACATGCCCGCCTGAAACCGACCTGTCTCATACCAATAACAATCAACCGGTACCCAATCTCCGACTCCCGCCCTTCCGCCCCCTGCCTGTACAAAACCAAACTCACATCATTGTGGATAAAGAACTCATAATCAACGCATCCGAAACGGGCGTTGAACTCGCCCTGCTCGAGGGCGGAAAACTCGTAGAACTCCACCACCAAAAGACCAACAACAATTTCACCGTCGGCGACATCCTTATCGGCAAAATCAGGAAGATGATGCCTGGACTGAACGCCGCTTTTGTGGATATTGGCCACCGCAAAGACGCATTCCTGCACTACACCGACCTGGGGCCGAAACTGCGCTCGCTCGTCAAGTGGACGAACGGCGTGATGAACGGCAGCATCAACACCCACAAACTGGACCATTTCAAATACGAAGAAGAAATTGTCAAGACCGGCAAGGTGGACCAGGTATTGAACAAACGCTGGCCCATTCTCGTACAGATTTTGAAGGAACCGATCTCCACCAAAGGCCCGCGCCTTTCCTGCGAACTGACGCTGCCGGGACGTTATATGGTGTTATCGCCTTTTTCCGATGCCGTATCCGTATCCAAAAAAATCGCAAGCGGTGAAGAGCGCAAACGCCTGCATACCCTTGCCGAAAGCATCAAACCCAAGAATTTCGGGCTTATTATCCGCACCGCCGCAGAAGGCAAAAAAGTGCAGGAACTGCACGAAGAGCTGATGCGCCTGCTGGGACAATGGGAAGATATTTACCGCCAGTTGAAAACGGTAAACCCGCCTGCCAAACTCCTGAGCGAGCTCGACAAGCCGGCCAGCGTACTGCGCGACCTGCTCAGTGACGGCTTCAGCCGAATCGTGGTAAACGACAAGGACTTGCACGCCGACGTCAGGGCATATCTGCAAAACATCAGCCCCGATCAGGTAGGGATCGTCCAGTATTACACCGGTACGAAACCGATCTTTGACGCTTACGGCATCACAAAACAAATCAAAGCATCTTTTGGCAAAACGGCCACGATGAACAGTGGCGCCTACGTCGTCATTGAAAAAACCGAAGCCATGCACGTCATTGACGTGAACAGCGGACACAAGATCACTTCTGCCGACGTAGAGCAGACCATCTTTGGCGTGAACCTCGAAGCGGCAGAAGAAATAGCCCGCCAAATCCGCCTGCGCGACATTGGCGGCCTGATCGTGATTGACTTCATAGACATGAAAAACCAGGAACACAAAAAGTTGCTGGCCAAAAAAATGGAGGATTTCATGCGCAAAGACCGCTCGCAGCATACGATCCTGCCTTTGTCGAAGTTCGGCCTGATGCAGATCACCCGCGAACGCGCGCGCCCCGAAGTAGTCGTGGATACCGCCGAAGTGTGCCCCACTTGCGGTGGCACCGGCAAGGTGAACGCGACCATACTGCTTACCGACGACATCGAACGCGACCTGGAATTTATCATGCAATCGCGCCCGAAATCCCCACTGATTCTTTTGGTGCACCCCTACCTCGAAGCATATCTCAAAAAAGGTTTGTGGAAAAGCCGCCAGGTAAAGTGGTTTTTCAGATACAACAAGTGGATCCGTATCCGGCCCAATGCGGATTACCAGTTGACCGACTACCGCTTTTTTGATGGAAATGACGACGAGATCAGGTTGAATTAAGGTAAATGAGGGTCATTAAAGTCATTAGGGGTCATTATTAAAGGTCAATCGTTATTACGAATGCCCCCTAATGACTTTAATGACCCCTAATGACTCTCTTAATGACCCTTAAAAATGCGGACAATCGCATTTCGGCTTAAAAAGACGGCAACTTTCCAACACGACCATCCCCACCATCAGCAGCAGGAAAGCGGCGCGCCACCAATTAATTTTTTTCATAGTCGAAACTGTGTTTACTTTTACGATGGCGAAAGTAGCTAAATCGCTGCTTACCAAACGAAATTTTAACCTTGTCATTTGTATTTCACCTCAAAAACGCCAGGCAGGGTACAATCTTCCGCTTTGAAACGCATCCTCGTCGCACCGCTCAACTGGGGCCTCGGGCATGTTGCCCGCTGCATCCCGCTCATCCAGGCGCTCCGGAACATGGGCGCGGAAGTGTTGCTGGCTTCCGATGGCGACGCCTTGCGCCTCCTGAAAGCTGAGTTTCCACAACTTCCCGCTTTTCAACTGCCTTCCTACCGCATTCGATACGACTCGCCCAATATGGTGCGCAACATTGCCTGGCAATTGCCACGCATCGTCTATGCTATACGCGCCGAGCAATGGGCAACCGAACGATTGGTGAACGAACACGGGATTCAGGGTATTATTTCCGACAACCGCTACGGATGCTTCAGCCGCAAAGCCAACAACGTTGTACTCACCCACCAACTCCATCTGCGTGTACCCGGCGTTTTTTTGGAATGGTCGGCCAACCGGGTTTTGCGCCGGGCTCTGGTGCAATTCGACACCATTTGGGTGCCGGATATCGCCGGCGAACCGAATCTGTCGGGCGATCTTTCGCACGGAGAGCGGGCAATTCATCCGGACATCCATTTCATCGGGCCTTTATCGCGTATGCAAGCCGCCCATCCCTCCGGCGCCCACCGCGAATCGGAATACGACATAGCCGTTGTGTTATCCGGCCCGGAGCCGCAGCGCACTTACTTAGAGCAGCGTCTGCTGGAGCAGGCTATGTTGTTGCCGCAAAAATTTATTTTCATCCAGGGAAAAACGAAAGCCAAGGAACACTATTACGTGGCGGAAAACGTGGAAGTAGTATCTTACCTGACTTCACACGAATTAAATGAAGTGTTGCTCGCCAGCAAAGTGTTGGTGTGCCGTTCGGGCTACAGCAGCATCATGGATTTGGCGGCCTTAAGCAAAAAAGCCCTGCTCATCCCCACCCCCGGCCAGACAGAGCAGGAATACCTTGCCGGTTTTTTCTCGGCGCAAAACACATTTCTGGTCCAGAAGCAGGATGAAATAGACCTCGAATCGGGCTTGGAAAATGTACCGGAAACGTCAGGCTTTCAGCCCGGACAATTCGATACCGGGGCGTTTGAGCCGTTTTTAAAAAATTGGGTAGAGACATTGCGCACTCATTGAACAGTTGACTTTCTAAGTTTGCAGCACGATCAAAACTTTCTGACAATGAAATCCGTCCTTTTTCTTGCGCTCTGCCTTCTCCCCGCTTCGCTTTCCGCTCAAAACCCTCAAACCCTCAAACCATATTTCCAACAGGAAGTCAACTATAAAATTGTTGCAACGCTCGACGATAAAACCCATACCCTGACCGGCAACATCGAAATCGAATACATCAACAACTCCCCCGACGCACTCACCGAAGTATGGATGCATCTCTGGGGCAATGCCTATAAAAACCGCCAAACTGCCTTTTGCAAACAAAAACTGCGCGACGGCAGCAGCCGCTTTTATTTTGCAGAAGAAAAGGATCTCGGTTATTTCAAGAACCTCGATTTTGCTGTAAACGGCCAGAAAACGGAGTGGCAATATGATACGAAAAATCCCGATATTGCCTTATTGAAATTGACACAACCGCTCGCCCCCGGCGAGCGGATCACCATCGCCACGCCCTTCGTGCTCAAAATCCCCGCCTCCTTTTCCCGGCTCGGCCACGTCGGCACTTCCTATCAAATGACGCAATGGTACCCCAAACCGGCGGTATACGACCGCAAAGGCTGGCACCCGATGCCTTATCTCGACATTGGCGAATTTTATTCCGAATTCGGATCTTTCGATGTGACGCTCACTTTGCCTGAAAATTATGTGGTGGGCGCGACGGGCGTCCTAAAAACGCCTGCGGAGGTGGAATTTCTGACAAAAAAAGAGGCGGAATCACGGGAGATGTTGTTTGTAAAAATGGCAAAGCCCAACCAGGAGCATACGCAGGGCGACTCTTTCCCGCCCTCCAGTGCCACCCTGAAGACAATTCGTTACACCGCCGGGCGCGTACACGATTTTGCCTGGTTCGCCGATAAAAGGTTTTTTGTTTTGAAAGACACGGCTCGCCTGGCATCCGGCCGTACGGTGGACTGTTGGGCTATGTTCCCGCCTTCAAGACTCAGCGCATTGAAAAGATCGCAAGCAGATATGTGGAAAAAAGGCGCTTTTTACGTGCGGCGCGCCGTCGAATTTTACTCCGAAAAAGTGGGCGAGTATCCCTGGCCTCAAGCGACGGCGGTGCATTCGGCGCTGAGCGCAGGTGGCGGTATGGAATACCCCATGATCACCGTCATCGGCAATTCCTCCTCAGCCAAAGATCTGGACGACGTGATCACGCATGAAGTGGGGCATAATTGGTTTTACGGCATACTCGCTTCCAACGAGCGCGATCACCCCTTCATGGACGAAGGTCTGAACTCCTATTACGAGCAGCGTTATATGAACCAATATTACGGCAGTTACGACCCGGTCGGACTGCCCAAATTCATATACGAACCGAAAAAAAACGGCCCCTTGCTCAACACCGGCTATCTTTTACTTGCCCGAGAACACAAGGATACGCCTCCGGATTCCCATGCCAACGACTTTGCACCGATCGCATATGGCCTGCAGGTGTACATGAAAACGGCTCTGTGTATGTACTGGTTGGAAAAATCCGCCGGTACAGAACGGCTCGATGCAGCCATGCAGGAATACTACCGCCAGTGGCAATTCCGGCATCCGTATCCTGAGGATTTGAAAGCGGTTTTTGATCAAAACGGTCTCGATGCGAATTGGTTCTTCGAAACCATGCAAACACAGAAAAAGGCGGATTTTGCATTAAAAGGGATCAAAAAGGACAATGGACATTGGACACTGGACATTGAAAACAAAGGAGATCTGCAAGCCCCTTTTTCCGTGACGGCGCTCAGGGATGGAAAAGCGGTAGAGACGAAATGGTATTCCGCACCGGGACAACTCGAATTTCCGGACGCGGATGCCGACGTATTCGTCATTGACCATGAATCCGTTGTGCTGGACTTGAACCGAAAGAACAACCGCCGTCGCAGCTCCGGTTTTTTGCCCGGTTTCGAGCCTTTGGAACTCAGAACCCTGGCGCCGTTTCAAAGTCCCGGACGCAGCACCCTCGCCGTAATGCCCTGGCTCGGCTGGAACAATTACGACAAGACCATGGCCGGCGTGTTGATTTACAACCCAGTCCTGCCCTCCCCCCGGCTGCAATACTTCCTCGCGCCGGGCTACGGTTTTGGCTCGCGCCAGTTCGCAGGAATGGCCGACGTGCAATATCGCTTTTATCCGGGCGGACTGTTTCCGAAAATAAGCGTCGGTGTGAACGCAAAAATGTTCGATTTCGACTATAACGAGCGGGATGATTATTATTCCAAATTCTATCGGGTAGCGCCACAGATCAGGGCCGAATTGCGCGACAATTCCCTTTCTTTCAGACATTTTTTGAATTTCCGAACCCTGTTCATCGGCAAAGAATCCGATGTGCGCGATAGCACCGTTTTCGTCGGAAAGGAGTACGATAAATATACGATATACGAAGCCCGTTATGAGGCAGAACAACGCGGGATGCCCAATCCCTGGCGGTTTGCAACGGCATTGGAATGGCAGAACGGCCGCGATGCTTTCGGCGATAAAGGCAAATACCTGCGCGGTTCGCTCGAATGGCGTCAGCAGATCTTTTATAAACCCGGCAGGAAAGTCACGGCGCGCATATTTGCGGGCGCCTTTTTGCAAAACGACCGCCGCAACGACGGCATCCTCGCAGGCGATCCTGCCCAAGCATCGTTGGCGCTCAATCCCCAGGGTTTCAACGACTATCGCTTCGACCAGATTTTCCTCGCCCGGAGCGGAGGCGCCGATATTCTGGGCCGCCAGGTGAGCCAAACGGAAGGTGGATTCAAGGGAGCATTCGGAGCGCCTTTCGCGGGTACCATCGGCATATCGAACAATTTCATCGTGTCGCTCAACCTGAAGGCCGACCTCCCGCAGCGGCTACCGCTCGGATTGCCGGTGAAACCCTGGTTCGACATCGGCTGGTTCGACGACGCCACACTTCTGGGCGAAAACCGCCCAAAAGAAGAACAACTGCTCTGGAGCGGTGGCTTTATGCTCGAATTCTTTAACGGGGGATTGGAAATTTATTTCCCTGTCATCCATTCCAAATCGCTGAAAAACAAATACGACGAAGTATTTGGGGGCAATTACTGGAAATGGATTTCCTGGAGCATGCAGTTAGGAAAGCTTGAACCGACGGAAATCCTGGACAGTATGGTACGGTGAGAAAAGAGAGGTTTCAATTTTAAACAGTCTCCTTGACCATCAAATGAAGCCGCAGCAAATCTTTCAAATGATCCGTAAAGCGGGCCCTGCCTTTTGCGGAATAAATATTGTCTTCGCAGTCCTCTCCCAGCATGATACACATCAGTTTGCCCTGTCCTATGAGTGTTGAAAAAGAGCCGAATACGGTTGCTATGGTCAATTCCACATCAGCCGGGCGGAACATTCCTTTATCCTGACCTTCCAGGATGAATCCGCGTATCACACTGAGAACATTAGCGAAATGATCCGTGATGGCGTTCACAAGTTTGGGGCGCTGGCTCAGTGACATCTCCCGCATGATGATTCGGTGAAAATTGTATCCCTCGAACAATTTTTCAGCATACATATCTACTGTAGCCAGGAGTTTCTCCCAGGGAGTAGAGATAGAGTTGGCTATTTCACTCAATCGTTCGAGGGTGAGGGGAAATTTTTCGGCGATCAATGCTTCCAGGAGGCCGACTTTCGATCCGAAGTGGTAACTGACCATGGCAACATTCACCCCCGCTTCATTGGCAAGTTGGCGGACGGTCACCGCCTCGAAACCCTTCCGGGCAAAAAGCCGTTCGGCGACTTCGAGCAGGATTTCCCGGGTGTCATTTCTTTCAGGCGGTGAAAAGTCGGCCATAATCCGTTGGTTACAAAAGGCAAAAGTAAAAAAATTAAACACCCGTTTGACAATCAGGGTATTTCTTTAACGCCTTTCCAACTTTTTTGTCACTTGCCCTGCAAGCCATTCGCGGTGCATCATTTCCCGCGCCGGTGGTAATTGTTCATAAAGGGACTGGTAGCGCCCGCGGTCGCCGGGAGGGATTTTTATAAATTTGGCAGTGAACTCCACAAATTTTTGCATTTGCCGTTTGCGTTCCGGGTCGAGCACCTGGTTGCGATGCAAGAATATCCGCGTAGCTTCCAGGTACGATACCAGCAGCTCGGTCTGGTCGGTTTCACAAAATATCTTGATGAGCAGGCTGCGGACCGTAATATTGAGCAGCACGTCGGTAAATTCGACCTGGAGCAGGGCCTGCTGGGCCTCGTCGTATTGTTTCAGGTGGTAATGATATTGGGCAAGGTTGTAACGGAAAACGTTTTCCGCGTATTCCGCCGGAAGCCGCCCGCAGTAATCGTGGATAAACTTGCTGGTCCAATCGGCTTGTCCGGTTTTAAGGCCGACCGCCACGATGTTGGTATAGTCCCAGGGCGAAATAAAACCGCCATTGAAGATCAACCCGTTTTTCAGAAGTATTTTATTGATCTCCAAATGTTCATGTAAAAAACGGTCGTCGTTGAAACGGTTGATCCGACGGGTGCAATAGTTGAGCAATTGAAGATAGAGCTGTTGCAATTCGCCGGATTCAAAAAAATGCTCCGAAGCGGCGATCAGGGATTTAGCCGATTCGAAGTGCTCCGTCTCATCGGGATGGGTCAACAGCAACAACAGGTTGCGGTAAATCCGGATTGCCGGAATATCAGAATAAATTTCCGACTCCGACCAGGCCATGACCTCATCCAGGTAAGGGGTATCGTAACGTATGTTCAACACGGTTTCGTAATTGAGCATTTCACAGGCATAACGCAGTTTTTCGGCAATGAAATAAACATCGAGGGCATCGGCAGCCACCTGAAGACGCTCGTTGTAAATCCTTTGATGGTGGTCGCCGTGCTCGTAAAAAAAACGCCTGGCGATGAGTTGTTCTCTATAAAAACCGGCATCGCGCAGAGGCGACAACGCTAATATTTTTTCTGCCTCTGCCTGCGTGGATTTATAATGCTTAGGCAAATCCAGATCGCGATACAACTGCATTAATGTCAGTTGTTGTTTCCATTCGTCGGAAAGGAACGACTCTACAACGAGGAATCTTTCAGTTAGTGCGAGCAGGCGGCTGGACAAATGAGCCAGCGATTTTTCGTCCAGCGATTTGTTGACCGTCAGTTTTTTCAGCACATTTTGACGCGAAAGTTGCGGATGGTTAAAGGCAGGCGCGTATTTTTGTAAATAATTGAAAAGCAGCAGACAATCGTCATTCTTGTTAAAAAAAGGCGACTGCAGAAAATCGCCTAACCGCGATAATTGCCGCGGCGTCAGCGCCCTGAAAAGTTCGATGAGTTTGCTGTCTGTCACGATAGAACCTCCATGCGCCTAAAGTTCCGGCACTTTCAGCGTCATTTCCTAACCAAATGCACAATTATGCGCCTACTGCTCTATCCACTCGTCATTTGTATCATCACAGCAAATTTTTGCCAGGGCCAACCGGTAGTGATGTATCCAGGCGACACCAACAACGACGGCACCGCCAATCACTTCGATCTCCTGCCCATCGGGATCGCTTATGGCAGCGTTGGTCCGCCGCGTTTTCCCGCTTCGCTCGTTTGGGTACCGCAGCAAGCCGAACCATGGCCGCAAACATTGCCTGTCAGCCAAATCAATCTGGCTTTCGTGGACTGCAACGGCATGGATACCATCAACTCGCTGGACGTCGTCGCCATCGGCCTCAATTACGACAGCGTACAGGGACCGCCCGCTTTTCCACCTCCTTCGCCATACCAGCCGAAACTGACCGACACCTGTTTCAGCTGCCCCAAGCCGGATATCGCCATCACATTCAACAAGGATGTTGTGGATGTAACGGGCGAACTGGAAGCTTATATCCGCCTTGTTTATCCACCGGGAGTTCCCTCCTCGCTTGGCGCGCTGGGCATAGCTTTCGACGTGGAATACCACTACACCAACGAGATCATTGATTCGCTCACACAGGTTTTTCCGGATCAGTTTCCTGCCAACCGGATGTATGTCGCCGCAACGCATACCAATGTACTGGCAACGGGTTCGCTGCCACCACCGGGCCGGATCGGGTTCGCAGCGGCAGGTCGCGGGCAAAACGTATTTTTTTCTACGGACACTCTGCTGACGGTAGAATTCATTATAACGGACATGATCATCCGGGACGAAGCGGCCGATACTTTTTCTTTAAATATTTCCAATATTCTGATCCTGAACAGGTTGGAGCAAGTGATCTGTATGGGAAATATCACCAGAGACTCTGTGATTATTGTGTCGGCCAAAGCTCCGCCGGCATCAGGCCCTTTTGTTCGTATTTTACCCAACCCTGTCGGAGACATCTTGATTGTAGAATCGCCGGAATCGCCCGTGGAGAAAGTTGAAATATACGGCCTGAACGGTGCGTGTGTATTACAGGAAATGGCCAGTGAACAGAACAGAATCGAATTGCCAGTGGGCGCCTTATCGCCGGGGCTATGGCTGGTGGTTGTTCAGACAAAAGCAGGCGTTTTTACCAACAAATTCCTCAAGTAGACGCTTACAATTCCTTCAACAACACCTGCGCCTGTTCGTAGCGGGCATCGCCGGGTGCTATTTTTTGCAATTCGGTTTTACAGGCTGCGGTGTTTTTGTCTTTTAAAAAACTCAGTGCGACATACCACGTTGCTTCGCCAAGAAGGGCCGTACTGCCTGCCGCCACCGGCGTCAAAACCGCCCGCGCGTCGGCAGTGCGGTCGAGTTCGATCAGGCATATTCCTTTGTACAGGAGTGCCGTCGGATCACGGGGTTGTTCGGCCAGCAAGCGATCGAGGGCGGAAAGCGCTGTGGCATAGTCCTTTGAATTGAAAGCCGCTTCGGCATCGGCAGCGGACTGTTCCGCTGCACCGCGCACGGTAAGGGAAAGCGGCGCGTGTTGGGCATATTGACGATACGACGGGCTGCCGGTCGAGGTAATAAACCACACAGCGATGGCCACCAGGGCAAGACCCGCCGCCGCCGCCAGCCAGCGCAGGCGCGTCATGCGGGCGGTCATAGGCGGCTGACCGACAGATTTTTTTAATTCCGCCTCCTTAAAAAAATCGGTGCCGACAGCGGACAGCGTATCGGAAAAAACCTGCCGTTTCGCAGCACGGCGGGGGAACGCCTCCATTTCCCGCCGCAGGTCGAATTCCCGCCCGAATGCAGCATCCGAAGCTGCACGCATTTCAACGGCTTGCGCGTTTTCGGGCGACAACAGACCATTGAAATAGTCGTCTAACAGTTGAATATCTTGCTCGTTCATGGCGTGGCGGAGTTAAGAGTTATGAGATATTAGTGATGAACTTATGGTTCATTATAAATCGCCCGCCACCGCTCGGTGCAAGCGTTTTTGCGCCGGTATAGCGTGTCCACGCTGTTCATTTGCAGCGTTTCGGCAGCTTCTTTCGCAGCGGTGCCGTTTGAAAGCAGCGTGAGCAGCTGACGACACAAGTCGCTCAATTGCCCGAAAGCCCGTGCCAGCCGTTCCTGACGGCTTTGTTCGGCCAGGGCCTCTTCGGCAACGGTCAACACGTCGGCGGCGACTTCGAGGTTATATCGCCGCTCCTCCTCATTTCTTACCTCTGCCTCCCTGCCTTTTTGCCGCAGCCGGTCGATCCACTTGCGCGACCATATCACGTGCAGCAGCGCGCCGAGCGGGCAAGTCAGCACAAAATCAGGCTGTTGCGCTTTTTCAAACACGGCCATCAGCGCTTCCTGAAAAATATCGCGCGCATCGTCGGGCGAGCCGCCGCGGGCGACCACCCAGCGCAACGCCTGGGCGGAATGCTGTTTGTAAATCTCCCGGATGTCGCGCTCGGAGTGGCGGCGCAGGGCTTCGATGTAGCGGTGGTCAGCGTGCATGGTGGTGAGCAGTGGGCAGTGGCAATAACCGGATTGTTCTCATGGCGTAGTGAGCAGGTTTGAGATAAGACTACAAAAGAACGCAGATTCCGGATTATTCGGAAGAGGAGTCCTGCGCTATTCAGATACATCGGTAAGTCCCACCAATAAATCGGTGGGTTGAACGCAAAAAATCCTCCGGATTTGGCACTCAGCCCACCGATTTATCGGTGGGGAAAAACGACGGATTCAGCACCGGTTTATCGGTGGGGAAAAACGTCGGATTCAACACCGATTTATCGGTGGGGAAAAACGTCGGATTCAACACCGATTTATCGGTGGGGAAAAACGACGGATTCAGCACCGGTTTATCGGTGGGGAAAAACGTCGGATTCAACACCGGTTTATCGGTGGGGAAAAACGTCGGATTCAACACCGATTTATCGGTGGGAGGTAAGATTTTTTAAAACCTGCGATATGTATCAAAACAGAGATCGCATGGATAATCCGGAGGTCATCCCAACCAAAACTAATTCCGGAAGACCACACAGTGACATGCGGAGCCTCTCCGTATGGCGGCGATTCCCGGGCGCTCCCGGTTCCGCAAACGAGCGGGACGGGGGCGCTCAAACCATTGAATGACAGAGATACGGCACGATTTTTACACCTTTGGGATATCTTTTCGGGAGACAACCGGTGCACAACATTATTTTACGACCATAAACAATTTTTCCCGATGAAAAATCTGCACAACCTTTTCCTCGCATTTTTCCTTTTGTCCGGCAGTCCGCTCATGGCACAGGACGCGCTGCCTGAACGGCAGGCTGATTTCACGTTTGCAAAGGAAGGAGAAGGCATTCGTTTCCAACCCCTTATGCCGCCATTGGTGCAAAAAGCGGGTGCACCGGCAGCGTACTACACCTACTTCTGGGAGTTCGGCGACGGCGCCTTCAGCCGGGAGGAAAAACCGTCGCACCGCTATGCCCAACCGGGCGAGCACGAAGTCATCCTCGACGCTACCGCGCATTATGACAACGGCAAAAAAGCAAAAAAAAGAAAAAACAAAGTGCCCGGCGAGCGCCGGGAAGCGCTGGCCGGCATCGCGCTTCCCGATGTGTTTGAGGAAAAAAGCAAACAAGCCATCGCCATGGCTGCGAATGCCATGCCCAGGGCGGAGGAAGAACTGACCCTCGTCATCAGCTACCGCAACAACGGCTTCGTAACCACCGATGGACGGCTGCACCTGTTTTTCAACGAGAAAAAATACAAAACCGCGCATTTCGATTTTCTGGAAGCCCGCACCCATTTCGGCGAAACTGCCGACCCGCTTTTTTCTCAAACTTTGCCGACGCATACGCTTCCCGTTTCGGGCTGGACGGCATTGTCCCTGCGGTCGTCCGCCGGAGCATGTATTTCCTGGCAGGATAATGATGCGACTTTCAGCATTTTGCAGGACATGCTGAACAACGCCCGTAGCGCCTATCGCGAGGAAAAAGCCTGGCGTTTCACCGGTCTCGAAGCCGGAGACAAACGCAACCTGTTCGTCAGTCTCGCAGGCACCTCCGGCATGCTCAAAGACACCAGCGCTTTCATCCACCTCGAGGTCGTTTTTGCACCCGACGACCCCGCCACGGCGCCGGAGCGGTTCGAGCTGGAGATCGAGATCGTCGCTTCCCACGACCCCAATGTGATCGCCGTGTCGGACAACCGTGTGAGTTACCGCACCCTTGGCAGTAAAAATTTCGACTACAAAGTGCAATTCCAGAACAATGGCGAAGGTTCTGCCAGCACAGTGGAGTTGAAAGTCGAAATTCCCGATGGACTCGACATGACCCGGATGCGCCCCATCAAATGGCACCCGGAATGCCCGATTTGCCCCAAAACGCCTACCGACCGCAGTTGCCTCGATACGGCGTCTTCCAAAAACGGCCTGATCTTCACTTTCCGCAACATTTACCTGCCCGGCAGCCGCCAGGAGGGCGTGGACGACCGGGATTCCACCAAGGGTTTTGTGAAATACCGCATTGTTGCGGACAAAGACATGCCCAAACGTTCCTTCCGCAGCCGCGCCAAAATTACTTTCGATAAAAACCCGCCCATCTATACCAATTTCACCAAAACCCGCTTCAAAACCGGCATCTCGCCCGGATTGAAAGCAGGCTATCATTTTGCGCCCGATTCCGGCAATACCGGCTATTTTTTTCTCGGCGCCAGCCTTTCGCCCTACAAACCGTGGCGCATCTACCCGCAAATCGAACTATTGACGGGGATCAAAGGCCGGACGGACGCGCCGGATCAAATGTTCACCTCGGCTGACACCATTGTTCATCCCGGCGCGCTGACCCGTATCATCCGGACCGATAGCCTGGTGAAAGGCCGGCAAGGGCACCTCTCACTCGAATTACCAGTGTTGCTGCGCAAAAACTTTACGGGATATTTTGGTGCGGGTGTGGGCGGCGCTTTACAAATATTCTTTGAAAATGGCGAGCGCAGCACACAGACCAGAACGATCAACAGCCTGGTTTCTCCTGACAAACCCGAGCCCGTCGCCGCAGATACCATACTTTTTGCAGCCGTCAGCAGCACATATTCCGAAACGCGCACGCGGTTCGCCGCCTTTGCCGACTTCACTTTCGGGTCGGTGCGCGCCGGTCCCAATCTCGGCATCAGGGCAGGTGCCGTGCTGGGGCGAAGGAAAGAGATGAAGCCTTTCGTGCAGGTGTCGCTGGAGATGAAGTTGTAAATCAGGGTTGGAAAATCCCTTACTTTGTTGCGCAATACCGGAATCTATGCATATCCGACAGGCGGTGGCCGTCTTTATTTTTCTGTTGTTAAAAATTTATTCAATTCCGGCCCAAACCGGCAGTGACCTGCACCGGTACGACCTGAATATCGCCCGCTTTTTGGAGCGCAACCAACGCGACAGTTTTCTTTTTTACGCTCAGGAAAAACTCTGGCTTGCCCGCGCGTCTGACAGCCTCGCCGTATGGGGCTGGACGCAATTGGATTTACATGATTTTTATTCGGAGAACGGCGATGACGAACAAGCCCTGACTGCCCTCGAAACCGCATCGCAACAGCGTTGGCGCGAACCGAACAACCCGGAAGAATGGGAGCCTTTTCTGTATGTGCAGCAAAATAAGGGTTGGTGTTTGTTCCAGTCAGGCAAAGTCTGGCAGGCCGTACAGGCGTACGAAAGCGCCGCCCAACTGTATGAGCGTTTCCGATATCCTGACCTCGACGCGGTAGAGACGATCTACAAACCCCTCGGCGCTCATTACACCCGCTTGGGCGACAACGAAAAAGCCATTGCCGTTTTTGAAAAAGCCCTTTTGCTGGGTGGAGACTCCGAGTCTATGGCCGGACTTTACAGCAACATCGGCATTGTGCAGTGGAACCGGGGCGAATTTATTCCTGCTGCTGCGGCTTTCCGGAAGGGTTTGGATTTGAAGCATGTTTCCGCGATCAAAAAGGCTTTACTGCTTTCCGGACTCGCTCAAACCATGCTCGACGCAGGTGAAGTCCGCCAGGCATTTGAAATCGCGAAGCAATCTCTTGCACTGATCCAAACACAGCGGCACAAAGACCCTCAAACCATCGAATACCGCGCTTATGCCCGCCGTGCCGCCGGGCAGGCCGCTACTGCGCTTGGTCGCTACGCCGATGCCGGTCAATTTCTTGCCGGCGCGCTGACCGATGCAGCCGCCGTTTTTGGCAATACTTCCCGCGACGTCGGCAAAATCGAAATTGCCCGCTCCCATTTATTCCGGAAACAAGGCAATTTGCAATCCGCCATCGAATCAGCCAACCGTGCGCTGAGCGCCATATTGCCCGGTTTTAAGCCGAAAAAGCCCCGCGACATCCCGGATTTAGACAGTTTTTATGAAGAAAACGTCATTTTTGAGGCATTAGAGGCGAAAGCCCTGGCTGCTGAGCAAATGTTTCGGCAATATGGCGATGTGGACTGGCTTTCTCTTGCTCTCCTGTGCCACGACCTCGCCTGGCAAGCCGAAATAAAACTGCGCAAGGTGCACCAATACAGCTCCTCCAAATTGAACCTGCAACAAAACATCCGTGTCCGCGAGGAGTCGGCTATGCGCATTGTGCGGCTTTTGTATGAAAAAACCGGGCAAGCGAAGTATATTGAAAAGGCTTTTGCAATAACGGAGCGCAGCAAAGCCATTCTTTTGCTCGACGCTGTTCGCGACAATCTGTTGCGCCAGGGTGCGGCAGGAAAAGACGCCCGTTTCGCGCAAATTACGGCGCTTCGCCAAAGTCTCGCCTACTTTGAACGCAACCTCCTGCTCGAACCCGCGAATTCGAAAGTCCCGCAATGGCGCATCGAAGCCGACGTCCTGAACAGTCAGATCATCCTGCTCGAACGCGATCTGGCCGCCAGTTATCCGCACTTGTCGAACCGCCCGATAGTATCCTCCGAAATGCTTCCCTCGACCGGAGACCTGGCCGACAACGAAGCATTGGTCGCTTATTTTGCCAGGGAAAACACCCTGGATGTTTTTATTTTTCAAAAAAACGAGCCGCCAATATGGCATTGTCTGTCGAATGACGATACCCTGAAAACACTCACCATCCGGTTTTTATCTTTTTTTGAGAACAGCGCCGCTATCCTGAACGCACCGCAGGCATACCTCGGGTCGGCCCATGCACTGTGGCAAAAGATCGTACCTTCCGAAGTCACCGGCATTGCCCGGCTGTGCATCATACCCGACGGCTTTCTGAATTTTATCCCGTTTGAAGCGCTGGTAGTCGAGCCTCCGGGCGGTTACACTTCATTGCGTAATGCTGCCTATCTGATTGTAAAACAGGAAGTTCGCTACGCCTGGTCGCTGGCCGTGCTGCATCAGCAAAACAATTTGCAACAACGGGCAGAGCGATACTTGCTTGCCGTCGCCCCTGGTTTCGCCCATGGCGAACGTGGTCTCGCTCCTTTGAAGAGCGGGCGAAATGAATGGGAGCCGGCGGCCGGGGGAATCCGGGAACTCGTGGAGCAGGAAGCTGTTGCGCAACATTTTTTGCAGGAAGCGCCGCATTACCGGATAGTGCACCTGTCGTCTCACGCTTTTTCCGATCTGAATCCACGTGTGGAATTGTACGACCGGGCGCTCTTCCTGCCCGACATTTATGCCTTGCCGCTCGATGCCGACCTGGTGGTGTTGAGCGCCTGTCAGACGGGTCAGGGCCGCGAGCAAAAAGGCGAGGGTGTCATGAGCCTCGCACGGGCATTCGCGCAATCCGGCGCAGCCTGCATCGTATCGAGTCTGTGGTCGGTGAATGATCACAGCACGGCCTGGATACTGGCTCGTTTTTATCAGCATCTCCATGAAGGAAATACCATTTGTAAGGCGCTGCGACAGGCCAAAATAGATTACCTCACCGACCCCAATATCGGCCCTGCCGTACAATCCCCTTATTTTTGGGCGGGTCTGGCGCCAGTAGGCGCCGACCGGAAGATCCGGGCAGGCGGGCATGATTGGTCTATCCTGGCGCCGGTTCTCGGAGCGGCAGTAGCAATGGCGCTGCTCGTACTTTTCCGGTATTTCATACGGCGCAAGGCGATGGGATGACACATCAATTTTTCTTCATCTACTGTGATTTTGAATTTGAAAAAATTCAGACATTTGCACATCCTTCTTTCGCCCACATCCTAATCCGAAAGCCCCTTTCCCAACCAATTTCCCGCCGTAGTCTCTGGTTTTCAAACCTTTCGTTAATCATTTTTGTCCGCGTAAGAAACGCGGCTGGCCGCCGTTCTACCGCCCGGACGAAATTTAACCCATTCCCCATGTCATTACACAAACACCATTTATTGCGGCGAAACAAATCCTTTGGCTTATTCCTACTCCTCCTTGCTCCTCTTTACCTTTTTTCCCAAACCCCTGTAGAAGACTGCAACAACGGCCTCGACGACGACGGCGACGGCCTGATTGACTGCTACGATCAGGACTGCACCTGTACAGGTCAATGCGAAGATTTTTATTACACCACCTGCAATGCCGATTGCTTTTACATTCCGCCTTGCGGCCAGATCTCGCTCGGTATCCAATGGACCAGCGACGCCGAAACCGGCACCTATTCGCCCCTTGTGGCGGGCGATATGGATGCGGACGGCATCCCCGATATTGTAACCACCCGCGTTGAAGCGCCCGACCTGTATATCATTGACGGCGCCACAGGCCTTACCAAAATCCACGTTACGGCTCCTACTGTGTGGCCGGGCGGCACTGCCCCGGCCATCGCCGACCTGGATCACGACGGTTTCGGCGAAATCGTCATCGTGGGTTTCGACCGCTTATTATATTGCTACGAACACGACGGCACGCTGAAATATACCAGCGCGATCCAGGTGGGATACGCGGGTCGCTACCGTTATTCGGTACCCAATATTGCCGATTTCGACCACGACGGTTGGGCGGAAGTGAACATCGGCAATCAGGTTTTTAACGGACAAACGGGAGCGCTGCTCGCGCAGGGAGGCTCCAACGTGTCGGCAGGAGAACATCCGGCACGCGTCGCCACCGGTTTTTCCTTCGCCTCACCGGTGGCGATTGACGCATTACCCGACAGTTTTTGTCCCGATTGCGACGGATTGGAGATCGTTGCAGGCAACCAGGTTTTATCCGTCAATCTTGTCACTGGAGCGGTCACGCCGGTGGTCACAGCGGACCCGCCGTTTACCGACGGTTTTACCAGCGTGGTGGATTTTGACCGCGACGGCGACCTCGATGCCATCGTGCAGGGGCGCAAAACCACGAACAACTTCAATACAATATATTGCTGGGATATCCAGACTGGTACGGTCCTGCGCCAGTTCCAACTCCTGAACAACTGGGCCGAAGGGGCTTCGCGGGTGAACGTGGCCGACCTGAACGGCGACGGGGAGTTGGAAGTCAGCTTTGTCAGTCACCCGCGGCTTTACGCTTTGCGCAACAATTTCAGCATCATGTGGACGAATTCCATTTACGATGCGTCGTCTATTACCTGTTCCAGCGTGTTCGACTTTTGCGGCGACGGTTCGGCGGATATTGTATACCGCGGTCAGTTCAAGTTGCAGGTGCTGAACGGCGCGACCGGTCAGATCAGTTGGGAAGACGATTGCCTGAGTGCCACGCACATCGAAAACCCACTCGTGCTCGACGTGGATGCGGACGGTCAGACGGAAATCGTCATACAATGCGGAGCAAGCGATTATGCGAGCACCGGCAACGGCACCGTGGTAGCCTACGAAGCGGTTGGTACGCCGGGTATCGCATCGCGCCAGGTATGGAACCAGCACGCCTATTTTAACACCAACATCAACGACGACCTCAGTGTACCGCGATACCAGCAAAATCCGCACATTATCGGCGACAGCCTGCGGATGAATACCTTTCTGAACCAGTTTTTCAACCCCACTTTCCCTTCGCCCGACGGCGTACTGACCCTGCAAAACGCCGTATGCGTTCAGGATTCCATAGAAATATCGCTCTCCCTTTGTAATCCCGGCGACAACCTCCTGCCACCCCAAACTCCCGTGTCGGCCTATCGCGGCAACCCGCAAACGACAGCCGCACAATGGCTCGGCGCCGCGCCGCTGGGGTTCGATCTGCAAAAGGACAGTTGCCGCACCTTCACTTTTCGCATTCCCCGTGTGGCCAATGATTCGGTGTTCATCGTCCTGAACGACGACAATTCCCTGCCGACGCCGTATGACCTCGCGCAGGATTTTCCCGTGACGGCCATCGGCGAATGCGGTTTTACCAACAACATCATTTCTTTTTTTATCAAATACCAACCCGACGCCGTCAACCTTGGCCCCGACACCGCCATCTGCGACAACACGACGATACCTTTGAATGCCGCAGGCAACGACCTCGTGGGCTGGCTCTGGCAAGACGGCTCCTTCGACCCCGATTTCACTGTGCCGGATGCGGGGGTATATTCCGTCACCGTGACCGACGTGTGCGGGATCATTCAAGTGGACACCATTGTGGTGGAGATTGACAGCAGCACGGTGGTCAACATCGGCGCCGATCCTTTCATTTGCCAGGGTGAAACGGTAGCCTTGTCCGAATCGGGTTTCGATTTTTACAACTGGACGGGCGACGGACTGAGTTGCACCAACTGCCCGGCCGCCACGGCAGGGCCGTCAGCTTCGACCCTTGTGGTATTGGAAGCGGGTTTTGCCAACGGTTGCGTCAACCGCGACTCGGCATACATCACTGTCTACGATACGTTCAACTATAAAGTGGACACAACGATATGCTACGGGCGTACGGTGTTCTGGAACGGCGAGATCATCCCGCCCGACAGCAACAGGACGTTTTTCCTGCAAACCGTGCACGGCTGCGACTCGACAGTTCAGGTACGTGTGACCGGCACGACGCTCGGTACCTTCAACATCACAGTAGACACAGCGGTCTGTCTCGGCTCTACCCTGGAGATCAACGGCGCCCACCTTCCACCCGGCGCGCAGGAAACGTTTTACCTGTCCACTGTCGCCGGCTGTGACTCGTCGGTTTTGGTCAAGGTAGCGCCCAAAGACACCTTCTCGACGGCGGAAAACCGCACGATCTGCTCCGGCGAATCTTCCGATATTTTCGGGATACCCCAAACCGCAAGCGGCGTTTTTCAACAAACTTTTGTCGCCAAAAACGGCTGCGACTCGACACATACCGTCCGCCTCACGGTACTCGACCCCATCGTGTTGGAAGTGGACGGCACGCCCACCTGCTTCGGTGAAGCGACCGGCTCTTTGTCAGTCACTGCGGGCGGAACGGCGCCGCCTTTTAGTTTTGCCTGGAGCCTTCCCGGCGAAAGCGGGACAAAGGTGGACGACGTGCCGGCCGGGAATTATACCGTCACTGTGACCGACGCCAACGACTGCACTGAAACAGGCGACGCCACCGTGCCTGCGTATCCACCCATTGTATTCAGTGCCACGGCGGACTCAGCCACTTGTTTCGGTCTGCCCGACGGTTCCATCACCGTGGAAACATCCGATACGACGCTGGTTTTCAGCCTCGATGGCGATATTTATTCCCAAAATAAATTCTATGAGAATCTGACGGGCGGCACGAATTACGAATTGTTCGCCCAGGATGTGTATGGCTGTGTGGATACGCTGCCCATCGCCGTATTGTCGCCGCCGCAATTGGTGCTCGTGATGCCCGCCGACGCGGAAGTTCAACTTGGCGATTCGTTGCAGATCAACGTACTGGCCTCCGGCCTCGAACCGCTGACTTTCGCCTGGGCGGACTCGTTTTACCTCAGTTGCCACAACTGCCCCGATCCGGTATCGAAGCCGCTTTCCGATGTGTTGTACAGCCTCACCGTAACGGACAAGAACGGCTGTACGGCCTTCGACCAGTTGCAGATCACCCTGAAATATATCGTGGATGTGTTCGTACCGAACGTCTTTTCGCCGCTTTCTGCAAGCGACCAGAACAGCCGCTTCGAACTGAGTTTCGGCCCGGCAGCACAGCGCATACGCCTGATGCGGGTGTTCGACCGCTGGGGCGGGCTGATGTATGAGATCGAGGATGTGTTCCCGAACGACAACTCGCGCGCCTGGGATGGCCGGCGCGACGGAAAGGTGGTATTGCCCGGCGTCTATACCTGGATGTTGTGGGTAGAGTTGGTGGACGGCACGACGCGGAAATATCAGGGGGATGTGACCATTATTCGTTGATTGAAGAATGCCGATTACAGGATTGTTGATTTTAGAAGTGCCGGGCGTGACAACAAATAATCACGCTCTCAGCTACATCTAAAATCAACGATCCTGTAATCGGCAATCGTAAATCATAAAATTCCTTAAAGGATCCCTCTTACGCCGTCTTGCTTTCATCTGCGTCTTTATCCTTCCCGGTCAGGAACTGGCGGGCGTCGTCCGTTTTTTCGGCTGCATAATCTTTGGCTTTTTCCCAAAAGTCTTTGCCTTTTTCGCTTACTTCGGCCATTTCTTCTTTGGCTTCGCCGTAGATTTCCTTGGCCTTATCGGAAATATAGCCCAGCGCCCCGCCTTCGTGGGTGGCCATTTTTTCGCGCAGGGCTTTTAATTCGGCAGCGGCTTCTGCGGCTTCTTCTTTGCCTTCGGCGGCTAATTTTTCGGCCTTCGCGCTCAGTTCCGCAAATTTTTCCGAAGCGGTTCCTTTGAGTTCCTCGTAAGTGACGCCCGCTTTTTCAAGGGCTACTTTCGCTTTGTCGGACAGGTTTTTCCAAAAGTCTTCCATATTGTTTATTTTGTTTTGTGAACGATTGAGGCTGCGAATGTAAGGATGAGCAGCGTCATTTCCAAGTTGATTCTTATCAACAGGGGGAAACGTATGAGACAGCGTCCCCGTAATTCAACTCTTCTCCTCCCATATCTGCGCCAGATGCACGATCGTTTCCGCGGCTTTGTCCATATCCTGCACGGAGACCCATTCCTGTTTGGAGTGGAAAGCGTGTTCACCGGCGAAAAGATTGGGGCACGGCAGTCCCATAAACGACAGCCTGGAACCGTCGGTGCCGCCCCGGATGGAGCTTTTTACCGGGTTTTTGAATCCGGCGCGCTGCAAGGCCTCGATGGCATGGTCCACCACCTGAGGATGCCGGCGCAGCACTTTGCCCATATTGCGGTATTGCACCGTGAGGTTGATTTCCGCGCGGGAATTGGGGAATGACTTCAACACGCCGTCCACTATTTTTTGCAGAGTTTTGGCGTGGCGTTTCAGGCCGCTTTCCGTGAAATCCCGGATGATGAGTTTGATCGTGGCTTTTTCCAGGTTGCCCTCGAAATGGACGGGATGGATGAAGCCCTGCCGGCCTTCGGTGTGTTCGGGGCTGAGTTTGTCGGGAAATTTGGCGACGATACGGGCCGCGATTTTCAGGGCGTTTTCCATTTTTCCTTTGGCAAAACCGGGATGGGCAGACACGCCGTATACGGTCACTGTGGCCGCATCGGCGCTGAAAGTCTCGTCCTCGATGCTGCCGGCAGTTTCTCCGTCAATGGTGTAGCCAAAACGCGCGCCGAGTTTTTTCATGTCCACTTTGTCCACCCCGCGGCCGATCTCCTCGTCGGGTGTGAAGAGGATGCGGATCTTGCCGTGTTTCAGGTTTTTGTCGTTCAGCAAAGTATGCGCGGCGTCCATGATAGCGGCGACGCCGGCTTTGTTGTCGGCGCCAAGCAGCGTCGTGCCGCTCGCCGTAATGATGTCGTTGCCGATCTGGTGCTTCAGGTCTTCGTGCTCGGCCATCCGGATGACCACTGATGGGTCGTCGGGCAGCACCAGATCCTGGCCTTTGTATTTGGCGTGCACGATGGGTTTCACGCCCGCGCCGGAGCAGTCGGGCGACGTATCCACGTGCGAACAAAAGCACAGTACCGGAACTTTTTTGTCTGTATTGGCAGGGATGGTGGCATAGACGTAGCCGTGCTCGTCGAGTTCGGTATCGGTGACGCCCATTGCTTTCAACTCATCCACGAGCAGGCGGCTCAGATTTTTTTGTTTTTCCGTGCTGGGGCAGGTCGGGCTGTTGGGATCGCTCTGGGTATCGATGGTGACGTAGCGGAGAAAACGCTCTTTGGCAGTGTGCATGGATTGCGGATTTCGGATTGCGGATTTCGGATTGCGGATTGCGGCGCGAAGTTCAGCATTCATTCTGAAATCCGAAATCCGCAATCCGAAATCTGCAATCATAAATCCGCAATCCGAAATCCAATCACTGTCCGGGTAAAGCGGTATTGTTCGCATCCCCCGTCTTGACGCCTCTGAAATTACCACCCGTGTAGTCGCCCTGCAGATTCAGGATCGAAATGACTTCCGGCGGCAAATTACCGGAGAAAGGTTGGCCCGGATCGGGGAAAGAGGCAGCCAGGGGGAAAAACCGCCAGGAGGTGTTGTTCGGATAGACGGTGTAAATGCCGAGTATGAGTTTCCGTATCTCCACGATATCGAAGGTGGTCACCGAATTGCTTTTGTTGGCGTCGGAAGCAATGATCTTCCAGGGACTGTCGAGCGGTTCGAGGCCGAGTATGTGTTTGGACATCAGCACCAGGTCAAAAGTGCTGACGCCGTTCAGGTCGTTGGTGTCGAGGGAAGCGGCAACGGTATAGTTGCCGCCGACTGGAATATTCGTGAATGTGTAGTTCCCGGCGGAATCGGTGTACACTGTCGCGCTGGCCCCACCGGTGATCGTCATTTTCACGTTGGGCATAGGTTGCCCCCAATGGGTTTGCACGTTGCCGCTGACGCTGAACAGTTGCGGCGTAGGCTGCGGGTATCCGTTTTGGGTTGCGGGATTCAGGTTGTTCGGGTCGAGCCATTCGCGCAGGCGGTGCTGCGGGTCAATGCCCTGATCCCAGGAAAGGTCGAAACGGCCCCAGTACGGGACGTTGTTGAGGCAGGGGTTCATCTGGTTGACGCTGCCGCCGTGCAGTTGGCCGACGATGCGCCGGTTCGGGTCGAACAAGGGACTGCCCGAAGAGCCCGGCTGGAAAATGCCGTAATCGGGCACGGTTTTCCAATGGCTGCGCGGCGGGCTGATGCCAAAAATACCGGACCAGTTGAGCGCCAAAGGGTGGATGACCGCCGCTCCCGAATCCACCGTGATCTTTTTGATGTCGCCCTGGGGGTGATGGATAAAAGTCGTGTAAGCCGCCGGTGTGGAATCGCGCGTCCAGCCGTTGAAATACAAGCCGTAGTTGCCGGGCAAAGGATTCAGTTTCAGCAACATAAAATCGGTTTCCTGCCGGAAGGCGATGCGCTCGCAGCCGAGTGCCGATTTCGCGGCAGGTTCGTTGGCGGGGTTGTCGCAGCCGGCTGCTTCATAATCGAAGTCGAAAACCCACTGGTCGAAGTCGGGGTTCTGTCCGATCAGCTGGCAGTGGTGGGCGCTCAGAAAATAGGGTTCGGCCGTACCCGATGTGTTGGCGACCAGGGTGCCGGAACACCAGCCCGCGCCATTGGAGAAGATCATCAGGATACGCGCCACGCCTTTCTTTTCGGTCTGCCAGGCGGCTCCTGTGGGACAATTGACGTTGATGTTGCAGGGCAAGGCGTCGCCGAAATCGAGCAGCCCGGCGGGATCGTAGGCGATATCGGCGCGATTCAGATGGATTTGTGCCTGTCCTTTGACATTTGCGGGTTCGTAGTATTCGAGCCGCACCGTTTCGCCGGGCAATACGCCGACGGTGAATTTGCCGGAAGGAATACAACTCCGGTCTGTGTATGCTCCTTTAATGATTTTTCCATCCGGCGAATACGCGAAAAAGCGGCTTCCCGGCGGCAGGTGGAATTGGTCGAACAACAGCACCAAACCCAGCGCGCCGGGCGATTGCAGGGCGCATTGCCACACACGGTCGCCATTCGGCAGGTCCGTCCAGGCGCCCGCATTGTCCGGCGATATATCCGCTGCGACGGGCGCCGCGAAGCGGTTTTGCCCCGGTGTGCGCGCGTCTTCCTCCCGCACTTGTTGCACGTCGAGCGCGGGCAGCGCGACCGCTGCAGGCATTTTTCCGGATAAAAGAGATTGATTTTCAGGCAACAACGCCAGCGGTTTACCGCCGTCGCTGATCTGTGCGCCAGCGCAAAACGCCGGAAGCAGGGCGAGCAAGGTAAGTCGGTTTCGCATGAGACACGGGATGGATTGGTGATTGGTTGAATCGGGATTAGGGATTGGGAATTAGGAATGATCGCACTTTTGAAAGAAAAAGCAATCAAAAATCGGCCCAAAATAAGGAGAATGGCGACTCCCGTGATCGCCGGTAGGGTGCCAACGATAGCAAAGAAGGAAAACAGAACGCGCTATCGAGCAATGACCACTTTCCGGCGCAGCAGCGCGCCTCCCAGCGTTCGCACCTCCAGAAAATATACCCCGCTCCCCAGACCGGCAATCGAAATCTCCGTTTGCCCGATGATCCGCTCCTGTCGCGCTACCTGCCCTTGCGGGGTGTACAGGACGATTTCAAGGCCGGATGGGGATGGCGATTCTATATGGATGAAGTCGCTGGCTGGATTAGGCCATACTCGAAGCGGACCTTTCGTACGGGGTATCTCCGGCGTCGCCACTGTCCCGCAATACAAAGTGTCTAAGCACCCATCGTTGGTCACTTTCACCAACCAGCAATAGTCGGTATTGCCCTCATTGGTCGTGCCGCCCGCCACAATACTGCTGCTGGACAACACACCCACACCGCCGAAAAAACCGCTGTTGGTGTAGTACAGCGGCAGGAAAGGCGCGTTTATTTTCCGCTCCCAGATGCTGTCGCCTTCGGGCGAGAATTTGTAGAGCCAGCCCACGCGGCGGGTGGGATCGTCGCCATCCTTCACTAAGGTTTCGCCCGCGCCGATGTAATGGCCGTCGGCAGTGGGGGCGAAATCCCACAACTGAACCATGGCATACAAGGCCCGAATACTTCCAAAATGGCTGACCCATTGAATCTGGAAATCAGAATCTAATTTTGACAGGGTAGGCTGGACTAATATAGTGTTGCCAATCTTGGCAGATACATACAAACCATAAACTATAATATTGCCATCCTCTACTGATACTATTTTTCGATTATAACCTATTTCAGGCTCCACGGGCGATTCCCAATATCCAATTTCTGCTCCTTCCAAATCGAACAATAAAAAAGAAGTAAAGCCTTGTGTTTGAGCAGAATTCGATTCAGTAACAACACCTGCAACATAAGTAGAGTCATTGATTTTTCTCATATCCTGAATCGTGGTGGAGTAATCACTATATTCTACATATTTAAACCAAACAGTGTTCCCCTGTTTATCCACATACCGGATAAAGCCGTCATCATAGTAGTCGGGCCGCTGGATGGCGCCGTAGAGCAGGTAGCCTTCGGGCGTTTCTAATATCTTGTAAAAGTAATTGCTCAGGTTCACCGTATCGGGGTATTCTTTAATGAATTCGAGCTGGAGGTTGTTGTTCAATTTGATCAAAAAAGCGCTTGTTCGTTCTACAGTAGCAGCTATGGCAGCGTATCCACCGTCCGCAGTCTTAATAATGCCTCCCCATGCTTTGCCAACAGCCATCGCATCATCCAATGAATCCAGTATAATGTTGGAAGTCAAAACATTTCCAGATGAATCCAATTTTGCTATTACTACTCCTTGTTTCCACTCGATATTGTTATTGAATCCGATGCCTATTCCGGTGATAGTGTCATTATCCAATGTTATATGCCTGAAATCCCCCTGAGGATATGGTAAGGATTTGGCGAGATTAAAGGTGTTTTGCCCACCCATTGGATAAAACCCGACAATAAATATAAAAACGACAAAAACTATTCTCATGGCAACAAAAGATTAAAAGGGTATTGAACCGAAGTCCAATACCCTGACAGGCAATTGATTGTTGTTAGTGGGAAACAACTACTTTTTGGGTGGATGTCAAACCCTGACCATAGTGGAATTCGACAAAATAAAGTCCGGGCATAAGTCGGCGGGTTTGAGTTGAAACGCTCGAGGACTGTTCAGGCAACTCTATATCGTTGACTATCAGACCTTGCGTATTGTACAACCGAAGCCGTCCCGACGACAAAAGTGTAGGATATTCAATAGTTAAAACACTGTTTGCAGGATTGGGGTAAATCTTTACGATTTCCTTTTTCCCGATTGAAGGGACAAAGGCTAAGGCAGGTCTATTTCCCCCTCCCGAACAATCGGGGCTATGTTCTATGCCATTTCGCCAAAGAATGATTTCCGACAAAAAACCGGGTTCGTCGCAGTTCGATGCCCATGTTTTAAGGATTTCGAGGGTCAGATCCGGCAGTTTTTCCAATTCGGTTCCTGTGGAAAGGTGGGCGCGCAGCGTGTCATAAACCTCGCCCAGGCGCTCAAATTCATCCTCCGTGCCTTCGTCCAATTCATATTTAAAGGGAATCTGGCTCCACAGTGTGTCGAACGTCGCGTAATTGCCCGTAAAAAAATAGTGACGTGCTAAGCGCAGGTCAGCAGGATAAGTCTCTATCAAAGAGAGCCATTGGATAAGAGAGTCCACTTCGATGTCTGTAGTATCGAGGCTGTACTGCATCAATACCCGGCTGCCGTCCCGGTTCATGGCGATGCGCAGGCGGCGGATCGCTTCGGCTTCGGCTTCCCGCTCTTCTTCATCGGTGATGTAAGGGAAGGCGGCTTTTTTGTCTATCCATTGCTGGCGGTTTTGGTGAAAACTTGTTTTCCAGACATTCACGTCTATCTCCGGGCAAGGAAAACAGGGCGGTTCCGTTTCGTCGCAGGCACCATTGGGTTGACTGACTGGCTCTCTTTTAAACCCACCAAGGTCCTCGCACGAATTATTTGGGTCGCCTGGTATGCCGGGGTCTTCCTGTGCAAGGCTATCATCATAGAAATAGTAATCGATTTCTAACCCCTGGTTCACGATCGTACACACCGCAGTAGGGTCGCCTGAAAACGTATTGCCGGTAGGGCGTGTTTGGCCACTGAGTACTGTTTTCCCTTGCGTTTTTCTAATGCTACCGGAAGTGATCAGGAAATCGGTACTGAAATTCTGGTTTTTGTTGCACAGGTACAGCAATCCGTCGTTGTCGTAGCCGTTGTCGCCGGATGCCCGGTTGCCGATAAACACCGTGGAGTAAGTGTTGTCAAAAATAACATTGCCCATGCCTTCGCCCAAAGCGATGCAGTCGGTGCCAATCAGCGTTTCCACCGGCGCTTCGGCCTCACCGGAGGCGAACTCGTTGTCATAAAACTCAAACCCGGTCGTGTTGCCTCTTATCTCCGCCCCGGTTATTTCCGGGAGCGCGGGACAATCATCCGGCTTTTTGACCGTAAACTCATTGCCATAAACCAAAAAACTGCCCGACGAGGTCAGTTCCAGCCCCTTGTAACACTGGCTGAAAAGACTATTGATAACGGACATGGAACCGCTCAGTTCGCTCAATTGATCCGTCCGGATGCCTTTGTAGAGATTTTCAAAACGGCTGGACAGGGATACCCGGAAACCCGCGTTTTTGACATCTATCCCGATGGCCCGTGCAGCAGGGTCCTCACATTCCGTCCTCAGGTCGCGGAAGTACCCGGCAGGAATACTCAAGCCTTTGACGGTATTGAGTTCCAGGTGAACGGGGCGTTGCGCGCCTCCCCTGTAATCGTCAGTAGTAGAGAAAAGCGGGTGAAAAAAGTAACTTTTATTGCTCGATGCGCCGATATAAGGGCCGAAACGGATGCCGATGAGGTTATCTTTGATCTGACCGGAAATAATCTTGACGATACCGCCGCCCGAGCCTCCGACCGGGCCGTCGGCGTCGATGTCCTGTACGTCTATGCCGCAACGGGCATGTTCGACTTTGCCGGTATTTGTCACAATGACCTGGCCTTGATAGACAGGGTTTTGAGTGAGGTCCAATTGCGTCCCTTCCACGATAACTCCGCGCCACAATTGATCGCAAGCCCCGGTAATGGTGGCGTTTACTTTCAGGGTCGCGCCGGGTTTTACCCGGATGACGGCATCGGGAAGCATTTCGAGGGTAGAATCCACCTCATATTCGCCCGATTCGACGACGATATTACCTGAAGGGTTCGAAGGACTGTCGCCTGGGATTTCAGTATCTTTTATCAGAATATTTTCAAGTATCGAAGAGTTATCGAGATAAACCCGCATTCGCCTGGCTTGCTCCGGCGTAAACTCCTTTCTGCAAGTCCCCGGGACGACGTAACTCATGAAGTTAACAGCAAGCGACGGATCAATCCCGGAGTTTACCGGAACACAATCGCCACTTGTCGAGATCGTTTCTACGTTGTTATTGATGGGAGTATCATTCACATAATCCCCGCAGCAGTATCCCGGCGACACACCCGGAGGACAATCACAAGGCGTTTGGTCGCTTTGGAAACACCCGTTCGAGGCTTGATTACAAGCAGTCGAATTTGCACCGGGGTAAGTTTCATGTGATGTAAAAGTGTGCGATAGCCCCAAACAATGCCCGACTTCATGAATGACAGCTGCCGAATTGCTTGCAGCAACGTCATCTTCATCCATCCCCAACACATGACAGAATGTACTCGGCACACCATAACTTGCTCCACTTGCCTGTATATTCGAATCAGTTTCATCGAGAATATAAATATCCAAACCTTCATGAACAGACAGCGTATCTGCCGCCCGCAACAAAGTGACATCTATCGGATCAGACCCGAAATCAAATTCAAATATTTTATCCCGGTCATCCCCGCAGCCTTCCCCGGGATGAAAAAAAATGTTGAATTGATTGTAAACGGAATTAAGGTGGGTTATGACCTCCAATGCCTTCGCATCAGCCTCCTGAGCCGATATCCACGGGGTTGCAGGAGGGGGGGGGGACAATAAAATTGACATAAGTCCTGATGTGAAAAGGTCCGGACGGATCATCATGATAGGGAAGATAAAATTGCTCGCTTGGTACCTGGGCTATCAGGTTAATATCTGAATGAAAAGCAGGGAACAACAAAAACAAAATTCTTAATAATGGATGTATTTCCATTTTTTTAAAATATTTAGTTGCAAAAATCTAATTAAAACGGGTTATATGCATCTGGATTGTTCACAAACGCTGTATCACTCAAAGAAAGTATGCCATAGATCGCCCCCCCCCACCCCGCTTACTGAAACGGATTCTGCACATCCGGATTATTCACAAACGCCGTATCCGTCAGCGTGTGCAGAAAAGCGATGATATCGGCAGTTTGGGAGGGCGTCAGGCCGGGATAGTGCCCCTGTACCGGAAAGCCGATCTGCTGCACGAAAGGGTCTTCGTTGACGAAGCCGGTTCCGTTGTCGTTGTATTGCGCCATCACTTCTTCGAGCGTCTGGAAGCGCCCGTCGTGCATGTAGGGCGCGGACATGGCGATGTTGCGGAGCGTGGGCGCGCGGAATTTGCCGTTGTCCGAGGGGTTTCCGGTGAATTCGCCGAGACCTTTGTCCACAAAATCGTTGAAAGAGCCAACGCTGTCGAGACCGTTGTTGAAAAAATTGTTGCCCGTCAGGGTAACACTGCCATGACAATGGAAGCACTGCGCGTCAGGCAGTTGGAATTGGGCGCCTTCGTCGAAATACATGAGTTTGCCGCGCAGTTCCTCGTCTTCCAAGTCAATTTCTCCTTTCACGAAACGGTCGTACTTCGACATGCCGCTGCTGATGAGGATGCGCTCGAACTGGGCGATGGCTTTGGCAGCGAGTTCTTTGGTGATCTCCTCGCAGGAATTGATGCCGAAGGCTTTGCGGAAATAGCCGGGGTAGTCCGGGTGGTTTTTCAGTTTTTGGACAACTTCCGGCCAGGTTGTGTGCAGTTCGATGGGGTCTTCCACCGGTTTAAGCGCCTGTTCTTCGAGGTTTTTGACGCGACCATCCCAGAACAGCCGGGTGGTGACGTAGGCGATGTCGAGCAGGCTCATGGAACTGCGCCGCCCCGCTATGCCGTCTATTCCTGTCGAAACCGCCTTGTTGTCGGTGAAACTTCCCTGCGGCAAGTGACATGAGGAGCACGACATGGTGCTGTCGCCCGACAAAATGGGGTCGTAAAACAAACGCCGTCCCAATTCCACCCCTTCCGCCGTCATCGGGTTGTCTGCGGGCACCGGAACCTGCGGAAAATGGTCGGGTTTTTTGATCGTATACGGCGTCGGGCTATACGGAATATCCGTCAGGTCGCACACAAGCGGCGCAGGTGGCGGATCTTTTTTGCATTGGGCTAATACAACGACTGCTGAGATCATTGCGATGCCAATCAGGGGTTTGATGCCGGCTTTGTACACTAAAAATTTCATTTTCAGCAATTTTAACGAGGCTATCTCATAAGCCGGTGATTCGTTTAATTGGTGATTGGGAGAATAGCCACACAGAGCGTGATGCTGCCCTGCACTCATTTATTTGAAAATATCCTGATTATCAGGGTATCACCCAATCAACGAATCACCCATCAACGAATCACCAAATCACCAGCTTACGAGACGGCCTCTATTCGTGAATTATTTCAAAACGGTAGCATTCTTAAAGTTCTCCATCACCATTTGTCCCAAAGCGATGTTGGAAGCGTCGTGCGAAGTCGTCTGATTGGTCGTCACTGTGAGGTCGAGCAACTGCCCGTTGAAAGTGAAAAGCTTTTTCAGATCGAATTCGACGACGAGCGAACCGGTGCCTGCCACAGCAATATTACCATTGGTCGTGGCCACGTTGTACACCGGATCGGAACCGCAGTGATAGAACAGGTTGGTTTCGGTAACGCCATCTCCATTTAAATCCACTTCGCCCTGTACCTTGGTGAAAATGTAGCTTTTCCAGCCCGACCAGTATTCGGATTCGACGTAGAGCGGGTGATCTGTCGGGAAATCCGCAGGACTTTTCGCGTTCAGGTCAGGGCTGACGCCGTAGCCCAGCTTGATACCGGTATAATTGCCGTCCGGCACGGTGTATTTGTAGGTCACTTCCACCGTTTTGTCGTTCGGAGCGAGATCGGGCGTGAAATTCACCCATTCGATGTCGGAAAGTTTTACTTCCGTAGCGCCGTTCACTAAGGCGATGTCCGACAGGTAGGTATTGAATTTATCGAATAAGATCACCTTGTCGCCATAGGGATAATTTTTGTATTTCTCCAGCAATTCGCCGTCGTAGGTTGCCCGGAAAGTGAGGGAAAAATTGTCCTTTATATCGGTATCATCGTTGTCTTTGCAAGATGAAAATGAAGCGGCTGCGAACAGCAGCAGGAAAAAAGCGAAATTTTTCATGGATGTGTGTTTGTGGATGTTGAATTTACTGACGTTGGACTTATTGATGTTGGACGTGCGAATATTGAAAAGGTATTGATTTTCAGCGTGGAAATTTTCACAATCATTCTTCCCATTGCGCAAAATCATCCGGCCCAACGCCGGGCATCATCCAGTCCGATGTCCAATGTCAATCAGTCAAACGTCCAATTGCGCAAATATCTTCTGATTTATTGGGAAACGCTGAACACGCCCGGCAAGTTGAGGGCAATCTGGCTTTTCCAGGCGGAAATGTCGCCGTTTGACCAATCTATTCCGTCGAACATTTTTTGGTAATCAATGCCCAGTTTGAGCCGGAAATCGTAGCCCCCGGATGGGTGGAGGTAATTACCCGTTTTTTCGATAAAAAAGTCGGGTAACTGGGATTGGGTGAAGGCGAGCGTATCGGGTTTGGTAGCCTGCATGGAATCGCGCACCACGACGGCCTGGAAGAAAACGTAACCTGCCGAAGGGCCATACCAGAGGCTGTCGCCTTGTATGCGCAGCGGACTTCCTGCGGGAGCGAGGCGCGGAATGACGCGCTGGGCATCGGGAGAAAGGCCGAGCCGGATGCGTACTTTTTCAAAAGTGCCGGCGGGCCGGAACTCGCCCACCGGATTGTCTACCGGCGTGCGGCGCAGCAGCAAAAAATCGTCGGTAAAAACCTCCTTCAGCGTGTCACCGCCGCCGGGCGCGTAAGTCCGGAGATGCACCGTGTCGGCCACTGCCAGGAGGCCGCCATTCTGAAACAATTGAATTTCAGAAAGATAGAAAGCTACACTTTTAATGCGGAACAACTGCCCCGCATTGTTTTCATACAAGGCGTCCGGCACATATTGCACGCTGTCGCTTCCATAGCGGTGAAGCGCTTCGACGATCAGTTGGGGATATTCGCAGCAACAATCCTTGTCAGCGGAAGCGTCGAAGTTGGTGGCTTCGATATCGAGGCAACCTTCCTTCGGTTCGAAGCAGGCCGTCTGCGAAAAAATACAAAGCAGACAGCAAAAGGCAAAAAGCGAACGATTCATGTGTGCGAACAGGCTATGAGGTTACCTCGGCAGGTCGTAAGTTGCAAGTCGTATGTCACAATTCTTTCATCATCCGTTTGATGATCTGTTTGACCTGCGAAGAGAATTCTTTTTCCAGTATCCAGTGACCGTAGTTTTTTTCTTTTTTCAGCACTTCTTTTACCGGTTGACCGACGTATTTCCCGAAATTAAAAACGACCGTCCCGTCCGGCTGAACTTTCAGTTTTTGGGTCGCGTCAAGAAAATTGAAGTCGTTGGTGAAGTCGTGCAACACCTGGATATCGTTTTTGATGGGGGCCGGAATGACGTTGCCTTCTTCATCCAGCAAGTCCTTGCCTTCATAAACGCTGATCTGGCCTTTGAAAACGTCAATGGTAGCGCGCACATCAGCGAGCGCATTGTGGGCATCCTCGAGTTCTTTCTGGCAATAAAAACGATAGGCGGCTTTCAGTGTTCGCGGCTCCATTTTATAGAATATACGCTGAACATCAATCAAACGCCGCTTCGAGATGTCGAACTCCATGCCTACCCGTGCAAATTCTTCCATGAGCATGGGCACGTCGAAGCGGTTGGAGTTATAACCCGCAAGGTCGGCACTGCCGATAAAATCCCATATTTTTTGCGCCACCTGGGCAAAAACGGGCTTGTTGGCCAACTCTTTGGGCGTAATGCCATGCACCGCCATCGCCTCTTCCGAAATGGGAATGCCGGGATTGATCAGCATGGAAAGTTCGGTGGGCGGCTGACCGTTTTTGTGGAGTTTCACTAAGGCAATTTGCAGAATGCGGTCGCGCACCACGTTGAGGCCGGTGGTTTCCACATCGAAAAATACGAGGTCGCGGGTGAGGTTGAGTTGCATGGCGGTGGCGGTGGCAGTGGCAGTGGCAGTGGGCAGTGGCAGTGGCAGTGGGCAGTGGCAGTGGGCAGTGGCAGTGGGCAGTGGCAGTGGCAGTAGTGCTGCCCACTGCTCACTTTTTCAGGTCCAGCAAATCATCGTCCAACAGGCCCTGGCGTTTGGCTGTTTCTGCGGGCCCGTGCAGTTGTATGGGTTTCTGCGCCTTGCGCATGCGGATATTGAGGACTTCGACAAAAAGGGAAAAGAAAATGGCGAAGTACAGGTAGCCTTTGGGAACTTCTGCCGCCAGCAGGTGGCCGCTATGGGCCGATTCCGCCACGAGCGAGAAGCCAATGAGGATCAGAAACGACAGACCGAGCATTTGTACGGTCGGGTGGTTGTTGACAAATGTACTCACCGGGCCGGAAAAGATCATCATCACCAGCACTGATACCACCACTGCCACGATCATGATGATGAGGTTGTCGGACAGACCCACCGCCGTCAGGATGGAGTCGAAAGAAAAAACGAGGTTGATGAGTGCAATTTGCAGGATCACCTGGTTGAGGGCCGCTGTCCCTTTGTTCACCTGGGGGTCGTCCATCCTTTGCGGCGATTCGAGTTTGTGGTGGATTTCCGTAGTGGCCTTCCAAAGTAAAAACAAACCGCCCACAAACAAAATAAGCCCTTGCCCGGTCAGTCCTGCATGCTCGCCCGGATGCGATTCATCCCAACCTGAAAGGAAGTCGAGCGGCAGGAGCACTTTGTTGAGCGACATGACCCAGGTAATGCCGAACAACAAAACGATGCGCAGCACCATCGCGAGGATGAGGCCGATGTTGCGCGCTTTGGGCTGATCGGCCGCCGGCAATTTGTTGGAAATGATGGAAAGGAAAATGATATTGTCCACTCCAAGGACGATTTCAAGGAAAGTCAGGGTCAGCAGACTGATCCACACTTCGCCGGAGCTGAAGTCGGGCATTGCAAGCAAAAACATTGAAGTTGTTGTTGGTTGTTAGTTGTTGGTTGTTAGTTGTTGGTTGTTGGTTGTTGGTTGTTGGAAAATGGTTCTTCGATGTCTCCGTCGCTACCCGGAGGTTGTTTATTTTTGTTTCAATTCCGGGTGTCTGAAACAGAAGTTTTCTCTGTACCCGGGCACATACAAAATCTGGCAGCGAACCGCCATTTTCGCGGCAAGATTACGGCTTTTCGGCCAATTGAGCGAAAAGTCGAAAGCACGAATGACAATTTCCCGAAAAGTTTGCCAGGCGACATTTGGTCATATTCGCGACCGGTTTGAACGAACAACCCCTGCAACAATATAGTTTTGCACAAAAAACAACCATTCCCGCCATGCACAAACACTTTCTGCTTTTTATCCTTTTGCTGACGGCAACTGCTGTCCAGGCCCAAACCTCCGCGAAAAAATACGTTCTGATCGAACATTTTACGAATTCAAAATGCGGCATTTGCGCCAGTAAAAACCCCGCTTTTTACACCCTTATCAATCAATACCCCGACGACATTCACCACATTTCCATTCACCCCAATTTCCCTTACCCGAGTTGTGGGCTGCATCAGGCCAACCCTTCGGAAAACGCTGCACGCACGAGCTTCTATGGTGTTTTCGGTACGCCGACCGTCGTGCTGAACGGTGAATTACAACCCATCACCAGTTCTTTGCTCACCCAAACCACCCTGCAGGAATACCTCGGCGGTACCAGCCCCATTTGGTTGCAAGTCACGGAATCGGGTACCGGCAGCGCCCGTACAGCCACCGTGAAGGTACATTCGCTGAGCAGCGTACCTTCCGGCAACTATAAAATTTTTGCCGCAGTAGTGGAAAAAACGGTCAACTACGCCGGCGGCAACGGAGAAACGGTGCACCACGACGTGTTCCGCGATATGGTCAGCGACATCAACGGCGATAATTTTACCCCCGCCGCTGCCGGCCAGTCAGTAGAGTTCGATTTCAATTTCAACACTGCCGCCAACTGGAATGCCGACGAGATCTACATCCTCGCCTGGATACAGCATGCAACGACCAAAGAAGTGCTCAACAGCGGCACGCGCTTCGACCCGCCGGTGCTGAGCGGTACGAATGAAGCCGCCGCGCAAACGATCCGGGTACAACCCAACCCGGTGCGCGAAATGGCCTTCGCACAAATCGGCGACGATGCGGCCAAACAGGTAGAGATATTCACAGCGAACGGCCAGCGCATGGCATTGACATTTGATGATCAGGAAGCCGGTACGATCGGCATTCCGACTGCAAGCCTGGCGCGGGGCATTTATTTCGTAAAAATTACGGGAGAAAAAGGGGTTTACGTGGCGAAAATGGTCAAAAACTGACGACATACGATTGCCGATTGACGATTTACGATCTGTGGCATGGAAAATCAACAGTCGTAAACCGTCAATCGGCAATCGTAAGTCCTCAACCCATTTTCACCACTTGCGTGGGCGCCATCAATTCATTTCTGACAGCTACCTGACGGAGGGTATTTTTAGCCACTTCGAGAAAGGCGGCTGAAACGATGCTTCCGGTTTCCAGCACCGCCGGTATGCCCGAGTCGCCTCCCTCTCGGATGCTTTGCACGAGGGGTATCTGCCCGAGCAGAACGGAACGGCTCTCTCTGGCCAACTTCTTACCGCCGCCTTGTCCGAAAATAAAGTATTTGTTTTCAGGCAATTCCGCCGGGGTGAACCAGGCCATGTTTTCCACCACGCCGAGGATGGGCACGTTGATCTGGGGCAACAGGAACATGTTCATGGCTTTAATGGCATCGGCCAGCGCTACTTCCTGGGGTGTGGTGACCAGCACCACACCGGTCACAGGCACGGTCTGCACGAGTGTGAGTTGCACGTCGCCGGTGCCAGGTGGCAGGTCTACGATGAGATAATCGAGTTCGTCCCAAAGCACATCATTGAAAAATTGTTTGATGATGGCCGCCAGGCGTGGGCCGCGCAGCACCACTGCCTGATCCGGTTCGATGATGTTGCCGATACTGATGACCGGCAAACCGTATGCCTCGAGCGGCACCATCTTCACCGCGCCGGTCACATCTTTTACTTTCGGGCGCTGGCCGACCAGGCCGAGCATGGTCGGAATACTGGGGCCGTATACGTCGGCGTCCATGAGGCCGACGCGGGCGCCAAGTTGCCGGAGGCCCAGCGCCAGATTGACGGCGACGGTGCTTTTGCCCACGCCGCCTTTACCCGATGCCACCGCAATGATGTTTTTGATGTGCGGCACGATGCTCGTGCTTTCCTGACTGCCGGGAGTACGCATCATGAAGTGAACATTCACATTGGCTTGCGGATAGACTTCCGCAATGGCACCCAAACAGGCGAAGTTCAGTTCGGCCTTGCCCTGCATCTGAAGAGACGGCACTGCCAGTTTGAAGTTGATGTTGTCGCCCTCTATTTCAAGGTCTTGCACCATACCTGCCGCTACGATGTCGCGTCCGGTCTGCGGGTCGCGCACCTGGCGGAGGGTTTTGATTATTTGATCTTTGTCCATTGCCGGATTTGAAAAAAATTGAATTGTCGGTTTAAACAGGTAAAATGCGGTTAGGTTGGAAAATTTCATGATATGGAAAACGCCACCGTTCCCATCCGCTTCGTAGCGATGCCTTCTGCCGTCGTTTCTTCCAGTATCATGGCCTGCGCTTCGGGATTTTCCATGACGGATCGCATATCGCGGATCCGGGCGGCGGGCACGCCGACGGATTTGAAAAGCGTCATTAAGTCATTCAGTGTCATTTTTGCAATGGCTTGCGACAGCACGTCGTTCAGTTGATCCCGGTGCTGCACCCGGGTCGCATTGGATTGAAAATCAGGATTTTCCCATAATTTTTCCAAACCCAATACGGTGCAAAGTTGGCGAAACTGCCGCTCGGTACCGACAGCCAGTAAAACCGGTTGCCCATTGGCGGAAGTATAAATATCGCCGTAAGGCGCTATGTTCGGGTGTTGGGTACCCATACGCTGCGGAATGTGGCCGGTCATCAGGTAATTGCTCGCCTGGTTGGCCAGCGAAGCCAGCGCCGACTGCAGCAGCGATGTTGTCACCGTAGAGCCTTTGCCGCTGCGTTCGCGGTGCAATAAGGCGATCAGAATGGCTTCTTTGAGTTGATGTGCCGCCAATATATCAATGAGGGCGACGGGCATTTTCACCGGCGGGCGGTCCGGTTCGCCGGTCATATAAAGAAAGCCCGCTTCGGCTTGCAATACCACGTCGAAGGCGGGGCTTTCGTCTTCGGGATCTGCGTAAGAATTGAGTTGCGCATAGATCAGCCGTTGATTTTGAGCGTGCAGGTTATCTGCATCTATGCCCCAGCGCCGGGCGGAGGAGGGTTTGAAATTGGAAATGACCACGTCGGATTCCAGCGCGTAATTCAAGGCAATTGACAGGTCGCCGGGGTCGTTCAGGTCGAGCAAGAGGTGTTTCTTACCCCAGTTAACACTGGCAAAGTAGGCCGAAACGGGCGAATCCGGGTCTTCGGAAGGCAATTTCCATCCGCGTGTCACGTCGCCGCCGGTCGTTTTGTTTTCAATTTTGATGACTTCGGCGCCCAGTTCGGCAAAAAACATCCCGACGGAAGGGCCTGCCAGTACGCTTGCAAATTCGACGATTTTGAGCCCGGAAAAGAATTTATCTTGCTGCATCTTTTTGCGTTGCAAAAGTCAGGTATCCATGAAAATTTTCAACACCGCACAGATTCGCGCCTGGGACGCTTATACTATTGAAAACGAGCCGATTGCGTCAATAGAACTGATGAACCGGGCGGCAAAAACGTTCACCGACTGGTTCATTCCGCTGTATCCCGACACACAACGTCCGGTCGTCGTATTTGCCGGCACGGGCAACAACGGCGGCGACGGTTTGGTGGTGGCGCGTTTGCTGCACTGGCAATTGTACGACGTAAAGGTACTGGTTTGCGACTTTAGTGGGCAGCGTTCTCCGGATTTTCAGCAGCAATTGGGGCTTTTACAAAAAGATTTGGACGTCATTTTTTTGCACAATTACCAGGAATTGCTTCAAAACAGGGATTTTAAGAACGCCGTCATTATTGACGCGCTCTTCGGCTCGGGTCTAAGCCGCCCCCTCGAAGGCGAATGGACGCAAGTGATTGATTTCCTGAATCAGCAGCCCAACGAGATCGTAGCAATTGATCTGCCCAGCGGTTTGTTCGCCAATCAGTGCACGCCCGGAGAATCGGTGATACATGCCACCAGAACCTTTAGCTTTGAAACGCCCAAACGCGCCTTCTTTTTTCCTGAAAATGCCGGGCGAGTTGGTCAATGGGATTACAGTTCCATCGGTCTGCACCTGGATTATTACACCCAAACCGAAACGCCGTTCCATTATCTGACCCGGAACCAGGCGACACTGTTGGTGCATCCGCGCGCAAAATTTTCCCACAAAGGCACCTTCGGTCATGCGCTGATCATCGCGGGCAGCTATGGAAAAATGGGCGCGGCGACCCTGGCTGCCAGGGCTTGCCTGAAGTCCGGAGCCGGTCTGGTGACCGTTCATGCGCCGCGCTGCGGCAACGTGGTGTTGCAAACCGCTGTGCCGGAAGCCATGTTCAGCGCCGGTCAGCGGGCAAAACATTGGGTGGAAGTACCGGACATACAATCCTATTCCGCCATTGGAACGGGCTGTGGCATCGGACAGGAGCCGGAAACCGCCCGGGCTTTGGAGCATTTGCTGCAAACGCTTTCTTCTGCGCCGGGCGCCGGTCTCGTCCTCGACGCGGACGCGCTGAATCTTCTGGCACAACATCCTGCATGGTGGCGGCATGTGCCCCGCAATACCATTCTGACTCCCCATCCGAAAGAATTCGAGCGCCTTTTCGGAAAAACGAAGGACAGTTTTGAAAGAAATGACCTGCAAAGGCTCAAAGCGCAGGAGCACGGCGTTTTTATCGCGCTGAAAGGAGCGCATACCGCCATCGCCAGCCCGGACGGTTCCTGTTGGTTCAACTCGACCGGCAACCCCGGCATGGCTTCCGGCGGTACGGGTGACACGCTCACGGGAATTCTGACCGGACTGCTGGCGCAGGGGTATTCGCCGCGCGACGCTGCCTTGCTGGGCGTTTACCTGCATGGGTTGGCGGGCGATCTGGCAGCCAGAGAACTGGGGCAGGAGGCGCTCACGGCCGGAGATATGATCGAATTTCTTGGAAAAGCCTGGCTCGCTACGGGGAGTTTATCTCATTGAAAAACGGCGGAGCGTGCCAATTAACGCAAGGCAGGTAACGTTAATTATAATCGGGATCACGGGTTTGCCGGCACGAAGCGGATGGACAGGGAATTGACGCAATGCCGCGTATTTTTTGGCGTAAAATGTTCGCCTTCAAACACATGGCCGAGATGGCCGCCGCAGTGGGCGCATACGATCTCCACGCGTTTCATACCGAATGAATGGTCGGTGTGGCGCACAATAGCGCCGGGTATTTCATCGTCGAAGGAAGGCCAGCCACAGCCGCTGTCGAATTTATCGGAAGAGCGGTAGAGTGGCGCATTGCAGCGCCGGCAGATATAGGTACCGGTCGCTTTGTGGTTCCAATACTCACCGGTGAAAGCGCGTTCGGTGCCTTTTTGGGCGATGACGTACGCTTCTTCAGGTGTGAGATCATTCCAGTTTTGGTTGTTATTTTCCATGACCGTTGTTTGGCTGTATAAACCCGCGATCGCCAAAAAGTTGTTTTAAACGTGGGCAAATTGTGTTGAATTGTCGGCATCCCTACTTTTATCCTGTCAGTAAGCCCAGCAATTTTGCTTTCTGAATGGCCTGAGTACGGCGCTGCGCGTCGAGTTTGGCGAAGACATTCGACGTGTGGGTTTTCACGGTGTTCAGAGAGACAAAAAGGCGGTCGGCTATCTCCTGGTTGCTCAAACCCTGCGCCATCAATTCCAATACTTCAAATTCGCGGGGAGTGATGCCGAGTTTCTCCAGGACTTCTGCTTTCGGACGTACAGGATTGACGACGGGATGCACTGTTGCTGCGGCAGGTTTGCGGTAGGTCCATTTTTTGCCTGCCCAAATACCCAATAATGTAAAAAACAAGGCTATGATACCGATGTACCATTCCACCGCGTGTTCCAGAATGACGAGTCTGTATTGAAAAAATTGCAATGCTGCCAGCAGCAGACCCAATGCAAGGCCGTACAGGAGAAGTGACGCCCACTTTCTCCCCGAATTGCCGGCCGGTTTGTGCTGATCGTTTTTCAAGACTCTGAATTTCAGGACAAAAATCAGAAAAGAGGCCGTCTCACAAGCCGGTGATTTGTTTATTCGTGGATTTGTTTATTTCGCAACACCCTCATAATCAGGGTCATTTTCAAATAAATAAATCCACGAATAAACGAATAAACAGACTTATGAGACAGCCTCTTTTCTAAAAAACACTTTTCTGATTGTGCAAGGGCTGTAAAGGTATTGGCGTCCACCCGCCTTCGCCGAGGCTACGGCGGGTAAACCGTTTACCGTCCACCGTCTACCGCATTCACGGCTTCAGCACCACCAGCCGTTTTGTGCCGATGATGTTTCCTTTACCATCGGAGAGGCTGTACAGATAAGTTCCTTTTTTAAAATCGTCGAGTTCGAGGTAGATCACTTTGTTCCCGCTCAGGGAATAGTCGCCTTTCCAGACCACTTTGCCGACAAAGTTATATATCTTCAATGTGTACAGATCACGGGGAAGGTTGGAGCAATTGAAGTTGACAAACTCGACCGCCGGGTTGGGATGCGCCTGAATGTTGGCGCTGCCGGGAGAAATACCCGCCGGTTCATGCGAATCGGTCAGGCCGTTGTCCTTGAACCGCACAGTTTCTACAGCGGAAAGTTCGTTGTTCATTGTGGCAATGGCGATCTCTTCCTTTTCCGTTCCGCTGTAGAAACGGTATGAAACGGTGGTATCAGTACCGAGGAAATCACTGAAAGCGCCGCCGCCGAACTGAGAGATGTCCACCCATCCGAGGAATCCTCCGAGATAGATGTCCATGTTGGTGGTGGTATATTCGGTGCGTTTTTGGCGCAAAACCGGGTAAGAGCCGCCGGGAATCTGGCAGGTGCCCCAACCGTCAACAGCATCGACGCGTTGGGTATTCAACCGAATGCGGATAGAATCGGGGGTAAAAGGGGCGCCTTGAAAAAGGCTGTCCGGCAATTGTTCCGTGGAAAATGGCAGCGAGAGATAGGTTGATTGCGCCGTAATATCGAAAAATTGAAGCGGCGATGTGCGCTCGGCGATGGGCGGACTGAATTTGGCCAATACATTCAAATTGAAACCCGCAGGGTCGCCGCCGGCATAGCCAAGCGCTTCAAACCTATTTGAAGTGACGTTGAAATAGGTTTCTCCCGTCTGACCAGTAATAACAAGTTCGGCGCCCGGAAAGCTGTTGGAATTCATTCCGGCATTGGCGGGCCGGTAAATGGTTTCAAACGATTGGGAAATTTGCAGCGATGAAAAATCCCAAAGTTGGCTGCCACCGGGTGGAGTTGCGGGATTCACGTTGACGGGATCGTTGTCCACAGCGTAGCGTAAAGTATCGCCTGCAACAGGGAACGTAGCGGAAGTAACGGTGATTTGGGCGGAAGCGCCGAAGCACAAAGCGGAAAAAACTGCCAGTAACATTCGTCTCATCGGATTGTTTGATACACTGATAAGGAGGTGATTAAACATTGTATTAGTTCGCTCGTAGTAAAATTTTGACTGGTCAGCAAGGTTGCTTCAAAGGTACGCGGCTTTTTTGGTAAATCGCCAAGGGAGCAGGTATGTAGATTTCAGTTTTTTTACCAAAACGTCATAATGCTTGCAATTCCACCAATTTGCGATAGACTTTTCCCGACTGCATCAGCGATTCGTGTGTTCCCCGCTCTACGATGCGTCCCTGATCGAGCACGATGATCTCATCGGCGTGCTGTACGGTACTGAGACGGTGGGCGATCACGAGCGCCGTGCGGTTTTTGAGGAGTGTTTCCAATGCAGCCTGGACGAGTTTCTCTGATTCAGAATCCAGCGCCGACGTTGCCTCGTCGAGGATCAAAATGGGCGGATTTTTCAACAGTGCGCGGGCAATGGTCAGACGTTGGCGCTGGCCTCCGCTGAGTTTGCTGCCGCGGTCGCCGATGTTGGTGTCGTAGCCTTCCGGCAGATTTTGAATAAACTCGTGGGCATTGGCGGCCCTGGCTGCCGCCAGCAATTCTTCTTCGGAAGCCGTCTCGCTGCTGAACATGATGTTGTTGCGCACGGTATCGTTGAACAGGATCGCGTCCTGGCTCACAATGCCCATCAACGCCCGGAGATCGTGCAGGCGGAATTGTCGGATGTCTTTTCCATCCAGCCATATCTGCCCCTCCGTCACGTCGTAGAAGCGGGGTAAAAGGTCGGCGATGGTGCTTTTACCCGCACCCGAAGCGCCGACCAGGGCGACCATCGTTCCCTTCGGGATAACGAGTTGGATGTTTTCCAGCGCAGGCTGCTCGGCATTCTGATAGCGGAAGGAGACGTTCCGGAATTCGATTTTATCGGTAAAATCCCTGATCTCCAGGGTTTGCTCGCCGTCGCGGATAGAAACGGGCGCATGGAGCACCGCCTCCACGCGCTCCAGCGCGCCCATACCTTTGCGAATGCTGTAAGAAGCGCTGCTGAGTTGTTTGGCTGGTTCGATGATGTTGTAAAAAGCGTAAAGAAAAGTGATAAAAGTAGCGGCCGACATCTCTCCGGCGAAGACTTGTCGCGCGCCGAACCACAACAGTACCGATACAGCGGCGATCCCCAAAAATTCTGACAGCGGCGACGCCAGGTCCTTGCGGCGGTTGAGCCCGGTGAGTGTCCGCACATACCGCGCCGTTTCGCGACTGAAACGCTCCTGTTGCCATTGCTCGGCATTGAAACCTTTGATGATGCGCAAACCGCCCAGCGTTTCTTCGATCAGGGCTCCAATATAGCCAAGGCGGCTTTGCGCTTCGCCCGATTGCCTGCGCAGGGAACGGCCAATGCCACCGATGATCAAACCTGAAAACAACATCAGACCCAAAACAAAAACGAGCAGTTGGGGAGAAACGAAGATCATAAAGGCCAGGCTGCCTGCGATTACGATCGGTTCGCGGGCGACGGATTCCACTACGCTGACGATGCTGAATTCAACCTCCTGCACGTCCGCAGTGATCCGGCTCATCATGTCGCCCTTTCTTTTTTCGGAGAAATACGACAAGGGAAGATCGAGGATTTTGCGCATCAGTTTCAGCCGGATATCGCGCACAATACCGTTCCTGACGGGTGCCAGAAAATAAAGCGAGAGATAACGAAACAGGTTTTTTCCGAAAAAAGTCAGCACCAGAAAAGCGCAGACGATGAGCAGGGCTTTTTCCTGGCCGTATTGCTGGATCAAACCGGCAAAAAAACCGTTGAGCTTTTGCTCGATGGCCCGGATGCCGGACGCGTCAGTGAGCGCGTTGCTGCGGGTGACTTCCTCGCTCAGTTCGTTCGGATTGAATAATATTCTCAGGAATGGCTGCAACACCGGGATGCTGACGATCATAAAAAGAGACATCAGCAGGTTGCAGAGGATGGCAAGAACAAGTAGTTTTTTATACGGTGCGTAGTAGCGGAGGAGTCGGAGCATGGGTAAAATTCTCGACCGTTATTTAACCGGTCGCGGCATCTGTCAAAGCGGGCGATTGGGTTTCGATGGTTTTAATTATTTTGAGTTGTACCGGACAAAAGTACCGGATTCCGGCGAAAAACGCGCCAACCGGGCAATAATGTTCCGGTTTCAATCCAAACCCACCGCCTTATCTGCCAACCGCTGATACCGCACCCGCAACTCCGCTATCCAGAATCCTATTCCGGTGAAACCCAGAATGGATGGGTAAAACACCAGCCGCATGGTATTGTCCAGATCTTCGCTGCCGAACGCGGGGTTGCCCGTAGCGCCGGGGTGCAGGCTGGCAAACATACGCGGCACAATGTAAAGCAGCGGCACCAGCGAAGCGAACGCGAAAATGTTGTAGACCGCCGCCAGCCGGGCGCCTTTCTCCGGCTCGTCGAAAGAGGCGCGCAGGATAAAATAAGCCAGATAGATCAGCAAAGCCACCGCCGTCATCAACTGTTTGATGTCGTTGCTCCAGGCGGCTCCCCAGGCGTAATGCGCCCACAACATCCCGGTCACGAGACCCAGGGCGCCGAAAAGCAAACCTGTCTCGGCATACGCGGCGGCCTTGCGGTCGAAGTCGGGCTTCGGGTTCATTAAAAACCGGACGCTGAACACGACCGACGCGATGAACATGAACATCAGCGCGAACCACATGGGCACGTGGAAATAGGTGTTGCGGATGCTCTCGTAGATCACGTTGCGGTAAGGAAAAGTGAAGTCTTTTTTGATGTGGAGCTCGCCGACGGGGTTTTGGGTCCAGGTGGCAGTAGCAGTAGCAGTAGCAGTAGCAGTAGCAGTAGCAGTAGCAGTAGCAGTGGCAGTGGCAGTATCCCGTGAAACTTCAATAGCGCCGGGCAGGAGCGAAACGCCGTCGTGGGGATGGTCAATGATGGCATTGAGCATGACCGAGAGCGTTGGGCGCGGCAAATCGTCCGGAAACGAGAACGAGGCTTCCAATGTGGTATCGCTCAGTACGCGGAGGTTTTGCCCCATGATCGCGTTGAGCGAGTCATATTCCAGCCACACGCGGATACCGGAGGCATCGCTGCGGGTGTAAAAAGAGTTATAGCCGTGAAACTGCAGCTTCACCGTCTGGCCGGTTTTGGCCGTTTCGGGACTGACATAAGTGATGCCGGGTTTGAGGGGAACGCGTAAGCCTGCGGCAATCGCATAAAGAATGAGGAGAACGGAGGTAATTTTCCACCACATATGGTTTACTATTTTTAATGTGTTTGATGTGGTCAATGTGGTCAATCTTTCCAGATGAAGGGGAACAAAACGAAAGTCAGCGTTATTAAAATGGCGTCAATGGCTAAGAGGTTGATGATGTCTCGCTGGTACGAAGTGTCCTGTATGACCCGCAGTGCGATTTGCGAGAGCCGGATCAACGTGAGTAAAATGGGAAGAATGACCGGGAAACTCAAAATCGCCATGAGTGTGGCTGCGTTGTTTGCCTTCGCTGCGATGCTGGCGATAAAAGTAAAAGCGATCGAAAACCCCAGACTTCCAAGCAACAACACCAGCGCGAACAAGCCGGCATCTTTCACCGGATTGCCCGCCACCACGCTGTAGGCGCCAAACGCCAGCACGCTCAGTACCAACAACAGCAAGGTATTGTAAACGATCTTGGCCAGCAGGAGCATGGCCGGATCGGCAATCTGATAATAATAGAGTTGCCGGGCGCCGCTTTCCTGTACGAAGCTTTTCACTACCGCATTGATGCTGGCAAACAGCACGATGAGCCAAAACAACACATTCCACACGGGCGGCTGGACTTTGATACTCGCGATGTACACCACGAAGATCATGCTGAACACATACAACACGATGCCACTGATGGCGTAACGTTGGCGGAATTCGAGCAGGAATTCTTTACGCAACAGGGTGAGAAATATCTTAAGGTTCATGTGCGGTGCAAAAGTAGTAACCACCTCACCGAAACTTTCCGAAAGTTTGGAACTTTCGGAAAGTTACATTCGGAAAGTTAACCTGCCGGATGCGAATTCTCCAAGTCGCCTTATCTTTGCTGCCCCCGGACGACCCGCCAATTATCAATCAAAAGCAGCCCATGAGTTGGTACAAACGACTGCGCGAAGGCATCTCCACCGCCACCAAGTCGAAAAAAGATGTGCCGGAAGGCATCTGGTTCCAGTGTAAAAACTGCAAACAAACCAGCACCACCCGCGAACTCCGCGACCATTTTTACAAATGTCCGAAGTGCGATTATCACACGGCCATCGGATCGGCGGAATACTTCGAACTCCTGTTCGACGAGCCGGAGTACACGACTTTGTTCGACAACCTCATTTCCGTTGATTTTCTGCAATTTACGGACCTAAAGCCCTATGACAGGCGCCTCGAGGAAACGCGCAAAAAAACCGGCCTCAACGATGCCATCGCCGTGGCGGAAGGTACGGTGAACGGCTGTCGGCTCGTGGTCGCGGCCATGGATTTCAAGTTCATCGGCGGCTCGATGGGTTCGGTGGTCGGCGAAAAGATATCTTTAGCCATTGACCGCGCACTCGAAACACAATCGCCGCTGCTCATTATCTCCAAATCCGGCGGCGCACGCATGATGGAAAGCGCATTTTCCCTGATGCAAATGGCAAAAACGAGCGCCAAACTCACCCTGCTCGCCAAAGCGGGCCTCCCCTATTTTTCGCTCATGACCGACCCCACCACCGGCGGCGTGACGGCGTCGTACGCCATGCTGGGTGATATCAACATAGCCGAACCCGGCGCACTCATCGGATTCGCCGGGCCGCGCGTTATCCGCGAGACCATCAAACGCGACCTGCCGGAGGGCTTCCAGACGGCTGAATTCCTGCTGGAGAATGGATTTGTGGACCTGGTGGTGAACCGAAAGGACCTGAAAGAAACAATGGGAGATCTGCTGGCCTTTTTCAATAAAGGTCAGACAAAAAACTGATGCATCAGCGCCCTTTTCGCAAAACTTACCCTTCAAAGTGCAGGGAAATGGTGAACGTCCGGCTCAGCACCCGGTCGAGCACGTTGCTTTGCTCCAACCGGTCGTTGAAGATCAGGATGTTGTTCAGCCCCTGCGAGATCTTCAGTTCGGGTGAAAAAATGAAGTAAGGGAAAAAGAACTGGATCCCGGCGCCGTATTCCACCTGAAAATCGGAGGGAGCAATTTTCACGATGCCGGCCGCCTGGCGGGTACGCGAGTCGCTGGCTACGTCGAACGAATATTTCACTCCTGCAATGATGAACAGGCGGAAGTCGTGGTAGGGCGCCGATTTGTAGCGCACGTGAAACGGCATTTCCACCAGAACCGACTCGATGGGGCGCTGGAAAATGCGGTCGCCGTTGTCGGGTACTGTATAGCGGATGGTGCGTTCGATGAACGACAACGTCGGCAGGAAACGGATGTCGAAGTAATCGCCGATCCGGAGGTTCGAGACGATGCCGAGGTTGAAACCAGGCCCTGTCACCGATTCGGCGCGTGCGAAGGAGTCGTTGAGAATAAAATTTTTGGATTGATAAATCCTGAAATCGCTCTGGTTGTACCCCAGCGTGATACCGAAGTAATAGTTTTTACCCTGAAAATCCTGGTAATTGATGTTGCTGCCCTGGTTGAACTGGGCGTTAGCAGTGTGCAGTAGCAGTAGCAGTGGCAGTAGCAGTAGCAGTTTGCAGATGTTCTCACGAGCGGCTGACTGCCACTGTTCACTGCTACTGCTTACTGTTTTGTGGCGGAGTAAATCGAGCATATTCCAAGCGTTAAGCGTTCGCATACCGGGTTTTGGTAACCAATTTTTGTTAAAATGTTCAGGAAATCATCGCCTTCGGGGAAAGCCTGCACACTCTCGAAGAGATACGTGTAGGCTCGGATGTCGCGGCTCGTTAAACGCCCGATCGCGGGCAAAACGTATTTGAAGTATGAATTGTAAAGTTGTTTGAAGGGGAAAATACGGGGGCGTGAAAATTCGAGGATGACCACCCGGCCTCCGGGCCGCAACACGCGCAGCATTTCAGCCAGGCCTTTTTCAAGGTTCTCAAAATTCCGGACGCCGAAGGCCACTGTGACCGCGTCAAACGAATTGCCGGCAAAACGCAGATTTTCACTGTCGCCGGTTTCAAGGGTGATTACCTGTTCCAGGTCTTCTTTTTTGATCTTCAGCCTGCCCAGATCGAGCATTTGATTGGCAATATCTATGCCGGTGATTTTCGCCGGTTTCAAAATTCTGGCCGCCATAATGGCGACATCCGCCGTACCGGTGGCCACGTCCAGTATGGACTGAGGTTGGGCTGTTTTTAAATAATCCAGCGCGCGTTTACGCCACCTGACGTCAATCCCGAGCGAAAGTACCCGGTTGAGCAGATCGTATTTCGGTGCGATATTATCGAACATCCGCTCGACTTCAGCCTTTTTGCTGTCGCCGGAACCGTAGAGAGTGACGGGCGCTTTTCCTGTTTCGTTGTTGGCCATGATAACATTGGATGGCGCAAAAGTAGAATTTCAGGTTGTATGAAAGGGAGTATGGCAAGTTAACGTTTGAAAAACAATTTCTTTTCTTTCAAACGAACCCGAATCAGGATATTTGCGCCTCATTTTTGTGACCATCCGCAGCTTTCCCGGCATGGTTTTTTGTTACGGGAAAACGCCGGACTTATTCCGGTATAACAGCCCTGTACCAGGCTGGCCGCACCGGCAATTTTCAAACAGATAGTTGAACATGAAAGTTAAACTGCTCATTTTTTTCCTTTTATCCGCTGTAATGCTCTCCGCACAAGCGGATTCATCGGCCCTACGATCACCCAAACCCAAAAAACACCGCCAATACCTACTGCCCGATCCCATGCCTTTTGCCTCTACCATTACGGCGGAAGATCTCAAACCTATGGTAGAAACACTTGCAGGGCCGGAAATGCAGGGCCGTGAAACGGGCGAAGAAGGTCAGCGCAAAGCGGCAGAATTTATTGCTGCACAGTTCAAGGCGCTCGGCTTACCGACAGTGGGCGACCGAAATACCTATTTCCAGCCGATCAACCTGCAAAATGAATCCTGGAGCGACATTGGTCTGAAAGTAGGCGACCGGGAATTCAAAAACCGATCTGATTTTTACGTATTCCCCAATTACAATCCCAACAATCCTAAATTGGAGCTCAAAGAAGTCGTATTTGTGGGTTTCGGCATCGAAGACCCGAAATACAACGATTACGGCAACACCGATGTGAAGGGCAAAACGGTGATCTTCTACGACGGCGAACCCATGGGCGACAATGGCAAATCGCTCATCACCGGCACCGAATTCCGGTCCTCCTGGTCGCTCGACTGGAAACGCAAAGTCCAGTTGGCAAAGAAAAAAGGAGCGGTAGCGGCCTTTATAGTAGATACGAAATTTTCTGAAAATCAGAAATCGAACCGCAAGCTCACTTCTACGTGGGGTTGGAAGCCGGTTTCTGCCATGGCGGAAAAACAAGCCAATGATTTTATCAACAACGTGTTCATTTCGCCGGAGATTGCATCAGCCATTTTTGGGAAAAAAGCCGAAAAAGCCGAAGATGCCATCGCTGCCCTGAAAAGCGGTAAAGAATTCAAACCCGTCAAAGTCAAATCCAAAATCGAACTGCGGCTCGCCAAAGAGATCAAAAAACTGCAAGGTTCCAATGTGATCGGCCTCATCGAGGGCACTGATCCGGCCCTGAAGAAAGAGTACGTATTTATCACGGCGCACTACGATCACCTGGGGATGTCGGACAGCACCGTTATCTATCACGGCGCCGACGACAACGCATCGGGCACGTCGGGGGTCATCGAGATCGCGCGCGCTTTCGCAGAAGCAAAGAAACAGGGTATCGGCCCCAAACGCAGCGTCGTGTGTATGCTTGTCAGCGGCGAAGAAAAAGGCTTGCTCGGCTCGCGGTACTATGTCGAATACCCCCTGTTTCCGCTCGCGCAAACGGTGGCAGACGTCAATATTGATATGATCGGGCGTGTAGACAACGCGCACGCCGGCAATCCCGACTACATCTATGTCATCGGTTCCGATCGCCTCAGCACCCAATTGCACCAGATCAACGAGGACGTGAACAAACGTTTTGTGCAACTCGAACTCGACTATAAGTACAACGCGCCGGACGACCCGAACCGCTTCTACGAGCGCAGCGACCATTATAATTTTGCAGAACGTGGTATTCCTGCCATTTTCTATTTCAACGGGACCCACGCCGACTATCACAAACCGACCGATACAGCGGATAAATTAGACTACAAAGCGATGGCAAAACGCGCGCAACTCGCTTTTTGCACCGCCTGGGACCTTGCCAACCGCGGTAGCCGGTTGCACATGGATGTTCCGCAGGATAAGGTTAAGAAAGATTGATCTCCGATCTGCCGGGATCACTTATTTCAATACATATCCCTGTCCGAACTGCGTATGGATCAGTTTGAGATCGAACCCTTTGTCCACTTTATTGCGGAGGTAATTGACATACACTTCAATGACATTGGTACCGGTATCGAAGTCCAGATCCCATACTTTTTCGGCAATTTCGGTTTTGGATAAAACACGCCCCGGATTGCGCAGAAAGAATTCAAGCAGGTCGAATTCGCGCGGTGTCAGTAAAATATCTTTGCCCCCCCGGCGCACGGTCTTGGCATCGAGGTTTTGCTCGAGGTCGGCAAATTTTAAAATATTTTCGGGGCGAAGTGGCGAAGCCGGACGGCGTGCCAATGCTTTCACGCGGGCGAGGAATTCGCGAAACTCGAAAGGTTTGCTGAGGTAATCGTCCGCTCCCGCTTCGAGACCCGTCACTTTATCGTCGGTGTGGCCAAGGGCGGAAAGCAGGAGCACCGGGGTTTTGATACCTTTTTCGCGAAGTTGGCGGCATATATCGAGGCCGTTCACGCCGGGCATGATGATATCGGAAACGACGACATCATACTGGTTTTCAAGCGCCAGACGCAGCCCTTCGTTTCCATTTGTGGCAATATCCACAATCCAGCTGTATTCCTCCAGCCCTTGCCGGAGCGAATGGATGGTCTTGACTTCGTCTTCAATAAGGAGAATACGCACGGGGCGAAAATAAGCAAAAAACAAACCCGCGAACGGAATCAATTCCGAACGCGGGTTTGTTTTTTTGAAATCATCACATTATGCCAGCAAGGCTTCAATCTTATCCTGAAGCACTTTTTTCGGCTGTGTGCCGACAAGTTTATCTTTCAACTCCCCGTTCTTGAAGATCAGGAAGGTCGGTATGCCCCGCACGTTGTATTGCATCGGCACCTCCTGGTTGTTGTCTACATTGAGTTTACCGACCAATGCGCGGCCTTTGTATTCTTCGGCCAGTTGTTCCACGATCGGGCCCATTACCAGACATGGCTTGCACCATTCCGCCCAAAGATCCACTACAGTTACTTTGCCGCTGTCGAGCACATCCGTTTTAAAGTTCGCATCCGTGAATTCGTATGCCATTTTGATAAAAATTTATTTGAGTGAAAATTGCAGGTTTGAATTTTGAGTGTTGTAACACCGTATAGACCCGGTTTGTTTGCAAAGGTAACGCAAAAAGGCGGTATGGATGGCGTACAATGCGCGAATTGTCCGGGCCACAACATTTTACAGCCAGTTTCGTAGTTGTTCGATGAAATGAAGGAATAGGGCGGGTTTCAGGATAAGGGGAAAAAAGAAGCCGAACACCGCTCCGAAAAAGTGCGCCGTATGGTCAATGTTGTCGCCACCCTTTTTTGCAGCATAAGAGCTGTACCACAGATACAGCACCCCGAAAATAAATCCGGGAATCGGGATCGGAATGAAAAACAGCATGATCCCAATGGTCGGATCGAGCAGAATACAGGCAAACAACACCGCCGCCACCGCCCCGGAGGCCCCGATGCTGGCAAAACCCGACGTGTTTTTGTGTTTCTGATAAGTCGCCGAAGATGCCGCCACAATGGCCGCTAAATAAAACAACAAATAAACGATGCCTCCCATGCCGGGGAACAACATCCCAAACCAATCTTCCACATATCCCCCGAAGAAATACAGGGTCAGCATATTAAAAATCAGGTGCATCGGGTCACCATGCAGGAAGCCGCTCGTGAGCCAGCGATAATATTCGCCGCGCCGGGCTTCCTGCCAAGGCCAGTGTTTCATCTTCAAAAACAGGTCATGGTTGTTAAAAGCCATGAAAGAGATCAGCGCCGTAAAGCCGATAATAAGGTAGGTAATTGTCATATTGTTGGTTGTGATTTGTTAAATGGGTAAGATTGGGTGATTTTGCGATTTAAAAGCCATCGTTCGAACCTCGTCTGAAAAGGTTTTTTTTCTAAAAGAATGCCTAAAAGTAGAGATTTTACAACAATGGCAAACATTGCCGCCGATTGGCAAAAATCAAATTTTGGTTTGGGACGATTGTTCGAAAGTGGCAAGAATATGCTATACTTGCTCTCGAAAACCGCCAAACAGCGGCGCAGTTTTGTGACACGCTTATCAACCCTCCGCCCTAATCAATGGAAAATCCCCGCCGATACAAAACAAAACAAGAATTCGCCCTCGAATTGGGTCTCTCCCGCTCCACCCTTTACCGCCGCATTTGCAAATTGAATTTATCCACCTACTTGGGAGGAGAATTGTTAAGCCCTGCCGAACAGGACTTTTTGAGAAACGCGCTCGACAATTTCAAAAAAGCAAAAGGCTCGATGGAGGAGAAGGAGACTCTGACACAGATTGACACGGGTTGAAACCAATTGACACATTCACAGTTGGGGCGATGCTTATATGTTTGTGCTGCTCTGGAAAAGACTCACCTGCGCAGGAGCCAAGACCGGCAGAACACACATTTATTCACCAAATCCGATTCAATCATGAATTCAAACAATCATTCCCGTTCGGCAGCGACGCCTCGCTACGCAGTCCTTCGGAGTTCCATTCTCTTCTGTCTTTTCTGCCTCATCTTCGACTTACTACAGGGACAAACCCCACCTTGTGGTTTCGATGCCGCCATGCAGTCCGCGTTTCAACAGAACCCGGCTTACAATACCGCTGTAATCCAGTACGACCAATATTACGCCCAAAACCCCAACCAAGGACAAGGCCCAACCGACGGCACTTACGAAATACCCACCGTTGTCCATATCATCCACAACGGTGGGCCGGAAAACATCACCGATGCTCAAGTGTTGGAAGCCATCGCCCAAGCCAATAATCAACTCGCTGGCGGCGAAGGAGGATACAATACCCAAATCCAGTTGGTGCTGGCAAAAATTGACCCCGACGGTGATTGCACCAGCGGTATCAACAGGGTACAATATCCTAACCCGGATGCCCAGCTTGGCAACTGGGCTACTGATATTACTATAAAGAACTTAAGCCGGTGGCCTACTGACAGATACTTGAATATTTGGATTGTACGCTGCATCCTGCCTGACAACGATTGCAACGACAATACTGGTGTTTGGGGTTATTCTTATATAGGTACAGCAGGGGTCTCACCTCTGATAGATGGGATTGTTATCGCTCATCGAGCTTTTGGAACTACTGGCACTGCAACTGGCAACGAAGTGAACACACTCTCTCACGAGTTTGGGCATTACCTTACACTTTTGCATGTATGGGGTCCGGATAATCTTTCGCCGGGGCAGTCTACTTGTCATGCCAATGATGTTTGCCTGACAGAAGGCGACCGTTGTTGCGACACGCCACCCATGGGTGGTATCGCGTCAGGTACCTGTGGCACTACTAATACTTGTCATTTGGATGTCCCGGATTTGCCCGACCCGTTGGACAATTATATGAGTTATTCGTTTGACTGCCAGAACAAATTCACTGCCGACCAAACAACAAGGATGCATTACGCCCTTGACAATAACCGCGCAACCCTTTGGTCAGATGCCAACCAAATCTGCACAGGGATTGGCGGGTACTATGGAGCAAACATTGTCATTCATTCAAACACCACCTGGACAACATCAAACCTTCCAAATAACGGCGAGATAACCATCACGGGCAACCTGATTATTGAGCCTGACCTCGCCGCTCCAAACACACCTGTCAAACTAACCATAGGCTCGGGGGTGAAAGTCCATTTTTGCGGACATGGCAGGGCGATTGTCAAACCCAATGCTATCCTTGACCTTTCAGGTACGCTGACAAACAGTTGCGGAATGCCTTGGAAGGGTGTAGAGGTATGGGGCAACTCCGCGCAATCTCAAAAATCAACATTGGGTGTCAATGCGCAAGGGCGGTTGATTGGCAAAACCGGCTCAGTCATCGAGAATGCAGAAATCGGCGCTCAGTTGTGGGGGCCAGACTATTTTACAAATGCTGGCGGCATTATTTTCTGTAGCGGCACGACCTTCAGAAACAACCGCCGGGCAGTAGAGTTCGCACCTTACCAATGGCCGCTGGCCGGTCAGTTGGGGCAACCAAACAATTACGCCGCTTCTTTCACAGGTTGTGCTTTTGAGACCAATAATGACTACCCCAATTCGTCGTCATTTGAGGCGTTCCTGTATATTACAGGTGTTCGGGGCATCAACATCAGCGGCTGCACGTTCAAAAACTTCCAGAACATCAGCGCCACGGAAATCAATGACTACGGTTACGGGATTTTTGCAACCGACGCAGGTTTTCACGTTTCTTCTTATTGCAACAACCCGATTACCTTCCCCGATAATTGCAACAGTTACACGCATACAGAATTCCAAAATCTTGGTTTTGCCATTTACACAGCCAACGTAGTAGGCAATCAGCCTTTCAGCGTCCGGCAAGCAAGATTTGAAGACTGTTACTTCGGGATTTACAACAAAGCGGTCAGCCAAGGCACTTTGCTTTTCAACCGTTTTAAACTCGGCAATGTGCCCAATGCGAACTTGACTTACGACCAGTTTGGGACTTTCTTCGAAAGCGGTATGTCGGGCTTCATTTTCGAGGAAAACACCTTCGAGAAAAAACAAGGCAATGTGATCAATCCCGTAGGCTCGTACAGCAAAGACCTGGCCTTCTTCAACGGCAATGTGCTGCGCCGAAACAACTACATCGGCATCAAATATGCCAACGTTGCAGACCTGACAAATGGCTATATAGACCCGTCTTTCAACATATCCTACGGTCTTCACTACCTCTGCAACACGAACACGGATATCACAGAAACAGACTTTTTGGTCAATGCTTCTTCAAACATCAGGCGTGACCAAGGGTTAGAGCAAATGGTTTTCCCTCCGATTTATCGGGCTGCTGGCAACAAATTCTCTCAAACAGCAGCTGTTAATCTCCGAGTAATTTCTCTTCCCGGAATCAAGTATTACAAAAATCCTGCTAACCCGCTGGAAAACCCATTGATATACGGTGGATATATTCAGTTCATAGATGCCGACCCTAACGATTGCCCGGAAAACTACTGTGCGCCTCCCTGCAGGACAGAACCGCAGTTGCAAGCATTGAAAACTACATATTTCTCAAAAAAGGGTCAGTATGAAACAGCCAAGACAGCATACAATGCAGCGGTCGCCGCAGGAAATCAAGCCTTAGCTGATGAAAAAAGCCATGAAATGGCTGCTCTTCGCTATACTATGGACACGGCGGCTTTCATGGTTACTTTGCACTTGCTGTACGATACTTTGACCTTCAACCGCGACACGCTTCGGGTCTGGTACAGCCGGATGAACACACCGGCTGCGCAGTTCCAGTTAGCGAGAGACTACCTCGCCAATGGGATGACTACAGAGGCGGCCAGCACCCTCTCTCAGTCTGCCCAACTTTTTGGGCTGAACAGTGAAGATGCTACAGACCATACCAACCTAACGAATATTGTCAACTTGATTGGTACACAATCGGTGTACAACCTGAACAGCCAAACGCTCTCCGCACTTAATTCCTACACTTCCGGGGATGGTTTGGAAGCGGCTGTTTTCGCCCAAAACATCAAGGCGATGTACGGCGAATACTTCCCGCCCCGTTACCAACTGCCCGAGGGAGGAGAACGCGGCGACATTGGTGAGGAAACAAAATCTGACAGTCACTTGGCTCTTGTTGTGTCGCCCAACCCAGCGTCGGGCTTTGTGAACTTCGCCCTCAAAGGTGCTGACAACGAACAAGGTGTCGCACACATGACCGTCGTGGACAACTACGGAAGAACCGTATGGCAGCATCACCTGCCTGCGGGAGAGCAGCAGTTCACTTGGGTCGCTAACGTGCCCTCAGGTGTCTATGTCTATCGCCTGACCTTTGGCGACAAAGCGCCAATCCTCACGGGGAAAATCGTCATCGTGAAATAAACAAATCTATTAATCGCCCGTGGGCTGCCATTCGGCAGCCCACGGGCTAATTTTTTCGCTATGAAAAACCTGCTTATTATCGTTTCAATATTGATTTCCATTAAAGCCAATGCTCAAACAGGCTTCAACAAAACCTACGGCTTCGAACCGGACCTTATCAGTGCGTCGTTCATGAACGTTTTGCTGGACAATGACACCATCGTTTTGTTCGGCAATGGATTTAAGTCAACGCCCCCTTACCATCAGGGCCTATTATTTGTAAAAATGGACACCTTTGGAAATGTCCTGCTTCAGAAGTTTTATTCCGCGCCAGATATGGATGACTATGTCTCGGCACCCAATTACGAAATAATCAAGACAACCGACGGCGGTTATCTTTTGATACAAAACACCTACGTTGGAAGGGAAGGAGTGCTTATCAAGTTGTCGCACGAGGGCGACATGGAGTTTTACAAAAAATACCCCCCAGCGCTTACTTCTGGCTACCGCAAGGTGTTGGAGTTGGAGGATGGGTACCTGATATCAGGCTATCTACAGATGCCGGATTATGATAATGATATTTTCGTAATGAAGACTGATAAACAAGGCAACACAATATGGCAAAAAATGTATGGAGAGCCAAGCGCCATAGACATTATGGGCAGCCTCGTCAAAGTGAACGATAATCTTTTCGCTGTTGGCTCAAGCCAAGCGTCAAAAGATTTACCTGTCTCAACCTCTTGGGGCAAAAGCCGGATTTTTACTATTGATAGTATGGGAAATGTCGTTGATGATTGGTTTGGAGAAGAAAACAAGGAAAGGGGCATTGTCGGGCTTAACAAATTGCCTGATGGCTGGCTATATGCCTCAGCTACTTATGAAGTGCTGAGTCCTGTAGATTGGGGGAGTTACTGCAAAATCGTCCGGCGCGATGAAGATTATAATCTGATATGGGAAAAGGTTGTGAGTACGACAGCATATTATGTCAATGTAATGGTGGACATCAAACCTACACCCGATGGCAACTGGGTTGCAGTGGGCAGGTGGGTAACTCCCCCTCCCCTTCCTCCTTCGCCTCCCGGAGGACAATACCTTCCAGCCTTTACCTACAAATTCACGACTGATGGAGACAGCCTTTGGAGCAGGCAAGACACCATTTTCTGGGAAACAGACTCATCAACATGGTGCGCCTCCCCTGCATTCACTGGCGGAGTTGGGACACTATCCAGCGGGAGCATTGTCGTAGTTGGCTACACGGACAGGCTTTGTGTGCTACCGGAGCGTTCGTTTGGGTGGGTAGTGAAAATGTCGAAAGACGGCTGCATGGACACGCTTTGCGTCACGACGGGTCTCGAAATTCTGCCTTTTGTTAAAGATGATATTTTGGTATATCCCAATCCTACGAGCGGGCTTGTGACGATTGATAATTGTCAAGATTGCATAGTAGATGTGTTTGATGCTTTGGGCAACTTAATGCAACATCAGCAAGACTTAGCCAGGCAAGTTGACTTGTCGAACTTTCCAAATGGAGTATATGTGGTCAGGATGTCAAATGGAAAAGCAAATTGGAGTAAAAAGGTAGTCAAAAATCGCTAACTGCCAATGATGGGTCACCCATTATGATACGGTTCATTTTTCAAAATGGTCATGGCGCGGTAGAGTTGCTCAAAGAAAAAGAGCCGCACCATCTGGTGGCTGAAAGTAAGTCGTGACAATGCCAGCGATTCGTTGGCACGGGCGTAAACATCGGGCGAAAATCCGAAAGCGCCGCCAATCAAAAAAATCAACCGGCGGTTTGAGGCGTTCAGCCGGCGTTCGAGCCAACGCGACAATTCCACAGAAGTGAACTCCTGTCCCCGCTCGTCGAGCAACACGAGGTAATCGTCGGAATGGAGTTTGGAGAGCAGCATTTTGCCTTCTTCTTCCCTGGTTCTCGCTCCGTCGGTGGTTTTTATTTTTACATCCGGCAGTACGGTCCATTGGAACGGCAGGTAATTCCTGATCCGTTTCTCAAAGATTTCAATGCCCGTTTCCAGGTACTTTTCCGATGTTTTGCCGATGGCCCAAAGCTCGATTTTCATAGTTGCCGGACATTGGATGGTTGGATGGTCGGACGTTGGACATTGGATGGTTGGACGTTGGAAGAAGTCAAACATCCATTAGTCAAACGTCCATTGTCAGCAATGTCTTTCTTTTCGATTTCGGAAACAATTCCGCCAGTTCTTCCGGCAGGGAAGGCCGGTCGCCAAAACGGGCAGCGAGCGCGCGGATGATGTTAATTACCAGTTGTGATTCGCCCTTTTGCATCAGTCCGGCAAGGCTCTCCCGAACATGATCGGAAGCCGGTCGCCCGAAGTGTTCGACGAGATAAGCGGACAACAATTCGACATAACGATCCTGGACGAAGGGTTTGTCTTCCGGCAAAAACAGGTTTTCGTAAATCTGAAATTGCTTTAGGTCTCCCTGTTTTTCAAGCAGTTGAGCCAATTCCGCCTTTTGTCCTTCCGCAGCCAGCACCACTGCGATCATACGTTCATCGCCCCGCTTGTGCAGTTCGCTGAGCCTGCGTTTGAGTTCCGATTGCCAATCCTTTCCGGCAATGTGTTTGATCTCTCCGTAGTATTCAAAATTACCGCTTTGCAAAAAACGCTGCCACAACAGGTTGATCTGGCGGGCCGGATCGCCGCCGGTTCGCGCAATAGCAAGCAGGGTATCCTCCAATTCGCGGCGCTGACCGATCGTGAATTTAATTTGGGGTAAAAAATACTCGCCGGCTCTGAATGCAGCCTCCGAACATCGGGCCTGGGCCAGGACGACAATAGCATCCCGAATGACTGCTGGTTTGGCGGCATACTCCTCCAGCACACGGATAACGGCCTCCGGGCTGTTGCGCCTCGCCAGGGCGCCGATAAACAAATGCAGGATGAACGGAGACACAGGGCTGGGTGCGTGATCGAACACATGGCTGATGCGCCGGAATTTGTCTTCCTTTGTTGCTTCCCGGCTCAGGAACAACAACACAGGCACGGTCATTTCAGATGGGAAATGTCCTTGTTCCGCTATGCCGAGCACGAGATGCCAGGCATTTTCGCGCAATTCGGGCGACACGGGTTCGTCCTGTAGTTTTGCCAAATGGTAAAACGCATTTTGGCATTGCTGGAGCAATTGCAGCCGTTTCTGACCTTCTAATTTCGACAACAGCGGATTGACCTTTTGTAAAATGGTGGCAGCAAGCTGAAAGCAGGTCGGATAATTGTGTTCTTCGATAGCAAGGGAAAGTTGTTTGTTCAGGTCTTCCAGCGTCGTGCGCAGGCGCCGGAAATCAGGATCGCGGAAACTTTTATCGGCCGGACTTTTGGGTATCACGGAATCCAATACCAGCGCAAAAGGATTTTCGGCGTTCGATACCGCTCCGGCAAACCAGGTTTTTAATGTGAGGGCGAAATCGCGGTCGCGGCGGGCGTACTCCTGCACAAAATTGGCAAGGGCTTCGGGAGTGGCGTGATCCAGCACATTCGCAACGGTGATCCGGCTGAGTTCGGTGCCGGCACGTTCTTCGGCCCGCGCCTTCCGTTCTTCCTGTTTTTGTTCGAGAAATTGCCGCAATTTGAGCAGTGCTGCGGCTATATGAGGGCACATCAAGCGGCGGCCTTCCGTCCAGCATTCGCAGGTGAACGCTTTGATCTTGTGGGGAGTAATAATAGTCTCCACCTCGAAAGTACCGTCTGTACCTTCCACAGATGCTACCCAAAAGTGTTTCTCCACCTCGCGCAGGGCTTTCACTCCCCCGGCCTGTACAATGTCGTCGGCCGCCGCCCAGGTCGTAGCGCTGATGTGATGTTCAAAATCTTTGAGCCAGAGTTTCATATATCATCATTGCATCACTGCTGCGTCGTTATTGCAACAAAATTCCGCAGAAGCAAACATCAAATGTAGGCTGTTCTTTTTTATTCATCAAAGTTTTAACAGGGTCTCATTGTACAACCCTGTGAGAAATGACGAATGACCAACGACGATAAATGACGAATAAACTATTTTTGCCTCCATGCGAACACTTTTTCTCATCCGTCACGCCAAATCGAGTTGGGACAACCCGGGATTGCGCGATTTCAACCGCCCGCTGAACGAGCGCGGCCTGCACGATGCTCCCAAAATGGCAAAATTACTGGCAAAAAAAGGCGTAAAGCCCGATCTCCTGCTTAGCAGCCCGGCCAAACGGGCCATCACGACCGCTCATTTTTTTGCCGAAGCCTTCGGCCTGGAAGCAGACGACGTGGTGCAGGAACAGGAAATTTACGAAGCTGCCGTCAGCGACATCCTGAATATCGTCAATAATCTCCCCGATTCCGCCCAATCGGTGATGCTGTTTGGCCACAATCCGACCCTGACGGATGTGGCGAACCGTTTTTCCGATCAATATATTGACAACATTCCGACCTGCGGCATCGTTCTGATCGAATCGGAAGCAGATTCCTGGAAGGCGTTTTCTGAGGGAAACGCCGCCGTGAAAAAGATTTTTTTCCCGAAAGAGGTTTTATGAAGAGGTTATCGGTTATCGGTTTTTGGTTATCGTTTGCGTTGTTTCTTTCCTGCAAGGAAAAAACGGAACAGCCTGCGTTGCCGGATGAACAGATCAGCAAGATCATGGCAGATCTATTCGTAGCGGAAGCGGCTACGAACGGCCTGACAGGTTACACCAAAGACAGCCTGATGCAGGTTTATTTCAAACAGGTGCTGGAAATGCACAAAGTGACCAAAGAAGCATATGAAAAAGAATTGCGGCTGCGCATCCACGACCTGAAGCGGATGGAAGCGATTGTAAAAGACGCGGAGGCTTTGCTGGAGACGGGGAAAAAATGAAGAAACATACTCTTTTCTGAGGGCTCTCACACTTTTTTGATTGACGAAAAACAGGTTGCATGATTGAAGATTGTTGATGCAATTTATTGATCGTTATTCGATCCGCAGGATTCCGGATTTTCATCGCACGAGCGTCACATCCCCCCGGTATTGCTCCGTCTCACCGTCTTTGAAAAGCACTTCGATCAGATAGATAAACACTGCCGGCTGGGCTTCGTCGCCCTGTATCCTGCCATCCCAGCCTTGCTGCGGCTCGTTGGGTGAAAAATCGAAGTTTTCAAATACGGCTTTGCCCCATCGGTTGAACACCCGCAATGACTTGATGCGTTCCACGTCTTCACCGCCAAACACCGTAAAAAAGTTATTGCCGCTGTCGGCGGCATTGTCGGGCTCGAATACATTGGGCACATACACGTAACGCTCCTTGCCCACCACAACGAGACGGTCGTCCGTTGCCTTGCAGCCGTTCGAGTCCGCCACTTCGACCCGGTACCGGAAACTGCTGAGGGGAACATACTGACAGGTATCGCACATGAAATCGTGCAATTCGGGTGGCGTCACGTGCATTTCTTTCACCCGGTCGGGATAATTAACGGAAGTAGACCGCCAGATCGGTATCTCCTGCCCCAGGTGCACCGTCGTATCGGGATCGAGCACGACGAGCAGTTCCGCAGGCTCCAGCATGGCGAAAGTAGTATCCCATTCGCAGCCGTTGACGCCTTGTATGGTGAGGGTATGATCGCCGGGTTCAACAAAGCGAATTTCAGGGTCGAGGTTGAAGGCTTTGTCGTCGAGTTTATAGACGTAAGGCCCCACCCCATTCAATACGCTGTCCACCCGGATGATACCGTCTTCGTTGCCGTAGCAAGATATGTGTTTGATGTCGAGCAGGGCATTGTCCGGAATACGCGGCCCGGTCACTTCAACGCTGTCGGTGGAAGCGCAGCCGTTTACCACGTTGGTCACGGTGAGAGTGTACAGGCCGATGCTGTCCACTTCCACCCGCAGACTGTTCTCGCCGCGCACGATATGCCCGGCGGAATCGGCCACCCAGACGTAGGAATACGTCGCAGGTGGGTCCACATCTGCGATGATCCGGGCGGGGTCTTCAGTGCAATTGAGTGCCTGCGGTTTCTCCATGACGATGGTTGGCCGGTGCGAATCGTCGAGCACCGTCACGTACAGCGAGCCGGAGCAGGGCGGGTTTTGCTTGCAGGCATTGGCGGCCTGCACGCATATCGGGCCGCTCTGGTTGCCGATGGTAACGTTCACAGCAGCGCCTTCCTGTCCCAGCACGACAGCGGGCACCGAGTCTCCGTTGACGAGTGTGCCCGGCGGGCCGTCCCAGATGTAAGCGCCCGCGCCATAGACCGTCTGCACCGAGTATGGGAACACCGCTCCGGGGCAAGCTTCGGTGGGGCCGCTGATCTCGCCTACCACACCCAGCGGTGGCTCGTACACCGCATCGTCGGGCGACACATCGATGGAAAAGTTGCAGTTGTCGCCCGCGTAGCCATCTATCAGCAGGTAGTAACTCGATCCGGGGTTCAGACCCGTGCCCGTCACGGAGATGGGCGTGTCGCCGCCATCTTCCTTGCCGATGTTGCATTCTATCGGTGCCGAATTGCAGTCGGCATACAGGGCGATCTGTATGCCGTTGCCGTCGTTGCAGAAGTATGGCGTAGCGGTGAAGGTGATGGTGGAGGTATTGGCGATAAAGCCGATCCACTGGGCGTTTTCGAGGGTGCCGCAGAAATCAACGGAGTCGCCGCCGTCGGAGTCGCCAAAGGCTGTGTTGCTCACGAAACCGTCGAAATTGCAGAAAATACAGGCGTTGTCGCAGGAACTGGCGGATTCAGAAGAAGAGCCGCAGGGTGTGGGGAGCTGGGCATACAGGTTGACTGCAAGTCCCAGCACCAAAGGCAGGAGTAGTGCTGTTTTTGCCATGGAATCGGCGTTTTAGAAATTGAAGAATAAAGGATTAAATGATGCAAAGCCGTTTGGAGCGGCTTGTTTCAGTAAGTGTAAGTATTTGACCTGTAAGGTGGAGAATCGGGGCGGCGGAATGCCTTGGGGATGTTAACAGCCCCTAAACGCGGCACGGGGCAGCGAATTGTGCAGGCGGAAAAAAAGTATAGGAATTTAACTTTGGAGGGGTATGGAACTGGCAAGTAAAAGTGCGAAATCGTTTGAACGTTTACGACTAACGCACAAAGCCACAGAGCATGAGTCACTATGTCAATTCATGAAACGAATTATACCCTTGACACTACTATCTGAGTCACTTTTGTCTCTCCATTTTCCAACCTTATTTGTACAAAAAAGAGGCCCGGCGAAAGACCTTCTAATTCAATCGGCATGACGTTATCTGCCTTTTGCTTAGTCATTTTTTGGGAAAAAACAATTTGTCCTAATTGATTGGAGACCAAAACCTCCAATGCCATAGGCTGCTTCAACTGCACCGTCAAAATCGCTATATCGGAAGTGGGGTTGGGCGAAAGATGGAAAACCAAAATTGCGTCTGGCTGCTCCGTTCCAACCGTGCCAACTACCACCGGACCTACCACAGTCGAACAACCTGATTGGTCTGTCACTGTCGCGTAGTAAATGCCTGCGGCGAGGCCGCTGGCGACCGGGCCTGTTTGTCCATTTGTGTTTGCGCTCCATTGCACGTCGTAATTAGGCGGGACATCTAAAGTGATTGTCCAGCCGGTGGCGATCGAGTCGGTAGCCCAAAAAAAGTTTACTGGAACAGTCTCATACGCCCCAATATCCACATTGCCTCCGAGAAGTCTTGGATTGCCAGCGTAATCTTTTATGATATTGAAATTCGAAAGATACGATGAGTCACCTTGGTCAATCAGCGGGGAACAGGGCAGTAGCGACAAGTCGCCCCCAGCAGTATCGTGGAACATGGGGTTGAGACCAAGAAGGTTAACTGGATTAAAGTAAAGTACTCCTTCTATTGTCAAATTGAATAAAGAGGTAGTGTCCAAGGCGTCAAACGCGCAATGAGCCACAGTAATTGTGTCGTATATCTTGAAAAGCGGACTGCCATCCCCGGTTCGGTTGTTCGAAAAAACATTGTTGAAATAATAATCCCCGGTGACAGCATTCAGGAAAATGCTTTGTTTTTCAGAGTAATTATCAAAAAAAGTACAGTTGACTACATACGTATCCCCTGAACTCCAAATAGCACCGGCTTCATTGGAAGCAGAGTTTTCAATAAAAATACAATTAACTACCTTTGACAAATGGCTTCTTAATGCCCCGCCAGAAAAAGCCCTATTGCCAATAAAAAGACATGAGGTTACTATCATTCCAGTGCCACTTAGTGCTCCACTCCCGGGTACAAACTGAGAAGTTCCGGCATCGTTATTTCGAAAACTACAGTTTGTGAATTCCCCATATCTCCCCATTGCTTTAAAATGGCTAACTGCGCCCGAGCCTGGAAGCCCTTCACAGAAATTATCTTCAAATATGCTAGTTTGAATGGATAAAAAAGCATCATAACTGTAAGAAACAAAAGAAATAGCGGGGGCGCCCCAGCCGGTTGCTTTATTGTGGATAAATGCAGTGTTTTTTACTTCAAACATCCATTGCTGATGATCTCCTGTAAATATGTATATGCCCCCGTCTCCCGCAAAACCTTCTTCAAAACGACAATTATCCACATAAATTCCGCCACTTCCATCGGTTAAGTTTACTCCAATGGCGCTTCCAAATCTGCCAGTATTTTCCCGAAATGTACAATTCAACACTTTCAAACATCCCAAAGTGTCGGGGTGTGGGCTGTACACGAATATTGCACCACCTGTACAATTGGAAATCCCTTCACTTGGAAATTGGCATTCGTCATCTGAATTTGTCCAAAAAGTTGAGCCCTTCTGAAAGGAGATGCCGTCAATCGTCGTGGTGCTGTCGGTGCCTTTACAAAGCAGGAATTTATATATAGGATCGCCGGGAATGTCGGAGCGCGAGACAATCGTCTGGTTTTGAAGCCAATCACGCTGGGACACAGATGTTTCGTTGCCAATGAAACCACCGTACAATTTCACGCCGTTTTTCATCTGAGTATTTATCAGGTCGTCCTTGTAGATACCCTTGCTTACCCATATCTCGTCGCCATATTGGGCTACTTCCATCGCCTCTTTTATGTGTTGAAAAGCTGTTTGCCACGATACTCCATCCCACGCCGGGCCGGGCGCATCATAGCGGACATAAATAACGGAAGCGTGGGCTTCTGACAGCAACAGAAGCGCAACGATGACAAAGTAGACCTTTAATAATCTCATTTTCATCCAATGGTTCGTGAAGAATTTGGGGATTGCTGAGTTGGTCAGATATGGTTAAAAACTAAAAAGCGTGTACGTTTGGGTTGCTTACACCTAAACACGTACACGCTATGACAGGAACTCGAGAGTCCCTG
>JABAQQ010000010.1 GCA_019187225.1 Saprospiraceae bacterium
TTGTTTAATCAATTCCTGTTCAACTCCAGGAAGAAAATAAGTCTCTTTTCGTTTCTTCATAACTGCGTTTTTTTGATTCGTGAAGATGTGAACTTTTTCAAATCCTTTGACACAGTTATTTGAACACTCCCTTCCGCACAGAATTTGAATTTTATTTGCACATTCAAAAACTGTCGCCGGCATAAACTCATATGCCTGCGGACTGTTTTCAGAGAAACTTTTAAAAGTCTATTTTCTCCACCATGTCAAAAAAGCACTACTTCGACCCGGAAGACCTCAAAAAATTCGGCAACATCGGCGAATGGCAAAAACCGATGGCCGATAAATTTTTCGCCTGGTACGGCGAAGTATTTAAGGAAGGCGCGCTCACCGAAAGGGAAAAATCGCTCATTGCCCTTGCCGTTGCACATACCGTTCAATGCCCTTATTGTATTGATGCATATACGACCGATTGCTTTGCCAAAGGCGCCGACGAACAACAAATGATGGAAGCCGTACACGTGGCCGCCGCGATCCGCTCCGGCTCGAGCCTCGTGTTTTCCACCCAAATGATGAATCATGCAAAAGAAATGACCATGTAATATGGGCGTCCACCAACGATCAAAATCCCTCGCATCGCGACACAGTGATTTGTCCGATGTATTTTTTCAACTAAAAGTACTGAATGGCACGGAAGTGAGCGATGCGCGTTTCCCCTCTTTTTCTGAAACGATCAGGCAAGCAGGTTTCTCCGGCGGGCGGCTCCGGCCAACACGCATCGAGATCTTCCAGGTCAACGTCGGCAAACTCTGTAACCAGTCCTGCGCCCACTGCCACGTGGATGCAGGACCTGACCGCAGGGAGGAGAATATGTCCCGCGCCACATTCGAACAATGCCTCGACGTGCTCGCCCGCTACGACATTCCGACGGTAGACATCACAGGCGGAGCGCCGGAATTGAACCCGCATTTTCGCTGGTTTGTGGAAGAATGCCGCCGCCTCGGCAAACATGTCATGGATCGCTGCAATCTGACGGTCATTGTCTCGAACAAAAAATACCACGACCTGCCGGAATTTTTTGCCGAGCACCGAGTAGAAATCGTATCCTCCCTACCCCATTACTCCGCTCTGCGCACCGATAGCCAGCGCGGCGAAGGTGTGTTCGAGGACAGCATCAAAGCCCTGCAAATGTTGAATGCCGCCGGATATGGCAAAGAAGGCAGCGGCCTGAAAATCAATTTGGTATATAATCCGACAGGCGCTTTCCTGCCGGGTAATCAGGCATCGCTGGAAGCCGAATTCAAACGCCAACTGAAGCGCAAATACGACGTGGATTTCAACAACCTGTACGCCATTACAAACATGCCCATCAGCCGCTTCCTTGAATATCTGCTGGAGAGCGGCAACTACGAAAACTATATGCAGACGCTGCTCGACGCTTTCAATCCCGGCGCTGTGGCAGGTGTGATGTGCCGCAATACCATTTCGGTCAGTTGGGACGGCTACTTGTACGACTGCGATTTCAACCAGATGCTCGACTTGAAAGTGGCGGGCAAAAGCCGCCTTAAAGATTTTGATCTTGCCGCATTGGAAAACCGCGACATCGTTCTGAACCAGCATTGCTTTGGTTGCACGGCGGGGGCGGGGTCGAGCTGCGGAGGACAGGTGGCTTGATTGCGGATTGTGGATTACGGATTGCGGATTTTGTTGCACTGGCAGATATTTGCTGCATGAATGTGTTCAATGCTCCGTTGAGGCGCGCTTCCCGCAGCGAATTTTACCGCGTGGCCGTGTTCATCGGACTGTCCGTTTTTCTGGTATTGGCGGTATTTCAGCCGTTTGGCACCTACAATTTTCAACATGCATGGAAATACCCTTTGCTGGCGGGCTATGGGGTAGTGATCGCGCTTTCTGTCATGGCAGCGTGGGAGATCACCTATTGGCGGTACCGCCACCAGCCACGAAATATTCAATGGACACTTGGCCGCGAGTTCGGTCTGATCGCATTTGTTTTTTGGTTCTCAGCGTCCATGACCTATGTTTACCAGCACATTGTTTTGGGTGGGAGCATAACAGTGGCTGGCTACTTCTTTTTCATGGCCATCGCTTTGATTACCAGCATTTTTCCCCTTGCTATTTTGCTGGTTGTCCGCTATTTGAATGCGAAAAGCAATCTGGAAAAAATTAAGTGGGAGTCTCAGTATCCGGCACAGGACGAATCGAAGACCATTACCCTGCGTGGAGAAAACAAAAACGAAACCATCACCGTATTGAAACGCGAGTTGTTGTTCCTGCGCAGTGCCGACAACTATGTGGAAATTTTTCTTCTGAAAAACCAAACCGTACAACGACTCATGCTCCGCATCGCCCTGAGCCGTTTGCCCGCCCAACTCGACGCCGACTTTTTGCAAACCCACCGCTCGCACATCGTCAATCTGAGCCATCCCCTGCGTTTAGAGGGCAAATTACCTAATTATCAACTGGTGTTTGAAAACGCACCCGCCGGAATTGTCGAACCTGTACCAGTGTCGAAAACATTCCTTGCCGCTGTGCGGGCGGCACTGGCGAAAAAACCGCGTTAGCACTTGACAGGATTAACGGGATTTGAAATGAGCAGCCACTCAATCTCTATTTTTATTCCTGTCGCCCCAAAATCCGCTATTTCGCCCCAGGACCCAAGCCATTTGCCCCAAAAACCGGCGGCGTATCCCTTCCGCTTGCATGGCATTTTCCGGCGCCCGCACTTTTGGGGCATGAAAACTGCAACGATAAAAACACTTGCTTTTTACAGCATTTTGATATGCTACCTCCTTCCTCTGCACAGCCAGACTACTCTGCGCGGTCGCTTGCTCGACGCCGAAAGCGGGGCCCCCCTTGGCTATGTCAGCGTCGGCATCCTGGGAAGCAGCGCCGGCACGGTGGCGGGGCCCGACGGACGCTTCGAACTCGACGTCCCGGCTGACGCACCGGATTCGGTGGTTTTTTCCTGTATTGGTTATGAGCGCCGCGCTACGACGCGCCGCGATCTGGCCACGGCCAATGGCGCCGACATCTTTCTTCAACCTGCTTTTTTGCCGCTCCGGGAAGTGGTCATCAGCCCTTCGGAGGATGCAGTAACAAGCGTCATGGGAATGGAGAAAACCGGCACAGCGATGGCGGTCAATTTTGCGATCAACGACCGCATCCACCAAAACCTCGGCTCCGAGATCGGGCGGCGGTTCAAGATCAAAAAAGTCGCACAATTGGAAAAATTCCGGTTTTTCGTGTCGGGGAACAACTTCGACACCGTCCGGTTCCGCATCAACGTGTATGCCCTGGACGGCGACGAACCGGGCGGCAATTTGTTGAAAGACAATATCATCGTAACATTGCCGGGCCGAAAGAAAGGCTGGGTGGAAGTGGATTTGCTGCCCTACGACGTGCGCGTGGACGGGCCCGTGGTAGTCGCCGTAGAATGGGTGTATGCCTCGGGGAGAGGCAACCACCTTTCGCTGCCCATCGCCATGCCGCGACCCGGCAGCAAACATTTTTACAAATTCGGCAGCCAGAACCGTTGGAAAGTCTTCGGGATGATGTCTGCGGCCATGCTGCTACAAATTCGACAATGATCAAAAAAACAATTTGGATATTGTTCGGTTTCTTGGCCGTGTCCATCGGATTATATCCGGCCATCTATTTCATAGTAGACCGGAATTTCGGTTTGCTTAGCACTAAAAGCGAAGCTTTGCTGACCGATTTGTTGTGGAATACCGGTTTTTATACGCACATCATCTTCGGCGGACTGGCAATGCTGACGGGTTGGCTGCAATTCAGCCCGCGCCTGCGGCGCACCCACTTGTCCCTGCACCGCGGGTTGGGAAAAATATATGTGGTATCGGCCTTGCTGAGCGGATTTGCCGGTATCGGTATCGGCACACAAGCCACCGGCGGCCTGACGGCGGCGCTGGGCTTCATGTCGCTGGGCATCGTTTGGGTGTACACCACGTTCACGGCGTACCGACACATCCGCGCCGGACGGGTGACAGCGCACCAAAAAATGATGACTTACAGTTATGCCGCCTGCTTCGGCGCGGTGATGCTGCGGCTGTGGATGCCTTTGCTGGTGACGCTATCCGGCGATTTTATCACGGCATACCGTATAGTAGCGTGGTTGTGTTGGGTGCCGAATGTGGGTGTGGCGTGGTGGGTGAACAGGAGAATGCACGATACGAATATGCAACTTGGGTAAAATCTATTTCTTATACACATATTTCTCCCCATCCCACACCATCACATCGTCCAGATCTAAAACAATATCGTGGACGCCTTTGGTTTTGGAATTGAGCACTCCAATCCTTTTTCTGGAGCCCTCGTCTTCAGTTCGGGCATATTTTCCGGTGCCAAATCTTATGTCCCAAAGCATACTTCCCCAACGCTCCCAATATCTTCCGGATATCTTATCCTTTTTTCCATCTCCGTCCAGGTCAAAATAGATTTTTTTCTCCCGGTCCTCTTCTTTGTCTTTTTCTGTGAAATCCGCGGACTTCAATTCTACGATCGCCGGTAAAAGTTGTGTTTCTTTATACTCAACCCGAACCGCCCGGCCATTTTCCAGAATGAACCTTTCCGTCCGTTCGGCCATCTCAGTCGTCATTCCCTGAAGATTGGAGATCACTTTTACGCTCGGTTTCCCGTTCCACATTTCAATGAGGGGATCGTCCCAGGACTCGCCAAATTCTTCCGAAAGACGGAACGTACCGTCTTTTGAATAAGAGCAAAAGAAAAAGGCATTCGGTGATCCATTGCCTCCGCAAGCCCATATGTGCGTGATCAAGGCATCTTCATAACCATCCTGGTCAAAATCCAGGCTGTCAAACACCTGCATGCAACGCCCGTTTTCCATGTTTTCCGGAATGATCGTATATTTCTTATTGCCCATTTGTGCATATAATCCCGAAGGAAGTGTGATGGTATTCCCTTCATTAACCGCGTAATAGTTGATTTTCACGGTAGATTTTTGCTCGTTTCCGGCTCCTTCATCTGCCGGTTTTGTTTTGTCTCTTGATTGGCAACAAAGCCCCAGCATCACTGAAACCGAAATCAGAAGTGTGGAAATGAATGTTGGTTTATTCACCATACTGACAAGGTTGTGTAAATAAAATGAAAGCCTTTCTGCCCTCCGGGAGCGGCAGACATAGTGTCCCAAAATTAGTGTCTTTCAGGATAAAAACAACAATCGCCCGACTGCCCATAGCGCCGGAGACAAATGCAGCCGCTGTTTCGTTCATCATTTTAAAAAATTATGAACTGGGCGTCAGGCATTTTGAGCGGGTATTATTTCGACCAAAAAATTTGGCGTTCAGCAAAGTGTGATTATTTTTGTTTTCAGCATGGCCAAGAGATGGTTATTGCCCGTTATGGAGGTCATTAATTGAATCAGCATGAAACCGCTCTTAAATCTTCTATTCGTTTTGCTTGCCGTTTCTGGTTTTGGTCAGACAACCATAGATAGCGGGATTGTTGCCTTTTTACCCTTTTGCGGAGATGCAATTGACCACAGTGGCACTAATAATAATGGTACTGTTTACGGAGGACTAACCTTCGTAGAAGACAGACTTGGAAATCCGAATAGTGCCGCCTACTTTGATGGAATAAACGATTTCGTTCAGATCCCCAATTCAATTTCCTTGGACACCCTGACCGATAGTCTGACTTTAGCCTGCTGGTTTTATACAAAGGGTTATGATCAAATTTATGCCAGTTTACTGTCAAAATCAATCCATACCCCCGCATTAAGGCAATATTCAATTATTTATGATAAGTATGGAGTAATATCTTTTGGCCATACAAAGGCTGCAAATCAGGTTTTGGCATTAAATCAATGGTATCACATCGCGATCACATGCAAAGACTCTATAGTTAAATGCTATTTGGACGGGAATTTGATTGACACTAACTTCCTGTCAAAGAAAATTGAGCAGACCGATTTTCCTTTGGATATTGGCAGGGATCCTCACATCGCCATAGAATTTCATTACGGTATGATAGACGATGTTCGCGTTTACAACAGGGCTCTGTCAAGTGAAGAAGTAAGTGAAGTTTCATCTGCCAACTTTGATTGCAGCACTATTGCAAGCAATGAACCTTTAAAATACCGGGATATTAAATTATACCCAAATCCGACGGAAGGTATACTCACCATCGAATCGAAAGATATTTCTCACGATTTATTGATTGAAATGCATGATATTTTAGGAAAACTGGTGCAAAAAGAGAAACTTGAAAATAACAACAGAACAATCAGTTTAAAAGGATTAAATCCGGGCATTTATTATTTGAAAATAGAAACAGATGAAGGATCGGTCAAAAGAAAGATAATAAAAATGTAAAAACGACTTCCTGTTACAACTCCCCCATCGCCCGCTCCAAATCCTCCCACAACCATTCCGGGTCTTCCAGACCGATGTAAAACCGCACAAAGGCCCAGGGTATGGGCGGATTACTGCGGCCAGGTACATTGTAAAATCCGATGGTCGGGATGATGAGCGACTCGTGGCCGCCCCAGCTCACGGCCATGAGGAAGCGCTCCAGACGGTGCACGAACGTCTCCATTTTCTCCATCGAACCGGTTTTGAATTGCACGGAAAACAAACCACCACAGCCGCGCATCTGGCGCCTGGCGAGTTCCAACTGGGGAAAACTGTGGTGAAACGGGTACCAGATGCGCTCCACTTTCGGATGGTTTTCAAACCTTGAAATCAAGTATTTGGCCGATTCGTCGCTGCGTTGAAGACGCAAGGGCAAGGTGCGCAAGCCGCGGATCATCAGTGCCGCATCGTGCGGGCCGAGAATGCCGCCGAGGGTCATCAGTTCCGATTCGAAGATTTTTTTCACCATCGCTTTGCTCGCGCACAACACCCCCACCACCACGTCGGAGTGGCCGTTGAGGTATTTGGTGCCGGAATGCACCATGATATCAATGCCGAATGCAGCGGGGTTTTGGTAGATCGGCGAGCAGTAGGAATTGTCAATGATGGTGACCAGGCCGTGCCGCTTCGCCAACGCCGCGCAAGCTGCCAGGTCTTGACACTCGAAAGTCATCGTATTGGGGCTTTCTAAGTAGAGCACGCGCGTATTCGGCTTAATGGCAGCCTCGATGTTACGGGTATCCGTGCCATCCACGAAGGTGTGTTCCACGCCATAGCGGGGCAGGAATTTGGTCAGCAGCGCCGTCGTCCAGGAGTAAGGCGCTTTCTGGCAAACTATGTGGTCGCCCGCTTGTACATTACCGATCACTGCCGCCGCCACCGCGCCTGCTCCGCTTGAAAACACCAGCGCGTCTTCCGTGCCTTCGAGTGCGGCGAGTTTTTTCCGTAAAATAGCAACCGTGGGATTATTGCCGCGCGTATAGACGTGGTGTTCCAATTCGTCGGAAAATGCCTCGCGGAAGGCAGTCAGGTCGGGGAAAACGAAATTGCTCGTCTGGATTACGGGCGGGCTGACGGCATGGAAGTAGCGCTCGCGGTCTTCGCCGAGGTGGGTGAGGATGTCGCTGAGATTCATTTCTTTTTCTTCTTTTTCGGTACTAAACAACATTCGGCATCAGACCGGGTATAATTGAATCCCAGCAATATATAGGAAGTCAGCGGTGTTGAAAGTCGCCACCTGCGCAATGTTATGAGCCAGCACAACGGATGCAACTTCTAAGTCATAGACTTTGTTGCCTCGTGGTTTGTAGGTCTTGAAAAGTTGTTCAAAAATGCGCAGGCTGGCGTCGGAAGAGTAAAGTATTTGTATGTTGTTCAGCGTATCGGACAAAACCTGCTCAATATCCGCTTGAGGAAAATTGAGCTTAGTCATTACCGCAACACATTCTGCAACATTTTTTGCCGTTGTAAACAGACGGTTATTCGGATTGGTAAATACTTGCACACTCCGGGAATGATGTACTGCCGTGCGGTCATAAGCGTAGATAAAAAGATTGGTATCAAGCAGAACGTCAGTCATCGTAAGCAAAATCACGCAGGTTAACGATTTGATTTACGACCCCGTTTGAGTCACCTTTGCCAATGAATTTAAAAACAGGCTTGGTTGGTGGCGTTTTAATTGTCTCGTTTTTTTTTGCCAACAGAAACTCTATGAAATGTAGCACTTCTACCTGCATTTCAGGCGGCAGGATCGCGATGCGCTCGTTGATTTGATAACTAAGATTTGCCATTTCTGTTTATTTATACCAACAAATATAGGGCTTCCCGTTCATTTCTTTTTCCTTTTTTTCTGGCCTTTGACCAATTTCATTTCCTTAATTAAATGCCCCGCTCCACCGAATTTATCAATAATGAACAGGATATAACGCGTGTCCACCATGATGTTGCGACAGATGGCCGGGTCATAGTTGAGATCGCTCATGGTGCCTTCCCACACCCGGTCGAAATTGAGGCCGACGAGGTTACCGTTGGCGTCGAGTGCCGGGCTGCCGGAGTTGCCGCCGGTGGTGTGATTGGTAGCGATGAAAGCAACGGGCATCCGGCCTTCCGCATCGGCGTACTGGCCGTAATTTTTTGATTGCCAGAGGTCAATCAATTTTTTCGGCACGTCGAATTCGTAGTCGCCGGGCACGTATTTTTCCATGATGCCTTCCAGGTAGGTGCGCTCTTCGTACTCCACTGCATCGCGGGGAGAGTAGTCGTCCACTTTGCCGTAGGTGAGGCGGAGCGTGCTGTTGGCGTCGGGGAAAAAGCGTTTTTCCTTAAAAACTTCCAATTGGGCGGCCATGTACTGGCGCTGAAGCGTATTGATCTGCGGTTGAAGTTCCTGGAGTTTGGGCTGCACATTGGCGGCATAGTTATCCTGGAGTGTTTTCCAGAACACATAAGCCGGGTCGTTTTTGAGTGTTTCTGCGATTTTGGCGGGTTTTTCAGCGAGTAAAGCGGTCATTTTCTCTTTGCTGGGCAATACGCTATTTTTGAACAAATTGGAAGCCAGACCTGCGTAGCCGCCGTTTTTGTCGGCTGCCATTTTTACAAAAGCGCCTCCCCATTCCTCGCGCATGTTTTGGCCGAATATTTCCACGATGCCGGCAAATACCGCTTCATCTACTGCCGGGTGATAGTCTTTGTAAAAAGCTTCGAGGCTCGCGGTCGCTTCTTTTTGTTTGTTGGTAAAAAACGCCTCGCCGTTTTTCTCGAAGGACTCGATCCAGGAATTCAGACCGGAAGCGAGGCCAAGGACCTGGTTGTTCCGCACACAGGCTTCGAGGTAATAATCGCGTGCCAGCGCATAAGGCTCGATATCTTTATATAGTTGACGCAGGCGCGGCAGCAGGTTGCCGTATTTGTATTTCCAGTCGGCTTTTTCTTCGATCCGGCGTGTGAATTCGGCTTCGTAATCGCGCTTTTTATCCAAAGCCTTGTATTTGAGCAGGCCCTGCATCTCGCCGAGCCATTTTTTCCAGGCATTGGCGATGCTGCTTTGGCGGGCGATGTAGGCGATTTTCACCGCCGGGTCTTTGCGCATGAAGCCGTCCATGATCTTCAGGGCGCGGTCGCGCACGGCGACGCGGGCGGGGTTGAGCACTTCGGCGGTTTGGCGCACGGCCGCTTCGGTGAGGTATTCGTTGGTGGCCCCGGGAAAACCGTACACCATCGTGAAGTCGTCCTCATCGGCGCCGTCGAGCGAGATGGCGAGGAATTTTTTGGGGCGGTAGGGAACGTTGCCCGGCGCGTAGGCCGCCGGGTGGTTGGCCGAATCGGCATACACGCGAAAAACGGAAAAGTCGCCGGTGTGTCGCGGCCACACCCAGTTGTCGGTGTCGGCACCGAATTTGCCGATACTGCTGGGCGGCGCACCCACGAAACGCACGTCTTTGAAGGTCTGGGTGATAAACAGAAAGTATTGATTGCCATTGTAAAACGGGCGGATCTGAATGTCTTCCCATTTTTCCTTTTTCGTATTCACCCGTATCTGTGCGAGGTTTTTGTCAACCTGCGCCTGTCGGGTATTTTCGGCCATATTTTCTGTCACACCCATCAGGGCCAGGGCGGTCACGTCTTCCATACGGCTGATGAACATAGCCGTCACGCCCGGCGCGGGCAATTCGCCGGCGCGGTCTTTGGCCCAATAGCCGTTTTCCACGTAATTATTTTCCAAAGAACTGAGTTGCTGGATGGCGTCGAAACCACAGTGGTGGTTGGTCAGCAGTAATCCCTCCGGAGAGATCATTTCGCCCGTACAGCCGCCGTCGAACTGGCAGATCGCGTCTTTCAGACTCGGATTGACATTGGAAAAAATATCGTCGGCATCGAGTTTGAGGCCGAGCGACTTCATCTCTTTTTCGTTTTGTTTTTCCAAAAGAAGAGGTACCCACATGCCGCCCTGGGCATGGAGCAGAAATGGCGCGAGGAATAGAAGAACAAATAGTTTTTTCATGAAAATATGTCTGAACGGAGGAGCAAATTTATTGACCGTCGCTTTACTGTCGCATTAGAAACTAAACCCGACCGATGCCTGAATAACGAAGTTTTTGTCTTTGTCATCGCGGTATATGAACGTTCCGTCGCTGACGTTGATCTCGGTTCTGGAAAGGTCGGCTTTGTTGCTCGTAATATCGGCCAAACCATACTGAAGGCGCGCGGAAACGTAGAGCGAGTTGCTGAGGTAATAGGCGAGACCACCGATCAGGCCATAATCGAGCGTGTTGTACAATTTGCCCTTGTCTTCCGTGTAGTCGAAGTAGGCGCCAAGCGTCTTGGGTATTTCCACGTTGCGGGAATCCACTTTTGCGATGACCATATCCGCACCTTCACCCGCGCCGGGATCGTCTTTGCGGTAGTTGTGATTGAGGTTAAAAACCAATTCCGTAGCGCCGGTTTCCGAATTTGTCACGGTATTGCCAAGCGGAACCGTTTCACCCGAATAACGCAAAGATCCGTCGCCCACCGAACTGATCAAAAATCCGGCATAACCGCCGGCCGTCAGCTCGAAGCTACCCCAGCGGGCAACAAATGTGAGCGGAATGTCTAAGTGCGAATTGTTGATGTTGATAAGATAGCGCGATATACCGGTGCTGAGCGTTTGGCCGCCGGTGTAGCGAAATACGCGGTACGACTCGCCGTCGAACGTATATTTCGCGCCCCGTTTGGAGTACAAAAATTCAGCGCGGAGGCCGTAGTTGTCTGTAAAGTTGTATCCGAATGTGGCGCCGATGTGGAATCCCGTCACGTTGCCCCAGGATTCCAGTTCTTTACCGTTGGCATCGGTCTCCGAAGGGCCGGAGATGTTGGCAAAGTTGAGACCGGTTTTGAAGCCGTAGCGGATTTGAGCATTCAGAGAAAAAACAAATGCAGTAAGGAGGAAAATAAGGGTGTATTTCAGTTTCATAACGAATGGTTTGTGTTCAGATGAGGCTGCCTCATAAGACGGTGATTTGTTTATCTGGTGATTTGTTTATTTAAAAACAACTCTGGTTATGAGGGTAAACGCAATAAACAAATCCACAATTAAGCAAATAAACAGACTTTTGAGACAGCCTCAATTATTTTGTTTTTGAAAAGAAGGGCAAAAGTATGGCTTTCTGCAACTCTGTGTTCGGTTTAATGCAGAAGGTAGCAAGTTGAAGACCTTGAATGTAAGTTTGTTACCTTTGCGCAGGAAAACGCCTTTTGCAATCATTTTGCTGCTCTTAACCGGCGCTTTTCCACCACTCGCTACTCACTTTCGCTACTCGCATTTTTTATGAAAGACTGGCCGCTTTGGGAAGTATTTATCCGCTCGAAACAGGGACTCAGCCACAAACACGTTGGTAGCCTGCACGCCGCAGACGCGCAAATGGCGATTGAAAACGCCCGCGACGTATACACCCGGCGCAACGAAGGCGTCAGCATCTGGGTTGTCGAATCGGCGCATATCCACGCTTCCACCGAGGATACCGAAGCTTTTTTCGACCCCGCCAACGACAAGGTGTACCGCCACCCCACTTTTTACGATCTGCCCGATGCGGTGAAACACATGTAAAAGTGGTTGCGTGTTTGGGTGTTTGAGTGGTTCAGGTGATTGTCACTCAAACATCCAAACACGCAACCACGCAAACACGCAAAATGAACGCTCACTTCGATTATCTGCTCCAACTCGGCGACAATACCCTCATCCTTTCCCAACGCCTCAGCGAATGGTGCGGTCATGGCCCCGTGCTCGAACAGGACATCGCCATGACCAACATCGCCCTCGACCTGCTCGGACAGACGCGCATGCTGTTGACCTATGCGGGCGAAGTGGAAGGTCAGGGCCGTTCCGAGGACGACCTCGCCTACTTTCGCGATGCCCACCAGTTCCGCAACGTTCTACTGGTCGAACAACCCAATGAAGACTGGGCCTACACCATCGTCCGGCAGTTTTTTTTCGACGCCTTCAATTACTTCAACTACCAGGCCCTCCTGAAAAGCCGCGACGAACGCCTCGCCGCCATTGCTGAAAAATCACTGAAAGAAGTCACCTACCACCTCCGCTACTCTTCCGAATGGGTCGTCCGCCTCGGCGACGGCACAGAAACGAGCCGCGAAAAAATGCAGGCTGCCGTCAACGACCTCTGGATGTTTACCGGCGAACTCACAACACCCGGCGAAGTGGACCGCCTGATGGCCGAAGCAGGCATTGCACCGGATTTATTGACCATCAAACCACTGTGGGAAACCAAAGTGTCCACCATTCTCGATGAAGCGACACTGAAAAAACCGGAAAATGACTGGATGCAAAGCGGCGGCAAATCCGGGCGACACACCGAACACCTCGGCTATATGCTCGCCGAAATGCAGCATTTACAAAGAACCTATCCTGGCAACGAGTGGTGATTTTCAATGCGGCGTCAGCAAACGTACCGTCACATCTTTGAGAAAAATATCCTGCACGACATTCGTTTCAGCGTAAATGACGAGGTTTCCACTTTCAAAATCCGCTGGAATTTTGAAATAATACTCGATCAGGTTCCATTCGCCCTTCTTGCAAATGGCATTTTCCATACGGCAAGCCGTGCGTTTGCGGCGCTCGCCCTGCGTCAGTTCCGTCACCAGCCGCGTATCGAAAGCCCCCCAGCCCGACTTCACTTTTGCCGCGACGCGAAGCCAGTGTTCTTTCCCCGCTTCGTAGCCTTCCAACGCGCGCACTTTTTTTTCCCAAAACAAACATCTCGCTTGTTTATCCCTGTTAATCAGGCATATAGAGTCCGATGCGAAAGTGCTTTTTACTAAAAAATCGTCTTCTTTGTCGAGCATTTCATCCGTGTCCAGGAGAGACATGTCGAGCGGCGTCGAATCGGGATTCAGAAAAATCGCCTGGTAATAGCGCCGGTTCATGTCGTTGAAATGGAGGATGGTGCGGTTGTATTGCCAGATTTGGAACAGGTTGAGATAAATCAAAAAAAGAAAAAGCGCCCACGCCACGAATCGAAACCGGCTCCGCAGCATTTTTTCAACCATAATCGCCAGCGGCAACGCCATCACGGGGTAACTCTGTACCAACGCCCGGCAGGAATAACTCGCGCCGTAGCGCCAGTCCGACCACGCAATAACAATCCAGATATTGAGCACAGCGAAGATCAAAACCGCCTTGCGAAACGGAAACGAACGCATGAAAAACAATCCCGCTACCATCAGAATCGCAACCGGCGTGTAAACGAACCAGCCTTTTTCCCACCCGAACAAGACCTGCCAGTGGGGTCGGAAAAACAAAAACTTGGAGCCGACATCGAAAATCCAGTTTCCCGTTACAGCCTTCCAGTAAATTAATTGAGGCAAAATACCGAGAAAACCGCCGCCCATCGCAGCGCCTAAATAGTGCGGATTTTGTCGAAAAAACGCCCATTTCGATTGTTTTTCCATCATCCACAACAAAGAGAGCAGTAATAATACCCCCTCGGTCGGTCGCGTTATGCAACACAAACCAATGAGCAACCCCAGCGAAAAAGCCAGCGCCAGCGAAGGTTTCTCGTGCCATCGAACGATGAGCCACAACGCCAGCGCATAGGCTGCGAACAAAAACCCGTGCGTCATGGCGGAATCCACCACTACGTATTGCGGGTAATTGGTCGCCAGCCCGACCAACAGCAACGTCGCTGCCGACACAGGTTCCGGGAAAAATCGCAGCAAAACCTTGCGCAGCAACAGTATCCCGGTCAATGCGTACACCCAGGCGCCGAAACAGATTGCCAAAGGATAAGGTGCTGAAAATCCGTCTTGCGCATAGCCCAGCCAGCCAGCCGCCCAATGCCCCAGGAAGAAAAACGGCGTGTATAAAATGGACAGCCCCGCCAGGTATTTCATGGCAAAATTACCGTTCGGCAGCGCAATGGTCTGGTACAAATGCCCCGTTGGACGATACTGTTCCAGGATGCCCGGCAGCCATTCCAACCTGGCCAGATCGTGATAAATGAATTTCCCCGGCAGGTACAAATAATAGCCGAACGCATCCCAGGTGAGCACATTCGCGCCGGGCGTTTCCCAGTTGATGTAAGCCACCCGCATCGCCGCCAAGGCGAGTGCCACAATCAAAACAGCGCCGAGAGAAAAATATCGCATGAGCGTTTTTGAAGATAAAATGACTTTAAATCACGCCGCTTTCCAATAGCGTCAACGTACCTTTTTCCACATTCAACGCAGCCTCGATACCGTAAGGGAACGTCGCCTGGTGCGGCACATGACCAAATGGCATACCGTAGATCACCGGGATACCCAATCCGCCCAGGCGGTCGCGCAAGGTTTCTGCCAGCGCGAGGGAAGGGGTGCCGGGTTTGGGCTGACAATCGAAAAAAACGCCGAGTGCGATGCCTGCCGCCTCCCGCAAATCGGTGGCCTGAAGCAGTTGGGTCAGCATCCGGTCAATGCGATAGGGTTGTTCGCCCACGTCTTCGATGAATACCAGTTTCTTTTTGAAAGAGGGAAAATACGGCGTGCCGGTCATCGCGGCCAGCAGGGACAGGTTGCCGCCGGTCAATTTACCCCGCACTTCTCCGGGGGTGATGGCGAAAGGGCGGAATTCTTCCCCCGGAAATTCTTCTTTTTCTCCCGGTATCCTGATTTCATAATTCAAAACCGGATCGAGAAGTGCCGCGCGGAAGTGTTGTAGCGTGTTCTCCGGAAAATCCGACGCCGCAACCGGGCCATGGAACGTTACCAACCCCGTTTTTTGCCGTATGGCTAAGTGCAAAGCCGTCACATCCGAATAGCCGATAAAAGGCTTGGGATTTTTTTTGATCAGATCAAAATCAATCATGGGCAACAGGCGGGTGCAGCCATACCCGCCACGAATGCACCACACCGCGTCTACCGCCGGATCGCTGAATGCCTGGTGCAGATCGGACAGACGCTGTTCGTCCGTACCGGCGAAGTAGCCATGACGAGCGTACAAGTTCTTACCTTCCCTGACTTTGAAACCCAGCGTTTCAAAATTCCGACGGGCATTCACCAGTTTGTCTTCCGTAAACGGCCCTGCCGGGGCAATCAGCGCCACCGTAGCGCCTTCACGCAACCGGTTGGGTTTGAGTGTACGCGTTTTTATTGCCGGATCGGTAGCAGCCATTTTATTGAATGGTAAGGAAACACCGGCAGCCAGTCCCGCCAGCGCGGCGTGTTTGAAAAAGTGTCGGCGTTGCATAGAAAAACGGTGGACGGTGGAGGGCGGAGGGTAGAGGGTGGAGGGTAGAGGGTAGAGGATGGAAGGTAAATGGCAGATGTCCCTCTACCTTCTACCCTCTACCCTCCACCTTTTTTCAAATTTTAATATAAATCTTCCTCGCATACAGCCACCGGCAGATCAGCCAGCAGATCAACATATAAATTATGGCAAACAGGAACGAACTGAATTCCGCCCCTTCGATGGGGCGGAAAAAAGTGTCGTAAATCCAACTTCGGGCATCCGTTTCGTTTTCACCCGATCCCCACGTGATGCTGCCCAGACTGATGATCAGCGCTTCGGAAAGGATATAAGCGAACAAAGGATTGGCGCCAAAGGCCAGGAAAAAACCCGGTCCGTTGCGCCAGCCCCGAATGTCTATCAACCAGACGCTGACCGCCAGCAGCACCATCGAAATGCCACCTGCGTAGAGTACGTACGAACTCGACCAGATCTTTTTGTTGATGGGGAAAAACATATCCCAGGCCAAACCGGCAAATCCAACAATGAGCCCCAAGACAAGCAAGTCGCGCACAAGCAGATCTTTTGAACCAGCTCGACGGCTCATGATCTCTCCGCTCAACCAACCCATTAGTACCGTCACAACCGAGGGCAGAGTACTCAGCACGCCTTCCGGATCGAAGGGGATGCGTACCCCCGGCGCGACGGTTTCCTTGTACAGGTGCGCTTCTCCGAAGAGCCACGCATCAAGCCTCAAAATCGCGCTGCCTTCGGCGCTGTATGGATCGCCCGGCATGCCAAACCAATAGAGCAAGCCCCAATACAGCAGCAAAATCACCGCTGCAACCAATTCCACCGACCGGCGCGGCAGTGTCAGTACCAGTACCGAGGCGATGCCGTAGCCCAATGCCAGGCGCTGCGGCACACCCATGATGCGCCAGGTATCCCAGTTCTCCCAGAGAAAAGGGAAATTATTGAGTATCAATCCGATAAAAAAGAGCAATACGGTTCGGCGCAGGATTTTTTTGCCTGCTGCGGGCGACCATTGGCGCTCGAATTTGGCAAATGAAAACCACATGGAAACGCCGATGATGAACATGAACGACGGAAACACCAGGTCGGTCGGCGTGCATCCATGCCACAGGGCATGGCGCAACGGCGCGTAAACATACGCCCAGTCGCCGGCCGTGTTCACAATGATCATGAAAGCGATGGTAATGCCGCGATAAAAATCAACGGAGAGATAGCGGGGCGAGGCAGTAGTGTCAGGCATTTTCTAAATAAATTTGTGCCGCGAAAAGTAGCGGTTTTGCCTGTTTCTACTCCAATGGAAAATATAAAATTCCTTCTTTTTCGGTTTCTTCAGATTTTGATAAAAATCTTCCGCGCGTAAAGCCAGCGACAAACCAACCAGCACATCAACATATAGGTAAGGGCAAACAGGAGGGAACTGAACTCGCCACTGCCAAAGGACTTAAAGAAATGTGCATAGAACCACTCATAAGCATCACTTTCGCCCCATGGAATACTGAAAGCGGCTTGTTCCAGCCCCTCTGAGAAGATAAAGGCAAACAAAGGATTTGCACCAAAAACAAGGAAAAAATTGGTTCCCAAACGCCATTTTTGAACATCTATGAGCCAGATACAAGCGGACAGCATGATCATCGAAATCCCGCCTGCATACAATACATAAGAACTTGTCCACAGTTTTTTGCTGACCGGGAAGAACATACCCCATAAGAGACCCGCTAAGCCACAAACAACGCCAAACAGCAGCAGATCGCGCAAAAGGAGACCTTTCCTCCCGGAGTGTTGCGACAAAAGGGCTCCGCTCAGCCAGCCCAGTACTACAGTCACAATAGATGGTAATACTCCCAGTAAACCTTCCGAATCGAAATGAAAACCGTTGCCATGCCAGAAATAATCGTCGCCGAAAAGCCAATGGTCAATGTGCAGCGCCGCATTCACCTCGACACCATAAATCCAACGGTCGAGTCGCAACATGGCGTTCGTGTCGATGCCGTAGGGATCCCCTCCCGGCACTACAAACCAGTTTAATATTCCCCAGTATGAGAACAAAATAGCAGCTGAAACGATTATCAAAGCACGTCGCGGCAACGTCAACGCCAATATTGCAGCGAATCCGTAGCTTAAAGCGATTCGTTGCAATATTCCCATGATACGCCAATGATCGAGATTCTTCCAATACAATGGAAACTTGTTCAACAGTACGCCAATAAAAAAAATCAATAGCACGCGTTTCAGTATTTTCCACCCCGCTTCCGGCGACCACCGCCGCTCATACTTGGCGAATGAGAACCACATGGATACGCCGACAAGAAAGATGAACGACGGAAAAACCACATCGGCTAAAGTGCAACCAAACCAAACTGCATGTTCCAGTGGATCGTATACATGGTCCAAGGTGCCGGGCGAGTTCACGACGATCATAAAAGCCACTACGATCCCTCGAAAGAAATCAATGGACAGGTAGCGGACGGAGCCTTGTGCCGCAGACGGTTTTTCCGAACTGTGAATTTGCACGTCGCTGGTTTCAGGACGGAAAGTTATTTTTGCAGGCAATATTTTTTCCTTATCCAAAGCCATTTCAGTACTGCTGATCAGCAGGGTTAAACAGAGAATATCATGCTCTACGCAATTGGCACTAAAGTGCGTTTTCGCTATACGGGAGAGCGTGGCGTCATCACGGCGCTGCTCGACGAAGGTATGATGCAGGTACGACTCGACAGCGACCCGGATTTGGAAATACCTGCTTTTGAAGAGGATTTGATACGAGACGTGGATGCGGAACCCGTGTCGTCAGGGGCAAAGTTTGTGCCAGCCAGACAGGAAAAACAACCCGAACCGCCACCGCGCAGAAAACTGAACGCACAATACCACATCCTCAAACCCAAGGGCCTGCAACTCGCATTCGAGCCGATGCCCGGCCGCGACGGAACCGTGACGCGCTACAAGGCCTGGCTCATCAACGATACTTCGTATGAATTTTTGTTCGAATTCGATCTTTTTACAGCCAGCCGCGATGTGATCGTTGTGGATGAAAAAATTCCGGCCACCACGGCTTTGGAATTAGGCGACCTGTTGTACGATGACCTGAACGACTCGCTCGAAGTCGCCGTCACTATCCGGCGCATAACCACCGAAGGGCCGGATGTGCCGTTGAAAAATACTTTTAAAATCCGCCCCAAGCAATTTTTCAACAACGCCCAGACCGTACCGATACTAAACCTCCTGGCGCACCATTTTCTGCTTTTCGATTCTTTTGAAGGCGAAAAAGAAAATGAAGCGGAAGATCTGAAAAACTACACGAAACAGAAAGTCCGCCAGCCGAAATCAGATCGCAGTTCTTTTTCTTCCCCCTATAATATTTACAATGTGGAAGAATTCGCCAGTTTCAATCCTGAGATTGACCTGCACATCGAGAACCTGATCAATGGTCATGCCCGGCTTGACAAGGGCGAGATACTTCGGATCCAAATGCTTCATTTCCAGCGCTTTCTGGACAAAGCCATCCGGCTTGGCGCGCCGCGTATTTTTGTCATCCACGGCGTGGGAGAAGGAAAACTCCGCGAGGCCATTGCCAACCGATTGCGTGAAAATCCGCATGTGGCCAAATTTAAAAACGAATATCACCACAAGTACGGTTATGGCGCTACGGAGGTGGTCTTTCGTTGAGATGTAAGCCGGAAGTTCGTTCCGGCGGCACTTCGCCGTCATGTTTAAATTCAAAGGGCCTGACCGTAAACCGGTCAAGCCCTTTGCATTTGTTCATAGTGTCCGGCAATGCGCCGTGCTCAATATTGCCATAGGTCGTGCTCGAAGTTGAAAATCTCATTCTTGATCTTCTCGGACTCCATCAGCAGGTCAACGCCCTGGAGGTATTGTTCCAGTTTGCGGTCATACACGTTCGACTCTTTGTAGATGTAGCTGGCGAAATAGCGCATCTCGAAGAGGTCTTCCCAGGAAATGGTCGCATTGGTATTGCCACCCATCGTGAACACACGGTGGCGGGCGAACAATTCGCGGGCATGCGGGTAGTACACCCAGAACATCGGCTTTTCAAAACGGAAATTGCCTTCGTTGTCTTTAACGTCAATCAGAGGAGCGATGCCGAGGATACGCACCTGAAGCGTGGAAGTTTCTTTGTCGAAAAACCAAACCTCTTTGAGACGGAAGCGTTTGACGTCCTCCCAGTTGATATCGTTGCGAACGATCTGTACTTTCTCTTCGTACGTTTCCGGGTCGAAAGTAACCACCGTGTCGGTTTTGGACAACATGGACAACACATCGTCGGTGCTCATGCGCTTGTTGAATTTATCCGTTCCGTCAATGGCATACACCGGCAGGTCGCCTTTGGTGGCGGCGTCGGCAAGCAGTTTGAAGAACGGTTCTTCCGGATAAGCGAACGGAAGGTTCATTTTTTCGCGCACATCAATGATGCGCCAGATACGTTTTTCCCAGAAGATATCGCTTTCGCGCACAGGCTGGTACGTCAACACGCGGCGCTGCTGCATGATGTCTTTTTTCACCACTTCATCGAGCGGAGCGTCGCTGGGCTCCTCGGTGGTGACTTCCTCGGTGTTCACTTCGATTTCTTCGGGATCTTGCGCGAGCAACATGGTTCCGGAAAAGAAGAACATGAGCAGGCACAGGCAAGTCCATTTAATAAAGGTTTGCATGACTCGCAGAGGTGGGTTGATTAGCAATGATTGTGTTTAGCAATTCGCCGGTAAAGTTTAATTCGTCAAACTGGTTGAATTCGTTGATTCCGTAAATGTAAAACGGCGGATTCGACAAATTCAACCAGTTTAACTGATTTAACTATATTTACTTGATCTTGAATGCCAGACCGCCGATGTTACGTGCAGCGGCGTCGCCCGGGCATTTGCATTTGATATCGTCGAAGAAATAGGTGTCGCCGGGTTTGGCTTTGTTCACAAGTTCCGCTACTTCACTATTGAAGCGTTTGCCGCCATTCTGACGACCAATCGGGTCCTGACGCTTGGGCAGGTATGTGAATTCGTAACCGACCACTTCGCAGCGGGCGTCGAAGTCGAAACTTTCGAGTACGCCGTCCACGAATGATTGGGCTTTGAATTCGCCGTTACCCATTTGTTTGCTCTTGTGCTTGGCGCCCAGCATCGGCACCGGGTCGGGGATACGCTTGACGCGGTACTTGAATGTTTGGGACACGCCGGGAGCGGCAACTGTGATGGATGCGTCGTTGGTGGGCGTATTTGCCGTCACGATGTAATGGCCGCCGCCCTTATTGCTAAGGTTCACCAGGTTGCCCGATACTTTCAGGTCGTTGGATGAAACGCCGGCAGCTGAAACGGAGATCGGGTTTTCAACGCCGATGTAGAACACGTTCATTTTATCCAACTGAACGGCAACGGAACGCTGGCCGACTTCATATTTGAACTCTTTGCTGTAGTTCTTCATTTCGCCGGTGAGCGGGTTTTTCACGTTGATGCTGACGTTGAAGGATTTTTCACCCAAACCGCTGGCAGTCGTTTCCCAGTGTGCAAGTCCTTCTTTCACAGGCAGCGAACTGCCGTTGACGGAGATGCTCACGTTGTCGGCTTTGGTGCTGAATGCGCTCAGGAAGATGTCCGCAGAGTATTTTTCACCCTGGATCACGTAACTTTTTTCAGCCGAAACAGCCGGTTGGAAAGCGTCGAATTTGATGTCGATCTTTCCCATTTGTTCAGCAGCCCAGTTGATGATAGCCGAAGCGGAGCTTTTGGCGTCGGATTGCATTTTACCCACGATCGGGAAAACGGCAGCCACGGGCATCTGTTTGAATTTGAACTCTGCCCAGGTTTTCATATCCGTGCCCGGAGGCAGTTGTTCGATTTCAAGCGGGAGTGCTTTCGCGATTTCCGGGTTGTTGTCGGTAAGTACCAGCAATTTTTCCCGCGTTTCTTTTATTTTCGCTTCAATTTCGTTGCCAAGCCCTTCATTAATGAAGAGGTTGGTGGTAACGTCTTTGTTGCGGATGTCCTGCGGAATGTCCGGATTTTCTTTCGACGGACCTTTGGCGATTTCGAACAATTTTGTTCGGATACCGTCCATATACGAAACGAACTCATCGGCAATGCGTTGGGCTTCCTTCGCTTTGTTTGCCAACTCGTCGTTTTTCGGACTCGGGTAAGCTTTTGCCTGCTCGTTGATGCCGTTGATCATCGCTTCGTTGTTCCGCTGGACGATCTCGCGGCTGTTCTTCATACCCTTGTCGAGCGAGAAGAAAGCATTCATTACCTCGGCAGACACGTTAAGAGCGAGCAGTGCGGTCAACACCAGATACATGAGGTTGATCATCAGTTGCCGCGGCTCCTTTGGTATAGACATGAGTCTTTACTTATTTTGATTGTGAATGTTGTTGGTTATCGGTTGTCGGTTATTAGTTATTGGTTGCCTGTCTGTTTTATTGCTAAAAACCAGCAAGCAACCAATAACCAAATAACTAATAACCAAATTACTGGCGGCCGATATTGGCCATTGCAGCCAGCATATTGCCGTACACAGTGTTGAGAGAGCCGAGGTTTTTGTTCAGGGCAGTCAACTGATCTTTGTAAGCTTTCACATCTTCTGCCGACTTGGCCATGTCAGACATTGCCTCGTTCATTTTCGTGTAGAAGTTGCTCATGCTCTTGATCTGATCCGAAGTACCGGAGAAATCAACTTCCTGAAGCGATTTCAGTGCAGCCATGCTTTTCGACATGGATTGCAGTTCGGTCAACATACCGCCCAGTTGGCGCTCCACCACGTCGCCGTGCAGCGGCGCCACTTCGGGCATCGCATTCGTCGGGCCTGCGGTCAGCGGCTGGAGGTGTGCGTGATAGTCATCGAGGCCAGGGTACAGTTTGTGCCAGTAGTAATCCGGTTCCGGGCCGATAATACCGAGGAAGAGGAAGATGATGGCTTCGGTAGTAAGACCGATAATGAGCAATTCAGAAGCGTACGGAAAACTTTCCAGTTTGAACAAAGCGCCGATAAGAACGATGGCAGCACCGACGCCGATAGCCAGGTTTTTGAAGTACTTGAAAGACTTGGTCTTGACGAAACTCATTGTTTTTAAACTTTTTTAGCAGTTTACGAAAGGTTAATCCTTGAATTTTAAAAAAGAGTTTTGGCGAAAAACGACGCAAAAGTAGCAATCGCCTGAAAACTTATCCGATGAAAACTTCGGGCAATATGTGAACTTCTTTCGCATAATGTCCGCTGTTAGCAAACAAACGAAAGGTGAAGCTCAATTTTCCCTGCTTGTGAGATATGTTCTGGAATAAATGAGAGGGACGAAGTTGCTGTCGCATAAGTATTTGAAAAACAAAGGGCAAAACGCAAGAAACGCTCAAAAATTATGTAATGGCGAATTTTTTCCTGCCTTTTGCCCTTTGATATGCCCTCGTGATTAGAAGTCGTTGATAGAACGACCAAGGAAAGTAAGCACGCTGCGGAAGCCAATATAGCACTTGGTGGTATCCTGGTATTCCCACGAACGGTTGCCGGTTTGCAGGAAGAACGCTACGTCTTTCCACGAACCGCCGCGAATTACTTTGCGCTTATCAGTCGGAGAATCTTCTTCTTTCGCGTCGTAGCGAATGTCGGGGTTCAGGTCGTGCACGAAGGAATATGCATTCTCATAGTATGCCGTTTCCGTCCATTCGGATACGTTGCCCGCCATGCAGTAAAGGCCGTAGTCGTTGGGGTAGTAGGCGTCGGCTTTAACTGTGTAAAGGCCGCCATCTTCGGGATAGTTACCGCGCCCCGGCTTGAAGTTAGCCAAAAGACAGCCTTTGGCATTGCGGGTATAATAAGCACCCCAGGGATACGGAGCTTCGGCCCGACCGCCACGAGCGGCATATTCCCATTCGTGCTCGGTCGGCAGGCGGAAGTCTTCGGTATTGACTTCGCTCTCGGAATACATATCCCATACTTTGCTGCGCCAGTAGCAGAAAGCTTTTGCCATTTTCCAGTTGACGCCCACTACGGGGTAGTCGTCGAACGCGGGGTGCCAGAAGTAGTTCCGCGTCATGGGTTCATTGTACGAATAAGCGTAGTCGCGTATCCAGCACAAAGTGTCGGGATATACTTTGATTTTTTCTTTGTGAATGTGACTGGTGCGGTTGCTGTTGCGATCGTGCGCTGCACGCTGCCAGTCGTACCACTGATACTCGAAGACGAGCTTGCTCACGTCAATCTCTTTGCGTCCGGAGAAGCGTTCGTTGCCCTGGTAGTACAGGTCTTCAAGGGCGCCGTCTTCGTCCTCATCCCATGTGATTTCCTGTTCCCAATCAATCATTTGTTTTTCACCTTCGCCTTCATCCTCGATGAAGTGCTGCAAAGCTTCGTGCGCCAATGAGTCGGAAACCCATTTGACGAACTGGCGATACTCATTGTTGGTAATTTCGGTATCGTCCATAAAGAAGCCCTGGATCGAGATGGACTTTGGACGCGACACCAATTGTCTGCTGAGGTCTTCATCGCCGGTACCGATGTGAAGCGTACCGGACGGCACGTACACCATGCCATAAGGGTTGATCCCTTTCCAACTCGGGCGATCCGTGACGCCGAGGAGTTGGCCGCTTTCCTTACGGCCACAGGAAGCGGCCAGTGCCGCAAGGAAGAGTAAAAGCAGAAGTGAATTCTGTAGTTTTTTCATGTTAACACCCGTGTTATCCAACTTAAATGTTCGGTTTGGAAAAGTGGTCGTAAAGATAGAGAGATTAAATTTCTTGGAACAAGCAATTCCAAATAAAATTGGTCAACTGTTGTTTTTCGATGCTGACAAACGATTATTTAACTTCTTCTGGTATCGTACCTTAATATTTTAACGCACGCCAACAAGCCGAATTTTCATCGCCGCCAACGAATATTTTTCGCATTGCGCCGCTACGGTTCGCAAATTCAGTGCCGAAACATTTTTTTGTTTCACAGGAAACGGGGGTTGTAAATGATGGGTGGCAGCTTGCCTGCGCCAATTGGTTTGTTGAGACTGTACCGTAGAAGCAGTTCGTGACTGCCCCGGTTGGCGGAATTGAGAGGAGAAAGCGGAATATCGTATGAGTAACCCAAAGAAGTTTTATCATTCAGCCTCAAACCCGCCAGTATTACAGCCGCATCGCGGTCACTCGCGCCAAAGCCCCTAAACGAAGCGCCCGCAAATATATTTTCATTCCATTGTAAAACTGAAGAAATCTCCACCTGAGTTTCAACAAAATCTGTTTTGGCCACCGCAGAAGGGCGGATAGAAAGGTGATCGCCAACGTCGAACGCATACGCGGCGGTGAAAAAATAGTGTTGAACCGGCTCGATTTTCAGGGCGTCATCACCGCTGACACTCAAAACGGGTGCGAAGGCTGGTTGCATGGAAGCACCCACCTGGAATTTTTTTATCTGCAAAAAAATTCCCGCCTCCAACAATGGCGTTCCCGCGTTGACTTTGCCCTCGGGCAAAAACTGGTCGTTGTGATTGAATCCTGCCGGTTCGTACACGCCATCGGGAGCCCGGAGTTTGGTACCGTCGAGCGAATATTGCATGTAGCCTGCGCTGAAACCGGCGGAAAGCAATGCCGAGCGGCCCAATTCCAATTGGTAATTATAACTCAGCAATGCCGAAGTGACCCGGTGGGCTCCGATAATATCGTTCTCAACCTTCAGCCCTACCCCGCTGCTGATGACGAACAGCGGCAGGTGCGCATTGAAATGCACCGTAGCAGGCGCTCCTTCCAGGTTCGACCACTGCTGCCGGTACATGCCATTGGCGACCAGGGTATTATCCAACCCTGCATACGCCGGATTGTAAGAATAAGGATTTAGCATGTACAGGCTGTACTGCGGGAACTGCTGGGCCGACAAGCCAAGGGCATACCATAATAATATAGGTGTAAAGTAGCGTTTCATGCCTATACCGGTTTTAGGACTGGGTGAAAGTACGACTTTTTTATTCCGGTTGCACCATTTGGCGAAATTCGCTCAAATCCGACACAGGCCGCTGACAGGCGAAATCTCTGCAAACGTAGATCAAGGCGTCGGCGTTTCCTGATTTTTCGGCGAGCAGTGGTATGGATTCTTCCGGCACCCGGCTGGCGGCCACGACCTTGTTCGGCAAAAACATTCGTTGAATCGCCAACGCCTTTTCTTCTGCGTTGTCGCCAATGACGGCAATTTCGTGCATGGGATAAACTTCGTTCATCATCGCTGTCGCCCATCGCTCGAAAGACAGGGGATATCGCTCCACCGATTCGCGCATTTTCAACGGCATTTCAGAACCGGTAGCGCGCCACTCCCGCCGGTCGAGCAGTATTCCAAGGCGTTGCAGATTGTGCGCCATGGTGCTGTTGCCCGAAGGCGTAGCGTTATCGTACAGGTCTTTTTTGCGCAAAACAATGTCCGACTGGCGGATATCAGTATAAAAGAACAGACCGCTTTCACGGTCGTAAAAATAACTCAAAACGACGTCCGCATATTTCCCCGCAATTTGCAAATACCTGACATTAAAGGTGATTTGATACAGGTCGGTGAGCGCTGCGATAAAAAAGGCGTAATCTTCCAGAAAAGCTTCTTTCTGCGAAGCCGAATGTTTCAGCGTCGCGGAAGTTTCATCAGCATAATGACTCAACAGATATTCCACATTGCGAACGGCGGCTACGCGATAATCTTCCCTTCCCAGGGCGGTGAAAGCGGCAGCATGGGCCGAAGCCATCAACGCATTCCAACTGAGCAGGATTTTGTTGTCTAAACCCGGCCATATCCGTTTTGACCGCACTTCGAAGAGTTTTTCACGGCAGACCCCGAGGCGTTGCCGGAGCAATTCCAGCTCCATGTCGTTCGCAGATGCAAATGCCTCAAAGGAGGAGGGTCTCCACAGGATGTTTTTTTCTTCCCAGTTGCCTTCCTCTGTAACGCCGTAAAAAGCGCAAAACAACGGCGCCTCTTCCTTTAAAACTGCATTGATTTCGGCTTTGTCCCAAACGTAGAATTTCCCCTCCACACCTTCCGAATCGGCATCCTGTGCAGCATAAAACCCGCCATCGGGATGGGTCATTTCCCGGCGGACGTATTCAAGGGTTTCTTCGATGGTTTCTTTGTAAAGGGCTTTGCCGGTCAGTTTGTATGCCTCGGAAAGTGCGATCACAAGCAGCGCATTGTCGTACAGCATTTTTTCAAAATGCGGCACCAGCCAAGCGCGGTCGGTGGCATAGCGGGCGAATCCTCCCCCTATTTGATCGTATATGCCGCCGCCAATCATCTTGTCGAGCGAAAGCAACGCGTGTTCGAGCGCTTCGGGGTGAGCGGTGAAAAAGTGGTAATTCAGCAAATACTGGATCGCCATGGTAGACGGGAACTTGGGTGCGCCGCCGAAGCCCCCTTCCACCCGGTCAAACTGCTCGCGCATCCGGTAAAAAATGGATTCGAGAAGGGAGGTTTTGAAAGTTTCGGGGCCGGAAAGTTTCAAGGATTCAAGGTTGGAAAACTTTTGAATAAAAATATCGTCGTTTCTGGAAATATGGGCCAGTAGTTTTTCTGCCTGGTCGAGGGCTACGTCCCGCTTCGTCTCCCAAATATTGGATATGTGTTGGAGCAACTGGAGCCACGACGGACGATTAAAGGCTGGCCGGGGCGGGAAATAGGTTCCGGCATAAAAGGGTTTGCCATCGGGTGTGAGGAAACAATTGAGCGGCCATCCACCCCCGCCGGTAAGTATCTGGCAGGCTTCCATATAAATCGCATCCACATCGGGGCGCTCTTCCCGGTCTACCTTGATGTTGATGAAATTTTCATTCATGAACATGGCAATATCCTCATTCTCAAACGATTCGCGTTCCATCACATGGCACCAGTGACAAGTGGAATAGCCGATGCTGACCAGGATAGGCTTTTGTTCGGCCCGCGCCCGCTCAAAGGCTTCGGGCCGCCAGGCATACCAGTCTACAGGATTGCTGGCATGCTGAAGAAGGTAGGGGGATGTTTCGTGTTGGAGGTAATTCATATCACGGTGGACGGTTTACCCGCCGTAGTTTTAACGAAGGCGGGTGGACGGTAGATGGTAGACGGTAGATGATAGATGGTGGACGGTCGTATGTCGCTCATTCCATCACACCTTGTCGTTTCATTTTATAATAATGTACTCCTGCTCCGAATACCCAGCCTTCCTTGCCCGATTGGGTGCGGATTTTCACCCAGTGGTCGGTCACTTTTTCATAGCCGAGGCTGATCTCCTGGGTCCAATCGGTCTTTTTATTAAGAAAAATCACGGGTTCGTACAATTTAAGTTTTGCAATGGATTCTCCTTTCAAACCGGGTTCTTTCCGGACTTTCAGACCGTCAATGGTGACATAAAGCGTCGAGTTGTTGGAAGCCGGAGGAGGGGAGGACGCAGCCTTCGCGCCGGGTTGATCGGACAGCGCAGGCCGGGCGGATTTGACGCCGGGAGATGCCGTGGAGACGGAAGGTGCAGGTGTTGAACCGGCTGTGGGCGCCGGAGCAGGGCTTTTTGTATTGACCGGTGGCGATTGCACAGGTTGTTGTGGTACAGGTTGTTGTACCACGATTGTATCGCGCCGGACCGGGCGGTCTTCCTGATCATCGTCGCCGGATTCGCGACCATGACGCACAAGATCAGCGCGCTCGGACGAGCATTTCGAGATCGCCCACAGTGCCACGCAGCCGAAAAAGACCAGGATGATAAGCGTCTCAATTTTGGGAATCTTCATTTTGTATGTTGATTTGTTGATACCGTTGTTTGATTATTTGATGCAATATGATTCGCTCCCAATTTTTGCAACCGTCATATAAATTTGGTATTATTCCTGTTTTGATGCGTACAAATTCGGGTTATCGAGGATATCTTTGCTATTTTTCCGGCCAAAAATACTTGGTTATTGGTTATTGGTTATTGGTTGTTGGTTATTGGTTATTGGTTGTTGGTTATTGGTGGTTGGTTATTGGTGATTGGTGATTGGTGATTGGTGGTTGGTGGTTGGTAGCGAATGTTTATAAAAGTGCATCAATTACGGATAAAAAAACTGGGGGCTGGCGTTGTTCAAAATTCTGTGTCAATTCCTTTGGCGTACTTATATTAAAATATTGATAATCAATATCTTAAAAAAGTTTGAACACAGATTTTTGAACACCCTCTGGGGGCTACTCAAAAATATGTGTAAAATTCATAAAATTAAAATATTCAAGTAGTTTATAATCATTTTTTTAAATAAAGGAACAACGAACAAAACACAATATTTTGAACAGTCCCGGAACCAATAACCAGGAACCAACAACCAATCACCAACAACCAATCACCAACAACCAATAACCATTATCAATGCCCGACAGCCTTCAGCATCAAATCGCGCTCACACTCGTTCCGCAGGTAGGACCTGTAACGGCCAAAGTGCTCGTCAGTTACTGCGGCAGCGCGGAAGCTGTATTCCGTGCTTCGAAGCGGGAATTGATCAAAATTCCAGGCGTCGGACCGATTACAGCCGATTGTCTGCTTTCATCCGTCCCCCTTCAATCAGCCGAACGCGAACTGGATTTTCTCGAACGTCACGACGTGAAAGCGCTTTTTTACACCCACGAACGATACCCTGCCCGACTCAGGCAATGCCACGATTGTCCTCCGATGATCTATTTCAAAGGGTCGTCGGTCGAGCTCCTGACCGAACGGCGCATTGTCGCCATCGTCGGCACCCGCCAACCCACCGAGTATGGAAAGATGCTCTGCGAAGAGATCGTGGAAGGACTAAAGGCATACAACGCAGTGGTGGTGAGCGGCCTGGCTTTTGGTATTGACATCGCCGCGCACCGAAAAGCCTGCGCACTCGATGTGCCGAATATCGGCGTTTTAGGGCACGGGTTGAGCCATATCTATCCCAGCCAGCACCGCAGCATTGCCCTCAAAATGCTCGAAAACGGCGGTTTGGTTACCGAATATACCCACGACACCAAGCCCGATCGCGAACATTTTCCCATGCGCAACCGCATCATCGCCGGCCTTTGCGATGCACTGGTGGTAGTGGAAACAGCTGTCTCCGGCGGCTCCATGATCTCCGCCGAACTGGCTAATCAGTATGAACGCGATATTTTTGCCATACCGGGACGCGCGCATGATCTAAAAAGCGCCGGCTGCAACCTGCTCATTAAAAAAGAGCAGGCCAAACTCGCCGAATCGGCCGCCGATATCGCCGCCGCCCTGCGTTGGGACGAAATGGACAAACAAAAACCGGTACAAACTCAACTTTTCCCCGACCTTAATCCCGCCGAAACCAGTTTGCTCAACATCATCCGCGAACAACCTGAGATCCCGATTGACCAACTCACTCAGGTTGCGCAACTGGCACCCGGCGAATTGGCATCGCTGATCTTAGGACTTGAATTTAAAGGAGTTATCCGTACACTGCCCGGCAAACGGTACATGGTGTCTGCCTGAAGTATTCCGATAAGAAAACCGGCGTATTCGGGATAATTACAAAATTGCACAAGTGACCATCGTTTTTTATCTGCTGTACTTTGAGAATTATTACTGTGAAACCACTGTTTATGCTCCCGCTCCTCCTGCTTTTTGCTTTTCAACAAACAGGAGAACAAACGACAAACCGAACTTTTGGCGACAAGCCCAAAAACATCATCCTCATGATTGGCGACGGCATGGGGCTGACCCAGATCACAGCCGGATTGTATTCCAACGGCAACAGCCTTTATCTGGAAAAATTTCCGATAACGGGGCTGATAACCACGCACTCTGCCAAAAACATCGTAACCGATTCGGGCGCCGGCGCGACGGCTTTCGCCTGCGGCTGTAAAACTTTCAACGGTGCCGTCGGGGTTTGCAAAGACAAAACACCGTGCCTGACCATCCTCGAACAGGCTGAACAACAGGGCCTCGCAACCGGCCTCGTCACCACGTCGAGCGTTACCCATGCCACACCTGCCTCTTTCATCGCCCACGTCCCCGATCGCTCCAACATGGAGGCCATCGCCACTTTTTTTCTGCAAACGGACATAGACCTGTTCATCGGTGGCGGCATGAAGTATTTCACGCAACGGATCAGCGATCAGCGCAACTTAGTAGAAGAACTCTCTGCCAAAGGGGTCGCCGTCTCCGATTTTTCGAAGAAAAAACTGTGCGACGCCTCTCCCGCCCCTGAACGGCCTTTTGGCTGGTTTTCCGCCATGGAAGAACCTGAAAGCGCCGAAAAAGGTCGCGATTACCTGCCGCTGGCCGGGAAAATGGCGCCCGATTTTTTGAAAAAACGCAGTGCAAAAGGTTTTTTTCTGATGATCGAAGGCGCTCAGATTGACTGGGCTTGTCATGCTAAAAATGCCCCTTCGGCCGTCCGCGAAATGCTCGATTTCGACGCGGCCATCGGCGAAGCATTAAAATTCGCCGAAGCCGATGGCCAAACACTCGTCATCGTAACAGCCGATCACGAGACCGGCGGCTTTGCACTCGAACAAGGCGGTGCGAGAGACAGCCTCGACATGGAATTCAATACGGCGGGCCATACCGCATCGCTCGTGCCGGTATTCGCTTATGGCCCTGGCGCGAAGCAGTTTGGCGGGGTATACGACAATACGGATATCCATGTGAAAATGAGAGAATTGTTTGGGTTTCCGGCTAATGACATGGAAAGCAGCCGGTCTTTGAAAAACTGAACCCGCCTTTCCTTTCGGCCTGTCTGAAAAAGATGGTACAGAAGCCATGTGCGGTCGTAAGACCCGCGCACGGCAAAAAACACCCTACAAAAACAAAAGACAGAAGGCCCGCAACCGGGCCTCCTGTCTTCGTCTTTACCAAAAGATATGTCGGGATGATAAATTTTTCAGAAAAATGCGCACCTTTCCGGCGCTAATTGTGGTGAGGAGACCAGCCCTACCCCCCAGACGGACTGGTCCCTCGCCCACGGGTTCAAGACCGCATTCGGCCTTAAATCTTATGGAAACTTTGATTCCACCATTCGTTTCCTCGAATCATCCGGTCAGAAATTTTCCGGCGACCCGCCGCGCATCAGCGCACTTCTGGTAAGACAACTACTGTGCCAATTGGCCGGACCATCCCACTCGCCCAACACATATTTTCCACAGTAATTTTTTTGACAGTCAGAAATTGACGCCACTTAAAAGTTTGTTTTTCAAATACTTAGAACAAACTTTGCGCCAAGAAAGACAATTTGGCAGTTGCATTCCGGCTGGCACACGCTTTGAAACCGCTATGAGTTGCGACAACGAATTTCTTCAAATTACCCTTGTTTTAGTACGCCGCACTTTATACTCCATACCTTCAACTTCAAACGCTGAACAATATGCAAACCGGTACCATTTCCGTCCAGACCGAAAACATTTTCCCCATCATTAAAAAGTTCCTCTACTCCGATCACGAGATTTTTCTGCGCGAACTCGTGTCGAACGCCGTGGACGCCACCACCAAACTCCAGGTGCTGGCCAACCGGGGGGAAGTGAAAGGTGAGATCGGCGACACCACCATCGAGGTCATTCTGAACGAGGCCGACAAACAATTGATCATCCGCGACAAAGGCATCGGCATGACCGAAGAGGAGGTGCTGAAATACCTCAATCAAATCGCTTTTTCAAGTGCCGCCGAATTTCTGGAAAAACACAAGGACAGCACCATCATCGGCAATTTCGGCCTCGGCTTTTACTCGGCATTTATGGTGGCCGATAAAGTGGAGGTCGTGACCAAATCCTGGCAAAAAGGCGCCAAAGCCGTGCGCTGGACCTGCGAGGGCAACCCCGAATTCAGCATCGAACAGGTGAAAAAGGCCGATCGCGGCACCGACGTGATCCTGCACATCAATGAGGAAAACAAGGATTTCCTCAACAAACCCCGCATCGAAGGCCTGCTCGAAAAATACTGCAAATTCCTGCCCGTGCCGATCCAGTTCGGGACAAAAAAAGAATACCCTCAGCCCACCGACTCATCAGTGGAGGAAACGGCGGAACCGCGGGAGGTACCCAACATCATCAACGAAACGCGCCCGATCTGGAAACGCCAGCCGCTCGATTTGAAAGACGAGGACTACCTCAAATTCTACCGCGAACTCTACCCCATGTCGCCGGAACCAATGTTCTGGATACACCTGAACATTGACTACCCTTTCAATCTGACGGGCGTGTTGTATTTCCCCAAACTCGGCAATGCGATGGAGGTGACCCGCAACAAGATCCACCTTTACTGCAACCAGGTGTACGTGACCGACGACGTGCGCGATATCGTGCCGGAATGGCTGCTCCTGCTACATGGCGTGATTGACTCGCCCGACATCCCGCTCAACGTGTCGCGCTCTTACCTGCAAAGCGACGCCAACGTCAAAAAGATCAGCGAATACATCACCAAAAAGGTCGCCGACAAACTTCACGACCTGTTCAAAAACGATCGCCCCGCCTTCGAGCAAAAATGGCGCGACCTGGGCGTTTTCGTCAAATACGGGGCGATTTCGGACAAAAAATTCGAAGAGCGCGCCATGAATTTCACCCTCGTCCAAAACGCAAAAGGCGAATCCTTCCTGCTCGACGAATACAAGGACCAGATCAAAACCAACCAGACCGACAAACACGGCAAGGTCGTCGTTATTTACACGAACGACCCGGACAGCCATCACGGCCCCATCGCTGCCGCCCAAAGCCGGGGCTACGACGTGCTGCGGCTCGACACCGTACTCGATAACCACTGGATGCAGCACCTCGAATACCGCTCCGAGCTCGGTCTCGTCTTCGTGCGCGTGGACTCCGACACTACCGATAATCTGGTGCAAAAGGACGAAAAACGCGAATCCGTCCTCTCGGAAAAGGAACAGGAGGACGTGAAAAAACTGTTCGAAGCAGTCGTGAAAAACCAACCCGGCGCATCGGTCACGCTCTCTCCACTGTCGCCCGACGACCAGCCGGTACTCATCACCAAACCCGAATTTATGCGCCGCATGAAGGAAATGCAGTCGTTGCACGGCATGGGCGCATTCGGCGACTTTCCCGATTCTTACAACGTCGTGGTGAACACTAACCACCCGCTTATCGCACAGAAACTCCTGAAGATCAGTGAGGAAAGCGAGCGAAACGGGCTTTCGCAGTACCTCGTCCATCTTGCCCTGCTCCAGCAGGGAATGCTGCGCGGCGAGGCGCTGACGGGGTTCGTGACGGCAACCCTGGGGAAACTGTGACGGCGAGGGTTGGTACGCGGCCTTCAGGCCGCGCTACCGGCCACGGGTAAACAAGAACGCCACCCCAAGATGTGGGATGGCGCGTCTCGAGTGCGATAAAAAGTGCTTTGTAGAGAGCACTTGCTGAACAGGAGGGGGAAGAGCTCTTTGTCTTCCATCAATAAAGCGTGCTCTGAAGAGCATTCAGGAGATGATATGCGGGCGGGGGCCCAGCGGAGATCAGATTACTTCGGTGTGGGGAAGGAAATTGATTCTTATAAATGCGCCGCAGTCTTCCATCAGGTGCAAACCGGCGGGCAACGCTTTGATTTTCAGGCCGAGCGTTGTCGCTATCCCGGCAGGTATAGGGCAAGGTTCGGGCATTTCTAGTATGCCGTGGCGGAAATGCCGGCGCATGAGGTTGGCGCAGAGCCACTCGCGGCGGAAAAGCAGGGCAGCACCTTTTCCATTGTCCGATGCAGCAAAAAAAGCCCTGGCATGGCTGCAACTCGAGCGTCTGAGGACGGCGAAAGGATGATCGTTTTTCGCGACGATTTTGCAAATACCGTTGCCACCGCAGTTGGAACTGGGCGAACCGAACATGACTTCGCATTGAAAAAACATCGTCTCTGTCCGTGCCTTTTCCGTGTAGGAAGGAATTTGCAGGGAGGAGGACCATTGAGCCGCAGCAGTGATGATATTGTTGAAACCTGATTCCATGGCGTGGAATTCCTGATATTGAAAAATCTGGCGTGTCGGTGATTTAAGCGCCGTTTAAGTCAACTATAATGATATTGCCATCTGCGTCCTGGCACGTTGCTGATTCTCCAGTGAGCAGCAATAAAATCCAACTGGCGGGTAAAATCCAATTAAGCATAACCTTGAAAGTTTAATTAACTGGCTCAAAGGTATCCTCAGGCCAAGGGGACGACTTAGGACAGAAAACATGCCTTCATCGCCCGGTTATTTTCAGCACTTTCAAAGGGTTTTCTTTTTTTGGGTGTTGATTTTCAATTATTTGCAAAAACAAAAATTTACCCTCGTTTCAAATAGCGATCATTTTCCCCTTAAAAAAGAACGTCCCACAGGCATAAAAAGCCTGTGGGACGTGATAAAAATCGGAAATCATGTGGTGTAACAATGCCGTCTCAGGAGGCAAGAGGACGCAGCCGCTCACGTCGCGACGATTCTTTGGTCAAGGTGCCGACGGTGATTTGCCATAACGTCTCGTAGGGTATGATCTCGATTTCATATGTTTGGTTAGCCACTTCCATCGGCACGGAGCAGAGCATTTCATACAATTTTTGGGTATGTCGCGACACACGTTCGCGGTGGAACGAATAGGCGGGGATCTGCAGCAGCATCTTGATAAAACAATTGCTTCGGAATGTGTCATTCTGTTTGAGATAGCGGCTACAGTATTTTTCAATACTTTCCATCCGGTCAATTGACTGCTGGTAGTCGCGGTCGGCAAGTGCGTACAATATCTGAACGATGAGTATGGGAATGTTCATGCCGCGTTTGTCTTTTGAAAACACGGGAGTTTCGTTGAGAAATTTGCTGAGTTTAAATTTGGCGTTGCGCTGAGAAACCAGACTTTCCGCCGGCAGTTTGCCGATTTTAATCAGGAAATGAACATATGCATGATAAATTTTCCACATTTCGGTGATTTGAAACGATTGGTTTTCGAAGCGTGGATTATTCATCACCCGATCCAGCACTTGTGTGGCTGCCTCATAATGGGCAGTATGCATAGCCAGCAAAAAAGACAATTCCTGAAGTTTGAACCAGTTAAAAGACCCCGAATCCACCAGATTCTGGCAGCGTATAATGATGTTTTGCCCTTTTTCAAGTTCCCGGAGCCGCAGGTAGCAAGTAATAAGATTGTAATAAAAAACCTGCAGGGCGAATCCGCTGTCGTAGTCTTTTTTGTCAAAAAACTGAACGGCTTCTTCACACAATCGCGCCGTGGTCACATAATCATTGACGCTGCTATATGCAAAAACCTGAATAAGACGGCCAAAGAGTTGGACTTTGAAGGAAGTGCATTTTTCCAGATAAGGTTTCGCTATGGCATAATATACTTTGGCCTGTTCCGACACCTCCATCTTGGTAGCCTTGTTGTTGACATAATGAATGATCAGTTCGGTATACAAGTCTTCCACCTGATTTTCCATGTGCCAGATTTCCTGAAAATGATGGAGTTGCTCACGGGTGTTTTCATATTTTTTCAAATCACCGGCATGTGTACTGTAATGAATCCGCAAGACGCGCAAAATATCGCAAGTGATATCCGTGAATTCATATCGAATGGTATGACGCAGCAATTTTTCCAAAGCATCCATACCCGATACCTTGGCATTACGCATGACGAGGATCATGGCTGCTGCCCACTTTTTGTAACACTCCAGGTACGCCCTCTGCCGGTCAGAAAACCCCGGCTCCTTAAAATCGAGCAGGAAGACCGAATCGAGCATCCGGTCTTTCAGTTTGTTTTTGAGATTGGGCAGTTTCGAGGCGTCGTCGCCGCTGTCCAAAATCCACGACAGTGCTTCGTCATCGGAACGCACCCGCTGGCTTACGAGCGCGTCGTACAGCTGTTGCATTTTTGAATCGGGTTCCAGGATGATATCGAGGATACCGCTGGTTTTGAGTTTGGTTTTGTTGAGCAGATTGGCCAGTTCAATCAAATCTCTCATAGCGGGATTCTTTCAGGTCAGTGGTAGTCGGATGTGGCTTCTTTTTTGAATAACGACAAAACGCCATCCATTTGCCGCTCAGCGGCAGAATGTTGGAAACGATGATTAAACCCCGGAAAGTGTAAAGGGTGTGTTCAGATATACTCCCGACCGAAGGCAGGCGAGCAGCGGATTACAATTTCGGATATAAATGTAGTCCTGTAACGGTAATTGGAAGACTTTTTTGGGAGAGAAAAATTTTGAGAACGTAAAAAACCGACTTGAATCCAACATAAAACGACACGTCGCCGCCCCGTGAAAGGGCAACGACGTGTCCATAATCTGAAGTGTGTTTTGAGAACCCGGATTAGAGCGCCCCGGCTCGGGCCGGGGCGCTTCTTCATGCGTGTTCAGATATCGGATTACTTCAAAAGAATCATTTTACGGGTGGCCGATTCATTGGCCGTTTCGAGTTTGTAATAAAGCAAGCCATTGGTTTTCAATGTGCTTCGATCGAGCATTACGGCGTTGTAACCTTTCGCGAAGTCGCCCGTTTGGATGTGGAGCAAACGGCCCGATTCGTCGAATACGCTCAGCGTAGCCTCGGCCGCCTCCGGCAGGTGGAAACCGACGGTGGTTTTATTGACGAAGGGGTTGGGCTGGTTTTGGTACAATTCGAATCCGACTCCGGTAACGGTTGGTCCTTGCTGGCCGTTGAAACGGAAAGCAACGTCCATGTTGGTCATCGCGCCGTCATTCAGGTCCTGATAAGCTTCGGCGCGGGTGATCCGGCTGGACACCGTGAGCATTTCACTGAGTTTGCCGGCTCTTCTGGCTTTGAATTTGATGCTGAACTCTGCCTGTGCGCCATCCGGGCCGGGTGCATTCCAACTGGTGGTAAGCGCCTGGTCGTCGGGGAACAAGGCAAAATTCTCCGCTTTCATGTCGTCGCCCGGCTGGATATCCATGACTTTCAAGTCGTTGAAATTCAGTGTAAACTGGTAACCGGCGATTTTTTCGGCGGCATTGAAGGTTACAGTGACTTCCTCTCCGGTTTTCAAAGTTTTATCTTCCACATCGAACAGGAGCGTGCCTACCGAGCGGTCTTCGGAACCCATCAGCGAATTGGCGATTGCAGAGTTGTTCACGTCTCCGACTTTTATGGCCATAAAGTCTTCGGCCATAGCGCTTCCGTTGATGCCTGCTACCGATTTTGTTTCGGGGAAGGCGGTCTGGAAAGGATTATCCGGGTGGGGGAAAGTAAATCCTTTGTCCACGAAACGCCATGAAGTGTTGTTGGGCAGTTCATCGTGAATACCGAGGATGAGTTTGCGCAATTCGACCACGTCGTAGGTAGTGATGGAACCCGACCGGTTGGCATCGGCGGCGATCATTTTGAACGGCGAATCGAAGGGTTGAAGACCAAGTATGTGTTTGGAGATCAGCACCAGGTCGTAGGTCGAGACGCCATTCAACGGGTTGTCGTCCTTCGTCGGGGTAAGGGTATAGTTCGAATTCACGGGCACCGAACTGTTGAAATGGAATTGCCCCGCATCGTCGGTCATGCCGAAATGATTGAAGGTGGCCCCCCCTGGATCCTGGCCGCTGAGTTCGACATCGCATTCTTCCAGTCCGTCGCCCGACTCTGTTTTCAATGCCCCCGCAACGGTAGTCGTACTGCCGATGTTGCAATTGTTGAAATTGTCCTGAATCTGGATGGTGGTCTCGCAATAGGAAGCATTTCCTGCCAGGTCCATCGCCCACAGTTCCACGGGTTGGTTGCCGAGGTCGTTGCCGCAATTGAAAGTCAGTTGCGTATTCGGCAGGCCGCTGGCATCCACCGGGAAGGTTGTGCCATCCGCCGCCCGGCGGATCGCGAACGAGAGCAGATCCTCCGGAGTGCAGTTGTCCTGAGCGTGCAGCAGGAAATCGCTGGCAAAGATCATGATCATACCAGTCTGCATAATATTGACGCTCAGCCCATTGATGCAGATCACCGAAGGCGCTTTGCAATCCTTGACGACAAAGTTGTATTCGCAAACGGTCTCGTTGCCGCAACCGTCGCTCACGATCCATTTGATCTTGTGCGTCCCGTAAGGAAGTTCCGGCACTGTGAACACGGAGGGCGACTGCAGGGTGTTCCACCGTACGGCAGCGGTCATATTGGTGCCATCCACTTTCGTTTCGATGGCGAAGCGGTATTTCTGCCCCAGGGGCACATTGCGCTCGTCGAAGGCGCGTGGCGTGCCGCCGGCGAAATTCTGGGTGTTCGCATTGTTGAACAGTACCGTGTTCGCATCGGGCGGATTGGTACTGCTGATCACCGTTTCCATGCTGCCGTTTTGATCCAGGTCGAGGAACAGCAGGTAACGAATGCTGATATTAGCGCCCGAGCACAGATCAGTAGCCGAAATATTCAGGTCAACCGGCGCTTCGCACAGGTCGTGCGACTGCGTCATCGGGTCGAGCCAGTAAGTCTCATTCCACAATTGATTGTCGTTGGTCGTCAGATCGCAAAACTCCACGGGGCTGGGCGGACAAAGCACGATGGGCTTGTCGGTGTCTATCACTTTAATGATCTGTTTGTACTGGTAACAATTGGCGTTCGCATCCCAGTACATACTGTAGTTCGTCGCCGTCGGGTCGGTCGGCAGCACTTTCACCACTGTCGGCGCCCAGGGAGCGGGTGTGCCGGGCGCAGATACAATGGGGCCTGGCAGGTTGTCAGCACTGGTAAGATTGGCATTGGGATTCGGATTCGGCACATTGATGCAGTCTGCTTGCGGAAGATAGGTACACCAGTTGATGATCTTCCAGGTGCGCTCTATCTTATAACAGGCATCCGGCACGACGGTATATATCTGATCTTCGTACGAAATACCGAGCAGCTCGCAATCCTCTCCGAAAATTTGAGGCTGACCGAATATGCCGCTTCCATCGCACTGCGTGATCACTACATCGTTGGGGAATTTGATGTAATAGTCCTGATCGTACGTCACAACGATGGTTTGGTTGCATTGAGAGACGGCTCCCTTACAATCGTATACTTTAAATGTCCGCGTGATGGTTCCTTTGTTGCATACGCTGTCGAATTTGGAATAATTCGCCGTGTGGGTGAGTCCTTTTTGTCCCTGGTACATCTTAGTGGAATCGAGGCAACAATTGTCGTACACCGATGGCTTGCCATAAGCCCATAAAGAGGGATCGAAGTTTTCGCAGGAAACCGTAACGTTGAGCGGTGGCTCGCAGATGGGTTTGAGTTTGTCCTGAACCTCCACCTCGATCATGCACTCATTGAATACGGGTGTGCCGTCGGGTAAAAGGCTGATGCTGCCGTCGGGGTTCAATTGGTAAACCCGCAGGGTGACAAACTGGTTGGTCCCGGCTTCTCCGCAATAAAACTTAATGGTATCGTCTTCGATGGTGGCTCGTTTGAATTCGGTCACTGCATCGGGGATGTTGTCGCTGCAATTGGGTGCGCCGTTCACCGGATTCAGGCTTTGAATAAACGGCGTGTAAGGCGTAGTGCGGCGAACCATCAACTTGATGTTGTTGCAGTTGTCGTACGAACCGGCATCGAACGAAGTAGCAGGTACATACGTTACGCCTGCAAATTCGCAGCCGTTCGGGTTCGACAGGTAACAGTCATTGGGATCGTCGGGGCCAAGTGATACTACTGTGTATTCCTGGCATATCGCATTGGGTGGCGAGAAATCGCATATCTTCAGCGTAAACGAACAGGTACCGGTATTGCCGCAATCGTCCGTAGCGGTATAAACCACTGCGTGCGTTCCAACCGGCAGGCAGGCCGTGGAGCCGAATACAGCCAGGGTATCGGACAAAGCCGGGTTGTTGCCGGGGAACGATTCAACGCTGCCATTCAACAGGATGACATTTTGAATATTCTGTGTGGCAGGGTCCACTACTGTGATCTCCGCTTTGACGCTGTTGATGCGCGAACACAGATCGGAGACGATCACGTCGGGCAAATTCACCGAGCCGCAGCAGGAATAGGGGTCTGTTGTCGCGGTAATATTGGCCGGGCATTCAATTTCCGGCCCTGCATCGTCGCGCACCTGAATAATTTGAAGGTATTCAACGCTTTCGCTGGTACACACATCAATCACAGTCCAGGTACGGCGGATGTTGTACGAACCGTCGCATATTTTGATGATGTAGTCGTCGTAAGTCCAGTTGAGAGAAGCCGTGCTGACCGGGAGACCAAATACATAGGGGAAACCCTGAAAGTCATGGCTTTCCAACCAATCGGGCGAAGGGTATTCACCGGAACAATCAAATCCGGGCAGGTCCAGATAGTCGTAGTTCGGCGGGAAATTCACGTCGGCAAGTGTGGGCCTCAGCAGGTAGATCGGTTGGATACAGGTAGCCGTATTGCCGCTTGCATCCTTCGCCATCCAGCGCCGGCTGATGATGCTGAGCAAGCCGGAAGCGCAATCCTGAGGCGTCGTTTGATCGGTGTAGCTCAGCGTCACGTCGCTGCAGGCGTCGAGCAGGCTCGCCGGAACATGCCATGAATTCAGGCCGTTTGGAGTCAGTGGCGGGGCGGTCAGACCATTGGGGAAGCCTGCGGTAAAGTTGCCTGTCACGTTGAAATAAAGCTCCGCAATTTCGATTTTGGAAATGTCGCCTCCCGCGTTTACGTCGGAAATCCGGATTTTCCAGGTACCGTTCACCTGTTGGCCGTCGTATGTGCTCAAAGAGCCCGCGCCGAAGGGTATCTGGATGTTTTTATCGGTGGTAAAAAACGGACAGGTCGCCGTGTTGGAGCCTTCGTCGTCGAAGCGGGCAAAAACCGGGTCGCCGCCGCATCCGCTCACCTGGTTCCAGGTATTCACGATGATGCCGGAGGGACTTTCCACCTGGATGCGCAGGTTGCCAAAAAAGGCGTCGCCGGTGACTTTGACGCGGATATCCACGTCGTTGACCGTGGAACCCGACGGCAACGACACCGGTATGTCAAACACCCGGGTCTGAAAATCAACCACATTCTGGGGCAGATCCTGCGCGCCATAACGAACGAAAGCGGAGGTCGCCTGCACGAAAGCCGGATCAGTCGGGTAATTGCCCGGCAGGGTGACAGGGGTACAGTCCAGATTGGGCGGGAGGTTGTCCTGCACTTTGATGTCGCCAAAACACTTGTTCCCCGTAGAAGGATCGGTCACGCGCACACGGTAGGTTTTACCGAGATCGGCGGCACTCAAGACAGCTGGCACCCAGGGGCCATTGCCGAAAGGCGGCACTTTGTCCAGTTCCACCACATAATCGTCGTAACAACTGTACGGCCCGCCCTCCAGTACCTGGTCGGCATTCAGCGTTATCTCACATTCAGGGCCTAAGGCAATGAATACCAAGTCATTACACACAAGAGTGTTGATATTGTTGGAGAACTCGACTACTGTCACTTTAAAGGAGCAAGCGGCACTGTTGCCCGCTGCATCGGTGCAGAGGTAAGTATTTACCGTTTCGCCGATAGGGAATTCTGAACCCGGCGGAAGGCCGCCCATGAGCAGCGCCGTATTGGTACCGATGGCCTCGTATTTGACATAGCCGTTGTATGCCCGGCTTTGGAAAGTTGTTCCGAAGGGATAGGTTTTGCCTGCACCTGGATTGGAAGAAACGCGCAGTTTGCCGTCGTCATATTGCCGCGATACGCTCACGCCGTTGCCGGTGTAATTGACAGGGGCGCCGATGGTGCTGGTCAGGTAAATACCTTTCGATTCGCCCGGCGCCAGCGTGATGCCATAACCCGGAATGGGAGTGCCGGAAGCCGGGCCAGCGGAAACCACATCGAGCGATCCGGCCATTGTCCAGGCGGCGGGATCATTCTCGTTACCCTGCCAGGTAGAGGCTGCCGTTGTGTAGTAAACCTGGACAGGCCAGTTGCCAGCATCAATGGAAGGGCCAAATTCGGTGAGTGTTATGGTCGTAAAACCGAGGTTTTTCACGTCGAACATGATCCCCGCACTGCCATTGTCGAAGTCAATGGGGTGGGCAACTTCGCCGGGCACGGTCAGGCCGGAGTTGTCGGTACAAGTCACATTATAGGAATATTGTTTGGTACACTGCCCGGGATCGAGGTTGATGGTGATATCGCCGGGACAGGAAATAGCCGGTGGGGTATTGTCAATCACTACGATGTTTTGCACTGCAGAAGCGACTGTGGCGCCGCCGCAGGGGTCGGTGAGTTCCCACAATACCACGTTATTGCCCTTGGGAACAGTGAGCGTCACAAATGCGCCCGGTGGCGCCTGCTTGGAAGCGCCGCCGTTGATCTTGTATTTTAAAAGGTATGAGGCATCGCAGCCTCCCGGTGAAAAAGTCGGGATGGGGGTGTTCACATCTGCAAAAGGCGTGATGGCATTCGGTCCGGTGTAAGCGGTGATGGCTGGCGGCGCCGTAAGCGCGCACACGTTTTTCGCCACCTGAGTGACAGTGGCCGTCCACCCTGCTGCCGGGTTGGAGCCATCGGAGCGAAAAAGAAAGGTCAGGGCTTCCTCGGTATTAGAGCCGACGGCAGCCGAGCCCATATTGGCCGTTATGATGCCCGGGCTGATGGTTTGCCAGTTACCCGCCGGGAAGCCGGATATCGTGGCGCCCTGTGGGCCGACGACCTGGTTGACTCCAACCGTAGCGCTATTATAAATGTAGAGCGCATCCCAGCCCGGTTCCAGTTTGAACGAACTGAAATTGACCCGAATGCGGTGGGTGGCGGGGTTGGACGGCGCGAAAGTGGCGTGCGCGTCGGCGTTGTTGTTGTAATTGCCCGCCGGACCTCCGTTATCGTAAAAATTAAAAAAACAGACGGAAGGCGGGAAAATGGTGAACGGGCTGCCGGCAGTAGCGCCGTTCGCAGCCATGTTCACGTTCGTTTGCGCAATCAGTTGTGTGCAGACGAATATGAACCCGATAACCGGGACAAGAAGATGTATCTTTTTCATGAAGCAATTTTTTTGAACCGGGAAATTCAAAAGAGATAAATGAACACGTTGGACGACGCCCCTCTCGGTTGAGCGGCATCGGATGGGTTAAGATATTGTCAGTATTCAGGGTAACTTCAGAAATTGCGGCCAGGACACCCTTAAACGGGCGCATCGTCCATCAATTGACCAACATGACACGGGCTTCTTCGTGCAAAGCCCGCAACACAACTTTTGAGGTAAAGGAGGCTTCTTTGGTGTAACCAAGCGTTGCGGCAGCCGGCAATGCATTTTCGAGTGACTTGGCCAGGGTTTCGCCCCTGTCGATCTCATACACGATGGCTTTGTAATAAGCCACACGGCGCAATGCGTTGTCGTGAAGTGGTGTACCGGGCGTATAGCCTGGCATTTGCTGGTTGAGTTGCTGTACGTGATTGACGAGCAAGCCTCTGGCCTCGTCTACGGGTTTCCAGTTGTAAGGTTGAGTTTCAGTTTGCGGCATTTGTGCCAGCGCCGGGGTTGCGTTCAGGAAGAGGCAGCCCAGCAGGAAAAGCAACGGGAGGAGCGAAAATGCACCGCCGCATTTGGTAGTTCCTTTCATTGTTGTACGAACTTTAAATGAGTTAGAAGAATGTTGAAAATCAACTTCTTCCGCCACCAAAGGAAGGCCGGAGAAGTCCGGGGGATGGATTATGATGATTGTAGATTGTAGATTGTAGATTGCGGATTGCGGATTGGGGGAGCGATTGAAAAAAAACGAGGAGACGACCGGCTCGCTCAGGTAAGTCGCCCCCTCGTGGAAGCGGATTAAAATTTTCTGAAATCAATTCGGAAGTACCCGTCGAGTTGTTCCACCGGGTAAAGACCGGTAGGGAGAGCATCGAACTTTAAACCCAAAGCGACGGCGATGCTTTTCGGTATCCGGCACGGCGACTGCATGCGCAGCACCCCATTTCGGAATTGTTTGCGCAAAATGTTGATGCACAAAAACTCCCGTGGCATCAGCAGCGCTGCCGCTGCGCCGTCGTCGAGGCTGACGAACAATGCCGTCGCGCTGCTGCAAGTCTGTTTGCCCTGGCTGGCACTGATTCCGTCGTTCGCGTTGAGTTTGCAGATACCCGTACCCCGACAACCCAGGTTGGGCGACCCGAACACTACGTCGCAACTCAGCGACCGGGGTGTTTTTGTGCCCGTTTGCCCACGCAACAGCGTAGATTTGAGTAGTTCATGCCGTTTGACGGCAGCATATGCCGGTGCGTTCATGGTACGTTCCATATTGAAAATGCGAAGCGTGTTATGATGAGTGGTTGGATGCGTGCTGGTAGGGTTATTAGGGGGCATTAGGGTCATTGACATTAATGACGATTGATGATCCCGTTTTTATGCTCCGATCAGGTCGAGACCGGTGATATTTGCCGAGGTGTAGATTTCTTTTTTCATGACTGCTTACGAGCGTTTTTTTGAACTTTTGATGGGTCAAAGGTCAGCCCGTAAGCAGTCCCGGCTAAGGACAGCAATACGCCCCCGCAAGTCCGGCAGTTTTTCCGGAATGTTTGCGAGTTTTCATTATTAGTTGTTGATTATCAATTTTTTATAAAAAAAGAGGAACGCATTAAAATGACCTTAAATGGCCATTTCGGGCCTGATGACGCACTGTCGTCTGGCTGACAGGAAGGGGAAAAGACGGGTGAATAAGGCATTAAAAAAGCCCTCCCGGATCCGACGGATCCGGGAGGGCTTACAAAGGAAGCGGGCGCTTCCGGGGTGGATAGGGGAAAGAATTATGCTTCCTTTGGCGCCGCCGTCTTTTTCACTTTGTGAATTTTCAAATCGAGCGCTGCGACCGTGATTTCCCACAGAGTTTCGTAGGGAATGATCTCTACTTCGTGCGCCTGCCGCGCCGCTTCGAGGGGCACATCGGAAAGCATTTTAAAATATCGTTCCGTTTTGCGGGCGACAGCTTCGCGGTGGAACGAGGCGAGGGGGATTTGCAGCAGCATTTTGATAAAGCAATTGCTCCGATAGGTATCGTTGTCGCGGAGGTAGCGGCTGCAATATTTTTCGATGCCTTCGATGCGGTCGGCGGTCTGATCGTAGTTTTTGTCGGCGAGTGAGTGCAGGATCTGAACGATCAGGATGGAAATATTCATGCCGCGTTTGTCCTTAGAGAACAGCGGAATCTCATTGAGGAAGCGGGCGATCTTAAATCTGGAGATTTTCGCCGAAACGATGCCGGGCGGGATTTTTCCGATCTTGATGAGAAAATAAAGGTAGGCCTGGTAGATTTTCCACATTTCTGTGATCTGAATGGCCTTTTCTTCAAAGCGCGGGTAATTCACCACTTTTTCGTAAAGCCAGTATGCCTCTTCGTAGCGTCCGCTGTGCATGGCGAGCAGGAAGAACAGTTCCTGAAGTTTGAACCAGTTGAAAGAGCCCTCCTCGAAGTAATAACTGCAACGGTTGATGACCGATTGTCCTTTCTCAAATTCGCGCAATTGGAGGTAGCATACGATCAGATTGTAGTAAAACACCTGTAGTGGCAGTCCGCTATCGAATTCCTTCTGATCGAAAAAGCGGATGGCGTCTTCACACAGGCGTGCGGTGTTCACGTAGTCGTTCTCGCCGTTATAGATCATCATCTCCACCAGGCGGCCAAACAAATGCAATTTGAACGACGAGCATTCGGCCATGAAAGGCGCCAGTTCGGTGTAGTACTTTCTGGCCTGTTCCACTACTTCTAATTGCGTGGATTTACTGTTGGTGAACTGTATCATCAGTTCGGAGTAGTGCTGCTCCGCCTTGTTCTCCATCATCCAGATATGCTCGAAGTGATTATATTGTTCCCGTACCGTCTCGTATTTTTTAAAATCTCCGTCCACGACGCTGTATTGCAGGCGCAGTACACGCAGGATATCGAGGGTCAGTTCTGTGAATTCGAAGTGGATGGTGTGTCGCAGCAGGCGTTCCAGTTGGTCAATGCCGATCGTTTTTGCGTTGCGGCTGAGCAAGGTCATGACGGTCGCCCATTTTTTGTAACACTCGAAATACGCTTTTTGGCGGCTGGAAAAGTTGGCTTCTTTGAAATGCAGGAGAAAAAACGAGTCGAGCAGGCGCTCTTTCAGTTTGCTTTTCACGGTGGCGAGCGTAGCCGCGCCTGCCTGACCGTTGCCGAATACTTTCACGGCGTCTTCGTCCGATTGGACCTCTTTTTCGGAAATGGCATTGAATAGCTGTTCCATTTTGGAATCCGGTTCAACGATCCATTTCATCACACCGTTTCCCTTCAATTTAGTTTTCTCCAGTAAACCAACAAGTTCGACCAGGTCGCGCATGTGCAAATTATTGTTTGTTGATAAATTCATATGTGTTATCAACTGGGTTTGGGCAATAAAACACAGAAGGTTCCCTGCGCGAACCATGCACGGGAATAACCTTTAGAAGCGGCTTGAAATCGGTATGGAGGAAGGGAGAAATGAGAATGCCCCGGTATTTAAGGCACTCTCTCATGAGCGAGGGAGAAAAGGCGGGATTAAAGGATGCTCGACGGATTAACAGAAACTCCACAAAGGTAGAATTTCTTTAATAAGTGAAAACACTTGTTTTAATGAGAGGGAAAAAGTTGCTTTAATAGCAAAAACTGTACCTAATACGTCGCCACTAATCCCTTCAATTCTTCCAGGTATTGTTGCTTCACCGGTTCGCGCAGTAATTTGTTCGTGCGGGTGTGGAATTGATGAGCGGTAAGAAAACTGACCTGCAGGCGATTCCAGTCCTGCTCGTCGTGGATGATGTGATACTCTTTTAACTCTTCAAACAACGAATCGCCGATTCGGTAAAAATCGTCACGTCCGAGATAATCGAGGTCGGCATCGCAGATGATCTCTTCGAGCAAATTTTTAGGTGACTGCGGGATTTTGGTCGCCATGATCATCCCGCAGATCGTCTTGATGTCCTGTGCGGAATACCCGAAACCGGGCAGCGCATCCTGGGCGATCAGGCACCCTTCGTGTTCGTGTCCGGCGTGTTTATCTTTGACAAAACCCGCGTCGTGAAACAAGGCCGCCGTTTTTACCAATACCAATTCGCGGCCATTCACGCCTTCGCCGGCGGATATTTCCTTCGCCATTTTCAGCACGTCGAGCGTGTGATGCAATCCGTGATAATAGAGCTTGTCGGACAGCTCATCGCGGAGTTTGGAAAGAATATATTGTTTGGCAGCGCGGTAATCCATGCGAGCGGTTTCGGTGTTCAGATGAACGCCACTTGGCGGGTGTTTGTTGGACGGCTAACAGCGTAAAAATCCATATTTTTCACAAAATACAAGGCAGCGAGAAAAATATTTTGCCCAACGTGCCAATTTTGTGCCGCTTTGGCGGTCGGAACCCCCGAAAGACGTTACTTTTAAGCCGCATGTTGGGAACAAAAGTGTCTTAAGTTTGTCCAATAACGAGAGGTCTGATAAGCAGCGGCAACCAAAGCGGCGGCTTGCGCTACGGTTCCTTTGACAAACGGAAATAAAAATCACTCTTAATATTCATTAAACAAAACCAAACCATGGATTTAATGCAAATGCTACAAGGCCAGCTCGACGACAATGTGCTCGGCCAGTTAAGCGAACAAATCGGCGCCAGCCCCGAACAAACGGCTACGGCTGCCAACGGCATTTTCGCCTCGCTGCTGGGTGGGCTTGCCAACAACGCTTCGTCCGAGGATGGCCTTTCATCACTCCTCGGCGCGCTCGATCGCAACCACGATGGCAGTGTGTTGGATGATCTTGGCGGGCTGGTCGGCGGGCTGCTGCAAAGCGGCGGTCAGGGCAACGGCGCCACCAACGGCCTCGGGATCCTTGGTCACATACTGGGCGGCCAGCAGGAAACGGTTGCGCAACAGGTGAGTCAATCATCGGGTCTGAACATGGGGCAGGTGATGAAATTACTCCCCGTGCTGGCACCCATCGTCATGGGCGTGCTGGGTCGCGCCAAAAATCAGGGCGGACTCGACCTGGGCAACTTAGCCAGCATCCTGATGGGATCGGCGCAAAGCGGCGCCCAGCAAAGCGGCATGGGCGATTTGATCGGGTCGGTGCTGGGCGGCGTGTTGGGAGGCGGACAGCAACAATCGCAACAACAGCAGGGCGGCGGTTTATTGGGCGGCCTGCTGGGTAAAATTCTGGGCGGAGGAAGGTAACATCAGGATATTGAGATATTGAGATATTGACTGGCGGATGCTCCGGATATGGGCATCCGCCTTTTGTTTTCGTAAAAATCACCTGTTGTCTGTAATGCCTTGATTGTTATATCTCGCGCTGCCAGGTCTTCAGCATGGCCCCCGGGATAGAATTACATGAGTCACCCCGAATTTTGTAACAAAACAGATACGTTTAGTTTTTGTAACTATACAGGTAGGGGCATTTATATTGTTACACAATTCGGGGTGACTCACGTTACGCACGCTGATGCTGAAAACCTGGCGGCGCGAGGTATAGCTGACGTTTGCCATTGTATTTTGTCGTCTGCGGCCATTTTTTGCATCTATTATTAAGAGAAGAAGTTTGGCGGGTCGCTACCTTTGCCGCAACTTATTTTGGAACAACAGCGCATGAAGCATCTTTTTACCCTGACCTTTTTTATTGCCTTCGGATTTGGACTGAATGCCCAAAACACCGCCCGCATCACCGGCAATCTTCAGACGAACGGCAACTTTTTTATCCGCGACTCCGCTATCGGCGCCGCCAACCTGCCTCAATACGACAACCAGAAATTCGGCGCGGAAAGCTGGCTTGCGCTCAATTATTCGAATTGGGGATTCGACATCGGCGTCCGTTTCGACCTGTTCAACAATTCCAACCTGCTGAATCCCACCGGCTCGTTCACCGACGAAGGTATCGGTCGCTGGTATGTGCATAAAAAAATTGACAAATTCGATCTCTCCGGTGGATATCTCTACGACCAGATCGGGTCGGGCATCATTTTCCGTGCATATGAAGAGCGCACGCTGATGATTGACAATGCGCTGAAAGGAGTGAAAGTCGGCTACGAATTCAACGACAACTGGAAGGTCAAAGCATTCACCGGACGGCAAAAACGGCAGTTCGATACCTATGGCTCGGTCGTTCGCGGTGGCGCCGTGGAAGGTTTTATCAAACCCGATTCCGCAAAAAATTTCACCCTCGCGCCCGGCGCAGGTGTTGTGGCGCGCACCTACGACAAAGAAACGGTGGATCGGGTAGTCAGTGAGATGAGCTCCTACCTCTACGAAACGGACCGTACCGGCGTCCAGTATAATACTTACGCCATGACGTTGTACAACACACTCACGCTGGGTGATTTTTCCTGGTATGTAGAAGGCGCATATAAAACCAAAGACGCCATTTTTAATGAATTCCGGGAGCACGCAGCACTCGTCGGCAGTGATACGATCATCATCCCCGGCACCCTGGTAAACACCGATGGATACATCGCCTATACCAGCATCGCTTATGCCACAAAAGGACTGGGCATCACCCTTGAAGGCAAATACACCGAAAATTTCCGCTTTCGCACCGACCCCAACCAGATCGGCGTACAGGGACAAATCAATTTCCTGCCGCCCATTGCCCGCCAAAACACCTTCCGCTTGCCCGCACGTTTTGCACCCAATACGCAGGAACTCGGCGAGCAAGGGCTTCAACTCGATGTGCGCTATGCCCTGAACAAAAAAATCTCGCTGGGTCTCAATGTTTCCGACATTTACAACCTCGACGGCCAGGAACTCTACCGCGAAATCGCGCCCGAATTCACCTTCAAAAAAGACCGCAAGTGGCAAGCTTTACTGGGCTTGCAATTCCTCAAATATAATATAGGTGTGTACCAACTCAAACCTGATCCGGAAGACACCGACGACACTCTCCCCTGGATCAAAAAAGGACAGGAAAACTACGTGGATGCTTTCACGCCTTATGCCGAATACCTGTATAAATTCACCCCGCGCAAATCGCTCCGCGTCGAAGCGCAGTACCTGTGGACCGACGACGAATTCGGTTCCTGGGTGAATGCCCTGGTCGAATTCGGCTGGGCGCCCCACTGGCTGATCTATGCTTCGGATATGTATAAAATTTCACACGACAATGCAGACCCGGAAAAAACCAAATACGACGGGTTGCATTATCCGAGTGTCGGCGTGGTGTATACGCACAAGGCCAACCGTTTTTCACTGGCATTCGTCAAACAGGTGGAAGGCATCAACTGCGCAGGCGGTATTTGCCGCCTCGAACCGACCTTCAGCGGTGTGCGTTTGAATGTCAGTTCGTCATTTTAATGGTGGAGGGTGGAGGGTTTAAGGTGGAGGTTTGGCCAATTATATTTTCACCCTTTACCCTCCACCCTCTACCCTCCACCTTCAATATCAACGCGTTAAACATGAAACACAAATTGCTCCTACCGCTCTTCGCAGCAACCGCAGTATTGTCCTGCAAAGAAGTACCCATCAACATCCCCGCCCCTGCGTCGGGACCGGACCCTTGCGTCAGCTACCGCAAAGTGCTGATTGAAGAACTCACAGGTGTGCGTTGCCCCAACTGCCCGGACGGAACGGCTCAACTCGTAGCACTCGGCAGCCAGTTAGGCGACACCATCGTCGTCGTGAGCATCCATGCCGCCCCCGGCTATGACTTGCCTTACCCGGAAAGTCAGTACGATTTTCGCACGGCCGACGGCACGGCAATGGCCAATTTTATCGGGCTGGCGTCTTTCTACCCGACAGCCGCCATCAACCGCCGCATTGTGCCGCCCGAAACGGAGCCCTATCTGCCCCGCTCCATCTGGAAGGGCATCGCTGACGAGGAGAAGAAAGAACTTCCAGGTGTCTGTATTGACCTGGAAACGGCCTTCGACGCCGCCAACCGCAGCCTGAACATCAGCGTAACGCTGACACCCAGGCTCAACCTTTCCGGCGAACACCGGCTCACGGTGCTGATCACGCAGGACAGCATTCAAGACGTTCAGAAAAAAGGGCTTGACAAAATACCCGACTACATCCACCGCCACGTGCTGCGCGATGTGCTCACCGCCCCTACCGGCGATATCGTGAGCAGCGCCGACGGCGGACTATCTCCCCTGGCGACGGTGGAAAAAACATTCAGTTATACCCTGCCGGCAGGCTGGAATGAAAAACACTGCAGTATCGTGGCCTTCGTGCACCACGGCACAACGCCGGATAAGGAAGTGCTACAGGTGGAGGAAAAGCACGTGATAGAGTGAAAATAGGGAAGAAAAATTGGAATGCGGGTTTGTCCGGTGGGGCCGGGCAAACCCGCGTTTTATTTTATATTTACAAAAAGGAAGGAGACAAAATTCAGCACAGCAGACTTGGTTTCTTGGTCGTCTTTTTTGTCGTACACAAACACCAGCAAATGGTAGCCCAAGCCGAAAATCTTTTGTTTTGCGTCCTTAAACGGGCAGGAGGACTGCGGCTGTTTGATAGAAGTAACTTTGATGTCGGTCTGAATGGTTGCCCCCGGCAGGTCAATTCCGCTCGCCGAATTGCCAATTTCTACCTCGTACGCTTCCGCTAAATGCCGTTTGAATTTGTGTTCAATAATGGTTCCCACCGCTTTACCATCCGTCACACCAAACAGTTCGGGAATCGAGGAGGTTGCTTCACAGAAAGCCCGCGCTTCATCTACAAGTTTTTCAATCGTTAGATTCAGTTTCATATTTTGATTTTTCCGGCGTGAAGTTGATCCTTTTTGCTATTTTTCATTTGAAATAAAAATAATTTTCCAAACATTTTATTTAAAAATCCGTCTCACATCTGCGAACTTTCTACCTTCGCGGGGAAAGCATAGCAGTAGCAATCCGCCACCGTCCACCCGCCTTCGCTGGGGCTTCGGCGGGTAAACCGTCCACCGTATGGCAAATTTTCTCGACGAACTCAACGACGTACAACGCGCCGCCGTCACCACGACGGAAGGCCCGGTACTCGTCATCGCGGGCCCCGGTTCGGGTAAGACGCGCGTACTGACCTACCGCATCGCCCACCTGCTGCAGAGCGGCGTGGCGCCCTGGGAGATCCTCACGCTGACCTTTACCAACAAAGCTGCCCGCGAGATGAAAGAGCGCATCGAAAAAGTAGTGGGGCCGAAAGCGCAGCAGGTTTGGGCGGGCACTTTTCACTCCATTTTTGCCCGCATTCTGCGCACCGAAGCGGCTAAGATCGGCTACCCTTCGTCATTCTCCATATACGACACCGACGATACGATGAGCGTGCTGCGGGCCATCATCAAGGAGATGAACCTCGACCCCAACGCCTACAACGCCTCGGCCATTCGCTCACGCATCTCATTGGCCAAGAGCAATTTAATCTCTCCGAAAGCCTATCGCGAAAACGCCGAAATGATGGAGCAGGATCGCGCTGCCCGGCGGCCCTACATCGTTGATATTTACGAAAAATACATGGCGCGTTGCTACCGCTCCGGCGCGATGGACTTCGACGACCTGTTGTTCCAGCTCTACCGCCTTTTCCGCGACAACCCGGACAATGTGCTGGAAAAATACCAGAAAAAATTCCGCTATATCCACGTGGACGAGTTCCAGGACACCAACTTCCTGCAATACGCCATCCTGCGCCGCCTGGTCAAATATCCCGGCAGTCCGGAGAATGTGTTCGTGGTGGGCGACGACGCGCAGAGCATCTACGCTTTCCGCGGAGCGACAATTGACAACATCCTCGATTTTGAAAAAGACTACCCGAACCTCAAAACTTTCAAACTCGAACAAAACTACCGCAGCACCCACCACATCGTGTCGGCAGCGAACGAAGTGATCTCGTACAACCGCCGCCAGTTGAACAAAACGATCTGGACAGATAAGGAGGACCGCCACAAGATCAAACTGCTCAAGTGTCTCACCGACGACGAGGAAGGCCGCCGCGTGGCCGACCTGATCCTGGAACAAAAACACCGCCACCACCTGCCCAACTCCGAGATCGCCATCCTCTATCGCACCAACGCGCAAAGCCGCAAATTCGAGGAACACCTGCGCCGGCTCAACCTACCCTACCGCGTGTTCGGCGGCATGTCGTTCTATCAGCGCAAAGAGGTCAAAGACTTCGTCGCCTACCTGCGCCTGGCCGTCAACCCCCGCGACGAAGAAGCCCTGCGCCGCGTCATCAATTTCCCTACCCGCGGCATCAGTGACGCGACAGTGGACAAACTCAGCGCCCTTGCCGATGCTTCCGGCACGACCATGTGGGAGGCCATGCCCGACCCACGCCTCGACGTGACCGACCGCGCCAAAAAGTCCATGGCCATGTTCCGCAGCATGGTGCAGGACTGGCAAAAACGCGCTACCGCTGAATCCGCCTACCGCCTCGCCGCCGAAATTCTGAAAAAATCGGGCCTGCTCGACCTGCTCAAAGGCGACACCAGTCCCGAAGGCATCGGCCGCCTCGAAAACGTGAACGCCGTGCTCGACGCCATTTCCGAATTTACGGACTCTGCTGCCACGCCTGTTGAACTGGAAACTGCCCCTGCTACTGCTACTACCCCTGCTACTGCTACTGCCCCTGCTACTGCTACTGCCCCTGCTACTGCTACTGCTACTGACCACTCTCTCGCCGCCTACCTCCAAACCATTACCCTGCTCACCGACGCCGATGAAAAAAATGACAACGGCGATCACATCACCCTCATGAGCGTACACTCGGCGAAAGGGCTGGAGTACAAAAGCATCTTTGTGACGGGACTGGAAGAAAACCTGTTCCCTTCCTTCATGGCGCTGGAAGAACCCAACGGACTGGATGAGGAGCGCCGGCTGTTCTACGTCGCCGTGACACGGGCGAAGGAGTTTCTGACGCTCACCTATGCGCAAAACCGCTACCGCTTCGGCCAGATCCGCGTGAGCGAGCCCTCGCGTTTTCTGGACGAGATCAGCGGGCAGCACTACGAATTGCTGGGCGGATTTGGTTCAGCGCGCGCCACGACGCCAGGTCGGCAGGAAGTGCAACCCCGCGCCAGCGTAAGCGGTAATTTCACCAACCCGCGACTGCGGGCGATGCAAAAAACCGCAGCGCCCGTCGCCATCCCCGCCGATTTCAAGGCATCGCCGGTGGAGGATATTGTGCCCGGCGCACGAGTATTGCATCTTAAATTCGGAGAAGGAAAAATCGTGAGCGTGGAAGGCCCCAAAGACAATAAAGTGGCGACCATCCAATTTAAAAACGACGATATGCCGGAGCGCAGGATTGTGCTGAAGTTTGCGAAGTTGCAGGTGGTGTGAGCGAAATCTCAAATTTTACCTTCTTCCCGGCGTATAGACATGCAAACTAATAGCGGATGTGCCGTAGGGATTGCCAACGGCATGATAAGCCATGTCATCATCGATATAGGCTATGCCCGGGCTTTGCAAGGTGCTCACCGAAATCAGCCGCTGCGGCCCATGGGTGGTGTATCTTTTTTCCCGGAGTCTTCCTTTGAGAACCTTAAAGACACATCCTCCGGCCGGATGGCCGTGAATATTGGAAAATGTTCCCGGTTTCCAGTGGATCAACACCACCTTGAGCAAAGCATTGTGCAGGAGGACATGCCGGGTCTCGGGGTTTTGTACAAACCGCATTACCTCTGATGAATCAATAGCCTGCAATTCTTTCAGGATAGGGATAAATTGCGCAGCGGAATGCGTGCCGCCTGTTTTAAGGAGAGTACGGTACAGATCGAAGCATACCCTGGTCAAGTCCGGAATACCTCCATGCGCTATTTCGGCCACGGCTTCATCCGTCAGCAAACCGTTTGGCGTGCCATCCCATTCCCATGCTGCCGGAATAAGAGGTTCCGGGAATTTCAGATCAAAAGAAGAAGAAAGGAAGCCGGACGAGCGGTCACTATAATGCCGGAATCCGCGGCTTCCAATTGCAGTGTTGGTTTCAGGGTAAGGGTGATAAGAGAGCGTTTTCATAATTCCTTCATCTTTAATGTGCTGCAAAGATGAGGGTGTACAACGCCCGGCAATTTTGTCTAAAAGCTCATTTAATATACAAAATGGCTCAAAATCAAAAATCAGTTGATCACGACCGATTTCTTATAGTCGGAGGGGCTCGTTCCCATGATGCTTTTGAAAGCCCGGCTGAAATGCGACAGGTCTTCGAATCCGGATTCTAGGGCAATCTGTGAAAAAATCAGGTTGGAATTGGCAATGAGGTGAGCGGCATGATGAACACGCCGTTTGAGCAGCCACTTTCCCGGTGATTCATTGAAATGTTGCTGAAAATCCCTTTTGAATGTTGACAGACTTCTGTGTGTCAGTTCTGCATAATCCTCGAGTTTGAGATTGAAACAGAAGTTTTTTTCCATTATATGCGCCAGGGAGGGTCTTCCCGTACTTGCCAGGTTGTTGAAATAAGATGCCAGCATCGGATCGCTGTTCATCAAAGTCATCAACAACTCTTTTAGTTTAAGGAGCAGGATATGGTCCGGCGGGCGGTCCTTGCCCCTGAAGTAATTGAGCATTGAATGGAAGAACCCTTCCAGGTAATTGGATGGCTGCACTTTTGCAGCCGTAAATTCCATAAATTCTTTTGAATTGTTTAATCTGAGGACCGTTTGAGTTCTTACCTCTTCGTAGGTTTCTTTTATCAGTTCATCCGAAATGAAAAATCCCAGCATGCAATATTCATCGTCGAAATACTGATGAATAATTTCCGCTCCTTTTTTCAGGTAAAGCGTTTGTCCGGGCACCAGCGTCCACTCGGCATTGACGGTTTTGTAGGTTTTTTTACCGCTCAGCACGTATACCAGATAATCATTCCGGGAGAAAATACCAATCTGTTCGGCATCAATCGGGCAGGTATATTCAAGACAGACAGTCTCTCTGTATTCGAAGCGGTTGAAGTTTAGATTTTCCTTTACGATTTTGTAAAAATTCAGCATGGTAAATGAAATTTAGCTCCAACAATTCACCCGGGATAAGCAGATATTCCGGGAGAAAAAGAAAACCGGGTGTTAAGTGGCAGAACGGAAATCTTTTCCGTCCAGGTGATTCATTATCAAAATGTTGCAGAGAAAATTGCGGTTATTAATTTTGTCCGCACACTTGAGATAAATGATTTGCAAAAACACAAGTTATCGCGATTTTTTGCAAATAACGGAGAAAAGTCATTGTTACCCTTCGGGGCGAACACATTTTTTACATTTGGGGAAAAGACAAAGCGGAGTATCTGGACGGCCGGGCGCGGTTCACGCACGTCTGGCTCCTGCAGGCAGGTGGTGGCCGGAAGATGCCGCGCATTCTGGGTTAAGACCACCGCCCGGCGGGTTATCTGAACAGGCACAGCGCTGGTAGGCTAAAAGTACATCGAAAGTCGAAAATCTCCAGTAAATTCATCCTTTATTCGCCAACTGCCCGCACGCCGCATCTATATCCTTTCCCCGGCTGCGGCGTACCGTCACCGTCACACCTTCTTTGGCTAAGTAAGCGGCGAAGGCATTCAGCCGGTTTTCATCCGATTTTTCAAATACAGCGCCATCTATGGGGTTGTACTCGATGATGTTGACGCGCACGGGGAATTTGCGGCGGCAGAGCTGCACGAGTTGAGCAGCGTCGTCGGGGCCGTCGTTGAAGCGCTCGAAGGCGATGTATTCGTAGGAGATGCGGTTTTTCGTTTTCCGGTAAAAATATTCCAGCGCTTCCATCAGCGCGGCGAGGTGGTTCGTCTCGTTGATGGGCATGATCTCGTTGCGCTTGCGGTCGTCGGCGGCGTGGAGGCTGAGGGCGAGGTTGGATCGGAAGCCGTCGTCGGCTAATTTCCGTATCATCTTGGCGATGCCCGCCGTGCTGACGGTGATGCGCCGGGCGGCCATGCCGAGTCCGAGCGGCGGCGGCGCCGTGAGCCGGGCGATGCTTTCCATGGTGTTGGCGTAGTTGAGCAGGGGTTCGCCCATGCCCATGTACACGACGTTGGTGAGCGGGCGACCGAACGATTCGAGGCATTGGCGATTCACGCCCGCGACCTGGTCGAAAATCTCGGCTGCTTCGAGGTTGCGCTTGCGGCCCATGCGTCCGGTAGCGCAGAAAGCGCAGGTAAGGCTGCAACCGACCTGAGTGCTCACACAAACGGTATAGCGTTCATCCTCCGGCACAGGGATCAGCACGCTTTCGATGCGGTGGCCGTCGTGGGTGATCCAGCGCGTTTTGATGGTGCCGTCGCTGCTGTGCTGGGTTTTGTCTTCAAAAAGCGTGTGGAGGGTGTAATTTTCTTTCAGCCTGTTTCTCAACTCTTTGGAGAGGTTCGTCATGGCGTCGAGGTCGGTGACCGCTTTGGCCCAGAGCCATTCGTAGAGTTGGCGGGCACGAAAACGCGGCTCGCCCCAGGCCGCGAGTGCGGCTTCGAGTTCGGGGAGGGAAAGGGAGCGGAGGTCGGCCATGAAGGAGGTTTGAAGGTTCGAAAGTTTGACGGTTTGACGGTTTGGGGTTATCATACCTTTCAAACCTTCTAACTCTCAAACCTTCAAACCATAAAAAAAGCGACGCCTCACGCTTTCGCGCAAGGCTTCGCTTTCAGATTTATTGTTGCGAATTAAAGTGGATTACCACTTCACGTCGTCTTCGTCTTCGGTATCTTCGTCTTTCTTCTTGCGCGATTTTTTCACTTCGCGTTCTTCCTCATCAGATTCCTCTTCTGTTGCGCGGTCTTCGATCTCTTCGTTTTCCTCGTCGCGGAATTCATCGTCTTCCGCATCGCGGTTCTGCGCTTCCCATTCAGCCTGGCGGCGATCGAATTCTTCGTAGTCGAAGTCGGGCATCAGGTCCGTCTTCACGTGATTCACCACCTCGTTCAGCGAAGCGACAAAACGGTTAAAATCTTCTTTGTAGAGGAAAATTTTGTGGCGCTTGTAGCCATAGCCGTCTTCGCGGCGGGTACTTTCCGTGATGGTGATGAAGTAATCGTTGCCCCTCGTTTTTTTCACATCGAGGAAGTAAGTGCGGCGTTTGCCGGCGCGGACGCGCTTGGAAAACACGCTTTCTTCCATTTCGCGTTCGCCGCGATCGCGAAAATCGCCCCGGTCGCGGAAGCCGCCTCTGTCTCTGTCTCTGAAATCGCCCCGGTCGCGGAAGCCGCCTCTGTCGCGGTGATCTCCTCCCCGGTCACGGTTGTCGCGGTTGTAGCCCCGGTCCCGATCATAGCCCCTGTCGCGGTTGTCGCCACGGTCTCTATCCCGAAAATCCCGGTTGTCTCTCCTTTTGAAATGCCCGTATTCCACCTGTCTGAAAATGTTTAGTGAATAAAGTTGGTGAACAATTGCGAGCAAAGGTAGATTTTCCGCTGAAACATCCGCGATTTTTGAAAGAAATTATAAGTGGATTCAAAAATACGGGACCACATCATCATGCGAGGCAACGACCTCGACCGGGCTTTTAATATCACCTCATCGTGTGATACCGGGCTTCCTCCGGCCGCCTGCAACTTTGCACCCGAAACGATATATCTCTGATCAATCCGGTGAAAACAATTTTCCAAACCATTTTTTTACTGATTCCGATGAAAAAAGCTATGAAAATCCTCGGCTACCTCCTCGGTAGCGCAGTCCTGCTTTTGGCCGCCTGCCTTGCGTACTTCCATTTCAAAGGCATACCCGACTACCAATACGACCCGCCTGCCGCCGTGCTCCACCTGCAGGTTCCGCGCGACAGCGCCCGGGTGGCAAGGGGGGCAAAAATTGCTACCATGCACTGTATGGAGTGCCACGCCGGACCCGACGGCAAACTCGTCGGCAAACCAATGAATGATCTTCCACCTATGTTCGGGCAACTCCACACCTTGAATATTACGCGGGATTCTATGCACGGTATCGGCGCCTGGACGGACGGCGAGCTCTATTATTTCCTTCGCACCGGTATCCACAAAGACGGGCACTGGTCGCCGCCATTCATGCCCAAATACTCGCTCATGGCCGACGAAGATCTCCAATCGGTTATTGCCTGGTTGCGCTCCGACGATCCGCGCATCGCGCCCGACAGTCGCGAATACCCGCCCAACGAATACAACTTGTTCGTGAAAACCCTGGCCAATACCCTGTTCGGTCCGCCGCCATTTCCGGAAAAACCGCTTGTGATACCCAATCCGGCGGACAAGATCGCCTTCGGCAAATACGTCGCCGACGACCTGAGCAATTGTTACATATGCCATTCAGCCGATTTGCTAAAAGTGAACAGCCTGGAGCCCGAAAAAAGCTTCGGTTACTACGGCGGCGGCACCCCTATGCGCAATGACGCAGGGGAAACGGTGACTTCGGCCAATATCACGATGGACCCCGAAACAGGTATCGGCAAGTGGACGGAAGAACAATTTATTCAGGCTGTGCGTTTTGCCAAAAAACCCGACGGCAGTATGCTCTCCCGCCCGATGGGGCCCCATTCCATGCTGACGGACGAGGAAGTAAGTGCCATTTTCGCTTATTTGAAAACCGTGCCTGTGATCAAAAATCCGGTGCAACGGTACCAGGCAAGCGTTGGGAAATAGATTTCAGTGCCGAATTTCGAGCGTGTTCACATAAGCGCATCGCACTTATGTGAACACGCGCCGGATTTCCTGTACTTTCCATATCCGCTCATCTTCTGTCCGATTTTCCACGGCCATCAGCAGTGTCTGAAGCATTTGCGGTAGCGTCACCAAACCCAGATCAAGCGCTTTCGCTCGTGTGAAAGGAATGAATTCCAGTACTTTATATACCGGCCATAGCAGCACCGGCCACCAATGTCCCGGCCCCAGTACATACCAGGGACGGATAAAGGTGTGCGGAATTCCCGTTGCCCGCACTGCCTGCTCCCCCATCGCCCGCACCCTTTGGTAATCACGCATGATACGCGTCGGCGTTTGGGATACGCTGACATAAATAAAATGCGCCACGCCAGCCCTTTTAGCCGCTTCGGCTGAAGCTAGTACTGATTTCAAATCAATGTCATAGAATTGCCTGCGCTTTCGTGGCGAAGGACGCGACACGCCGAGCAGCTGAACAAAAGTGCAACCTGCGGGTATTTTTTTTACAAAAGTAGAAGGCTCGAAGGGGTTGGCTGTGACGGTCTCACAACCAAACGGCGCCTTGCTTTCAGAACCGGCGCGTACGAGTGCAATGACACGATGCTTCCTTTTCAACAACAGCGAGATCAGGCGTCTGCCCATGTATCCAGTTCCACCGGTAATAAAAATCGTTTGTTCCATTGAGTTTTGGCCGGCTTTATCCGACAGTACAAATGTCCGGCGTTGCATTGTGCGCAGGCAAGTTCAAACATTGTTCAAAAAATGTTCAGCCCTATCTTTTTCTTTGCCTGAAACTAAACCAATCATCCTCACTATGAAGCCCAACGATTTCGTTTCCGCCTATCTCCCCTACGCGATGGAAACCCAGGCCGCCACCGGTATCAGCGCAGCGGCCATCCTGGCCCAGGCCGCTCTCGAGAGCGGTTGGGGCGAAAAAGCCCCCGGCAATATGTTTTTTGGCGTAAAAGACCCCGACAAGGGCAAGACAGGCAAAGGCCAGTTGATCGTCACCACCGAATACCTCAGGAGTCCCAATGCACACCATCTTTTCCCGGAAGTCATCTCCGTGGTCTGGAGCGACAAGTACAAAAAGTATAAATACACCGTGCGCGACTGGTTCCGCAAATTTGACACGCCGGCGGGCAGTTTTCTCGAACACGCCCAATTGTTCATGAAAAATCCACGGTACGCCCAGGCCATCGCCAAGGGCAGCGACCCGGAACAGTTTTTCCGCGAAGTGCAAAAAGCCGGATATGCCACTGCGCCCAATTATGCCGATGTCCTGATCGCTGTGGTGCGTACGATTCAACGCAATATGCCGAGCGAATTTGAAAGCGCGGCGGCTGGTGAAGGCTCCGCCGAACTTCCCGGCGAGGATGAATTGTGGCAATACCTGCCTTCGCATCACAACGAAGATTAAAATGAACGATGCCATTCTTTCATTTCAAACCGCTTTGTGCAGACACTTGGCCTGACCTGGAGAATCTTTTCGGCGCGAAAGGCGCCTGTGGCGGTTGTTGGTGCATGACCTGGCGCTTGTCGTCGAGGGATTACGAGCGGAAGAAAGGCGAAGGCAACCGCGAGCTGATGCACCAATTGGTCGAAAGCGGCCAACCGCTCGGCATCATCGCTTATTCCGGCAATGAGCCGGTGGGCTGGTGCTCCGTTTCGCCACGCGATTCGCTGGTGCGGCTGGAAAATTCGCGACTCCTGCGCAGACCCGACGATGTGCCCGTTTGGAGTATTACCTGCTTTTTTGTCAAAAAAGAGTATCGCCGCAAAGGGTTGACAGTGAAATTAATACAAGCGGCGACGGATTATGCATTCTCCCACGGCGCGCCCGCTGTGGAGGCCTACCCCATGATCGCGAAAAAGGAGACCGTGCCGGAAGTATTCGCGTTTATAGGTTTCGCGAAGTCATTCGAAAAAGCGGGATTTCAGGTGCTGAAGCAGCCTTCGGATACCCGGTTGATCATGCGGTTATCGAGGTAAAGCCACAGGATATTTGCGGAAAAGGTAATTGATATACAATTTCAATTATTTCGTCTAACTTTTGACCTTAAACAAACAAATTGTTTTTTTATTTGGCGCATATTTGCTCAACTCAACTATCGCTGCCATGATGTCCCACTACGATTGGAGCAGGTTCCTGCTCCGGGTAAACATCAATACGGAACCGCAAAAAATCTACGATGCCTGGACGACACAGGCGGGTTTGGAAAGTTGGTTTCTACGTCAGGCCGAATTCACCCGTACTGACGGAGTTTTGCGGGCCAAGACGGAACACTTTGGCAAAGGAGATGCTTACGAATGGCGCTGGTACGGTTATCATGACGACGTGGTCGAGCGGCGTAAAGTGCTTGAAGTCAACGGGTGCGACCTGTTGTCGTTTGCATTTTCCGGCGACTGCATCGTCACTGTGCGCGTTACGGAAGAAGCGGGCGAATCACTCTGCATACTGGAACAAAGCGGTATTCAGTCCGATGAGCAATCGCGTATCCATTATTACCACGGTTGCTCCCTCGGCTGGACGTTTTACCTCGCTAATCTGAAATCCATACTCGAAGGCGGCCTCGATCTGCGCAATAAAAATCTCCGCCTGCCCAACGTCATCAATGCATGAAGTACGTTCTGCCTGAGGCCATTGCCGTGCTCTCCGTACTCCTGCCGTACTTGACGGCCCGTACCGACATTGGGTGACATAAGTAACGCACTACTTGGCGCACATCGCTCAGATCGCCCGTGTAATGTCAAAACAATACGAGGGAGCAGCCGGGCCATGGATAAAGTATCCCGGGACATTGGGCCGGTGATTTTTTGCCTCTTGTTTGCCAAATCTCCACAAACTTGTTCGCCGTTAGCAAAGGACAACCTACTTTCGCTCGCTTTTTTAGCCGAGGGGGAATCACAACCGCCTGCCCTTTACTTGTTTTATCCAAATCAGTACTTTCCAATGCTTAAAAAACTAATCTTTTCTCTGTTGTCGCTTTTCTGTGTGTTTGCATTGAATGCCCAGGTCTTGTGGTCTGAAATTCCGGAAAACACCATCCTCCAGAAAGGCGAACGCCGCATTGTACCGCAGGTATACCGCACCGTTCGCCTCGATCAGACACTGCTACAGCCGCTGCTTGCCGCAGCGCCGGAGCGTTTCACCCAGGCGGCAGCCAAAGGCAACGATTTGCCCATACTGACGCTCCCCATGCCCGACGGCAGCACGAGCCGTTTTCGCCTGACCGAGTCGCCGGTAATGGCGCCCGAATTGCAGGCGCAATTCCCGGATATCCGTTGTTATACAGGCCAGGGTATTGATGATCCGACGGCAAAGGTCAAATGCGACCTTACGCCGCACGGATTTCACGCCATGATCATTTCCGCGTTACACAGCAGTGTATTCATTGACCCTTACAGCCAGGGCGATACGGAAAACTATGTTGTCTATTTTAAAAAAGATTACCTGAAAAAAAGCGACGATGCGCCGTTCGTATGCGCAACACCCGACGAAGACTGGCAGGAAATCCCGACCGGCGACGCTGCTCCGAAAGCACAGGGCGATTGCCAGATACGCCGTTACCGCCTGGCGCTGGCCTGTACGGGCGAATACGCTGTTTTTCACGGCGGCACCACCGTCCTGGCTTTGGCAGCCATGAACACGACGATGAACCGCGTGAACGGCGTTTATGAAAACGACTTCGCCATCACGATGCAGCTCATCGCCAACAATACCCAGATCATTTACCTGAATGGCGGTTCCGACCCTTACAGCAATGGAAATGCGAGCAGCATGCTCACTGAGAATCAATCGAACGTTACCAACGTCATCGGTTCGGCAAATTTCGATATCGGACACGTGTTCGGCACCAACAGCGGCGGCGTGGCCGGGTTGAGCGTTGTTTGTTCCAACAACAGCAAAGCGCGCGGCGTCACAGGCTCCGGCGCCCCCATCGGCGATCCCTTCGATATTGACTACGTGGCGCACGAAATGGGGCACCAATTCGGCGGACCGCACTCCTTCAACGGCAATGCGGGTTCCTGCAATGGCAACGGCAGCGCTAACAATGCCGTCGAACCGGGCAGCGGTACCACTATTATGGCCTATGCCGGCATCTGCGGTGCCCAGGACGTACAACCCAACAGCGATGATTATTTCCATGCCAACAGCATTCAGCGCATTACGGCATTCGCCATCAATGGTAACGGCAATAATTGCCCCGTAAAAATTGCATCCGGCAACAACAATCCGACGGTGGACGGCGGGCCGGACTATATTATCCCGAAATCAACACCTTTCGCGCTGACAGCCACGGGAAGTGATGTGGACGGCGACACGCTCACTTATTGCTGGGAACAAATAGATGCCGCTTTGGGCACTCCCAATCCGCCGGCTCCTACCAACGCTACCGGCCCCCTCTTCCGCTCGTTCAAAGGAACGGTGGTACCCACCCGCTGGTTTCCACGCTTATCGGATCTTGTGAGCAATACCAACTACCCGTGGGAAGAATTGCCGGGCGTGGCGCGCACGATGAACTTCCGCGTGGTAGTGCGCGACAACAACGACGGCGCAGGTTGCACCGACGAGGACGACGTGTCGCTGACCGTCACCGGAACCGCAGGCCCCTTCGTCGTGACGGAACCCAATACCAACGTACTTTGGTATGTCGGCGAAAACCGAACGGTGACCTGGGATGTGAGCAACACCGATGTTGCCCCTGTGAACTGTGCCAACGTACGCATCCTGCTCTCCACAAATGGCGGCTTCACTTACCCTGTGGTACTGGCAAACAACGTCCCCAATACCGGCTCTGCCAATATCGTAGTGCCCAACAACATATCCACCAATTGCCGGGTCAAGGTCGAAGCCATCGGCAATATTTTCTTCGATATTTCCAACCAGAATTTCCGGATCCAACTGCCACCCGTGCCGACTTTTTCACTGGGTGCTTCGGTTAATTCGGTGCAAGCCTGCGCAGGTGACACGGTTGCCTTCACGGTAGACGTAACGCCCATTCTCAATTTCAGCGACCCCGTTGATATCAGCATTTCGGGTGCACCCGCCGGCGCATCAGTTGCGATTGATCCCAATCCGGCAACGCCCGGCAACGCCGTCGGAGTACATATAAGCGGCCTGACCCCGGACATGGCTGGTAACTATACACTGACCGTCCAGGGCACTTCGGGTTCGATCAATCAGACTGCCACCGTTCAGATGAACCTCCTTCCGGGCGCCCCTGCCATGTCGGAGGCCGTGAGCCCAACAGATGGCGCAACAGGCCAGCCGCTCAACGCCAATCTGGTATGGAATGCAATCCCATTTACAGAAAACTACGTCGTTGAAGTAGCCACCAGCCCCTCTTTTGATGCCGGCGCCATCGTTTTGGCTTATTCCGGCGCCAATGCCAACGTCCAGACGCCTGTACTTCAGGGCGGCACCGCCTACTATTGGCGCATAAAAACGCAAAACGACTGCGGGGAAAGCGATTATTCTCCCACTTATGCGTTTCAAACGGGCAACCTTGTCTGCAACCAGATATTCAACAGCCCCGACGTTCCAAAAACCATTGACGGCAACAGCATCAACACAGTAGAGTCTATCCTGAATGTTCCGGACGACAAAAGCATTGCGGATGTGGATGTGACCCTGATCGCCAACCACAGTTGGGTCGGCGATCTTGATGCGCGATTGGCAACGCCATCCGGCGATACGGTGTCGCTTTTCGACCGACCCGGTGTGCCTGCATCGCAGTTTGGTTGCGGGGGCGACAATCTTACCTTGATCTTCAATGACGGCACGACGCAAACAGCGGCCATGCTGGAAGCCACGTGCAACAGCGTCAATCCCGCACTGCTCGGCGAATTCCAACCCATCAGCCCGCTGGCCGCCCTGAATGGAAAAAATGCGCAGGGCGACTGGAAAGTTCTGGTGAGGGACAACTACGCCGACGACGGCGGTAGCCTCCTTGCATGGGGACTTACTTTTTGCTTTGCCGGGGACATTCCTCCGGGTACGATGGAGAACAACCTCCCCCTTACCGTCGCAGCAGGCAGCAGCGGTACCATTGAAAATGCCAACCTCTCGTTCTCCTTTTCCGGCGGCGCAGCACAAACGGCATACACCCTGCTGAGCCTTCCGCAACACGGTACTTTGACTTTGAACGGGGCGCCGCTTGCGCTCGGCGGTACCTTTACCCAGGATGATATTGATTTCAATTTGTTGGAATATACCCACAACGGTGATGTCGCAACGGCAGATGATTTCCAATTCGACGTGCTCGATCTGGACAACTTCGCATGGTTGCACAATGAGACATTCAACATCATCATCGTTCAAAACAACTTGTCCGCTTCCGCTGCTCTGACACAGACCATTCTTTGCCACGATGAGGCAACCGGGCAGATCACCGTCACAGCAAGCGGCCTCGACGGCCAATACGAATACAGCCTGAACGGAGGTTCGAGCCAGGCATCCAATGTGTTCAGCGGTCTCACAGCAGGTACTTACACTGTAATTGTGACTGGTCAACTGGGCTTCACCGCTACGACCAACCCTGTTACCCTTGACAATCCGCCCGCCCTCACTGCGAGCACAAGCGTAGCCGGCGACGAGGTAACAGTGACGGCGACCGGCGGCACAGGAACGCTGGAATACAGCCTCGACGGAACGAACTTCCAGGCTTCCAACGTCTTTGAAAACCTGGACAATGGAATATATACGTTCACTGTCCGCGACGCGAACGGCTGCACGGCAACGGCGCAGGCCATCGTGGCAGTAAATACATTACTCGCCACTTTAGAGGTACAAACCGGGATCAGCTGTTTTGGCGGCAGCAACGGCGCAGTAACCGTCACCGTCGGCGGCGGCCAGGCGCCGCTGGAATTCAGCCTGAATGGCGGCGCATTCCAGGCGAGCAATACCTTTACGGGTCTCAGCGCCGGCGCTTACACCGTTGTTGTAAAAGACAACCAGGGATTTACCGCTACCACGAATGCTGTGACGCTGACCGCTCCGCCGGCCATCAGCGCATCGGCCAGTGCCAATTTGAACGTCGTCACGGTGACGGCATCGGGCGGCACGGGAACCCTGGAGTACAGTCTGAATGGAACGAACTTCCAGGCTTCCAACACTTTCGGCGGCCTTGCCAATGGCGATTATACCGTGACCGTGCGCGATGCGAACGGCTGCACGGCCACGGCTCAGGTCAACGTTAATGTAGCGCCGCTGGCCGTTGTTTCCACCAATGTCAGTGGCGATATCCTTTGTTTCGGCGACGCGACGGCAACGGTGGAGGTCTCTGCCACGGGAGGTATTCCGCCTTACGACTATGCTTTGGATGGCGGCAGTTACCAAAGCAGCAATACTTTCAATGGCGTGGGCGGCGGAGCGCATTTTGTGACGGTACGCGACGCGCAGGGGACGGAAGTACAGTCAAATGCTTTTTTCATCCAGCAACCAACTCTGCTCGTGGCCTCAGCGGATGTGAATGGCAATGACGTACAATTCTTAGCCGCCGGCGGTACGCCGCCCTATTCGTTCCAGTACAACGGTCCATTCCCGCCCGTCAACCTTCCGAACGGCAATTATACCCTTCTTGTCACGGATGGAAACGGTTGCACAGACACGGCCGCTTTCTCCATCAATCTGCCTGTATTGACAGCCAGTGTGCAGACGGTGAGCACCGATTATTGTGTTCCTTCGACCACCATTGAAATCATCGCAAGCGGTGGGGAAGGCCCCTACGAATACTCCCTGAATGGCGGAGTCTTCCAGAGCAATAACACCTTCACCCTCTTCTCCGGCCAAAACAATGTGCGGGTGCGCGATGTGACCGGTACCATCGTGCAAATTCCGGTGAATGTTTCGTTTCCCCCATTGTTGCAGGCATCAGCTACTACTTCGGGCGATTCGATCGTCGCTTCTGGTCAATTCGGCGCTTCGCCTTATGAATACAGCCTCGATGGGGTCAACTTCCAGCCCTCGAACATATTCCCCGGCCTGCCCAACGGCACTTATACGGTGACGGTGAAAGATGCCAACGGCTGTACGGATACAGCGACGGTGATCATCAATATCATCGGGATTGTCGAAGCCACCGCGACCTGGGGGCTTATCATCGCACCGAATCCGAGTGCCGGACTCTTCCTGTTATCCATGCAGCAAGCGCCCGCAGTGCTGCGCGCAGAAGTGTTCGACGCCGCAGGCCGCAGAATACGCAGTCTCGACTTCAGCCCGGCAGCGGGACAATTCAGCGCTACCCTCGACTTGCAGGACGCACCGCAGGGCGTTTATGTACTGCGCCTTACCGATGGAACGAATTGGGGCAGCGTTCGTCTGAGTGTTGTGCGGTAAAGAGGCTTAGAGAGGGTTTAACATGTTAAGAGGGTTCAGAAGAATTGGAGCGCAACTTTTGCTCAATTCTTCTGAACCCTCTTAACATTTCAAATCATCCATACCGAATACGCTCCTCTAATTTCAAAATACATAGTTCACTGTCAGGTTGAACCGGTATCCCGGCATCAACAAACCCGGCGTGCGCACTTTGACGGCGTTTCCATCCACCCCGACATCGAGTTTGGAGCCGATCAGCGGGATGTCGCTCACGGTTTCTTCTACTTTGTCGCGGAACGCGGACAGGTCGGCTTCGGGGTCGGTGGTGGAGTAATTGAACCGGGCATTCATCCATTTCAAATCCACGCCCGCCAGTGTCGCGTCCATCGTCAGGAAGTCGCCCAGGCGAAATTGCACGCCTGCCGCCAGGCCGAAACCGAAGCCGCCAAAAGTGCCTTTTACGGTCGTTTTATATTGGTTTTCAGTGCTTTGGCTTGTCCGTTCGAGCGAAAAACTATTGTACCGGCTATAAGGCGCGAAGTAAAAGCCGCGCGGAGCATTTTGACCCAGGTAAAAACGATGTTCGAGTGTCGCGCCAAAAGACGTGAAGCGATTGACGCTTGTAGAAGCGTCGTCTTCCAGGTCGAACTGATTGCCAAGCAGGTTGGGAGCAGGCGTCGGGCGAGGGACGGCGACCAACAGTGAAAGCGATTTGTTGCCGGCATAGGCCCATTCGCCGCGCAGATTGACTTTACCGCTGGGCAACAGCAGGCTGAAAGGGGCAATACCGATGGCAAATGAGGGTTCCGGTTTTTGCTGGGCAAAAATTTCAACAGCGAAAAAGAGGCAAAAAGCGAGCGTTAGAGACGAGGCCGGAGATTTCATTTTGAATAATTTTCGGACAAAACGGGCGCCACGCGTTAGGTATTGGTGAAGAGGGCGTTAAGCGAATCATAAAATAGAAAACCTGAGCCATTCTTCTGATTTGGCATGGTTCAGGCTTTTGGAAACGCTGCTCCTTTTCAGGCTTCCTGCAAGATGGTCAAGTCCTTTTTTTCTTCGTGAAAAACTGACTCTTCGTGTTGCGAAATATCGAGGCCGAGCGCTTCTTCCTCCTCCGTCACGCGCAGCGGCGTGAAAAAAGCGACGAAACGATAAAGTAACAACGAGCCGAAAAAAGTGAATGCACTCACCAGCACGAGCGCGAGCATGTGATTGAAAAACAACGAAATTTCTCCTGTGATCAGGCCGCCGTTTTTGGCGAAAACCGCTGTGAGAATCATGCCCACGATACCGCCCATGCCGTGACAGGGAAAAACGTCGAGTGTGTCGTCCAAATCGGATTTTGTTTTCCAGTGCACGGCGTAATTGCACACAATAGCAGCGACTACCCCGATAAAAAGACTGCTGCCAAAACTGACGAAACCCGCCGCCGGCGTGATGGCAACCAAACCTACCACCGCCGCCACGCAAGCGCCGATCGCCGAGGCTTTTTTGCCGCGCACAATGTCGAACAGCATCCACGCGAGCATGGCCGAAGCCGATGCGAGGTTGGTGTTGATGAAAGCCAAAACGGCCAGACTATTGGATTCCAGCGCGCTTCCGGCGTTAAATCCGAACCACCCGAACCACAACAGACCCGTGCCCAACACGACATAGGGAACATTCACCGGGGTGTGATTTTTTTGTTCCAAATGCGCTTTTCGGCGACCGAGAAAAATAGCTCCGGCGAGCGCCGCGAACCCTGCCGAAATATGCACCACCGTTCCGCCAGCAAAGTCCAGAACGCCCATTTTAAAAAACAAACCGTCGGGGTGCCAGGTCATGTGCGCCAGCGGGCAATAAATCAGCAATGAAAAAAGACATACGAAAATGACGTAACCCCAAAAACGCACCCGCTCGGCAAAAGAACCTGTGATGAGCGCCGGCGTGATGATGGCAAATTTCAACTGAAATGCCGCGAACAACGCGAAGGGGAGCGCCGTTCCCATGCGATCATGCGCTGCAAGTCCCACATTATCAAAGAAAAGAAAAGTTGTCGGGTTGCCGATAATGCCGCCGATGTCGTCGCCAAAAGCGAGGCTAAAACCTACCACATACCAGAGCAAACTCACGATACCGAGCGCGACAAAACTTTGGAGCATCGTGGATATGATGCTTTTGGCATTCACCATGCCACCGTAAAAAAACGAGAGACCGGGCGTCATCAGCAGCACCAAACCCGAAGCTGAAAGCATGAAAGCAATCGTTCCGGTGTCGAAAGTGCCGCCTTCCGGGTGGTACGAAGGGTAAAAAGCGGAGCCAAAAGACAAGGCAATGAGAATCAGGAAAAAAACAAGCGCTACCGTGCGCGAGTTGTCAATTAGTTTCTGTTGCATGATTTCTCCATTTGAAGTTTTCGAAAGCAAAATTAGAGTCTTCGAGGCGATTGCGAGGGCATGTTTTGATTTGCAAACAAGATTCGAGATAACAGACGGCACAGCCCGGATTTCCCAAAATCAAGTCGAAAAGAATGACCAAATGGGAAAATAATGACCTGTCTGAAAAATTAGAAACCTTCGCCATGTGAAGCCGGAGGTTCTGTTAGTGACGCCAGCGAATAAGGACAAATTATTATGAAAAAACCCGCTCTCGGACTTTTGCCTGAGAACGGGTTTTTGAACGAAAAAGGGCGATAAATGGCGTTTAAGCCTTTTTCCACTTGATGCCGCAGCCGACGGCTTTCGTCTCTTTGGTAGCGACATCTTTGCCATTGCGGAGCGCATCTATGGCGTTTTCCAAATATTTTTCTTTCACATCGGAAGCCGATTCCGAGTTGTCATCGATAGCGCCGATGTACCGCACCACGCGGTTATTGTCGAGCAGATAAACGTGCGGCGTACGAGTGGCGCCGTACGTCTTGGCGATTTCCTGCGTCTCGTCGTACAGATAAGCATAGGGTATTTTTTTGTCTTTGGCGCGCTCTTTCATTTTATCGAAACTGTCGGCGGGCTGCACATCCTTGTCGTTCGGATTGATGGCCACCACCGGATAGCCGAGCGGCGCGTACTTGTTGTGCAGGGCGATGATGCGGTCCTCATACGCTTTGGCATAAGGGCAGGCATTACAGGTAAAAACGACGATGTAACCTTTGGCGCCCTCGATGCCTGCTAAGGACACCATTTTGCCGTCCACGTTTTTGAGTTTGAAATCAATGGCCGTATCGCCGACTTTATAGCCGGGGCCGGCCGGCGAAAAAGACATGGCGAAAAGCGCCAGGGAGAATGTCAGGAAGGAAAATGCTTTTTTCATGCTGCTTAAGATTTTATGAATGAAATGACTGGAATTACTTCAATGACCTGGATTACTTCAAAGCCTCTTTTACCGCTGTTTCCAACTCTTCGTACGTCAGTTTTTTTTCAAAAAAAGTGGAGACATTTCTCCGTTTTGACCAAATCAGCGTCGCCGGAATGGCACCCGACCAGCTGCTGTCCACTGCATTGATGTAGTTGTTGGGATTCGGTTCGTCCATAAACACCACCTGGCTTTTCAGTTTCTTTTTTTGGATAAAAGGCTTCACGCCCGACTCTACATTCCGCTTGAAATCGGTGCTGATGAGGACGACTTTCACATTTTTATCCGCATAAGCCCGGTTCAGTTTTTCAAACGATGGCAATTCTTCCACGCAGGGCGCGCACCACGTCGCCCAGAAATTGAGGACGTATACTGTGTCTGAATCCGTGTTTTTCCACTGTTCGATCTGGCCGGCTTTGATAAAGGGGATGTGCTGGGCGGAGAGGCCGGAGAGGGAAAGGAGAAAGAGTATCGTAAAAATCGGTTTCATATATATGCACCACCATTGAAAGCCCTAAAAACGGCAGATCACGGAAATGTGTTGGGCTACATTCGACGTAAACCGGCATTCGGCAATCATTCAGGGCATTTTCGTAGTTGTTTGGCACTGGTCGCCTGTAAATATTACTTTCTTCTGACCGCTAATCGCTACAATCACCCTAACCTTGCACCCAAAATTGCCTTTATTATGTACCGGAACCTCTCTTTGCCCGCCATAGTCCTCACGACGGCGGGTTTTCTCGCACCTTTTCTCTCGTTCTCTCAAGCCAATCCGCAATCGCCCAAACCAGAAACGCATCTCAAAAATATCCGCCAGCTCACCTTCGGCGGCGACAATGCGGAGGCTTACTGGAGCCCCGACGGCAAATGGCTCACCTTTCAAAGCAACAATTCGAAATGGGGACTGAAATGCGACCAGATCTTTGCCATGAAAGTGAAAAAAGCGGCGGGCAAACCCGCTTACCGCCCCCGGGCCATCAGCAACGGCAAAGGCCGAACCACCTGCTCCTACTTCATGCCCGACGGCAAACACGTCCTCTTCGCCAGCACCATGGCCGGCACCGACACCTGCCCGGCAGTACCCAACCTGCGCCAGGGCGGCAAATACCTCTGGCCGATCTACAACACCTACGATATTTATGTGGCAGATATGAACGGTAAAGTGACGAAACGCCTGACGGATACGCCCGGTTACGACGCCGAAGCCGTGCTCAGCCCGAAAGGCGATAAAATCCTCTTTACCAGCGATCGCAGCGGCGACCTCGAACTCTGGACGATGAACCCCGACGGCTCCAACCAAAAACAGATCACCTTCGATCTCGGCTACGACGGCGGTGCGTTTTTCTCCCCCGACGGCTCCAAAATCGTCTTCCGAGCCAGCCGCCCTAAAACCGAAGAAGAGATCAAAGAGTACAAAGACCTGCTCCGGCAAGGCCTCGTCGCCCCGACAAACATGGAAATTTTTGTGTGCAACGCCGACGGATCCAACCTGCGCCAGGTGACCCGGCTCGGCAAAGCGAACTGGGCACCGTTCTACCACCCTTCCGGCAAAAAGATCGTTTTCAGCAGCAACCACCACTCCACCCGCGGCTATGATTTTCAATTGTACATGATCAACGAAGATGGAACGGGACTGGAACAAATCACTTCCGAAAGTATTTTCAACTCTTTCCCCATGTTTTCGCCCGACGGCAAAAAACTCGTCTTTTGCTCCAACCGCAACAACGGAGGCGGACGCGACACAAATGTGTTTGTGGCGGATTGGGTGGATTGATTGCGGATTGCAGATTGCAGATTTTTGATTGCGGATTGCGGATTTTTGATTGCGGATTGCGGATTTTCGCACCTTCAATCCGCAATCAAAAATCCGCAATCCGCAATTAAATGTCCCGTTTCGCATACTGGTTATCCGCCGCTCTGATTATTGCCGCTGCTACGCTGTACTATCCCAAATGGCAGGAACCAAACGTGCACGCGACCATCAGTTGGGACGTGTCCGGCTATTACCTCTATTTGCCGGCAGCATTGATTTATAAGGACATTAAGCATTTGAAGTGGTGGGACGAAGTGGGCGCAAAGTATAATCCCGGCCCGGGCCAGGGGCAGGCATTCCAACATCCGTCGGGCAATTACGTGATGAAATATCCGATGGGGCAGGCATTGCAGTTCCTGCCCTGGTTTGCAGCGGCACACCTCCTGGCGGAACCGCTAGGCTATCCCGCCGATGGCTTTTCACTGCCCTACCAGGCTGCTATCAGCTGGGGCAGTTTGTTGGTGGCGCTTCTCGGATTGTGGTTTTTACGGCGGGTACTGAAGATTTATTTTTCCGATACGGTCGTTGCGGCAACACTGATCTGCCTTGTTTTTGGCACCAATTATTTGGAATACGCCTCCATTACGGGGGCAATGACGCACAACTGGCTGTTTACCCTTTATACGCTGCTGGTTTTCAGCACAATCCGATTTTATCAAAATCCCTCGTTCGGTTGGGCGGCAACCATCGGCCTGCTGATTGGCTGGGCGACTCTGACCCGGCCGACAGAGATCATTTCAGCCCTTATTCCGCTGTTGTGGGGCGTTGGTTCATGGGCTGCCTTCCGCGGGCGGTTGTCGTTTTTGCAAAACCAATTTCCCAAAATTGCCCTTGCCGCGTTTGTTGCAGGCGGTGTCATTTTCCTCCAGTTGGCCTACTGGAAATATGCCACGGGCGAATGGATCGTATACAGTTACCAGGAACAGGGATTCAACTGGCTCCGGCCGCACCTGAGCGACGTGTTGTTCAGTGCCAGGGCCGGCTGGCTGGTGTATTCGCCAATGATGGCATTTGCGGTGGCAGGGATGTTCTTTTTGTGGCGCGACTGGCGCAAGACTGGCTGGCGCGAGACTGGCTGGCGCGAGACTCTGTCTCGTGCCGGGTATTCGTTTGTCTCCGACGAGCCGAGTCAGAGACTCGGGGATATCGGGCACGAGACAGAGTCTCGCGCCAGCCAGTCTCGCGCCAGCCAGTCTCGCGCCAGCCAGGATAGCAGTCACATCCATCGCGATGGTACAGGAGCGGAGGTTTTCCTGCCTGTCGCTATATTCTGTTTATCAGCCCTTTACATTGTTGCAGCCTGGGACATCTGGTGGTACGGCGGCAGTCTGGGCCAGCGGGCGATGGTACAGAGTTATCCGCTTTGGGCGTTTCCGCTGGCGTATTTTATTCGATGGGTGTCGGAACGCAGTCTTCGGCGTTGGGCGTTTGTGCCGCTGGCGGGCATGTGTATCTACCTCAACCTGTGGTGGAGCCATCAGGCGCACCGGGGCGAGTTGTTCGTGAGCGAACAGATGACCAAACGCTATATGCTTAAAATATTGGGGCGCTATGAAGCGGAACGCGACTGGTTGAAATTACTCGACACCAAAGAGGAATTCAAAGGTCCGGAGCGGCGCAACGTACGGGAAGTTTATTTCAATAATTTTGAAAACGATACGACCTGCGTAACGGGAGAAGCGCCGATAGCGGGCGCCAAGTCCCTGATAATGACCAGGGAAACTCAATTTTCCCCCACATATACCCTGCCGGTCAAGGCCGGCGAAAAAGGCTGGCTCAGGGCTTCGGTTGTGTTCAAATGCGACTCGAAAGAATGGAACTTCTGGCAAATGACGCAGTTTGTCGTCCGTTTTTACGATGGCGAAAAGGTCGTGAAAGAGCGCATGATCCGCCTCCAGCGTCACATAGACGGCTCGGAAACCAAACAGATCTTTTTCGACACAAAGATTCCGGAGGAGCGCTTTTTTGACCGCGCGATCGTCCTCTTCTACCATCCCGAAAGCCCCACAACGATCCGACTCGACGACCTCAAAGCGGAAACATTTGAGGAATAACCCCATTACTCCAGTCACCAATAATTCAGGCGAGTAGTGGCAATAACCACTTCATCATGCAAACCGAACTCCTTGCCCGCTGTTTTTTTCGCTTCGACCGTTGGATCGGCGCTGCCGCTTTTGGCAGCGGCAACATCAACGACACCTGGCGCATCGAATTTGAAAAAAACGGGGTCATAGAAGTTTGGCTGTTGCAGCGCCTGAACCACCGCGTTTTCCGTGATCCGGCCGCAGTGATGCGAAACATACAGTTGGTCTGCGAACACCTTGCCGAAGGGGATTATCCCTTTACCGTGGTTGCTCCGGTAGCAGCCCTGGATGGCAGATTCTTACAGAATGACAAGGAAGGCAACTACTGGCGCGTGTTCCCTTTTTTGGAAAACACATTTACCCCTGGAAACCTTACCAACGCAGAGATCGCTTACGAAGGCGCGCGGGCATACGGCGCGTTCGCGCGGGCACTCCGCAATTTTCCCGCTGCCAGTCTGGAAGAAACGATACCGGGATTTCACGATACCGACCGGCGGTGGGAAACATTCTTAAAAGTGTTGGAGGAAAATCCCTCCGGGCGCGCCGATACATCTAAAGCCGAAATAGCGGCAATGTTCGCCGCCAAACCGCTGTTCGACCGGATCAGCCACCTGAAACAAAGCGGCGCATTGCCGCAACGCGTCACCCACAATGATACCAAAGCAGGGAATGTCCTGTTCGACAGCAATACCCGTAAAGCGTTGGCCGTCATTGACCTGGATACGGTGATGCCCGGCACGATCCTTTCCGATTTCGGCGATATGGTGCGTACTTTCGCTCCCGACCGCCCGGAGGATGATCCGGGCAGCGTCACGCTGCGCAGCGACATATTGGAAGCCCTTCAACGCGGTTTCCTGGAACAAACCGGCGATTTTTTAACCTCCTCCGAAAAAGAAAACCTGTTGCCCGGCGCGGCATGGATCACCGGCGAACAGGCACTTCGTTTTCTCACCGACTGGCTGGCCGGCGACACCTATTATAAAATACGCTACCCGGAACACAACCTCGTGCGTACGCGCAACCAGTTGGCTTTATTCCGGGAAATATTGGGAATTGTTGAAGGTTGAAGGGTTGAAGGGTTTGATTGGCCCGGTCAATCTGCCAATCGAAGTGCCTGCTGCGCAAACTCCAGCAATTTCGCGTCTTCCCAGGGCGCTGCCATCAACTGAATCCCCACAGGGAGATCGTTTTCGGGGTGATGGCCTGCCGGAACCGCCAGCGCCGGAATACCTGCCAGGTTGGCCAATACGGTATAAATATCGGAGAGATACATGGCCACCGGGTCGTCCGATTTTTCGCCGAAACGCCAGGCTGTCGTGGGCGCCACGGGCATCAGGATAAAATCGAATCCGGACAACACACCGAGCGTTTTTTTGCGGATGAGCGCCCGCGCCCGTTGTGCCTTGTTATAATAGGCGTCGTAGTAGCCGCTGCTGAGCACAAAGGTGCCGAGCAAAATACGCCGCTTCACTTCTTCACTGAAGCCTTCGGAGCGGCTCAGCAGGTACGTTTCTTCTAAATTGGTCGCCCGCGGACTGCGCCGGCCGTAGCGAATGCCGTCGTAGCGCGCCAGGTTGGAACTCGCTTCGGCAGTGGTCAGGATATAGTAGGTGGGAATGATAAAATCCAGCAGGTCGAAAGCGATGGGGGCGACAACGTGGCCTGCAGCGCGCAATTGTTCAATAAAGCGCCAAGTCACGGAGCGTACGCCTGCATCGAGCCCTTCGTTTTCAATGGCTTCGGGGAAATATCCTATTCTGATATTGGAAATTGGAAATTGGACATTGGACATTGGACATTGAATGGTAGTGCTGTCAAATTCGTCGGGGCCCTGCATCACATCGAGCAGCGCAGCAATGTCGGAGGGATTGTTCGCCATCACCCCGATCTGATCGAATGAGGAACCGTAGGCGATCAGTCCATGCCGGGAGATACGGCCATAGGTCGGTTTGAAGCCCCAAATCCCGCAAAACGCGGCGGGTTGACGCACCGAGCCGCCCGTATCGCTACCCAGCGCGGCAAGGCAGGTATCCGTCTGCACCGACACCGCCGCGCCGCCCGAAGAGCCGCCGGAAACGCGCTCCGGGTCGGCGGCGTTTCGCACCGGTCCGTATACAGAGTTTTCGTTGGAAGAGCCCATGCCGAACTGGTCGCAGTTGGTGCGGCCGATGATGATGGCGTCCTCCGCCAGCAGGCGTTCGACGGCGGTTGCAGAATAAAGGGAAGTGAAGCCTTCCAGTATTTTGGAGGCCGCCGTCACCTGGTGTCCGGCGTAACAAATGTTGTCTTTCAGCGAAATAACGGCTCCGAAAAGCCGACCGACCGAATCAGGGTTTTCTTTAAAACGCGTGTCGAGTTCGCCGGCTTTTTCTAATGCCTCCTCCGCCCATACTTCCACGTAAGCGTTCAGATGGCGCGTTTGTTCGATTTGCGAAAGATAATACTCCACGAGGGCGCGGCAGGTTGTTTCGCCCTCGTGGAGTGTGCGCTGAATGTCGGAAAGGGAGGTGTATTTCGGCATGGAGCAAAGGTAAATACCCTTGATGGCAGGCCCATGTGGTGGAATCATTTCTCTTCAGGCGGCACTTCAAAATCGAACAACTCTTTCGGATGCACTTCCAACGCTTTGGCAATTTTAAAAATCTGACTCAACCCGGCATTGACAATCCCACGTTCCATCCGGCTTATCTGGCTGAGTTCCGAATCGGCTTTCCATGCCAACGCTTCCTGAGAGAGATTTCGCGCTTCGCGCAATTCCCTCATTTTCTTGCCAAAAGCCTTCAGACCTGCCGGATAAACGGTGTATTTCACACCACGAGGTTCAGGAGGAAGAAAAAATTTAACTTAGGCGAATTCGCCTAATTTTTAAAAGGCAACTACTTTTGCTGCTGTCAAAATTTTATTTTTCACCTGACGGCAAAGGCTTCCCCACCGGCGCGCGAGGTTGTGAACCAAAAAGCTGTCAAAACAAACTTCATCGCATGAAAAATATCCCTCTTGCCGATTTTCGGCTTCTCTTTCCGTTCCTATTTTTGCTTGTTTTGCATTTTGGTTGTAGAAAAGAGATTTTCTTACCCCCGGAAGAGATTGCTCAGGTAGTCGCAAATTCTCCAAATTATCCAATTAGCGTCGAAGAAGCACAGGTTTTCTATTCCAATGCCAGATTGAGCCAAGTCAATTCAGTTGCTAATGATGCCAAACCCTTTGTGCGATTGGAGCCGGTTTGGGATCAAGCCTACAGCAGTCTTACCCTCAGTGGCCGTGAAATAATTGTCGTGCCGTTAGCAGATTCATCCATCCGGGTAAATAATCAAGGCCGGGCTGATGCAAAACTGTTATTTAGAAAAGTATCTACAGACAGTATCGTTGCCCGGATATTGCTTTATGCTGCCGATTCTGTTTACCATGCTTCTCAAGGTTACACGCTGAATTTCAACAATTTTACCGGTGTTTTTGCTCTTTTCGATTTAACTTTTAATTTTGAAGATGGTGTGGTTGTGGAATCCGGTGTCCCTGTTAAATCCGTTGATTCGGCAAGTGTAGTTCCAAGGGGGGAGGTATTGGACAGAGAAGAAGTTGAATGCGACCAGGTAACCGATGTATTTGTTTATACGACATGCGTTATAGCCTATACGAATAACTATTGCTATGAAGTAGCCGACACGTATATTTGGTGGGATTGCCATCCTACCGGCGGCGGTGGCAGCACAGGTGGTGGGGGTACCAGCACCGGCGGAAATGGCGGCGGCAGTTCAAATACGTCTCCTACCATAACGTATTGGGACGTTTTTTCCGGCCAGATACCGGTTGGCGCCTTTACAGGCTCTTTGCCGCCCGGCTTTGATATGCAGCTTTTTCAGCAATTGGTTGATATTGTCATCGCCAATCACCTTTCCGCAAACCAGGTAGATTGGCTGATGGATCATAGCGATTTTATTCCGGTTATCTGGAATGCATCCGGCCCGAACCAAACCGGAGAAGAATGGGCAGCAATTGTACCGGTACTGGATTTTGCGATAGAACACAAATTGATAGTCGATCAGTATCATTTCCTGATCTATCATCCCGATGTATTTGAATCTCTTGCAATTTTTCTGGTTCAGCATACCGGTGACAACAAAGCAGAGCAGTTGGCGGATGCCTTGCTTGTCTTTACCCAAAATCTGGTAGGATTGACCTTGGATGAATTGAATTTTCTCTACGACAATATTGATGGCATCGAAGAAGCCACTTCAGAGCCGACGAATCCTCCGATAACTGCTGCTCGACTCATTTGTGCAGATATTTTAACCTTTGCGATTCGTACCGATGAACTGACGAATTTCCAATACGCTGGGATGTATTTGACCGATGCCTATTATGGATTCACTGTACCTGGGGTTGGTACACCAACGCTGTTCCATTTGAAGGATATGCGTTTGACTGCGTATGCCAACTCTGCAAATACCAGTTGCCTTCCTTCAAGTCCGGCTTTTGCCGCCAACGCCATTAATCTTGCCGTATCTCAAACACAGCAACTTTTTAATGGTTTACCTCCGGTCCCTCCTTCGGATGACACTATTGATGCCTTGAGGGCCGCCTTTTTACTTACTCTTGATAGAGAATTTAGGAATCAGATACGTAATTGCAACTCTGCCTATACGGGAAGCACTTATTTATTCGGCCTTTCCGATAATTGGGACAATTTGCCGATTGTCAATTGTGACTTTCAGATACCTAATTGTCCTTAATAAAGAGTATCTTTAATGCCGCGATGGGCGCTGAATGGCATTGTGGACTTAGCCTGATTCCCAATGATTTTTCAGCGCCGTCTTGCCTTACTTTCATTTTAGCCTGTTAACACATGCGCTTTGGATTATTTTTTGTCGTTATAATGTCAGCGTTTTTGCTTACTTCCTGTTCCCATTCTATTTTTGAAAACAGGAAAAAGCCTGATAAGTCGGTAAAATGGACACAAAAAGCAATTTTTGAATTTTTAAGACAACCCAATTCTTTTTTTGATCTACTTGTCGGCAAAGGCCTGACAAAACTTGACCCCGCGCTATATGGAAGAGAAGAAATTCGTGTAAACGGGAAAGTATATTTTGACGACCCTATGCGTTCCGACCTTCTCAAATATCCCCTGCCAAAAACAAGGCAGCGATTGGTCATTCCGGATTCCCTAAAAAATATGTATCGCTATACCGGAGAACTGAAGGATTATGAACACGATTATGCCATCATATTGCAGTTTTCACCGCTCCTGCCGACCAAAGAGCCGGGTATTTATCTTATGGAGCATTATACTTGGGGAAGTGCTTGCGACGAGACCGGCTGTGTTCGATTGCTAAACAGGCATTTTTTGAAGTTTAAGATCGAAAATCAAAAGGTAAAATCATTGGGTGGAATGTCATTAAAGGGGCAGGCAGATTTTATCGGCTTCGGAAGTTTTCCAAGAAAACAATTGGAGGAGGCCGGGCCGGAAGACAAAATAACCAAATACGGTTGGTAATCGCAATGGATGGACGTATCAAATAGCAAAGAGGTTCAATTCATGGCATAAATTGAATCTGCCGGCAAATGCATGGAGGCCCCGCTGCATTATTTTTCAATTGTTGCGTTATCTTTTTATCTGGTGTGCATCCCTTCATCTCAACTATCATCTGTACCTGCTTTTTGTCACTTACTTCCTGCTCCCATTCTATTTTCAAAAAAAGGGGGAAGCCGGAAGACTCGGCAGAATGGGCAGCAAAGGCAATTTTTGAATTTTTAAGACAGCCCAATTTTTTTTTCGACCAACTTACGGGCAAAGGCTTGACGAAGCTCGACCCGTCGCTTTATAGAAGAGAAGAAATTCGTATCAACGGGAAAGTATATTTTCATGATCCTATGCGTTCCGACCTTCTTAAAAATCCCCTGCCTGAAACCAGGCAGCGATTGATTATTCCTGATTCCTTAAAAAATACATATCGCTATACGGGAAAACTGAAGGATTATGAACACGATTATGCTACAATATTGCAATTTTCGTCGCTCTTGCCGACTAAAGAGCCAAATATCTATCTCATGGAGTTTTATACATGGGGAAATACCTGCCACGAGACTGGCTGTGTTCGATTGCTGAACAGGTTTTTTTTGAAGTTCAAGATTGAAAATCAAAAGGTTATTTCATTGGATGGAGTGTTGTTAAAGGGGCAGGCGGACTTTATCGGTTTCGGAAATTTTTCGAGAAAACAATTGGAGGAGGCCGGGCCGGAAGACAAAATAACCAAATACGGTTGGTAATCGCAATGGATGGACGTATCAAATAGCAAAGAGGTTCAATTCATGGCATAAATTGAATCTGCCGGCAAATGCATGGAGGCCCCGCTGCATTATTTTTCAATTGTTGCGTTATCTTTTTATCTGGTATGCATCCCTTCATCTCAACTATCATCTGTACCTGCTTTTTGTCACTTATTTCCTGTTCCCATTCTATTTTTGAAAACAGGAAAAAGCCAGAAGAGTCGGCAGAATGGGCCGCAAAGGCAATTTTTGAATTTTTAAGACAGCCCAATTTTTTTTTCGACCAACTTACCGGCAAAGGTTTGACAAAACTCGACCCCTTGCTTTACAGAAGAGAAGAAATTCGTATCAACGGGAAAGTATATTTTCATGATCCCATGCGTTCCGGCCTTCTCAAATATCCCCTGCCTGAAATTAAGCAGCGCTTGATCATTCCTGATTCCTTAAAAAATACATATCAATATACCGGAGAATTGAAGGATTATGAACACGATTATGCTACAATATTGCAATTTTCGCCGCTCCTGCCGACTAAAGAGCCGGACATTTATCTTATGGAGTTCTGCACTTGGGGAAATACCTGTCACGAAACCGGCTGTGTTCGATTGTTGAGCAGGTCTTTTTTGAAGTTTAAAACTGAAAATCAAAAGGTTATATTTTTAAATGAATATAACGGGCAGAGTGACTTTATCGGTTTCGGAAGTTTTCCAAGAAAACAGATGGAGGAGGCCGGGCCGGGAGATAAAATAACCAAGTACGGTTGGTAATCGCAATGGATGGACGTATCGAATAGCAGAGAAGTTCAAACGCGGCGAGAAAGGGAAGCAAAAGAACATCGTGCAAGTCGGAAAAAATTTTTTGCCGTTGTTGACATCCTGCAGCAACGGCAAAAAAGGCATGAAATCCCTACCCCGGTCGCTCCGGGGTTGATGATCAATCTATTTTGGAACCTTGTCGGACACCTTCGCAGGCTGCCCGAAATCCATCAATTCGCCCCCGCCTGATATCGCGCCACCTGATTCTTAATGGGCGGTACCGTCTGCAAATACGCCCAAACAGCGCTGACCTCGGTATCCGTCAGCGTGGTATGCGGGAACATGGGATAGTGCAGTGGTCCGCCTTTGGGGTTTTTGTTGAATTTCACCGCATCATAAAATTGCTGATAAGTCCAGTTGCCGATTCCGGTTTCCTTGTCCGGTGTGATGTTGGCGGAAGGCACAAGTTCCTGGTCGTAATTAAGCATGGGGTTGCCGCCACCGTAGAAGCCGAGGCTTTTTTCCGGGAACAAAGCGTCCTGTTTGGCAAAATCCGCCGAATGGCAGGCGTAACAGGCGCACAACGCGTCGGCCACGTATCTTCCGAAAGCGATCTTATCCGTTGTGTCGGGTATTGCGATCGGCTGTTGCGGGAGTGGCGGCGGTGAAAAAGCGACGTTCGACAAAAACCTGATAAAAAAGTTGGGCTTGTTCGGCGAATACTCCCGGCTGTCGGCCGCCAGCGCGGGATCGTCGGAGCGCAGCCAGGCAATAATGGAATAAATATCTTCGTCGGCCATCAGCGGGAATTTGGGCATATACGGCGGCGACCAGCGCCCGTCGGTGTGAATACCCGTGCGGAGAAAGTAGTACAATTCGCCGTCCGTCCATTTTCCTATGCCGGATTCGGGGTCGTGCGTGATGTTCATCGAATATAAGGTGCCAAATTCGGACGGAAGATCTTTCATTTGTCTGCCGGTCAGTCGGCCTTCTTCTCCCTTGTGGCATTCGTTGCACAGCAAGGTGGCGATTTTGGCCCCGCGCTCGACCAGGGCGCTGTCGCGCGGTACCTGCAAACCGGCGATGTGAGCCGGTATTTCGGCTTTGTAGGTGGGAATGCCCCTGAACCAGATGAACGATGCGCCGGCGCCGGCGAGCAGGGCGATGATCCCGATGAGGTAGCCAAGGATTTTAAGTGTGCGTTTCATGCAAAAATGGAAAGATTTGGTTAAATTATAGTGCAAAAATGAGTGCCTACATTGTTCACCCGCCAGTTCAATTTCCATTCATCTTTTGTTCAAAAAACGGGAACAAGGCAAAATCAGCCTTTCAAAGTATTTCTGCGCATCTTTCAGCTCAAACACGGACGCGCAGTTTTCAATTTTTTTTGAAAATTTTTTTTATAGTAGACTTCGTCAAAATAACATAAATAATTGATAACAAGCGTTTTATACAAGTATTAGATGTTTTGACATCAAAATTTGACAATTGTTGACAAATATTTGTTGAAGAAAAGCTTTGACATTCTTCAACAAGGATGTACTTTTGAGCCATCAATTAAACAACCAAGGAGGTATACCATGACCAGCATGGAATTCAATAGCAAACTGAACGGTCTGACCACACTGCTGCATTCCTTCGCGTATAATCTGACGAAAAACATGGAGGATGCGAAAGACCTGTATCAGGAAACGGCTTATCGCGCATTGTTCAACCGCGACAAGTTCCAACCAGACACGAACTTCAAAGCGTGGATGTTTACGATAATGAAGAACATCTTTATCAACAACTACCGCAAGAAGGTCAAAGCCAACACCATTCTCGATACCACCGATAATCAGTATTACCTGAACTCCGGCAATCACGCTACCGCGAACGCCGCTGAAGGTGGAATTATGCTCAAAGAACTGAATACGATGGTTGCTTCGCTCGACGACAGCATTCGTATCCCTTTCACGATGCATTTTGAAGGATTCAAATACCAGGAAATCGCGGACGAACTGCAACTTCCGCTGGGCACCGTGAAAAGCCGGATTTTCTTCGCCCGCAAAGAGCTGAAGGAAAAGATCCTGTCGAACTACGGTTTTAACCCGAATTAAGAGATTAGAAACCCACCATTTACTGCGCTTTCAATTGGTACTGAAGCCGTCCGCGAGGGCGGCTTTTTTTGTTCACAAACTCCGCGTCCGCCCCCCGTCCACCGGCAAATTGATGCCGTTGACATACCCTGCCGCCGGGCTGGCAAGAAAAGCCACCGCCGCCGCCACCTCCTCAGGTTCGGCAAAACGCAGGGCCGGAACCTGTTTTCTGAATATTTCCTCCATGGCTTCTATATTCTGCCCGCTGGCAGACGCCCGTTTTTCAATGATCTCCGCCAAACGCCCCGTGCGGGTGTATCCGGGCAGTACGTTATTCACGGTGATGCCGAAGCGCCCCACCTCGTTGGCCCAGGTTTTGGCCCAACTGGCCACCGCCCAGCGCGTGGTATTCGATACGCCGAGGTTGTCCACCGGCTCTTTTACCGAAGTGCTGATGATGTTGACGATACGCCCGTAGCCGGCTGCTTTCATACCTGGCAATACCGCCTGCGCCAGCAGTTGATTGCAGATCAGGTGGTTGTGATAGGCGGCGAGAAAGGCTTCGGCGCTTGCCTCCATGATAGGTCCGCCCGGCGGGCCTCCGGTGTTGTTCACCAGAATGTGTACTGTTTGTTGTGCAAGCAGGGCGCTCACTTTTTCCAACAGTGTTTTCGAATCGGAAAAATCGGCTGCAATGTAGCCGTGTCGCTGGCCATGCGAGGCATCGAGCGCCGCGACGGTATCTTTCAGAGCGCTTTCCGTACGGGCCAGCAGCGTGACCTGTGCGCCCAGTGCGGCGAGTTCGATGGCCACAGCACGGCCGATACCTGCGCTGGCGCCACCGACGAGTGCGTTTTTGCCGGAGAGGGAGAGGTTCATGTTCGTTGATTTTTGGGCAATGATACAACAGACTTTTGCAGTATTTTCACTCGCCCGGAAAATACCGGGCGTCAAAACCGGTATATTATGTCTGAGCCCGCAACAACGCGCCCCCTGCACATCGCTATGGTATTGGATACTTTTGGCGACGTCCGGAACGGTGGGGTGATCTCCACCCAGCGATTCACGGATATGCTGCGAAAAGACGGCCATCGCGTCACCATCATCAGCACTGGCGAAGAAGCGGCGGATCAAGTGACGCTGAAAGCGTTTTACCCGCCTTTCGCAAAGGCAGTGATGCAGCGTATGAACTTCATTTTCGCCTGGCCTGACCGGGAAAAGATCCGCGAGGCCATCCGGGATGTGGATGTGGTGCACGTTCAGTTCCCGTTTTACTTAGGGTTCGTCACTGCTGTCATTGCAAAACGACTCGGCAAACCGCTCGTTTCCACTTTTCACGTGCAGGCTGAGCAACTGCTGCACAACGTGGGAGTTAAGAACAAAAGGCTGATCCAATTGATATACCGGATATTTCTCCGATATCTGTACAACAAAGCCGATGTCGTCATTTGCCCCAGCCATTTTGCCGAAGAGGAAATAAAACGATACGGCCTGAAAGCGCCTTCCGTCGTCATCTCCAACGGCGTCACCCATGAATACCGTCCGTTGGAATTTTCCAGAAAATATCCGGACAAATTCGTCATCCTGAGCGTCGGGCGCAACGCCGCCGAAAAAAGGCAGGATTGGCTCATTCGGGCCGTCGCCAACAGCCGGTATAAAGACAATATCCAATTGATCATCGCCGGAAACGGCCCTTTGCGGGGACATCTGATACACCTGAGCGAGACCTTGCTGGGCGGTACCGTTGACTTCGAATACCTGCCTCCCGGCGAAGTCATTCGCCTGTACAATACCTCAGACCTTTACGTGCATTGCGCCGAAGTGGAAGTGGAATGTATGACGGCATTAGAAGCGATGGCCTGCGGTTTGCCACTGCTGATCGCCAATGCGCCATTAAGCGCCGCTAAGCAATTCGCACTCGGTGAAAAACATTTGTTTTCCAACATTGCGGATCTGACGAGCCGGATCGAATACTGGTACGAAGATCCCGAAGCGCTTCGGCAGTCGAAAACAGAATACCTGCAATTCGCGGAGCAGTACCGCATCGAAGCGTCTTATAAAAAACTGAAAAAAGTGTATCGCACGCTGGCAACATAAGACTTCGGGATTTCCTGAAACTGCCACGCCAACTCGTTGCAAAAAAAACATGCCCGAACCTCTTGCGTATTTCAGCACATCACCCTTACCTTTGCCGAACGAACGTTCGGTATAATGCCAGTTAAAAAAATTGAAAAAACGGATTTGCTGCGCCGCTGCTGGGAAGTATTCAACCGGCACGGCTATCACGGCACTTCGGTCAGCATGCTGGCCGAGGCGACAGGCTTGGGCAAATCCGGCCTGATGCACCATCATTTATCCAAAGAAAGCCTGATGCGGGCAGTGGTGGAATACGCGCAGGAGGAACTGCGCAAATACGTGCTTGCCGTCGCACGGGAAGATCTGCCGCCGGAACAGCGTTTGGAAAAACTGTTGCGGCGGCAGAACAGGCTTGCCAAATATGAGCGGCGCGGTTGCTTTTTTGCCAATACCGCCTTAGAAACGGGCCGCGACGGACTTTTTAACGAACAGATCAAAGCCACCTACGACGAGTGGCAGACGGCGGTGGCGAGTATACTCTCCGCTATCATGCCACCTTCCGACGCCACCGAAACCGCCTACCGCCTCCTCCTGGAATACGAAGGCTCCATCACCATGTATAAACTCACCGGCGAGGAAAAGCACCTGGAACAGTTCGTAGCGCGTGCGGTGGAGTTATTTGGAAAAAAAATGAGGGGCGAAGTTAAAAAGCAGGGGTCGGCTACCAGCGCAGAACGATTCCAACGACCTTTATTTCTGTAATGACTTAAATGACCCGAATGACGATTAAATACCTTTTGCTATGGAACAAATCATCCGAAAATTTACCGGCCTTGGCCTGAACATGTGGTCGCTCGCTGCTCCCCAAAGTGCCACTGAAGCTGCCATTCGGCTTTTCGCTACTCCCCCCAAACCTACAGTACGCCATAAAGAACGCATATTCCTGGATACCGCCTTGCAAATACGCCGGAAAGTGGCCGGCCAGGAAATCGTTGAATACCACTGGGGCGATTCGAATGCGCCTTTGGTTTTGCTCAGTTACGGCTGGGGTTACAATGCGGGGCGCTGGCGTCATTTTGTGCCGGAACTCCTGAAAGCGGGTTTTCACGTGCTGGCTTACGACCCACCGGGCCACGGTCTCGCTCCCCGCGGTCAATTGACCATTCCCCTGAATGCCGCGATCATCCGCACCCTTTTAGAGGATTATGGCCCTGCGGAAGCCATTTTAGCGCATTCTTTCGGTGGGAGCAGCAGTGTGTATGCACTTCAGAATCTGCCGGGTTATTTGCATCCCACGCGGATGGCTGTCATGGCCTCCTTCAGTTTTGCGCCGCGTGTATTCCTGGAGCACCAGCAAGCGCTCGGATTGTGGCCGTCGCTGTACTGGCGTATTGTACGCAACTTTGAGCAACACGCGGGGCATCCGCTCGATCATTATGATTTTGCGATGATGACGGCTGATTTTTCACACATCGAAGGACTTCTGGTGCACAGCCCCGGCGACAACGTGACGCCCTACGCAGAAGCACGGCGCTATTTCGACTTCTGGCCTGGCAGCTGCCTGTTCAGTCCGCAGGAAGGCGGGCATCACCTGGGCACAGCAAGTATTACCCAGGTAGTTGTAAAGTTTATATCGGAGGGGAAAACGCCGGCAGAAGCAGAACGGCAGGAGCAGCCGGTGCCGGCGGGGCATGAGTTGGTACGGTATTTTGCAGGGATGTGAATTCTAATTCCCCCACTCTTCCAATTCCTCCGCATACTTATCCATCAACACCACTTTCAAGCGCTGCCGCGCGCGGCTCAGGCGGCTTTTGGTATTGCTCTCCGTCCAACCCATCACGTGGGTGATCTCCTGGATGCTTTTTTCGTGGAAATAGAACAACCGCAACGCCGATGCGTCTTCCTTTGAAAGATACTGCAGCGCTCGTTGCAGCAAACGGGCGCGTTCGCTTTGCATCAAATATTGTAAGCCGCTCGGACTTTTTTCCGGCAACCTGGAAGCAGGCGATTCGGGAGCATCGAGTGGAATAGTTGCTAAACGTTTGCGGCGGAGGTGGTCAATGGCCACACGACCCGCAATGCGCAACAACCAGGTTTTGAAGCTGCTCTCGCCCCGGAAATTGGGCAGGTAGCGGAATGCGCGCAAAAAGGCATCCTGTGTCACCTCTTCGGCATCGCTGTGGTTGCCGGTGAGCTTCAGGGCGATGGCATACACGGCACTCCGGTGGCGTTGCACCAGCACAGCGCTTGCTTTCTGGTCTCCGGCAGCGGCAGATTCGAGCAGGCGGCGCTCTTCAGGGCTGACAAGCGGCCAGGAGGCGCCTGCGGAGGCGTCGGGTGAAGTGAGGGTTGCACTTGTAGCGGAAGGCGACAGGATGGATGGGGCAAGGAAGAGGGCATACATGGCTTTCGTCGTTTGATGTTTTTGTTCTGAAAGTTGATACAAAACTATATCCCCGCCAAATGCGCGCCTCGCGGCATTGAGCCGTTGGCGGGGATAAATCAGTAGTTGGCCGCTTTCTTGAGCCGGGCTTATTTGAAGTTGCGCAGTTCGTATTCCCAACGGGCGCATTCGTTCACGATGGCGGCTTCATTGGTTAAAGTATTATGAATTTCGCCGAGCATCATCGCCTGGGTGCCTATAACATTGGTGTAGAACATGCCGAAGTCGTAAGCGGCACCGTAGTTGACTTTTTTTAACGCATCGTTGAGCGGCGTCATGCGCAGCAGCGACTCCTGGCGGAATTGCGCGAACATGGGTGCGGCTTCTTTCAACATGGCTTCAGCGATGTCACGGTGTTTTGTGAGCCCTTTTTTCCGAACAGCTTTCACCTGTTCCGGGTCGTGGTCGTGCCCGTATTCGCCATAGGAGATCATGGGGAGTTTTTTGATCTCGGCTTCCGTCCACGCGTTCGCTTCGTCGTGGAGAGCCCGGTATTTTTCCTGCAGGGCAGTTTGTTTTTCCCAACGACTCATGTCGAGCGCCGCTTGGGTGTGGGCATTGCACAGTTCCATCCAATCCACATCCGTTCCGGGGACGGGCGTATTTTGGACGTTGGGTGTTCCATTGACCGGTTTCAGGCCTTTTTCAGCCAGGAGGTTGGCGATATAGGCGTGCTGCTCCTTTTCGCTCATCTGGGAGAATTTTTGAGCGAAAGCCGGGTCGGTCAACATTTTTTGGGCAAGTTCGGAAGTAGCTGCATCCATCGAGGATTGTTGTTGGGGGGTAACCCTGGAAGCGGCAACAGGCTGTGCCTGGGGGCGAACGCCCGTAGGATACTTCCGGTAATAATCAGCCTGCAGCGACTGGTTTTCCTGCCCCGCTTTTTCTACTTTGTTTTTCCAGGTTTGGTAATAACCGGCATAATCGGGGCTGGCTGGATCGTTGGAACAGGCACGCTGGTAAGCATCAGACAGGGTGACCGGCGATGCAGGCAGTTCATTCAGAAGCGCAACGACGTCCGTTTTGGCGACCGGTTGGGCAGCTATTTGAAAGAGGGCGAAAGCAAACAAGTTGCAGAAAATCAGTTTTTTCATTTCTTCAAAGCTTAATTTTTAAAAGGATGTTGGACGATTGGACATTGGACGTTGGATCAGGTTCTGCTTTTGTTGTATGTCCCACGTCCAAAGTCAAACCGTCCAACATCCGGGGTTTATTTCAGGCGGCGGCGCAGCACCTTGGCGTAGAAAACCGTCCTGAAGCCTGCTCCGCTTACCACAATGGCGGCTACAGCAAGCATTTGTTCGAAGATGTTCATATCTGGAGGTGTTTTTTAGTTGTGGTTCACGGTGCAAATTTCCGGTCAGTGGCTTTCCTGCGCAGTCGCACGATGCGACAGAAACGGGACAAATTGCGACAGGGAGATGAGAGTAACTGGGTTCAAAGCGTTTTCGGAGCCGGCACTGCGTTCTTCACCGGGTTCACCGTTTTCAGGTAAGCGAAGATGGCTTTCAGGTCATCGTCCGTCAGGTGGCGGTAGGAAGGAATGGGCATCGGCGGCAAAATGGGCCGTGTGCCATCCATGCCTTTCGATTTACCTTCCCGGATGGCTTTGATGAACTGCGCTTCTGTCCAGGTACCGATGCCGGTGTCGTCGGAAGTGATATTTGCCGCATAAGACACGCCCCAGGGGCCGGCAGCTGCCGTCATGCCGGGACTGAAAACGGCCACAAAGCGTTCGCTGATGGCTTTTTTCAGATCGTCCGCGACAAATAGTTCGTCGGCAGGGTGCCCCATGAAACGGCGCGACATGTCGGGCGCCGGGCCTTGAGGGCCCATGTTTTTGGGTGTATGACAGTCGTCGCATCCAAGCACTGTGACGAGGTATTCGCCGCGTTTCGCCGGGTCTTCCTCTGAAGCCTGCGCTTCGGCAGTCGCCGGTTTCTCAGCGGGTTGTTGTTGACAGTTGGTCAGCCAGGAGATGGCAATCAGGAGGCAAAATGCCGAAAAAAGTCTGGTTTTCATTAAAAAAGTCTGATTGTGAATGATTTATGATAAAAATGTGAACTTACATGAAATGCCTTCACACTATATCCGGCTGGCCCTCAAGCGATTACAGAGGCTTCGGATTCGGCACAACGTTTTTGACTGGTTTCACTGATTTCAGGTAGGCAAATACGGCCTTCAGGTCTTCATCCGTCATGTTGCGCACCACCTCCCAGGGCATGGGTGGCAGAAGCGGACGTCCCCCATCCATGCCTTTGCTTTTTCCTTCGCGAATGGCTTTCATAAATTGAGCCTCCGTCCAGTTGCCGATGCCGGTGTCGTCGGGCGTCAGGTTGGCAGCATAAGAGACCCCCCAGGGGCCGACAGCCGCAGTCAAACCGGGGCTGAAAATGGCGATGTGCTGCTCCGTGACCAGTTTCTTTTTGTCAGCGTCGGAATCAAACGGCTCGTCGGACCGGTGACCGCTGAAACGACGCGACATGTCAAATTTGGGGCCTTCGGGCGTCATGATCTTGGGTGTGTGGCAGTCATCACACATAGCAAAACTGACGAGATATTCGCCGCGTTTTACCCGGGCTTCTTTGGAAACATTGGCTTCGACGGTTGGGGGGGTTTCAGCGTTTTGTTGGCAGTTGCTCAGCCAGAAAATGGCGGCAAAGAGCGAAAGTGCCAGAAATGATCTTGTTTTCATCGCTTGAAAATTTTAGTTGTGAATTTATTATGGGAAGTTTGAGGGGCGGAGGGTTTGTGAGTTAGAGGGTTTGAGGGTTGGAGGGCGTTGTTCAAAATTCTGTGCCAATTCCTTTGGCGTACTTATATTAAAATATTGATAATCAATATTTCAAAAAAGTTTAAGCACAGATTTTTGAACACCCGCTCAAACCTTCCAACCCTCCAACCTTCATCAATCCCGGTCTGCTTTGATGACGACGCGCTCGCCGTCCAGGATACCAGAGAGTTCGAGGTCGTCACCGTCAATGTCGGCTTCCAGTTTGAAGATTTCGCCGTCGTTGGACTGGAGTTCTACTTCCTTGTCCTCTTCGTCCACTTCGTAGTCGCCGACCTGGAGTTCGCTGGAACCGTCGCCGTAGTTGATGCTCCATTCAAAGTCGCCGTTGGAGCCGCTGTAGGCTTCGAATTCCATTTTGGAAGCGAGCACGATGGAGCCCATCACTTCCACACCGTCAAGGGTGAAAGAAGTCACTTCCCATTCGCCGACGATGGATGCGCGCAAATTGTCGTTGTCTTTATCGTCGTCTTTTTTGCAGCTGGTGAAGCCGGCGAGGACGAGCAGTAAGAGGGCAAGAGCAGTCAGGTTGATTTTTGAAAGAACGGTTTTCATTGCTTAATTTAAAATTTTGATGGTGAATGAAGTAATAGTTAGAGCCTGCCGAAGCCTTGGCGAAGACAGGGTTGGTTCAGAGGCTGTTTTGGGGAAAGTATACACCGTAGCGGCGTTCGAGGTGTTGAGCGATTACCCGGAATTGTTCGGGGGCAGGCGGCGCGATGACACCTGATTCCGGTTTTTCCGTGCTCATTTCGCGGAAAAAGTTGACAAAATCGCCGGGGGTGACGACCATCGTGTAGCGTGCCGCGTGGGTCATGATCTTGAAAGCATGGCGTATGCCGCGCGGAGTAAAAACGACCATACCCGGTTTGGCCTCAATCACTTTTTCACCGATAAAGAAGCGAACCTCGCCTTCGTGGATCAGGAAGGTTTCGTCTTCGTTTTGGTGCACATGGACAGGCGGCTCGATACCGGCAAGGGCGGTGATTTCCACAACGGCGAAATCGCCTTCGGTGTCTTCGGGATTGATCAGGAATCGAACCTGCGCGCCGTTGTACCAGCGTATTTCGCCGGCTGTGGCGACGGGGCTTTTAAATTTGGTGGCAGTCATGGCTGAAAAATTGTTTTTGTTTGTTGACAGGATATCTTAGTTGTTCGTTACTGATTATCAGTTGTTGGCAATTGATTGTTGGCAGGCATGGAGCTGGCTGATCCGGCTTGACGCAGATGATAAAAAACTGATAACCAATAACTATTAACTGATAACTAAATTTAAAAAGCAGCCCATCCCGAACCCATGAGGATTCGAATTTGCGGTGTCATTGCCGCCACTCACGGCGGGACAGACTGCGCTCTATGGCCCCGCTCTTGCAGCTGAGCCTCCTTTGAAAAAAAATGAAAATGCCTGGTATAATTTGTCAGCGAAGGCGGTTGCTGACAAGGGCGGTCAACGCCCGGGGAGCAAGTGCGTTTTACGCCGTTTGCTCGCTCCGCAAATTTCGCCGGTGCAGGATCGCACAATGCGGATCGGATAGCCGTCGGAAGATTTTTCTCTTTTCATTTCTTTCATGTTTCCAATTAAAGTTGTTTTCAATAAGCCTTTGATGGTGTTGTTTTCATGGTTCAAAGGTCGGGGATTTTCATTGGGTGCGATTGAAAAAAAGCGACATTGTAGGGTAGGATTGAGAAAGGTTAACAGGTTGATAAAGGTTGATGATGCAAAAGTGCGGGATTGTTGCGGGGTTGTTTTTGGTAAATACCAAGATTTTCAAATCGGTTGTTTTTGACAATACAAATTTCAGGGTCCTCCGCGCTGTTCAATGTGGCATTTTATGCCAATAAGGGGGCATTTTGTGGTCCAATAGCCATTTACGGTTTTACTACTTTTTGCGAAGTTTTGATTGCCGCTGTGCCGGTCGGATCGGCGATGAGGCCGGTGTCAGGCAGCGCCCCGCCATTTTTTTGTTTGGCTAGCCCGATGGCAATGATACCCGAAGGGTCAATTGCCGGCATGTTGTTTTGCACAAATGCAGCGCCGCATAAGAGCAGCGCGATGACTGCAAGTTTTTGTTTCATAGCTGAAAAATTGAAAGATTTGTATCACTTTGAGATTTTCGGGCAGATTGACAGTGCAAAGGTGCGGCTGGTTGCAGGACAGGCATTGAAAAAAAGCGACTTCTTCAAATCCGGCAGTATTCCGCGATCAAAGCCTTGTCAATACCCTTCTGCACGGCGCGCCGGGCCAGCCAGCGCATCACCGGCTCGAACAGGGTAAACAAACCGGGAATATTGGTGTCGCTCCATTGAATGATCAAGGCCATGTGGTACAGGCTTTTTGGAATGCCTTTCCGGCTGGTGCGGCCGTCGCGGGCGAGGCCGTAAGCCACCTGGAGGGTCGTTTCAAATCCCGCACTGCCGGGTTGGAGCAATACGTTGAACACTACTTTCTCGCTGGCCGAAGGGTTGAAAAAGCGGTGCAGCGAACCGACCGGAGCGGTCGCGGATTCGCCTTTTTTCAGATGGATGATCTGTTTGCCCAACTGGATGCCCAATACTCCTTCCACCGCGGTGAAGGTTTCTTCAAAGGTTTTGTGGTAGTGGAGGTCGTTGCCGCCGTTGGGGGCCAGTTCCACTTGTACGAGGGTGAATTTTCCGCCGGTTTCGGCGGCGGTCTCCAAAAAGGTTACCTTGTCCTGGATAAGTGGGTTTTCGATGGTACGCGTTGCAATAGTCTTCATATTTTTTGCTTAATTTTTTCACGGCAAAGTTGCGGGCACGCACTGCAGGTGTGAAATCACATGAACGTGTGAATTGAGGCCGGTCAAACCCGCCGGCAGCATCCGGATCGCTGAATATCATGCGAGGGTGTATCTGCAACCTTTTGATGGTGCAAATGTCGGGGCGTCAGCAGGCTGGCAGGGTGACACTTTACGCCGTTAAACGTGCATCTTGCGACGAAGAGGATGTCTCAACGGAAGCAATAAAAAAACTTTAGGCAAAAACTACCGGTTCAGCCAGGCCCGGAACTCCGGCGCAGTCTGGCGACTGACGAACACTTCTTCCGCCAGATTGGGCTGCAGAACATCCTTCAATTTGCCGTTGAAATGCTCGTGGATCTGCTTAATGGCCTCCGGGCGGGCAATAACCTGGCGGTTGAGACGAAAAAATATACCGGGATCCAATTGGGCGGCCACTTCTTCCATCGTCTCATCCACTACGAAACGCTTGCCGTCGCTGCGTACCAGCCAGGAAATGCCGCTGTTGGTGATGAAATAGGCGACCTCGGCGACCGGGACGGGCACCAATTCCTCGCGCCAGTTGACCAAAAACCGCTGCCGGTAAGTCGGCTTTTGCTCCGCTTGAGGCGCGATGCGGCGGCGGCTTCGTCTTCTATGATGAAGATGTTCATGGCAGTTGAAAATGGTGATTTGTTTAATTGGTGATTTGATTCAATGAAGCGGAATTTTTACGGTAAAAAACGAGCCGCCGTTTTCAATCACCGGCTCCTCACCCGTCAAGCGCAACACCCGCTCCGTGATGTTTTTCAAGCCGATACCGGAGGAATAGCCTTTGCTCGATTTGGGTTGCAAGTTGTTCTGCACCGTCAGCCATTGCCCGTCCGTCGAAAGGCTGACGCGAAGGGGTTTTGAAGCGGTTAAAACGTTGTGTTTCACGGCGTTTTCCAACAAAAGTTGCAGGGTCATCGGCGGCAAATGTTTTTCCAAATCGGCTTCGACGATATTTTTCTCCACTTGCAAGGCCTCGCCGAAGCGGGTTTTCAGCAAAAACAAATACGAGTCGGCAAAGTCGAGTTCTTCCTGCACGGTCACAGATTCGTGTTCGCGGGTTTGCAAAACGTAGCGGTAGACCTGTCCGAAACTTTTCAAAAAATCGAGCGATTGGGACGAATTGATCTCTACCAACTCGGTCAAAGTATTGAGCGAGTTGAACATGAAATGGGGGTCCAACTGAGCTTTCAAGGCTTCGATTTGGGCTTCAGCGGCGGCAATTTTATATTGTGCAGCCTCCATTTGAGAAATGTGCCAATGGTGAAAAAACTCAAAGCCAGGTAAACGCCCGTTCCGAGAAGCGCCAAAAACGAGGTGATGATGCCGTTTCTGAGCGCCCCTTCCGACATGTGCGGCCGGATGAAATCGGGCGGCGCGAAAATCATAAAATAGACCTCTCTTCCCGCGATGCTTAGAAAAATGGTGAGGGCAACGATCAGCAAAAACTGCACACCTGCCCGCTGCAGCGGCTGTTTGTCCCATTTCAAATGGCGATCGAGCCGGCGGCTCGCGGCGATGTTGAGTTCCACCATGACGACCGCGCAAACCATACAAACCACAAAACTGAGCATCAGCGGATACGACCCCGACTCTCTCACGAGCTTTTCCAAAAGGTGTTGCGGCGAAGTGGAAATGATAGCAATGTAAGAACTGATACCCATCGTCGGCGACACCACGAGGCGCATCCATTGTTCGGGCGAGAGTTTGAATCGCGGGCGTTTCATGCAGTAAAATTAAACTTTGACAAAGAGGTTTTCGCCTTATTCGGCGTTTTTTCAAATCAAACAAGGCGAAAAACGCTTAGGACACTTATCAATACTTCGCCCACAAACGATACCCGATTCTTATCACGGGGGAGATGTCGGCGTTGGGAATGTTGTAGCGCGCCTCGCCAAAATCAAGGCTCTGGTCGCTTCGCAAATAGAGGTGCAAGCCCGGCTGAACATAAAAACAGCGACCGAAAAAAAACTGGTAACTCAACCCCGCGCCGTAATCGGTACTCTCCAAATCCTGATTGATGCCTGTGCTTTTTTGCTCGATGCTGAACGTGTGCAGTTCGATAAAACCATAGAGTTCGAGGTTTTTCCAGACATTATAGCCGAGAAAAATGCCCGGGGAGGTTTTGTAGTAGCGTTTGAACCCGTCCGAACTGTTGTTCACGCCCGCAGGCTCCGCGTCGTAGTCGCCACCGTTGATGACGCTGAATCGCACCCGGAATTTTTCGTAGCGGTAACCAGCCGCAAAATGGTAGCCACCAGTGAAAAACATCGGGAAAAGGCTCTCCCATTCAAAAGCCCGTTTCACCGTGTAATGCGGCGGATTGGGATGCCAGAAAGTGCTCTTGGTCGTGTCGGTTTGAGCGAACAAACCTTGCGTCAAAGGGACAAATGCTGCGAGTAGAAATGCTTTGTTTTTCATGCTGTTGAATTTTTAGATTGTTTGAAAAATGGCAACTATTACCACATAGGCCACATACAGACATTCACATAGGCCACATAGAGTTTGCGCAGCGATGGTTCTATGTTTTCTGTGTGAAATTTTTTATGTGGTCTATGTGGTAAATAGTGACGAAAAATGATTTTTGACGAGCGATGAACTTACCGAACAAACCACTCGACAGGCCGGCGCAAGGAGACAGGCGCGGGATATTTGTCCAGATAACCCATCCGCAGGATAAACTGTATGTTGCCCGTGACGCCGAGCGATGGAGCGATGTTTTGGTTAAAAGGCGGCTCTTCCAGGATTTGTGTCATGGGGTGCAGGGCGATGTTTTTTTGCCGGATTTTCAGGAAAAGTCGCTGCATCCGCCGCCCGGTTTCTAAGAGCGTTGCCACCGTGTTGCCTTTGCTGGCAATGAGCATCCAGCCGCCCGATTGAGCGACTTGTTTTTTCACGATGTCCACGCCTTGTTTCCTGAAACCGGGCGCCGTCACGTTTGATTTTTTGTAAAAATTCCGAACAAACCAACCTGCGACGCCTTCGATTTCCATGCTGGCGACCGTCAGGCCATCGCAATATTTTTCCGCATCCCGGCTGGAAAATCGCATCCATTCCGACAGTTCCGTTTGAGCGTCGTTCCGGTCTGCTTGTGTCTGGTTGGCCTCGATGGTTTGCTCGTTGAGCAGTTTGTGTTCGGGACTGTTTTTTTCAAAAAACACGAAGCAATCGCGCTCGTTTTCCAAAAGAAAATCAAGGTCTGCCTTGCGCAGCGGGATGTCGCTGAAATGCGAGCGCACCGTCCGCCGCAGTTTTATTTCGTTCAAATCGAAACGGGGCGCCGAACCTGTTTTTTTCAGCCTGACCGACACGACGTTTTCATCCTGGTTGGTTTGAGCCAGCAGTTCAAACGCGCACGAGTAGCCTAAGGTGTTGGCCGCCAATTCGAGGTTTTGCACAAATGCTCCGATGGACAACAGCGTCTCCCGCTGAGTGGGGTCCACCGCCGGGAGCCATTTGCTACGGTCGTTGCCGATAATCCAATGATAAGGCTCCAAATATTTGACAAACCAGGGCTGGGTGTTGTGCCCGCTCGGCGCGAGCGAAGCCATGTAGAGTATTTCGCGTTCGTCGGGAAGCAGGGGAAATTTCGTCGCGACGGCCCGGATGTCAGTTCTGACAAAATTTTTCCGGTCGCTGAGCAGGTAACCCGCTCCGCCTGCCGCAAGCAGCGTTCCGCCTGCTATTTTTAGAAAAGTCGCTCTGTTCATGGCTGTTTGAATCGAATTTGATAAGACAAAAATGTGGGTGAAAATGCTGAACACGCCGGACAAAGGTAGCGAGGCGAGGGTCAAGCGTCGGTAACAGCGAGTGAAATGTTGGAGTCGAAAGTTTACTGGACGCCAGAATATTCCTGACAGTAAAGCGCAATCGTTTTCATCGCCTCGCCAAAAGTTTCTATCCCGTGCCCGACATTTTCAAAAACGATGACCTCTTTCAGCGAGCCTATTTTGACCTCGGCGTTTTCTATTGATTTTTCGTAGGGAAACAATAAATCCTTATCTCCCACGAGCAAAAAAGTGTCCACCGTCACCGCTTTCAATTCGTCGCCCATATAGTAGGGTTTTTGCGTGTTGTCCTTGTAGCGAACCAGCGCAAACAACTCGTAGTCAATAATCAGCCGTTCGTAAACACCCGACAAGGCGTGATTTGGCTTACAAAAAACAGCGTTGTCCAAAAATCGGGAAACGTTTTTCGGGCTGGGAAACAGGATCGGCAACAGGTTGTAGTACAGGTTTTTGAACGACAACGAAAAAGGCTGCAGGCAACCCGGATTCAGCAAAAACGCGGCTTTGACCCGTTCAGGGGCGACAATAGCCAACTTCATGCAGACAAGCCCGCCGAAAGACGCACCCGCGACGACGGCGCTTTGAATGTTCAGTTTGTCCAACACTTCTGCTGCCCATTCACCATAGCCAAGCGAGTGAATATCGGGCGTGTCGCCGTCGCTCCCGTTGGGCAGGCCGTTGGTTTCTATGAGGTAAATTTTGAAACGTCCGTTCAGGTTATCCAGCCCCCGGTTGAAGTCCCAAAACAAAGCCGTCGTGCGCGCGCCGGGAAAAATGACGAGGGTTTCGAGGTCGTCATTTTCTATGTTCAGCCCCCAGACCTGCGTTTTGCCCAACGAGGTTTGCACCTCCATGCGGGCGTAGCGCCTGCCGTTGGCCAGTTCCAGTTCCGACACCCAGTTTTCAAACCAGCGCCCGTCCAGCGCGGGGTTTTTGAAGTGTGATTTTCTTTTTATTTCCATGATTTTCGACTATATTTTTGTCTGTTGAATTCAAAAACATTTTGGCGGTGCAAACTTGCCCCCTTCCGCTTTGAGCAGACAGATAATTTACAATGAATAGTCGAAAACAGCAGGGTGAACCTTACAAATCGGCAGGTGAGTTTTCAGCCTGGCGCAGAGGACGGTTAACGAAAACGAGGAGCAGAATGGTAAAAAACAAGGCGAGAGGAATGCTAATCTATGATTGTCAACTGCTCACCCGCTCATTCGCGGGGGGAGGAGGCGAAATCTTTACGGTCGTTGATTTGATGGATAAGTTCGTCCACAGAACAACTTATCAAGTCGTTCAGTGAAACGCCTACGAGAGCAGCAAAAATCTGAAGGTGCGGGACGGTGAGGCGGGTTTTTCCGCTTTCGAGTTTTGAGTAGGCGGGTTGGGTCATGCCCATTTCGCGGGCGACGGATTCTTGAGACAAGTCGCAGTAACTGCGCAGACGGCGGATTTTTTCGAGCAGGTCGGCGGGTGGGTGCGAGGTCATGAAGCAGCGTTTGTGTTGATTGTTCAGATGGTGGGTTGGGTTGGCAAATATAGCAAATGTTTTTTGATTTATTCCCTTTCCGAATAAAAAATAACCGGATTGAATAAAGTATAACCAATAGTTGTTGGAAGCGGCTTGACAGTGGTTTGACCTTTGGGGCTGTGTATGCGCATCACGGTTGCCTCGGAGAACCGAATGTTTTTCAACCCGCTTTTTCATCTCAAAACTTTCTTCCGGTTATGAAAAGACCAATTCTATTTGTGATTTTACTGGCTACTTTTGCAAGCATGGTAAAATCGCAAACACCGTACCCTGCCCCTTATGACCAACATTTTTTAGATGTAATGGCAGACACTTGTGATTTTCCATTCGTCAGGCTGGCTCCCGTAATTCATTATGCACAAGGCCCGGCCGCGTATGTGACATTTACAGAAAACGTGGGCGACATTCGGCTCAAGAGAACTGATGAGGTTTCATTTTCCACCATAGCCGTTGCCGGCCAAGAGAAACTATTTCAGGGTTTGGTGTCAAACAAGATTTATGAAATTCAGGTCCTGAATCGCTGTGGGCAATATGTGGTGGCAGGTACCATTGACACCAAAACCGACGTACAAGAAAATCCCATCTTAGTCTCACCCGAGTTGTATGAAGCAATACGAGATTTCCAAAATCAATCGGAAACAGCAAATACTCCGCTTGGTCAATTCTTAGAAGGTCGTCAGGACGTAGCCTTCTTTGAAAAAATCTACTTCATTCAGCGATATTTCCTGAATGACCAGCCAATAAGTGCTTTTTCGCCCACCGAACTGCCTGATTTCATGCCCCCCACCATCTGCAACTGCAAGTTCGTGTTCAATATTTTGCAGAATGCTGTACCTGGCGAGATTGTAAATGGAGAGGTTATTCCTCGAAAAGAATTTCAACCTAAAAAGCGTTTGAACGGCAATGACAATACCGCTTTCTGGTGGAACAGGAATACTAAAGGGGCTGCCAAATGGCATGTGCTCTTGACAGAAGGCTCAAAGGCCGGTGGCACCACTCATACTTGGCAAATGAGAATGGCCGATTCGACAGCGACGTCGGGTACTCATTACGGCCATCTTCGCTACAACTTGTTTTGTACCAATTATCAAGAATTGCCGGGGGATTGCTCCTGCAACAAACCGCTCTGGTTGTACTGGCGCTACGATACCGAAGTGTGCGCGCACGCAGAAAAGCACCCCGAAGGTTGGGGAAGCAAGGCGGCAGTATCGGCTGCGGAAGATGTGGCAGTTGCCGTGATTCGCCGCGATGGCAACAATATACCAGTAGTGCCGGGCGGAGGCGGAAGGGTCATTCGAGCCACTTCCGAATGTGAGCAAACGGTAAACTCTCAATTTTGGGCAAATGCCGCGACAGTTGCCATAAACATCACAGCTGTAGCATTTGGGTTGGCTGCGGGCGAATCGCCCAGCCCGGCAGAGCAACAGTTGTTCAACCTCGGATTGAATGGGTTGACAAACAGCATTACCGAATTGATAAACACCCCATATTATTCCGCGAATTATTGTGAAAACACCAATTGCAGGGAAGAAAATGCTTGTATGGGCGATACGCTCGTCTATATGCAAGCCAATCAACCCATCAATCTTTACCTGTTCAGCAACTCAAGCCTTCTGGCAGGCGGCAAACGGTCGTGGTTCAGTTGGAGCAGAACTCTGAGTGACTTTTATCTGGTTGGCTATGTACCGGGCGGATATAGCGCTCAGGAAGAGCCATACTGCTGTTCAAAAAAGTACGCCAACTGGGTACTCGGTTCGGAGTCAGGCCCGCACACAACCGACGAATTGAAAGGCGAAGTAGGGGTTATTCTCGGTGCTTGGGCGCCGTGGCCGCTTCCCTTAGACCCATGGACAGGTGCAGTGCAAATACCTTACGAAATTCATTCTATGGCAGTTCCCGTCGTAGAATGTCCGAACGGTGGAGGTTTTCACGGCGGCGGCGATGACAGGAATGCTTTACAAGATGGCAATGAGTCTGTGCCACCAAACACCTACCGCCTATTAGTCTTCGATGCCTCAGGGCGGCTTCTGCTTCAAACAGGCCAAGAGAATCTTCCTACTGATTTCAGACAATATTTGCGAGAGATAATGCCATTCGCTGCAAGCGGTATTTACCTTGTGCAAGCACTTTCCCCTTCAGATAAAAAATCCTTCAAGGTTTTCCTTGACTGAATTTTCTTGGACAATCGCCCGTATCAGTTGGTCGGCTGTCCCTTTTTTCAAAAAATTCAAGCATCATGAAAATTTTTAAAAAGTCAAATTGGAACAGGCTGTACCCATCTTTCTTCTTTCTGATGGTTTTGACTGTGATGGCCTCCTGCAAAAAGAACAAATGCCCCGAGGGTTTCGAGTCGGTTGATGACCAGTGCGTTTGCCCGGACGATAAATTTGTCGGCAACGGTATGTGCAGAGACCTCAAGCCTAATGAATACTACGCTTCATTGGCGCACTGCACTTGCGCTGATACTATTTTTGTTGAAATAATCGAACGAAATGACATTCACCTCAGAGTGCGCTTTGATTTGGGATGGGGATTTGAAGAAACAGGCTGTAGTCTTATGAAGATGACGGACGGAGATAGTCTATATACTGTGCCCAATTCAACTTTTACCTCAAGACTCGCTTGCCCCATCAACGGGAAACTGGCGAACACGCAGATATTCGGGAAGTTCATCGAAAACGACAGCAAGATTCGCGTGACGCTGAAGTACATGAGGTATCCTGACTTTGAGGAAGAGTTGGGGAGGTGCGAGTTTGTGCTGCACAAATAGCGCGATTTAAATTTTTCTTCAACAATAAATGGGGTTGTGTCAAAAGGGTAGGCGAGTAAAAAAAAGAGCGAGCAGTTAGATTTGTGGTTGGAAAAATTCACCTACCCACCCGCTCATGGAAACAAAGATAGGGTTAGTCCGCAAGATATTGTTCAAGGAATATGATCAAAACCAATTTGTTCGCCTGCCGATTCAAATTGAGGAATTTATAGCACCTGGTCATTTGGTTCGAATAATTGACGGAGTTGTTGAACAGATAAGGATGGAAGAATTAGAAGTGTTTTATGAGGGAGGTGGGCGCAGCCCCTACCATCCGAAGTTGATGATCAAGGTATGGGTATATGGTTATTGCACACGGGTATACACGACACGACCGTTGGCGCGAGCGATCCGGGAACAGTTGCCGTTTATGTGGTTGGCAGGTGGTCAGCAGCCAAACTTTAAGACTTTGAGCGAGTTTCGGGGCAATCGGATGCAGGGGATGATCGACCTGATCTTTAAAAAGGTATTGGCGATGCTGATTGAAGAGGGATATGTTGATTTGGCGGATTTATACGTAGATGGGTCGAAGTGGGAAGCCAACGCCAATCGGCACAAGATAGTGTGGGCCAAGAAGACGGCACGTTACAAGGCGGCGGTATTGGATCGAATTGAGGGGTTGTTAGATCGAGTCAGGCAGTTGCAGGCAGAAGAAGACCTGCGTTATGGTCAACGGGATTTGGAAGAAGTGGGCGAAGGCAAGGAAGTAGAAATCGTGCTCAACAGCGAGCGAGTGGGTGCATACCTGGTGAGTTTGAACGCCTTGATAGCGGAGGCTTCGGCAGATAAGGTTCGGCAAAAAGAATTGAAAAAAGCGCGCACGGCGCTGGTGGGTGAGCAGGGAAAATTAGATAAATATGAGCAACAAGAGCAGATTTTGGACGGTCGCAACTCTTTTTCCAGAACCGACGTGGATGCCACGGCGATGCGCATGAAGGATGAGCGGTTGTTGCCTGCGTATAATGTTCAGCATAGCACGAACAATCAATTTGTTGTCAATTATACAATAGAGCAGAATGCGTCGGACAGTGTGACGTTGGGGGCGCACTTGGGAAAAATGGATGAACGCTTTGAGGGGCTGTCTGTGCCGCAACAACAAAACCTGTGTGGCGATGCGGGCTATGGCAGCGAGGAGAACTATGATGTTATGGAAGGGCGAAACATAAAGGCTTATGTCAAATACCCTCTTTTTTACCAGGAACAGAGCGGAGCGTTAGTTAAGCGCAAATTCCGGCGAGAGAACTTTCCATACGATGAACAGGCGGATGAATTTACCTGTCCCAACAATCGAAAATTGAAGTACATAGGTGATCGAACGGATAAAAGCACGACAGGCTATAAAAAATCATGGCGTTTGTACGAATGTGAAAGTTGTGCAAACTGCACTTTTGCAGCCGAATGCAAAAAGAGTGAAGAGAAAAACCGGACAGTTCGTTTCAGCCCCAAGTATGAAGTATATAAGGCTCAAGCCAAAAAATTACTTGAATCCGATAAAGGCTTGCAAATGCGCTCTGAGCGGTCTATAGAAGTAGAAAGTGGCTTTGGCGACCTCAAATACAATTTGCAACACCGACGATTTGTCCTGCGCGAGCGCAAAAAAGTGTACATCGAGTTCGGGCTACTGGCTATCAGCCATAACCTGAGGAAGGTCTTTTGTGAAAAATCCGGAATCTGGGCGGCTTACTATGCCCAAAGAGCAAGAAAAAGGGCTTAAACGCCTTCTTTTTTGACTGTTTTTAACAAAAATCCTGCTGTGGCGCTCTATACGCCGCCACAGCAGGACAGAAACACAATAACGGTTGTAAACACATCAGGGGAAAAAACAAAAGGCTGATACCCTTTTGACACAACCCCTCCTGCTGGCCCGAAACCTAAAAAGAATCGCCTCCCAAATAATCCCCCAACGGCGGCCCCACCGCCCACTCTTCGCGCCAGTCGCGCACGGGCAGCCGTTCGGGCAAGATGTTTTGCCAAAAGGAGCATCTGCTAACCAAATGACCTTGCGTTCTATGCCCAGCAGTTTATATTTGTTGACAATCAATCAGCCCGATAGTTATTCGCAAACCCTGCGGGTTTTTGTTCATCAAAACTGAGGATGACAATCATTATGCATCCCTTCATTTTCCCGATTCTAAAGTGCACACGCCATGTCCGAACCGCTCACTCCGCCACTGATGTAGGCGCGGACGCCAACATCGGCAGAAAGTGAAAAACTATGAAAATAAGACACTTAACCTTGTTTTTGCTATTTGCCAATTGCTCGCTCGCCATTGGCCAAGCCGCATTTGACGCGATAATTTCTAAGCCAGACACCATGGTGTGGCCGGTTGATGTCATCGAAGATGGCTCTGGGGGGTATTTGGCGCTGACCCAATTAAATGAGTTTATTCCCAACCCAGGCATCCCTATCGAAGGGACACTGACTTACGGGAACATGGTGACGCACCTGACCGAAGGTGGAGTGACAGATTGGGAAGTGGCTTTGCCTACCTCTTTTTGGCAAAATCTGGCATCGTTTGAATCAAGCGGATATACCCCAGCCAGCCAAATACACCTGAACGAGCAAGACGAATGGATTTTGCCCTACGCCATTCACTTGAATCTTGTGTCTTGCACGAATCCACTCCAAGCAGCCCTTACGAATAAGATTGGAGTTGTCGGTGGGAGTGCCAGCGACGGGAGCGTTCTGTTCAACAATGTATTTTTCGGCGATACTACCTGTTCTAAGGTTAAGTTATCAAGAGTTATGTGTCAAGCAATTTCATTTATTTGCTGAACGACGACCAACTGTTGAATGTACTTGAGTTGATAAAAATAGATTTTAATGGAAATGTCATATCAGTTATCAGCCTTCCACCCCCGGCGTTTATTGTAGATGCTGTGTTTTCTGAACAAGGATTGGTCATCTTAGAAAGCGACCGCGACAGCTTTGGCCTGCGGCACTTGAATTTGGGCGGTACTATGCTCAATCAAGTTGCGTTTTCTTGTCCATTGGGGGCCTTCCCGTCAAAGATAAAACTACTTGAAAATGGAAACTACTTGTTACTTTTTAAAGAAGACAACCCTTCGACTGGCGAAACAAATGCTATCTTCTGGTTGCTGGACGGTTCTATGCAGCAATTGTGGGAGGAGATGTACGAAGAGAATATCGTTGATTTTATCACGGATTCGGACCATCGAATCTATTTCGTAAGTAGGGCGGGCTTGTCGGCCACAAACATAACCGCGTTGAACGCAGACGGCTCAAAGGCGAACCAGACGCAACCTGGTACCCCTGATTTCGTCCCTCGAAAAATTGCCCTGACCGAAGATGAATCTGCTTTGTTGATGGGCATTCGCTGGGAGTTGTCCAATCAAAAACCTGCGACCGAAATCATCAAAATTCCGTTAGACACCATCCTTTTGGCTCCTTTCCCACTCGCGCGTAGTGTCGAATTAAAACTCTCCCCCAATCCTGCCTCCTCCTTTGCACAACTGCCTTTTGCGCCCGACCGCGCGGAGGTGTTCAATATATTGGGTCAACGTGTCGGCGTGTCGTTTTCAAATGAAATGCTCGACGTGTCGGCACTCGCACCGGGCATTTACCAAGTTCTGGCTGAAAAAGATAGCGTGGTGTATGTGGGGAAATTGGCAGTAGGGCGATGAAATTCCATTGACGAAATGTCTTGCCAACATCGGCAGAAAACGAATCGCGTCGGAGACGCAGCGATAAGCGGCACGAGACGGAGTCTCGCGCCAGCAGGGTCTCGCGCCAGCAGGTTATGAGGGGGTAACGCAGCAATAACCAAATCCACAATTAAATAAATAAACCGACTTATGAGCCTGATTGAAGGAACGGCCAAAGATTTAAAGCCCAAACTCATGAAACACGCCCATGTCAGTGTTGCACCATGAATTGTTGGGCAACCCGGTGTTTGCCCGCCTGCAAAACAGCGATATAAACGCCATCCGACAAAGCAGCGGTCCCCACCGGTTTTGTCCAGATACCCGCCTGCTGTTCACCCAGCGGGATCGTTACGGTCATTCGCCCCAACGCATCGGTAATGGAAAGCGTCAGACTGGCTTTTCGCTTCAACTCCCAACTCAGCAGTATTTCATTGTTGGCCGGGTTGGGTACAGCTGGCAGGAAGCGCACTGCCTGGCCGCCAGGCTCCGGAGCAGCGACAGTGACTTCGCGTTTTACATAGGACGACCAGGGGCAGAAATAACCCACGGTTTGAAACCAATAGGTCGTGTCCGAATTTACGTCCGCGAAAGGAAGTCCGTCGCATACTTCCGCGCTGACCTCTGCGAATTGCCAATCGTCCGGCCCGAAATGCCAGTTGAACCAGAAATCGCTGTTGTGATTGAATCCTCCATGCCCGGCTTCCAGCAAACCGCTTACATGGCGGCGCTGTGCAATAGGTTTGTCGAGTTCGGCTTCAATTTCGGCAAGCAAGACCGAATCGCTTGCGGCCACAACAAACGCAGTGTCGCGCCAATCCCATCCGGGCGCCGGATTGCGCATCCCAATCTCAAAATATTGTATGGTTTGGCTGTTTAGTCCGTTTCCAATCAAAAAGAGGGCGATAACTATTGTCTTGGCTCGCATGGCAAAATAGTTTTTATGAAAATGTTTGTCTTTTTGTAAGACAACTTATCCCGCGGGGGAGGTTTGTTCATCGCTGTTAAACGTTCCTTAAAAATCGGTTGAGAAAGGTTGAAAATCAACCCATCCCAACCTCATTATGAAACACCTTCCTCCAATGTCACTTCCCTATTGCCTTTTCCATTTCAATTCCTGCAATCAAATAATCGTAGAGCGCCTGCAGCTGGTTCGTCTGCGACTGGTTGAGCGCCAGCTCCGCGTCCGACACGTCGGAGAGTTTCGAGAGACCCGTTTTCCAGCGCGATTTCGTCAGTTGGAGGCTGCGCTCGGCGGCGGCGATGTTGGCCTGTTGGTTCCCGTAGCGTTCGCGGGCATCGCGCAGGTTGATGCCCGCCGACTCGATTTCGGTGACGACCATACGCTCTAAGTAATTCTTTTGCAACGACAGCTGCTTGCGCGATACGTCAATCTGCTGCAACGCGGGCTTGATGGTCGGCGTAAAAATCGGCACTTTCAGTTTCAACCCCGTGAAAGCCGAGCCGACCCAATCGGCGTTCCAGGCTTCCAGGTTCGGCGACTGCGCGTTGTAGCCGCCTTGCGCAAAGGCCGTGAGCGTGGGCAGGTATTTCGTCCGTTCCAGCCGCGTCGAAGCGTCGAGCAAGGAGTTTTGGGCCGCGATCTGGAGGAACTCGGGCCGCTGGGCACAGGCCATATCGGCCAGTCGCGCGGCAGATTCCGCCTGCTCGTAGTTTTGAAATTCTAATTTGTCCGTCAATTCGATGTCTGCCGAAGGCAAATCGAGCATGGCCGCGAGCGTTTCTTTCAGCACCAAAATGGTCTTCTCGCTTTTCGAGACGTTGGGCGTCAGGTTTTGCACCGAGACGAACGCCCGCAACGTGTCGAGGTCGAGCGCCGCGCCGTTTTTCCACAGGCCGCGCGTGTCTGTGAGCGTTTCTTTGGCGCGGTTGAGCGAAGCCTGGGCGAGGCGGTGCTGTTCCTGAGCGATAAGTATCTGCAAATACAACTTTTTGGTTTCAAATACTTTATCGCTTGTCTCAAACATCAAATCGGCCTCGTAGGTGGCGGCTTCGGCACGGGTAGCGGCGGCCGCGGCTTTGATGGAACGATTGATCAAAGGCGTGCTTACCGTCAGGTTGGCCGAATAAGAATTTTTGTCGTAGGCGCGGATGGCATTGTACTCGTCGCCCGTCGAGAACTCGCCTGTCGCCGGGTCAATCCGAAAATTCGGCATAAAGATCACCGGCGACTCGATGTTATGCTGCAACTGGCTTTCCATTGCTACCGCCGGCATCCGTTGCGACCTGATCTCTTTTTCTTTCAATCTCGATTTTTCGATTTCCAGGCGGCTGGCGCGCAGCAGCAGGTTTTTGGTTTTCACCAATTCGACGGCTTCTTCCATCGAGAGTTTCTGTGCATCTTGCGCGGCGACGACCCCTGTATTGAAAAAAACGATAAGACCGACGACAATGGTTGCAACTGCGCTTTTAGCCAGTGTTTTATCAGAAATAATATCATCAGAATCATCATGACGGTTCGATTTGAAAATTTTGGCAAACCAGGTTTTGAGTTTTTCAAAGTCGTAATAAATCGTCGGCACCAGCACGAGCGTGAGGAACATCGAACTGCTCAGGCCGCCGATGAGCGCCCAGCCGAGGCCGCGTTTGAGTTCGCCGCCGAGACCGTGACCGATGGCGATGGGCAACATCCCGATTACCATGGCGAGCGTCGTCATCAGGATGGGGCGCAGGCGCGATTTGCCCGATTCGATGAGCGCGTCGTGTACGCCGATGCCTCGGCTCCGGTTGTCGTTGGCTCTGTCCACGAGCAGAATGGCGTTTTTCGCCACCAGACCCGTCATCATGATGATGCCGAAGATGGAGAAGATGTTCATCGTTTCGCCGGAAAGCGCGAGCGCAAGCAAGGCGCCGACCAACGCGACCGGGATAGAGAACAATACGATGAACGGCGACGACCAGGACTCATAGAGCGCAACCATGACCAAGTACATCAGCACGATGCCGGCCAGCAACGCCAAACCCATCGAACTGAAAGATTCCTCCTGGTTGGCAAGGTCGCCGAGGTATTGGATCTTGCAACCGTGAAGCGATTCACCGGCGATTTTTTCTTTGAATTCTTTGCCGATGTCACCGCTGGGTCGCCCGACCGCCTGGGCATAGACAGTGGTAGAAACATTGCGCTCCTTGCGTTCGAGCGAAGCAGCCGCGAAGCCCTCGCTGATGTACGCTACCTGACTGAGTGACACAGGCTTACCGTAGCGGTTGGTCAACGTGAGGTGTTCGATGGCATCGAGACTTTGAACGTCGTCGGAGCGAAGGCGGATGCGCAAGGGCGTTTCTGAATCGCCGAGGCGAACTTCCAGATCGTCGTTGCCCGACAATGCGATGCGAGTTGCCTTGCCGATGTCTTCCGTTGTGAGGCCGTGTTCGGCGAGCTTTTCGTGGTTCGGCTCGATGCGGATCTCGGGTTTGCGTTTTTGAGCCGACAAGCGCAGGTCCGACGCCCCGCTGATCTTTGACAAAATTTCGACCACCCGGTCGGCTGCGAGGCGCACGGAATCGCGATCGTCGCCTTGCAAGGCCAACTGGATCGGCGCGTCGTCGGCCTGACCGAAGAGGTTGATCGGCGAAGATTTGACCGTCGCACCGGGGATTTTCAGCGCTTTGAATTTCGCTTCCTGCGCCAGTTCGGTAATCGTTTTCGCGCGTTCTTCTTTCGGCGAAAAAGTGATATTCAGTTCAAAATTAGTCGTTTGCGCGGGGCCGAACGTTTCGCCCACAGAACCGACATACGTGAAAATCTTGCGGATCTCGGGCATGGTCGCCTGCAATTCTTTTTCCAAATCCTGCGCAGCGCGGTCGGTCTCAGCGAGCGTGGCGGAGGCGGGCATTTGCACCGTCAATGCGATCTCGCCTTTGTCCATCGAGGGCACGAACTCGCTGCCGATAAAGCCGTTGCCGGGTAAAGTCATGACAAGGACAAACAGCGCGAACACGCCGGCTTGCACCAATCTCCTGCGGCGCAGCGAACCTGCGAGCAGGTTGCCGTAGGCGTTTTCCATTTTTGAAAACTGGCGTTCGAACCAGTTTCCGAAACGGCCGGGTTTTTCGTGTCTGGAAAAACGGGCGGCCATCATCGGGGTCAGGGTGAAACAAACGAGCAGCGAGAGCAAAGTGGATACCACGATCACGCCCGCGAATTCGCGCACGATGTCGCCCGCGATGCCTTCCACGAAAACGAGCGGCAGAAACACCACCACGTCCACCATCGTGATGGCCATGGCGGTGAAGCCGATCTCGTTTCGGCCGTCCACAGCGGCACGGTAGGAGTTTTTGCCCATTTCGAGGTGGCGGTGGATGTTTTCCAGCACCACAATCGCGTCATCTACCAAAATACCGACCACGAGCGACATGGCCAAAAGGGTCATCATATTGAGCGAAAACCCGAAAGCGTACATGAAAACAAAGGTGGATATCAGCGACGCGGGGATGGCGACCAGTACGATGAAGGCGTTGCGCAGGCTGTGCAAAAACACGAGCATCACGAGTGCCACAAGTAAAATTGCGAGCACGAGGTCCACCTGCACGGCTTTGTTGGCCGCCACGGTGAACTCGCTGCTGTCCTGCGCCACATCGAATTGCAACCCTTCGGCGGCAAATTCTTTTTCGAGTTCGTCGAGCGTCAAACGCATTTTTTGGCTTACTTCCAGCGCGTTGGCCTCCGTTTGTTTTTTCACGGAAATGCCGACCGCGCTCTTGCCGTTCAAACGGTTCGCCTTTTCCGGCGGTTTTTTGTCGTCGCGCAAGGTTGCCACTTCGGAAAGTTCCACCTGGTCGCCCGAAGGCGAGGTGGCTACCACGACCTCGTTCAAAGATTCGATGGCCGAAGCTTTGCCTTTGATGGTGACCGCAGTGCTGCCGGAGGGATTGTCCATGTTGCCGGCCGGCACGTTGAGGTTGGCCTGGCTCAAAGCGCCTACGACTTGCAGGGGCGATACCTGGCGCAATTCCATGCGCTGGGCGTCGAGTTCCACCTGTATCTCTCGCTCTTCCAAACCGATAAATTCCACCTCGCCGACGCCTTTGATCTGTGTCAGGCGCGTTTTGATGGTTTCGTCGAGCAATTCGCCGAATTCTGTGCCGGTGATGTTGGCAGTGGCAGAAATGCGGAGAATGGGTAATTCGTTGGCGTTCAATTTCGACAGTACGGGCGTTTTGGCGCTTTCGGGCAAATCCGAGAGTATTTTATTGACCTGACGCTGCGCGTCTTCGAAGGCTTCGTCGGCATCCACTCCGGATTCATATTCGATGAAAACGGTGCTGACGCCTTCCGACGAGGTGCCGGTGATGTGTTTGATACCGTCGCTCAGAGCCACTGCTTCCTCGATGGGTTTGGTGAGCGACGATTCGATCTCATCCGGCGATGCGCCGGGGTAAATGGTGGTGATGTTGGTGAATGAGGTGCTGAATTTTGGCAGCAGTTCGTATCGCAGCTGCGTGTAGCCGTACAGGCCGAACAGACACAATACGAGAAAACCGACGAGTACGACAACCGGTTTTTTTATGGATAACTCTGTGAGTGACATGGCTGGAATGTGTTTTTAAAATTGTGTAGTTACTACCACATAGAGCACATAAGAAGTTTCACATAGAAAACATAGACTCGTTTAGAGTCCAAGCCCTATGTGCTCTATGTGAAAACCCTATGTGTCCTATGTGGTAAAAAGATGTTTACAAACTCGGTTGTTCCCCCTCTTTCAGGCTGTCCTGGCCTTTTACCACGAGATGGTCTCCCTGTTGCAAACCGGAAAGGACTTCAATCATGTTGTTGTCCAATGAGTTGCCGACTTCGATGGCGCGTAGTTCCGCTTTTCCTTCGGCGTCGAGGACGAACACGGACGGCGTGGAAGCCAGACTGATAAGAGCCGTTTTCGGGATCGTCACGACGTTTTTACGCGTTGCGCCGCCGAACTGTACACGGGCGCTCATGCCGGAACGGATCTGACCGGATGCGTTGGGGACGGTGATCTCCACGTCGAAACGACCGGCCTGGTCGGCTTCGACAGCGATGTTGGACACGCGGCCCGAAGCCGTTTTGCCGGGCAGAGCGTCAAACGTGACTTTTACCGTTTGGCCGTTTTTGATTTTGATGATGTCCTGTTCGGAAAGCGGCACGATGACTTTGAGCGTCGCCACGTTGGTCAGTTGCGCGAGCGACTGGCCGGGCTGAATGACCGAGCCGTGTTCGACGTTGCGTTTCGTCACCACGCCGCTGATGGGCGCGAGGATTTTGGCATCCTCGATGCGTTCTTTGCAGGTAGCGACGTTGGCGCGGGCTTGCTCCACCGAGTAAAGGGCGTTTTCCCATTCGGCTTCCGTGGTGTTGTTTTCGGCTTTCAGTTTTTCCAAACGCGCCAGCGTGCGCTCGGCTTGTCGCAGCGACGATTCGGCAGCTTCCAAAGAAATGCGGTGCAACCCGGTATCGGTCGCGGCAACGACCTGCCCTCTGGCAACCGTGCCGCCCTCGCGCATGTTCAGCACGGTGATGCGCCCCGGATTTTCGGCGATGACAGCGGCTGAAGCGGAGGGTTCGGCTTTGCCTACGGCGTCGAGCGAATACCCGACCGTATGGGCCTCGACGACCATTGTTTCGACCGAGGGTGCGACGGTGCGCAGTGCCTCGGCCGCTTGTTGCCGGGCGTGGTCGCGTTTGGCGAACAAGGTCCAGATGGTCCCGCCGACAAGAGCGATGGTGAGGGTGGTGATGAGGGAGATTCTAAGAAATGTTCTCATTTTCAAAGCAAATGTTTTTGTTAAACGATGGGGCAAAAGTGTGGGCGAGGGCGCGGAGTGCGCCGGATAAAGGCTGCCAAGCGTAGCGGGGCGAGGGTCAAACGTAGGAAAGGGAGGGGTGAAATGCCGGGCGGTGGCGCGGTGGCAGCGACGGGGAGAGGGATTTTATCGGTGCTGATCGGGTGTGTCCATTTTGGCAGCAAAACCCCGTACGTCCCGGAAGAAGCGGGCCGTCTTTGGTATGTTGAAGGAGAGGTGCATGGGGGGAGGGTGAGGGTGGTACCCTTTCGTGCGCTGCAGCGTTAGGTTTGCGGGTTTGCATTGCAGGGCATGGTTTGGTATATGTTGTTAGGCATAGGCTTTTTAATTCAGTTTAACTATATATCCAATTTTTTCTAAAGATAAAGAAATAGAGTCTCGTAATCTATCTTTCAGAGTATCTATGTTATTATAAAAAATTGTTCGGTTTTGATACATATCGAATGGTGAAATATTTTCATCCTTCGACGCTCTTTCTTTTTTAATAAGGGTCACTTGATCGTTGGTTTTCTTAACGAAAGAATAACTCAACTCAAAAATTACATTAGAGTTTGGATGCCATTTGTTTTTACTGTCTCCCTCTTCATCAATTACTTTTGCCACATTAGTAATATCGGCGACAACCAACAGAGATCTATCTATTTCACGTTTCAGCTCATCCACTATATTATTCGAACCGCTTTTTTCTTCCATTGAGTTCCTTAGCTCTATTGGTTGCCTTGGATTTCTATTCTTATTTATTGTCTCAATCACGTCTTTCAAGGCGGTCTCTATCTCTTGTCTGACCTCTGGGTAGTCGCTTTGCCAGATGTAAAATATCCATGGTTTATAACCAATTGGAATATTTAATCTTTCAAAGTAAATCTCATTTTCGGACAAGTCAATATTGACTATTTTATATACACCGCTTCCATCAATATAAATCCAAACATCAATACCCAATAAGAAATCCCTATACCATTCCTGTTCCTCAACAAACGCTCTTTGATTGATTAAAAAACCTCTAAAGCCTGTCTTGAGAATGCTCTTCTTTATTATTTGAAAGTCATCTTCTCTTTGAGTTTCAATTTCTGTATCAATTATTTTTGCTGATACCTTCCAACATTTGATAGGGGTATATTTCATTTTTTGATATTTTTATTTATACCTAACTAATATTTATTGCAACTTTGGTTACAAATCTGTAGTTGCGGCTGCATAGATTTCGCCATTCACCCTAACACCTCTGTCAACATCATCCGACAAGAACAGGGGCGTTGCTATTTGGTCGAGGTGTGAGCAGTTATGGCAAGTGTTATTTTCCTATGGTCAAAAATAGGGCAACATTATTTTTCCGCCAAGCACATCGCCCGAAAAAAGTAATGCTGTCGAGCGGCTGGCCTTTTGAAAGGGCTGTCGTTTGGGTTCTTTTAGCTGAATCTCTTACCTTTCTCCCTCACAAAATCCGCTTCACTAATATGAATCAAGACTATCAAACACTACTCGCCGACATCAAGGCGACCATCCGGGCGGGCCGTGCCAAAGCCATCCGCCAACTCTCGCGCTCCGTGATTGAATCTTACTGGGACATCGGTCGGCGCATCCTCGAAAGCCAGCAGCAGCACGGCTGGGGCAAAGGCATTGTGGAACAACTCTCCCGCGACCTGCAACGCGAATTTCAGGGAACAGAGGGTTTTTCTGCCCGAAATCTGTGGAATATGCGCCTTTTTTATGAGACTTATGGCGGTTTCCCAAATCTGCAACAACGTGTTGCAGAAATTCCCTGGAGCCACCATTTGATTATCATGAGCAAATCCAAAACCCACGAAGAACGCCTCTACTATATCGAAGCCACCGCGAAAATGGCATGGAGCCGCGATGTGTTGCTCAACCAAATCAAAGCCGGGGCTTACGAGCGCCACCTGCTGCAACCCAAACAGAGCAATTTCGACCTGACCATGCCCGAAAATCTGGCGGAACAAGCGAACGAGGCATTGAAAAGCAGTTACAGCCTCGAGTTTCTGGGCATCGGTCGGCAAGTGTTCGAGTTGGAATTGGAAAACAGGCTGCTCCAAAAGTTGAAGGAATTCTTGCTCGAACTCGGTTACGGTTTTTCGTTCATCGGTAGACTTGGTAGAGAAGAAAACTTTTGATCGTTGTATACAAGGGCAGTTTATTTTTCAATCTCCTGCCCGACGAACAGCAATGTGTTCGTCTGCGGGACTTCGATGTGCACTTCCCGCATCCCGTAGTCGCGGTCGAAGGGCGCCCTGACTTTGAGACCCTGCACTTTGTTCTGGATGGAAGCCCAGAGGCCGTCGAGGTCGTCCACTTCCAGGTAGAACTCCATCTGACCTATGTCCTTGCCCGCCGGCAGTATGTGTATGGTGAGATTGTCTTTTTTATAGATGGCGTATGCAGGCGTGTCCATTACGGCAGCAAAGCCCAGCACGTCCCGGAAGAAGCGGGCCGTTTCCGTCATGTTGAAGGAGGGGATCATAGGGCTGAGGAAGAGGGCGCGGTACATGGGTGGGGGGATTTGTTTTTGTTGGAATAGGAAAAGACACAGTCACATGAACATAAATCCGCCGGTTATTTTCCTCCTTCCAAAAATAGGAGAATAATATGTCACCGCCAAATGCACCGGCTGAAAAACAGCATAGATCAAAAAAGTACTCCTTTGACTTCCATCCATCCTAATCGAGCGTGTCATGTCGGGCGCAGCGAGACATCTGAGGACAAAGTCCTGCTTTATACCCGGAGGAAAGTAGTTTGCGAAAAAATCGCGGTGAATAGTCATCGGATGACGGCATCCCGTCTATCACTCCATCTGAAAGACATTTACCTGAACCTCTATTTCTGAAACGCTGCGTCCAATTTATCCAAAAGCCGCTCGTCCGAAAAGCCGCTGCGATTCGTAAAAACCACACTGCCAAGCCCCGATCCGGGATACACCCGCAACTCGCAGTAAAAGCCACCGCCGCCGCCCGCATGACAGGAATATGGCTGCCCCCCAAGATTTCCCTTGTACCATCCCAGACTCATGCCGGAGGCTTTGCCGTCGTTCAGCCGGTTTTCCGCCCACATCGTCTGTTTGCTTTCGGGCGACAACAGTTTTCCGTCGGTTTTCAACATATCCTGCGCGAAAGCGATGAAAGCACCCGGCGTACCAATCAGTCCGCCATAGGCCGGGCCATTGACGTAAATGGGGAAAAAGTTTTTCCAGCCCTCCGTGCTTTCGCCCATGAAGCGCTTTTTGTCTAATAAAAAAGTGAGCAGCAAATTGCCGAAACTCAGGGCCTTATGGTAGCCCGTAGCGACCTTCCAGTCCTGTTGCCGGGTGAAACCGATCTGTGCTTGTATGCCCAGCGGCGACAGGATGTGTTGTTCCACGTATTGCGTGTAGGGCTTTCCGGACACCCGTTCGATCAGTTGACCCAACACGATATATCCGAGGTTGGTATAAGCGAACTTGTCGTTGGGCAGCGAGCGGGCTTTGGGATTTTTTTGAAAAACCGCCTGAAAGAAACCGCCCTCGTCGAAACCGGCGTGGTCCTCCGCCCGGTGTATCCAACCGATGGGCAAGGGATTGGGCAGACCGGCGCTGTGCGCCAGCAGGTGACGGATCAGGATACTATCGCCGTAAACGAAGTCAGGCAAATGCTTTTTTACAGGGTCGTCGAGGTGCAACTTACCTTGTTCGACCAACTGCATGACCGCCGTTGCCGTGAAGGTTTTGGTCATGGAATAGCCATAAAAAGCAGTTTGCGCCGTCACCGGGATTGACTTTTCCACGTCGGCTTTTCCACCTGTAAACTCGTACAGGATTTGCTCCGCATCGAAAAAAGCGTAGTACAGCCCAGGCGTTTTGCGGGCGCTGATCTGTTGCTCCAGTAAGGTTATGAGCAGTGTAGTGTCGGTGTTTTCGATTGCGATCATGGCATTGATTTAATTGCTGAATAATCAAGTATTCACTTTACCGCAGAGGTACTTTCGCGCAGCAACTCCGCGGTAAAGTAACGATTGGGAACCGGTAGGATCACAGACAAGGCGCTTTTTGAAAAAGTGTCACTTCCCGCAAAAATAAACCCTTTCAGAACATGCGCATTTTCACCGCTCCACCCTGTTCATGCTGTTGAACGCCTTTTCGGGCGATTGCAGGAACATCCGGTAAAACACCTCGGTGAATCCCGGTCTGATCTCAAAAACATCGTTCGAGAATCCGTCAAAAATGTCTTTCGCCACTTCGGACGGCTGCATTTTGTCGCCGGTCAATTGCTTGGAAAACTCGGTTTCCACCAAAGGCGGTAACACTTCAAAAACTTGGATGCGGGTGGATCTTTGCAGGGTCAGGCGGAGCGATTGCGTGTACGAATGCAAAGCCGCTTTGCTGGCGCTGTAGGTCGGCACGGCGGCACCGGGGGTATAAGCGGCGATGGAAGTGATGTTGACGAAGGCCGCTTCGGGCTGTCGACGCAACAAGGGAAGCAATTTTTCCGTCAGTCTGATGTTGGAAAAATAATTCGTCAGCATTTCTTCCCCGGCTTTTTCTGCCGTATCGGAGTGCTCCGAGATCAGGTAATGATGCGCTACTCCCGCATTGTTGATCAGCACGTTCAGACTGCCGAATTCATCATAAAGCCGCTGCACCAACCTGTCCACATCCTCTTCGTTGGTGATATCGCAGATGATCGCCGTCGCATTCTTCAACCGCTGGGCCGCCGCGTTCAACTTTTCTTCATTTCTGCCACTGATAATGACGCGGTTGCCTTTTTCGGCAAAAATCTTTGCCGTTTCGTAGCCGATGCCCGAGCCTCCGCCGGTGATCAGCACGGTATTGCCTTTTTCTTTCATGCTGTTGAATTATTAGGTGTTAAGTATGCGGACAAAGTAAATTGACATTAGACATTGGACGTTTGACCTTGACAACCAATCGTTTGGTCAAATGTCCAATGTCTAATATCCAATGCTCATGTACTTAATGGAAAATGATCATCACAAGCCGGTTGGCTGCGGCACCACATTCTGAATGGGTTTCATCGTTTTCAGAAAAGCGAAGATCGCTTTCAGGTCGTCGTCAGTCATTTGTCCGAACGCGGCCACCGGCATGGGCGGCAGGATAGGCCGGGCGCCGTCCAATCCTTTGGACTTGCCTTCCCGCATGGCTTTGACGAACTGGGTTTCGGTCCAGGCGCCGATACCAGTGTCGTCGGGTGTGAGATTGGCCGCATACGAAACACCCCAGGGACCTGCTGCCGCTGTCATGCCCGCATTGACAACACCGACGTGTTGTTCAGCGATCAGTTTTTGTATTTCCGCGCCGGCAATAAAGGATTCTCCGGCGGGATGCCCCATCAGGCGGCGGCTTATGTCGGGACGGGGGCCTCCGGAAGTCATGTTTTTGGGCGTATGGCAATCGTCGCAGCCGAGAATGGAGACGAGGTAAGCGCCTCGTAATTCGGGTGTCAGGGAAGTTGCAGGCGCCGCCTGCGCAGTATTGGGCATGCCGGGCGACTGCATTTGACAATTGGTCAGCCACAGGGTAAAGCCCACGATGACTGTGAAAACCGGAATATTGTATTGCATGGACGTTAAGATTTTGATGGTTAGAAAATAGATAAAAGGATCATTATAAGCCATTGAGGCATTAAGGATTATGTTATAACCATTCATCTGCAGTTCTTTAATACTCCTCAATGACCTCAATGACTTTCAATGCTGCCAACAACTCAATGCCCCTTCTTCGGTGTCGGAAACGGCGTGTCGCCGATGAGCGTCCAGTTGCCGTCTTTTCCTTTCACGAGGTGCAGGAAAGAAGTGATGTCGGAGCGAACGCTGCTCGTTTTGACCTCGGCGGCGGCGATGGTATTGGCGATGGATACGGACACGATGTTGACCGTGCGCGGCACGCCGCCCCATTTTTTGCCGGCGATCTGCTGAAAGTATGCCGGGCGGTCAATCACGCGGAGCATTTCCATTCCGAGAACGCCCTGATTGACGACGACGCGGAATTGCGGGTGCAGAACGCCGGTCAGCAAAGTAGTGTCGGATTCGTCGCCGCCGCGCATGAAGCGTTTGATGGCGTCTTCAATAAGCGCCTGGTCAGACGGCGGAGCGGGCTGCGCTGCCGCAGCATCCGGAGCGCATCCGGGCAAAATTTCGGCTGTTTGCGATGCCAATTGGGTGTAAGCGGTGGCTCCGATCAGGAAGAGTGCGATGAAAAAAATTGTTGCTTTCATTGTTTGAAAAAATTTGATTGTGAAATGATTGATTCTAAAATAATTGATATATCAATTTTTTAGTCAAAAAAAATGCTCATGGAAAAACGTCCGGCCCGCCGGATCCCACATTGTACCGGATCTTATCCAGGATGCCTTTCAAAGTCCGGATATCATCCTGCGAAAGCCCTTGCACGATCTGGCTGCGTATCAGGTTGACAAGAGGCAGGTTGCGCGTTACGAACGCTTCGCCTTCGCCGGTGAGCGAGATCAGGTATTTGCGCCGGTCGTGTTCGTCGTCGATGCGTTGGATCAGGTCTTTTTTTTGCAACAGATCGAGGATGCGCGTAATGGAAGCGGTGTCTTTGTTCGACACCTGCGCCAGCTCTACCTGCGATATCTGCTTGCGCTCTTCGATGATCTTCAGCAATACCCACTGGTCAACGGTGATGCCCGTTTGAAGTATATCCAGTTGCCGTTGGGCGTATCCCCTCATCTGCCGCACGGTTTGTTCCAGTAAAAAATTCACCACGTTGTTCAACTGTTCGTTCGACTTCATTGATATATCAATGTTTGATAGTGCAAATATATGGGGGCGTTTTCGGGTTTGTCAAGGGGCAGGGGCAAAAAAATTTTTGCGATTTTTGAAAGAAATTGATTTTCAAGGGATTGGAAACAGGACTGCGGTGAATATTCCTCGCGCTCCTACCCGCTCAGGAGTGCCGCGAGGGCATCTCCGGCTCGGGCGCGCCCAATTCCCGCAAGTGCTTCTTCGCATTCTCCAACCCGTAATGGTAAGCCCAGGGCGGGCCGTCGCACCAGGCGAGGCGGTAGGCCTGAGTGGCCGCTTCGATGGCTTTTTCGGTATTGCCTGCGTCGCGTTCGAGTTGGCAGAGGACGTTGCAGGCGTCGGCGTGGTAGAGGGGATAGGGGCCGCGCTCAGCGGCTTCCCATACGTCGTCGAGATATTCGCGGGCTTCTTCGGTTTTGCCTTGTTGGCGGCGGAGTTCGGCGAGGGCGATGAGAGCGGGCAGTTCTTCCTGTACGAAGTTGATAGCGCGGGCGCGAGTGAGGGCGTGGTGGAGGCGTTCGTCGGCGGTATCGAAATCGCCGAGACCAAGGGTTGCTTGCCCTTGGAGTCGGGCAGCGTGGATGAAGTGCCGTTCTTCCCTTCTATCGTGCGCTAATTCCCATGCACAGTTTGCAAAAGATAGCGCAGTTTCTGGCTTTCTTAAAAAAATTGAATGAAGGCTTTGAAAGGCACTGACAACTCCTTCTAACGCTAAATCCTCGTTTTCTTTATATCTTTGAAGTGATTGAGACAAGTGAGATTCAGCCGAATCGTTCTTCCCCATTAAAGAATACAGAAAACCAAGAAAGGTAAAGGGCATTTCTTCATCAAACGGTAACTTTTTATTTTGGGCAAGATTCAGATTATGGAGTAGATTCTTTTCCGCTTTTTGTAATTTGCCAACAGCGATTAATGCCTCAGAAAGGTTTAATAGACCGACGAATAAAACATCAAAATCTCTATTATTTTCCTCAATTTGATTGTTCTCCTCAAAAATTTTGATGCTTTTTCCCGGCTCACCCGCATAGCTATAACTTAATGCCAAAGGATTCCACATAAGCCGTTGAATTTTGATAATTCTTGCTCTAAACAGCCTTTGTTCCATGATTAAATCCTTAGAATTTAACCAAATTTCCTCAAGCATCTGAACGCGCAATCTATTTTTCCCTAGCTTATAAAGCGTCGCATCGTCTAGCCATCTCATAAATACAATTAATGCAGGCAAATATTTATGAAGACTTACGTGTATATAAAATAACTCAATAGCAGGGGTCAGATCTTCGAGGCTTTCCACTTTCAAGTAATCATCAATTTTCGATGCCGCCTCTAAGTAGCCCTGTAAGGCGGTGTAGGCCTCTTTTTTACCCGTCTCGCTCACGCCGCTCCACACCACGCCGCGCACCACAGGGTGCAGGTCGTAGCGGTTGGCGCGGCGGTCCCAGCCCATTAAACCTCTATCTTCGAGGTTTTGCAGAATGCTATCTAGCTCATTTTCATTATCACAAATCCAAGTTTTATTTTTTTCAAATAGCCAACTCCAAATAGACTTCTTTCTCTTGGTTCTCACCAAAAGTGCCTGCAAAGTCTCGTATTGCGCCGGCATCCGAAAGGCAGCGATGGTGTGCAGGGCTTTTTGTTCGGCTTCGTTCAGGCCGTGCATGGAATGAAAAAGGACATGGCTTTTGGCCTGTTTCAGCGGCAAAGAGAAAGGATCGAAGTCGGGTTTGTCCTTCCTCCAGCGATCGAAATCGCCGGGAGCGAGACGGTAGCGGGCGATTTCACCCGCGAGCGCCTGGAGCAGCAGAGGATGATTTTCAAAAGTGCGGAACAGCCGCAGCAACTCGTCGCGCTGGCCACTCACGCCGAAGTTGCGCCAGAGGTCGAGGGCGTCGCTGTCGTTCAGCCCGCGCAGGAAAATGGCCGAGCAACCCGGCCCGGGGTCACCGTTGGGCATTTGCAAATCGAAAGGATAGAGCCGGCTGCTGACCAGAATCCGGCCGGCCTGGACGCGGGCGAGTTTGCGCAGGAAATTGCCCGCGCGCGGGTCGGCGGTTTTGCGCAGGCGGTGTTCGCCGGTGAAGGACTGGGCGGCGGATTCGGGCAGGCCGTAAGCGCGGGCGACCCAGTTGGCGGTTTGTTTGTCGTAATCGTCGTCGGCGAGGTGTGCCGCGTCCATGCGCGCGTAGGCGATAAGGATGCGTTCGAGGCCGTCGAGCACGAGCAGGTGCGGCTCGCGGTCGAGGATGCGCAGCAGTTCGGCTTCGCGGTCCATGACGTTGATCTTTTGCGTTTCCTCGATGCTCCGGCGGCTCACATAGGCGAGCGTGCGGATGACAAAATTCTCGAAATAGGCGTCGCTTTCATAAAAACTCCACCAGAACCGGCCTGCGAGCTGGGGTTTTTCGAGCGGCACGACGTTTTCAAACCAGTGCCAGGTGAGGGCGCTTTTGCCCATGCCGCCGATCGCGATGATGTTGAAGATGCGCACATCGGCGAGCGGTCCTTTACCCGTAATCCAGTCGGTGAGCAGATTGAGTTCCTGCTGCCGCCCAAACAGTCCACGCGCCTGCAAAAGTGTATAGGGATGGGCAACATAAGGCTCTGGCGGTGTGGGGATGGGGTGGACGTAGTGGAACTGGTGCGGCTTGTCGTCTTTCGGCAGTTGCGAGAGGCTGTTGATGACCAAGGAACGCAGCTCTTCCGGCGATTTGAAGAAGTTGACGATGTTTTCTGTGCCGACTTTCTCCTTAAAAATCTTGAGTTTTTCGGCGGATTCGCCCATTTCTACATCGTCGAAGGAAATAGGGTGGCCTTTGTCCATGATAAAAATCAGCCGGGGAATGCCGCGTTCTTTGGCGCGGCGGTACTCCATTTCGGTCACGGAAATCTGGTCAGGATTGCCGTCTTTCGGCACGTAGCCGTAGCAAAATGCGAACACACCAATATAAATGTCGGCTTCGTCCACCATTTTCAACGAAGCAGAAATCGCTTCGAGGTCGTTGGCGGGCAGATGTTCCATCATTTTCGGCAACATGGACTGGCGCAGGCAAGCGTCCATGACGTGCTTGCGATGTTCCGGTAGGTCGCGCACTGTGCTGGAAATCATCGCTTTTTTCACTTGCGTTGCTGAGGTGGACATAGGCAGGCTGGTTTGGCAGCACAAAGAAGTGATACTTTTCAAAAAGTGTCACTTCTGCGCTGGTGTTTTTTCGTTTCGTCGTACTCTCCTTATTTCTCCCGCCACAAAATGCAGGAATGATGAAAAATGCTCCTTTGAGTTCGTCCACTTGTTTCTGAAAAAATAATCGTGAACCTTTGTCAAAAAATTAGCGTATAAGTGAATACTTTTGTTCGTTTCTCTGAACTGACCGAATTGAGCGGGCGAAAAACCCGTTTCTATACTGTCCGTTTCGAGCAGAAAACTCACACAGAATTTGAGGATTTCTTGCTTCGGCACGAAAACCGAAAAGATTTGGAAGAACAACTGAATGAACTTATCGCTTGGCTGGACGAAATCGCGGAAAGAAGAGGCGCACTGAATTGGCTGTTTCGCCAGGAAAACAAAGCCCATGCCTTGCCGCCGAAACAGCGTTTGGATCATCTGGAAGTCAACAACTTGCGTCTTTACTGCCTGCGTTTGAGCGACCATGTCGTGATACTTTTCAACGGGGGCGTAAAAACCGCAGATGTCGCTCAGAATTGCCCCAACGTAAAGCCGTATTTTGTTCAAGCCAACCGTTTGGCGGGCGCTATTGATGAAAGTTTGCAAATCGATGAATTGAGAATCACTGACAACGGAACTCGTTTGGCGTACCCACAAAATTTTGAACTTATCCTATGAAAGAAAGCATCATCGAGCGCATCCGCGCCCGAACAAAGCCGGAAACTCACATTTATGTGCGTAAAAACTTGGACGTTGCCGTCCGAGTCAACGAACTATTGAAACAAAAAGGCTGGACACAAAAAGACCTTGCCAAAACGATGGGCAAAACTGAATCGGAAGTGAGCCGCTGGCTGTCAGGGCTGCACAACATCACTTTGAAAAGCATTGTCAAAATGGAAACCGTGTTGGGGGCAGATATTTTGGTTGTGCCTGCGAGTTCAGAAGCAACAAGTCCAGTAAGGGCGTTATTCGACAATAATATGCAGGGCATCGAACCTTTGCAGGCCGTTTCTGAACCTTCCGCCAAATATGTAAAAGCAAAACGAAAGAGCAATGATTGACGCTGAAAGTGAAGCATGATTTCGAACAACAACAATACCTGCCGGATACCGTACTTTGGCAGGTATTGTTTTTAGTAAGTGTGGATTTTCGCGCTCGGTTTGAATTTGCATTGAACCTGAAATTTCCCATTCATTTCTCCCCACCCTCCCTATTTTTCCCCCCACAAAATGCAAGCATCCATGAAAAAAATACTGCTCCTCGGATTCATCATTCATCATTCATCATTCATCATTGGTCAAGGCGACCCCGGCCTCTCCCCCGGCAAAACCGACGCCTGGCACATCGTCGCCGACAACATTGACCCGGCGAATTACTACGGCATCACGGTCGCCAACGGCATGATCGGCCTGGTGTCGTCGCCGGAGCCGATGCGGGTGAAAGACGTGGTGCTCAACGGCGCCTACGACAACTACGGGCGCGGGCGTGTCTCGAACATCCTCAAAGGGTTCAATTTTATGAACATGAACCTCGACGTGGACGGGCGGCGCGTGACCAGAAATGCCATTTCGGGATACAAGCAGACGCTCGATATGCGCGGCGCGGCGCTGACCACGACTTTTGACGTGGGCGACCAGGTCACCGTCCGCCACAAAGTAATGGCCCTGCGCCACCTGCCCTACTGCGCGCTTTCGGTGGTGGAGATCACGGCAAAAAAAGACGTGACCATTACGCCCGCTTCGGTCATCGAAGCGCCGGAAATGCTGCAGGATGTGCGGAATTATTACTCCGAAATTGACCGCCCCCACGTATTGATCCCGCTGCTGACCTCGGTGGGAAAAAGCCCGAGCGGAAAATACACCGTTGCAGCCAGCACGAGTTTTGTTTTTGAAGAAAAACACGGCGCGGAACCCGACCTGATCCACGAGGATTGGGACTACAACATGCACCTCCTAAAATTTTCCAAGAAACTGAAAGCAGGAGAGCGATACCGCTTCGCCGTGGTCGGCACGGTCATTTCCGACGCCCACGTGCCCGACGCGCACAATGAGGCCGAACGGCTCACTATTTATGCCGCATTGGAAAAAACCGACCGCCTCCAGCGCCGCCATGTGGCCGAATGGGAAAAACTCTGGGCTTCGGATATTGCCATCGAAGGCGATGTGAATGCCACCCGCGACGTGCATTCTGCTATGTATCACCTCTACTCCTTTGCCCGCGAAGGCACGGCGCTAAGCCTCTCGCCGATGGGCTTGTCGGGTCTGGGCTACAACGGCCACGTTTTCTGGGACACAGAGTTGTGGATGTACCCGCCGCTGCTGTTGCTGCACCCTGAAATCGCCCGTTCGTTGCTCGAATTCCGCTACCAATTGCTCGATGAAGCCAAACAAAACGCTTTTTCGCACGGATACCGGGGCGCGATGTACCCCTGGGAAAGCACCACGACCGGCCAGGAGGAAACGCCGGTGTGGGCTTTGACGGGGCCGTTTCAGCAGCACATCACGGGCTGTGTGGCCTGGGCCGCATGGCAGTATTATTTGGTGACAAAAGACAAAGTCTGGCTGCGCGAACGCGGCTGGCCGATGTTGCAAGCCTCCGCAGAATTTTGGGCGAGCCGGGTGGAACGCAATGGCCCCGGTCGCTACGACATCAACAACGTCATCGGCGCGAACGAGTGGCAGGAGAACATTGATAACAACGCCTTTACCAACGGAATGGCCCAAACCGTGCTGGCTTACGCGACCGACGCGGCAAAGGAATTGGGTTTAACGCCCGATCCTGACTGGATGCACGTCGCGGCGAATATTCCCATCCTGAAATTCCCCGACGGGACGACGCGGGAAAACGCGACCTACGACGGCGTCGCTATCAAACAAGCCGACGTGAACCTGCTGGCTTACCCGCTCAAGATCGTCACCTACCCGGCGCAGGTCAAAAAAGACCTCGATTACTACGAACCGCGCATGGCGAAGGACGGCCCGGCAATGGGACACGCGATCCTTTCCGTGCTGGCCGCCCGCGCCGGCGATGCGGAGCGCGCGCACGCCCTCTGGACAAAAAGTTACAAACCCAACGAAGTGCCACCCTTCGGCGTCCTGGCCGAAACGGCGGGCGGTACCAATCCCTATTTTGCCACCGGTGCAGGCGGTTTTTTGCAGGCCACGCTCATGGGTTTCGGCGGGCTGGACATCACGCCTCAGGGCGTCGTGCAGTTGAAAACGAAATTGCCGAAAGGCTGGAAGTCGCTGACGATGAGCGGGATCGGGGCGGAAAGGAGAACGTTTACGGTGAAGTAATCTTTTACCGCCTTTCCACTTTGCAGATAAAACAACACGCCTCCGAGTTGCGCACGTGCAGGTAAGCCGCTTCGGGATGTTCGTTGAAAACTGCTTCCAGGCGTTCGTCGATGTCTTTGTCGCCCACCAGTTCGGTGTACACCATGCGGTCGTCGGACGAGTAGCCGAGGATGGAGAGCGGGAAACTGGCTTTGTCCGCCTTGATCTCGGGCGGGAAGCGGTAAATGTCACTGTACGTTTCCACCGGTTCGGCGTGGATAAAAATGGGACCGACCTGGTGATAGGTGTTGTTGCTTTCAAACGGCGTGTGCGACACGAGGATGCGCCGGTCGGCGCCGACTTTAAAGGGCTTCAATGACTGGCGGCAAGGCCCGGCGCCAGCGGCCACCGTTGCAAACAATTGGTTGCCGTAGTCATCCCTCATCGTCTGGCGGATGCGGTTGCAGAAATTTTCCGCAAGCGGTACGATTTTGAAATTTGGCATAACAAAGTTGAATTTTAAGGCAAAATTCGACTGGCTGGGGCAAGCCGGCAACCCGAAACTTGTGTTAATCATCATGCTGAAATTCTTCCACTGGCCCATCAGAACCATTGCAACCAGGTAACCGGCGTTGGAAGTTTCAGGTATTTTCACTGTTGCTGATTGGCGGTGTCATCTTTTTATGGAAGAAGGTTTAGATTTTGAATGAAGGTGATGCGCGTTCGATTTATAAATATCTTTGCCCAGGTTCACTTCAAAGCATACAAACCATGATCCGTACCCTTCTAAAAATCGGCGCGCTGCTGGTAGCCGGTATTCTTATTTACAACTATTTCTTCGGCACAAGCGCGGAGAAAGAACAATCGCGCAAGATCTTCGGCCAGGTGAAAGACGTGGTGGTTTCCGTAGGGCAGTTGGTGAAATCGGAAAAAACGAAGTTCGACGCAGGCAAATACGACGCCGCCCTGGAGAAACTCGGCGGCGCTTATAAACTCGTCCGCGAGCAGGCAAAAAACCTTGATGATTCCTTCATCAAGCGCCTCGACGAATTGGAAAAGCGCAAATCCGCACTCCAAAGCGAGATTGACAGCATCGAAGTGCGCGACCGGGATCTGACCGCCGCTCCCGCTCCCAAAAAAGGCCTGAAGGCCGACCCGAAAGCCGAAAAAGCCAAAGCCGAAAAGGCCGCCGATCAGCAGCGCCGCAAAGAAGAGCTCCAGCGCGAACTGGATCAGTTGTTCAAGGACTCCGAGGCGCTGTTGCAGCAGGCACAGGAACAAGAGTAATGATTGGTAAGAATTTTGCAGGTGATTGGCCTTTGTGTCCGGCAAAGCGCTAAACGCCTTTTTTTATTTGTAGAATTGTCCGAAAATTGTCATTTTTGCAATCTTCAAGAGGCTCCATGCGACTTTTTGCGTCCAACACGCTCTAAACTTTGTTTTGTTAATCCTTATAACGGAATGATCTGTCATGACTGAATTATTGTCGCAAATACTCGGCGCTGATTGGGATAATGCGCTGATTATCATACTGAACCTCATCATCATTGAAAGCCTCCTGTCCATAGACAATGCCGCCGTACTGGCTACGATGGTCATGGACCTACCGCAACACCAACGCGCCAAAGCCCTGCGCTACGGTATCATCGGCGCTTATGTTTTCCGCGGCCTGTGTCTCATTTTCGCCGCCTGGCTCATCAAGATCTGGTGGCTCAAACCCCTTGGCGGCCTTTATCTACTCTACCTCGCCTACGATTATTTCCGGCGCGAAGCCACGCCACAACAGGAAGACGATCTGTTGGTGAAAGAAGAAAAGTGGTTCTATAAAATTTCAGTGGGCCTTATCGGGCCGTTCTGGGCCACGGTTGTTGCCGTAGAGATGATGGACCTGGCTTTTTCGCTCGACAATGTGTTCGCCGCCGTGGCGATCACCAAAAACATCTGGCTGGTGGCGACGGGCGTTTTTATCGGCATCCTCGCCATGCGGTTTGTGGCGCAGTGGTTTGTCCGCCTGCTCGAACGCTATCCCTTTCTCGAAACGAGCGCTTTTCTCGTCATCGGTATTCTGGGTCTGAAACTGCTGCTGTCTTTCCCCACTCATTTTTACGAACACACCACCTGGGCGAAAGCACTGAACGGCGAAATGGCCGACAGTATCGTTTCATTTTTAACCGCCGCCTTTTTCTTTGTGCCTATCCTCACCGCGCGATTCTTCGGATGGCCCGGACATACGAGGCGGCAAAGCGACGCTGTTGCCAATGACAATGGTCAGGCACCGGCGCTCGCCCCTCAACCCGGCCCTCAAGCGATCGAAGTGGCCGAACAAGAAGCCGTATCCACTTCGAGAGAGGTCAATAATGTTCTTTGGCAGCCGGGGCCGGCGTTTCGCCCGACCGTCCGCGCCGGCATCCATTTTCCAAACCGGTACGTACCTTTGACCCTGCCCTACTCCCGGCAAAAACCCGGATTCAGAGAGGTATAAAAAACGATGGTCCCTTTCACCCGACAAATCCTCCCCAACGGTCTGCGCGTTCTCGTACACGAAGACGTGTCCACTCCGCTTGTCGCTATCAACATCACCTATTATGTAGGCTCGCGCGACGAACAGCCAGACAAAACCGGATTTGCGCACCTGTTCGAGCATCTGATGTTTGCCGGGAGCAAAAACGCCCCTGATTTCGACGATCCGCTCCAACGCGCCGGCGGTGAGAACAATGCGTACACGACCAACGATTACACGACTTTTTACGAAATCCTGCCCGCCGAAAACCTCGAAACGGCGTTCTGGCTCGAAAGCGACCGCATGCTGGCGCTGAATATTTCCAAAAAAGCCCTCGACGTGCAGCGCAAAGTGGTGGTGGAAGAATTCAAGGAAACCTGTCTCAACGAACCTTACGGCGATTCCTGGCACCACCTGTCCGAACTGATGTACCACGCGCATCCCTACCGCTGGCCGGTCATCGGTCTGGTACCGGAGCACGTGGAAAAAGCCGAACTCGACGATGTGCGGTCTTTTTTCAAAAACTGGTACACGCCGAACAATGCCGTGCTTTCCGTCGCCGGGAACATCCGCCCCGAAGACGCTTTCCGCCTGGCTGAAAAATGGTTTACCGCTATTCCGAAGGGGCCGGAAATGCACCGTCAACTCATGCCCGAGCCGCCGCAGGACGCGCCCCGCCGCCGGGAAGTGCGTTCGTCCAACGTGCCGGTACCGGCGGTCTACCTCGCTTTCCGCACCCCTGCGCGGCTGCATCCCGATTTCTATGCCGTTGATCTGTTGTCGGATGTGCTGGCACAGGGCCAATCGTCGCGCCTGTACCGCCGCCTGTTGAAAGAACGCCATCTTTTTTCGCAAATAGACGCCTACATCACCGCCAACATTGACCCCGGCCTGCTGGTCATCGAAGGCCGCCCGGCAGAAGGGGTGACACCGGATGCGGCGCTGGCCGCCATCTGGGAAGAACTGGAATCCCTCAAAAAGCAGCCGATTGATGCACGCGAATTAGAAAAGATCCAGCACCGCTTCGAAAGCACCGTCGTTTTTTCGGAGACCAGTGTGCTCAACAAGGCCCAGAACCTCGGTTTTTATGAGATACTCGACCGGGCTGAATTGATGAACGAAGAAGTGGATATCTACCTGTCGGTAACGACGGATGATCTGCACCGCGCGGCGAATGACTTGTTTCAGGAGCGCAATTCGGCGACTTTGATTTACGTTCCTGCGTAAATCTTTAGTCCGTTCTCCGATTTATGCTCAAAACCTCCTTCCGCTTCTTCGCGGCTTTTTCTGCCATTTACGCTGTTTTTCCCAATGCCCTTTTTTCGCAGGAACAACTTGGCATGCGCCTCGAACGCTATGCCGGAATATACGGCGCTACCCTGAATCCCGCCAACACGGCTTTTAATCCCAACAACTGGGAGATCAGCCTTTTTTCGGCGGACGTTTTTTTTGAAAACAACTACGCTTTTCTGCAAAATACAAGTTTGCCAAATGCACTCCGCAATTCGGACAAGATCATATCTGTGGCCGATACTTCTGCGGAAAACCCTCCGGCGCGGGATGCCATTTTCCTCGACTATTTCGATGCGAAAAAGAAAATGCGCGGCGTGGGGCAGAGCCGTGTCACCGGCCCATCGTTCAGTTTTCGCTTCGGGGAAAACAACGTGATCGGTCTCGTCACCGCTTTCCGCACCCATGCCAGTGCATACAAAATCCCTTCCGTGCTTTCCTACCGCACCATTACGGATGTGCCTGTGGGTCAAACCATTGACATCGCCCCAACCGGCGTGCAGACAATGGCCTGGGGCGAGATCGGCTTGCATTACAGCCGCCGCAACACTGACCGCGACGTGTATACGGCATTCGGCGTCACACCCAGGTTGCTGCTCGGATTGGAAGGCGCTTATGCGCGTTCGAACTCCGATCTTCAGTACACCGACCTGCCCGGCGACACCGTATCGTTCGGCAATGCCCGGTGGGACTACGCGCTCACGACCGGCAATTTTACCGACAACAGCGACTCCGTGCGAGCCCGGGTCCAGGGTGCAGGTTTCGGCCTCGACATTGGGTTCGTGTGGGCCATGCCCGCCGACGACGGCGACAGCGACGAAGATTACGCCTGGCGACTCGGCGTGTCGCTGCTCGACGCAGGTTTCATGCGCTTTGGCAAAAGCGCTGAAAAACACCACCTCGAGTTCGATACAACCATTGCGGTGACCAATTCCGATTTCCCGGCTGCCGACGATCCGCACGACCGGATCGAAGACGCCAGCCGTGTTTTTTTGGGCGATCCCGCCGCTTCGCTGCAGGGACGGTCTTTTTCCATGGGACTACCGATGGCCTTGTCGGTGCAATTAGACGTCAAAGCGGCGCCGCATTTATATGTGAGCGGCTTATTGGTGCAGCGCATGAAAATGCTGAAAAACAGCCTGCAACGGCCCGGTACGCTGGCGCTTGTACCGCGTTTCGAGCACCGCTGGTTTTCTTTTTCGCTGCCGGTCGTGCTGAACGACTGGCGTTCGTTCCGGATGGGTGTGGCTGCCCGCCTGGGATTTTTATACCTTGGTACAGACAACCTCGGCAGTTTGTTCAAAAAAGAAAAACTGACGGGCGGCGATTTTTACGTGGGACTGAAGATCAACGCTTTTTCGTTTGGCAGCCGGGAAGGAAGCGGTTTGCGCAGCAGCAGCGGCGGGGGCAGGGGGCGACAAAAAAGGGGAAAGATCAAGTGTTACGATTTTTAGGCTCACTCAAAAGATAAATATGAGATGCGCCAAAATGACAAAATGTATAACAAATTGACTTCTATTTTACGTAATAAATTTTACAAACGATAGTTTATGAGTAAAAAACCCTGTTTCGTATGAAAGCAATAATGTCCTTACTGGCAACCTTTTTCTTACTGATCTCATGCAATCTGCCAATAATCCCCGATGACTCACTCCCCGAAGCCAGTTTCAGTATCCCAGGTCAGACGTTGTATCAGGGTTGTGAGATTTTTTTTCAAAATAATGCCCCCGCGTCGTTACAATTTCATTGGGATTTTGGAGATGGAAATACTTCTACAGAAAAAGAACCGACCCATATTTACACCGCCGCCGGAAATTATAACGTCGAACTGACGGTAACGAACGGAGTGATCAGCGACGATACCACTGTTGTTGTCACTGTCATCCAACAACCCAAATTTGACCTGAAGTTTGGCGATTATGATCTGGCTAATACCGGCGCATCAATCATCATAGACAGGGATGGAAACTTTGTATTGGTCGGGGATGCAACCGATATTTCCAACGGGTGGAATAGAAGTATTTATCTTGCCAAATTTGCTCCCGATGGAAATTTCATTCAAAAAAAGTATATCTCTTCGGCAGGATCTCCCCTCGGTTTTTCAATTATCCAGACAAACGACGGCAGATATGTAATAGTTGGATTGGTGGCGGAATCCAACGGCAGTGGGTACACTGACATGTACCTGTTGATAACAGACCCGAATTTTGATGTTTTGAAAGTAAAAACTTTTGGTGGGTCATTCAGCGACGCTGGTCATTCAGCGGTGGAGGCGCCCAACGGAGATTTATACATTGCCGGCTCAAAAGGAACCGGAGAATTCACCCGAAAAACATGGCTGGTCCGTACCAATAGCTCAGGTAGTTTTGAGAAAGAATATCTTTATGAAAAAAACGATCTATCCGGTCGCAATTCCATCATCATCACTCAAAACGGGAATTTAGCCATCGCTGCCACCATTGACAACTTTAACAACGGCTCCTCCAGCGATATTTATCTAATGGAAGTGGGCATGGATGGCAGTGTAAAATCAAAAAATATCTACAATGAATTTCAAAACGGGGATACGGCGAACGATTTGGTTCAAACGTCGGATGGCGGTTATGCCATCACCGGATATACTTTTACCTCTTCTACAGGCGGCCCCGATGGATTTCTTATAAAAGCTGACAGCGATGGAAAACTGATTACTGCCGAAAACTACGGCGGTGATGGCTCCAATTACCTGAATGCCATTCAGGAGATGCACAATGGCAACCTTGTCATGACCGGAAGCACGTACAGTTCAAACAACGGACAAGTATTTTTGGTAATTACGAATTCTAACGGACAAACCCAAAAAACAAAAACGTACGGGGGGAACCTGAATGATTGGGCTCAGGATATCGTGGTCACCATGGATTGCGGGCTGGCTTTTATTGGCACGAGCGACGCCAGCCCCTCTTCCTGTTGTCCTCGCTTTTATTTTTTCAAAACGGATTCTGAAGGTAATTAAATGCTTATCGCCGGAACTAAACCACCGCCAAGAGGGAAAACCTGACGACTGCTAAAATTGTGTTAAAAAAAGGGCATTGACCAAACGAAAAATGAAGGCGGTTCGTCACCCAGGTGAAATTGAACCAACCGCTTTCCCGTATGAACAAATTATTTCCTTTTTTCGCGTTTCTCTTTTTCTGCCCCCCCACCCTTTTCGCTCAACTGCCACCCGAACTTCAGAATCTCGAGGGGGTGTGGTATCAAACAGGTCGTACGTCGGTCTGCTATTCTGTCTGGCAATTTTCGGACGACCAAACGCTGCACAACCGCACTTTTTCCATCGTTTGTAAGGACACAGTGGAAATCAGCCGCGCCACTGTCTCTCTTCGGGAACAAAGTGCCATCATGACAATGCAAGCTGATTCGACGGTCACCGAAGCACCGCAAACTTTCCTGCTTTCGCGTTACAGCGACGACGAACTCGCCTGGGAAAACACAGATCCGGACGGAACGCCCCGGCAGATCGAATGGATTTTTACCGGCCGCGGTTACGCTACCTTCCGGGCAGATGGCGAGGAAACGTACTTTCGATTCAAACGCGCGCCGGTAAAATTGCAATTCAGCATCTCGGCGGGAATGAACCTGAGCACTTTTTCAAAAAACCACACACCCTATAATTTTCTCGCGATCAATAACGTGTCCGTCAACACCCTATCCTTCCAACGGTTGCCGGGCCAGGAACTGGCTTTTTCAACGGGATTGATATTTCAGGGGACAGCACTGCGGCTCAACTTTGAGCTGGGATTGGCACACCGGCAGGTTGGGGTACACTCCGGTTTTATGGACGGGCCGGTTGCTTACAGCCGCAACGGGGTCTACGATTATTTTAATACCTATTTTGCGCTTGCGCCGGAATTCATGGTTGGCCCTAAACGCAATTTCTCGTTTTCCGCAGGATTCTACTTCGATCTCGCCCAGCAGCGCAACTATCGCGGCTCGAACACCGGCAGCGAGACCAATGCCGTTCATGCCGACCCCCGGCAGGATATTGATGTGGAAAGGGGAGTATTGGCCGGCGTTTCGTATCGCATACCGCTATTTACCCGTCTCCAACCCGCTTTGTACATCAGGAATATGTTCGGATTAAATAATGCCCGGACGCGGGCGATCTCGCTCGGCCTGTCATTTCAAATCAACGACAAATAACTGATTGTCAAAAATTTGAAAAGATCTCATTACTCTTCCACGATCGAAATGGCCTGTGTGGGGCAACGCGGTACGGCCTCTTCGACCTTGGGCATAAGATCATCGGAAGGGTATTCCTGCAAAATGTACAAAAAGCCGTCGTCGCGCACTTCAAATACTTCGGGTGCAATTTCCATGCAGATGCCGTTGGATTCACAGAGGTCGAAGTCAACTACGATGCGGTATGCCATAATATCATTGGTTTGAGTGAAAAATAGATGATGCAATAATACGAATGGATGAAAAAACTTGGTGTTGGGCGGACTTTTTTAGTTTTGCGCTTCTTTTTAGTCGCCGCAGGCTTGCCTAAGGCGGCCCAGAGTTTAAACATACCAAACATGAATCTCTCCTTCAAAACACTCAACAACATCACCGGCTGGCTGGTATTCGGCATTGCGGCAATTGTATTAAGCATGGCGGCGGAGCGTACGGGCAGTCTTTGGGACTGCGGCGAATTTATCTCCGGGGCGTATAAGCTTCAGGTTGTGCACCCGCCCGGCGCACCCATATTCCTGATGGTAGGGCGACTGTTCGCATGGATCGGATCGCTGTTCTCTGATAACCCGTCGGACATTGCCTTCGCGGTGAACCTGCTTTCGGCGCTCTGCACGGCGGCAGCAGCGTTGTTCGTGTGCTGGAGTACCACGATCCTGGCCCGGTTGGCCCTCGACGGCCGGGGTCACGAACCCGTTGGTGGCCATGCGTTCGCGGTGGCCGGGGCGGGGCTGGTGGCCGGTCTGACGACAGCCTTCACCACTTCGATCTGGTTTTCAGCGGTAGAAGGCGAGGTATATGCTATGTCCACTTTTTTTACGGCCATGACCCTGTGGGCTGTATTGAAATGGTATAACCTGCCCGACACGGCGGATGCCGACCGCTGGCTCGTATTCGCTTTTTACTCGACAGCGCTTTCCATTGGCGTTCACCTGCTGAGTTTGCTGACATTCCCTGCATTGGCGATGTTTTATTATTTCAAAAAAGCCAAAAAGCCGACGGTATGGGGTACGCTGCTCGCAGCAGGTGTGGGTGTGGTGTTTATTGTCGCCATTCAAAAGTTGATCATTGCGGGTATCCCGGAATTTTGGGCGTTTTTTGATAAAATGATGGTTAACAGCTTCGGGCTGCCCTTCTACTCGGGTATTGTGCCGGTATTGCTGATCTTCGGAGGCGCTATCTGGTTCGGTTTGCAGCGGGCAAAAAAAGCGGGCAACGGTCTGCTACAGCGTCTGATAGTAGGTCTCGGTCTGGTGGTGATCGCCTATTTTTCCTACGGCATGGTCATCATCCGCGCCACTGCCAACCCGCCGATCAACATGAACGACCCCTCCGATCCGATGCGTTTGCTGCCGTACCTCAACCGCGAACAATACGGCGAACGCCCGCTGCTGCGTGGTCCGCATTTCGATGCCAAGCAGAAGGATATCGTCGAGTTTAAAAGTGAACCCCGCTACGGGCGGGTCGGCGACCGCTACGAAGAAGTGGACGAAAAAATGGACGTGGTGTACTCGCAACGCGTACAGACGCTTTTTCCACGCATGGGCGATAACACCCAGGGCCGCCCGGCGCTCTACCGCCGTTGGATTGACAAACCTTCCGGCGACCCGACCCTGGGCGACAACATCGAATTTTTCTGGAAATACCAATTGGGCTGGATGTACTGGCGCTACTTCATGTGGAATTTCGCTGGCCGGCAAAACGGCGAACAGGGTTATTTTTCCTGGGACCCCAGCGCCGGCAACTGGATTTCAGGATTTGATTTTATAGACGAAGGCAGATTAGGCAACCAAAAAGAATTGCCTGATTTCCAGAAGAATAACCAGGCGCGCAATAAGTATTACCTGATTCCCTTCCTGCTCGGCCTCCTGGGATTGTTTTTCCACTATCAACGCCGTCCGCGCGATTTTGCGGCCATCATGGCGCTGTTTATCATCACAGGTATCGGCATCATCGTATACTCCAACCAGCCACCCAACGAACCGCGCGAACGCGATTACGTGTTGGCCGCTTCGTTTTTCACCTATGCGATCTGGATCGGATTGAGCGTACTGGCTATATTCGATTTGCTCACCAAACGCCTGCGGCTTTCCGAAACGTTGGGTAGTGGAGCCGCCACTCTGCTGGCACTCAGCGCGCCGCTGCTGATGGTAACCCAGAACTGGGACGATCACAGCCGCCACGAGCACTACGCCAGCCGCGACTACGCCAGCAATTTCCTCAATTCCTGCGAACCCAACTCCATTGTGTTCACGTATGGCGACAACGACACGTACCCACTTTGGTATTGCCAGGAAGTGGAAGGTATCCGCACCGATGTGCGCGTGGTCAACCTCTCTCTTATTGCCGTTGACTGGTACATCAACCAGTTGCGCCGCGCGGTGAATAACTCACCAGCCATCGAGCTGAGTATTCCGCAGGAAAAAATAAGGGGCTACAAACGGGTGCAAATACCTTTTTACAGCCCCAATGATGCTCCGGAACGCGAAATGCCACTGGCTCAGGTGTTGAAATTCCTTGGCGACGACCACAAACTTCCGACCCAGGGCGGTCGCGATTTCGATTCGTATCTGCCCACACGCAAAATATCCATCCCGGTGAATAAAGCGGAGATGATCGCCAATAAACTGATCTCGCCGAACGACTCGCTGATCGCGGATACGATGCATTTCGACCTTGGTAACGACAAGGCCTACCTCATCAAGGACGAACTAGCCATTCTCGACATCATCAACTCTAATTTTTCTAAACGCCCGATCTATTGGGCTGTGACATGCCGCGAGGACAAACTGCTGGGGCTGTCGGACTACCTGCAACTCGAAGGATTGACACTGCGCTTAGTGCCGAAACGCACGCCCGGCGCTATGGATGCCTATGGCATCATCGGCAGCGGCGGCGTGGATACAGAAACGGCCTATAAAAACATCATGGAAAAATGGCGCTGGGGCAACTTCGACCAGAAACGCCTGTTCGTGGACCGATCCTATATGCCGAGCCTTCAAACCATGCGCGTCGTCTTTATCCGCCTCGCCCGCCAGTTGGTGGTGGAAGGCAAAAAAGATAAAGCCATTGCCTTGGTAGACAAGTATTTCGAGGTATTCCCGGAATACAATTTCCCCTATGACCAGTTCTCGGCTTTCCTCGCCGACGTCTATTTCCGCGCCGGGGCGAACGACAAAGCCGCTGCCAAGATCCGCGAGATCGCCAAAACGATCGCGCAATCCCTGCGCTACTATGAATCGCTTTCGCCGGACTTCCAGAAAGGCTATAAACAGGAAAACGACTTCGCACTCGGCACCGCCCAAACGCTCATGCGCATGGCCGACGATCTGAAAGACGAAGCACTGAAAAAAGACCTGCAGGAAACGCTCGGCGCTTATTTACCCAACCGGCCACAGTTGCCGGGCGTGCAGGGGGTGCCGCAGTGATGGGGTTGGTCAAAAGACTTGAAAATTGGTCATTGTAAATTGTACGTTGAAAATTTTGATTTATAAATTATTAAATTTTAAATATAAAAATTTTCAATGTACAATGACCAATTTTCAATGTACAATGACATTTGACGCAACCCCTACCCCAGGCTATTCGTTATGCCGGACCGTGTCGCAATCGCGAAAATATTGAATTTGAGGAATTTATATACCAAGCATTCAACCGCTTCGCGGTTGCGGCACGTGATTGAAGGCTTTGACCCGGCATTTCAAGCCGGGTTATTCTAACCCGACCCCTTCGGAGTCCTCGGTGTAGACACAAGTTTATTCGACTACAATACCGCGTTTCTCCAGGTATTGGCCGATATTGAAGGTAAGGCCGGGTCGAATCTCGACGTCCTGGTTCCAGTCCATAAACTGACTGGCGCGCGCATTTCGCTCTGCAATGATCACTTGTTTCGTTTCAGTTAGAATCCAGACTACTTTTTTCACGCCGAAGTCAAGCAGTTTGCGGATTTTGTGGTTCATATAGCGAAAATCGGATGCCTTTTCCAGGTCAATTTTGATGTCAATCTCAAATGCAAATAATGGTGGGACATCAGCATAAAATTTGCCGATTTTTCCAGGCGGGAGCGTTTGCGTTTCGAAGACAAAAATGTCTCCCGCCAGGTTGTTGCCTTTGCTGATATGAAGCCCTGCCTCGTTGGTCAAAATCCAATAGGCATCTTCAGGATAATTATCGAACAACAGACGTTGCAGGTAAAAAATAATAACGGATTGTAACGTACTGGCGCCCATGATGTCTTCTATTTTTTTGGTTCGGTTCAAAACGGACTTGTACCCTTTGCGATAGTAGGGCTGCCCCTCTATGGTTTCATAGACGAGTGCCTCAGGGATTTTCCGAACAGGTCTTTTCTTTTCGGTAGCAACAGCAGCGGCTTCCATAAGCTATAAATTTTGATGCAAGTTAAGTCTTTTTAGGATAAAATCACCCCTTCAACCCCAATCCCGCCTTTTCCGAAATTTCCATCATCCTGTCGATGGACTTGACGCCCTGCTCGATCACCCACTGCGGCAGGATGATCTCCGGCATTTCGTATTCCATGCAGAGGTAGAGTTTTTCCATCGTGTTGCGCTTCATGTGCGGGCATTCATTGCAAGCGCAGTTGTTTTCCGGTGGAGCGGGGATGAAGGTTTTGTGGGGGCTGGCCAACTGCATCTGGTGCAAAATACCCGCTTCGGTAGCAACGATATATTCCTGCGCGGAGTCGTTAATCGTGTATTTCAGCAGACCGGTGGTACTACCGATATAGTCGGCCATTTCGAGGATAGGCGCTTCGCATTCCGGGTGGGCGATGAATTTGGCGTTGGGGTGGCGGTTTTTCAACTTGACGATGCGCTCCTGGCTGAAAATCTCGTGCACCATGCAGGCGCCGTTCCACAGCACCATATCGCGGCCCGTTTTTTTGATGAGGTAGGCGCCGAGGTTTTTGTCGGGCGCGAAGATGATGGGTTTGTCTTTCGGGATGCTTTCGATGACAGCCACCGCGTTGGTGCTGGTGCAGCAGATGTCGGTCAGGGTTTTAAGTTCCGCTGTACAGTTGATGTAGGAAACGACAATGTGATCAGGGTATTTTTCCCTGAATTTTCTGAACAGGTGCGGCGGACAGGAGTCGGCCAGCGAACAACCCGCCTTGAGGTCGGGCAGCAGCACTTTTTTATTGGGCGACAACATTTTGGCCGTCTCGGCCATGAAGTGCACGCCTGCGAACACAATGATATCGGCGTCGGTAGCGGCTGCTTTTTGCGACAAGCCGAGCGAATCTCCGATAAAGTCGGCCACATCCTGGATTTCAGACTCCTGGTAATAGTGCGCCAGGATGATGGCGTTTTTCTCTTTTTTCAGGCGTTTGATCTCGGTCACAAGATCGAGTTCGGGGTCCACCTCGATGTCGAGGTAGCCGTTGCGGTCGAGTTTTTGGGCGGCGGAAGCGAGCGTTGCAGTCATGTCTGTTGTTGATTTGCTTGCCCGCCATAGCCTTGGCAAAGGCGGGCCGTTTGTCGTTGTTTTTGTTGAAACAAAAGTAAGGGATGGTGGGTTGAAATTTACCTTTAATGAAGACCTTTAAAGCCTTACTTTCGCGGAGAAAAATAGAGTAATGGGCAAAACCTACCACAAAATCATCCGGGGCGACAGCCGTTGCATGAAAGAAGTGCGCGACGAGAGCGTGCACTTAGTCGTCACTTCGCCTCCGTATTGGCAACTCAAGGATTACGACACGGAAAATCAGATCGGCTTTCACGACGATTATGAGACGTACATCAACCACCTCAACTTAGTGTGGAGCGAATGTCATCGCGTCCTGCACAAGGGCTGCCGGCTGTGCATCAATATCGGCGACCAGTTTGCCCGTTCGGTATATTACGGTCGTTACAAAGTCATTCCGATCCGGACGGAAATCATAAAGTTCTGCGAATCCATTGGTTTCGATTATATTTTCAAAGACCCGCTGCGTTTGGACAAAAAAATAGACGTAAAAAAACTTCAGTTCGGCTCCAAAATTGACCAAAACGGTTCAGCGAAGCGGGAGGAATATTTCACCGTGAAAGAAGTCATCAGCCCGGAATTGGTGCGCCTCAGCAATGGTCTCGAAGTGCGGCTTATCGGCGTCCGTGAAAACCCGACGCAAAATGGCAAAGCGAGCGATTGGCTGCGCGAAAAAACCAAAGGGCAGAAGGTCTTTCTGAAATTCGATGCGGTCAAGCACGATGCTGAAAACCGGATCATGGCATACCTATATTTACAAAACAAGACATTTGTGAATGCGCATTTGATACGGTCGGGATTGGTGGGGGTGGATAATTCTTTGGATTTCAGGTATAAAATGAAGTTCGACTCTATGCACAATGGTTGATCGCGACTTTTTTACCTGAAGACAATGCTCCCTTCTTCTCCTTCCTATCCAAACTCAACTGTGCTCAATTGAAGGAGGTGGATGAGCTAGTGAAAAAATCAATCAGAAAACATTTTTTGTTTAAAAAACAATTTGTGTTTTAAAAATCATTCCTCACCTTTGCAATACCCATGAACATATGGGAAACTCTTCGGTAGCAGTCTTTGTGTTATTTCACGACCAGGATAAACTGGAAAAGGATACAATAGTGCGGCATTTGTCGGTGTTGAAAAGGGACGGAAAAATTTATCTGTGGGAAGAAGGCTTTGTGCTGGCCGGCGAGAACACGGAACAATTGATTCGAACGGAACTGGAAAAAGCCGATATAGTGCTTTTTTTAGTTAGCGTTGAATCAGTTGATTCTGACAGGATTTGGAAAGTAGGTGTGGAGCGTTCGCTGGAACGCCAAAATATGAATCAACTGATTTTTATCCCTGTTATCGTACGGGATTGCGTTTGGGAGGAAACACTTTTAGCTAATTTCAAACCGCTCCCCGAAAACGGCAAGCCTATCTCACATTGGACCAGAATTGATGAACCATGTAAGCAAGTTGCCGTAGTCGTCAAGAAGCATGTTGAGAAAATCATACGCCAAAAGCAGAGCGAGAACAAGCAGCAGGGCGCGATACCTTCTGAATTCAAGGAGATTAATGCCATTTTTGAAAAAATGCCCGACAAAAAAATTATGAATCACATTCTTTTTGCCGATCAGGAAGGCAAGCCTGCAAGTGCTGCCCATTTTTCAATTTATGCTGAGATGCTGAAAACCATTCATGCACAAATGCTTGTCCGGGAAGCATATAATTTTTATTTCGACAACCTCACGGACGCAAAAAAGGTGGAGGAAATAGGTGCCTCGATAAAAGAAAGGTCAGAATTACTCAAAATTGATGTCCTATCGTTGGGATTGATTGCCGAAGAATTGGAGGAAGCATCACGCCAGTTCAGACTGGATTTTGGAGTGCCCGAAAACAGAAAAAAAGATAATTGGCAATCGGCCAAAATGATGTTTGTCGAACCATTTTGTAATGTAATTTTGAAAAATGCAAATAAGCTCGCTACTTTGTCAAAATTTTCAGTCAATATTGACTTTCCCGATTTATCTTCTAACTAACTAATTGACAGGTCTTTTCATGCCCGATGCCTCAACAAAAATATTGCAAGAGTGCGCATCGGAGTTAAATGAAATAGCGGCTTATTTGATGCAAAACAGGGCCATATTGGATTTGGGACATCTGCGAACAAAGCAATCACAATTATTCAATTTACGAGTTAAGGTATCTATGCATCTTTCAGTCAAACAACAGGAGCGTTTTAATGCTAATATGGACGAGGCCGAGGATATTTTGGATGGTCTGATACGCCAAATCACGTTCCAGAATCATACCGGAAAGAACTTTACTTCGGATGTCAGAGAACTATGTCGTTTTTTACAGGCAGCTGCATCTCTTATTTGGTCACTTGTTGCCTTGCTTATATCCATTCATTCCCACACCTGATCTGTCATTGATTTGACATTGCTTAAATTGATTATTTGGAATAAAAAGATAATCATTAGCTTGCATAAGTGCACTTTCGAGTTATATCTTTGCAATCAATAAGACCTGCCACGCTTCCCATCAGAACAGCGCACCCGGGCGGGTTATTTTTTTAGTCTGAATGCAATACACCAAACCAGCGCTTCCCATTCCCAACCAAATTCGTTTGCTTCAAAGCCGGGGTTTAAATATCACCGACCTGGCTCAGGCGGAATCTTACCTCTCGCACATCAGCTACTATCGGCTGCGGGCTTATACCTATCCATTTCAGGACAATACCAACGCAAATCACCCATTTCACCCAGGCGTTTCATTTGACGATGTACTAGACATTTACCGATTTGATCGAAAGCTACGCATTTTAGTATTCGATGCCATCGAGCGGATAGAAGTGGCACTGCGAACACAAATCATCTATCAGTGTTCTTTGGTGCATGGCAGTCATTTCTTTCAGCGTAAGTCATTGTACCACAATTACCTTAACTTCAAAAAAGACTTGAAAACGGTGGACAAGTAGATTCGACGCTCATCAGAAGTATTCATCAAACATTATATCTCAAAATATACTACCCCGAAACGCCCTCCGGCTTGGATGGCGCTTGAAATACTTTCGCTCGGGACATTGTCAAAGTTGTTTGAAAACCTCCGTATTTCACCGGAAAAGAAGGCTATCGCAGCGCATTTTGGCTTGAACACTTTTGTGCTGGAAAGCTGGATGCACACGCTTAGTCATGTGCGCAACATTTGCGCTCATCATGGACGCATTTGGAACCGCACGCTCACGCAGATTCCCAAATTGCCAAAAAATCCTTCCTTCAAATGGATCGGCAACTCAACCATTTCACCCGACCGGCTTTATGCGACGCTCTGCTGTATTCAATACCTGTTGAATACCGTCGCGCCCAATCATACTTTCCACAATCGGTTGAAAAATTTGTTGCTGGAGTATCCTAAAACCGATTTGATGAGTATGGGTTTCCCTTCAGGTTGGGAAGCAGAAGCGTTTTGGAAATAAATTTTCCCTACCACACCACAAACTCCGTCCTCCGGTTCCTCCCCCTCCCCTCTGCCGTATCATTCGTCTCCACCGGCTGCGATTCGCCAAAACCCTTGTATTTCAGGCGTTCGGCGGCGATGTTTTTGGCGATCAGGCACTCGTAAACGGCCTTCGCGCGGGCTTCGGAAAGGCGCTGGTTGGAAGCATCGTCGCCTACATTGTCGGTATGGCCATTGATCTGGATTTTCAAAGTCGGCACTTCGGTCAGCAAGGCGGCGAGGCGGTCGAGTTCGGCGGAAGAAGCGGCTAAAAGCGCGGCGGAGCCGGTTTCAAAAAAGACGTTGCGCAGGGCGATCGGTTTGGAGGATGCGACGGCGGCGGCTTCGTCGCCAATCGGCTGCAATTCTATGGTCAGCAAAAAAGGCTTTTCAAAAGTCGCCGTTTCCACGAGGTTGAAATTTTCGGAATAGAACAGGTATTTGTCTTTGCTCACGTTTAGCGCGTAGTCTTTTCCAGCGGGCAGGCAAACGAGGAACGATCCGTCGGATTTTGTGTTGGCCGAAACGTGCGACTGGCCGGTTTTCAGGTCGGTGAATTCCACTTTCGCCACAAGCGGGTTGCCGGTGACGGCGTCTTTCACTTTCGCGCGGGCGTAGGTGACAGGTTGCGGCCGGGCGTTCGCGGGTAGTTCGAACTGGTAAATATCAATCCTTCCCTGACTGTCGGAACGGTTGGCGGCGAAATAGGCCGTGCGGCCGTCGAGGCTGACGGTCAGGGTGCCTTCATTGACTTTCGTATTGATGGGGTAGCCGAGATTTTGAGGCGCTCCCCAGGAGCCGTCGGGTTGGCGGCGGGCGAGATAGAGGTCGTTTTCGCCCATGCCCGGCAATCCGTTGGAGGTAAAATAGAGCGTCTGGCCGTCGGGATGGAGGAAAGGTGTCTGTTCGTCGCCATCGGTGTTGATGCCATCGCCGAGGTTCTCGGGTTTACTCCACTTGCCGCCGGGCTGGCGGGTAGTCATCCAAAGGTCTCTGCCGCCTTTGCCGCCGGGACGCATACTACTGAAGAACAGCGTTTTGCCGTCGGCGCTGATGCAGGGTTGGGCGTCCCAATCGGACGAATTGATGGCAGCACTGAAAGGTACCGGTTTTGTCCAGCCCGTGTTTTTTAGTTGCGACCAATACAGATCGCAACTGCCCTGAGAGCCGTCGTCGCGGCGGTTGCAAGCGGTAAAAACAAGCCATGAACCGTCGGGGCTGATGTGTTGAGCGCCTTCGTTTTGGGGCGTGTTGACGCCCGTGAGTGGCTCGGCAGTTTGCCAGGCGCCGTTTTTAAATTCGCTTTGATAAAAATTTTCGTCAATAAAATCGCGTCGGGTGAAAATCATTATGCTGCCGTCGGCGGTAAGGGAGGGCAGATATTCATCGGCAGGGGAGTTGATGCCGTTGCCGACGGGTCTCGGGTCGAACGGCACAGGTTTTTTCACGGCTTCGGCGGCAAAACGGGCGTTAGCGGCCAGGCGTTTGGCTTCGCGGACAATTTCGGCGTCAGACGAGTTCGATTTTAAAAATATCTCGGCGTGGAGAGCGGCTTCCCCGAATTTATCCTGCTCCCATTCGGCGAGGGCGAGGGTAAAAAAGGCGGCACGCTGGTAGTTCGCGTCGAGCGCGATGACTTTTTCAAAACCCTCTTCTGCCCGCGCGTAATCCTTGATCTTCAATTGCGAACCCGCCCATAGCAACTGTGCATCTATAAATGTAGGGCATGCTTTCAGCGCCCGTTCGAAGTAGCCGAGCGCGATTACAGTGTTGCCTTTCCGCGCTTCCATGACGCCGTCGTTGTAATCGTTTTTAGCCTTGTTTGGCGCGCTTTCGACCGTGTAGTAGGGCGGCTGCGGTTTTTGAGCGATAGCGGCAGTTGCGTATACAAGCAGGGCGAAACAAAGGAGCAGGTTCCGTTTCATACTTTTTTGATTTTGGGCAAAAACGAAAAGAGGTTATTGGTTATTGGTTATTGGTGATTGGTGGATTGGTGGATTGGTGGATTGGTGGATTGGTGATTGGTGGATTGGTGATTGGTGGATTGGTGATTGGTGGATTGGTGATTGGTGGATTGGTGATTGGTGGATTGGTGATTGGTGGATTGGTGATTGGTGGATTGGTTCCGTAAAGTTGACACAGTTATTTGAACACTCCCGTGTTTAATTTTTTTATGTTTTTTTTAATTTATTGAAAATCAGTATTTTAATATAAATTCACCAAGGAGATTGACACAGAATTTTGAACACCCTCGAACAATCCCTGAACAATCGCGAACAATCCCATTTGAACGCTCCCACCAATCCACCAATCCACCAATCCACCAATCCACCAATCCACCAATCCACCAATCCACCAATCCACCAATCCACCAATCACCAATCCACCAATCACCAATCCACCAATCACCAAGAACCAGGAACCAATTACCCCTCCTGTAACTTCGCCGCGTTGTCCGCGATCGTCAGCGCCTCGATGATCGGCTCCAGATCGCCTTCGATGACCTTGTCTAAGTTGAAGTTTTTGTTGTCGCCTTCCAGCCGGTGGTCGGTCACGCGGTTTTGCGGCCAGTTGTAGGTGCGGATCTTTTCCGAGCGGTCGCCGGATCCGACAAGGCTGCGGCGGGCGAAGGCGAGGGCCGAGGCTTCTTTCTGTATCTGTGCCTCACGGATTTGCTGGATAAGGCGTCCCATGGCGATTTCGCGGTTTTTATGCTGCGAACGGCTCTCCGTGCTTTCGGCCACCACGCCGGTGGGGAGGTGGGTGAACCGCACACCCGATTCCGTCCGGTTGACGTGCTGGCCGCCGGCACCCGAAGCGCGGAACACATCGGTGCGGATGTCTTCTTTGCGGATGTCTATGTCTTCGGGCTCCATCATAGGCAAAACGGCCACCGTTGCCGCTGAAGTATGGACGCGGCCTTTGGCTTCGGTATCGGGTACGCGCTGGACGCGGTGGGCGCCCGATTCGAATTTGAGTTTGCCGTACACATTCTCGCCCCGCACTTCGAGCACGAGTTTGGCATAGCCCCCTACTGTGCCCGGGTTTTCGTCCACGACTTCCACTTCCCAGCCCTGAGCGGCGAAGTAACGTCCGTACATCCGGTAGAGATCGCCGGCAAACAACGCCGCTTCGTCGCCGCCGGTACCGGAACGTATTTCGAAAATCACGTCCTTTTCATCCTCCGGGTCTCTGGGGGTAAGCAGTGTTTTGAGTTCGGATTCGAGGATATCCAGTTCGGGTTCGAGGATTTCGATTTCGTCCTTTGCCAGGTCGCGCATGTCTGGATCGCTTTCGGAAGTCAGCATCGAGCGGGCGTTGTCGAGATTAGACAACACCCTTTCGTACTTGTCAGCGGCCTGGATGATCGGCTGGAGTTTTTTGTATTCCCTGTTTACTTTTTTGGAGCGTTCCATATCGGCCACGATACCGGGATCGGAGAGCTGCTCTTCCAAGTGAATGTACTTTTCGCGGAGGGCTTGCAGTTTGTCGAGCATTATGAGCGGAATTAAGGGTCATCGGGGGGGCATTAGGGATCATTAGGGGTCATTGGGGTCCTTATCTTCGCAGGGGGTGCAAAAATAAGGGAAAGCAACGAAAAGACTATACTTGACTGCGATCAGCCATTTGTCCGATTGATCCGGTTATCCGCGTATTTCAGCGTATCTATGCACCATTAAATTGCCTGTTTATGATTTGCGCTGCGACTATGCATTTGCCCATGCCACGCTCTTCTTTTTCCCGCCTTCTCGCAGGCGTATCGGCGCTGCTTCTGTTTACATACTGCAACAACCAGCCGGATACAGCCAAAATCGCTGTGGCCCACGGGCATTCCCGAATGGTGGCCATCCTGGACAGTATTTATAAAAATGCCGACCCGCGTACCTGCTACATCCTGAACAGCCGGGCCGCCGAAATGATCTTAAAACAGTTGGAAATGGCTCCCCCGCAGAACCAGCCTTCTCTCAAATTCAATTACGCATTTCAATTGCTGAAAGCAGGCAAAACGGAAGCGGCTACCGTCCACTTTTCGGAACTGATCCAGCAGGCGGGCGATCAACTGAACGACCAGACCAAGGTGCTGTACGATATGCTGGCATTGTGCTATTTGCGCTTAGGCGAACAACAGAATTGTATCCAAACGCATACGCCGGAATCGTGCGTGATTCCGATCAGTGGAGAAGGTATTTACAAGATGACCGCTGGCCCTGAAAACGCCATCAAAGTGTATAAGCGCATCCTCGACGCCTATCCCGACGATGTGCAAAGCCGTTGGTTGCTCAACCTCGCTTATATGGCGCTGGGTCAATGGCCCGATGCCGTACCCAGGGAGCAATTAATGCCTGCAGATATATTTAAAAACAAAGGAGATACCCGTTTTCGCGAAATCGCCATTTCGCTGGGTCTCGACGTCCGGGGCACTGCCGGTGGGGTTTGTATGGAAGATTTCGACGGCGACGGCAACCTCGACCTGTTTCTGACAAAATGGGGGCTCAACGAGCCTACCCGCTTTTTCCGCAACAACGGCGACGGCACTTTCAGCGAGCGCACCGCAGAAGCCAATCTGACCGGTTTGGTCGCAGGGCTGAATGCCATTCACGCCGATTACGACAACGACGGCGACCGCGACGTGTTCATCCTGCGGGGCGCCTGGATGATCGGTGGCACCCACCCCAATTCACTGCTGCGCAACAACGGCGATGGAACATTTACGGATGTGACCATCGAAGCGGGGCTCCTGTCCTTCCACCCCACCCAGGCGGCTGATTGGGCCGACTTCGACGGCGACGGCTGGCTCGACCTGTTTATCGGCAACGAAACCTACACCCCGCAACAACCTCATCCCTGCGAATTGTACCGCAACAACGGCGACGGTACGTTCACCAACCTGGCGCCGCAGATCGGGGTGGACTTCATCGCTTTCATCAAAGCGGTGAGTTGGGGCGACGTCAACAATGACCAGCGCCCCGACGTCTATCTCAGCAACCTGATGGGACCCAATATACTCCTGATCAACAGGGGTGGCGCTTCGCCCGAAACCTGGAAATTTGAAGAAATGACCAATGCCGGCGTCGGCAATCCCGAAAACAGTTTCCCCGGTTTTTTCTTCGACTACAACAACGACGGCTTCGACGATATCTTCGCCACCAGCTTCGTTCTCAACCAGGAAGACCCTTCCGCCGCTCCTTTCATCAACGAATGGCTTGGCCAACAACCCGAAGGCGACTGGCTCCGCCTCTACCGCAACAACGGCAACGAAACCTTCACCGACGTGCACCGCTCCCTCGGCCTGCACACCATTACCTATGCCATGGGCCACAACTTCTGGGATATCGACAACGACGGCTGGCTCGATATTTTCCTCGGTACCGGCAAACCCGACCTGCGCGCCTTGGTGCCCAACCGGGTGTTCCATAACCTCCAGGGTAAACGTTTCGAGGACATCTCGATGAATGGCTTCAGCCATATCCAAAAAGGACATGGTGTGGCCGTCGGCGACCTCGACAACGACGGCGACCAGGATGTGTACGTGGTGGTCGGCGGTGCGTTGGAAGGCGATGCGGCCAACAACATACTCTACGAAAATCCGGGCAATTCCAACCATTGGGTCACGCTTCTTCCCGAAGGCGTCAACTGCAATCGCGACGCCATGGGCGCCAAAATCAAAGTGACGGTATCGGATAAAAGCGGCGCCAGGCGACAGATATGGGCCACGGTTGGAACGGGGGGCAGTTTCGGCTCCTCCAGCCTTCGCCAGGAAATCGGGTTGGGACAAGCCCGAAAAATCGAATCCGTAGAAGTACAATGGCCCAAACCGGGAGTGCCCAACACCATTTACACCAACGTGCCGATGGACAAAGCGCTGAAATTGAAAGAAGGGAACAGTGTACCGGAAATAGTACTCCTGAAAAATATCTCTTTTGGGAAGGGGAACCAATGATCGGGGCAAATCGAAGCAGCGGTTGCTCAACCGCGTTTGGTGATGTTGGCCAGCGTTTGGGCGAGGTTGGCACTGAGGTTCTTTTGTTGTTCCAGTTCGTTTTTCAATTGGGTGATTTCATCCCGCATGGCGGCAAATTGCTCTTTTAGTTGAGTGATTTCCATCAGACCGGCGGCATCCGGTGTATTGTACTTCGGACGCGGTTCTTCCACGACGTCCACTTTTTCTCTCAATGCTGTAAATAATTTTTCTGCATCTGCGAAAACCGCTTTTGCGACCTCCAGCCGTTTGTGCGGCAATTTGTCCATTTTATAGAGTTTTGGCAGGTATGACTTGTCAATACCCATGGCTTCGGCAATTTTAGTTGCCGATCTTTTGTCGCGTTTGAAGAGTATCAGCAAGATTTCCCCTTCTTTTAGTAAGGCCATTTTCCGTTATTTAAACTTTTTATACACAGCAATTCATATTTTAGAAAATTTTAGTCTAAAATTTGAATTTTTATTTGCAAATTTCCATTTGATGGAAATAAATTTGTCTCGTTAATTTTCTGCAAGCAAACATACGCCATTATGCCTGACATTCCGAATGAACATGGCCAAAATACCCCCGGGGTTATCAGCGAAATCGTGGCCTTTCGCTACAGCGACGAAGCCGGTCTGATGCTTGTCGGAGAAGCGGAACTGGCGATCGAACAATTGGGACATCAGACCGAAGCGGGTACCAATCTCTATTCTGTACGGGTGGATATCATCTCTCTGTATGATGCAGTGGGAAACGACGTATTTGCTCCGGCAATGAACAACAGGATTCTCAAACACGCCCTTGAAAAAACAGCACTCGATCATTATTTCCACCCGCCGAAAGTTCCGGTTGGGTTGCCAAAGCGGACGGAATGGTGAAGAACAACCATGGGATTGCGCAGAGGATGTAAGGAACACGCTTCATTCCACACCTCTGACCCGAAAGGCGGCTTGCATCACTGCTTCTCAAAGGATGCGGCCAGATGCAATGTCGCTTCCGGGGATTCCGGAAAATGGACAAAAGAATAAAGACGGGTTAGCGCCGTCAGGAAGTTGAGTGACGAAGCCCCCCTTTACAGTGGGACAGGGTTGGCCTCGGCGAAGAAGTTCGCCGGGGCCTTTTTTTACTTCCTCTTTCTTCAAAATATACTTTTTTTGCACATGCTGCAACGTCCGGCAGCAAAGCGTTGTCTTGCTGGCCGTTCACAAAAACTACCGATCTTTTACCGTTCAATCAAAATTATGATGAAATTCAATCCATTTCTGCTTGTTTTCCTTTGTATTTCTTTTTCAACAACCGCATTTTCCCAGGTACTGACGGCCGAATTCGACAAACTCCTGCAAGAAACGTTCAAGCCCGGTCGCCCCGGCGCGGCAGTGCTGGTTGCCAAAAAAAGCCAGATTATTTACCACAAAGCCTTTGGCATGGCAAACCTGGAACTGGACGTTCCGCTGAAACCGGAACACGTGTTCCGCATTGGCTCCGTGACGAAACAATTCACCGGAGCCGCTATCATGCAATTGGTGGAACAGGGCAAAATTTCACTTCAGGACGATCTCACAAAATTTATCCCCGATTACCCGACGCATGGAAAAAAGATCACCGTGGAGCATCTCCTGACCCACACTTCCGGCATTAAAAGTTACACGGGCATGAAAGAATGGACGGATGAGGTACGGCGCAAAGATTTCAGCGTCAGTGCCCTGATTGACTATTTCAAAGACCAGCCGATGGATTTTGAGCCGGGTGCGAAATACGATTACAACAACTCAGGCTACATCCTGCTGGGCTTTATCATTGAAAAAGTATCAGGACAGACTTATGCTGAATATATGACTGAGCACTTTTTCAAACCGCTGGGTATGAAAAACTCGTACTATGGCGATGTGGCGCCCGTTGTCAAAAACCGGGCGGCGGGTTATTCACAGGCCGACGTAGCCGGCACCTATACCAACGCCCCTTACCTGAGTATGACACAACCCTACGCCGCCGGATCGCTGCTCTCCACTGTTGAAGACCTGTATACCTGGACAAAAGCACTTCACAGCGGCAAAGTGGTGAAACCCGAATCCCTGAAAAAAATGACTACGCCTTACCTTCTGACCGACGGGACGAACACCCGCTATGGTTACGGCCTGCAAATGGGCAACCTGCTCGGCAGCCCGACCGTGGAGCACAGCGGCGGCATCAACGGGTTCCTGAGTGACCTGGTGTATCTCCCCACAGAAGATGTCTGCGTAGCAATCCTGACCAACTGCGACTGCGAGCCGCCCCGCGACCTGAGTGCCAAACTCGCTGCACTGACCATCGGCAAGCCGTTTCAGCCCGCCGCTGTTCAACTGGAACCCAGCGCGTTGGATCAATATACCGGGGTTTATGAAAATGCCCAAAAAGAACAGCGCATCATCAGCGTGGAAAACGGCCAGCTGCATTCGCAGCGTTCCGGCGGCCAGAAATTCAAACTCACGCCCTTTGGCCCCGACCAGTTTTTCTTCGAAGCATCTTTCGCACGCATCTCTTTCGATCGCGAAAAAGACGGCAGCAAAAAAGTAGTGAAAGCCATCGTCAGCGACCGCACTGCCGCCGACAATTTGTGGGTGAAAACGGACAAACCCCTGCCCGCAGCACGAGCGGAAATAAAAGTGCCGGAGGCAGACCTGGATAAATTCACGGGTGAATACCAACTAATGCCGGGCTTCAACATCGCTGTCACCCGCGAAGGCGAACAGTTGTTCTGCCAAGCCACCGGACAGCCGCGCTTCGAAGTGTACGCCGCTACACCCACGCGTTTTTTCCTGAAAGTGGTGCAAGCGGACATCGAGTTTTATCCCGATGAAAAAGGCGCAGTGAATAAAATGGTGTTGTTCCAGGGCGGGCAGGAATTAGAAGGTAAACGGGTGAAATGATTGCAGATAGCACAGCGTTCACATTGTCCTGTTCAGGGCCATTCACGAGTGGGCCTGAAAGACTTCGATCACGGCGGTGTGAACGCTGTGCTACCTAAACCAAACTGTTTCATCATTCTACCGTCAACTTTTTTCCCGCCTGTCGTCCGTCCGCGCTTTGAATACGGGCAAACAACATAACATTACTGCTCCATCGCGATACATCGAGTGATGTACTTGAAGCCATTATCTCCTGCCGATGAAGGAGTTTACCCTGCGCATCAAACAGTTGCAGCAGGGCGGGCAGAGCTTCTGCCTGGATTTCCAATGTGACACTGCCGGAGGTGGGATTGGGGTATAATTGTACTTGCGCATTAAGTAAGGGTTCAGTAGTGGCGACAACGACACTGTCGCAAAATGCGGCGTCTACCCTGCTGTATTTCAGGACGTTGTTTTCCCGAAAACAATTCAGAACAGAACCGACATCGGTAACTGCCGGATTGATGTATGAAGTAAACAAGCTATGGCCGCCACCGATGCCTTCCAGCCAGTAATAGGAACTGTCTATCTCGCCCAGTTCATTGGCAAAAAAGTAGCGGCGGCGCCAGGTGCCGTCATCCAACTGGATAGAATCGTTGCCCACGAAAAGATTGGGTTGCGGTTTCCAGGCGACGGATTCGCCCGGTTCGAGATCGAAATCATAGAGCAACTTGGTTTCACCGATGCCGGGAAGCGATGCGAAGTCAAGATTTACCGGGAAAATGTCATTCGTATACTTATACAACGTAAAATATACTTTTTTCTCCGCGATGTTCTGACTCAAAGCACCTATGAGTTCCAATGGCTCATGGAAAATGGTGGCAGATGGCGTGGGACAGGCGTGATTGCCCTGATAAGTGGGCCGATAATATAACTTTTTGGAGTTGCTGTACCCGGGCACTATGGTGTCTCCAATCTGCACGTATTGAAAACCCCAATAATAGCACCACCAGGAGTCATTCTCTTCACTCCACACTGCCGGGCTTGCGGGGAATTCCACATAGCCGGGATCATAAGTAAGGTCGCAATCCGGCAGTGGGTATTCGTCGTCGCGATAACAGGTCAGGTTATACTGTATCTCGCTTAACGGATAACCCATGCCAGCAGAAGGATAAATCAGGTATTCAGCGCCAACCCGTTCGTAAACCCTCGTGGAATAAGGTGGAATATCGGGTGGGATATTGTCATAAAACATCCGCCAATCCTGAAACCGCAACGGAATGCCCTGCCAGTTCGTTGTGCCGACGCTGTCGATGACGGCAAAACCGGGCGGTAAATAAGGGGGCAGATAGAACGTGTCGCCCGGCAGCAGGGTGAAATCATACAGGAGTTGGAAACCATTCTGCCACCAAAAAACGGAATCGTTGCGGGCAAATAAATAATAATAGCCGTGATCCTGATACCATCCCACCGAAAACTGGACATGGTAGGCGGTGCGATGAAGTTTCGTACATATTTCGCCGCCTATGACTTCGGTCCCCGCATCCTGGAAAACTTCCTCGCCAAAACCGAGGATGCTTTCATACTGATATCTCCATTGACATCCGGGAACAAACCAGGTGGTGGTATTTTGAGAAAAAAGAGGTGTGCAGCAGCACGCTGCAAGCAGAAAGGGAAAAAGGTTTTTCATCTTAAGCCGTTGGTTGGTTTCGAATAGAACAAAACAAACGGCTTTTTAAAAACCCTACCGGGAAATTACAATATTGGGAAAAAACGGGCAACGCAAATGACAAAACTGTGCAAATCAACGGCCAGAACTGGCCTGCAGCCGCAAAAAATGCTGTAAACCGACGTCGTCAATCACGCCGACCAGCTCGCCATTGTCCACTACGCCGACAATAGAATGGCCGCGCTGGCGAAGGTGGTAATAGATGGTTTGCAAGGGCTCATTGACGTGCACCAATTCCACTTTCCGGAGGTACTGCGCGATACCGGCACTAAAATCGCGTTTTTTCATGGCTTCCAGGATATCGTCTTCTTCGAGCGCTCCCACCAGCCGGTCGTTCAGGTCGAACACGAGAAAATGCCGCTCGAGGCCTTGTTTCAACAATTCCACCGGCGTTTGCATCCAATCGGTCACAGTAAGGCGGGTAAAATTGGGACGCATAAGATCACGGGCGGCGTATCGCTTGAGCAACGCATCGAGCCGCACCATCACATTTTCCGTGCGGGCATTCATAAATACGAAAAAGCCGATGAGGCCGAGAGTAAAGTTGCCCACCAAAAAACCCAGGGTAATGAACGCCACAGCCACTATCTGGCCGATCCACGAAGCCCATTGGGTAGCACGCACCCGCCCGAACCGTACCGCCAGCAAAGCCCGCAGCACCCGGCCTCCGTCCATCGGGAAAGCAGGGACAAGGTTGAACAGCGCGAGGCCGAGATTAATGGACAGGAATGCCGGCAGCATTACCAGCAAAATGCCCACTTCAATGCCAGTTTCCGCCACAATCTCTTCCAACTCGGAGGGCGCGTCAGCCGAGAGCAGGAATTGGAAATCTCCGAAAGAAATCTGACCGATCAGAAGAGCCCATAAGTGTTGAAAAAAAAGTGCGATGGAACTGAAATAATCGCGGATGGTCGCGGTGAAAATTTCCCAATGAATACCATCGAACAGCAGAGTGCCCAATCCGAAGAGGAGGAAAGCGATCACGACGTTCACGGCCGGCCCTGCAATGGCGACGAGAAATTCATGCAACGGTTTTTCAGGCATTCTTTCCAGACGCGCGATGCCGCCGATGGGTGTCAGGATGATGTCTTTGGTCCCGACGCCATAACGGCGCGCTGTAAGTGAATGCCCATATTCGTGCAACAAAACGAATCCGAACAAGGGTATCAGAATAGCTAATACCCACAACATTCCGAAAGAACCCAGATTATTGTCGTACCCGATCCAGAAAGCGTACAAAAAAATAAGTGCAAACGTCCAGTGCAGATACACCGGAATCCCAAACCAGGTAAATATTTTCAGAGAACCACGCATGATCAGTAAGCAGTAGACAGTAAGCAGTTTTACCCGCCGTACCCTCGGCGAAGGCGACTGGCATTTAATTACCGCTTTCCACTTTAGTTTTTAAAGGTTTGACGGCCAGTACAATGTATTGATAATCGAGTGCGTCTTTGTCAATCTTTTCGATTCCGAAACCAGCTGTGATCAATTCTTTTTCCACCTGGTTGAGCGCAACTTTGTATTCTTCTGGCGGACCAATAGGCAGGTTGTTTTTCTTGAAATCAATGATGAGCAATTGAGCGCCGGGCGACATGCCTTTCGAAAGCGTTTTCAGGTATTGTATGCGGTTTTGTATATAACCATAGGTATTGACCACAACGACCGCGTCGGCTTCACCGGGCTTTAACAGCGGATCGTCGGGTTTGGCAAGCCTGCTTTCGAAGCGTTCGCGGTATTGCGCGGGCAAACGAACATTCACGCTATCGAGGAAACGGATAAACCGCCGGTCAATGTCTATGCCAATGACTTTTTTGGCTTTCGGTACCAGGCGAAAAGTAAAATAACCTGTACCGGCGCCAATATCGGCCACCGTTTTGTCACCGAGGTCACCGAGGATCGAGATCACCAGATCGGGCTTTTGCCAAATGCCCCGCTCTTTGCTCTCGAAGTCGGCAACAAGACTTTCAAAATTGCCTGCGCCGGTTTTGGGCAGCGGCAGGGATTCGGATACCGTTGAAACGGGAGCGGTTTTTTCGCGCGTCAAGACAGGCGAATCAACCGCCGTTGGCGATTCATGGCTGCAACCGGCCAGCGCAAACGCTGCAATTATTACCGGGAAATATGGCAAGTAGATTTTCATGTTTATCTGAAATAAAACACGACAAAAGTAGAGAAGTTCGCCGAAACACACGGAGCCGGCCAATGCGTTTTGGATGATCGTGCGTAAACAGAGGACGAGCGGCGCAAAGAGTCTCATTTTGTGCATCGGTGGGACGCGGTATCTTTGCCCGCCTGATTGGCGAAAAAAGACGCGGCACAGAAAGCGTTTGTCATTGATTGCCGAAGGCAAAAACAATCTAAAATCTTGAATTTCAATTATATAAATAAATTATACCTGCCATTGGACGGCCTCCGTGCCCGCCAGGCATTCACTGTTTTCTTTGCATGCCTGCTCGTCGTGAGCATGATGTTATCACCGTTTTTGCTGTCCATCAGTATGTGGGGTTTAGTGGCCGCAGCATTTTGGGAAGGCGCGGTGAAGTGCCGGGAGAACGGTATCGCAAGTGATCTGCGCACCCCCCCGGCATGGTGGCGTATTCTGGTTTGGTCGTTTCAAAACCTTTTCCGTCAGCGGGCATACGCATTTTTTCTTTTGTTGCTTTTGATCCCTGCCATAAGTTTTTTCTGGTCGGCCGACAAGAGTTACTGGCTGGAAAGGACGCAGGTACGTCTGCCTTTTTTGGTTTTACCCTGGGCATTTGTCAACCTCCCGGAGCTTACCGGGCGACAATTGCGTCTGGTTTTGTACGTATTGGTATGGGCGCTGACGATCATTTGTGCAGGTGCTGCGATCAATTTTGCCCTGCATTTCGAAGAGGTTCTGGCTGGAATCGGCCGCGGCGACCCCGTGCCCGTTCCGCGCAACCACATCCGGTTCAGTCTTATGTTGGCTATGGGTATCATCACAGGCGGGTGGCTTTGGCTAGAGGGTTTTTACTGGCGCCGGCGCTGGGAGCAGTGGGTATTGGGAGCCGCATTGATTTTTTTGTTTTTATTCATCCACGTCCTTTCAGTCAGAAGTGGTATTGCAGGATTGTATCTGACATTATTGTTCAGCCTGGTGTGGTTTGTTGTTCGCACAAAACGCTGGGGGACAGGGTTTGTAGCATTGATCCTCCTGTTGCTGTTGCCTGCCATTGCCATGAAAACAGTGCCCAGTTTTCAAATGCGGGTTTACTACATGCTGTGGGACTGGCAACAATACCGTCAAAACGCAGGCAACACCTACTCCGACGCCGAACGGCTGATCTCCCTGCGCGTGGGATGGCAACTCTGGCAGACACAACCCTGGTTCGGCATCGGCACGGGCGACTTGCCAACTGAAGTACAGCGTGTGGTGAACGAGCAATATCCTCATTACAACGACTCCCCCAAACTCCCGCACAACCAGTTTCTCTATATCCTGACGGGAACGGGGATATTTGGCCTGGCATTCAGTCTGATCGCTTTTTTTGCACCCCTCATGACCTGGCGTTACCGGGGGTTTTTCCTGTTCGCTGTTTTTCAGATTTTAGTATTTACTTCATTCTTAGTGGAATACACCATTGAAACCGCCATCGGTGTGGCGTTTTATTTGTTTTATTCGTTGTGGTTCATGAAAATGGCCGACAAAGATTAGGAGGTTACAAGGTTTTAGAGGGAATCCTTGCGGTGCTCCTGCAATTTTGTAGCGCTGTAACCTGACACCCTGAAACCCGCTCACCTAAATCCTTTCAAAATGTACGCAAAAAAATCCTACGGCCAGCATTTTCTTAAGCACGACGCCATCGCAGCGCGTATCGCCGACAGCCTCCGGCAGGCCGCGCATACCGGACGCGTACTCGAAGTAGGCCCAGGCATGGGGATTTTGACCAAATACCTGCTGGCGCACCCGGAATACAAGACCTATGCCGTTGAAGCCGACCGCGACATGGTGGAATATTTGCAAAAAAACTACCCGGAATTGTCCGAACGCCTGATCTTCAAAGACTTTCTCGACTTTGACCCGGCGACAGTTTTTGGTGCCAACGAGTTTTGTCTTATCGGCAATTTCCCTTACAATATCTCCACACAGATTCTTTTTAAACTGCTCGACCACCGGCAGCGAATCCCCGAAATGGTTGGCATGTTCCAAAAAGAAGTGGCCGACCGGGTGGTATCAAAACCCGGTTCCAAGGTCTACGGCATCACAAGTGTGCTGACACAGGCATTTTACCAAACGGAATATTTGTTCACCGTGGAACGCGGCTCGTTCAATCCGCCGCCAAAGGTGTTATCGGCCGTGATCCGGCTGACACGGAAAGAAAATTTTGAACTCGGATGCGATGAAGCACTTTTTCGTAAAATCGTAAAAATGGCTTTCAACCAGCGGCGGAAGATGCTCCGCAATACGCTCAAACCTTTTTTCCCTCAGGAAAAACTAATGGAAGACCCTTTTTTCGAAAAACGCCCCGAAGTGCTGGGATGGGAGGAGTATGTGCGGTTGGCACAACAGGTAACGGCCTTAAAGGATTGACTTTTTGCACCGTATCCGGAGAAAATCAAAAAATATATCTAAATAAAAGAGGCTGTCTCATAAGTCGGTGATTTGTTTATTTGGTGATTTGTTTATTTGAAAACAACCCTGGTTATGAGGGTGTAACGCAATAACCAAATCACCAAATAAACGAATAAACAGACTTACGAGACAGCCTCTATTCCCTCAATTGCAATATCAGAAGTCATTAAGGGTCATTTTTAAAAAGGTTTAGCCCTCCTAAAAATGACCCTCAATGACCCTTAGTGACTATTCATTCACTTCGTCTGGATCATCTTCTTCGTCGCCGCGTCGGTCGCCGTTTCGAGTTTGTAGTACATCACACCCGTGGTGTTCAGCAGCGCGCGATCCACCGCGATGGC
>JABAQQ010000039.1 GCA_019187225.1 Saprospiraceae bacterium
GCAGTAGCAGTGGGCAGTGGCAGTAGCAGTGGGCAGTGGCAGTAGCAGTGGGCAGTGGCAGTAGCAGTGGGCAGTGGCAGTAGCAGTGGGCAGTGGCAGTAGCAGTGGGCAGTGGCAGTAGCAGTGGGCAGTGGCAGTAGCAGTGGCAGTAGGCAGTGGCAGTAGCAGTGGGCAGTGGCAGTAGCAGTGGGCAGTAGCAGTGCTGTTGCCCACTGCTACTGCCCACTGCTACTGCTACTGCTACTGCCCACTGCTACTGCCCACTGCCTACTGCCACTGCTACTGCTACTGCCCGCCGTTTTTCACCAACCGGTTGTTCTCGTCCGGGAAAATCGCCACCGGCCGGAAGGTTTTGGCTTCTTCCGGCGTCATCAGGGCGTAGGAGATAATGATCACAACATCGCCGACCTGCACCCGCCGGGCCGCGGCGCCGTTGAGGCAAATGACCCCGCTGCCGCGCTCGCCGCGGATGGTATAGGTCTCGAAGCGCTCGCCGTTGTTGTTGTTCACGATCTGCACTTTCTCGCCTTCCAGAATATTGGCCGCTTCCATCAGCTCTTCGTCAATGGTGATACTGCCGATGTAGTTCAGGTCGGCCTGCGTGACGCGCACGCGGTGTATTTTGCTTTTGAAAACTTCTATGAACATAATGTGGCTTTTGCCGAATGATGGTTGATTAAAACAACCGCACCCTCATTTTAGTTGGGCAAAAGTAGAATCTTAGACGGGTTTCCCGCTTCCGGGTGTCATTGTTTTGCAAAGAGGGTGGAATTTAACTGATCCCGCTCGCGTCACCCCCGAAAAGCAATTTTCTTTTGCATTGGCCGTTTTTGCCCCAAAATCAATCCATCCATGCAAAAACTGCTCCTTTCCCTCCCCTTTGTACTGGCGACCACTCCCATTTTTGCCCAGGTGATGGGCAACTACGGCCAGCAACAAAAAACCTACCAGAACATCCAATTCAACGCCCAGTACCGCGCCCTGCCGAAAGCCGCCACGTTCATTGGCGACAACCAATTGGAGATCACCGTCAATGCACTTTCCAACCAAAAGGCCAGTACCTATGCGGCCATTTTCAGCATCGTGCAACTGGGCAAAACCGCCGACGAAACCAATACGCTGCTCAATAACCGCCTCGACGCTTTGCTCGCCGACCTCAAGGCGCTCGGGATTCCCATTACCGATATTTATGTAGACATGGTCAATTTTCTGCCGAAATACGAGTACGATGTGACCAAAAAACTGTTTTCCAAAAAAACGTACACTGAAATACCGAAAGGATTCGAATTGCAAAAAAACGTACACATCCGCTACACCGACCCTGCACTGCTCGACCGCATCGTGACCGCCGCCGCCCGACAGGAGATTTACGACATCGTGAAGGTGGACTACTTCGTCAAAGACCCGGAAGCCGTGTACACCCAACTCCGCGATGCCGCCTTCAAATACCTTAAAAAGATTGAAGACCAGTACAAGGCTATCGGCATCCGCCTTGATTCGGCATACCTTGTCACTGCTGAAAACGCGTGGGTAGCCTACCCCATCAACCGCTATGAAAGTTATCAGGCTTTCAGCACCCAGCGCCTCGACGCCGACGACAACAGCAAAATAAATCCCGCCGACAAACTCACCTCCCGGTTCTACAACGCCGTGCCTGCCAACGACTACGACATCGTGATCAACCCGGAAATCCTCGAACCAGCCGTGCAGTTCTCCTACAACCTCGTCGTGCGCTTCACCCTGCCCGAATACAAACCGCGCGAGAAAACGACGGTGAAAAAAGAATTTATCATGATCACACCCGCCGGCGACGTAAAAACGCTCAAAATTGAATGAAGCCCTTTCAAAATCGGGTTTTCGGCTTACCTTTGCGCCTCTTTTTTAAAACCATATAGCACACCCTACTTTTTGTCATCCTGGCGGGAACCGTCCGCCCTAAGCCGTTTTTCCACTCCGCTACCCCACGTAGAGCGGACGGCTTCCGACAGAATGACAAAGCAAATCGAACGCGACATGCAGCGCACGAAAATCGCCGAACTCCTCCGTACTGAACCCATCGGCACAGAAGTAATGGTCAAAGGATGGGTCAAAGCCTTCCGCAACAACCAGTTTATCGCCCTCAACGACGGCTCCACCCCCCACAACCTGCAGGTGGTGGTGGATTTTGAAAACACCGATGCCACCCTGCTCGACCGCATCAAATTCGGGGCTGCAATCGGCGCACGCGGCCCATTGATCGAATCGCAGGGCAAAGGACAAAAAGTGGAAGTGAAGGCTGCCGAGATCGTCATTTACGGCGACTGCAACCCGGAAGAGTATCCGCTGCAACCTAAAAAGCAATCACTCGAATTCCTGCGCGAACACGCCCACCTGCGTTTCCGCACCAACACCTTCGCCGCGGTATTCCGCATCCGCCACACACTGGCGTACGCGATCCACAAGTTCTTCAACGATAAGGGGTTTTATTACCAGCATACGCCCGTTATCACAGCCAGCGACGCCGAGGGCGCGGGCGAAATGTTTCAGGTGACCACATTGCCTTTGGAAAACCTGCCCCGCACGGAAAACGGCGCCATTGACTTTTCCCAGGACTTTTTTGGCCGCGCCACCAACCTCACCGTTTCCGGTCAGTTGGAAGGCGAACTCGCAGCCCTCGCTTTGGGCGACATCTATACGTTCGGCCCCACTTTCCGCGCCGAAAACTCCAACACCACGCGCCACCTCGCCGAATTCTGGATGATCGAGCCGGAAATGGCTTTTTATGACCTGCACGACAACATGAACCTCGCGGAGGAAATGCTCCAATATGTCATCCGCTACGCCCTGGATCACTGCGCTGACGATTTGAAAATCCTCGAAGAGCGCCTGACCGAAGAAGAAAAAACCAAACCCCAGGACCAGCGCAGCGAAATGTCTCTGACCGAAAAACTGCGCTTCGTGATTGACAACCAGTTCGTTCGGCTGACCTACACCGAAGCCATTGACATCCTGAAAAACTCCAACCCCAACAAAAAGGGCAAGTTCCAGTTCCCGGTGGAAGGCTGGGGCACCGACCTGCAAAGCGAGCACGAGCGCTACCTCGTGGAAAAACATTTCAAAAAACCCGTTATCCTGACCAACTATCCCGCCGCCATCAAGGCATTTTACATGCGCCAGGACGACCCTAAAGAAGGCGTGCCCGGCCCGACCGTGTCGGCTATGGACATCCTCTTCCCCGGTATCGGCGAAATCGTGGGCGGCTCGCAGCGCGAAGAACGGTACGACCGCTTAGTGCAACGGATGCGCGACATGCACATCCCCGAAAAGGAACTTTACTGGTATCTGGACACCCGCCGCTTCGGTTCCTGCCCGCACGCAGGTTTCGGTCTTGGTTTTGAACGACTTGTGCTGTTTGTGACAGGCATGACCAATATTCGCGACGTGATTGCCTTCCCGCGCTACCCGGGAAATGCGGAGTTTTAATGTGTATTAAGCAGTGCCGGCGATACCTTTTGTTGCACCGACGCTGCTTTTTTAACATTTTTCTGAAAAAAATTTTGTGGAAAACGTGACCGAAACGGCAAAAAAGCGTCTGAATCCAGCCTTTTTTGACAGAAAACGGATTTTTTTTCCACAACCCCTTGCGCAGCGTATTAAGAAAATCTTAAATTGCGTCGTTTTTCGACTAATCCAACCGTGAACATTCGCCCGCGACGCTTGTTAATCCGCGCTTTGTCGCTAATCCAATTGACCAACCCGAGATGTGCTAATTTGACTGTGGCGCTTTTTTCCCAACACTGATTCCCACCACTACTTACCCTTTGCAACCAAAGTGAAAGCGTTTATCCCAACAGTCAGATTCTTTTTTAACAAAGATTTGCGAATGAGCGATTTACACACAAACCTGACCTTACCGTCCACCCCCGACAACGTTTCCAAAGTAGAGCCTTTCGTACACGACGTAGCCACCCGCTACAATCTTTCCCCAGATATTCACGGAAATATCCTTATCAGCCTTACCGAAGCAGTCACCAATGCTATTTTGCACGGCAATCAAGCCGACTGCAACAAATCTGTATCCATTTCCCTGCGCCGCCAGAAAGACGCGCTTTCGATCCGCGTTTCCGATGAAGGCCCCGGCTTCGACCCGGAATGTGTGCCCGACCCCACCACCGGCGAATGCCTGGAAAAATGCGGCGGTCGCGGCCTTTTCCTGATGCGCCACCTGAGCGACGAATGCAAATTTATGCACAAGGGAAGTACGGTGGAAATGCGCTTCAAACTCGATTGAGTTCAATAAATTACTTCAAAACGAGAGGCCGTCTCATAAGTCTGTTTATTCGTTTAATTGTGGATTTGGTTATTCGTTACACCTTCATAACCAGGGTTGTTTTCAAATAAACAAATCATCAGATAAACCAATCACCGACTTATGAGACGGCCTCTTTTTTATTGCCGCCACCATGCAATTTCCAGAACTGGACGCACTCGAAGCGCCGCAACAACCCATCGGATTTTTTTTTGAAGATGTGGATATTGAACTGCCCGACGAATGGAAGCTGCGCGAATGGCTTCTTTCGGTCGCCGCTGCGGAAAATAAGCCCATTTTTGAAGTCAATTACATTTTTTGCTCGGATGAATACCTGCGCGGCATCAACGTCGAATTTCTCGATCACGATTACTACACCGATATCATCACCTTCGACAACGGAGAAGGGAGCGGTCAAATGCGCGGCGAAATTTACATCAGCACGGAACGGGTAGCGGAAAATGCACAAACACACGGCGTTTCATTCGCCCACGAACTCTGCCGGGTAATGGCACACGGCGTGCTGCACCTGGCCGGCTATGGCGACAAAACTCCTGAACAGGAAGCAGTGATGCGGGCGAAAGAGGATTTTTATTTGGCAAAACTACCATTTAATGCCTGAATCGAGCAATCGGCAGACCACCTGAGAAAGTGATATATGTTGATTGAGTTGGCTAAGATGGATAATTCGCACGCCCCTTCGTAAGTTTGCCACATGTCACTGCAACTGAACCTTCCTCCCGCTTTGGAGCCGTTCCGTGAAAAACTGCTCCAAACGAAAAAAAACTTCATCCGCGCTACGGCCGAAAAGTCGCGCGCTACCCGACCCTGGGAAAGCAAAGTCGGCGGCCAGCCCTACCTCCCCAAAGCGCACCCCTGGCCCACCGCTCCCGACGGACGGGAACTGTTTTTTCTCGCCCAACTCAATTTCGCCGAAATGCCGCCACTCGATCCGTTTCCTTCGGCGGGCATCGTGCAATTCTTTATCCTCGACGACGACCTTTACGGCATGAACTTCGACGACGGCGAAAATCAGGACACCTTCCGGGTGCTGTACCATCCCGAAGTGGCTCAAAATGAAGCCGATTTGCATACCTCTTCCCCCATGCTGCGCGACTACGAGGAGTTGCCGCACCACCCCGACGAGTCTTATCCGTTGAAATTTTCCCTGGAAGAGGAAGTAGCGCCGATCACCGATTACCAATTCGACCAGCTTTTCGGCGCCGATTTTTTCCGGCAGTTCGGGGAAAAAGAATGGGATGTGATGGACGAATTCGGAAAAGCCGTGCGTCCGCAAGGCCACAAGATCGGCGGTTATGCCTATTTCACGCAGGACGACCCGCGCCGCACTGCCGACCCCATGCTGCTGCTTTTTCAACTGGACAGCGACGAACTCATGGACCTGATGTGGGGCGATATGGGGGTGGGGCACTTTTTTATCCGGGAAAAAGACCTGAAATCTCTGGAATTTTCACGGGTGCTGTACGATTGGGATTGTCTTTAAAAATACTACTGTTCCGCAGCATAAGCAGCGGCTCCAATGATACCCGCATTATTGAGCAATTTAGCCGGCACGACGCGGGCATTCGTCTTGAGTTGTTCTTTATATACTTCAAAAAACTTGCTTTCGCCGCCGCCGAGGATAAACAGATCTGGCGAGAACAGCAATTCGAGGTGCTGAAGATATTCATTGAAGCGGCGCGCCCATTCTTTCCGGCTGATCTTGAGGCGCTCGCGCGCTCCGGAAGAAGCGTACAATTCGGCGGATTTGCCGTTGTTCCATTTCAAATGGCCGAGCTCGGTGTTGGGGATCATCACACCCTTGTAGAAGATGGCCGTGCCTAAGCCAGTGCCGATGGTGATCAGGACGACCAGGCCGTTTTCGCCTTTGCCGATGCCATAGCGCATTTCGGCCATTCCGGCCGCGTCGGCATCATTGGTGGCATAGACGCGGCAACCGCTAGCCTCTCCAAATACAGTTTCTATGTTTTTGCCTACCCAGGATTTGTCAATGTTGGCCGCCGATTGCGCCACGCCGTGTTTGACCAAGGCCGGGAACCCGCAGCCCACGACGCCTTTGTAGTTGAAAAAACGGACGACTTCGGCAAAAGCCTTTGCCATGGCTTCGGGCGTGGAGGGTTGGGGGGTGGGTACGCGAAAGCGTTCGCCGTACAACTTGCCTTTGTCGAGGTCCACCAAAGCGCCCTTAATGCCGGAGGCGCCGACGTCAATGCCGAGAATGGCGTTCATCATAAGTTGGTTAATAGTTCCTGGTTATTGGTTGCTGGTTATTGGTTATTGGTTGTTGGTTGTTGGTTGTTGGTTGTCAGCTTGGGGGAGTGTTCAAAAATCTATTTAAAGTCAATAAAATCATAATATTTAACTATCTTATAATTATTTTTTTAAATAAAAAACAACGAATGAAAACACAATATTTTGAACAGTCCCTTGACAAACAACTGATAACCAACAACCAATAACCAATAACCAATAACCAGTACTAATTTATTCTTCGGGTATCACTTCCTCCACCACCTCGTCTTCGCCGGTCTCGCTGATAAGCGCTTTTTGTTTGCGGCGCTCGAGCGAATTGGCGTGCATTTCGAGGTATTCATTGCGGTTGCGCACAATATCGGCAGCAAGGTAAATGGCTTTGATGATCGAACCTTCGTCGGCTTCGCCTTTGCCTGCAATATCGTAGGCTGTGCCGTGGTCAGGCGAAGTGCGCACCGAGGCCAGGCCGGCGGTATAGTTCACGCCGTCGCCAAAAGAAAGCACCTTGAACGGCACCAAGCCCTGGTCGTGATACATGGCAAGGATACCGTCGTATTTGTTGAATTGTCCCGAACCGAAAAAACCGTCCGCCGGGAACGGCCCGAACGCCAAAACCCCTTTGGCTTTGGCTTCTTCGATGGCCGGGCGGATGATGTCGTCATCTTCTGTGCCGATGGCGCCTTCATCGCCCGCGTGCGGATTCAGGCCCAGGACGGCGATGGTCGGCTTCTGGATATCGAAGTCAATGCGCAGGGTTTCGGCCATGATGAGGATTTTGCGCAGCACTTTTTCTTTTGTGATGGCTCCGGCAACTTCTTTCAACGGCAGGTGATTGGTGACCACGCCCACCCGAAGGGCATCGGACACCATAAGCATCAGGGAATCTTTCGCTTTGAACTCGCTCGTGATGTATTCCGTGTGACCGACAAACGGGAAATTTGCCATTTGCATCGCCTTTTTGTTGATGGGAGCAGTCACGAGCGCCTCAAGATGGCCTGCTTTCAGATCCTTCACAGCGCGTTCGAGCGCTTGAAATGCACATTTCCCGCTTAGATCAGTGGGTTTGCCGAGGGTGATGTTGACGTTGTCGGGCCAGCAATTGATGACGTTGATGCGGTCGGGTTGCGCTTCCGAAGGCGAGGAGATGGAGTGAAACGAGACGTTCTCCTGCGTGATGATGTTTTTATGGTAAGCAACAACTTTCGTGCTGCCGTAAATGATGACGGTGAAGTTTTTTCCCACTTTCTTGACAGCAAGCGCTTTCAAGATGACTTCCAGGCCAATGCCGTTGATGTCGCCGCAGGAAATACCGATGGTTATGTTGCTCATCTTTTTTAGAGATGAGTGATGAGAGGTAAATTATGAGTTGGGAGTTATAAACCGGGTATGATTTATCACCCATCACTCCTATCTTATAACTTATCTCTCATCACTCTTTGCGTATTGTTTTTTCAGGAAATCGTAGATCAATCGCACGCCGACGCCCGTCCCTTCTTTGGTGCGGTAGCCGTTGGCGGTGCGAAGATAGGCAGGTCCGGCGATGTCCAGATGCAACCAGGGATAATCGGAAGTAAAATGTTCGAGAAATTTCCCGGCGGTAATCATGCCGGCGTTGCTCGATCCTATGTTTTTCAGGTCGGCGATGTTGCTTTTCAGGTCTTCGCCGAACTCGCGCCAGAGCGGAAATTCCACCAAGCGTTCGTAGGTATTCCAACCGCTCTCTTCCAGCGCGCTTTTAATTTCCTTCGGGGCTGTACCCATGTAACAAATCGCCTGTGTGCCCAGCGCCCGTACGGCCGATCCCGTGAGCGTGGCAAAATCGAGCACGAGTTCGGGGTCGTATTTTTTAGCGTAGTGCAACGCATCAGCGAGAATGATCCGGCCCTCCGCATCGGTATTGAGCACTTCGACGGTTTTACCTGAGTACATGCGCACGACATCGCCCGGCGCGAGGGCGCGGTCGCCGATCTGGTTGTCGGTAGCGGGGATGAGACCGACGAGGTGAACGGGCAATTTGTTGCGCGCTGCTGCTGCCATCGTACCGATGACCGTGGCTGCGCCCGCCATGTCGCACTTCATATAGTCCATGCCCTCGGTGGGTTTCAGGCTGAGACCACCGGTGTCGTACACGACGCCTTTGCCTACCAAGACGACGGGCTTAGGATTCCGCGCATTTTCAGGTCTCCATTCGAGGATACAGAACTGCGGCGGCACGCTGCTGGCGCGGTTCACGGCGAGCAGGCCGCCCATTTTGAGCGCTTCCAATTTTTCTTTTCCCAGTACCTCTACCGAAAATCCATATTCCTTACCGACCGTTTCCACCATTTCGGCCAATTGCACGGCGTTCAGATTGGAATGTGGCTCGTTCACCATGTCGCGGGTGAGAAAGACCGAATCCAGGAGCGCATTCAACTCTGCAACTTCCGTTTCCGAAGCGCCTTCCAGGGTGATCTCACGAAGCGAATTTTCTTTTTTGTCGGCGTCGGAAAAGTATTTCAGGAACTGGTAATTGCCCAGTACCATGCCCTCGGCAAAAGTCAGCGAAGAATTGTCCGCACAAAGGTTCCGGATCGCAAGGGTTTCGATCTTGTAGCGGCGGAGTTCGGTGAGCAGTTCGTTGCCGGCGAGGCGGGCGTCTTCCGCTGCGAATGCCGGGTTTTTATCGGTTTTCATCAGGCGGACAAACACGCCGCCTTCGGCGCGTGGAAAGAAAAAAGTGGCGATGTCGCGCGCAGCACTCTGGCGCAAAAAAGCCATTTCGGAAGGCGCAAGCGTCACCTCGAGTCGGTCAAGCCCGTCTTTTTCGGCGAGAATGACCAGATTTGTATCGTGGGTTTGACCGGGTTGGGCGGCCAGGAGTTGCACACGTTTCACAGACGGGGCAGTTGAATGAATAAAACCGGATGATGGGCGTCCATTAAAAAGGGAGGCAAATGTAGGTCTTTTCCTGTGAAAAATTAAGATAAAATGCCGGAGCGGGCAAATGGATGAGCAGGCGGCGGAAAAATTAAACCGGGAAGGAGGGCACAAGAATGATGCCTTTTTTGTTTCAGCCACTTGCGATGCTTTCCGATTGGCGGGAGGTATTATTCTTGCGAAAAAAAACTTATTTTTGTTCCAAAATAAAAGCCATGCAACAAGTCATTCTGAACGTCGAGGAAAGTAAATACGCCCTGTTGCTGCAACTCTTGCAAAGCCTCGACTATGTGAAAATCGTGCAAGCCCCTGCCGTTCCCGTGAAAAATGGCCGGAAGCCGAAGTATGATTTCTCCGACTTGGCGGGCAAACTCCAATGGCAGGGCGACGCCGTAGCCGAACAACGCCAGATGCGCGATGAATGGTAAATTCCTGCTCGACACGAACGCTGTGGTCGCTTTGCTAAACGGCAACGCTTCCCTGACCCAGACCTTGCAGACGGCGGTGTGGTTCGGCATCTCTGTTATTACAGAATTGGAGTTTTTTGTCTTTTCCCGGCCTCTCATCCCAAGACGAGACTTTGTTCCAACAATTTAAAAGCCGTGTAGAAGTTGTTGATTTGCAGGCATCTGACAGTAAATTACTTGCCCGCGTCATATCGGTCAGAAAGTTGAATAACGTAAAATTGCCCGATGCTATCATTGCCGCTTCCACCATCGAAAACGGCGCTACGCTCCTCACACAGGATGCGGGTTTTTCCAGGATTGCGCTGCTTCCCATTCAGCGTTTTTAGTCACCTGGCGGTTCCGGCACAAGATTTTGCAGGATTATTTTACGGGGACGGACACAGGTCGCACGTGAGGCGCTACATTTGTCGTGCGCCGCTGTTTCGGCATTGTCATTCCACTTGCCCGTTCTCTTGATGATTCGATTTTTCACGTTGTCCGTTCTTTTCGCCGCTTTCGGCGCCCTGGCCTGTTCCCACGCCGATTTTTCGGCAGACGAGGGCGACATCTCGCCGCTATCACCCCCGGAAGTGCAATGCGACACTTGTTTTTACCCTGTCGTCATGGTGCACGGCTTCCTCGCTTCGGGCGACACCTGGGCAAAATTCCACCAGCGATTCACCTCCAATAGTTACAAACCCAGCCAATTGTACGCTTTCGACTGGAATTCGCTCAACCAGGGAGCGAACCACGTCGCTGCGCTCGACGCTTTCATTGACAACATTTTGACCAAAACGGGCGCGCCCAAAGTGCGGCTCATCGGTCACTCTGCCGGTGGCGGACTGGGCTACAATTACCTCTCCGACGCGGCGCGCGCGGCAAAAGTGGATGGCTACGTACACATTGGTTCGTCGGTGCAAAGCGGCCCGGCGGGTCCCGGCGGCTCGATGGCAACCCTCAACCTTTGGTCGCCCGACGACAATGTGGTGCAAGGCGGCGATATTTCCGGCGCGACGAATGTCCAGATTCCCGGCAAAGACCACTACCAGATCGCCACGAGCCAGGAATCCTTCGCGGCCGTGTGGCAATTTTTTCACAACCAGCCGCCCAACACGCTGGAGATCACGCCGGAGAGTATTGTCTGCATCGCCGGCAGAATGCTTTATTTTGGCGAAAACACCCCTCTCGTCAATGGGAAAGTGGAAATTTATCAGGTGAATCCGGCTACCGGCGAACGCCTGACCAGCGCTCCCGCGCACACGCTTTTCACCGACTCACTCGGCTATTGGCCGGCCATTAACGTGGATGCGAACGTGACTTATGAATTCGTCGCCACCCCTCCGATACCCGCCCAACGCGAAATACACTACTTCCGCGAGGGATTTACGCATTTGAACACGTTGGTCTATCTGCGCACTATCCCGCCGCCGACTTCGCTGGCAGGGCTATTGCTCGCCGGATTGCCGAACAACGATAACCAAACGGTGATGAACGTTTTCTCCGCCAGCCAGGCCATCATCAACGGGCGCGACACCCTGACGGTGGCCGGTTCGGTGCTTTCCACACCCCAATACGCCGCTCCGGACAAAACGGCCATCTCCTACTTTCTCTACGACGACGGCGACAGCCAAACTGAACTGACGCCCGTCGGTATCTTCGGCACGTTCCCCTTCCTGAATGGCGTCGATATGTTTTTTCCCACCAACCCGCCCGGAACCATTTCCTTGCAGTTCAACAACCGTCAGTTGAACGTGCGCAACCTCAAATCCTCGCAAGGCGTTGTGGTGGGGGTGTTCGATTAAGTTTGAGCGGGCCGAATGGCGTATCCGGCGCACGATTTTGCAGGATTATTTTGCGGGGCATTCGGCGTGAACGAAGTTTGAGGTTGGCGGCTTTTTATGTAGTTTTGTGTCAACAAAATCATCAAGGTATGTCATCTATCACGGTACAACTGCCCGAAAAGTTAAAAACGCAACTTCAGGAACGCGCCAAAGAACTCGATGTCAACGTGGACGCTTTGGTCGAAAAAGCATTGTTGGAGTTTTTTTATCTGGAGCGCCTCAACCGGCTACGCGAGCGTCTGGGGCAGCAATTCAAATCGCAGGGTATTGAAAATGAAGAAGATATTTACGCGCTGGTGTCGTGATGAAAATTGTGCTGGACACCAATATCTTCATTTCGGCTTTTGTCTTTCGGGGCAAAGCCGCCGCTGTTTTCGACCATTGCGCACTTCGGGAAGAATTGTTTGTGTCGCAATGGATTTTGGATGAACTCGCCTAAAAACTGCGTTCAAAATTCAACATCGAAGAGCGCGATGTACTTGAAATGATTTCCCTGATTGCCGAAAAATCGAGTTTGGTTCAACCGCACACCCCGCTGCCCACCGTCTGCCGCGACACGGACGACAACAATGTTTTGCAGTTGACCGAATCCGTCCAAGCGGATTACCTCATCACCGGCGACAAAGATCTGCTCGTGCTGAATATTTATCAAGGCACACGCATTGTCGCTCCCGCCCAGTTTCTTGAAACACTGGATCCGGCAGATTCAGGCACTTAACGCTCGCGCATTTTTTCGAGATGCCACCCGGCGTTTCCGGCACAAGATTTTACAGGATCATTTTGCGGGGCTACAGTAATTTGTCATTCTGTCAGAATCTATCCACTCTACGAATACTCTACGGAACGCTCTACATTTGTCATCCTGCCGGGAACCGTCCGCTCTACGGGCGGGTACGACACGCAACTTCCCACGTAGAGCGGACGGTTCCCGTCAGGATGACAAGATAGGGTGTTCGTTTCTCTTTTTTTAAAACAAAAAATAGTTTTTTACCCTACCTTGCTGCGCAATTCCCCAATTACTTCAATTATGTTGTAATTACCCCAATTACCCCCTCGTTATGTCAAAAAAACTCTTCCTCCTCGACGGGCACGCCCTTATCTACCGCGCGCATTTCGCTTTCATCACCCGCCCGCTCATCAACTCCAAAGGCTGGAATGTATCTGCCATTCAGGGTTTTATGCGCACCTTGTGGGACATGATGCAATCCGAGAAACCCACCCACGTCGCCGTCGTGTTCGACCCCAAAGGCGGCACCTTCCGCCATGCGCAATACGAGCCTTACAAGGCCAACCGCGAGGCGCAGCCGGAGGACATCACCTTCGGCATCCCCTGGGTGGAGCGCATCGTGCGCGCCATGAACCTACCGGTCGTCTGTGTGCCCAACTACGAGGCCGACGACGTGATCGGCACTCTGGCCAAACAGGCGGAAAAAGACAACTACGAGGTATATATGGTCACGCCCGACAAGGATTTCGGGCAGTTGGTGGACGACAAGATTTTCCTTTACAAACCCGGCAAAGGCGGCGACGGCGCGGAGATATGGGGCAAAAAGGAGGTCTGCGAGCGTTGGGGCATCCGTCGCGTGGACCAGGTGATAGATATGCTCGGGCTCATGGGCGACTCGGTGGACAACATCCCCGGCCTGCCCGGCATCGGCGAAAAAACCGCCGCCAAACTGCTCGACGAATACGATACGGTGGAGAATCTGCTCGCCAACGCCGACAAACTCAAGGGCAAACAACAGGAGATCGTAAAAACGCACGGCGAAAAAGCCATCCTCTCCAAATGGCTCGCCACCATAGATACCAATGCGCCGATCCAGTTCGACGACAAGGCATTCGAGGTCGAACCTTTCAACCGCGAGGAGCTCGTCGATATTTTTAAGGAACTGGAATTCAGGACTTTGGCCGATGCGATCTTGCGAAGCCCCTGGGCGGGAAGTGGCCCGGAAGTCCGTTCGGGGCAAACGGCGGATAATTCGGGGCAGGTTGTTAATAAGAAAACAGCGGAACGGACCTCCGCTGCACAAAGTACACAGGGCAGCCTTTTCGGCGACGATCCTGCCGCGCAACCCCTCGCTACCGGCGGCATCGTGGAAAGCGGCGGCACGGCGCACCGGATCGCCGACAACAACATTCACAACACCCCGCACACCTATCACCTGGCGGATACGCCTGACCGCCGCGCAGCCTTGCTTGTCATTCTGAAAGAATCTGCGGTCATCTGCTACGACTCCGAAACCACCGCACTCGAAGCCACACAAGCCGATCTCGTCGGTTTTTCCTTCTCCGTAAAAGCGCGTGAAGCCTGGTACGTGCCCATTCCCGCCGACCGCAATGCGGCGCAACAAATCGTCGAAGAGTTCAGGCCGGTCTTTGAAAATGAAAACATTACGAAAATCGGGCAGAACCTGAAATACGACGCCATCGTCCTGAAAAACTACGACTGCGAGCTGCGCGGCCCGTTCTGGGACACCATGCTCGCCCACTACCTGCTCGAACCCGAACTCCGCCACAACATGAATTACATGGCGGAAACTTATCTCAATTATTCCCCCGTCAAGATCGAGGAACTGATCGGCAAAAAAACCGGTGGCGCGCAGGGCAATATGCGCGACGTGCCGGTGGAAAAGATCAAGGATTACGCTGCCGAGGATGCCGACGTAACGATACAACTATACGAGTATTTGAAACCGAAATTAGAAGCGGGCGGGGAAAGTTTAGTCAAACTCTTCCGCGAAGTGGAAACGCCTTTGGTGAAAGTGCTGACCGATCTGGAATTTGCGGGTGTGCGTATTGATCCCGGTTTTTTGAAAGAGTATTCCGGCGAACTCGCGGTTCAAATCGTTGACCTGGAGAAAAAAATACTCGCCGAAGCGGGTTTTAATTTCAACATTGCCAGTCCGAAACAAGTCGGCGAAGCCTTGTTCGACCGGCTCAAACTCCCCTACCCCGGAAAAAAAATGAAGTCCGGCCAGTACAGTACCGACGAGGACGTGCTGACCGAACTGGCCGCTACTTACCCCATTTGTACCGATATTCTCGCCCACAGGGGCTTGATGAAACTCAAAAGCACCTATGTGGATGCGCTGCCCGCGCTCATCAACCCGCGCACGGGACGGGTGCATTCTTCGTTCAACCAGGCGCTGGCTGCCACCGGTCGTCTCAGCAGCCAAAATCCCAACCTGCAAAACATCCCCATTAAAACTGCCGAAGGGCGCAAGGTGCGTGAGGCGTTCATCCCGCGCAACAGCGACCACATCCTGCTCTCTGCCGACTACTCGCAGATCGAACTGCGGCTCATCGCCGAGATCAGCAAGGACGAAGCCATGCTCGACGCTTTTCAAAAAGGCCTCGACATCCACCTGGCCACCGCTGCCGGGGTGTTTGGTGTGCCGTTGGATAAAGTGACGCCGGAACAACGCCGCGCCGCCAAAACGGTCAATTTCAGCATCATCTACGGCGCAGGGGCCAGCAATCTGTCTAACCAGCTCGGCATCAAACGCACGGAGGCGAAAGAATTGATTGACAATTATTTCCGCCAGTACAAGGGTCTGAAAAACTACATGACCGACATCGTGGAATTCGCCCGCAAACACGGCTACGTCGAGACGCTGCTGGGCCGCCGCCGCTACCTGCGCGACATCAATTCCGGAAACGGCATGATGCGCTCCATGAGCGAGCGCATCGCCATCAACACGCCCATTCAGGGCACGGCAGCGGATTTGATCAAGGTGGCAATGGTGAACATTTGGAAGGCCATGCGCGAGGGCAAGTTCAAGTCGCACATGATCTTACAGGTACACGACGAACTCGTGTTCGACGCCCGCAAGGACGAAGTGGAGCGCCTCAAGCCGATCATCCAACACGAAATGCAGACGGCAATTCCGAACCTGAAAGTGCCGATTCTGGTGGAAATGGGGACAGGGGAGAATTGGCTGGAGGCGCATTAACACATTCACATAGAATTGTTTAACTCAAAACTCGACTAATGGATAACATCTTGAACTTTAACTGGAAATATATAGCCTCGATACTCGGCTCTTCCCATAGCTCGATCATTGGCTTCATTAGTTGCGAATGGATAAAACAAAATTCGAGCGCTTTTCTTGTACTTGATGGTGCACCATCCCCAATAACCTTGAAATATTTAGGGTTAAGAACCAAGTCAATATTCTTAATGATATGAATGTCCAAAGCAGTTATTACAGATGGGAAGTTGATTGTATTCGCTATTGGGATATGAATAAATCAGTTAATCTGTTTTCACGCTGATTTCTATATAAAAAGCTTAATTTTTAAAAAAAATCTGTATTTTTGAGCATAAATCTACTTGTCATGCAACAACAAGGCTCAACGCAATCGCAAAAATTGAACGAGACGCAACTTATGTTGCTTAAACTCTTTTCGCGTCAAATGCCGCCGGAGCAATTGCAGAAACTGCGCCTGTTGCTGGTTGAATTTTACGACGACTTGGTGCAGGAGGAAATCGAACGACTATCAAAAGAAAAGGACTTGAGTCAAGAAAGGTTGGATGCTTTACAACATGAGCATCCTAAACGCACACCCTATTCCTGATGAAAATCGTGCTCGACACCAACTGCCTTCTGCAAATTGTGCCGCGTTCGGCCAAACATAGATGGCTGTTTGATTTGATAAAACGCGGCGATATTGTGTTGGCCATCACGACTGAAATTCTGGCTGAATACGAAGAGCAACTGGCTGATTTTTATGCACCTATAGTCGCTGACGGCGTATTGCAAATCCTTGATACACTGGAAAATGTTCAACCTTTTCGGGTTTATTTCAAATGGAATTTGATTGTAGTTGACCCGGACGATAACAAATTCTCAGACTGCGCCGTCGCCGCCGGAGCGGATTATTTAGTCACTTACGACCGGCATTTTCGTATTCTTGCCGACATCGCATTTCCAAAAATCGTTTGCGTGACATTGGAAGAATTGAGAGAGATTGTCGAATCAAAAATAAGATTATAAATCATTTTCTGATTCTGGTGGAAATGGGGAAGGGGGAGAATTGGCTGGAGGCGCATTGAATTGAAACCCTTTCCTCTCTCCCGTTGTTTACCCGCCCTATGAACACAAAAGAACGCCTTCTCCTTTTCATCCTCGCGGCGGTCAACTTTACCCACATCATGGACTTCATGATCATGATGCCGCTGGGGCCGCAGTTGATGAACCTCCTGAATATCAATCCCCAACAGTTCGGTCTGGCCGTTTCGGCGTATGCGATCACGGCAGGCGCATCGAGTTTTGTCTCCGCCTTTTTTGTGGATCGCTTCGACCGGAAAAAAGTGCTGCTGTTCGCTTATATTGGCTTTACCGTGGGCACATTTTCCTGCGCTTTGGCGCCGAATTATGAATTGTTGGTAGCGGCGCGGGTGCTGGCGGGTTTGTTCGGCGGTATGATCGGCGCGCAGGTGCTCGCGATCGTGGCCGATACATTTGGGTATGAGCGCCGGGCACGGGCGATGGGCATTTTAATGACCTCTTTTTCGCTGGCTTCGGTGGCAGGTGTGCCGGCGGGTTTGTGGCTGGCAGCGAAATTCAGTTGGCACATTCCTTTCGTGGCGATTGGCGCGTTAGGGGTGATCGTGGCGATACTGATCGCATTGTTTGTGCCGCCGGTGAATGCGCACCTCGATGAGAGCCAACCTGCGGGAAACCCGCTCCGCGTACTCACCGATATTTTTCAAACGCCCAACCAGATGAAGGCGCTCAGCCTCTCCACCGTGCTGATGTTGGGGCATTTTTCCATCATTCCTTTCATCGCGCCATCGCTGGTGGGCAATATCGGCTATGATGAGCACAACATTTTCCTGATATACCTTGTCGGCGGGGCACTGACGATGTTCACTGCGCCTTTGGTAGGTAAAGTTGCCGACCGGCGCGGCAAATACCCTGTATTTGTGACGTTTGCGCTCTTGTCGCTTATTCCCGTATGGCTCATCACCAACCTGTGGCCGATGCCCTTGTGGGGTGTATTGCTCATTTCCGGCTTGTTTTTTATTTTCGTCAATGGCCGTATGATCCCGATGCAAGCCATCGTATCGGGGGTGGTGACGCCACAGCAGCGCGGTGGTTTTATGAGCATCAACTCTTCCGTACAGCAGTTGGCGACGGGGCTGGCAGCCATGATCGGCGGCGCCATAGTGCACAAAACGGCGGATGGTCACATCGAGCACTATGCCGAAGTGGGTTATATTTCCATTTTGCTGATTGCAGCAAGCATTTGGCTGGCAGGGAGAGTAAAGCCGATAGAAGACGCGAACGTGGTACAGCAGGCAACACCTGCCACTACCTGATGCGACCATCGGAGCGATTGTCAATATGAGTCATGCGAATCAGGCGTTAAAATGCAAATGGCTGCTGGCTATCAGGGCGTTAGATGCCACGTTTACGAAACTTTTTAAGTTTCGTAAACGTGTAAACACCTGAAAATCAAAAGCGATTTTTAACCCCTGATTCGTATGACTCATGTTTATTGAATATCTGCGAATTACCGCACGAACAACAATTCGCGGTATTTCACCAACGGCCAGTATTGATCGTCAATGATCGCTTCCAGGTCGTCCACCGCTTCGCGGATGGCTTCCATTTGCGGTTTGGCTTTGTGACACAGGATATCTGCCTCGGCGCGCACATTTTCCGATTCATGGGCTTTATCGAGCGCCTTTTGCAGTTTATCCAATCCTTCGCGGATGGCATTGGCATTTTTCACCACCCGTTTGAGCGCGTCCTTCTGGTAACCGATGGCGTCGTCCATGCCAATCTCTTTCATGGCGTCAATGTTATCGGCCAGTTCCGTCTGGTAGCGAATAACGGCGGGCATCACCATGGAATGCACGATCTCGTCGAGCGCTTTGGATTCGATGCTCAGTTTGGTGCAGTAGCCGTGCAATTGCACGGCGTGGAAAGCTTCCAGTTCGACTTTGTTCATTACACCGGACTTGCTGTAAAAGTCCTGTGCCAGTTTGCTGCCCAGCACGTCGAGCGCTTCCGGCGTAGTGGCGAAATTGTTGAGTCCGCGCTTGGCAGCTTCCTCCCTCCACTCGTCGGAGTAGTTGTTGCCTTCAAAACAAATCGCTTTTGATTTACGGATAAGCGATTTTAATACCGTCAGAATGGCCTCTTCCCTGTTCACCTTTTTAGCGACCAGTTTATCTACTTCTGCCTTGAATTCAACAAGTTGCAGCCCCATCATGGCATTCATCACCGCCATCGGACCGGCGCAGTTCTGGCTGGATCCTACGGCACGTATCTCGAACTTGTTGCCGGTAAAAGCGAAAGGTGAAGTGCGGTTGCGGTCGGTATTGTCGAGTTCGAGATTGGGCAATTTTGAGATCAGGTCGAGTGCGCGTTTCACCTCCTTGCCGTCGGCGTTTTTGCCTTTGGCGATCTGGTCGAGCAGTTTGGTCATCGCGTCGCCGATGAACACGCTGATAATGGCTGGCGGCGCCTCATTGGCGCCCAAACGGTGGTCGTTGCCGGCGTGGGCGATGCTGGCGCGCAGGATGTCGGCGTATTTGTGCACAGAAGCGATCGTATTGACGAAGAAGGTCAGGAAGCGCAGGTTCGTGCCCGGGTTCTTGCCCGGCGAAAGCAAATTGATACCCGTGTTGGTGCCCATGCTCCAGTTGTTGTGCTTGCCGGAGCCATTGATACCGGCGAAAGGTTTTTCATGCAGCAATACCCGCAGTTTATGGCGGCGCGCTACCCGCTCCATCAGGTCCATCAACAACTGATTGTGGTCAACAGCGACGTTTATTTCCTCAAATACCGGCGCCACTTCGTATTGCGACGGGGCGACTTCATTGTGGCGGGTGCGGACGGGGATACCGAGTTTGTGGCTCTCGGTTTCGAGGTCGCGCATGAAGGCGTATACGCGTTCGGGAATAGAGCCAAAGTAATGGTCTTCCAATTGCTGGTGTTTGGCGGCCGGGCGTCCCAGCAGGGTGCGGCCCGTCATCGCGAGGTCGGGACGTGCATTGAACAAGGCGTCGTCCACCACAAAATATTCCTGTTCCCAACCGAGCGTGGCGGTGATCTTGTTCACGTTGGCGTCGAACATTTGCGCCACCGGCACAGCGGCTTTATCCAAAAACGATTGGGAGCGCAGCAGCGGGAGTTTAAAATCCTGTGCTTCGCCGCCGTAGGTCACAAAAATCGTGGGGATACAAAGCGTTTTGCCGTCAGCAACTTCCATGATGAAGGCCGGGCTTGACGGGTCCCATACGGTGTAACCGCGCGCCTCGAAAGTACTGCGCATGCCACCGGAGGGGAACGACGACCCGTCGGGCTCCTGCTGTACCAAGGCAGAACCGGTGAACTCTTCTATTACCCGGCCGTCGTGTGTCAGCGTAAAAAAAGAATCGTGTTTTTCGGCAGTTTTGCCGGTAAGAGGCTGGAACCAGTGGGCGAAGTGGGTACACCCCTTTTCTTCCGACCATTTTTTCATGCCATTGGCCACTTCGTCGGCCACTTCACGGGTGAGTTTCTGACCGCTTTGGATGGCAGCCTTTACACTGAGGTAAGCGGCTTCCGGGAGGTGCTTTTTCATCGCCTCGTCGTTGAAGACGTTTTCGCCGAAATACGACGCGATGTTTTCCGCCTGGCCTTCGGCAAATTCTACCGGAAATGGCTCCATGCGGTTTTCCATAGTTTGGAGAGCGTTGAAACGAGAGAGGGACATACGTTTATCGAATGATGAATGATGAATGAAATGTGATAGCAGGTACTCAGGGCAATAAAAAGTCACGGTCGTGACATGGAATGTCAGAAGAATGGTTCCGTAATTCCTATGTCTTCCGCAATGAAGGATGATTGCAACAATACGATCAGTGCGAACCGGCTGCGGCTCAACACTGGAAATGAGAATGACCCGGCGCAGGGCGCCATTGTCGGGTATCCGTGAAATAAAAACAAAGGCTAAAATTTGGTTGGCAGGCAGGGCGGCTTCTCCGGCTGCCGGGCGGGGCCGGCATTGTTGAATTGCTCGCGGAGAAGTATCGGATAAGCGGCATTAAAGAGTGTAAACGCGCCTTTTAAAGTGCAAAATTAAGCAAATTTTACAGAAAATTAAATTTTGAGTGCGATTTTGGGAAAATTAACACTAAATCAAATCGAAAGTTTGAGGCGAAAGTCAGCATCATTTGCCGACAATAATTTGGTTTAAGCAAGTTATTCTTCACAATCATACTGTTTTATATTGTTGAAATTTCTTACTCACAGTATTTAGCCAATAAGCGGCAGTGTGGTGTGTATGAAAAAGAGATAGCCGCAGATTTTGATCTCGATCTGCGTAAATCCGCGTCATTTTTCTGCGCAAATCTGCGGGAAATGACTCTACGTCGCGTATACCGGCTGCATTGTTCCTAACCCCTGATGCGCATGACTCATGTTACCCTCGGGGTAAACCCGCTTTCGCCAAAAAGTAAGTTCGGATGGGGAAAACCCGCCTTCGCCGGGGCTACGGCGGGTAAAAAAAAAGCCCCCCTCCAACTTTAGGAGAGAGGCCATCCCAAAAACCGATTTTAAAGTATGTGGCTTGTAAAATCGGTGTTCAGCGATTCGTCTGCAGCCGGCTCGTGGACTGCTTATTTATCTTATCCGAAGCAAAAGAGAAGAAGAAGTGGCACTATTCAAAAAGTGCCACTTCTCTGCTATTCTTACTTCGTCTGGATCATCTTCTTCGTCGCCGCGTCGGTAGCGGTTTCGAGTTTGTAGTACATCAAACCAGTGGTGTTCAGCAGCGAGCGGTCAACCGAAATGGCGTTGTAGCCTTTCGCAAACTGACCTTTCTGCGTGAACAACATCCGGCCGCTTTCGTCGAACACCGTCAGCGTCGCTTCTGCTGCCTCGGGCAGGTGGAAGCCGATCACCGTCTTGTTCACAAACGGGTTGGGCTGGTTCTGGTACAACTCGAAGCCAACGCCCGAGATCACCTGCGTCGCGCCGTTGAAGCGGAAAGCAACATCCATGCGGTTGTTCGACAGGCTGTAGGCTTCAGCACGCGTGATGCGGCTCGATGCGCCCAGCATTTCGCTTACGCGACCTGCTTTCACTGCGCGGAACGTCACGGCGAATTCATTGCCTTCGCCGTCCACCGAAGTGGTCACAGCGTCAGCGAACACGCCGAAGTTGTCCATGCTCATGCCTGCGCCAGGCGTCACGTTCACCACTTCCAGACCCGACAGGTTCATCGTGAACTGGTAGCCCTGTACGCGCTCTGCCCCTTTGAACGTCAGCGTGAAGGTCTCGCCGGCTTTCACCTCGCGGTCTTCCACGTCGAACAACAAGGTGCCCGCAGCGCGGTCGTCGCTCGTCAGCAGCGAGTTGGCGATGGCCGTGCCATTCACGTCGCCCACTTTCACTGCCACAAAGTCGTCGGCCAACTGGTCAACCGCCGCGCCGGCCACCGATTTCGTCTCGGGGAACTGCGTCTGGAACGGATTGGCCGGGTTCGGGAACGCAAAGTCCTGATCCACAAAACGCCACGAGGTGTTGTTCGGCAACTCGTTGTAAATGCCCAGGATCAACTTGCGGATCTCCACGATGTCGAACGTCGTGATCGAGTTGGACTTGTTGGCGTCCGCAGCGATCATTTTGTACGGGCTGCCCAGCGGCTCCAGGCCCAGGATGTGCTTGGAGATCAGCACCAGGTCGTACGTCGATACCCCGTTGAGCGGGTTGACGTCGTTCGTCGGTGTCACCGTATAGTTGGCGTTCACGTCCACCGCGTTGGTGAACTGGTAAGCGCCCTGGTCGTCCGTCATATCGAACAGGCTGGTCACACCAGACTGCAGGTTCACGTTCGCGTCTTCCAAACCGTCGTTGTTCTCGGTCTTCAGCGCGCCCGCTACGTCGATCTTGCTGCCTTGCGTGCACACGCCGTCCGGATCCTGTACGTCGATGAACGTCTGGCAGAACGAGGCGTTGCCCGCCAGGTCTTGCGCCCACAGTTCAACAGGCTGTTCGCCCAGTTCCGTGCAGTCGAATGTCACCGACGTGATCGGGTTGCCCAGGGCGTCTACCGGGAAGCCCGTGCCCTGGCCAGCCTTGCGGATGGCGTATTTCAGCAGGTTCGAAGGCGTGCAGTTGTCTTCGCCGTATTGCAGGAAGTCCACTGCCCACAGCGTGATCATGCCGCCAGGCATGATGTTCACACTCAGGCCGTTGAGGCACACCACCGTCGGTGCTTTGCAGTCTTTCACCACAAACTGGTATTCGCAGTAGTTCTCGTTGCCGCAGCCGTCCGTGATCGTCCACTTGATCTTGTGCGTGCCGTAGGGCAGTTGCGGGGCGATGCCCGGAGTACCCAGCGGGTTGGAAGGAGTGGGCAGTTGTGCAAATGTCTTCCACTGTACCGCCGCCGTGCGCGACGTGCCCGACACCGACTGGTGGTTCGCCCAGCGGTAGATGTCGTTGGGAAGCACCGGACGCCCGTCGAACACGCGCACCGTGCCGCCCGAGTAGTTCGGGTTGCCCAGGTTGTTGTAGTTCACCGTGCCGGGTGCCGGCGGGTTGTTGCTGTTGATCACCGTCTCCATCACTCCGTCGCCGTCCAGGTCTAAGAACAGCAGGTACGTGATGTTGATGTTCGCGCCCGAGCAGGCGTCCGTGGCCGTGATCGTCAGCGGTGCGTCGCCTTCGCACAGGTCGTGCGATACGCCGTCCCACCAGTACATCTGGTTCCACAGCAGCGGGTCGTTCGTCGTGTAGTCGCAGTATTCAACCGGGGAAGCCGGGCAGTTGTCTACCGTCGGATCCTGCAGGTCTACCACCTTGATGATCTGCTTGTAACGGAAGCAGTTGTTGTTTGCGATCGACGGAATCGCCGGTACCGCGTTGGGGTTGCCTTCCCAGTACTGCGCAAAGTTGTGCGAGGGCTGGCCGGGCGCCAACGGCGTGTTCGTCGGGTTCCACGGAGCAGGTGTGCCCATCGGCGATACGATCGGGCCTACCAGGTTCTGCGGCGCGTTCAGCGTCGCGTTCGGGTTCGGGTTCGGTACATCCACACATGGCTTGTTCGGGTCGTACGTGCACCAGTTGATGATCGTCCACGTCCGCTCGATCTTGAAGCAGGCGTCGGGTACCACCGTGAAGATCTGGTCTTCGTACGATACGCCCAACAACTCGCAATCCTGGTCGCCGTTGAATACCGGCTCGCCGTAGTTGCCCGTGCCGTCGCAAGAGGTCACCACCACGTCGTTCGGGAACTTGATCCAGTAGTCCTGTTCGTACGTCACGATGATACGCTGCGTGCACTGGCTCGATTGGCCGTGGCAGTCGTACACGCGGAACGTGCGGTTGATCGTGCCTTTGTTGCACACCGTGTCAAATTGCGTGTAGCTCACCAGGTGCTGCAAACCGCACTGACCCTGGTAGTTGTACGCCGTATCCAGGCAGCAGTTGTCGTACACTGCCGGTTTGCCATAAGCCCACAGGCTCGGGTCAAACGCTTCGCACGATACCGTCACGTTGCCCGGAGATACGCACACCGGCTTGATCTTGTCCTGTACTTCCACTTCGATCATGCAGGAGTTGTGGATCGGCGTGCCGTCCGGACCGATGGCAAAGTTGCCAAACGCATCCAACTGGTACACGCGCAGGATGATCATCTGCGTGGTGCCTACCTCGCAGCAGTAGAACTTGATCGAATCCTGTTCGGCCACAGCGCGCTCAAACTCGCTGGGGAAATCCGGGAATTGGTCGTCGCACGGCAAAAAGCCGTTCACAGAGTTCAGAGCGTTGATGCAATCCGAGTACGGAGCCATCCGCTGTACCGTGAATTTCACGTTGTTGCAGTTGTCGTACGAACCCTGGTCGAACGTCGAGGCTTTCACCCACGTCACACCCGCGCCTTCGCAGTCGCCCAAAGCAGGCGGAACGTCAAGGAATCCGGCCGGGCCGTAGCAGTCGTACGGGTCGTCCACACCGATGGATACCACCGTGTATTCCGTGCAGGCTGCCACCGGCGGAACGTAGTCGCGTACCGTCAGGCGGAACGTGCAGGTGCTGGTGTTGCCGCAGTCGTCTTCAGCCTGGTAAACCACCGTGTGCGTGCCCACAGGCAGGCACGGCGTGTTGCCAAATGCAGCCAGCGTGTCGGGATTCCACAGGTTGTTGCCCGGGAACGAAGTCAGGCTGCCGCTGATCGGGAACATGCCGATCGTGTCCAAAGTGGACGGATCGATGCCGATGATCATGCCGCCGATGTTGTTGATGCGCGAGCAGTTGTCGGATACGATCACGTCGGGCAGGTTCACAATAGCGCAGCAGGAGAACGGATCGGTGCTTACCGTCAGGTTGGCCGGGCAAGCGATCGAAGGACCTTCCTCGTCCAGTACTTTGATGACCTGGTTCACTTCAACGGCTTCGCCGGTGCACCAGTCAATAATAGACCATTTACGGAGGATCTTATAGGTACCGTCGCATACGTCGATCACCACGTCGGTGTAAGTCCAGCCGATGGTGCAGCCATCGGAAGAGCCGAACACTTCGGGATAGCCCTGCAGGCCGAGACCTTCGATGTAGTCGGGCGTCGGGTACTGACCGCCGCAGGCAAGAGCGGGCTCTTCAACGTTGTCGTAGTCGGGCGGGAACACCACATCGCCGATGGTCGGAGCGATCACATTGATCACCTGGATGCAGGTAGCGGTGTTGCCGCTGGCATCTTTGGCCGTCCATTTGCGGTTGATGATCTTCGTCAGGCCCGTAGAGCAATCCTGCGGAACTTCGGAATCAATGTAGGACAGGGTCACGTCGGAGCAGTTCTCCATCACCGGAGAACCTTCGCCGGCAAATACAACCCAGTTGGTGCCGTTCCAGGTAACCTGGTTGGACAGCAGACCGTTGGGCAGCGGTACGCAAGCCTTCAGCGTCGAGCTGTAAGTGAAGGCGATTTGCGGTTTCGGATTTTCACCCGGGAAGGCAACACCACCGAACAAGCCGTTCACCCAGTTGCCCGGGCTGTTGGAGATACGGAGTTTGCTGTCTTCCGTCGGGGTAGTGGCAATCGTAGCGACCACGCGAACACCGGTGCCGTTGCCGTTGTTGGCCACGATGTAGAAACCGGCCGTCTGGCCTGCGGGTATGTCGAAGGTAGTCGTAAACGGAATGTCGAACAGCAGAACAGTCGGGAAGCCGGCAGTGATGTTCACGTCCACGCTGCCTACCTGAGTCCAGGCAGCTGCATTGGCGTCGAAGCCAACGTAAGTGCCCAGTTTCATGAATGCGCGGAGGTTGTAGGTACCTGCACCGGCGCCGGCAAGGGAGGCTTGCACCCGCGCTGCCTTCATCGTCAGAGGCGAGGAGCTGATGTTTTGCACATTGCCCATGTAACCAGTCCAGTAGTTGGTGAAACCAACGTTCTGGGTCAGCACCGTGTTGCTGCCGGGCACATCCGGGCATGCATCTGCAGGTGCAGGAGTGGGATCAATGTTGCAGGGAAGAATTGCCGGCGGGCAGTCGAGCACCGGAGCCAGTTTGTCTTCCACTTTCAGGTTGCCCCAGCAAGTGTTCTCGTTGGCGTCGAGCACGCCGTCGCCGTCGAGGTCGTCGAATACGCGCACAGCGTAGGTTTTACCCACGTCTTGCGGGCCCAGAACGCCGGGTACCCACGGACCGTTGCCGTAAGGAGGCGTTTTGTCCAATTGAACGACATATTCATCATAGCAGCCGTACGGGCCGCCTTCCAGAACCTGGTCAGCATTGAGTTCTTCCGTGCAATCCTGGTCGAGCGACACATACACGAAGTCGTTGCAGATCAGCGTAGAGATCGCGTTGGGATATTCCTGCACCGTTACCGAGAAGCAGCAGGTAGCGGTGTTGCCGGCCACGTCTGTAGCCGTGAAGCAGTTCACAGTCGTGCCGATCGGGAATTCACCGCCGGAAGGTATGCCTGCGTATTGAACGCCGAAGCCTGGCACTGCTACCTGGCCGTACAGCACGGCAGCCATGTCGTTGCCGGGGAAGCCGATCGAAGCAAACGTCACCGGGTTGGTAACCGGGAAGCCGCAAGCAGGAGCGGCAAGCCACGTTTTCACGCCACCGCCACCGCCCTGGTTACCCACCGAGAACGGAGCGCTGGCTTGTACTTCCAGCAGCACGGTAGAGCCAGCCGGAATGTTCACACTGATCGGAATGTTGATGTTGCCACCACCCAGGCCGGGGCCCAGCGTCACTGCAGCCGAAGTAGCAATGAGGGTGCGGTTGGCAGCCGATACGTTGTAAGGCTGTGCCGGGTTGTTCAGCGTGTAGAGGCGAACGATGAAGTTCGAGTTGACCGTGTACGCGCTGTTGACGCCGATACGTGCGTAGGTGGCAGTAAAGCCGCCGGCGAACGCGCCCGGAGGCAGATCCAGCACCTGGAAGTAGTGGTTCGGACTGACAAAGCAGGAAAGCGAAGAGTTCACCAGCAGCGGCGCAGCCGTATCCAAAGCCCATGCAGCCTGGTTGACGGTGAGCGGGCAGTTGTCGGTGAAAGGCACCGAGTAGCTGTAGAAGGTCGAACATTCGCCGGGGCCCAGGTTGAGTGTAACGCTCGGCGGGCAGGAAATAACCGGAGGCGTATTGTCTATCACCGTAATGGTGTGCGACACCTGGGCCGACACGTTGCCGTTGACGTCCAGAATTTGCCAAAGGATAACGTTAACGCCTTTCGGAAGGTTGATGGTCACGGAAGCGGGTAAAGGCGGCTGCGGGATAACCACCGGAGCGCCGCCGTTGACGCGATACTGCAGCGTAAAGCCGGTAGCGCAGCCAGCCGGAGAAAGACCCGGCAGAGCGGTCACGGCAGCAACCAAGCAGTCCGTGTCGCCGAGGCCGGTAGACAACGTCTGGTTCGGGGGAGCCGTCATCGCGCAGGCAGCAACGATCTCCTGCACCACGGAAGCCCAGCCGGCGCCGTTGATGATAAAGTCGGAGAAGAAGTTGAAGGTCAGCTGACCGGTAGCGTTGGCCGGCGTAGCTTGTACGATGTTGCCCGGCATGTTGGTCGGGGGAATGTTACCCGACGTGGAGGCAATCAAAGGAGAACCCGTCGTGGGGCCGTCGTATACCGAGAGGAAGTCGAAGCTGCCTTCAGTAGCGAACGACGAGAAAGTGCAGCGCACTTTATTAGCCGGAGCGCTCGGAGCGAAGGTTACGACCGAGTTGAAAATGTTGTTCGGATAAGCGCCGGCGGAGCCTCCCGGGTCGTAGTAGTTGAAAAAACCGGTGCCGGCAGGGGAGATCGTAAAAGTCCCTGCGTTACCCGATACAGGGTGGTTGACGGTTGCCTGGGCAAACACCTGTGCTCCAAGCAGGCTACCCAATAACGTCAAACACCAAAGTGTAATATTTCTCTTTTTCATGAGACGATTGTTGTTTAAAAGAATTCAAAAGAAAAGAAACTAAGGTCGGATGAGGGTAAAATCAAAGGGTAAGCAGGTCAACAGCGTTGTTCTTCATCTGCTGTTTTAAGGCAGCATCGATCGTAACGTCGTCGAACACAGAAGTGTCGTAGGGCTTAATGCCATCCGAACCGCCGGAAACGATTTCGAGTGCGCTGTCAACCGCAATGATGACCGCCGTGCCCTGAGTGATTTGCTGACGGATCACTCTGTAGTAATAGGCATGCGCCAACTTGGTGTTGTAGTTGGGAGTGCCGGGCTGCAGTAAAGCCAACTGGTTGTACAGGTCGACTACTGCCACCTCGAGCTCCTGGCGAGCCTCGTCGGATCCCATCCAGGTGTACGGCGTACCTGCAGTCTGCGCTTCGGCGCGACTTGCAGTCAGCATCAGTACCCCAAAAAGGAAGAACCCTGCTACGAGTGACATCAGACCTCGTTTTGCGAATGTTCTTTTCATGATGTGATAATAAGAATTTTAAGTTAAAAGATGTTGATTGATGACTATGCCTGAAACCCAAGCGGTAACCCGGCGACGGGCAAGTTTTTTATTTTGGAAAAAATAATAAGGCATTGACGGCGCAGGGCAATGCGCTGTCAATGCCTTATTCAGAAAACCGTATGGCGTAAAGTAACTGGGTACAGTTTATTTTCATGAGATTAAAAACAGAATAACCGCGCAAGCGCGAAAGTCAGATTGAAAAGGCCAATAAAAAAACGACTGATACACTGCACCTTGCGGAGAGGGTGTATGTAAGTAAGTCACTTTAAATGGCACAAAATTCTTGCCAAAAATCGGATGGAATGAGGGCGAGGGCGGGAAAAGATATCTGACTGTCAGGTCGGTTATCCGTGCCGGGCGTAAGCGCTGCCAAGGCACACCTGCTCTCACGAGATTACTACGGATTAAAAATTGATTAGAATTTTAGTGGAAAATTCCGGCGACAAATATATTTCGGTTTTTGATGAAAAAAATACGGGCGTTCATTTTTTTTTATAACCATCTTCAATCTACCGGTAAATGGGTAAAAAAGGGAGGGTATCGAGCCTTAATTCATTCCTGCAACGGCATCACCCAGCCCAGTTTTTTAAACGGGTCGTACGTCGCGGAAGCCAGGTCCACATCGGGATCGACAAAAAGTTGAGCCGGCCGGCCGTTGTAACGAACCAATATACGCGCCCTTACAACGGCGCCCGGTATTCCCTGCTGCGCTACGTGATCGCGCAATTTCCGTGCAAATGCCGCCACCGAACGGGCATCATTGGCCATGTTCAAAATTTGCATTTCATTCACAAATGAGCCTACATTGACGGGCATCGCTTGCCCGTTCGCCGGGTTGTACACGGTAAATTGAAATTCCTGGATCGAGCGGGTATCCACTTTCATACGCCAGGAAAAATTTTTTCCGATACCGGTCCAGTCCATAGGATTTGGCAGAAAAAATCCGCGAAAGGGGAATAACAGTTGAAAAACGAAATATCCGACCAGGGCATTTTGAATCCAAACGGGAGACCGCAGTATATTTACCGAAACGGGCGGGACAACCGAAGACGCAGTCTTGCTTGCACGAATGGTGTGTTTGGATTTCGGCAAAGGCGCCGCTCCGGGCGCCCGCAAGGCCAGTTTGCGCAGCCAGGGCAACTCCTGCGTTTCAAAAAACAGGATCAACGCGCACAGCATCACAAAGGGGAAAATGCCAATGTCGCTGAAGATTTGACTGTTGGCCAAATGGAACGCCGCAAAAGGAATGATCGCCCAACGCCTCACGGGTTTGTACCACAACAACAGTGGCGCCAGAATATCTATCAAAAGCCCTCCGTAGGTCAGCAGATCGATCGTGAAATCGGTTTTCAGCCAACCGCCCGGAAGTGTGTTCACCAGCGTGGTGACCGGTTCTTTTAAAAACAACCAGTCGGCTTTCAGCTTGGTAAGGCCCCCGTAAAAATAAACGATGATGAACTGCGCCTGGAGGATGAATTGCTGCCAGCGCGGCACTTTCAGCCAAGCTCCTCCCTCGTGAGCGTTATTTTTGCTCCGCAACGACAAAAAACGGTCGGCGTTCGTGCAACTCAACAGCACTCCCAAAAGGATAAACAGATAGATGTGGTTGTTGTAATAACTTTTTTCCTGAAAAAAAATAAAGGACAGGCTCAATACAAAAAGCCAGCACGCCCAGCGAAACAATACGCCCATGGCGATCAATGCAGCGGAGAGACCCATCAGCCCCAGTATCGCCAGCATGGCCGGCTTGGGCAGGAGCGGCAGCCAACCCAGGCCGTCAAATTTGAACAGTATCTGCGGCGCCAGCAATCCTTTTTCAATCAGCCCCATCCGGTAATAAACCCACGCTTCATAAGTCATGAACAAACCGAATATGATACGGAACAACCCCAACACATGACCGTCTACCGGTTCGGACAACCAAATTTTAAACTTCCTAAGATATGCCATTGAAAAGTACCTTTGCGGCGATTTGATGTAATTTTTTTCAAGCATGGCAAAAGTAGCACCTTACCCTTTCTTTCAAATTCCCCGGCGCTTTTTTATACTCACCGTTTTTGTATATATAATAATAGGTGTGTCGACATCGTGCAAAACCGATTCCAAACCTGCCCCCGAGGAAGTGGAAGAGCCTACCCTTACTGCAGACAATCCGCGCCTGAAACTCCTCACCCCCGAACAAACGGGGATCGATTTCCAAAACCAGATCATTGAAACTTATGAAAACAATATCACCACCAATATTAATATGTACAACGGTGGGGGGCTCTGCATCGGCGACTTCAACAACGACGGTCTGCCCGATATCTATTTCATTTGCAGCAACGGTAAAAACCGTTTGTATCAAAATGAAGGGAAACTCAAATTCCGCGACATTACCGACGCAGCAGGGGTCGCATCGGAAGAAGGGTTCGAAACGGCTGCCACCGCCGCAGACGTCAATGCCGACGGATGGCTCGATATTTACGTCTGTCGCGGCGGCGTGGAAAACAACGAGACCCGCCGCAACCGGCTGTATATCAACAATGGCACATCTTCCGGCGGGGTGGTCACTTTTACGGAACGGGCGAAAGAATTCGGTCTCGACGATCAAAGCGCCAGCACTGGCGCCAACTTTTTCGACTACGACAACGACGGCGACCTCGATTGCTACATCCTCAACTACCCTACCGAACAGGTATATTCCAACAAACTGGAAGCGCATCTCGGCCCCGATGGCAAAACCTACATTCCGTTGCTCGATCCCAAAGGCCCCTACGACAGCGACCGGTTTTACAAAAACGAAGGGGGAAAATTCGTTGATGTCAGCCAAAAATCCGGCGTCTGGAACCTCGCCTACGGCCTGAGCGTATCGGTCAGCGATTTCAACCGCGACGGATACGTGGATGTGTACGTTGGCAACGACTTCGTGCAACCCGATATCCTGTACATCAACAACCGGAACGGCACGTTCAGCAATAAAATGGCGGACTACTTCCGGCATTGCTCGCAACACACAATGGGTACCGACCTGACCGATTTCGACAACGACGGTCTGATCGACCTGTATGCCGTAGACATGCTGGCCGCCAACAACGCCCGGCGCAAAGCCTTTCTCGCTACCAATACACTCAGCAAATACACCGCGATGGTGCAACACGGCTACTTCGAACCGGTGGTGCGCAATGTGCTCCAGCGCAACAACGGCAATGGCACATTTAGTGATATCGCCTGTGTCGCCGGCGTGTTCCAAACCGACTGGTCGTGGAGCGGTTTGATATTCGATATCGACAACGACGGCCTGCGCGATATCCATGTGACCAACGGCTACCGCCGCGAAGTGACCAACCGCGATTTCGCCGACTTCACCTTTCCCGAGATCAAAAAAGAACACGGCGGCAAACGCCTCCGCGACATTTATCCCAATTTCAATGATTTTCTAAAACTCGTTCCCACTTTCAAAGTCCGCAATTTTTGCTTTCAAAATAAAGGCAACTGGCAATTCGCCGACGTAGGAGGCGCCTGGATGACCATTCCGGCTTCCTGGGCCTGTGGCGCCGCATGGGCCGACTTCGATACCGACGGCGACCTCGATCTCGTGGTGAACAACCTGGAACAACCGGCTTTTATTTATGAAAACGCGAGCGCAGGCCAGCCCAATTCCGGTTTTTTGCAGTTGAAATTACAGGGCAGCCCTCAAAATCCGTTCGCCGTTGGCGCCTCGGCCACCATTTATTACAACAGCGGCCAGGTGCAATACCAGGAAAACTTCCCCACGCGGGGCATTTTTTCTTCCGTCGAACACCTCTTCCATTTCGGGCTGGGCAATACCGCCCAGGTGGACAAACTCATCGTGCGCTGGCCCGACGGCAAGACCCAAACTCTGACCAATGTACCTGCCAATCAGAGGCTTACACTTAAATACGCCGATGCTTCCGGCTATGTCGCCCATATCGGCCCGGAAAAACCCGCGTCGTCCCTCTTTTCCGATAAAACCGCCGCTGCAGGCATTCCATTCGTCCACCAGGAAAACGAATACAATGATTTTGAAAACTGGCCGCTCAACACCTGGAAAGTGACCGAACTCGGCCCGCTCATGGCCAAAGGCGACGTGAACGGCGACGGCCTCGACGATTTTTATATCGGCAATGCTTTCGATCAGCCGGGAGCGCTGTACGTTCAAACCCCCGGCGGCACATTCCGGGCAGCATCCGCCGATACCTGGGCGGCAGATAAAATTTATGAGGACCACGGCGCCGTGTTTTTCGATGCCGATGGCGACGGCGACCAGGATCTTTTCGTCGTCAGCGGCGGCGCGGAAGCAACGGCGCCGCAGGCCTGGCAAAACCGCCTGTATATCAACACCGATGGCAAAGGCAAATTCGCCAAAGCGCAGGGCGCCGTACCGCCCAGCCAGGATGTAGCCTTGCGTGTCGTCTCTCACGACTACGACGGCGACGGCGACCAGGATCTTTTCATCGGCGGACGCGTCACCCCTGCCAAATGGCCGCTTACTCCCCGCAGCTTCGTGTTGCGCAACGATCAAAACCGGTTTACCGATGTCACCGCCGAAGTTGCGCCCGCTTTCGAACGCTGTGGTATGGTCACCGACCTTGCGTGGGCAAATGTGGACGCCGACCCGCAACCCGAACTCATCGTCGTCGGCGAATGGATGCCGGTTATGGTATTCAAACTGCAAAACAACAAGCTGGAAAACGTCACAGCCTCCTATGGCCTCGACAAGTCGAACGGCCTGTGGTGGCGGCTCGCCCTGTCCGACCTCGACGGCGACGGCGACCTCGACCTCGTCACGGGCAATTTGGGCCTCAATACGCGCCTGACCGCTTCTGCGGAATGGCCCTTGCGCTGTTTTGCCAAAGATTTCGACAACAACGGCACCCTCGATCCCATCGTTGCCTACCATGAAAATGGGAAATTGTACCCTCTGGTGCAAAAAGAGGTTTTGAACAAACAAATGCCCGTCCTGAAGAAAAAACTGCTCTATGCCAAAGACTATTCGACGGCGACTATGGAACAGGTGTGGCCGGAGAAAGACCTCGACGCTGCGCTCAATCTTTACTGCTACACGCTGGAGACCTGCTGGTGGGAAAATCAGGGCGGCAAATTTGTGCGCCGCAGCCTACCCCTTCAGGCACAGATTTCTGTCATACAAGGTATTGCTGCCGAAGATTTTAATGGCGACGGCAAAACCGACCTGCTTTTGGCAGGCAACAAATACGGCTTCGAAGTGGAAACCAACCGCTGCGACGCCGGGAACGGCGCGCTTTTGCTGGGCGACGGCAAAGGCAATTTTACCTGGCTGAACAACCTTGAAAGCGGTTTCTGGGCGATGAAAGAAGCGCGCGACCTGGCCTTGCTGCGCGGGGCCGGCGGCAAACGGCTGATCATCATCTCAAACAACAATGGCAAACCGCAGGTATATCAATGAGTGTTTGAGTGTTTGAGCGCTCCTACACTCAAACACTCAAACACTCAAACACTCAAACACTCATTCATAAAAGTGCGCATACGCATCCTTCTTTGGCTTTTTCTGTTCCTCTGTGCGGCTTTCGTCGCCTGGAAATTGTATGTCAATAAAAAAGAACTTGCTGCCGAGACCGAACTCAGCAAGGTGGGCCGCGCCTACGTGCCGGTACAGATCGTTGCGGCCCAGTACGAGACTCTCGCCAACCGCCTCGAGGCCGACGGGATATTTCTGCCGGCAAAGGAAATGTTCGTCATCTCCGAAACAGCCGGCCGAGTGGTGGAAGTGTATAAAAACAAGGGGGAGTGGGTTCGCGAAGGCGACCTTATCGCCAAGGTGGACGACGAGTTGCTGCGCACCGAACTGGAAGCCACCCAGGCCAACCTCGCCAAACTGTACAAGGACCGCGAGCGTCTGACCAATCTCATCGAGGGAGAAGCCGCACCGCGAAGCAAGATCGAAGACATCACCCTCGGTATTCTTGCTGCCGAAGCGAAAGAAAAGGGATTGAAAAAACAGATTGCCAATACGAGCATCAAGGCGCCTATGACGGGCACCATGGGGCTGCGTTTTATCGAACGCGGCAGTGTGATCGGGCCCGGCATCCAGGTAGCGCAGATCACCAACCTGGAAAAACTGTTCCTGATGGTGAAAGTGACCGAGCGCGATGTACTGAACGTGGGGAAAGGCCAATTGGTCAGTGTGTCGCCGGATGTATATCCCGGTCTGTCTATTCCCGGAAAGGTGACAAATATAGGTTTGCGGGCCGATAACGCATTTACATACGACGTTGAAATCGAGGTGGTTAATCCTAAAAACAATCCTTTGCGGGCCGGTATGCACGCCAAAGCGAAATTCACGTTCAATACCAACCGGCAGGGTCTGACCCTGCCGCGCAAGGCCATTGCCGGCAGTTTGCAGGATGCCAAAGTGTACGTAGTGCACGACTCGATCCTGGCAGAGCTCCGCCCGGTCACGCTGGGTGTTATTTACGACGACAGAGTGGAGGTTACTTCCGGCCTGAAGCCGGGCGAACAGGTAGTTGTGACCGGACAGATGAATCTCTCCGACCGGGCGAGGGTACAAGTGGTCAAACCCAACTGAGCGCCATGAGCGACCAGCCATCCACAGACTTTTTCAGGGGGAAAATTCCGGCGCTCGACGGGGTGCGCGGTCTTGCGGTGCTGCTGGTTTTGCTGAGTCATTTTTTGCTGAAAGAATTCTGGGCCGACCAGAAATTATTCGTGCTCGCCCAGGCCGGATGGCTGGGGGTGGACCTGTTTTTCGTATTGTCGGGTTTTCTCATCACAGGCATCCTGCTCGATTCGCGCGAAAGCGGGCATTACTGGAGCAGTTTTTACAAACGCCGGGTGCTCAGGATCTTTCCGCTCTACTTTTTTGTGGTCACCGTGACCTGGCTCACGGTGATCTTTATCGAAAAAGCGCCCGACCGTTTGCAGGGGTACGATTCGTTCGTATGGTTTTTTACGTTCACGCCCAACATCGCCATGGCGCTGAAAAACGACTGGCTTTACCACAGTCACGTCTTCAATCTCAATCACTTGTGGTCGCTGGCAGTAGAAGAACAGTATTATATCCTTTGGCCTCTTATTGTGCGGTTCGTGCCGATGCGCTGGCTGGCCGCCCTTTGTATCGGCCTCGTATTTTTCAGCACTCCCCTGCGCACATGGGTGGCCGGAGAACAGGGCGTCAATTCTGTGGCTTCCTACGTTCTGCCGTTCACGCGCATGGATGGCCTGGCATCGGGCGCTTTTCTCGCGGTTTTTTTCCGGCTCGATCTGCACAGTTTTATCCCTTATCACAAGTGGATGGCGCGGATACTGTTCGTTTGGGGGGGCTGGGAAATATCTCAGATTTTTCTGCACGGCACCGAACTGCGCCTCTACAACCTTTCCGCGCTGTTTTTCGCTTCGCTGCTTTATCTCGCGCTCAATACGGATGGCAACGCCCTCATCCGACGGGTATGCGAAAACGCTGTGTTGCGCGACCTCGGCAAGTACAGCTATGGCCTTTACGTATTCCACCTGATGTTTGAGTACGTTTGGCTCGACGGCTTCGGCAAGCGGCTGTTGCACAGCGACTTACATCCGGCCATCGGTCAAACGATCTATATCCTGCTCGCATTGGGCGGCACTTACCTGCTGGCACGGCTGAGCTGGGCGCTGATCGAGCAGCCGTTTTTAAGGTTGAAAGATGTATGGGCGCGGCGGGAAGGACCAAAATCACCTTGAAGTGATCGGTTTTCTGAATCTGTGATTTGCTTACACCCAGAAATAATTATTTCAAAAAGTAGCTCAACGTCAGCCGCAGCGAATTGCTGCGGATGCGGTGACCCGATTCTGTCGTGTAGAGGTTGTTGTACAGGTTGCGCGCGCCGAGGTAGTAGCGGATGTTGGCGCGGAAACGGCCCTCGCCGGCGCTGAGACCGACTACCGGCCCGAAGTCGACGCCCGAAAATGCGTCGTTGAGATCCATGGCGCGGGTGGCGCCGGTGATACTTTCATAATCGCCGACATAGAGCTCGGGGTTCTTTTCATCGAGATTGTTGAACAGTGTGCCAAAATATCCGCCCGCCTGGATGCGGAAGGGCGCGTTGGCCACGGGTTTGAAACCGGCCAAAAGCCCTGCTTCGAAGGTGTTGTAAAAGTATTGATAGGTGCGCAGGTCGGCCTTTTCTTCGGGTACAAAGTAGGCTACCTGGGCGTTCGCGCCTTTTTGCGTAAACACGATTTCAGGGTTCAGTTCGAAGCGGTCGCCGAAACCGAGCACAAAAGAGCATCCGGCGGCAAGACTGAGCCGGCCCGATGAAGTGGGAAAGAGGTCGGAACGAAGCGAAGCGTAGTTGCTGCCGAAGGTGAATCCCATTTGATAACGGGTCTGGGCAACAAGGGTGGTAGTAAGGGCGGTCAGAAAAGCGGCGGCAAAAAATGTCCTGGCATTCATAGGAATCGGATAAAAATTTGATGAAAAAATGTGTTAAAAATGTGTGGTGTACAGATGTATCCGATATGTGCCAGTGTTGGAATAGTTGAGAAAAAATTGAGTTATGTCAAAGGTGATGCCAAAATGTATTATATGACTGTATTTGACAAATGAATGACAAAAAATAGTACCGTTCGCCAAATCATTGTCCGAATAATGGGCACAAAAAACGGCGTAAATGAATTATTATTTTGAAGCCATTGATTTTTCGAGATAAAAAACACAAGAGTGACAATTGGAGTGCATTGCCGTACTTTTCCCCCAAATTTTACACGAATGAAAAGTTGTTTTGCTCTGCTGACCGTTCTTTTTTGGGCGCCTGCACTCCTCTTCTCTCAGTCCCGGCCCTCGCTCGAATATTATTTACCCGGTGTCCGTTTTAATCCCGCAATACCCACACCTGCATCATTTCTCGGCTTTGAACCGGGCGAATGGCACGTCAGTCACGATCAGCTCGCAGGTTATATGCGCGAACTCGACCGCAGCAGCGACCGCATCGCGATGACGGAATACGGCCGCTCGCACGAAGGCCGCCCGATGCTCTGCCTTTTCATCACCGATCCGGCCAATCACGCCCGGCTCGATGCCATCAAAAATACGCGCCGCCAATTGGTTGATCCCGCTCAGAGCGCGGCATTGGACGTAAAAAACCAGCCCGCTGTCAACTATATGGGCTATTCGATACATGGCAACGAAGCCAGTGGCAGCAACGCCGCCCTGATCGTAGCATATTATCTCGCGGCAGCAGCAAGCTCCGAAGTGGAACAACTTCTGAAAAATACAGTGATCCTGTTCGACCCTTGTTTCAACCCCGACGGCATGCAGCGTTTTTCAGCCTGGGTCAACAGCCGCCGCAGCCTGAACGGCTCCGCTGATCCCGCAGGCGACGAATTCAACGAACCCTGGCCCCGCGGACGCTTCAACCATTACTGGTTCGACCTCAACCGCGACTGGCTGGTGGTGCAACAGCCCGAATCGCGCGGTCGCGTCGCACTTTTTCAGGAATGGCACCCCAACGTGCTGACGGACCACCACGAAATGGGAAGCAACGCCACTTTCTTTTTCCAACCGGGAGTGCCGACACGCGTCAATCCGCTCACACCCGCCCGCAACCAGGAACTGACCGCCAAAATCGCAACCTACCACGCCCGGCTGCTGTCGGAAAACCGGGTACTCTTCTACACGGAAGAAAATTTCGACGATTTCTACTACGGCAAAGGCTCCACTTATCCTGACGCGCAGGGCAGCATCGGTATTCTGTTCGAGCAAGCCAGCAGCCGGGGCAGCGCCCAGGAGACAGCAAACGGCCTGCTGACTTTCCCTTATTCGATCAAAAACCAGGTGCTTGCATCGCTTTCCACCCTGAAAGCCGTCGGCGACATGCGTGTTGAACTGAATGAATACAAAAGGGATTTTTTCAAACAGGCGCTTACAGAGGGAAAGAAAAGCGAGGTCAAAGGCTACCTGTTTGCCGACAACCGCGACCTGCCGGCCCGCGCCTTGCTGGACGTGTTGGCGCGTCACCGGATCGAAGTGCGGAGCCTTGCGCAGGATATCACGGTGAATGATCAGGTATTTCATTCCGGCAACGCTTTCTGGGTTCCAACAGAACAACCCGCCTATCGCCTGATAGAAGCCATCTTCAACCGCCGGACCACTTTTCAGGACAGCATTTTTTACGACATCTCGGCATGGACATTGCCCGACGCTTTCGGCGTGCTGTGGGCGCCTGTCAGGTTGAGGGACATTCCAGCGGGCTGGGATCACCGGCAAAAGCCGATGGGACTTACTTCGCGATATGGCGCCTCCGTTCTTTCAAATCCCGCCTATGCATATGCCATCGGCGCAGTGGGGTATGAAGTGCCCGAAGTACTGGCAAAACTGCTTCGGGACGGAATCCGGGTCAAAGTGGCCATGAAACCCTTCGAAGCCGACGGGCAGCGTTTCGCCGCCGGCAGCCTCGTCATCCCTTCGGAAAAACAACCATTCGATGAAAACGCTTTGCTCGCCCGGATGAACAATCTTGGAACGGAACTTCCGGTCTTTCCCATCAACAACGGCCTTACCGCCGCCGGCCCCGACCTCGGCAGCAGCAATTTTCCCGTGGTGCGCCCGCCCAAAGTGCTCATGCTGACCGGTGAGGGCGTACAACCGGAAGCCGCAGGGGAAATATGGCACCTGCTCGACACCCGCTACGGCATACCGGTCACTATGGTAAACACCGAACGGTTTTCCGATATCAACTTATTGAATTACAACGCATTGATCTTACCCGACGGCAATTACAACAAGGGGCCTGCACCCGATAAGATCCGCGAATTCGCCAACAATGGCGGCACGGTGATCGCTTCCGGCGGCGCGCTGCGATGGTTGAAAAACAATAACCTTTGCTCTATCGAATTCCGCAACACATCCTTCGAAGTCAAAGGGCGCCGGCCATACGAATCGTACGACGAAGACCGCGGTGCGCGACGCATGGCAGGCGCCATCTTCGACGCGGAACTCGACTTATCGCACCCGCTTAGTTTCGGCTACGAACGCCCGCGCCTGCCGATGTTCCTTGGCGATACGATCTTTATTGAAACAACGAAAAACCCCTACGCTACTCCCGTTGTATTTTCCAAAGAGCCGCTTTTGGCCGGCTATGTTCATCCTAAGCAAAAACCGCTGGTCGCCAATTCCGCCGCTGCCACAGTCGGAGGACTTGGCAAGGGGCGCGTCATTTGTTTTGCAGGAAATCCGAATTTCCGCGCTTTTTGGTACGGCACCAACCGGCTGTTTGCCAATGCCATTTTTTTCGGGAACTTAGTGAGCGGAGAGGCGGTGGAAAAAAAGGAATGAACAAGCCAGTGGATGAAATCATTTGGTAAGTAACGGCCAAAAAACAAGTTCTCATTTTCTTAACCACCGTGTCATTCCGGGGCACAAGGGATCTGGTTAAACTATTGAAATTCAGTTTCTTTTAACCAGATCCCTTGTGCCCCGGAATGACACGGCGGAGGGGTAAAGTCAGGTACTTGTTTTTTAACCATTACTAAAGCGATATTTTTTTCAACTTTACAGAAAAAATCAATAATTTTCCGTTTGTTTTTTGGAAAAAAATCCATTTTTCCAGCAAAACTGAACCATGGCACGCCGACACAAACTTACCGCCTCCGAATTCACCCGGTTATTTGAAAAAATCCTTGAAAAACATCTGGGACGGGTTGATTTCAGCGCCGTCGAAAAAAACGCTTCCGCTTTTTTCGGTTTCCGGGAGCACGACCCCTATCCTGCAGACGAGGCAGCCTCCTCTCCGCTTCAAAATGCGCACAGCCTGAAAAAAGCGATGGTAGAGGACCCGAAAATATTCCGTTATCTGACCGATATTTTCAAAAGAGACATTCCCAAAGATAAGTGGAAAGCCGGGTTGGATGCGCGGCATTTCTTTAACGGCCAGAATCTCTATAATAAGTACCGGGAAGTATACAAAGAACGCGTAAAGGAATGCACTTTACAGGAGCCTTATGCCAGCGTTTTTGCCATGTATGCGGGTTACGACGGTCTGGCCGTTTTTCAAAAGGCACATTCAGGCGCCGAAAATAGCGACCGGTCTATGAGACTCACCCATTACCGGGCCTTTTTTTATTCTTACCTGAAACACGATGTCCGCGAGTTTCGCCTGCAAATTGACTGGACGGCGGAGCCGTTTGAAATACGGCAAAAGGGGTTCCACGATTTCAACCAGGAGCCCGAATACGCAGGAACAGCCACGCTGGTACAGGGCAAGGTACACGCGGTGGTAATGGACAACAATTCAGGCGATCAGATGAAATTAGTCATCAGTTCGGGCTTCGAGCCCGAAACGCGGGAAGCGATGCTGTGTGCCGTGCAGGCTGTTTCTTCCTATAAAGACCGCAACCCGATATGTTGCGAAGCGGTGCTGGTGCGGGACGACCACGCGTTGACGCCCTCCGAAGAAGTGCGCATCAGACGTTTCCTTTTCCTGCACCGCTACAATTTCAAGATCAGGGACACAGAGGTGACGCTCGATTTGCTGGAAGCCAAACGCCGGGACGTAGATATGATTGATTATCTCGCCGGGCACTTTTACCGCGTATGGCAATTCGATGAAAACTACAACCTCGTCCAATGCGTGATGCACATCAACGATTACTACCGCGCCACGTGTTACACCACGCAATACCACCGCGATATCCTCAACGAGCAGGTATGTCTCATCGAGATCAATGTAAGCGATGCGTTGCGCAGCCAGACGCTTTGTATCTCCACCCACCCGAAAAAGGGAGCTATGATCATTTCCTACATGATGCTCAACCTTCCGGAACGCAGCAACAGCGACATATTGGGGGGAATTATTTGCCTGACCGGACAAGGACACCCCGCCGTTCGCTCTATTGCGATGATGAAAGACGAACGCTTAGCGGCAGATTTTGACCGGAACATTCTGAGGAGTTTCCCTTTCGGGCAAGCTGAACAGGAAGTCAAAAACGACCGGCGTTTGACTCCCCTGTTTGAAAAACTGATGGAAGAAGAAAGGCGCAATTCAAAGCCCGAACACATCCGGCAATACCTCACCGGCAATTGACCTGTGCCCGGCGCCCCCCAACGTGTCCTTATTCCACCACTAACTTTCCGGTCCGGCCATCGGCATGGAACAGGTAAATGCCGGGCGAGAGATCACCGAGTCCGATCTCGAAAGAATTGCCGGCAATACCATCCCGGCGTAAGACCTCCCGTCCTGCCAGGTCGAACAAGCGGAATTGCCGCACCTCCGACACCCCGGGCAAATAGAATGCAGCACTGCCGTAGGCGGGATTGGGCACGACCAGTATCTGCTTTTCAGCAACTTCACTTTCTGGCTCAGCGGCTCCGACCGTCACGGGATCGAGCGTGTAAAAAGCGATGAGCACCATCATTTCGTCGTCCGATGTGGGACCAAAATTGACCGCCACAGGCCCTTCATTGACCCAGCTCGCTTCGTGGATGATGCCGTCGCCCCACTTGATGGGCAACAGCGGTTCCCAGTAGCGCAACGGGATGTGCCGGTAGTCGAAATACTGGGAAGAGCAGCCGGGTATGCCGAACGGGCAGGAGGCGTTGTAGATCATTTCGCCTTTCTGGCCGTTGGGCAGGCGTTTCCATACTTTGTAGCTTCGGCCGTATTTGTGCGTATGCCCCATGAGCCCCCAAACGTAAATGCTGTCGGCGCCAAACTGAAATTCAGGCTTCGTATGCGTGATGACGTTGCCGTTGTTGGGTATGGGTATGAACGGATTGACGAGCAGCGCGGCGAACATTTCCTGTTCTGCCGTTCCGCTGGGCTGGGTGTATACGTTGAGGTATGCTTCGCACTGATAGGGAAATGCTGCGGAATAGTTGATATAGTGCGAATTGAGGTCGAGCACAATGTCCTTACCCCATTTGAAAGCCGTCGTTTCCGGGAGTTTCAAATCGGTTTGTTCCTGCACGGCGGCCACGAGATTGATATCGAAGTGGTTGGCATCGAGCCGCAGGCCATGGGGGATGGCATCATCGCCATTTCCCGTAAAATTATAAACGATAAAATGGTGCGAATAGCCCGACATCTGGAGGGCGAGGCGGTTTACCTCCACATCGGCCGGCAGTTCGAGTTCATACTTCTGATAGTACTCGACTTCTGTGCCGGGAGCGAGATAGAACGGCCCCATTTTGATCTGAAAGCCTTCCCCGGGCGCCGGTGCGGGCGGGGGGCCGTCGGGGAATGATTTTTCCCCCCCGGTGTTGTAAAAGGCTTCCACCACCGGTTTGTTGAATTGAACACCGGCTGTTTTAGCGCCGTACAGTATCCATTGCCGGACGATCTCTTTTTCCGCGTCCGTCAACGGTGTTCCCGGATAGTTGGGCATGGCTGCGCCTTCATCCTGGTGCAAGGCAGCGATGGTCGGCTCGAATCCGCCGTTGATTTTCCGGAATAAAAAACTGCGGTCGGGACGACCCGGATAGACGCGCTTAAGCCCATTACCAAGCGCAGATGCGTTGGAAGGATTGACGTTCGTCAAATTTTGGGCCACGTTGACCGCCCTGAGATAGGCTGTCGCTCCCGAACCTTCGAGGTCGAGACCACCTTCGGGCGAGGCGTGGTCGTGGCATGAAATGCATTTTGCCTGAAAGACCTGGTACACTTCCTGTACAGAGGGAAGTTGTGCTTTCATGTGAATAGCAGCGAACAGGAGCGGGTAAAGTACAATGTGTTTTTGCATGGCGGAATGGATGTTGTTTTCGGCACGACAAAGATGAACGGCAATCGGGGATCATTGCTGACAGCCGCGCTTCACCGGTCGAATTTGAGAAAAATTTAACCTTTGGAAGCGCTGTTCTGCATATGTTTTCGGGAAAGCCGCTGGAGGATAGATGTGAATATGAACATCAGCGCGATCTCCAGCATCAATAAAACGGAAGTACCAAGTTGATCGAACGCTATGGCAACTACAATAAACACGATATTGACGCACAACAGAATAGCCGTCGCTTTCACATGGCTTAATCCCAGGTCGAGCATCAGGTGATGTATGTGCGTCTTATCGGGGGAAAAGGGCGAACGCCCGTGAATGATCCGCTGGACGAACACCCGTAGGGTGTCGTACAAGGGCAAGATCAGGATACCGACCGCAATAGCCGGTGCGGCGTTGAAAGTATAAGCCGGTTTTATCGAAACGAGGTGGTTCATCTCGATAAAATTGATGGCAAGGATAGAACATACGGTCCCTATCAGCAGCGAGCCGGTGTCGCCCATGAATATCCGGGCAGGCGTAAAATTGTATTTCAGAAACGCTGTGATGGCGCCCGCCAGCGAAAAAGCCACTACCGCCAATGCAGGCGAATGGATCGCCAGAAACCATGCCCCCCAACTGACGCAGGCCAGCAAGCCGATGGAACCTGCCAGGCCGTTGATGCCGTCAATCAGGTTGAAGGCGTTGATGATCGCAACGATGACGAGTACGGAAAGCACAAAACCCGTCAACTCCGGCAGGTCGTACACGCCCAAAACGCCGTAGAGGCTGGTGATGCGCACATCCGATTTGTAAGCGAGGATAATGGCGACGAGCAGCTGAGCGGAGAATTTTTTGGTCGGCGACAAAGGAAGCAAATCGTCCATTGCACCGATGAGGAAGATCAGGACGAAAGCGGCGAGGATGTATTGCAATACGCCAAAAGCATCGAGCGGCGTCCAGAGCACGACGGCACAAATGGTGCCGGCAAATATTCCGATCCCTCCCAGCGAAGGCGTCGGTTCGTCATGCGAGCTGCGTTCGTTGGGGCGGTCGTAAATGCGCCTTTCACGCGCCACCCGGATGATGACCGGAATGATGGAAAACGTGAGCGTGAAGGCGGTAATAAAACCGAGTATGACGGCGTACATGAGAGGTTGGAGGATTTGCCGCTGCAACTTTCGGGAAGTTCCCCCACATACCGTAATGTATCGGGTCTAAATTGCATAAAAAGCCGAAGTATTGTTTGAAATCATCATTTTTTAACCTGCGGCATACGCAGCGTTTCACGTCTGTTTTTCCGTTACATTTGGGGCAGTAAATCGTCTGAACAGACGTCTGGGAAAACATAAATTTTTTCCTTTCGTTTTTCTGACATCCACAGTGCGCCCCGATGCACAAAAACTTTGAATACGCTGAAAATGAATAAGATCGGACTAACCCTCCTCTCCATACTTTTCTTGTCTGCCCCGCTGGCCGCACAAACCTCCGTGCGTTCAACACCATTGGATACACTGGCAAAAGGCGGCGCCTGGGCGCGAATGGAAGTGGAAAACGGCGATACCACCTTCGTCATGTCGCTCTGGACAGTGCGCGTGACCTCCAAACGCAATTTTAAAAATCTGGACGAGCAGCGGCTCTACTACCGCTATGTGCGCGCCTGCCGCAAAGTGTACCCCTACGCATTGCAGGCCATAGAACTCTATCAGAATATCCAGGACGAAACGAAGGATATGGGCAAAGGCAAAAAGCGGCGTTATATCCGCAAGGAACACAAGGAGTTAAAGGAGGATTTTAAAGAGCAAATGAAAAACCTCTCTAAAACGGAAGGCAAGGTGCTGATTAAAATGATCGAACGCCAGACTGAAAAGCCGTTTTACGATCTTATCTCCGAGACACGCGGCGGCACGACGGCAAAATACTGGAACACCCTGGGCAAATTCTGGGGGTACGACCTGAAGGAAGGGTATCGCCCCGGCGCCGAGCCGCTACTCGACGACGCCCTGTTGGACTATGATTTCGGCGAGGCAGTGTACCAGTATTGACGGTGGACGGTGGACGGTGGACGGTAGACGGTAGATGGTGGACGGTAGATGGTGGACGGTAGACGGTGGATGGTGGACGGTGGACGGTGGACGGTAGACGGTGGACGGTAGACGGTAGACGGTAGACGGTGGATGGTGGACGGTAGACGATGGACGGTAGACGGTAGACGGTAGACGGCGGACGGTGGACGGTAGACGGTAGACGGTAGACGGTAGACGGTAGACGATGGAAAGCAGGTTTCCCCGTAAAGGACTATTTCAAATAAAATTTGGATTTTCGACACCACATCTAAGTGTGGCACGCCTAAGTGAAATGATTGATTATCAATGTGCGGACTGAGGTGTGCCACATATAGGTGAGCACTCTCAAATTATGAGGTTGTAGCAACACATCATTCGTTAACAGCAAAACTACAGAAAAACAAAAAGTCGCTTTTTTGCAGGAAAACCCTCAAAAACGGGGTAAAATGAGGCGCAAAAACCCTTATAACCAATTGGTTTTGCTCCTGTTAGCCTTTTACAGGAAGACCCTGCTTTCCACCGTCTACCGTCTACCGTCTACCGTCTACCGTCCACCGTCTACCGTCTACCGTCCACCGTCCACCGTCCACCGTCTACCGTCCACCGTCTACAAAATACATCTCAATTTCTCCCTTGTTTTTGGCGGCTAATTTTCCCCGGAAGGTACAATCGAACAGATGGCGGACGCGCTGATAAGTGGTTTCGGAAATATTGATCTTTCCCGTTTCTCCGCTTTGTTCGAGCCGTGCCGCCGTGTTCACGGTATCGCCCCAGATGTCGTAGGCGAATTTGTGGCTACCCACAACGCCGGCTACTACGGGGCCAGTGTGGATACCGATACGCATTTCGAAGACGGGCTTTCCGGCGGCGGCGTTTTGTTGCATGAGTGCGCCGAGTTCGTGGAGCATTTCGAGCGCAGCGTTCACAACATCAGCCGGGTGTGTTTCATTGGGAGTGGGCAGACCACCCGCACACATGTAGGAGTCGCCGATGGTTTTGATCTTTTCAAGGCCATGTTTCTCAACAATGGTGTCGAACAGCCGGAAGCAATTGTCTAATTCCTGGATGAGTTCTTCGGGCGACACCCGTTCGGCGATCATGGTAAATCCTTTAAAATCGGTGAACATGACCGTGACGGATTCATAGCGGACGGGTTGCACGGTATTGTGCAATTTGAGTTCCTCGGCTGTTTTTTCGGGCAGGATATTTTTGAGCAAACGGTCGGCGCGCTCGCGTTCGCGCTGTATGGCGTCGTTTTTGGCGGCCAGTTCGCGGTTGGCGCGCGCGCGGATGCGGTTGCGGTTGAAGAGCAATGCCGCCAAGAGAGAGAGGGCAAAGGCACCGCCCAGCAGGGCGTATTGCCGCGTGCGGGCAGTGGCCAGTTCGGCGTCGCGGATGCGCAGTTCCTGTTTTTGTCTTTCTATCTCCTCCTCTTTTTTCTGGTCTTTAAACAACTCTTCTTTCCGGGCGAATGCGACGCCAAGCCGCAGATTCATCCGTTTGTATCTGAGTTCGTCGTATTTCACCCTCCATTGATAGGCTTCGTCAAAATCACCCATGGCTGCATATACCTCTGCGAAGTCCTTGTAAGCGCCCTGAATGTATTTTTCATCTCCCGCTTCCTGTGCGATCTGGTAGTATTTCTGCGTGTATTCGAGCGCCAGGTTGAGCCTGCCTGCGCGCCCATGCACGTCGCCGATGATGTTGTACACTTCCATCAACCCCTGCACATCGTTCAATGAAAGGCAGATTTCTTCTGCCATTTGCAAATAGCGGAGCGCTACCGGGTACTCGCCGGTATGCTTATAGGCATCGCCCATGTTGATATAAACCTGGGCCTGGCCGGGCAGATCGTCCAATCGTTTGCTGATATCGAGCGCTTGTTGGTAATAAACGAGCGCAATCCTTGGCGAATCCAACTCATCGAGCGCGTTGGCATAATCCAGGATGGCTTCGGCGTACCGGCCGGGGTCGTCTAATTGCTTGCGGAGCCGGAGGGCGCGTTCGTACCAAACGAGTGCAGAATCATAACGCTCCATTTCAAACCACAGGTGTCCCAGTTGCGCTTGTACCTTAGCGACACCTTCGCGATCCTCGAGGGTTTCAAAAACGGCGCGGGCGCTAAGCAGGTCGTTCTGCGCTTCCGGGTACAAGCCCATTTCCTGCTGTGCAGCGGCCATGTTGAAATGCGCGCGGGCAACTTTTACAGTGTCGCCCAACTGTCGTTGTATCCTGAGATTTTCGCGGTAGACTGCCAGGGCAGAATCGAAACGCCCCTGATAATCGTACAAAATGCCGAGATTGTTCAGCGTGGCGCCGACTTCGCGCAGGTCGCCCAAGCGGCGGCGGATGGCAAGGGCTTTCTGGTAATAAATTTTCGCTTGTTCGAGGTTACCCCGGATTTCTTCCACCACGCCGAGACCGTTCCAGGCGACGGCTTCGCCTTTGGGAAAATTGAGTTGTTGCGCCAGGGCAAGGGCTATATGCAGCAGAGAATCGGCCTTATCCGTATGCGACTCGTTGATCTCCCATGCGTAATCCGTCAGCAAGGTGACGCGGTGCGTATCTGCCGGGGCTTTTTCCAGCAAGCGGGCAAGGGAATCGGCTATGGAGTTTTGGGCGAAAAAAGCGGCCGGCAGCAGGAGAACCGCTACCAGGAAAGTATTTTCCAGGAACCGTTTTTTCATGGGGGAAAACTACGACTTATCCCAACAACATCTCTACATCCGCTTTGTCCAATGCCGGAAATTCAGCGCCGGCGACAAAAAGTTCCTGACCGAGTTGTCGCTTTTTTTCCTGCAACAGGAGGATTTTTTCTTCGATGGTATCGCGGGTAATGAACCGGATGGCCGTCACCGGGTGGGTCCGGCCAATGCGGTGCGCGCGGGCGATGGCCTGGTCTTCTTTGGCGGGGTTCCACCAGGGATCGAGTAGAAAAACATAATCCGCAGCGGTGAGGTTGAGCCCTACCCCACCGGCGCCAAGCGTCATCAGGAAAGCCTGCACCGATGCGTCACGCTGAAACTGCTCTACGGCACGGGCGCGATCTAACGGCGCCACAGCGCCCGTGAGCCAGGCGTAAGGCTGCCGTGCAGCCTCGATGTATTTTTTGAAAATCTGCAAGTGCTGCTCGAACGAACTGAAAAACAATACTTTGTGTCCTGCTCTGCGAACCACGTCCCATTGCGCCAACACGTCGTCCGTTTTGCCGCTGGCGCCCGAATAGGCTGGGTCGGCCAGCGCAGGGTGGTTGGCCAATTGCCGCAAGCGGGTGAGCGCCTGCAGGGCCATCAGGCGCGTTTTGGGGTCGTCGAACAAAGAGAGGATTTCATTGCGCACGGCGGATTTCACCTGTTCGTAGCGTTTTCGCTGTGCGTCGGGCATTTCGCAGAAAAATATCTGTTGCGTCAATTCGGGCAGATCGGGCGCCACCTCTTCCTTCGTACGGCGCAGGAAAAACGGCTGCACCCGGCTGAAGAGTCGGGCTTTTGCCTGCGCGTCGTTTTGTTTCTCGATGGGCGCCTGGAATTGTTCGCGAAAGGAGGCGTAACTGCCCAGCGTATCGGGATTGATGAATTCCATTTGCGTCCACAAGTCGGCCAGCGAGTTCTCGATGGGTGTGCCCGACAGCGAAATTTTGTGCCGCCCCTGCAGGCTGCGCACCACTTTGGATACTTCGGACTCCCTGTTTTTGATCTGCTGGCTTTCGTCGAGCACAATGAATTGCCACGCTATTTTTTCCAGCAAAGCCAGATCCTGGCGGGCCGTATGATAGGTGGTGAGCACCACGTCGTGGCTGGCCAGGGCGCGCGCGTCTTTGAGCCGTTTGGGGCCCGTGTGGGCGTATACGAACAACGAGGGAGCGAATCCGGCCAATTCGCGCTGCCAGTTGAAGACGAGCGAAGCGGGTAAAATGACGAGCGCCTGAAGGGGGCGGAGTTCCCGCTGGCGGGATTGAAAGAGGTCGAGTTGAAGCCCGCTGCCCATTTCGGATTGCGGATTTGAGATTGCGGATTGCGGATTGCGGATTGCGGATTGATTGGCTTCGCTCTCTTTGGCGTACAACAGTACCGCAATTGTTTGCAGGGTTTTCCCCAGTCCCATATCATCAGCAAGGCAGGCGCCGAAACCGTGCCGGTAATGGCCGATGAGCCATTTCACGCCGGTCAACTGGTAAGGCCGGAGGGTGGCCTTCAGGCTTTCGGAGGCTTGATAGTCAATACTTTCCGGTTCGATAACGGGGAGTTTGTCGAGCGCTGCTCCGGGCAGGCTTTCCTGCAACACGGTGTAGAGCGCCTTGGGCAAACGCAGGTGTTCGCCCTGCTCCTGAACGGCCCCGGCGAGATCGGCATAACGGGCAAACCACTCGTCAGGGATGAGAAAAAACGCGCCGTCGGGAAGCGGGAAATACCGGTCGCGGCGGCGCAGGTGGGGCAAAAATTTTTGGAACGGGAAGGTGAAATCGCCGATCGTCACCTTGCCCTGCACGTCGAACCAATCGCCCGCTGCTTCGGAGCGAACGCTGATGTCGTGCGCGGCCAGGGCGAGCACCTTGCCGTCCACTTCGGGGGCGACAACCGCGAATCCCGCCGCTTCGAGTGCCGGACGGTGTCGGGTCAGCCAATGCAATATGGCTTCAAGACCGCTGCCATCACCGTCTCCCGGCACGAAGGCATTGCCTGCCGCCTGGAGCCCCGTCTGTTCCAGAAAAAGCAGGCGCTCGCCTTCGGCTGCTCCGTTGCGGATGACAAGCCGGACAGCGATCTCGCCTTGTTCATCCTCCGGAATATCGAGCGAAGTAATGCGGTCACGCCGGTCGCCGAAAGGAAACTCCACGCCGTCGTATTCGAATACCGGCCGGAGCAACCAGCGGTTTTCCAACACATTTTCAACAGGTTCGAGGCGCGTCGCGCGCAGCGCATCCGTTTTTTCCACGCGGAAACCCTCCGCTTCCACGCGGCTGCGTCGGATGCTTTTGGCGATGAATTGACGGAAATAGACGCGTTCCTTGTCGGGCGGGATTTGCACCACGTCTTTTTGCCGGAACGGCTTCACCATATTGCCGTTGATGCCCGGCACGCGAAAGAGCGCGAAATCTACCAGCAGCCAGGCAGGGTCAGTATTGGTGAGCGGCACGACGTTGCACTTGCTGAGGTCCCATTGTTCGTTTTCCGTGCCGAGGCGGAGGCGGTATTCGATACCCGTTGCCGTTTTTTTGAAAAACAGGTGCGGCACGAGCGGTTCACGGCTAAACGCGATTTGCACATCTTTGGCCAGCGTCCGGCGTTCGGCGTCGAGGGTGAGCGGCAGGTGGTGGCGGACGAGTTCGGAGAAAAAAACGTCTAATTGATTGAAAATGAATTTTTCCACTACTTGCCGCGTGTCATTGCCGGTCAGCAATTGCGCCAGCGGCAAAGCATTTTTCGCTTTGGCGGGTTTGAATTTCGCTTCCAGTGATTTGGGTGTCAGCGCATCCACTAGCCCCAGCAAGCGCGTGAGCGCCGGCGTCATTTCGATGTGATAGGAAGGTATGGTCACCGCCGACGCGCGTTGCACGAAATGGGTCAGTTGGCCGCCCGCGTCCACCCGGACGATGTTGGCGGAGGGCAAATACAGCGATTCGTTGAACGGGTAGAGGTTGAAAACGACTTGGTGGGTCATACGGGTGGCAAAGGTAGGGGGCGTTTATTTCACGTAGATCGGACTGGAGGTTACACCATGACAAAAAGTAGCAAAAGAAGGGGGTGTTTATTTCGTTGCGAAGCAATTTTTTTGATTTCCGATATTAGCCGGTTACTTTTTCATTTGAGCAGGCATAAATAGTTGAACACACTCAAAATGCCCGGTTGTTGCCGGGGACATGAAACTGCCATCACAAAATAAAAAACAAAATAATTCCGCCTTCACAGTAAAATTGCACTAAGATTTCAAATGAGACCATGGCTCGCATCTTAGACATTTTTCTGAATCGCGGCGGCAACAAACACTGCCATGCGTATCCCGACCCTAAAAGCCTGTTCGACGGACTCGAACGGGAAGCTCCCGGCGCCATCCGCTGCCTTTCGGCCAAAATCGCCGGTTCGGTGTACAAAACCGGAAGACTGTACCAGCTCGTGGACGACGACATCGAGGAACTGATGTGCGACTGCATCACTCTCATGATCGAAAAGATCAGGGCGGGGCAGTACGCATTTCAGGGTTACGACCCGGCCACTTTTGCCATAGAGATCGCCAAAAACAAAGTCCGCAATTTCCGCCGGAATGCCGACCGGAATGCCACCGGAGAACTCACCCCCGCGCACGAACTGGCCGAAGATGACGAAATTCACCTCAGCAGCCTCGAACAAACCGAATTGCTCGAAACGCTGCTGCAAAAAATCAGCGACAACTGCCGCAACCTCATCCGCCTCAGATACCTCGAAGAAATCAAGGACAAAGACGCGATCGCCCGACAACTGACTCAATACAGTACCGTGGACGCGTTGAAAAACCACCGGGCAATGTGCATGAAAAAGTTGGTCGAACTGGCGCAACAACGCAGCGTGAAACACTAAAAACTTCAACCGGTTATGCATTCGATTTACGATAACATAGAGGCCTTCATCAATGGCGAACTGGAAGGAGCCACCTTGCAGGAATTCGAATCGGCACTGGCCTCGGATACCGCGTTGCAAGAAGCCGTAGCCCGACACCGCGACATGATCGCCCGGCTCGGCGCCCTGCGCCTGCGGCAAACGGTAAAAAAAAATATGGTGCGGCCTTCGGAAGGGGGCGCATCTTTTACGGTTAGCCGCCGCCTGCTGGCAGCGGCGGCATCTTTGGTGTTGGTGGCTGCAGCCGTTTATTTTTGGTTGCAAACACCTAAACCGGTTAAGCCGGATATTGCCGGGCCTGCTCCCGTTGTGCCCGATACTTCCGCAGTGGTGGAAATGCCCCCGACACCCGACTCGCCACCACCCGGCACAGCGCGACCTGCTTCACCCGCCGAAACGCTTACGAAAGACAATGCCGTGCTCATCGCCTGCGCGGAGGCCGTGCAGCAAATGAGCGAAATTGATTACACCACGATGGGCGCCGATGAAAAAGACCCTGTGATCGAACGCCAACTGAACAATGCCATCCGCCTGCTCCGGGATAAAAAACCTGCCCAGGCCGGCGCTTTGCTCGATGCCGTTTTGAAAAAAAACAATGCCCTCTACCGGGAAGACGCCGAATGGCTGTACGCCCTGAGTTGGCTGATGCGCGACCCGGCAAAAGGCAAAAACCTGCTGAAAAACATCGAACAGGACCCGGCGCACGGTTACCGCTCCAACGCGATCGGCTTGTTAGAAAAAATTGAATAAAAACCTGAAAATAAAACCTTTATGAAATCAATCTTTTTATCCCGCGCCATCGCCTTCGCGCTCCTGTTCGGTGCATTTTTCGCACAGGCCCAACCCCGCAAACGCGCCCTGCTCGCCGGTGCTGGCAATTATCCGCCCGCCTCCGGCTGGTCCGTCCTGAACGCTGCCTCCGGCGTTCAAATGATGCGCTCCACCCTGCTCCAGCAAGGCTTCCAGGACAATGACATCCTCGTCCTGACCGATGCCGCCGCCACGCGGGCAGGTATTATCAAGGCTTTTCAAAATCACCTGATCCAACAATCTGCCCCCGGCGACATCGCGGTTTTTCATTTTTACGGTCATGGCTGCCAGGTGCCCGACGACAACGGCGACGAGATTGACCAGGCCGACGAAGCCATTGCTCCTTACGACAGCGAAAAACCAGTGGCGGCCGGTCAGACCAGGAACCTCATCCGCGACGACGAACTGAGCGAATGGACAGCCCGCCTGCGCGAAAAAGCCGGGGCTTCAGGCCAGGTATTGGTATTGCTCGATGCCTGCCATGCAGGCACGGGTGTGCGCGGAAGCGAAGACGCCCCCCCCGGCGCTGCTGCTGAAACCCATAGTTTGTTAAAAAACACTACGGCGTCCGGGGATGCCGCACCCGCGCCAATGGTCGCTTTTTTCTCCAGTGCGCCCCAGCAAAAGAGCCTCGAAATCACCTGGGAAAACGGCGAAAAATGCGCCCTGCTCACCTGGGCTTTTTGCAAAGCTATGACGCGCGTCAGGCCGGAAAGCACTTATAGGGGCCTCTTCGAACAAATCGCCCTTTTGATCACTGCCAAAATCAACAAACAAACGCCTCAGGCCGAAGGAGCGCTCGACATGCGCGTGTTCGGTGAAAAAGTAGCGCCGCCTCCGCTCTATTTCAACACCTACATATCCAGCGCCAACGGCCGGGAGATCCGCCTTCGCGGCGGCCTCATGCACGGCCTGCAACCCGGCACCGAAGTCGCGTTGTATCCCCCGGAGACCCGCGATACCGCCACCCTCCGGCCACTGGCGAAAGGCTACGTCATGGACGAAGGCGCGGGCCTGATCGAATGCCGCGTGGCGCTCGACCGGCCCCTGACTGCCGAGCAACTGACGCCAGCCTGGACTTTCATCACCCTGCGCCGTTTCAACGGCTACAACATCAGCATACGACTCGCCATCAGCGACCCGGTACAGGAAAAAGCTGTCCGCGAACGGCTCGCCTCCATGCCTTCGGTGCGGTGGGGCGATGAAAATCCCGAATTGACCATAACCTCGGACAAAGACAAACACCTGCTGCTGTTTTCCGCCGACAGTACACTGGTATGGAAAACGGATTACGCCGCTGCTCCTCCTGAAACCGCTCTGAAAGCCCTGCAGGACGCCATCGGCAATTACATGCAGGCCGAGTTCCTGCGCGACCTGGAATTCGACGGCACGCCCTACCGCATGGACTTCGACGCCCGTGCCGAAGCGACCGCCTCGACGCCCGTAGCCGCCGGCCTCACACTTCGCCGGAATAAAGACGTCGCCCGGCTGCGCGTGGCCAACCGCAGCCCCAAAACCGTGTATTACACCATTCTCGACATAGACGGCGCCAACAAAGTGACCGTGCTGCTGCCGCCCGAAGGCAGGAGCCCCAACGAATACGCGCTCGCTCCCAACGAAAGCCGCGAACACCGGGTCAAATTCGACACGCCCGGCCGCGAAGTGCTCAAACTCATCGCCACACCGGTGTCCATTGACCTGCGGCCCGCCATCGCATCGCGCGGGCGCTCCACACAAGGCCGCACGTTTTTTGAAAACCTGTTTTCCGATACTTTCCTGTGGGAGGGCGATCAGCGCGGGCCGCTGGAGGCGTATAAAGGAAACGAGGCGGGGGTGGAGACGGTGGTGATTGAGGTAAGGGAGTGAGGGGCGGACATTGGACTGCTGGACGTTGGACTGTTGGACATTGGACTGCTGGACATTGGACGTTGGACTGCTGGACGTTGGACTGTTGGACAATTGATTATCAAACCTTTGACTGAGGAACTATCGAAATCAAATCTTTATCTCAGGAATGGCTAAAAAACAAGCACCCTATTTTCCCTGTCTCGCGTGTCATTCTGAGCGCAGCGAAGAATCTGCCCAGGAGCATCTGATATTCAATCGCTTCAGCAGATTCCTCCTGCGTCGGAATGACACGGCGGAGAGGAAAATGAAGAACTTATTTATGGCCGTTACCCACTTTACCCAACGTCCCTTGTCAATGAATCAAACATCAGAAATACAACACATCAATTCATCACAAATGGCATTCAACATGAAAACAATTGTCTTTTGCTTATCCGTTTTTTTTGTTCTTTTTTGGGGGGATCGGGTGGAAGCGCAGGTGGCGGATTCGGCGGCGGTGGTGAGGGAGGTGGATAGTTTGATACAGATTTCCCGCGCCCTTACGGGTAAAAAAGATTTCGACAAAGCATTGGAAGTCAATGTTGTTGCTGAAAAAATTGCATTGGAAAGATTTGGCAAAGAATCGGCAGCCTATGGTAGTGCGTGCTTTAATCATGGAAGAGTGCTTCATTTTAAAGGAGATTTTTCTGAAGTGGAAAAATGGTACTTAGAAGCCAAAGCCGTTCGGGAAAAAATATTGGGCAAAGAACACTCTGACTATACAGCAAACCTAAACAATTTAGCAGCTTTGTATAGAAGCTTGGGTAACTATGAAAAAGCCGAGCCGCTTTATCTCGAAACCATTGCCATTCAGAAGAAAATATTGGGCAATGAACATCCTGATCATGCAGCGAGCTTGAACAATCTGGCGATTTTATACAAGAGCATGGGCAACTATGAAAAAGCCGAGCCGCTTTATCTAGAGGCTTTAGCCATTCGGAAGAAAATATTGGGGGAAAATCATCCTGATTATGCACGGAGCTTGTATAATCTTGCGGGTTTATATTCAGACATGGTTAATTATGAAAAAGCCGAGCCGCTTTATCTCGAAACTATTGCCATTCAGGAGAAAATACTAGGCAAAGAGCATCCTGACTATGCCTGGAGTTTGAGTAATTTGGCGAATTTATACGATCATAAGGGAAATTATGAAAAAGCCGAGCTGCTTTATGTTGAAGCCCTTGCCATTAAGGAGAAAATATTGGGTAAAAATAACCCTGACCATGCACGGACCCAAAACAATCTGGCGGTTTTGTATACAAAAATGGGTGCATATGAAAAAGCTGAACTATTTTATCTCGAAACCATTGCCATCCGGAAGAATATATTGGGCAAAAATCACCCTGACTACGCCTGGAGCCTGAATAATTTGGCGCTTATGTATTTTGACATGGGCAACTATGAAAAAGCCGAGCCGCTTTATCTCGAAACCATTGCAATTTGGGAGAAAATACCGGGCAAAGAAAATCCTGGTTATGCATCGAGCCTGAACAATTTGGCGAATTTGTACAATAGTATTGGCAACTTTGAAAAAGCTAAGCAGCTTTATCACGAAGCCCTTCCCATTCAGGAGAAAATATTAGGCAAGGAACATCCTGACTATGTACAAAGCCTGAATAATTTGGCTGTCTTGTTCGATCGCATGGGTAACCATGAAAAATCTGAGCAGCTCTACATCGAAATCCTTGTCATTCGAAAAAAAACGTTAGGTAAAGCGCATCCTGACTATGCGCAGAGCCTGAACAATATGGCGATTTTGTATTGGCGCATTGGCAACCATGAAAAAGCCGAACTGCTTTATCTTGAAGCGCTCTCCGTTTATGAAAAGACTTTTGGTAAGGAGCACCCTATCTATGCACAGAATCTGAACAATCTGGCAAATTTGTATTTGGACATGGGTAACTATGAGAAAGCCGAACAGCTTTTCGTCGAATCTCTTGCTATTTGGGAAAAAGTATTGGGCGACAAGCACCCTGAATATGCATGGAATCAGCACAGTCTGGCGAAATTTTATTGGACTGTAAAAAAATTTAACCTCGCCAGACATTTTTTATTTAATGCCTTGAAATTAGATGAATTGCTGCTCCTGAATGCCGCACGGCATCTTTCTGAAAAGGAATTGACCGCATACATCCGAATATTTGCTGATGGAGGAAATCAATTGTTCTCTTTCGCGCAAATGAAGGAGGAAGGATATACCCTTGGTTACAACTTTACTCTTTTTCACAAAGGTTTTTTGTTAAACGCTGTTTCGCAGATCGCCAAACTGTCGCAGAGCAATCCGGCAATCGTAGAAAAATACCATCTCTTCAAATCGTATCACCATCGTCTGGCCAAAGGAAACGCTGCACCTTTTGCCGAGCGCGACAGCGCAAACGTTGTCAATCTCGAAGAAAAAGCCAACAACCTCGAAAAAGAACTCACCCGCACCGTCGCCAGCTTCGGCGAAGCATCGCGGCAGGTCGAATGGCAGGAAGTGCAGGCTGCACTCCGCCCGGAAGAGGCCACCATCGAGTTCGTCCATTATGAATTCGTCAATCCGAAGCCGACGGACAGCACCATGTATGCTGCCCTCGTTCTCTTGCCCTCCGACACCGCCCCCCACTTCATCCCCCTCTTCGAACAAAAACAGCTCAACACCCTCCTCTCCAAAACCCAAAGCAGCGCCCAATCCGTCGGCAACCTCTACGCTGCTGCCCGCAGCGGCATCGTGCTCGACGAAATCCCCGCCTACGGTACCGAACTCTATAACCTCATCTGGAAACCATTGGACAGTCTCCTGCAAGGTGTTAAAACCATTTATTTCTCCCCTTCCGGCCTGCTGCACCGCGTCAACCTCGCCGCCATACCGGTGGATTCCACCCACGTCCTGGCAGATCGTTACACCCTGCGCCAAATGAGCAGCACACGGAATCTGGTGGTCAAAACACCCGAACCTGTACCGGCAGGATACACCGCCGCCCTGTTCGGCGGCATCCAGTACAACACCGACAGCACAGCATTGAGCAGCGCGGCGCTGGCATCGAGAGGAAGCGAGACGCCCGCTTCGCGCAGCACCCTCGAATACACCGCCGATGCGCAGCGCGATACCGCCAAAGCCTGGAATTACCTCGAAGGCACCCGCGCCGAAGTGGACAGCCTGCAACGGCAAATGCAGCGCAACGGCCTGAATGTCAAAACCTTTACCGGCCTGGCGGCCACCGAGGAAAGCCTCAAAGCCCTCGGCCGCGACACCGTCAAAAGCCCCGACATCCTGCACATCGCCACACACGGCTTTTTCTTCGACGACCCGGAAAAACGCAGGGAGCAGCGCTTCGGCGACGAAAACGTGTTCCGCTGGAACGAAAACCCGCTGTTCCGCTCCGGCCTCATCATGGCCGGCGCCGACCATGCCTGGCAGACGGGGCGTCCCTACGCCAACCTCGAAGACGGCATTTGTACGGCTTACGAGATCAGTCACCTCAATCTTTCCAACACCAAACTCGCCGTTTTATCCGCCTGCGAGACCGGCCTGGGCGACATCAAAGGCTCGGAAGGCGTGTATGGCCTGCAACGCGCCTTCAAAATGGCCGGGGTGGACTACCTCATCGTCAGCCTGTGGAAAGTGCCCGACGCGCAGACGGTAGAGTTCATGGACGCTTTTTACAGGAACTGGCTGGGTGGAGAGACGATACACGAAGCATTCGCCAAAGCGCAGCAGATGATGCGGCAGAAGTATGGGGTGTATGAGTGGGGGGCGTGGGTGCTGATCGAGTAGGTATTTTGATGGACGAATGGCCATGCGTCCATCAAAATAAATCCCCCAACAATCTTAAACAAACAAAAAGAAACAGTAAAAACTTAGGCAGGGGCAGCGCCCCGAAAGATTTGTAGTGATTTATGCACAAAATCACCGTGGAGGGGCAGCGCCCCGGAATATGTTACGGGGCGCTGCCCCTCCACGAAATAATATCGGTCTTTCTGCTACAAATTTTTCGGGGCGCTGCCCCTGCCTAAGTTTTTACAAGAAACAAATAAAATTTAGTAATTAACGCAAGTTGTGACCAGCCCCGGAGGGGCGAAATATTTGTAGCAGATCAGGTTAAAACAGCATTAAAAGCCCCTTTAGGGCAATGTCGTTGACTTAAGGAAAAAAGCGAGTGTGGAAAGTGTAAGTTTGAGTTGGAAAAATTCAAACACGCTCACACACCCGCCATGACAACAAAAGTAAAAATCATCTTGGAAGGGATGAAGGCCTTTGTGCAAAACGCGCTGACTCGCCCTGATAAATACCTATGCAGAGCACAGGATTTCACGCGTCAACGTGTTCTAAGTTTCGACAAATTGTGTTTTTTTATGATTAATCAATCCAAACGTTCTTTGAGTATTGAATTAAATGAACACTTTGGTTACTATGACCAGCGGGCGTGCACCAAAGGAGCCTTCAGTAAGGCTCGGTATCGGGTTTTATGGTGTTTTTTTCGGGATTGGCAGCGCCACTTTACTTCTTTGGTGTATGACCAACCAAAGGATTTAATGCGCTGGAAGGGGTATTACCTCAAAGGCATTGATGGGACGAGTTTGTACCTATTCAAGGATGAAGAGGTAGAAAAAGAATTTGGCAGCCAAACCAACCAACATGTACGCATTCCGATGGCTCGGGCTGGCTTGGAAGTAGATGTGCTCAATGGGTTTTGCACCCAAGCCCAACTACAACCCTATTGGGCAGGGGAGAAGGTATACGCCGAGGCGTTCCTGGAGCGTGCCGGTGAAAAAGATCTACTGATATACGATCGCTATTTTGCAGGTTTTGAATTGATATTCAAGCACATGCAGAAAAACAGGTTGTTTTTAATGCGTTGTAAAACAGGTTTTAATCAGGTGGTCAAGCGCTTTGTTGCCAGCGGCAAAAAGCAAGCCTTAGTGGAATTCCCCATTCCCCACATCAGCCGATGTGCTCTTCAAAAACAAGGATATGATGTCAATGTTAAAACAACCCTTCGCATTAGATTAGTGCGCATCGACATAGGACAAGAAGAACCGGAAATTCTTATTACCAACCTCTTGTGCCCCAAGCGCTACCCGCATGCTGATTTCAAAGAAGTCTATAATTACCGTTGGGGAGATGAAACCAAGTTCGATCAGATAAAAAACAAATTCCAGATCGAAATCTTTTCAGGCCACAAACCCCAGGCCATTTACCAAGATTTTTTTGCAACTATTATCGCGGCTAATCTTCATAATTTGATCCTCCGTCAGTGCGACCACGAAGTACAACAGATCAATGCTCAAAGAAAAAAACCTGTTGCAATTAACCAAAATGTTTCAATCGGCCTGCTTAAACCACGTTTGATTGAACTGTTCACTACCAAACATCCCTCCTCTATTTTCAATGAACTCAAAGAACTTTTTTTAGCGCATTTGGAATTGGTTCGTCCAGGCAGGATGTACCCCAGAACCAAAACCGCCCGACGATTAAAGGGGAAATTTCAAACCTTCAAAAATTATCGAAGAGCATGCTAATTTCCTTAAGTCAACGACATTGCCCTTGAGGGGCGGTAACATTTCGCCCCTAAAGGGGCTTTTTTGCTGTTTTAACCTGATCTGCTACAAATATTTCGCCCCTCCGGGGCTGGTCACAACTGCATTAATTATCAGTGGTTTACAATTGCCCGGTTCGCACGATTTGCGTTCCGGGTAATTTTTTTTGAAAAAATTTCGGCAGGCGGTTACAAACGCCCGAAAGGCGGGCATGAATGGTCAAACAAAAAACGGAGGCGCCGGAAAATCCGAAAAAGAGTACGGCGGGGATGCTGAAAACCGCGAAGAGTAGGCAATCAAAATTCATTCATCTCTCCAATATGAAACAGATCCTTTTTGCAACGGTCCTTTTCGCATCCTTCTTGTTCGATGCCAACGCTCAAATCGTTCGTTATGAAAAATTCATCGGCGACCTTCCCAATTACCAGCAAGTCAGCGGCGTGTACCGCCGTACGGTCAATCCTGATCTCTATGTCTGGGTAGATGTGCCAGCACAGCCCGGCAATTACGCTGAATCCACCTGCAAAGAATGCCTTCGGGAGGCCATCATCGCCACAGGCGTTTCCACCATGATTTCAGCGGTCAGTTCCTCCGGCACCGCTTCGATGGCGACGGCCTCTGCCACTTTTCAAACGGTACTGACCAGCTGCATCCGCCAAAAGCTTCGCATTGCTTGCAGGTACGGGGCTTACGTGAGCAACGAATACGGCTCCTGGCATTATGTCACCACTCCGGGATCGGATGTCGTGAACGCACCCAAAAAAGTAGCTAAAGAAGCGGAGCGTGCTGTAGAGAGAGTTGAAAAAATCCTGGGCTGGTAAATCCGGCTTGACAACCGAAGCAACCGGAAAAAAGAACGGCAGGGTTGCTGAAAACCGGATAAAGCAGGTAAGTAAAATCACAATTGTTGTGCGGCAGGCAATCCCGAAACTGCCTCAAAAAGAAGTAGGGCGCATGCTCCGAAAGCGTTAGTGTAGGAGACAAAATCTCTGTTATTATGAAAAAAATCGTTTTGTTTTCCGCTTTTATCAGCGCATTGTTTTCCGCTTTTTCCAGTAGTGCGCAATCGTCCTCCGCAACAATCGGAACCCGGCAAGGTGTGTCCTATGAAGTTGTCTCTACCAGAATCGTGTATGAATTGACAACAAGATGCGGATACAACGACCTGGGCTCTGCTAATCAGGGGAAATTCAAGGTCGAAACCTTGCGCTTCGAGCAGTACGACAAAGGAAAGCTCGTCAAAACGTGGACTGAAGAGCGAAAGACTTTCATTGAATGTTACATTCTTTAAGGGTTAAAACTTAGGCAGGGGCAGCGCCCCGAAAGATTTGTAGTGATTTATGCACAAAATCCACCGTGGAGGGGCAGCGCCCCGAAAAATATTCCGGGGCACTGCCCCTCCACGAAATAATATCGGTCTTTCTACAAATTTTTCGGGGCGCTGCCCCTGCCTAAGTTTTTACCTTTAAGGAATAAAGGGTTGTAGCAGTATATTCACCGGGTGACATCGAATCACCCGGTGAATCGTTGGTAATCAGTGATTTTTCCCGGGGCGGGTTTCATGCTCCGGGCATTTTCTATTCACCAACCGGTCTTTCTTTCGTGCATCGCGCAAACCTGATATCACAACTTCCGCAACACCGCCACATACCCGCCTCCCGGCGCCATCGCCGCTCGTACCGCATCGCCGCTTTTGATGCGCATCACCGTTCGTTTGTAGTCCTGCGCGAAACGGTCGGCGTTTACGCCGTCCTGGTACACCTCCATTTCATAGTCGCCGGCGGGCAGGAAATCGGTTTTTAGCCGCAGCTCGCGCTTCGTCCAGTCGGTCATGGCGCCGATATACCAGAGGCCGTCGGCAGCCTGGCGCGCCACGGCGACATAATCGCCGATTTTGCCGTCGAGCGCAACGGTCTTTTCCCAAACCGGCGGCACCTTGGAAAGAAAATTCAGGCATTCCGGTTCCCTGCGGTAGTTGGTCGGGCTGTCGGACAACATTTGCAGGGGGCTCTCGAACACGACGTATTTGGCCAGTTCGTGGCAACGCGTGCCGAGCGAGGCCGGGCGGTTGAACGACGGCGCCCAGTCGGCCTTCTGGGTATTGAGCATGGCGCCGGGGGTATAGTCCATGGGGCCGGCCACCTGGCGGAGGAAGGGCAGTGTGACGTCGTGTTCGGGGTCAATTCTTTTCTGAGTATCCCATTTCGCGTTCTCCAGGCCGTACACACCTTCGAAACTCAATACGTTCGGCCAGGTGCGGTGCAGTCCTGCCGGTTTGTGCGCACCGTGGAAGTCGAGCAGCAACTTGTTTGCCGCGCAATTTTCGGCCAGCCGCCAGTAGAAATTGACGGCTTCCTGATCGTCGCGCTGCATGAAGTCCACTTTCAGTCCCTTGATGTCCCATTTTTTCAGGTTGGGCAGCACCTTTTCAAACTCCCTGGCGATCGTCGTCCAGGTGACCCAAAGGATGAGGCCGACATCCTTCGATTTGGCATAAGCGGCGAGTTCGTCCATGTTCAGCTCCGGGTTGATCCAGTCGAGGTGGCCGGTTTCGCACCAACCTTCGTCGAGGATCACGTATTCGAGGCCGTTTTCGGCGGCAAAATCCACGAAATACTTGTAGGTGGCGGTGTTGACGCCCGCGCGGAAATCCACGCCGTATATATTGAGGTTGTTCCACCAGTCCCAGGCGACCTTGCCGGGCCGTACCCAGGAAGCGTCTTTCAGGCGGCTGGGTTCAGCCAGCAGCCAGGGCATCTGGTTGACGAGCAGTTCCGCGTCGTTGATTGCCACGAGAAAGAGACGCCAGGGGTAGCTGCGCTGGCCGTTCGTGAGTGCGAGCGTTGGTTCGCGGTCGGTGGGTTGGACGTCGCGGTTGGTGAGTTCGACAGTGAATTTGGGGTAGCGGGGAAAGACACCGCGCAGGTTGCCGTTCTTACCCGAGGTGCCTGTGAGCCAGAGGCCGGGATAATCCCGAAGGTCGGTTTCGGTGAGCAGGATCTTGATCCCTTTGTCCAGTTCGACCAAAGTGGGCAGGCTGGCCAGGCGGTTTTCGTTCAGGTCACCGGGGTCGAGTTGTTTCGCAATGCGCTCGTTGTGCGAGTAAAAACCGTCCTCTTCCGGGAAAAAAATGGTTTTGCAGACGGCGGGGCGGAAAGCATAAGTCTCGTCGATCACCGTCACCTTTCCTTTGAAGTTGGTGAAAAAACGATAGGCCACCCCTTCGTCGTAGACGCGGAACGCCACGCCCCAGTCGCCCTTGAACGTGAACACCATCTCGCTGTAATTGTCGCGCACGGTCGCGCTTTTCTGAGGCACGTAGGGTTCCCGGATCAGGTCGGTGGTCCCCCGGTCAATTTTCACCACCTCCGGGTTGGCGCCCAGTGTACCGATGTTGGCGAAGGTCATGGACAGCGGCGCGGGCAAAGTAAGCGGTTGGTTGCGCAGGCTGAGTTGCCAGGTCAGACTGGGCTTGGTCTCAACGGTGAGACGCAGCAATTCGTTTGGGGAAGTGGCGATGTAGGTGTTTTGAGCGGAAAGAATGGGGGTGAATAAAATGCAGGCGATGGATAGTTTGATCCGGAGGCACATAAGAAAGAGCGTCTTTTTTTGGGGTGAAAATAAAAACTTCCGCTGTGGGAGGGGTGGGTTTGGGCGATTCAGAGTGTCTGCTACAGATGCGAGCGGAAAAAGACAGCAAATTCCAACCATTGTCGGCGCCCTGCCAACAACGGTAACAATGACCAAAAAATTGACCTGAGTTCAGTATTCCACCCTTAAGCTTAAGCCTGATTCGTAACCGCCACGTCCATAGCAGGTTTGGGGCCACGGATACCATCCGTTACGAATTGTTTTTTTACGTTTTCCTGCATGAAATAGTACACATCCCAGTAATGTGCCGAGTTGCACCAGGGGCGGACATCGAACTTGGTAATGCCGATGTCGTGACCGTTGATCAAGATATCCACCGACGGGGTTTTGAGGATGTGTGGGCAGGCGTCTGCGGCCTTTTGTATGGAGGAACGCACGCGGTCAATGTTTTCATCGCCGCTTACGGCGAAAACCAAATCAACACGAATGATGCCCTGACCCGATATGTTGATGATGGGGCCCGAGGTCACCGAACCATTCGGGATGAAAATCCGCTTGTTGTCTAAGGTTTTCAATACGGTATTGAATATCTGAATAGATTCTACATCTCCCGTATATCCCGCTGCGGAAATAAGGTCGCCTACTTTGTAAGGGCGGAATACCAGCAACAGCACCCCGCTGGCAAAATGGTTCAGGCTTCCCTGCAAAGCCAGTCCCAATGCAAGACCCGCAGCACCCACGAGTGCGATAAATGAAGTGGTCTCGATGCCAAACATCCCGGCTACACTGATCAGTACCATCACTTTGAGGACGACACTAACAATAGAGACAAGGAAGGGGATGACCGTTTCTTCTACTTTGCGTTTGTGGAGCGCGATGGAGACGATTTGTGAAATTTTGTTGGCAATCCAGAATCCTATAATGAGCGTGAGCAGGGCCAGTGCGACCTTGGGGGCATAAGCCAATGCCATACTTTGGAGTTGTGTCAGATAATTTTCCATGGTTGAAGTTTTGTTAAGTTTTGAAAAACTGACACATAGATACGAACAATTATTGCTTCACAGGCCATCTTGCCTAAAACCAAGGGGGACGTGCCGGCGCAGTCAACAAATGCCGTTTGAAAACAAGAAAAAAAGCGACAACCCCACTGCGGGATTATCGCTTTTCATTTGTGAGCGTTGATGGAACACTGACGGAAAAGATTTCCGCCTTGCTTTACAGCGCCACGTGTTTGAACCCGTTCACCGTCAGGTCTTTGTTCAGCGACTTGAGGTATTGGTCCACCGTCTGGTCGTTGTTTTTCACATACTTCTGGCTAAGCAGGGTGCTTTCCTGGAAGAACTTGTTGAGGCGGCCGAGGGCGATCTTTTCGAGCATATCTTCGGCTTTGCCTTCGTTGCGGGCGAGTTCTTTGCCGATCTCGATCTCTTTTTCGATGATCTTCGGGTCCACGTCGTCTTTGCTGACCGACACGGGGCTCATGGCAGCGATTTGCATGGCCACGTTGCGGCCCGCTTCGTCCTGGCCGTTGAGGCTGAGGGCCACGAGCACCGAACGCTTGTTGTTCGAGTGGTTGTAGGTCAGCACGGAAGGCGCTTCGATGCGCTCGTAGCGGCTCAGTTCGATCTTTTCACCGACGATACCGTTTTGTTCGCCCACTTTTTCGCCGATGGTGACGCCGCCTTCGAAGGGCAGGGCCAGCAGTTCTTCGAGCGAGGCGGGGAATTTTTCGAGTGCAATGTCGGCGATTTTATTGGTCAGCGCGATGAAGTTGTCGTTGCGGGCCACGAAGTCGGTTTCGCAGTTGAGGGCCACCACCACGCCGCGGGTTTGGGCGTCGTTGGTTTTGGCGACCACCACGCCTTCTTTGGCTTCGCGGTCTTCGCGTTTGGCGGCTTTAGAGATGCCTTTTTTACGCAGCCAGTCCTGGGCGCCTTCAAAATCGCCCGCGCTTTCTTCGAGGGCTTTTTTGCAGTCCATCATGCCGGCGCCGGTCATTTCGCGCAGTTTTTGTATATCAGCAACGGAGATTTTTACCGTATCCATATTGTTTGAGTGTTTGAATTATTGAAATAATTGGAGTGTTTTCGGGCTATTGGATGTTGATTTACGATTGCCGATTACATGATTGTTGATTTTTGATGTTTTCTACGCGCTTTGTCACATCAAAAATCAACAATCATGTAATCGGCAATCGGCATTCAAATTTTAAGCATCCGCGCCTTCCTTCTCCTCGCTCTTCACGGCTTTGCGCTCTTCGATGCCTTCGCGGATGGCTTCCACGAGGTAGTTGGTCACGAAGAAGATGGCCTTGGAGGCGTCGTCGTTGCTGGGGATGGGGAAGTCCACGAGCGTCGGGTCGGAGTTGGTATCCACCATGCCGAAGGTTTTGACGCCGAGTTTGCGTGCTTCTGCCAGGGCGAGGTGCTCGTGATGGATGTCCACGATGAACACGGCCGACGGCAGGCGGTTGAGTTGTTCAATGCCGCCGAAGTGTTTCACCATTTTGTTGTGCTCGCGGCTGAGGGTGAGGCGCTCTTTTTTGGTGATGCTGGTGAGGGTGGTGTCGCCCAGCATGCGCTCGATGCCCTGCATTTTTTTCACCGACTTGCGGATGGTCATGAAGTTGGTCATCATGCCGCCGAGCCAGCGCTCGGTCACGAAGGGCATGCCGACGCTTTCGGCGGCCTTTTGCACGATGTCGCGGGCTTGCTTTTTGGTAGCCACGAACATGATTTTTTTGCCGCTTTTGGCCAGTGTTTTCATGGCGAGGGCGGCGCGTTCGAGGCATTCCGCCGTGCGGTTGAGGTCAATGATGTGGATACCCTTGTGCTCCATGAAGATATAGGGTGTCATCTTGGGATTCCACTTTTTGCGCAGGTGGCCGAAGTGGCAGCCGGCGTCGAGCAATTCTTTATAGGTGGGCTTTTGCATTGTTCAAAAGCAAGTTGTTGTTAAGAGATAATGGTTATTGGTTATCGGTTGTTGGTTATTAGTTGTTGGTTATCAGTTATGGAGATAAAAGTCCGGTCTCCCAATAACCAATAGCCAACAAGCGACAACCCAATCAGCGTTTGGAGAACTGGAAGCGTTTGCGGGCTTTCGGTTTGCCGTACTTTTTGCGTTCCACGGCGCGGCTGTCGCGCGTGAGGAATTTTTTGGCTTTGAGCGGTTTGCGGAACTCTTCGTTGAGTTTCACCAGTGCGCGGCTCACGCCCATACGAACGGCTTCGGCCTGGCCTTTGTAGCCGCCGCCGCGCACGTTCACTTTGAGATCGTAAATATTTTCGGCGCCCACCACCACGAACGGGTCTTTCACGTTGTGTTGCACGTGCACCTGGGGGAAATACTCGCGGTAATCTTTGCCGTTCACCGTGATATTGCCTTCCCCTTTCATCAGATAGACGCGGGCAACGGCTGTTTTGCGGCGCCCGACGGCATTTATCATTTCCATAATACTAAAGTGTCAATGAGTGATTGAGTGAATGGGTGATTAGAAAGTGATCGCCTCTGGTTTTTGCGCGGCGTGCGGGTGTTCGGCGCCGGTGTAAACGAAGAGTTTTTTCACCATCGCATTGCCGAGTTTGGTTTTGGGCAACATGCCTTTCACTGCGCGCTCGATGATGCGTTCCGGGTGTTTGGTCAGCATTTCGTCGGCCATGGTGACTTTGAGGCCACCGGGGTGGTGCGAGTAGTTCTTGTACTCTTTCTGCTCCCATTTGTGGCCGGTGAAGCGCACTTTGTCGGCGTTGATAACGATGACGTAGTCGCCCGTGTCGGCGTGGGGGGTGTAAGTCGGTTTGTTTTTACCGCGCAGGATGGCGGCGATGTGCGCGCAAAGGCGGCCGGTCACCTGGTTTTCGGCGTCCACGACGTACCACTTGCGCTCCGCTTGTTCTGCAGAGACGGATCTGGTCCGATAGCTCAGCGTATCCATTTATAAGAAGTTGTTGAATTGTTGAATGTTGAATTGTTGATGGCAATGCGACCTCCGGATGCTGAAAAAATAAACGGAAAAACCAGCGTTCGACCAGCCTTTTTACCACCCCCTTTTTCAAAGAGCGCGCAAAGGTAACACACGCTTGCGGGCTGCGCAAGGAATCTTCAAAAATTTTCCAGGTGATTTTTGATAACAAATTGAAAATGAGGGGAATTTTTGCCCGAATAAAATTCTTCCGCTTCGGAATCCGGCACATTCCACGTGATGTGAGAAAAAACTGGCCGTACAACCTTTGTGTTGCACGGCCAGAAATTATTGCGACCGGAAAGAAAAAGGAGGGCTATTGTATACTCACCTTGACGAGTCCTGCACGCTTTCCTGCAGCATCGCGCACTTCGAGCAGGTAAATGCCGGGGGGCACTTCACCTGAGGCATCGAAGCGTTCGTTGTCGGAGCGCAGGTTTTGTTGCCGCACCAGGCGCCCCGTCATATCGTACAGGAGTGCCTGCGCGCCTTCTGCAGGGGTATCGGCGGGCAGCACGATCAGGAATGTGCCGTCGTTCGGGTTAGGCATTACCCGTATGTTGCCGGTTTCCGGCACGGTAACGGAGGATGTTTGCCCGCGGTCGCTGCACACTACGTCGTTGTCCCAACGCATGTCGTTCTTCACGAAAAGCGAAATGAGGTGGCGCGCCTGCAATACCGCCGGTCCGCCGGCCAAAGGACATTGGTTGGCCACATCCCAAAGCATCGTTTGCTCGTCCTTCGTGAAGGCAACGGTGTTGCGGTGGCGCAGATCGAGCATCAGGGCGTTGATTTGTTTCTGGTTTTTCACGTAAATCTTGTCTTCGGGCAGAGAAGCGTTCACGGCAGCCCATTTTTCCAGGAGCCCGTCGAAGTCGGCATCCCAGTCATTGCGGAGGTTCTCCAATTGCCGGCGTTTTTGCTCGAACAGGTTCCGGGCGGCTTCGGAGCGGTCGGTCCCGTTCATCAACGCCTTCATATCGGCCCACAAAGCGCCCATTTGCCGCTCCTGTTCCGCACGCGTCGCTTTCCAGGCGATGGCCTCGGCTTCCAGTTGCGCGAGTTTACCCTGGCTGGTGTTGGCGTTTGCTTTCCAGTAGGCGGCATATTTGTCAGAATTAGTGAGTCCGTTGACCGCTATCCAGCTCAGCGCCTGGCGCGAAGCCAGCCAGGAAGAAGCGTCGGCGTAGTCGGTGAAGGTCATTCGGTTGTTGATGATCTTTGCGATCATTTCTTCCTCACCCCCGTCGGGTGCGAAAGGCGGCGGCACGGAGCAGATATTCCCGCCCGGGTTGCACAAAGCAGTGGTTCCGTTCGGGTTATTCTGATCCACAAACCAACCCGCCGGAGATATAACGTACGGACAAAAGGCTGAATTCTCGGCGCAATCAACAAAGAAAGTATTGGCATTCACATCCGAACCATTGTTCACCGCTCCGGGGTAGCTGGCATTGGTGGTATAAAGCCATCGGTTGCCGGTATGCACCTGCTGCTGGGTAGTGGCCGAATTGTAGATCATTCCTTGTAAAAGTTCACTCATGAAAGTGTTTTTACTCACTTTGGTAGCGGTGCAGGTACCGTTCACCACCAGGCCGTATGTATTGCCCGTAAAGTCATTGCAGTCAATCGTAGAATAATCGGTCATGGTATACTGAATACCGGTATGTGCACCCAGATAAGGGTGCCCGCCAGGATTTAACATGAGATCATTATTGGTGATCGTTGCCAGGCTGCTGCCATCGGCGAGGATGCAAATGTTCTGATCTCCGTCGGGAGTGTGCGAGATGGTATTCCGGCACACGGCAGGGTTGCGCGTCGTAGTAAGGCGGACACCCACACTGCTTCCGTCTGGAACGCCGTTTGGCCAACCGCCTCCACTCAAATTCAATGTGTTGGTATGGATGTAAGAGAGGTTGGGCATGCCGGCAAAATCCATGATGGACACGGCATCCCTGCCTGCTCTTGAAATGGTATTATTGTTTACCTGCGGGTTACTTTCGTCGTTCTGGAAAAATACGAAGCCATAGACAGTATAGTCCACTACATTGTGCCTCGCGGTGGGTAATTCAATCAGCGGAAAAGCGGAATAGACACTTTGCCTGGCGTATAAGGCTTGCGTAAGCCTTTGAAAGTCATTATACTCCACCACGAAGTTCTGCTTGTAAAAAGAGACTCCTGTGATGCAGCGGAAAAATTCGCATCGCTGTATGTGGTAATAACCGTACTCTCCATATACGCCGACTCCGCCGTAATAGTAGCCAGAGAAGGTGCCCCCGGTCATTTCCTCGAAACGGCAATTTTCCACGGTCAGATTGGACTGATAAGAGCTTACCCCGAAAGCGCAATCGCGGAAAGTACATTGCGGTTCGCCTATCTCACCGACTTTCAGGTTGCCGCCCACATTGTTGCATCGTATAAACCTGAACCCGGCCTCCGCTTTTGAACCGTAGTCCCAAAAAGATTGCTGGGAATGCGGCGGCTTCAGCGGTCCTGTGCCGACGACGGTTGGACCGGCAGCATGCAGATCGAATGAAATGTTGCTAAAATCCGGCGATACGGCATACAGCGTTCGGAAATTCCGGTAAAAAGTGCACTTTTCTAAGTCTACGTAACAATATTTGGTAACGTAGATGGCATTCACAGCGTCGTTGATCTGCGAACCGCCGGTGACGATGATGGTTGAATAGTGGTCGAGCGTCACGCCCTTCCACATCGTTTCGCAGCCTTCGATGACCGTGCCGGTCACAGTGAATCCCGCGAGGGGATCGAGGTAAATTTCCGCGGCATTGCCCATTTTGACGTCCAAATCCGACCAGGTCGTCCACCCCTGTATCACCAATTTGCCTTCAATTTTGAAAGAGGGAGGCAAAGGATTGGGCAACTGGGAAGAATAGATGGTGCCGCCGGGGGTTCCGAATGTGATCAGACCTTCGCACCCTTCGGCACTTTTTGTTGTAAACACGGATTGCAGGGACTCGGAAAATTTACTGTCAATCGGCTCTGGCGCAACACCATTCGCATGGGTTTTCAGGACGGAGAACAACAAAAGGAGGGTAAATACTGCCTGGTGAAGCGAAAGTCGGGGCAAACGAAGGGCATGCCTTCGCGAAAAGGAATAACGCATAAAGGAAGAAGTGTTTAAAGTGAATGGAATATGTAAAATGGCCTGCGCAAGCCAGACAAAGATATAAAAATCTTTTAATAAAAAAGCACAAGAGGGGGAATTTTAACAATTGACTGTTGATGTTGGACGTTGGACTTAATGACGTTGGACTTAATGACGTTGGACTTAATGACGTTGGACTTAATGACGTTGGACTTAATGACGTTGGACTTAATGACGCTGGACTTAATGACGTTGGACTTAATGACGTTGGACTTAATGACGTTGGACTTAATGACGTTGGACATTGGACTTTAAGCCATGATAACCGATCATTAAGTCAAATGTCAAATAGTCCAATGTCCAATAATCCAACGTCCAATAATCCAACGTCCAATAGTCCAACGTCCAACGTCCAATAGTCCAACGTCCAACGTCCAATAGTCCAACGTCCAATAGTCCAACGTCCGTCAATTTACGTTCAAAATTCCAGCACAAACCGCGCACCGCCTCCAGGCACGGAGCTCACGCGGATGTCGCCGCCGTGCAATTGCATGATCTGACGGGAAATACTGAGTCCCACGCCCGTGCCGGTGGGTTTGGTGGTGAAAAACGGGATAAAAACCTCTTCCAGCAGTTCGGGCGGAATACCGGGCCCATTGTCTTCCACTTCTACAAAGGCGCGTCCTTTGGCATCGGCGCCGGCCCTCAATGTAATGCGTTGCTCTTTCGCGCCACTGCCACTCAACGCTTCCCTTGCATTTTTCACTAAGTTGAGCAGCACCATTTCCAATTGAGCGGGATCGGCGTGCAGGCGCAGGTTGTCGGGTTGTACGAAGGCTTCAATTTTGATCCCGGCGTCTTTTTGTTCGGCAGAAGCCAGCTGAACAACGCGGTCGAGCAATTGTCTGACGGCGATGTCTTCCGGCTTGGGCACCGGAACAGAGGTATAAGTCCGGTAGGCTTCCACAAAATTGACCAAACCCCGGCTCCGGGCGGCCACCACGTCGAGGGCTTCGGAGAGGTCGGCGGTGGCTGGATTTTTCGGCAGGTCGTGATGCACGATGTCCTGAGCCGTTTCCACCAGCGAGACGATGGGCGTGATGGAATTCATGATCTCGTGGCGCAGCACGCGGGTGAGGTTGCGCCAGGCGTCCACCTCTTTGCGCTGGAGTTCGGGGTGGATGTTCTGGAGCGTGAGCAGGCGCACGGCGCGTCCCTGCAGGTTGACGCTGACGCCCTGAACGGAGAGTTGCCGGCCCACTTCCGGTTGGTACAGGATCTTGCCTTTGGTGGTCAGGTGCTGGACGAACTGGATGAGCGATTTGTGCCGTTCGGGCAGATCGTTGAGGTGGTGCAGGCGATAGACGCCGAGCAACTGGAATGCGGCATTGTTGCTCACCAGCACGTTCATCTGGGCATCGAAAGCAAGCAGGCCGGTGCTGAGATGCTGTACTATGGTATTGAGAAACAACAGGTTGGCTTCTTTTTCGGCCCGTGTCTGGCGGAAGGCTTCGAGCACTTCGTTGAACTGCCGGTTGACGTCGGCGAAAGAATCGCCTTTCTCTTTGCCCGATGAAAAACGGATGGCAAAATCGGAATACCGCACGCTTTCGAAGAAACGGGCGAGGCGGCGGTTGGTGTCGTTGACGTAGCGGTATAAGCTGAACGCCGCGATGAGGGCTGCGACGGACAGCGGCAGGGCATATAAAACCTTGTTGTTGCCTTCTTTTGTGGCGAAGTATGCGGCGGCCGCAATGAACACAGCGAGCAGGATCACGCGCCAACCGAGAACTACTGGAAAAGAACGGGATAATGCCATGATGTTCAGATGATTTCGTGAATGTGCGCCCGGATGCTTTGCGTCATGCGGCCCAGCGGCAGATCGTTTTCATCGGCTCCGAACGGCTCTTCGATCTCTTCGGCAATGAGTTCCAGGCTGGCCAGCACAAAAAATATAAAACCTACCATCGGTACGACGAAATAACCCAGATTGAACACGTAGCCGAACGGCAACGTAGCGATGTAAACGATGATGAATTTTTTAATGAATACGCTGTATGAATACGGTATCGGCGTATTTTTTATGCGCTCACAGCCACCGCAGATATCGGTGAAGGACTGTAACTCAGCGTTGATAAAGAGCAGTTGTTCGCCTGTGATCTTTTTCTCGCGCAACAATTCCTGCGCTTGCCGGAACATGAGCGCTGCCACCTGATTGGGGATGTGTTTTCCCACATCGAGTTTTTGCCGTACATAGTCAGGGAGATGGTCGAATAGTTCGATGCGCGTGTCTTCGCTGCGCAGATGATTTTTCAGTGCGGTGGCATAGGCCGGTATCATAATGCGAAAATAACCTCTGTTCGGGTCGTCTTCAGGCAGTATGGCCGACAATTTCATGGCGAGGTTGCGGCTGTTGTTCACCAACGCGCCCCAGAGTTTGCGGCCTTCCCACCAGCGGTCGTAGGCAGTATTGGTGCGAAACACAAGCGCGAAGGAAATCACAAAACCCAGCAGGGTGTGCATCAGCGAAATGTGGCGCAGCCGGCTCGTTTCGCCCAACTGCCAATACTCGAGTTCGAGCCAGGCGACCAGTGCCGAATATACGCAAACGCCGATGATCCAGAAAAACAACCGGCGCAGGGTGTCGGATTTGTGGAAGTGAAAGGGGAGAACAAACCATTCTTTCGGATTGTGCGCAATCATAATGCCGGGTCGTACTGTGAAAAATCAGGTGCAATGACGGCAAAATAAGGCATCGAAGCCCCCCACCTGAGTCAATTATTTTTAACTTGTTTTCTATCGTGACAACGTCCACACCTTTGTTTTAAGATGATAACAATCGAAATCCTTATCTAATCAGCCCTTTCCCTGCCCTAAACGAACGAAGCGCAATCGAGTCACTCAATTCCACAAGCGCCTTACCGCCCAAATAATGAGATTGAGCAGTATGCTGAGTACGATCATCGTGGTAATGGGAAAATAAAACCGGAAGTTCTCCCGCTCGATCCGTAAGTCGCCGGGCAGGCGCCCCAACCAGCCGAGCTTGCCTTGCAAGGCCCAGGCCAGTACACCGGCGACGATGAGCAACACACCAACGCCAATGAGAAGTTTTGGCCATGCCACTGGATTTTGTTCCATGATTTTCAATAAGTTGGACCTGGGATGCGCTCACCGCCGCGCACCGCGCAGCCGCGCAGGATTTCTTCGCCGATGGTCACCTGGACGGAATAGCCATACTCGATATCCGACATACCGTCGCTGCATTTTTCTTTTTTAATAGCGATTTTCAGGGATTCTTCATCGTTGTAAGTTTCATACACCCATGAAGTTTTTCCATCGGTAACCGGCTCCGTCCAGGCGTATTGAGCGCCCCTTTCATGGGCTATGTTTTTGAAAAATATGCCACCTTCAGCCTCCGATATCTCCAGACCCCAGAAAGGCTCCGTGCCGTGGCACCAGAATTCGTACGGCATACAGGCGTTGAACATGGTCTTGGCTTGCAGGGTATCCACCCGCCGGACGGTGAAGGTGCCGTCTGCTTCGGAAGCGTAGCCGGGGGAATCGCGGGGGCCGAGGGTGCCCGTCAGCACGGCGTACACCGCTTCGTAGGGGATGGGGGCGGGAAAACAAGCCTCGCTGTACAGCGAATCGAGGGTACCGGTCGCGTCCACCACCCAATACTGTTTGTTGTCGGCGCAGTTGCGGAGCATATTGACTTCATTGCCGAGGATGTAGTAGCCGCGAAGGGTGGCGGGAACGGAGGGTTGGGAAGCCGACAATTGGGAAGTGCCGGGCTTCGGAGCATCGCCGCACCGGGCAAGGCCAAAAGCAAAGAGCAGGAACACGAAGGTTTTTCTCATAGTAAGCGTTTTTCGGGGTAAAAATAACACGTCGTCCACCACCGCACAAATATGTCCGAAATCGGACAGCCTGAAGCACATGTCTTAATTCTAAAAAATTGAAAATCAGCCGATAAGCATTTCGGCACAGGCTGTGATGAATTGAAGTACAGGATTTTTCAAACCATCTCTTCCGCCTCTCTCCCTGTTTTGCCCTCTTCGGAACATACCACTCAAAAGGTCTGGAGAGACATTTACAGAGGAATACGCGGAAGTTTACTCGTTGCCATGCTGTACAATTACCTGCTCACGGCCCTCCGCAACCTCCGTAAAAACAAGCTCCATGCAGCGCTCAACCTCGCCGGACTGAGTATCGGACTGGCCTGCTGCCTGCTTATTGCCCTGTACATCGCAGGGGAGTTGCGCTACGATAAATACCATGCAAACGCCGACCGCATCTGGCGTGTCACGCGCACGTTTCACGACCAGGACGGTTCGGAGAATCTGCACCTGAGCGCCATCGCGCCGCCATTCGGCACGCTGCTACCGCAGCATTTTCCTGAGATAGCAGTCATTACGCGCATCCTGAAAAATTTCGGTGCGGTCGTGCGAACGGACAACAACCACCGGTACACTGAAAACAACACTTATTTTGCCGATGAAAACCTGTTCAAGGTGTTCACCGTGCCGCTTGCAGCGGGCGACCCGAAAAATTCGCTCTCCGAACCCTGGCAGGTGCTCCTTTCGGAAAGCACAGCCAGACGCTATTTCGGCGATCAGGATCCGCTCGATCAGGTGCTGAGACTCGACAGTCAGTTCAAATTCAAAGTGACGGGAATTTTTAAGGATTTTCCCGAAGCATCACACTGGCACCCCGACATCCTTTTTTCATTTTCTTCGCTGCGCGATTCGACCCTTTACGGCGAACGCAATTTGCAAAGCAATTTTGGGAACAACGCTTTCAACACCTACTTCCTGGCAGCAAAAGACTTCGACCCCGAAAAAATGAAAGCGCGTTTTCCGAAATTCCTCGACGACGTATTTCCGCCGCCGCCTGGCGTCACCAATGCTCCGGCGCCGTCTTCCTGGACGCAACTGCACCTGCAAAAACTGACAGACATTCACCTCCAAAGCCATAATGACGATGAGCTGGAACCGCCCGGCGACCTTGCCCGCGTGCGGATGTTCGGGCTCATCGCGCTGGTCATATTGCTCATCGCCGGTATCAATTACGTCAACTTGTCCACCGCATTTTCGCTGGGCCGCGCCCGCGAGATCGGGGTGCGCAAATCAGCCGGGGCACGGCGCGGACAGATTGTTGCGCAGTTTCTCGCCGAGAGTATTTTGCTGACGGTGGGCGCTTCGATACTGGCTTTCGGCCTGGCTGCTCTGGCGCTTCCTTTGCTCAAAAATACGCTGGGAGTAGAACTGGCGCCCTCATTGCTTTCGGTGTGGTATGTGCCGCTGGCATTGCTCGGGGTAGCCATGGCGACAGGCGCCGTGGCAGGATTGTACCCGGCATTTTTCATGTCATCTTTCAGGCCGGTCATTGCTTTGAAGGGGGCGGCAGGCGGCGGGCGATGGACGGCGCCGTTTCGCAAGGCATTGGTGGTCACGCAATTCTGCATTTCCGTCATATTGCTCGTAAGCACGATCGTGATCTACCGGCAATTGAACTACATGCAGCACAAGTCGCTCGGCCTCGACAAAGACCGGATCGTGACGCTCCTTCAGAATAACCCACTTATCGGGAAATGGGAAACCTTCCGCGATGAACTGCTCGCGAATCCGAATATCCGGCAGGCCGGGCGATCTTCCCGCCTGCCGGCAGGACGCCTGCTCGACGAACTCGACGGCAAAAGCGTACAGATCAGCGATACGATGTCGCCCCTCACCGCCTCGCTCAAAATGCTGGCCATAGACTTGGATTTCGTGCCGACCTACCAGATCCCGCTGGCCGCCGGGCGCTACTTTTCCCGCGATTTCCCGACCGACACGACGCATGCCTGGTTGCTCAACGAAGCCGCCGTGCGCGCCATCGGCTGGAAATCGGCGGAAGACGCCATCGGCAAACGATTGATCTACGGAGGGCGGGAGGATTGCTATGTGGTAGGCGTGTTGCGCGATTTTCACTTTGAAAGTCTGCACCAGGAAATCATCCCGATGATCTTTTTCATTCCCCGGCAAAAAAACAACCTCTTTGCCATCTCGGTAAAGATCGGCGGCGATACGCCGGCTGCGTTGGCACATATGAGGCAGGTATGGGAAAAATTCAACCCGGATTTTCCGTTCGATTATACCTTTCTGGACGAAAACTACGGCCGTCTTTACGAAGCGGAGATACGGCAGGGAAATCTGTACATGGTGTTCTCCGGACTGGCGATATTGATAGCCTGCCTGGGTCTGTTCGGTCTGGCAACCTTCGCGGCATTCCAACGAACGAAGGAAATCGGCATCCGCAAAGTGCTCGGCGCAACTGTCTCCGGTATCACGGGTCTTTTGGCGAAAGACTTCCTGAAACTCGTCGGGATCGCCATCGTCATCGCTTCACCCATCGCCTGGTGGGCAATGAATCGGTGGCTTCAGGACTTCGCCTATCGCATTGACATCCAATGGTGGGTATTTGCGGCAGCAGGAGCGGTAGCAGTGGCAGTCGCGTTTTTGACGGTGGGGTTCCAGAGCGTGAGGGCGGCGCTGGCAAATCCTGTTAAATCGCTCCGAAGTGAGTAGAAGGCAGGATATTGGTATATTGGTGTATAATTCTTTCTGACATTCAAATCATCGTAAACCTTCAACATACAGATTTCCTTTCTCTCCTGCTTAAAAGCCCTTACGAAATCAATCATAACCACAAATACAAAAGGGGTTTTTAAGCAGGAGAGAAAGGAATATTAGAAAAATCATGATCCAAAACTATCTGACCATTGCCATCCGCAACCTGCGAAAAAACAAGTTTTTCACCTTTCTCAACGTAGCAGGCCTCGCTGTGGGTTTGGCCTGTTGCATGTTGATTGCGCTGTATCTGTATGAGGAAACGCACTACGACCAATACCACGAGCGGGCAGGCGATCTGTACCGGGTAGGCACCACATTTGTCAAACTCCAGGGCCAGGAAGACGATCGGGAAGAACCGACGTTCAATACGCCCTGCCCGCTGGCGGCTACCCTGCAAAGGGAATTTCCCGAAGTGGAAAAAACCGCGCGCATCGCCATGGTTTTCGATCGGGACAAAACACTGATCCGCTCTTTGGACGACGGCGCAGTCGTGAAGGCTTTCAACGAACCCAAGGGCTATTTCGCCGATTCCACATATTTCGAACTTTTCGGCTACGATTTTCTCGAAGGAAATGCAGCGGAAGCGCTCACAGAACCTCAAACGGTGGTACTGTCGGAAGACATTGCCCGCAAATTGTTTGGTGACGAACCGGCTTACGGCCGCTCGATCCGCATCAGCAACGGCTGGTTCGAAGGGGGCGACCTCGATTTCCGCGTAACGGGTGTGTTCCGCCAGCCGACCGCGCCGACGCATCTTGAAGGACGTTTTTTTATGTCGCTGTACTCCGGGGGTATCGGCGATTTTTTGAAACGCACGACTGACCTGGCTACGAACAACATGTTCGCCACCTACCTGCGGCTGCACCCCGACGCCGACAGCAAGGCATTGGAAGCCAAACTCCCGGCATTTGTGGACAAATACATGGCAAACGATCTGAAAGCGCGCGGCTTTGGCAAAAAACAGTTTCTGGTGGCCGTGCCCGACGTGCACTTGTCAGGTGTGGGAGGACCCGGCTCAGGAAGCGGCAGCAGCACCTACCTGTACATTCTCGGCTCCATCGCGCTGTTCACCTTGCTGATCGCCTGCGTCAATTTTATGAACCTGTCCACCGCCCGCTCGGCGCACCGGGCGAACGAAGTGGGCGTGCGCAAATCGGTCGGCGCCGGCAAATCGCACCTGATCGGGCAGTTTTTGGGCGAATCGGTATTGATCGCCCTGGCTTCGTTTGTGCTGGCGTTGGGTCTGGCCTGGGCAGCGTTGCCATTCTTCAACCGTTTGGCGGAGCGTCAGATGTCGCTCTCTTTTACGGAAAATCCCGCACTCTATGGCGGCTTTTTGGGGCTGGCCCTGCTGACGGGTCTGGTAGCAGGAATATATCCGGCATTTTACCTCTCTTCTTTCCGGCCGGTGGAAGTGCTGAAAGGAAAATTTGTCAACAGCCTGTCCGCCGCTTTTTTGCGCAAGGGCCTGGTTGTGTTCCAGTTCGTTATTTCCGCCGGTTTGATTCTGGCTTCGCTGGTCATCGGCGCTCAAATGAAATTCCTGCAATCGAAAGACCTCGGTTTCCACAAAGACAAGCAGATCGTATTGCCCCTGCTGAGCAAAGCAGCGGTAGCGGCCTATACGCCGATAAAATCCGAACTCCAGCGTGACAGCCGCATCGCATCAGTCGGGGCTTCGCAATATTATCCCGGCATCCTGAATCCTTCCGACATGGGATTGTACAAAGAAGGGAACACAGTGGAGCAAATGGCCATTACCCGCATGAATTGGGTGGATTACGATTTTTTGTCTACATTGGGCATGCAGCCTGTGGTCGGGCGTCTGTTTTCCGCAGATTTCCCTGCCGATACGGCCCGCAAGATCATTTTGAATGAAATAGCCGTGAAAAAAATCGGCTTCGCATCGCCGGAGGAATCCCTCGGTAAACAAGTGATGTTCAACTGGCAAAACCGGGAATACCGCTTCGACATCGTCGGCGTTATCAAAGATTTTCACTTTGAAAGCCTGCACGAGCCCATCGAACCCTTTGGTTTCCAACTGAACAACGGCACGGAACACAATTACCTGATCGCCCGTGCCGCGACTTCGGACATACCGGCATTGCTCGCAACCATTGAAAGCATCTGGAAACGCTTGGTGCCGGGCGAACCGTTTGAATACTCTTTCCTCGACGAAGATTTTCAGAAAAACTACAAAGCCGACCGTCAAATGGCGGGATTGGTGGGCAGCCTGACGGGTATTGCGATCCTGATCTCCTGCCTCGGGTTGTTCGGACTGGCCGCCTTCGCCGCCGAACGGCGCACCAAGGAGATCGGCATTCGCAAAGTACTCGGCGCGAGCGTGGCCGGCATCACGGGTTTGTTGGCCAAAGACTTCTTAAAACTCGTGCTGATAGCCATTGCGCTCGCATCGCCGTTGGCTTGGTGGGCGATGAGCCAATGGCTCCGGGACTTTGCTTATCGCATTGACATTCAATGGTGGATGTTTGCCGCGGCAGGAGCGGTAGCCGTGGCAATAGCTTTTCTTACGGTGAGTTTTCAGAGCGTGAAAGCGGCGCTGTCGAATCCGGTGAGGTCGCTGCGCAGTGAATGAAATAGGCATGAGTCACCCCGAATTTTGTAACAATATAAAAGCCCGGAAGAAATAGTAACTGTTCAGGTAAGGGCAGCGCCCCGTAATATTTGTAGCAAAATGAGAGTAAAGGACTACAAATATCACGGAGCGCTGCCCCTACCTGAATAGTTACAAAAACCAAACGTATCTGTTTTGTTACAAAATTCGGGGTGACTCATGCTTTAATGACTATAATGACCCCTACTACCCCGCCCTGCGCTGCAACCAATCCATCCCTACGCCGAGGCTGAAAAAAGACCCTCGTACGGGATCATCGAAAAAGAGGGGGCGCCATTTCAACTGTATTTTGAAGCGACGGCTGTTCAAATAACCATTTTTGGTTTTTTCGCGTAAAAGCAGGTAGTGTGTTACTCCCAGCCAGGGTGCGATGGCCGACCCGGTGAATCCTTCCGGGTCGGTATCTTTGGAGGTCACTGGTATCAGCAGAAGCCCTGCAACGCCGGCATGCAATGCCACCTCATGGCGTTTTTGGCGCCACACGCGCCTGCGCAGGCCGGCATTGATGGAAATGACGCTTATTTTTCGTCCATCCTCCCAAGCGCCGTTGAATTGGAACGGTTCTTTGACACTCGAGAACAACCACGTCGTCCCGAATTCAAAAGCCGTTTTTTCGCCTCCGAAATAAACGCCAAAGTCCACAAAACCAAGCGGAAGGATGTGTTGCCCGAAGCCGCCTGTATTCAGCGCTACGCCGCCATCCACGTAAAGGCCTCCGCGAAAATGCGGATTGTATACAAACGCAGGCGCAGGGGGATGGAGCGTCAGTGGCAAGGTGTAGCGCACCTTCACCGGATTGCCGTTGCTGCTGCCGGGTTCCCAGCGCGGCATGTCGGACAAGATGCGCATGGCGATGCTATCGAATTTCGGACACAGGCTTTGAGCAACCTGCACATTGGATACCTGACCGTCCTTTTCGATGACGAAAGTGAACAGAGCTTTGCCGCCGCGCCCTCCGCAGAGTTTGGGATCCGGAGGGTTGAGCCGTGCGTCGAGGTATTGCATCAATGCCGCTTCGCCGCCGGGAAACGACGGCGGGATCTGTATGTCCTTTTTCGGGTCGGCATTCGTAGAATCGGGTTGTTGTGCAAAGAGGCAGGAAACAAGCAGCAAAAAGGTGCCGCTCAGCCACAATCGGTGCATGGGAAAGTGATTTTGCGTTTATTCAGAAGGACAAAAATAGAATTGTTTTGGCAATATAAGCGCGTCTTTGAACGGCGATGGGCACCCCACTGTCCGAAAGCGAACACCTTCGTCCGCTTTCGGGCATTTTTATTTTCAGGCAAAAATTATAAATCACTGAAAATAAATCACTTGGAGCATTGGCAATTAAATTGCCTCGAAGTGTTTACGACATCTTTTGAAAAAATCTTTCGCCATGCTCCGCTCGCTACTCTTCTTCATTTTGATCGTCCTCGCTTCTTCCTGCAGCAACCAGTTGCCCGAAGACATCACTGACATCATTGCCATGCCCGAAAATGCCACCTTTGCCCGCTACGACCGCTCGGACATCCGGAAAATGCAATGGCTGGCCGGTATCTGGAAAGGCGAAGAAGCCGGTCGCATCGCCCGGCAATCGTTCCAGTTCCACAACGACAACGCGCTGGAGATCATCCGCATGGAAGGCAACGGCGATATGGTATCGCTCCTCTTCACCTGGCAGGACGGCCGCTACTACTACGGACAAAACCGTCAATGGGTCGTCACCTGGATCGGCGACAAAGACATCCGCTTCGACCCACTCACTCCCGGTAAGGAACCCATGACCTGGACACGGTTGAACGACGACAAATGGCACCTGGTGCGCCACACGCCCGGCGGCGATGAAACGACCGTGATGGAACGGACGAACGAGATGCAACCGTAAGGGGAGTTATGAAAAAAAATGAGTGATAAATTCTTTCATTTTTGTCACCATAATCCCGGCGTCAATTTCTGTTCCAACCGATACCCGGCGCTTTTCCTATCCGAGCTATGATACAAAGCTATCTGAAACTTGCCGTTCGCAACCTGCGCAAAAACGGCCTTTATTCTTTCCTCAACATCGCCGGCCTGGCCATCGGTATCGCCGCATGCCTGCTTATTGTGTTGTATGTTGCGCACGAATTAAGTTACGACCGCTGGAACCCCAACGCGGAGCGGATCATGCGTCCGGCAGCCGACATCAATTTCGGCGGAACGCACCACAAATTGGCCGTTGTCAGTTCGATCGTAGGACCTGATGCAGCAAATGAGTTGCCGGAAATTCAGTCGTGGTGCCGCATACGCTCCTACGGCACCTATTTGGTAAAACGCGACGGCGCCGCACAGCAAAATTTACGCGAAGAGAACGTATTGACGGTAGACAGTTCGTTCTTCGAACTTTTCCCGCTGAAAGTGCTGGAAGGCGACCCGCGCAGCTGCCTGACCCAACCGAAGACGGTCGCTATTTCCCGCAGCCGGGCGGAAAAATATTTCGCTTCTCCTCAAATGGCATTGGGTCAAACGCTTGTGCTGGAAAATGACCAGCGCTGGCAAGTGACGGCCGTGTACGAGGATATGCCCGTCAATTCGCATTTCCGGGCAGATTTGTTGCTTTCGATGAATGGCAATGAAGAAGTGAAAAATGATCCGCCTTTTTGGGCTTCCAGCAACAACTTCAATACTTATCTGCTCCTGCGGAAAGGGGTGAACAAAGAAGCATTCAGCAAAAAATTCGACGTGCTCTGCACTGAAAAAATCAGCATTACGGCAAAGGAACTTATTGGAACCACGATTGCCGAAATCGAAAAAACCGGCCAGTATGCCCGCTATTACCTCCAAAACCTGACGGATATTCATCTCCAATCGGATCTGACAGCCGAACTCGCTCCGAATGGCAGCATCCGTTATGTGTGGATATTCGGCGCCATCGCCGGTTTTATTTTGCTCATCGCCAGCATCAATTTTATGAACCTCGCCACTGCTCGCTCATCGGGCCGGGCGAAGGAAGTGGGCATGCGCAAAGTGCTCGGCGGCAAACGCGAGGCGCTCATCAGTCAGTTTTTAAGCGAATCGTTCGTCATCGCAGCCATGGCCGTGTTGCTGGCAGTGGTGATTGCGACAGTAGCAATGCCCTGGTACCGTGACCTGACCGGGCGCGAATTGACGATGCCCTGGAGCAGCCCTTTGTTTTGGCTTTCGTTGGCAGGTGGTACGGTGGTGGTCAGTTTGATGGCCGGCAGTTATCCGGCGTTTTTCCTGTCGGCGTTCGATTCGCTGCGCGTGCTCAAAGGCCAGGTGGCAGGATTGGGCCGGGGCGGCACTTTCCGCAGCGCGCTGGTGGTGTTCCAGTTCACCATTTCAGTGTCGCTCATCATCGCCACAATGTTCGTTTTCAAACAATTGAATTATATCCAGAACAAAAAATTAGGCTTTGAAAAAAGCCAGATCATCATCCTCGACGATGCTTATGCGCTGGGGGATAAAATATTCACGCTCAAACAGGAAATGCTTCGACACCCCGCTGTTGAAAGCGCTACGGTGTCGGGGTACCTGCCCGTGCCGTCGAATCGCACTGACCAGACTTTTTCCAAAAATCGCTCTTTCGACAAGGATGCCGCCGTCTCGATGCAATGGTGGCGGGTAGACAGCGATTATCTCCGGACGATGGGCATGGAAATCATCCAGGGTCGCACGTTTGACCCGGCACGGGTGACCGACAGCACAGGCATCATCATCAACGAGGCGGCTGCCCGGCTTTTCGGCTTCGATGATCCGGTCGGCCAAAAAGTCTACTCGCTCAATAGACACCTGCAAGGCACGCCCCGGCCGGAAGATTTTATCGAACTGACCGTCATCGGCGTGGTCAAAGATTTCCATTGGGCGAGTCTGCGCGACAACATCGGCGCTTTGTGCTTCCAACTGGGAACATCAAGAGGATTCGCCAGCTTCCGCTACAAAGGTTCGGATACAGCACCCGTTATCGCCGCTTTGGAAAAACAATGGAAAAATCTGTCGCCCGACCAGCCGTTCAGTTACCGCTTCCTCGACGAGTCGTTTGCCCGCATGTACGAGGCAGAGCAGAGGGTGGGCGCCATCGCCGGCATCTTTGGCTTGCTTTCCGTCCTCGTTTCCTGCCTCGGCCTGTTCGGACTGGCGGCTTTCACCACCGAACAGCGCACCAAAGAGATCGGCATCCGCAAGGTGCTGGGGGCAAGCATAAGTGGTATTACAGGCATGCTGGCCAAAGATTTTATGAAATTGGTACTGATCTCTATCCTCATCGCCACCCCGCTCGCCTGGTATTTTATGAAAAAATGGCTTTCTGATTTTGCCTACCGCATTGATATGCATTGGTGGATGTTTGTTCTGGCGGGAGTAGCAGCGATTGCCGTGGCATTTCTGACGGTGAGTTACCAAAGCATCCGGGCGGCGTTGGCCAATCCTGTCAAAAGCCTGCGGTCGGAGTAAGGAGGCTTTTAAACCCGTTTTTAGCGGGGTCAAATCACTGCCGGTCGGAGTGAAGCAAAATACGGGAAAGGTGTAACATCATAAATGGCGGCTATCTGCCGGCAATTATTAACCCCAATAAACATAAGAAATCGAAATTTGCCACACATCCATTTTTGCCAATCAACAAACCCACAACCATTTCTTTTATCCTGCATAAAAACCCGTTGAGGTCATTCGCATCCCGAAAAATAAAAGGGTTTTTATGCAGGATAAAAGAAATGGTTTACCCCGTCATGTTTCAAAACTATCTCAAACTCGCCCTCCGCAACCTCCGCAAGAACAAAACCTTCAGTACCATCAACCTGCTGGGACTGGCTTTCGGTTTGGCGGCTGCCGTTGCCGTGCTCTTGTATGTGCAGGATGAACTTTCTTTTGAAAAATTCCACGCAAAGGCGGAGCGAATCGTGCGGGTGAACACGCAAATCGAGTACAACGGAGCCGAGCGAAAACTCGGTACCGCTCCCAATGTGCTGGCTTCCTTCCTGCAGGAGCGTTTGCCGGAGATCGAGATCGCCACACGGGTATTTGCCAACAACTTCACCGGCGCCGCCAATGTACGCGCTGCAGATCAGAATTACGCCGAAGATCAAATGTTCTGGGCCGACCCCAACGCGCTGCATGTCTTCACATTCAACATGTTGTCTGGTTCGGCGGAAGGAGCGTTGGCGCGCCCCAACACGGCGATGCTGAATGCTTCGACGGCACGCCGGTATTTCGGGAGCGTCGAAAATGCCTTAGGCAAAACCATCCGTGTGGACAACTACATTGATCTTGAAATATCGGGCGTTTTTGCCGATTTCCCGGCCAATACCCATTCGACTTTCGATATTGTCGGTTCATTCCAGAGTATTCGATTCGGGAAACCCGAGAATTACAGTTGGGGCAACGCCAGTTTTTACACCTATCTCCTGCTCCGTTCCGGCGCCGACCCCGCTGCATTGGAGCCCAAAATCGCCGGGCTCGTGGCAAAAGACGCCCCCGCAGACCGCATTCCGTTTCAATACTCGCTCAAACCTCTGCTCGATGTACACCTGTATTCCGGCGACATGGCGTCGTTCGACAAACAGCCTTACGGCGATATCCTGCAAGTGCGCATTTTGATCGGTCTGGCGGTATTGTTGCTGCTCATCGCCTGTATCAATTACATGAACCTCGCCACCGCCCAGTCGCAACGCCGGGCCAGGGAGGTGAGCCTGAGCAAAACCCTGGGGGCCAACGCAAATCACCTCGCATTGAAATTTTATACTGAAACGGCATTGATCACGATGCTGGGTGTGGGTGGCAGCATCCTGTTGTTGTGGTTGGGCTTGCCGTTTTTCAATGAACTGGCCGACAAAAAACTCAACACGGGTTTTCTGACAAAACCCTGGTTTTGGATGGGTATCGGCAGCATCTGGCTTGCCGTGACATTGGTGGCAGGTGTTTATCCAGCCGTGTTCCTTTCGTCGTTTTCGCCTTCAAAAGTATTGCGTCAATCATTCGGTTCCGGCCCCGGCGGCTCGGGATGGTTTAGAAAGGGCCTGGTCGTTTTCCAGTTTTGTATTTCCACTGCCCTGATCGTCAGTACACTGATATTTTACAAACAACTGAATTTTATCCGGGATAAAAAATTAGGCTATTCTCCGGTGCAAGTCGTTGCGCTCGATATTTCCGCAGCTGAAAACCGCCAGCAAACGGAAGCCCTGCAAACGGAGATCAAACAACTGGCTTTCGTGAAAGGCACGGCACTCACCCAAACCTTTCCGGGCCGCAAAGGCAGCGGGCGCACCCTTTCCCGATCCAACGAACCCGAAGGCGCGGCGCTCACCACCTGCCGGGCCCGCCCCGACCTGTTCAGCGTACTGGACATTCCCTTCCTGGCCGGCCAGCCCATGAAAATACCCGCCGAAGGCGATACCATCACGCAGATCGTCATTAACCGCTCGGCAGCGCAATACCTCGGCTGGACGCCCGAAGAGGCCATCGGCCGCCCGGTGGAAGCGGACCTGCAGAATGCGGTCATTACCGGTGTGGTGGAGGATTTTCACTTCGGTACCATGCGCGAAAAGATCGGCCATTACGCCTTTCACAATGCGCGAACGGAAGGGCTCGACTTTTTGCTCGTCAAAGTGAATACCGGGCGCCTCAGCGACGCAATGCGCGATCTGGAGGCCGTGTTCAAACGCACTATGCCCACTTCTGCCTTCGATTATGTTTTTCTGGACGAACAACTGAACGCGTTGTACCGCAGCGAACAACGCATGGCGAAAGTGGCGCTCGTTTTTGCGGGTCTGGCCATTTTTATCGCCTGCCTGGGTTTGTTCGCCCTGGCCGCCTTCGCCGCCGAACGCCGCACCAAAGAGATCGGCGTCCGAAAAGTGCTCGGTGCGAGCGTGACGGGTATCACGGGGCTACTGGCCAAAGATTTCCTGAAACTCGTTTTGATCGCTATTGTGATTGCCTCGCCGATTGCGTATTGGGCAATGAATCAGTGGCTCGCCGATTTTGCCTACCGCATTGACATTCAATGGTGGATGTTCGCGGCAACAGCGGCCATTGCTGTATTTATAGCATTTATGACAGTGAGTTACCAAAGCGTGAGAGCGGCGCTGGCGAATCCTGTTCAGTCACTGCGGAGCGAATGATTTAACCTCGTAGTGAAAGGGATAAAAGCCTCCGTTCGGAATGCAGATGAAATATAAAGTGCACTAAAATACAACAAATAGTCAATCCATTCTTAAAAACCACAACCTTCCTTTTCACCGGGTATAAAAACCTGCACAGATCACTCCTTTTTCCCGAATGTTCCAGGTTTTTATACCCGGTGAAAAGGAAGGTTTACCTTAACAAATGTTTCAAAATCACACCCTGCTCGCGTTCCGAAACCTTTTGAAATACGGGAAATACACCTTCATCAACGTCAGCGGCATGGCGGTAGGTATGGCGTGTTGTTTTCTCATCGCAGTCTATCTGCGCTACGAGCGACATTTCGACACCTTTTTTCCCCACCTCGACCGGTTATACCGCGTGCATTACCACGCCAATTTTTCGGCCAGCACCTTCGAACTGACCCGCATTCCCGCTCCGATCGGGCCGGCGATGCCCGCTCATTTTCCGCAGGTGGAAGCGACCGCGCGGCTTTTTCCACGCAGCATCAGCGTGCGCGAGCCGCAGAGCGACCGCACCTTCGAGGTCGAAGACGCGATGTTTGCCGACAGCACTGCCCACGAGGTGCTGGGCTTCGATTTCCTGTACGGCGACCCGGCCACGGCGCTCGACCAGCCCTTTTCCGTCGTGCTGACCGACGAAACGGCGCAACGGATCTTCGGAGATCAGAACCCCATGGGTCGGCAATTGCAGTTTGCCAACCAGGCCGTTTTTACGGTCAGCGGGGTGGTGCGTAAATTCCCTGAACAGTCGCACCTCAGGATCGGTCTGATGGCGCCCTTCCGCAACATACCCGACGCCGAGCCGGCATCGGCCCGCGACAACGTGCGCAACGCCATGACCAACAATTGGCTGGCATCGTACACCACCACGTATGTGCTCCTGAAACAAGGAGCCGGCGCGGCGGATGCCAATGCGCTGTTCCCCGGCTTCTTGAAACAATTCGGCGACCCGAAGTTTATTGACAAACAGGCATTCAGCCTGTTCCCGGTGCGCGATATCCACCTGCACAGCACTGCCACCGGCGAGGTGGAAGCCACAGCGAACCCCAACCACCTGCGCATGTTCGCTATCGTGGGTCTCCTCATCCTCATCATAGCCGGCATCAATTTCGTCAATCTTTCTACCGCCGTCTATCTTGGCCGAACGCGCGAAGTAGCGGTGCGCAAAGCGCTCGGCGCAGGACGCCCGACACTCGTGGGGCAGTTTTTGGGAGAGACCATGCTGCTGAGCGCCGGGGCTTTTGTACTGGCGCTGGGGTTGTTACACCTGTTTATCCCGCTTTTCAACGCCCAGACGGACAAACACCTGGAATATCAGCTCCTGCGCGACTGGCCGCTCACGGCCTTGTTCGCCGGTATATTCCTCCTCTCGGGTTTGCTCGCCGGCATCTATCCGGCGTTTTTCGCCACCCGCTTCCGTCCGGTCGAAGTATTTCAGCAAAACAGCCCCGTCGGCGTCGGTAAAGCCGGGCAGTGGTTGCGGAAATCGCTGATCACCGTTCAGTTTGCGGTAGGTGTCGCGCTGCTGGTCGGCACATTGGTCATGCTGTCGCAACTGCGCTTCTGGCGCGATATGCCGCTTGGCTTCGACAGCGATTCGGTGATCGCCGTGCCGCTCTCCAGCGATAATATGAACGTCGCTTTTTCGCCCGGTGATTCCACTATGCGCAGCCGGATGAACGCTTTTGAGGAGCGGGTATTGCAAAACCCCGGCGTTGCCGAGATCACGCTGGCGTCCAATATGCCCGGACTCGGCGCCACCCGTCACCCCATCACGACCGACAGGATCAGGATCGAAGACAACGTTTTTTTACCCTGTCTTTCAGTGGATTACGATTTTTCCGAGACCTTCCGGCTGCAAACCGTCGCCGGGCGCGACTTCGACAAGTCCTTCGGCACGGATCACATCGGCGGATTTATTTTGAACGAACTGGCGGCAAAAACGCTCGGCTGGAACGACCCGCAGGAAGCCATCGGGCAAAAGATCAGCCGGGGCGGCAAGAAAGGCGCGATCGTAGGTGTGGTCAAAAATTTCCACACTGCCGGCCTGCAACTGGCGCTCGACCCGGTCATTCTGGAGGTATCGCCAGGTACCTTCACCACTTTTGCCATCCGGTTAAATGCGCAAAATATGCCTGCAACGCTTGCAGCCCTCGAAAAAAACTGGGCGCAGTTTTTCCCGGAAAAAGCCTTCGAATACAGTTTTTTGCAAGACGACCTCCGGCAGGGATACGAACAGGAATCGCGGCTGGCAAGCCTGTGCGCCGACTTCGCCGGGGTGGCTATTTTTCTCTCCTGTTTCGGGCTGTTCGGGCTGATCAGTTTCAACGTGCGCCAACGCGCCAAAGAGATCGGCATCCGCAAGGTGCTCGGTGCGAGCGTGGCAGGCATCACGGGTTTGTTGGCCAGAGATTTTTTAAAACTGGTATTGATCGCCATCGTCATCGCCTCGCCTCTTGCGTACTGGGCGATGGACAAATGGCTCGCCGATTTTGCCTATCGCATCACCATTCAATGGTGGATGTTCGCGGCGGCAGGAGCGGTGGCGGTAGCAGTGGCGTTTTTGACGGTAAGTTTCCAGAGTGTGAAGGCAGCGTTGATGAATCCTGTCAAAAGCCTCCGGTCAGAGTGAGGAGGCTTTTGACGACGCATCGAGCAGGCTAAAAAGTCTGAGGTTGGATGGATGAGAATTTGAAACGCAGCTTACAACGCTTCGGACAAAATTTGGATGTACGTTTGCAGCACTTCTTGTTTCACATTCTCAACAGAGTGCCATGTCCGATCAACTCCGCCAACTTGAACCTTCCGCCCCCTGGAACATTTTTGCCGACCTGAATGCCATCCCCCGCGCCTCCAAAAAAGAACAACGCATCGCGGAGTGGGTGCGGGAATTCGGCCTCCGCCACGGGTTGGAAGTGCTGACCGACAACTTCGGCAACGTCATCATCAAAAAACCGGCCTCGCCGGGACGTGAAAAAAGTCCGGTCACCATCCTCCAGGGACACCTCGACATGGTGCACTCGAAAAATGCCGATGTCAGTTTCGACTTCGACCGCCAGGGCATTGAAATGTACATAGACGGCGATTGGGTGCGCGCCCGCGGCACCACGCTTGGCGCCGACAATGGCCTGGGCGTGGCGTCCATTCTGGCCGTATTGGCCTCCAAAGATATTTCTCATCCGCCGCTGGAAGCACTTTTTACCCTCGACGAAGAACAGGGCCTCGGCGGGGCAAAAAACCTCGGTCGCGGCTTGCTCCAGGGGAAATTGCTGCTCAATCTCGACACCGAGGAAGACCATGTTTTTACCATCGGATGCGCCGGAGGCATCGATACGCTTGTACGGTGGAATTACCGGGAGGAACCCACACCGGAAAATCTGAAGCCTTTTTTGATCACCGTCAGCGGCCTGCGGGGCGGTCACAGCGGCATGGAGATTCACCTGGGCCGCGCCAATGCCAATAAGATACTTACACGTGTCCTCATGGCCTGCGCCCCGGCGGGCCTGCGCCTGTCGGATTTCGACGGCGGCAACCTGCGCAACGAGATCCCCCGCGAAGCGAAGGCGCGGGTGGCAGTGAAAAACGAAAAACGCTTTGCCAAACTCCTGCAGGCCGCCTCGCGGGAAATAGCGGCGGAGTTTGTTACCGTCGAGCCGAATCTGAAAATTACAGCTACCGAAACCCCTCAACCTGCGAACGTGATGCGGCGCAACGACCAGGTCAAATTCCTGAACGCCATGCGGGCCGTCCACAACGGCGTTTACAGGATGAGCCCCGAAATTCCGGGACTTGTGGAAGCCTCCTCCAACCTGGCTAAAGTCACTCTGGCCAACGGCGTTTTAAACATCGGCTCCTTGCAGCGCAGTTCGGTCGAGTCGAGCAAAGCCGATGTGGCGGCGGCTTTCCGCGCACCGTTCGACCTGATCGGCGCCGGCATACAAACCGCTAATGAATACCCCGGCTGGAAACCGAACCCCGCTTCCAAAATCGTCAAAAAAATGGAGGGCATTTACCAAAGAATGTTCGGCACAGCGCCCACCATCGAAGCCTGCCACGCCGGGCTGGAATGCGGCATCATCGGCGAAGCATATCCCCGCCTCGACATGGTGTCGTTCGGCCCGCTCATCCAGGGCGCGCACAGCCCCGACGAACGGGCATCGGTCTCCAGTTATCAGAAATTCTGGAAGTTTTACTTAGAAGTGTTGCGGGCAATCTGATCGCGCTCCAACAGGATCAGGGCGTGTTGAATCGCTTTCTGGATCAAAACTTTGAGGAGAAAAAGAATTGACCTGCCTTACAATACGGGAACAAGGCGATACTCGTGTTTGACAAAGTTGCAGGGGCGAACTGCCCACTCGCGGAGTGTATTTCCCGCAGATTTACGCAGATTTTTTCCCGCAGATTTACGCAGATTTGTTTGTGTAAGTTTTTTGTCTGCGCCAATATGCGGGAAAAAATCTGTCGTCCGCTTTCAGAAGCCGATGGTCTGTCGCAAATGCAATTCCTCGTCGAAGACCACAAAATGCGCTTCGTACCCCGGCGCGATTTTACCCAAACGGTCGTCTTCGCCGGCTACCTGCGCCGGGTAAGTACCCGCCATGCGCAAGGCTTCTTCCAAAGGAATTTCTGCGAATTGCACCGCGTTTTTTACTGCCTGCCACATGGTGAGGGCAGAGCCGGCCAGTACGCCCGAATCGTCCACATAGCGGTCGCCGGAAAAACGGAAACGGTAGTCGCCCATGAGGCTTTCCGTCACGGCATCGGAGATCAGGAACAATTTATCGCGCAGCAATTCCTTGGCGATCTTCAGGCTGTTGTAATCGCAGTGGATGCCGTCCGCGATGATGCTTGTCCAGGGCTTGCGATCGAAAGTGGCGCCCACGAGTCCGGGTTCGCGGCTTTGAAAGGCGCTCATGGCGTTGAACAAATGCGTCACCCGGCCAACTCCTTTGTCGAGCGCACGAACGGCCTGTTGAAAAGTAGCGTTCGAGTGACCCAGCGAAAGCAGAATGTCGCTTTTCAAAAACAAATCCAGCGAAGCGTCGTCCATCATTTCTGGCGCGAAAGTCATGTAACGCACCACTCCTTTGCCACGCTCGATGAGTTCGGCCACTTCCGCATGGTCGGGCGTGCGGATGTGTTGCAATGGGTGCGCGCCGCGTTTATCGGGATTGAAATAGGGCCCTTCCAGGTGCAGGCCTAACAGACCCTGTCCGCCGCTGACCCAATATTCCCGGCAGGCATCCATCGCCCGCCACATCGTTTCCAGGGGCGAGCAGGACAGCGTGATCTGGAAATGCGAAGCCCCGCCCGCGCGCACGCTTTCCCATGTTTTCCGGATGGTTTCCGCCGTCGGTTCGTTGTTGAAAAGTTTGCCGTTGCCGCCGTACACCTGGAGGTCAATGAAGGCCGGGGCGATGGAAAGGCCTTGCAGATCAATGACTTCGGAAACATATTCAGGCGGTGACTTTGAGTCGCCACCTGAATTAATGACTTGTGCGATGCGCCCGTTCTCGACCGCGACGCTGCCGCGTTCGATGATCCGGTCGCCGGTGAAGATGCGGGCGTTGGTGTAGGTACAGGTGGACATGGGGGCGAAGGTAGGAAGCGGGAGCGGCCTGAGTAACGGTTTTCTCCTGTGCGCACTTAAAACTCCGGCAGCGCCTGCCAATTCCGCACCTTCCCATTGGTCCTGTCCTGGTTTTCTGTGCCTTGGTACACCAGGTAACAATCGTCGGGCGCCGTTCCGCTCAGTTTTTGGAACAATTCAAGATTTTTGAAAAAATCGGGGCGCAGGGTGTCCGCCGATTTTATTTCAAGGGGATAGAGCCGCTGCCCTTGAGACACCAGGAGGTCAATTTCGTTGCCCGTGCTGTCCGCCCAAAAATACAGGTCGGGCCGAACGCCTTTGTTGAGCAGGTTTTTCATCACTTCGTTGATGATGAAGTTCTCGAACAAAGCGCCGCGCGCAAAATGCTGGTCGAGTTCAGCAGCCGAGCGGATACGGAGCAAGGAGCAGGCGAGGCCGGTGTCGTAGAAATACAGTTTGGGCGTTTTGGTGATCCGTTTGTTGAAATTTTTGAAAAAAGGCGGCAACAGGTAGGTCACAAAGCCGGTTTGCAACACCGACATCCAGCGGGCGATGGTGGGCGCTGAAACGCCGGTTTCGTTGGCGAGGGCGCTTTGGTTGAATATCTGGCCGACACGCCCGGCACAGAGTTGCAGGAAGCGCTCGAAGGCCGCCAGGTCGCCGATGGATTGCACCTGCCGCACGTCTCGCTCCACATAAGTTTGGATGTAGGAGGGATAGAATACGTCCGGCGGTGCCTGCTGGTCGTAAATGCGCGGGAACAATCCCCGATAAATATAGGCGAAAGCGTCCTTTTGCTCGTAAGAAGTGCCGGCGAGTTCGCGTACTGAAAACGGGAGCAGGTTGAAAATCGCCACCCTGCCCGCCAGACTTTGCGTGATTTTTTCCATCAGCAAAAAATTCTGAGAGCCGGTCAGGATAATCTCTCCATTGCGGCGCGTGTTGTCCACGTGCACCTGAATGTATGAAAATAACTCCGGCAGGTGCTGGGCTTCATCAATGACAATGCCGCGCTCGCTTTGTTGCAAAAACCGGAAGGGATTGTCGCGGGCAAACTGACGGGTCAGCGGGTTTTCCAGGTTGGCGTATTCGTAATCCGGAAAAATCTGTTTCGCCAGGGTGGTTTTCCCCGACTGACGCGGGCCGGTAATGCTTACGACGGGCATTTTGCCCGCAATGTCGCGGATTTTTTCTCCCAACTGCCTGTTTATCAGCATTGTTTGCAAATTTAATATCGGATGTTTAATTTGCAAAGGTAAAAAAAGCGCAAGAAAAAATGAGTGAGAAGGGCGGCAGGAAGTGGAGTACCTACAAACGAGACTACCAGGTTTTTTCCCTCCGAAAAATTAAGTCACTTGCCAGACAGCCTACTTCCTTTCACCCCACCACCTCCCACACCGTCACCGGCTGCGCTTTATTCTTCATTTGTATCTCCCCGATCTTTTGGCACTGGAACAGCGCTTTCGCTTTTTCATACGTCGCTTCATTGATAAGGATCTGCCCCGGTTTGGCGGCCGACTGCAGGCGCTGGGCGGTGTTGACCACATCGCCGATGACGGTAAAATCGAAGCGGCGGAGCGTGGCGGAGCCGATGTTCCCCGAAATGACTTCCCCGGTGTTGATGCCTGTGGATAATTTGGGTAAAAAAGTCTGTTCGCCGGAAAGGGGGTCTTCCATGGATTGGATCTGCGTATTGACGGCCAGGGCGGTGCGGAGAGCCCTTGCGAGGTGGTCTTTGTCCTTGAAAACGGCCAGGACGGCGTCGCCCATGAATTTGTCCACGTTGCCGCCTTCGGCGATGATGGCCTTGACGATGATGTCGAAGTATTTGTTGAGCAGGCGCACCACCACATCGGGCGGCTCGCGTTCGGAAATGGCCGTGAAGCCGCAGATGTCTATAAAAGCAATGGTGGCTTCTATGGTCTCATTCTCCAGCAGGGAGGATTCAAATTCCTGACCGCACATGAAGCGCAGCACGCTGTCGTCCACGTACATTTTCAGGATGTTGTTCTCATGAACGGCCCGGACGGTATCTTTGAGTTGCTGACAATATTTCAGGGTTTTTTGCAGGGTGCGTTCAAAATCCTGAAAATCGAGGGGCTTTGTGATAAAATCGAAAGCGCCGCGGTTCATAGCGGTGCGGATATTGGCCATGTCGCCGTAGGCGGAAATGATGACGGTTTTGAGCAGGGGGCTCAGTTCTTCGAGTTTTTGGAGCAACGTCAGACCATCCATCACGGGCATATTGATGTCGGTGAACACCATTTCCGTTTCGGGATTGTCGCGGAGTTTGGATAAAGCTTCGGCGCCGTTTTGCGCGAAAACGAATTCGTACTCGTGTTCGCGTATTTCGCGCCGGAACTTCTGGCGGATAAGTTGCGCCACATCGTCTTCGTCGTCCACGACTAATATTTTGTGTTTCGCATTCATGAAAGGCTGATCAGTTTTTGTTTCAGGGTGCTGAAATCCAACGGTTTGTGCAGGAAGTCATTGGCGCCGGAGCGCATGGCTTCATCGTAATTGGCGGCGTCGCCGTAGGCCGTTATCATCACGATGAACGGCGGCGGCGCAGGGGCGTTTTCCCGGATGCGGCGCAACAGTTCGAGGCCGCTCATACCCGGCATGTTGATGTCGGAAAGGATGAGTATGGCTTCGGAGGGGTGTTCCCGCAGATAGGCGAGGGCTTCTTCGCCCGAAAAGCAAAAGGCGAAATCGAAAGTTGATTCCCGGATCTCGCGGCGGAAACGCTGCTCGAAGAGGGTTTTGATGTCTTGCTCGTCGTCGACAACTAATATTTTCATGTGTATGTTTTTATCGGCAATTTTATCACGAAAGTAGTCCCTTCTCCTTCCTTGCTTTCCACCTCCAGAGTCCCCCCATGCCCTTTCGTCACGATGTCGTACGCCAGCGACAGTCCGAGTCCGGTACCTTGCCCGGTGGGTTTGGTGGTGAAAAACGGCTGGAAAATTTTGGCTTTTACGCCATCGGGCATGCCTGTGCCGTTGTCTTTGACTTTTATAACAATCTGACGGTTTGCTCTTTGGGTGGAAACTGCAACGGTGGGCTCGTAGGTGTCGGACTCCGCGAGCGACCGTTTCTTTTGATTCACGGCATAAAATGCGTTGTTGATCAGATTCAAAAGGACCCGACCCAAATCCTGCGGCACGACCTCGATCTTTCCGATGGCCGGGTCGAAGTCCGTCACCATTTTGGCGTTGAAACTTTTGTCTTTCGCGCGCAGGCCGTGGTACGCCAGGCGCAGGTACTCGTCGGCGAGGGCGTTGAGGTCGGTGGGTTCTTTGGCGCCGGTGCTGGTGCGGGCGTGCTGGAGCATGCCTGTCACGATGCTTGCCGCGCGTTTGCCGTGGTGGCTGATCTTTTCCTGGTTCTGGCTGAGGTCTTTCACCAGGTCCTTCACCAGGTCTTTGTCGGGTTCGGGTTTTTCGATCTCTTCCACCAGTTCGTGCGCCAGCTCGACGCTGAGTTCCGAGAAATTATTGACAAAATTCAGGGGGTTTTGTATCTCATGGGCGATGCCGGCGGTGAGTTCGCCGAGTGAAGCCATCTTTTCGGATTGCACCAGTTGGGCCTGGGCGGCCTTGAGATCGGAGAGGGTTTTTTCCAGTTCTTCTTTTTGGCGGGTCAGTTCGACGGTGCGTTCGGTTACCAGGTGCTCCAGTTCAGCTTTGCGGGTCTCCGCCTGGCGGATGCGCTCTTCCTCCTTGCGCCGTTGCTTTACTTCTTTGTTGTTCTGTACGAAGGCGTAAATGCCGAATCCCATGAGCCACAGAAAAGCGAAATTTTGGGCGGAAACCAGAAGTCCGTGGTTCGCTTCAAATAAGGATGGCGCGATGAAAGCGACCAGGCTGTTGATACAATACACCACCGCATACGGCAAAAGCGCCAGCGAATACAACCGGGCAGGGCGATAATCGCGCAACAGAAACACCGTTATCAACAGTATCGCGTAGATCACTTCGCCGTACCATTCGCCGAGGAAACGGAGAAAGGGAATAAGCGTCAGCACAAACAACGCGATGGAACCTATCCATACTTTGGACAGCACTTTGTCCCATTCGGGTAGCCGCAGGGGTGTTTCCAGCGATTTGCGGATTCCGTAAATGGCGGGAATGGAGATCAGTATCAGTGGCGCCAGTTCCATAGAGTGAATGATAGTCGTTTGAAAGTGGTTTGAATGGTTTGAGTTGTTAGAAATTGTTGGTAGCCGATCTTTTAAAAGTGACTGTCGTTCAAAACCACTTTGCGCTGGCTATACTTATTTTTTAATGGCTTTTTCTCTGCATTCCTTCGCCTGCCGGTTGTCGGGAGATTTGGCCAATACTTTGTCGAGCCAGACCAAGCCTTCTTTGGGCAAGCCGAATTCGACCAGCAGGCAGCCGATTTTTACGGAAGAATTGCCGACCAATACCGTGTTTTCAAACACCTTTTCAAAATCCTTGTCGGCCTCCGCTTTTTGCCCCAATACTTGCTTCGACACGCCGCGGTACAGGTAAGCGTCAGCATACGGCCCTTTTTTTTCCAGAAATTTATCAAAATCAGCAATGGCTTCGCGGTGCTTGCCCATAGATTGGTAACATTTTCCGCGATCCAGGTAACTGTCAAATTTTTCCGGATCGAGGGATTGGAGGCGGTTGTAATCTTCCACCGCTTCGGCAAAGCGGTTGGAAAATTGTTTGGCGGCAGCGCGCAGATCGAGGGCGTCGAAATAATCCGGATCGGCCTTCAGGGCCATGTCGAAATCGGCGATGGCTTTTTCGTATTCGCCGAAGCTGTACCGGATATTGCCGTGCCAGTAGTGCGCCTGCGCAAAGTCGGGTTTGACCTGCACGGCTTTGTCCAGGTCTTTGAGCGCGGCTTCGCTGTCGTCCATTTTCATTTTCACCCAGGCCCGGCCCAGGTAGGCGTCGGCGTATTTGGCGTCAAGGCGGATGGCGCGGTTATAATCGGCCAGGGCCAGCGAATCGCGGTCGAGTCGGCGGTAGGCGTAGCCGCGCTCGGCGAATGCGACCGGGTTTTTGGAGCGCATCGAGATATAGGTGGAGTAGTCTGAGATGGCGTCGTTGAAGTTGACACGGATCTCGTCCACGTTTTCGATGTCCACTTTGCGTTTGCCGCGTTCGAGATAGGCGTCGGCGTAATCTTCTTTGAGTTCTATGGCCTGGTCGAGCAGTTCGATGGCTTTGTAGGGGTCTTTTTCGGCAAGGGCGCGGTCGTAGAATTTCTTTTCGTCGGAATCGGCTGCTGCCGAGCCGCCCGTATTTTCTGCGGCGTCGGCGAGTTCCTGCGCTTGTTTCCAGCCCACGGCCAAGGCTTCCAGACGGGCGCGCTTGGGCGGGTGCGTTTTGGAGTCGGTTTCGAGGGAAAAAGTATTGATGCCTGCCTGCGCTTCTTCCAGCGTGGCACCGAGCCGGAACAAGATGCCGCCCGCGAACTTGTCGGCTTCGAGTTCGTATTGTTTCCGCACTTTCGGGTCGGTCGTTTCCAGGTCGTGGTTGCTCAGATGGTGCCCGATCTCGTGCGCCAGTACACACCAGGCCGCCCATTGGGTATTGGCTTCTTTTTTAAAATTTTCCAGAAATGCCGTGCTGTACAGGATGAAGCGCCGCTTCCCGATGGTCGTCGCCAGGGCGTTGTTGCAGTCTGCCGATTTGATGATAAAGTTCTGCGGCAACACGTTCACCTGCATGATGCGTTCCACGATCTGTTTCGCTTCCGACGAAGCTTCGTAGGTATAGACCTCAGGCAGTGTGTCGGCGGCGGCGAAGTTGCAGCTGTATTGGATGGTCATGGCCTCCTGTGCACAGATTGGCAGGGGGAATGCCCATACCCATACGAACCGCAATAGAACAATTTTAATGCTTTTCATAGCGTGTTTCTTATTGAGGGTATCTCATAAGTAAATTTGAAATTTAGAACACCGAATTTTTATGAAACACATAGGCACATAGCGCACATAGATTTTATTATATGTCCTATATGTCTATGTGTTGAAATTAAATTCTATCACGTTTTTCAAAATCTGACTTATGAGACAGCCTCAATGTTTACATTTTTTCAACAAATCCGATCGTCGCCATCGTCAATCTGTTCAATTCCCGCTGCAGCGCATCGGGTGGCAGCAGGTTGAGATCGCGTTGTTTTATCCATTCGTTGTGCTGGTTTTGCAGCACGACAATGGCGTTTCCTTCCGATTGAAGATGTCCGCGCAGGTGTTCCAGCGTCGCACCCAACCCATTGTCCCCAACGAGCAGTTGGAAGGCTTGTACCTGGGCGACGTGGCCCGTTCGCTGCGCAAATTCGGCTTTTTTGGCGACATATTGCTGCATGATCGCTGGATTCGGACGAAAAAGCGATTCTTTCCTGAAATATAACAACGAGAAAGCGGCCAGTAAAATGATCTGGAACGGTACCAACCACAGGTACGATTTCGCCAGATACTCCTCGATGCTCCAGTTGCCGGTTGCGACCGGCAAGGCGAACAGGGTCACGGCTACAAGCAAAAGATACGTCAACGCTCCAAAATATACGAGCAGAAATGTAGCCCGCATCAGGACTTTCGAAGGGTTTTTATTCAGCAAAACGGCAAGGAACAGCAACAGTAAAGCAGGCAGCAATTGGACGAAAGCCCAGCCCCAGGCCTGTGCCTCGATGCCTTCATACTTGCCGGCCAGCGTTTGCACAAAAACAAGTAAAACAAGCACGGCAGTGAAGCCGAGCCAGAGCCAGAGGAGTTTTTTTCGGGTGTCGGCGAGGAGAATGAGCATGACGGTGGACGGTGGATGGTAGACGGTAGATTTAGAATCCGAGGCCGGCGGCGATGCCTGATTTTTGCAAATGCGTTTTGGCATCGAAAAGCGGCGCGGGGCATTTCTGGATGGGTTTGCGGTTGCTTTCGGGCACTTCAAATTCGTATACCAGCGCCGTCACGTCGTAGCCCGCCGAAAACGGCGCGGTAGCAAGACTGCGCGGCAGTTTGTTGAACCCCAGATTGAGCCAGGCGGCTGCCTGGTCTTTCGATACGCGCTGGGCGCTGCCGCCGAAAGGCTGATTGGTCGCGACAAAAACGAAAAGCCGGAAGTAACCTTTTTGCGGCATCACGAAGGACTTCAGATAGTCGAGCACCCCTGCGAAATTGTCTTTCGCCGGATAGTCGAGCCAGCGGGTGCGGTCGTTGCGCGCGGTGCCGTCTTCCGCGTTGTATTGTTCAAGTTGGGTAACGATCGCGAAGCCATTGGGTACGGAGAAATAGCTGCGTTGGGCGTAGCCTTTGGCGTCGAGCGCAGTGCATATCTTACGTTCCACGTCGCCGAGCGTCCTGTAACCTGCGAAGGAGGATACCGGCACTGCGAAACGCGCGTTGCACGACGGCGGCGGCCAGGGGAAACCCGGCAGGGTCAGTTCATCGAGCTGGGGATTGTTGTCGAAAGGCAGGCTGTTGATCTGCATGCTGCGCCCGGCTTTATCGAATCCTTCTCCGACAACCAGCCTGCGATCTTCAAAGGACAATTCATAGGACGAGGGCAATTTTTTCAGGAACGCCTCGATGTCTGGCATTGTAAAGCCCCTTTTTGACATCACATAACCCATGAACTGATCGGCTTCGAGTTCTTCGGTTTTTCGGCGTTCTGCGCTGAAATGATGTCCGTTTGCATGGTGCCCCACTTCATGCGCCAGAGCGACCACCACTTCCAGTTCGGTGTTCTTTTCCACGAAATCGAGGCTGTATAAAAGATAGCGTTTTTCGCCGTCGAGCACGGCGGACACATTTTCCACATTGGTTTGCACGACCTCGAAATTGATTTCCGTGTCGCCCAGTTCCGCGATCTCTTTTACCCAGGCGTTCACCCTGTCGCTTTCGGGAAAGCGATAGAGTTCTTCATCCATCAAGGCGCCGGTGTAGATGCAGCGCTGCGCGGCGTTCAGTTCGAGCAGTTCCTGCGCGTGGAGCGGCGGGCAGGCAAGCAGGGCAAGGAAAAGGAGCGGGTTGATTTTCATGGTTTTGCGTTGGTGAAGTGAGGGGGCAAAGATAAAAATCCGCTTCATCTTCCCTACGTTTGCCCCGTTATGGAAAAACAACAAGGTCAACTCATCCGTAGCCTCACCCTCGGGGCAGCCACCATTCTCGTCGTCAGTTCGGTCATCGGATCGGGCGTGTACAAAAAAGTAGCGCCCATGTCGGCGGAATTGTTGTCGCCCGACCTGGTGTTGTGGGCCTGGTTCCTGGCAGGCATCATCAGTCTGTGCGGCGCGCTGAGCAATGCCGAGATCGCGGGTATGCTGGCCGATTCGGGGGGCGAGTACGTGTATTTCAGGCGGATTTATGGCCGGTTCATGGCCTTTTTGTGGGGCTGGAGCACATTTGCCGTGATCAAAACGGCGGCGGTATCTTCCATAGCCTATGTGTTTTCGCAGTCGTTCAATGCCATCGTGCCGCTGCCGCACCTTCCGGATTCCATTGCGAACATACAATTCCTGGTGTTCAAGCCCTTCGAGAATGCGGGGGTGAAAGGACTGACCATTGCGCTGATCCTGGTGCTGACTTTTATCAACTCCCGCGGGCTGAGAGGCGCTGCGGCGCTCAGCACCTGGATCACGCGCTCGGTCATCGTGGGGCTTGCGTTGATCGTGATCTCGGGCCTGTTGTTCGGCAGCGGCAGCATCGCCAATTTTCAGACGCCCGCCACCGGCTATGTGCAGCACAGCTGGACGGATGCCGCTTTTATCAAAGCCATGTTCACGGCGCTGCTGGCGGCTTTCTGGGCGTATGAAGGCTGGAATACGCTGGGGTTTATCGGCGGCGAGATCAAAAACCCGCACCGCAACCTGCCTTTAGCGTTGTTTGCTGGCATGATGATCATCATCGGAGCATATGTGCTGGTTAATTTCACCTACCTCTACGTATTGCCGATTGATCAAATTGTAGATGTGCACAGAGCCCAGAATGAAATCGCTGCCGTGGCAGTCGTGCGGCATTTTGCAGGCGGGGTGGGCGCCACCGTGATCTCCCTCATCATCGCCATCACTACGCTGGGCTGCACCAACGCCACCATTCTGATGCCGCCGCGTGTGTATTATGCGATGGCGAAAGACGGGCTGTTTTTCCCCCGGGCCGCAGAAATCCACCCCCGCTACCACACTCCCAACCCGGCGCTGTGGATGCAGGGCGTGTGGGCCTGCCTGCTGGTGCTTTCGGGCAGTTTCGACCAGTTGACGGACATGCTGATTTTCGCCGCGTTCTTTTTCTACGGCGCTACGGCGTTCGGCGTGTTTATCATGCGCCGCCGGGAGCCGGATACCGAACGACCGTATAAAGTATGGGGCTATCCGGTTGTGCCGGGATTGTTCGTGCTGTTTTGCGCAGTGCTGATCGTCATCACGTGCTTTACTCACCCGCGGGAAGCGGGACTGGGTGTGGTACTGATGCTGACGGGTGTGCCTTTTTATTTTTACTGGCGCAGCAAACAGGTGAAGCATCCGCCTTTATAAGAAGTTGGACTGATGGACTTTAGGCAGTCCAATGTCTTACTTCTTGTAATTCCCCCACCGCTCAAAAAATGCCGGTACGCACACCCGGCTCAATTCCGAGTGGGCGTTGAACAACACGCAGATGCCGATGTCGTCGCGGCGGTTGAAGGCGATTTCGCCTTTGAAACCGTTGACATAGCCGCCATGGTAAATGATGGTATCGGCGCCATCCTGCAATACGCGCCAGCCCATGGCGTAGGAGGCCGCATCGCGGTCGAGCCAGCGGGGAAAGATGCGGCGTTCCTTGTCGGTTTTTACAACGGGAGAAAATACTTTGTCGAGCGCAGTATTGGTTACGATGTCGGGCCGGTGGCCGAGCAGGAGTTTCAGCCATTCACCCATATCGGCGATGCTGGCGTTCACGCCGCCCGCCGCTTTGGAGTTGTAATATTCCTGTGAAATGGTGCCCGCTCGCCAACCGCCGGTCGTTTTAAAATGCGGAAGGGCCTTATCGGGCGCATTGCAGATAGAACCGTAATCGCAGGAAGCCGAGCGCATACCTGCGGGATGGAAGATCATCTCCGATAAAAGTTCCTGGTAAGTTTTGCCTGTCGCGCCGCGCATGACTTCTTCGATGGCACAAAAGGCAGCGTTCTGATAGCTGAAAAACACGCCTTCTCTTCCACTGACAGAGGCTTTGGGGAAATATTCCGTGATGATCCGACGGATATCGAAACCACGCTCAATGAGGTTGGTATAAGCGTGATAAGGCAAGCCTGTCGTGTGCGACAGCAGGTGCCAGAGCTGAACGCGCCCGGCCTGCTGGCGGTCGCGCATGGTGAATTCGGGAAATCGTTTTTGCACTTTTTCATTCCAGTCGAGCAGGCTGTCCTGCACCAGCATTCCTGTGAGCACGCCCGCAAAACCTTTGGACAAAGAGCCGATCCGGAACACAGTATTGGCATCCACCGAGTCCTGCGTTCCGGCTGTTTTGACGCCGTAACCCCGCAGGAACACTACTTCGCCGTCTTTCACGATGACGACCGCCGCGCCGGGTGTTTGCGTCAGCGCCATCTCTGCAGCAAAAAAACGGTCGTAATCGTCGAGGAAAGCCTGAAGTTGTGGATTGTGGATTGCAGATTGCGGATTGCGGATTGCGGATTGCAGATTGGGGATTGCGGATTGGGCGGGCGCATTGGCACATGCCGGGACGAACAACGCCGCGATGAAGAGCACGGCTACGGTTCGGACGGTTGGAAAAATACGAAATGGCGTCTTCATGAATGGCGCAAAAATAGTCACCTTAACGACAATCAGCCGGTATGTATTTCACAAATACCGGGATCGGTGTGTCCGTCAGTGACAAAAGCGGAGTTCTCCGGACACACCGGTGTTTGCTGACACAAATGCAAAGGAGCGATCATATTGCGCCACCCAAATAATACGAAACGGCAATATTGACAATCCGTGAGGCTCCGAAAGGCCGCTTTTGTAGAAAAAGCGGGAAGTATTTGCATCGGTTTACGCACTTTTCGCAATAAGTATTTCTAACAAAATCTGACTTACGATGCAAAAACAACTTTCCCGCAAACGCTTTCTCGCACTCGCTACCACCGCGGCAGCCACGCCATCACTTTTACTGTTTGCCCAATCGGGCGGCGCCAAAAAGCCCAAAGGCGACCCGCTCGCTCACGAACTTGTGAAAGAATGGGTCGGCAAAGCCCATTCCGACCTGGCGCGGGTGAAAGAATTGTTTGCCCTGGAGCCGCGCCTGCTCAACGCTTCTTTTGACCATGGCGGCGGCGATTTTGAGAGCGCGCTCGAAGCGGCAGGGCACGTCGGCAACCGCGACATCGCCGAATTCCTGCTGGCCAACGGCGCGCGCATGAACATCTTTTGCGCCGCCATGCTCGGCCGGCTCGATATTGTGAAAGCCACGCTCGACGCTTTTCCCGACCTGAAAAATTCCGCCGGGCCGCACGGCTTGAAATTGAAACACCACGCTATGAAAGGCGGCGAGCAGGCGAAGGCTGTGCTGGAGTATTTGGAGGGTATTCAGGCGGGATGAAGAGCACACCGCGAAATGAACAGGTGGTTTTATAGTCGTTTAAAAGTGATTTGAATGGTTTGAGTTGTTAAAATTGTTGGTACCTAATAGTTTAAAAGTCACTGCCGTTCAAAACCACCTTGCCACTATAGGAGGTTTTTCTGAAACTTTCCGACGGAAAAACCCGACCCTCCCTATGCGCAAACTCGACGATCAACTTAAAGCCGCCATCACCCGGATGCCTGTCAAAGAAAAGGACAAACTGCTGCTCCGCCTCGTGGCAAAAGACGAAAAGCTGGTGCGGCGGCTGGTGTTCGAACTGCTCGAAGGTGGCGCTACCCGCGACGAACGCGCTACCGAACTTCGCGAGCAGATCATCCGGCACCTCCCGAAAACGGGGGACAGGGACCTCTCGCCCGGTTACCTGCTGCTCGATCTGCGCCACTGGAACGCCCGCATCGGCGAACACGTGCAGGCCACGAAGGACAAATCAGGCGAGGTCAGCCTTGTCCTTTTTATGCTGGCCGAAGCCTTCCGCCGGCATTGGGAAATGCTCAACAGGGCCCCTGCCCGCCGCAGCGACACCCTCGCCCCCTACGTCGTGAAACGCACGGCGGCCATTTTGAAAAAAGCAGAAAAACTGCACGAAGATTACTTCATCGAGTTTCGCCGCGACCTGAACGAACTCCTGCATTTTATTTGGGAATTCAAACCCACCGCTGTTTTGGCGAAGGACGAAGGACTTCCGCGAAAATGGGAATGGTAAGGTCATTCCCCTTTTTTCGTCATATTTTTGCGGCCTTGTTTGTTGGAAAAATCTTTTCCGCCATCCTTGCGTTTTTTGTTTCCCTTTCATGCAACCCCGATGCCCCTTACGGGCTCAATGACAATAATAACGCATTTCAAACATCCGCACTATGCGCAAAATATTCATCGCCGCCGCTTTATTCGCATGCTGCCTGACCCAACTCCGCGCTGCCTTCATCCTGCTGCCCATGGACGAAACCAACCAGCGCAACCACCTGAAAGCCTACGGCATCACTTTTTGGGTGCTGAACCAGGGCGTGGAAGCGTATTGGCTGCTCAATTACAAGGGCGGGAGTTTTGCCTTCGCCTACACAACGGCATTTGAAAAAGAATGTAAAACCCGTGACGTAAGTTATGAGATCCTCGCCGATGGGCAGTTTGCCAATATCCAGAACGATATTCTCAACCCGGAGGTCAACCAGGATGTGATCAAACTCGAAAAAGCGCCGAAAGTTGCCGTGTATACGCCCGATAAAAACGAAAAAGGCGAGGTCGTACAGCCTTGGGACGACGCCGTGACGATGGTGCTCACCTACGCCGAAATCCCGTACGATATAGTGTACGATACCGAGGTGCTGAACGGCAAATTGGCCGAGTACGACTGGCTGCACCTGCACCACGAAGATTTTACGGGTATGTTCGGGAAATTTTATTCGAGCAACAGCAGCCAACCCTGGTACCGCGAGCACGTGCGCCTGATGGAAAGCCTCGCCCGGGAAAACGGCTTCAGCAAGGTGAGCAAACTCAAACTCGCCGTAGCCAAAAAGATCGCCGAATACGTCAGCGGCGGCGGCTTCATGTTCGCCATGTGCTCCGCTACCGACACGTACGACATCGCACTGGCAGCCGAAGGCACCGACATCTGCGCTTCGGTGTTCGACGGCGACCCCATTGACCCCGACTGCAACAACAAACTGGATTATTCCAAAACCTTCGCTTTCACGAATTTCAAGGTGTATACCGAGCCGGGATTGTACGAACATTCCACCATTGACAATGGCGAAGTGACGGGCCGCCGGGTGGTACCGGAACAGGACTATTTCACGCTGTTCGACTTTTCGGCCAAATGGGACCCCGTGCCTACCATGCTCACCCAATGCCACACCCGCACAGTGAAGGGATTTATGGGCCAGGCAACGGCCTTCCTAAAAACCTGCATCAAACCGCAGGTGCTCATCATGGGCGAAAACAAACCCGCCAATGAAGCCCGCTACATCCACGGCACCTACGGCTACGGCTTCTGGACTTTCTATGGCGGCCACGACCCCGAAGACTACCGCCACTACGTCGGCGACCCGCCCACCGACCTGGCATTACACCCCAACTCACCGGGATACCGACTGATACTCAATAACATATTGTTCCCAGCAGCGAAAAAGAAGCATCAGAAGACGTAGGTTGGTTGTTGGTTGTTAGCACCCCGGAGGCTTTGCATAGGCTGCCGGGGTGTTTTTGTTGTTAGAAAGTGTTTTATTTGCTGCAAAAAAGAAAACTCAATTCTTTCACTTCTATGGCTAACTCCGAACACTTAAGTATACTTGAAAAGGGAGTGGACGTTTGGAATGAATGGAGGCAAAATAACTCTCACATCAACCCGGACCTGAGCAATTCTAATTTGAAGGGTAAAACACTCGTCGGGGCCAATTTTTTGAATGCAGGTTTTGAAAATTCCAATTTATCCTTAACTGACCTGAGTATGGCCAACCTAACGGGCGCTCAGTTTCTCAAGGCCGATCTATCGCATTCTATCTTCAAGAATGCCATTATCTCCGATACATCCTTCTCCTATGCTGATTTATCATTTGCCAACTGCGCTGAATGTGTACTATTTAAAACCGATTTTATCCGGGCGAATTTATCCAGTACAGACTTCTCAAATGCTCAGTTGCTTGATTGCGGCATGGAGGGCGCACTCCTGATACAAACCAACCTGTATAAAACTACCATCAAAAGGGCCCGGATTTACGGAGTGTCTGCATGGGATGTTATAGGAGATGAATGTACTCAGGAAGATTTGATTGTGACCCCTCCCGGAGCAACAGAACTTTTCGTCGAGGATATCGAAGTAGCCCAGTTTATTTATCTGATGCTGAATAACCAAAAGGTTAAAAATGTCATTGAAGCGATTACTTCCAAGGCTGTTCTCATTTTGGGGCGTTTCACCCCGGAGCGCAAGATCGTTCTGGACAAACTTCGCGATGAATTGCGAAGACGGGACTATCTCCCCATAGTGTTCGATTTTGAAAAACCGTCTACCCGCAGCATTGATCAAACCGTAAATCTCCTGGCGCGAATGTGCAAATTTGTGATTGCGGACATTACTGATGCCAAATCCATCCCGCAGGAACTGAAAGGATTTGTTGAAAGCAACCCTACTATACCTATCAGACCCATAATTCTTAAAGGTCAGTTTGAATACAGTATGTTCGAGCATTTCAAAAATTACAAATGGGTGCTGACGCCTTACAAATACCTGTCGTATGAAAAACTACTGGTGAAAATAGTTCCCGCTATTATTGAACCGGTAGAGCGAAAATTGCTGAAATTGCGACCTAAATAAGAATTTTGTCGCTCAAAAAGACATCCATGCGCCGACTTCTGCCCGTCTTGTTTCTTTTCCCATCTTTCCTCTTCGCCCAAACGCCCGAAATCACGCTCACCCAAGGTCTGGTCATCAATAAATCCTGCCGCGTCAAGCCCGGACCCTACGCACTTTCCGGCGACACGGCCGATGTGTTTTTCCCGTCAACCCGCCAACCCGCCAACCCGTTGACCTTCCGTCCCGTGGTCACCATTTCCGGCGATAACCTGACCGTTGATTTTCAAACCGCGGAATTGCGCGGTTCGGGCGACAAGGCATTACCCAGCGAATTTTATGGCGTCGCCATTTTGGTAAAAGGCAAAAACATCACGCTCAGGAATGCCCGCGCCCGCGGCTATAAAATAGCCCTGTTGGCTGAAGGTGCAGAGGGGCTGACGCTCGAAAATTGCGATTTCTCCTACAACTACCGCCCGCGCCTGCGCTCCATCCGCGAGCGTGAGGATTTCTCCGACTGGCTCAGTTACCACCACAACGAACAAGATGAATGGCTGCGTTACGGAGCGGGTATCTACCTAAAAAATTGTGTCGAACCTATCATACGTGGCTGTCGCATCACCGGCAACCAAAACGCACTCCTCATGACAGGCTGTACAGGCGGTCTGGTCTACAACAATACCTTCCATTTCAATTCCGGACTGGGCATCGGCCTCTATCGCAGCAGCCACAACCGCGTGATGCACAACCGCTTGGACTGGAATGTGCGCGGCTACTCGCACGGCTTCTACCAGCGCGGACAGGATTCGGCAGGTATCCTGGTCTACGAACAAAGCAGCAACAACCTCATCGCCTTCAACTCCGCCACCCACTCCGGCGACGGTCTCTTTCTCTGGGCCGGCCAGACCACGATGGACACCGGCGAAGGCGGTTGCAACGACAATTGGATCTATGGTAACGATTTCAGTTTTGCCCCTACTAATGGCGTCGAGGTCACTTTTTCGCGCAACCGCATCCAGGGCAATTATATCAGGGACTGCACCTACGGCATCTGGGGCGGCTACAGCTACGAATCGGTAATCTTTGCCAATATGATCGTCGGCTGCAAAACCGCCATCGCCATTGAACACGGCCAGAAGGATACCATCAAACAGAATATTTTTCAGGACGACTCGACAGGGATTTATTTATGGGCACGCGAAACCCAGCCTTCCGACTGGGGTTACGCTCAGAAACGCGACACCCGCAGCCGCGACAACCTGATTGACCGGAATGTTTTTCTCAATACCCGCAGGCCCCTGAAGATCAGCGCCTCTCAGAATATTGCAGTCAATGGCGAAAACCTCTTCCAGGGTTTTGAAAAACTCATCGAAACACCCAAACCGAACGAAAAACTGATCTTCTGGCGCAACGAAATTTACGGTACCAACGAAGCGATCGCCGAAGTGTGGAAAGACCCTGCCATCGCCGCTTCCAAAAGCCTCAACTTCTCCTACGCCCGCGATCCGGAAAACCCCTACGCGCCGCTCAACGTCGCATACGGCGAGCTGGCCGAGCCCGATAGCCTGCCCGATGGCATGATGGCGGGTTTGATGCCCGGATTCCCCCGCGGCCGCCAGTTCATCCTCGTTGACGAGTGGGGCCCCTTCGATTTTCGACGGCCATACCCTGCGCTCGATACCATAACAAAAGACGCCAATGGCCGCGACGTATACACCCTGACGCTGATCGGCCCTGCTGGCGACTGGCAGATCACCGAAATGCAGGGTGTGATCTCCGTAAGCGAAACGCAGGGCATCGTTCCGGCGACGATCTCGATCGTGCGCGACCCGAACAGCCCGCTGGTACGCGTCGAATTCGGATACGCCGGCCCGGAAGTCGTCACGACAGTTTTTGGAGAAAAAATCCCGCCCGGCCAACCGTATAAATTTGAATTTCAGCGTTTTGAAAAAAAACTGGATTGGCAGGTAAAGTTTTTCAACTACGCATCGGACCATCCTCCTACCCCCGATGCGGCGATCACCGCATCGAAACCCGCCTCCGAAATGGTCAGCAGCGACCTTGCATTTGCATGGTGGGGAATCCCAACCGAAGGGGTAGATGCAGACAAATTTGCCACCGTCAGCACGAGCGAATTCGACATTGTACCCGGCCAATACGTCATCGAACTGACTTCCGACGACGGCGCGCGGCTTTACCTTGATGGTAAGCGCCTGATAGACAACTGGGATATACACGAACCCGAGACCGACGAAATTACCGTGACGCTCGGCGGACGCCACCGCATCACCATCGAACATTTCGATGCGGGCGGTTTTGCGACGCTGGATTTCCGGTTAAGGCCGAAATGACCTTAATGACTTTAACAACGAAAACCATACTTTTGCCCGCCGAAAAAAGTTAACCACCCGTTTTGCAGACACAATTCGTACGCCTCAATGTCATCGTGCCCTGTTACAATCCACCGGAGGGTTGGGCGGAAGCATTGGCCAGGCGGTTTTCGGAATTCAAGGCAGTAGTGGCCGGCACAGCCGGAGAAACCGGCTTAGTGGTAGTGAACGATGGGTCCAACAGCGACGCTTCCGAACTGATCTTCAAACGTTTATCAGAGGTATTGCCCGAAGTAAAGATCGTCAGTTATGCCGCCAATCGCGGCAAAGGTTACGCGTTGCGGCAAGGGGTCGCCGCTTCGGATGCGGATTTGCACCTGGTGACCGACGCGGATTTTCCCTATACCATCGGGAGCATGCGCCGGATCGTCTCCACGCTGATCGAGCAAGGCGGCATTGCTGCGGGCAACCGCGACACGGCTTATTACGACCGGGTGCCGCTTTTTCGCCGCTGGCTTTCCCAGGGATTGCGTTGGTTGCTGCGCAATGTATTGCGGCAACCCATCGGCGATTCCCAATGCGGGCTGAAAGGTTTTGACAACGCCGGGAAAAAAGTTTTTTTGGAAACCACGATTGATCGCTTTCTCTTCGACCTCGAATTTCTCATGCTCGCCAACGGGCGGGTAAAGGTGACGCCTGTGCCGGTAGAATTGCGCGAGGGAGTCACCTTCAGCAAGGTCGGCTGGAAAATCCTCGCTACCGAAGGGCGCAATTTTTTGTGGTTGTTGCTGAGAAAGTAGGTTGACACAGTTGGTAAAGGTTTATAAGGTTGAGAAGGGTTTATATGATTGATAATAACCGCAATAGCACCTCTGATCCATTCTTGTAAACCTTCATCTGCCTTCATCCATAAAGAAAATGAAAGGAGTAGATCAAATAGAACATACCCTCTACGACCTCACACACCCGAAGAGGTCCAACACATTTTGGGGGTTGCTGGCAGTACTGGCGCTTGCCGCGCTGCTGGTTTGGGTACGGCACGGCAACTGGTTGCGCGCAGCCAACGATTACATGCTGACCGAATCGCCCGACGGTCTGAAAAACTACATGACGGCAGCCTGGCACGTGGCGCACGATTCGAGCTATGTGCACTACGGCGGCATGGGATACCCTTACGGGGAGCATGTTCTGTTTACCGACAACCAGCCGGTCATCAGCGCGACCATGCAATGGTGGAGCCGCCACATATCCGACCTGGACGGTCGCGTAGTGGGCATCATCAATGGGATTATGGCGGTTTCCCTGTTGCTGGGCGCCGGGGTGATCTTCCTTTTGTTGCGCAAACTCCACTTGCCGGTGTGGTATGCCGGTTTGACGGCGGTGGCCATGTTGTTCCTGGCGCCGCAGAACTATCGCATTGATGGGCACTTCGCTTTGGCACACACCTGGATACTTCCACTGTTGTTGCTTTTGTTATGCCGGTATGAAGAACGGCACAGCCGGCGATACCAGAGCCTTCAGATCGGGATACTCGTGTGGCTGGCGGCGCAGATACATTTTTACTATTTCGGGATATCCGCCTTGTTTCTGGGGCTTTACACTTTAGTGCAATTGTTTTTTGACCCCTCCGCACGCAATTTCAGGGTTCGGCTCAGTCATTTGGTGGTCATGGTGTTGCTGCCCTTCGTATTATTGAACATTTGGGTTCATTGGTCGGATTACGCTACTGACCGGCCTGCCAGCCCTTATGGTTTTACCTCTTATATCGGCTATTGGGAGGGAGTGTTTTTGCCGCACCCGGAATTCCCCTTCTACCAGTGGATTGACAAGCATATTATCCCCATCCGGCAGATAGATTTGGAGGCAAGGTCGTATGTAGGTACGGCCGGGTTTGCGCTCACGCTCTGGCTGATTTTTTTCCGCCGTTTCCGCTTGTTCAAACCTTCGTGGGATGAAGCGGCTTATCACCGCGTGCACAAACGCTATCTTTCAGGCATCTTCATCACTTCATTTATCCTGCTTCTTTTTTCGTGTGGCTTTCCATTTGCCATCTCCGGTCTTGAATGGATCGCCGATTATTTCGGGCCATTTCGCCAGTTTCGCGGTTTGGGGCGTTTCAACTGGATGTTCTTCTATGTGATCAACACCCTGTTGTTCTATATGGTGTGGAACTACAGTATTCGGTTCAGAGGTTTTTCGCTCCGATCAAAGTTACTGAACGACGGCGCCCAGGCGGCATCGCCTGCACCTGTTTCCAGATTCCGCTGGGTCCGGTGGGTCATTGCACTGGCACCCCTGGTGTTGTTGTCTTACGAAGCCTATGTCTTCCAGAAAAACAGAGTGATACCGCTCAAGCCGAATATGGCGCAGCGTAGCGTGGCCGTTGCCGCTTACCCCTGGATTGAAAAAGTGGACTATTCGCCATTCCAGGCCTTGATGCCCCTCCCCTATTATCACATCGGTTCGGAGAACATCTGGCTCGATCTCGATTGGCTGCATTACCCAAGGATGCAGGCTACCGCCTTCCATACCGGAGTACCCGATATCGGGGTGAATATGAGCCGGACTTCTATCGGGAATATGCTGAAATCCGTTCAATTTGCCCTCGGCCCGTTTGAGATACCGGAATTTTTGGACGATCTGCCCGACAACCGCCCCATTGCCCTGATGATCAATCCTTCGAAATGGGATGAGGTGCAAAAAAAATATCCGCACCTGCTGGAGCCTGCGACACTGGTGCTCGATCATCCCGATATGAAAATTATGTCGCTCATACCGGACAGCGTGCGCGCCTGGTCGAAAAAGCAATCCATCGCGATATCCTCCGAAGCAGACAACGCGGCGGTAGTTGCGGCAGGAGAAACCTGGAAATGCGACCGGGAGCCGGGATGGTTCCTATACCATTCTTACGATTCACTGACATCGGCGGGACATATTTTTCAGGGCAAAGGCGCTTTCCAGGGCAATATGGGCGACAGCGTCTGGGTTTGGAACAAGCCCCTCCCCCAGGGAGAATACAACATCAGCCTGTGGATTTACGTGAAACAGGACATGGGCATGACGCACGAAATGAAAATTTATGAATACAGTCCCACCGACGGCCGGGAAATTATGTACCGGCACGAAGGCCTCCGGTTTTATCTGAAAAGCATCGTGGATGGCTGGGCCTTGTTCGATATGGAATTCAGTGTGCCGGAAAACAACGCCAATGTGCGTATCTTCCTGCAAAAAAGAGGAATATACGAGCCATTCTTTATGGATGAAATGTTGATCCGGAAAAGAGATGTGAATTTTTACCGCCGGTCGCCGGGATGGGTATCGCGGAACAATTACTGGTACAAATTTTAAAAACCATGCTGCTTCTGCTTAAAAATGTTCGCATTATCACTGAAAAAAGTGAAGGCCGCCCGCAGGACATTTTCATTCGCGACGGAATGATCGAAGCCATCGGCGACGAGCTCCGGTTGGAAAAAAATGCGGACATCTGGGAATGGCCGGGCGCCTGCGTTTCGGCAGGTTGGTTCGATGCGGGCGTTCAGGCCTGCGACCCCGGTTATGAGCACCGCGAGGACTTGCACTCTGCCGCCCGCGCAGCTGCTGCCGGCGGTTTTACAGCGGTGGCTTCTTTTCCCAATACCAATCCGGCGATCCAGTCGAAGTCGGAAGTACTTTATGTAAAAAACAAAACGGCAGACAGCCCGGTAACCTTTTACCCCATCGGGGCGGTATCGCAAGGCTGCGAGGGCAAAGACCTGGCGGAGTTGTTCGACATGCACTCGGCAGGCGCCGTCGCCTTCAGCGACGGTCGCAAGGCGGTGCAGGATGCCGGTCTGCTGCTTCGGGCCTTGCAATACGCCAAAGCATTCAATGGCCTGATCCTCAACGAGCCACACCACAAAACCATCGCCGCAGGAGGCCAGATGCACGAAGGTGTCGTCAGCACCTCGCTGGGCATGAAGGGAGTGCCTGCACTGGCTGAAGAAATTATGGTACAGCGCGACCTCAGCCTGCTCGAATACGTGCAGGGCCGTCTCCACCTGCACCTGCTTTCCACCGCTAAAAGTGTGGCGCTCGTCCGCGCCGCCAAAAAATCCGGATTGCCCGTGACGGCCTCCGTCGCCGTCGCTAACCTGTGCTTTACCGACGAAAAACTCGCTTCTTTCGACTCGAACTGGAAGGTGCTCCCTCCTTTGCGCAGCCAGTCCGATGTCAACGCCCTCCTGGAAGGACTCGCCGACGGCACAATTGATTTCATTTGCTCCAACCACACCCCCTGGGATGAAGAGGCGAAAAACCTCGAATTCCCCTATGCCGAATTCGGGATGACGGGCCTGGAGACAGCCTTCGCGTTGTGCCGCACCTATTTAAGCAAACAACTCTCTGTCAGAGATTTAATAGAAAAAACAGCCGTTGCACCCCGTCGCGTTTTTGGTTTACCCCAACCGGAAATAAAAACCGGTGTCCGCGCTGAACTCACGGTATTCCATCCCGATGCGGAGTGGGTTTTTCAGGAAAAAGACATTCGGTCAAAGTCGCACAATACACCGTTCGCCGGCCAGCCATTCATTGGGAAAGTGCTCGGTATCATCAATAATGGGCAGGCAGTAAAGCACTCGTGACAGCTGTTCATTCTGTTTTGATCACCCTGCTTTGCGATTTCACAGCTTTGTAACCCGTAACTTTGTAATCCGGCAGTCCCGCAACCCTGAAACCATCCGAATATGTACCTGACCAACCGTTTTTTCTGGTTTTTTGGCATCACGGCGGCTTTGTTCGCCCTGGCGTACCCCTTCGGGTTGCTGTTCCCGATGGCGCAAACGGTTTTTGTAGCGGCCTCGGCCCTGGTGCTGACCGATGTGGCGCTGCTTTTCTGGAGGAAACCCAAAGTCAGCTGCGAGCGGCAAACCAACCCCGTTTTTTCCCTGAGCGATCCCAATCCGGTGTGGTTAAACATTGAAAATCAGGGCGCCTGGCGCCTGAATGCGACAATTATGGACGAACTGCCGGTGCAGTTCCAGCGGCGCGATTTTGAAATCAAACTGGCGCTCCAGCCCGGTTCGCCGCGTACGGTCGAATATAAATTGACCCCGCTGACACGCGGCGTCTATTCGTTTGGAAATATCAATGTATTCGTGTCTACCCGCCTTGGACTGGTGGAACGCCGCCTTGCGCTCGGGCAGCTACAGGATGTGAACGTATATCCCTCCATCATCCAGATGAAACGCTACGAACTACGCGCCATGCGCCACATCGCCCACGAAACGGGCATCAAAAAAATGCGCCGTATCGGACACTCCTACGAGTTCGAGCAGATCAAGAACTACGTTCCGGGGGATGATTACCGCAGTATCAACTGGAAAGCGGCGAGCCGCCGCGCCGCCCTCATGGTCAATCAATATGAGGATGAGCGCAGCCAGCAGGTGTATTGCATCGTGGATAAAAGCCGGGCAATGAAGATGCCCTTCGAAGGTTTGAGTTTGATGGATTACGCCATCAACACTGCACTGGCCATCAGCAACATCATCCTGAAAAAACAGGACAAGGCCGGGTTGCTCACTTTTTCCGATGTCATCGGCGCCACGCTGAAAGCCGAACGCGACACGGGCCAACTGACGCGTATCCTCGATGCCCTCTACCGTGAAAAAGAACGCCCCGGAGAATCGAATTACGAACTGCTCTACGAAGCCGTGCGGCGGCTCATCGGCGCGCGGTCGCTGTTGCTGCTTTTCACCAATTTTGAAAGCAGTTATGCCCTCGAACGCGCCCTGCCCACCCTGCGCCGCCTCAACCGCTTCCACCTGCTGGTGGTCGTGTTTTTTGAAAATACCGAAATCCGCCGGCTTGCCTCAGAAGATGTGCAAAAGACCGCCGACATTTACCGCCAAACAGTGGCGCGGCAATTTTTACAGGAAAAAAAGGAAATGGTGCAGGTACTTCGGCAATACGGCATCCAGGCGATTCTGACCAAGCCGCAGGACTTGACGTTGAATACGATCAATAAGTATCTGGAGTTGAAGTCAAGGGGGTTGATCTGATTATTTTTCAAATGGTTTCCACTGCCGTCACCATCGGCACATACAACTCCCCGTTCAGCACATTCCTCGAAATGACGATACGCTGCACTTCGGATGTACCCTCGTATATCTGCGTGATCTTGGCGTCGCGCATCAGGCGCTCGACGTGGTATTCTTTCACGAAGCCGTAACCGCCGTGGATCTGTACGGCTTCGGTGGTCTGGCGCATAGCGACTTCGGAAGCGAATACTTTGGCCATGGCTGCCGCCTGGTCGTAGTTCATGTTCTGGTCTTTCATCATAGCGGCACGGTATACCAGCAGGCGGGCGGCTTCCACCTGAGTCGCCATATCGGCAATTTTAAAGGCGATCGCCTGGTGCTGGCTGATGGGTTTTCCGAAGGCGCTGCGTTCTTTGGAATAGGCAACGGCAAGTTCATAGGCGCCAGCCGCGATGCCCAGAGCTTGGGAAGCGATGCCGATCCGCCCGCCGGAGAGGGTTTTCATGGCGAATTTGAACCCGAAACCGTCCTCCCCGATACGGTTGGCTTTCGGCACTTTCACGTCGTTGTACATGATCGAGGTCGTGTCCGAGGAGCGGATGCCGAGTTTGTCCTCCTTCGCGCCGATGGTCACACCCGGGGAATCGGCTTCCACGATGAGACAGTTGATGCCGCGGTGCCCTTTGTCCGGGTAGGTTTGCGCCATTACGAGGTGGAGTTTGGACGTAGCGCCATTGGTGATCCAGTTTTTCGTACCGTTCAGCAGATAGTGGTCGCCCATGTCCACAGCGGTGGTGCGCTGGCTGGTCGCGTCACTGCCCGCTTCGGGTTCGGAGAGACAGAACGAGCCGATCCATTCACCCGTGACGAGTTTGGGCAGGTATTTTTGCTTTTGTTCTTCTGTGCCATACTTTTCGACTCCCCAACAAACCAGCGAATTGTTGACGGACATGATGACCGAGCAGGAGTTATCCACTTTACTGATCTCTTCCATCGCCAACACATAGGAAAGCGTATCCATACCTCCACCGCCGTATTCAGGCGACACCATCATGCCGAGGAAGCCGAGTTCGCCCATTTTTTTGACTTGTTCATAGGGATAAATCCCCTTGGAATCGCGCTCGATGACGCCGGGTTTCAGTTCGTTTTGGGCAAAATCACGTGCCGCTTGCTGTACGGCGAGATGTTCTTCGGTCAGGTGAAACATTTTTCTGACGGTTGACGGTGAATGGTTGACGGTTGACGGCTTTTTACTGTGGTGAAGCCGTTTTTCAGCGACAAAAGTACATGATTTCGCCATTTCCTTTGGAACACGTCCTTCTAAGTATGTGGACAAAATAAATTGACGTTGGACGTTGGACGTTTGACCGTGACAACCAATCATTTAGTCCAATGTCCAATGTCAAAAATCCAAAGGCCGCCTGTTTAAAACCGCCATTTTCAGAAAGTTTAGCATGCTTCAAACTTAAAAATTTCGGTTGCGACCATTTTCTTTGCCTGATGCAAACCATTTTGAACAAATACGCCCATCTGCTCACCCATTATTGCATGCAGGTAAAACCCGGCGACAAAGTTTTTATTTCCAGTACCATATTGGCCGAACCATTGGTGCGCGAGGTCTTCCGGGAGGCTTACGCCGCAGGCGCTGCGCTCGTCGAGTACGACCTTGCCTTCCGCGAGCGCGAGCGGGTTTTTATGGAAAACGCCGGCGATGCAGCGTTACAAACGCTGCCTGCATTGACCCGGCTGGCGATGGAAACCTTCGATTGCTACCTCAACATCCGGGCGCCCTACAACCTGCGCGAAACCTCCGGGGCTACCCCCGAACGCGCTAAAATGCGCACCGATGCCCTCGCCCCCATCAACAAAGCCTATTTTGAACGCACGGCCGACCGTCGCCTCAAACGCAACCTTTGCCAATACCCGACCGATGCGGCGGCGCAGGAAGCGGGTATGGGCCTGAGTGAATACGAAACCTTCGTCTTTGGCGCCTGCAAACTTTTTGCCGATGATCCGGGAGCCGAATGGCTCAAGGTCCGCGCCAACCAACAACGCATCGTTGACCACCTGAACCGCTGCTCGATCGTCCGTTACATCGCCGAAGGCACTGATATCACTTTTTCCACCCAGGGCCGTACCTGGATGAATTCCGATGGCCAGACGAATATGCCTTCAGGTGAAGTCTATACCAGCCCCGTGGAAGATGCAGTGAACGGCACGGTACATTTTTCCTATCCCTGCATCTACCAGGGCAATGAAGTGGAAGGCGTAACCCTTTGGGTGAAAGACGGCCTGATCGAAAAATGGGAAGCCCGGCGCGGACAGGATTTTCTGGATAAAATATTCGACATGCCCGGCACGCGGCGTTTCGGCGAAGCGGCCATCGGCACCAACTACGACATCCAACGCATGACGAAAAACATCCTGTTCGACGAAAAGATCGGCGGCACGATCCATATGGCCATCGGACAGAGTTACCTCCAAACCGGCGGCAAGAACGAATCGCCGGTGCACTGGGACATGATCTCAGACATGACGAAAGAGGGAGAAATATGGGCAGACGGAGAGAAGATATATGAGAAGGGAAAGTTTTTGATTTGAAATCAAAAAACCCCACACATCGCTGTGCGGGGCCATGTCGGTAAACTCCCAGAAAAAACTGATTTAAATCTGAAACGTGTGCGAATGCCCGTTCACCACCACCGTCACCGTGCCGTCACCGTTGAAAGTCAGTGTGCCGTCGAGGGTACGGGTATTGCCCTGGCCGTTCGTGCCACTCACCTGTACCGTGCCCGTGCCGCCGGTGATCTCATAAGTATCTTTGGAAATGACGAGATCGGCGATGGCGATGGTCGTCGTACAATCGAAGGTCGGGTCTATGCGCCGCAGATCGCCGGTGAGATCGCCCGTGAGCGTATAGGCGCCATTGACCAGATAAGCCGGTTCCTGAGGGCTGAGGCCGGTGAAAGCCAGGGAGCCGCTCGCCTGGTCGTTGCCCGACCAACGGGTCGTCGAAAACGACCCATTGCCGCTCACTTCCACGCTTGCATCCAACGGAATACCGAGGTCGTTGCAGTGGATCAGCCATTCCAGCCCAAAGGTGTAATTATATGAGGCGAATGCGTTTGAGTTGCTTTTTTGCAGCGTCGTGTCGCCCGGTACGCCGCAGTTTTCCAGGTAGTTGCCGAGCATTTGCGCCATTTCCACCGTCGGCATCGCCATGCCGGCAGTTCGGTCGGACACAGCGGTTTCTACGATTTCGGCGGCTTCGCTTTCGCTGATGAGCGCGGCGATGTCTTCTGCGGATTTGCGGCAGGAACTGAGGAAAGCAAGGGCCGAAGCAAGGAGTACAAGAGTGGGAAGGATTTGATTTTTACGATCGCTTTTCATAGACGAATGGTTGAATTTGTTGAATGAGTTGAAATGGTTTTTTCTGCGGTTGACAAGGCAAAAGTGGGCTTGCCTTCCAAACCTGAAAAAACGCTTCAACCACCGGCTATATCCCTTCAACCAGTCCCCCTGGCGCTTCCCGTTCATTGAAAAAATCCGGCCATTCGTTGAACGACCCTGGCGCAACGCCTTCCGGGTAGAATACATTTGTATCAACACTGCATCCGGTTGTTTTACACTTTACCCTCGACCCTCTACCCTCCACCATGTTCGACCTCACTCATTTTTCCCCGGCCCAATGGTTTTTTGTACCCGCCATCATTTTCGGGCGCTATGTTCTGTATTGCGCGTTGCCATTCCTTTTCTTTTACGCCTGGAAACGCCGCGAACAGTTGTACCGAAAAATCCAGCAGCATTTCCCTAAACCTTCTGATTATCAACGCGAAACCCTGTATTCGGCGCTGACGTCAGTTATTTTCGCCGTTGTCACCTGGTGTTGTCTCGGAACGCCGCTGCGCGCATACACCTTGTTCTATACTGATGCGAACCAGTATGGATGGTGGTGGCTGGCGCTCAGTGTTCCGCTCACGCTGCTCCTCCACGACGCGTATTTTTACTGGATGCACCGCCTGATGCACCATCCCAGGCTTTACCGGCGCATTCACCTGCTGCACCACAAATCGGTGAACCCTTCGCCCTGGGCGGCCTACGCTTTTCACCCGGCAGAAGCGGTACTGGAAGCGGGTATCGTGCCTTTGTTGTTGTTTACCCTGCCGCTCCATCCCTTGTCGTTCTGGGCTTTCGTCACACTGATGCTGATCTTCAACGTATACGGCCACCTTGGTTACGAACTTTTTCCCAAAAAAATGTACACCCATCCCTTGGGGCGCTGGCTCAATTCGTCGGTGCATCACAACCTGCACCACGAAAAATTCCACGGGAATTACGGCCTTTATTTCACCATCTGGGACCGCTTGTACGGGACGCTGCGCGACGACAGCATGAAAAAAGTGGAGGAGATGCACAGCAGGATACATGCGCAAAAGGGCAGCATTTCGCAAACCGGTGCAGAAAGATCAAAGGCTGGTTCGCAATTGACTTTTTAAGGAGCGGCTGACTCAGCAATCGGTTTTATTTGGGCGTTCCAACTTTAAACCCCGGCACTCAGTCCAACGTCCAATGTCAAAAAGTCCAATGTCAAAAAGTCCAATGTCCAATGTCCAAAAATCCAATATCCTGATTTCTAATTTTCAAATACTTATGAAATTCAAACACTTCCTGTGCCTCTGCCTGCCTGCGTTTTTTTCAGCAACTACCGGCGCCCAAGCCACCGTGAACTGGGCTACCGACATTGCGCCCATCCTGTATGAAAATTGCGTCAAATGCCATCGCGACGGCGGCATCGGCCACTTTTCGCTCATCGGCTATGGCAATGCTGCTGCCAATAGCTTTGCCGTTATGAACGCCACCCGGACCCGCAAAATGCCGCCGTGGAAGCCTGACCCCTCCTACCGCCGCTTTGCCCACGAGCGCCGCCTGACCGACGAACAAATCCAGACGATCCAGGATTGGGTATTTGCAGGCTCTCCTGCCGGCGACCTGAACCAGGCCCCGCCCGACCCGGTGTTCGTGCCCGGCTCCAACGTCGGCACGCCCGATCACGTGCTCACCACACCCCTTTACACGGTGACGGCAACAGAGGACGAATACCGCTGCTTTGTCATCCCCAACGGCTTGAATCAGGCAGCGTACCTGCGCGGACTGGAGGCCATTCCCGGAAACCACGAAGTAGTGCACCACATTCTGATCTACGAGGACACGACCGGACAGGCGCAGGTGCTCGACAGTCAGACTCCCGAACCGGGATACGTCAACTTTGGCGGTACCGGCGTGAACGGTTCGAGGCTCATCGGGGCCTGGGTTCCCGGCTCGACGACCATACTCACCCCTCCTTTTATGGGCATGAAACTGACCCCCGGCGCCGACCTCATCGTACAAATGCACTATCCCAAAGGCGTGACCGGAATGAGCGATATGACGACACTCAATTTTTTCTTTACACCCGCCAATCAGAACATTCGCGAAATCCGGCTTGCTCCGCTCATCAACCACACGCCGCTTTCACTCGAAAACTGGCCGCTTTTCATACCCGCCAACCAAGTTAAAACGTATCATGCAAAGTTTCAGGTGCCGATAGACGGGGCGGTGCTAAGTGTGGCGCCGCACATGCACCTCATTGGCAGGAGCATGGTGTGCTTTGCAGTAACCCCGCAAAATGACACCATCCCGCTCATTCGCATCAACGACTGGGATTTTCACTGGCAAGGCGGTTACTTTTTCCAAAAAATCCAAAAAGTGCCCGCCAATTCGACTGTCCATGCTTACGCTGCCTACGACAATACGACGAACAACCCTTTCCAGCCCAGCGACCCGCCGCAACTGGTAACGCAGGGCGAAGCCACTACCGACGAAATGATGCTCGTTTATTTCGCTTTCCTCGAATACCAGCCGGGCGACGAGGATATTGTACTCGACAGCACTTTGCTGAGTACTGCCGTGCCGTTCGTGCCCGATGGCGGCGGGGAAATTGCGTTCAGCGTTTTTCCGAACCCTGTGAGCGGACGGGCTGTCGTTGAATTTGAAATCTCAGAAACTGCCGATATCCAGGCAAGTATTTTGGACCTGAACGGACGCTCACTGAAAACCTTTGCTGAAAAACGAGACCTCGCACCGGGCATCTACCGCGAAACCGCCGATCTGAGTGATTTGCCGCCCGGCGTTTATGTCGCCAGAATACATACCTCGAACGGGAAGTGCGGCGTGGTGAAAGTCGTTAAAGATCAATAAAATAGCGTTCTTAAGCCTATGCTCAACGCACTCCTTTCCGGCCGCGGTCGCCTCATCGCGCACTCGACAGGCTGGGCACTTACTTTTTTTGTCTTTTTTTACCTCTTCAGCGGATTGCGGGGCGTGCAGGAGGGTTTTGCGCGCACCTGTCTGAATGTGGGTTTCCTGCTTGTCGTTTTTTACGGCAACGCGAAAGTATTAATCAACCGCTTTTTTGAGACAGGGCGTTACCGGGAGTGGCTGGCACTGAGCATCCTTTTTTGGATCGGCATGGCGGCGCTGCGCGCAAAATCGGAACTTTGGATATTCGGGGGCAATATCTTCACAGGCGACAAAACACCGGCACAGGGTGGTTTGCGGATGTTCGTACTCTACGTCCTTTCCTACCTGATGTTGATGATCTTTAGCTCGGTGTATCAATTGCTGGAAAACCGCCGCGAACTGGAAGCGCGGCACACCGAAGCGCAACTGAACTATCTGAAAGCCCAGATCAATCCCCATTTCCTGTTCAACACGCTCAACAACATTTACGCCGCCGCCACGCTCCGGCACCCCCGTACGGCGGATATGGTATTGCGACTGAGCGATTTGTTGCGCTACGTGACCTACGACGCGAAGAATAACCGCGTATCGCTGGATAAAGAAATCGGGCAAATTCGCGCCTATCTCGAATTATTTCAATTAAAATCGGAAGAGCCGCTACCTATCCGGTTCGATATTATAGGTGAAACAGAAGATCACCTGATCGAACCCTTGCTCCTGTTGCCCTTGGTGGAAAACGCCTTAAAACACGGCGACCTGGAGAACAATCCCGACGCTTTCGTCCGCATCTTGTTGCGCAGCGACCCTTCCGGCCTGTTTTTTCAGGTGGAAAACTCTTTCGACACCGCCAACCGGCAAAAAGATGCGATGGGCGGCGTAGGGCTGGAAAACATCCGCCGGCGACTGGAACTCCATTACCGGGGCCGTTATCATTTTCAAATCAATGCGCAGGACAATATATTTTCGGCAAATTTGCAATTGAAAACAATATGAACAGACAACCTCCTTACCGTTGCCTCCTGGTGGACGACGAGCACTTTGCGCTCGCTTTGCTCGAAAAGTTCATAGCCGACACGCCCGGACTGGAGATCATCGCCACCTGCCGAAGCCCCATACGCGCCGTCGAGATCCTGCAAAACGAGCCAGTGGACCTGCTTTTTCTCGATATTCAGATGCCGGTGTTGAGCGGCACCCATCTGCTGCGTTCGGTATCCCGCAAACCGGTTGCGATTTTTACCACTGCCTACGCGCAACATGCTGCGGAAGCGTTCGACCTCGATGCGGTGGACTATCTGCTGAAACCTTACTCTTTCGAACGATTCACCCGGGCAGTGAATAAGGCAAAAGACGCACTGGGCCGCAGGGATGCGCCGGGCATTGGGGGATGCCTGACCGTAAAAGCCGACCGGCAGTGGGTGAAAATCCCTTTCGACGATATTCGCTACATCGAAGGGTGGAAGGAATACGTAAAAATTTTCACCGGCTCCGGTAAAGTCGTCACGCTCGAAAGTCTGAATAACTTAGAACAAACCCTGCCGGCCGGTCATTTCCTGCGGGTGCATAAATCGTTTATCGTTGCCAAAGGACAGGTAGAACGCTTGGATGGGGAAGCGTTGGTACTGACCGGCAGCGAGGCGCGTATCCCTGTGGCAAGGGCACGGAAAAAAGAGGTGATCGGGATGTTATTTAAAAGTGATAACGATTAATGCGTTGTACTCCTTACGAAATTCTGCTCCATACCCTCGCCTCCTTTCCTTCCGACGCCAGGTGTTGCCGCAATCGTTCGTGTTCGGGCGCTGCCAGCGACGGGTCGTTTTCCAAAATGCGCATGGCGATCTCCCGCGCTGCCGTCAGTATCTGGCCGTCGCGGGCAAGATCGGCCAAAAGAAAACGCAGCATGCCGCTTTGTTGCGTGCCTTCGATGTTGCCGGGGCCGCGCAGTCGCAGGTCAGCCTCCGCGATGACAAAACCATCGTTGGTCTGGCACATCGTCTGGATGCGCTCGCGGCCTTCAGCGGAGAGTTTGAAGGACGTCATCAGAATGCAAAACGACTGCTCGGCGCCGCGTCCCACCCGCCCGCGCAACTGGTGGAGTTGGGAAAGTCCGAAACGCTCGGCGTTTTCGATCACCATAACGGAAGCGTTCGGCACGTTCACGCCCACCTCGATCACGGTGGTAGCGACCATGATATGCGTTTCGCCGCGCACAAAACGCTGCATTTCAAAGTCTTTGTCGGCGGCTTTCATTTTGCCGTGCACGATCGAGATGTGGTATTGCGGCGGCGGAAAGTCGCGGCTCAGCGCCTCATAACCCGACATCAGGTTCTGCAAATCCATCGTTTCCGTCTCTTCGATCATCGGATACACCACATATACCTGGCGGCCTTTGGCGATCTCATCGCGCATAAAACCCTGCACCCGCAGGCGGTGATGCTCGTTTTTGTGCATGGTCGTGATGGGTTTGCGACCGGGCGGCAGTTCGTCAATCACCGACACGTCGAGGTCGCCGTATAGGGTCATGGCAAGGGTACGGGGAATGGGCGTGGCGGTCATCACCAGCACGTGCGGCGGACCGGCGGGATTTTTCTTCCACAGGGCAGCGCGTTGCTCCACACCGAAGCGATGCTGCTCGTCTATAATGCTGATCCCCAGATTTTTGAATTGTACCCAATCCTCGATCAGGGCGTGGGTTCCGATGACGATGTGCATCTCGCCGGAGGCCAGTTGACCGAGGATGGCTTCGCGCTTTTTGCCTTTCACCGTGCCGGACAGGAAGCCGACGTTTACACCCAGTTCGCCCACGAATTCGGTAATGTTGGCAAAATGCTGCTGGGCGAGTATCTCGGTAGGCGCCATGAGCGTCGCCTGGAAGCCGTTGTCCAGCGCCATGAGCATGGTCATCAGGGCCACCACCGTTTTGCCGGAGCCAACGTCGCCCTGTACCAGGCGGTTCATCTGTTTGCCGGCGGCGAGGTCGGCACGGATTTCTTTCAGTACCCGTTTTTGCGCGCCGGTGAGTTGGAAAGGCAGTTTTTCCTGGTAAAAACGGTTGAAAAAATCGCCTATTTTTTCAAAAATAAAGCCCCGTATCGTGTCCTTTCGGCGGGTACGTATCTGTAAGAGGCGGAGTTGGAGAAAGAACAATTCCTCGAATTTCAGCCGCCGCGTGGCAAGGTCGAGTTCGTTCTGGGTTTCGGGAAAATGAATTTTGGACAAGGCTTCCCAGCGGGAGGTCAGTTTGTATTGCCGGGTCAAATAATCGGGTAAGGTTTCCGGGAACTCCGCTGCCGAAAGTCCGTCGAGCAAGGTGCGCATCAGTTTGCGCAAACCCCTGGCATCCAGACCCTTCTGTGTCAGTTTATCGGTACTGGGATACACCGGGTCGAAAGTGCGGGCTTTTTGGGTGTTGTCGGGCGTGGCTTCTTCCATCTCCGGGTGGGTGATGTTGAAGCGCCCATTGAATTCACTGATACGTCCGAACACGATGTATTCCTTGCCGACCGACAGGCTTTTCTCCAGCCATTGAATGCTTTGGAACCATACCAGGTCCATGGCGCCCGTCTCGTCGCGCACCGTGCCGACGAGTCGCCGGGCCCGGCCCTCGCCGAGGGTTTCGAGGCGGCGGAGTGTGCCGCGGATTTGCACCAGCTCACCCTCGTTGTGGATGTCGCGGATCTGGTGGAATTTGGTGCGGTCAATGTAGCGGAACGGAAAATGGAACAGCAGGTCGCGACACGTGAAGATGCCCAATTCTTTTTTCAGCACCTCGGCCCGTTGCGGGCCGACGCCTTTGAGATATTCGATGTTGGAGTCGAGGGTGGGCATTTGATGGTGATTTGTTGATTTGGGGATTTGTTGATTCGGGCATTCGGTTATTTGCCTGTGTGGGCTTGGATTTGCACAATGGCTTCGCGGACGAATATTTTGGAGAAGTTGGTCGTTCAAAACCACTGTGCGCCGACTGTAAAAATCGGGAGGAAGTAATTTTTTCACCGTTCTGCGCGGTTTAAAAATTCGGGCAAATATAAATTTTTTGTTTTAAACGTTAATCTTTCGATTATTTTATATCAGAGGCACTGTTAATTTTCCAGCATATCCAGCAACCATTCCCTCTCCGTCAAAACTTCCTCTTTTTCAATCTGTTCGCGCAAAGCCGCCACGGCTTTCGCATTGTTGAAATTCAGCGACATCAACTGACGGGTATAGTGCACGATCCGGCTGTAATTCGTCCGGTGGTACCCGATGGACGTGTGCCGGCGGATGAAATTGTGCATGCTCGACAAATGGCTTTCCAGCAAGGCGTATTCCGCCGTTTCGTAGTAAATTTTCAATTGCAGGGTTTTGGCGATCAGGTTGTTAATAAGGTCTTTGTAATCGGAGCGCTGCAGGTTCAGTAGAGCGGTCTTGTAGTCGCGGCGGGCATAGGCTACGCGGGCGAGATTGAGCACGGCGGTGGCTTCGCGCCATTGGCGTTCGAGGCGGGGTTTATATTGGTGGATGAACTGTTCCGTCCAGTCCACTTCTCCCGTGCGCAGCGCAATGGCTGCGATGTTGTTGAAAGCGAAACGCGAGAGCAGGCCGTTTTCCAGCAGCAGGTCCCGTTCGAGCGCATTTTTGTACAGATCGAGCGTGGTCCGGAGCCAGCCTTCGGCCGATTCATTGATCTTTTTGACGCCGAAATTGATAGCCAGCAGGTAAAACGACCGCAATTCTTCAGGCGGGAAAAGCCCGGCATGGGCAAACAACATGGCCCGGAATTTTTCAAAATGCGCATCCGGCGCCGGGGCGGTCAGAAACCGGTAACAATGAAAATAAAGGCCGATAGCCGGGATTTCGGTCAGTTGTTCCGCTTCAGCATGCGTGAGAATGGCGTCCAGCAAACCGATGCGGTATTCGGTTTTGAACACGGCTTTGTGCGACAGGCTGGCGCAAGCCAGACGCAATTTCCGGCAGATAAAAGCCACGTCCATCAGATCGGACATGGATTGAATGTTGAGCGATTCGGTGCGCTTGGCCGATGTATCGTATTGATATTGTTCCCATTCCAGCAAATTCAGGTCGTGGTAATAATCAGCGTGCCGCCAGGGCAGGCGTTCGCGCGATGCGCGGGCCTCGCGCAGCGTAATGTGGAAATGTTTGCTCAATCCCCGTTTACGGTAGGCAGCGGCAAGGCGGATTTTGGCGCGGTCGGCATCTTCGAATTTTTCCCGGTACATCCAGTATTTTTCGAGTAAGGCGAGCAGGGCGGAGCTTGCAAGGCGCAACCCCACCCCTGGCACCTTTCCCTTGGCAGAGGTGTCGGGAAAAGGCTGGATCGCTGCCCACGCCTCCGACGCATCCGGCATTTCCTCTTTGTCGCGACAACGCACCATATATTCATACAGCGCCATAGGTTGCGGCTTGGTATTGAAAAAAGGCGAGCGCACGAATTTGCCAAATTCGCGCAATTCGGAAGCTGTGAGGGTGGAGAATGCCTCGTAAAGGAGGGTTTTTTCCATACTACATCAAACAAGGTATGTTACTTTTATTTTTTAAAACATTGAATATCAATATTGCCGAAATTTTCACTCAAAAATAAGAAATACAATTGGAAAAAATTGTCTTTGCACAACCGGGCAGCATCCCGAATTTTTGCAGCATCAAAGTCTGCGCATTGGTTACCGGTTGCCGGTTATTGGTTATCCGTAGTCGAAATGCAATCATTTTCAAGTTGTTCACCGATAGTTCTTCTCCTGAATCTTAAATACAACAAATCTTATGATCCTCATCCGCTACTCTTTTTGCACCCTGCTGTTGTGCCTGCTCATCGCCGTCCAAACCGTTCGGGCACAATGTACCACCGAAGCAGGTACGCTGAACACCACCCCGCAAATACTGTGTGAAGGGGCATCACTTTCAGTCGCTCACAACAACGATCAGACGCTGGACGGCGACGATATCCTGATCTTCGTCGCCTACACCGGCTCCGCACCGAATGCAACGACCGTGTTCGCCACTTCGACGGACGGGAATTTCCCATATCAGGGCAGTTTTCTCGCCAATTCGCCTTTCAAAGTGGCAGCAGTGGCGGGCAACGATGCGGGCGGTGCGATGGATTGGGACGATCCCTGCCTCTCGGTATCCAATGCCGTCAATGTGACATATATGCCTCCACCGCAGATCACTGTTTCGGGCGGTTTACTGACATGCTTCAACTCCTTTGTTGTGGTGAACACAACCGTTAATCAACCCGACTGTTTTTTTCAATGGAGCAACGGCAATACGACACCCGTGATAACCATCCAGCAACCGGGCACCTATTGCATTACAGTGACAAACCAGGCGGGTTGTACGGCGACGGAATGCGTAACGATTTTGGCAGATGCCACTATTCCTGTGGCAGATGCCGGCCCGGATGTAACGACCGGATGTGTTGCGGGCAGTATAACACTGGATGGCAGCGGCTCTTCGCAGGGGCCTGAATTTGTTTACGAATGGATTGGCCCCAACGGGTTTAATGCCAATCAGTTAAGCCTGGTTTTCAATTTCGGTTCCCCGCCTGCCGGAACATTTATCCTGACGGTTACAAATATTGTTAACGGTTGCACCGCCACCGATGCTACCCAGGTGCTGTTAACGGACCCTCCATCGGCAAACGCCGGCCCCGATTCGGGCATACCCTGCGGTGGCGGCACGACGACGCTTACCGCGAGCGGGGGGCCCGGATCGGTTACCTATGCCTGGACCGGGCCGGGGAATTTTAATTCAATCCTGCAAAATCCGATTGTAAGCACTCCTGGTACCTATACAATAATCGTAACGGACGTCAACACGGGATGCACCGCCACCGACCAGGTGACCGTATTCCCGGGACCGGCCATACCGCAGCAGGATTTTGAAGTGACCGATGCAACGTGCCAGGGGCTCAACGATGGAAGCATCAACCTCAGCATGTCGCTCGGGCAGTCTCCTTACGAATTTGAGTGGACAGGCCCTGCCTCGTTTACCGCGAACACGGAAGATATCGACAACCTCGCTCCGGCTCAGTACAGCATCGTTGTCACAGACGATACGGGATGTAGCTATTACGCGAATGTGACAGTGGAAGCAGTAACGACCCTGATCATATCCGCCAATGTTGGCCCCCTCAATTGTATTGGAAACAACGGCTCCATTGCCTTGGCTGTGACAGGCGGTACGCCTCCCTACCTGTATCAATGGAATACCGGGGCAACCGGCCAGGGAATACAGGGACTTGGGCCGGGAACATATACGGCTACCGTGACCGATGTGAACGGCTGCACAGCCGTCACGCCGCCCATTACAATTGTTCAACCGTCGCAATTGGTGGTCACAGTCGGGCCTGTTAATTGCGGGGACAACACTGCTCAGATATTCGTATCAGGAGGCACAGCACCCTATACCTACCAATGGAGCAACGGCGCGAATGGCCCGATCGTGTCGAATCTCCCTCCCGGCACTTATACCGTGACCGTGACAGACGCGAACGGCTGTATGGGATTTGCCACCATTACCATCGGCCCGGTTGGCAATCCTTATTGCGGATTCATTACGGGGCAGGTATGGAGGGATTCAATAGACAATTGCCTCTCGGACCCCGGCGAACAGGGCATACAGAACTGGATCGTGCGCGCCGATGCCAGCAGCGGAGCTACTTATTACGGCGTGACGGATGCCTCAGGTGTTTACAATATAGGTGTGGAAGAAGGCGATTACACTTTGACTCTGATCCCACCGAACGCCTTGTGGGAGCCATGCGTCCTTACCCAACCGCTCGGCGCCGTCACTGCGAACGATACGGTGGAAGCTGACGATTTCTTTGTTCAGGCAGTTGCCTTCTGCCCCGCTCTGTCGGTTTCTATCGGCACCAGCCTGTTGAGGCGTTGTTTTTCAAACAACTTATACTTTGTCGATTATTGTAACGACGGAACGGCGCCGGCTGAAGACGCATACGTCATCGTTACGCTCGATCCCCTCTTGTCACCTGTTTCGTCGTCTTTGCCTTATACCAATCTGGGGAACAACGAGTTGCAGTTCAATGTGGGCGACCTGAATGTCGGCGAATGCGGTTTGTTCAGTATCCAGGTTCAAGTCAGTTGCGACGCCGCGCTCGGCCAGACACACTGCACCGAAGCGCATATTTATCCTGATTCCTCCTGCCTGCCAAACGACCCGCTGTGGTCGGGTGCAAGCCTGCAGGTGAACAGCCGGTGCGATGCCGATTCCGTGCGGTTTATCATCAAAAACATCGGGGCAGCCGATATGGTCAACTCCGTGGAATACGTTATCATCGAGGATGCGGTGATGCTCATGGCAGCGCCCCTGCAGCCCCTCGGCGCAGGCGACTCCGTCATCCTTTCTTTCCCGGCCAACGGCAGTACCTGGCACCTCGAAGTAGATCAGGTCGAATACCACCCCGGTAATTCGCAGCCTTCGCTTTCCGTAGAGGGGTGCAGTTCAACCCCCTCGTTCTCAACGGGTTTTGTGGCACAGTTCTCCGTCAACGACGCCGATCCGTGGATTGACATAGATTGCACCGCCAACATTGGCTCTTTCGACCCGAACGACAAGCAGGGTTTCCCGGTAGGCTACGGTTCGGAACATTACATCCGTCCCGGCACCGAACTCGAATACCTGATCCGCTTTCAAAATACCGGTACCGATACGGCCTTCACTGTGCGCGTATTGGATACGCTTTCCGCCTGGCTCGATCCGGCTACCATCCGCCCCGGCGCGAGCAGCCACCAGTACCAGTTCAACCTGACCGGACCAGGTATCGTCGAATTCTTGTTTGAAGACATCCTGTTGCCCGACAGCAACGTGAACGAACCCGCTTCCAACGGTTTCGTCAAGTTCAGCATTCTGCCACGCACCGGCGCACCGCTGGAGACGGTTATCGAAAACGATGCGGCCATCTATTTCGACTTCAACGAACCGGTCATTACCAACACCACCTTCCACCGCCTGGGTGAGAATTTTGTGGTGCGCGCATGGCAGCCGTTCGTGCCCGGTGCCGATGTGACGGTAGCGCCCAATCCTTTCAGCGATGAAGCCCTTTTAACCGTAAAAGGATTGCGCAACAACGCGCCACTCCGGTTGAGGGTATTCGATCTGCAAGGACAGGTCGTAAATGAAACGGAAACCACAGGTACCGTCTTCCATTTGAGAAAAGGAGACTGGCCCGCAGGGGTTTATCTGTTCCAAATATCACAAAACGGCGCCGTGATCGGAAGTGGAAAGTTGGCGGTGAAGTAGATGGGCTGGTCAAAATGACATAGTTCGATGAATAGACTGAAAGGAACCGCCCGCCGGCATTTGTTGTGTTGCCGGGCGGTTCCTATCTTTATGCCATGAAAATCCACAGCATCCAGATCGAAACACCCGCACTCGAACGGATCATTGAATTTTATCATGTCCGCCTGGGCATCCCGTATGTAGCAGATGGTCGCGTTGCGTATTTTCAAACGAGCGATTCGCAGCTCATTTTTTCAGAAAATCCTTCTTTTACGGGTATTTATCATTTCGCCTTCAACATCCCCTGCAATCAGATCCGGGAGGGCATGGCCTGGCTCGAACGGGCGGGCATAGTGCTGATCGCCAATGAAAAAGGTGAAAATCAGATTGATTTTTCCAGTTGGAACGCCGAAGCGACCTATTTCCTGGACCCGTCGGGCAATATCGTGGAACTCATCGCGCGGCATGATCTGCAAAATGAAAGCGAATACCCGTTCGGGCCCGAATCGTTGTCAGAGATCAGCGAGATCGGCATCGTGACCGACGACGTCCCGGCCTGGAATGCCCGCGCCGAACGCGAATTCGGTATCCTGCCATTCGACAAACAAAAACCCTCTTCCGATTTTTCAGCGCTGGGCACGGACATGGGCCTGTTTATCGTCGTTTCGGAAGGCCGCAAATGGTTTTTGACCGATATCCCCGCACAAAAAGGACCGCTAAAGGTGCATTTTGAAAATGACAAGGGAGAAATGTTCGATTTGCAATGTTGAAAACAACTTCGGAAGGGAGTTCCATTTCTGCTTTGATTGTACAAAAACCTTTTGACATTTCGCTTTCTGCCGACAAAACCCCACCCTTCGCGGTGCATTTTCCGCCAAACCCTTTCGTTAATTTTTTGATTCACTACTTTTGCCGCTCTTTTGGCAAAACAAACCCGCATACGCGGCGTTTAAGCCCCCTTGTGCGGTTGTTGGTTGTTGGTTATTGACTGGTTTAACCAACAACCAACAACAAACAACCAATAACCAACAACCAATAAACCAATCACCAATTCAACTAACACAACAGAATGGCACAATTCAAATCGGATGTAGAAGCAGTAGATACGCTGGCGCAGGCGTACAAAGACCTTTCGTCAGAAGTCGGCAAAGTCATTGTCGGTCAGGACGACGTGGTGCGGGCCGTCATCATCACCCTTTTTTCCAACGGCCATGCCTTGCTCGTTGGGGTGCCGGGATTGGCGAAGACCCTCCTGGTCAGCACGATAGCGGAGGTATTGGAACTCGATTTCAAGCGCATCCAGTTCACCCCCGACCTGATGCCCTCGGACATTACCGGTTCTGAAATTCTCGACGAAGACCGCCATTTTCGGTTTATGCGGGGGCCCGTATTCGCGAACATCGTTTTAGCGGACGAGATCAACCGGACGCCGCCCAAAACGCAGGCTGCCCTGCTCGAAGCGATGCAGGAAAGGTCGGTCACAGTGAGCGGCTCCCGGCACGCCCTGCCGTCGCCATTTTTTGTGTTGGCGACCCAAAACCCCATCGAACAGGAAGGCACCTACCCGTTGCCGGAAGCCCAATTGGACCGTTTTATGTTCAACATTCCGCTGACTTACCCCACCTATGAACAGGAAGTGGAAGTGGTAAAAAACACGACCTCGTCTTTCAAGCCGGCGCTTCGCCACATCCTGAGCAGCGATCAAATCCTTGAATATCAACAGTTGATCCGAAAAATACCTGTAAGCGACAACGTTTTGGAATACGCCGTCGGCCTGGCTGCGAAAACCCGCCCCGGCACCGAACGCGCCACAAAGGAGGCCAACAATTACCTCGGTTGGGGGGCAGGGCCACGCGCCAGCCAATTCCTGGTGTTGGGCGCTAAATGCCACGCAGCGATCCGCGGCAAATATTCTCCCGACATCGAAGACGTGCAGGCCATTGCCAACCTCGTGTTGCGCCACCGCATTGTACGCAACTACAAAGCGGAAGCCGAGGGTGTGACGGAGGATAATATCATCGAGGCGCTGCTTTGAGGGAGATGTTGAGATATTGGGATTCAAACCACCTTCAAACGGCTATCATTGCGAGATCCCTGCTGCACAATATTTAATATGCTCTCGCAAATAACACCCTATGGGCACTGGGCTTGCCGGTCAGCACACAATTGCCCGCTTCATCCGGCCAACCGAGCGGGATACAGCGGATCGTGGCTTTGGTGCGCTCCTTGATCTCCAGTTCCGTTTCGGTGGTGCCGTCCCAATGTGCGAGGACAAAGCCGCCTTTGTTTTCCAGAATATCTTCCATTTCGGCCAGAGAATCCGCTTTGGTGATGTGCGCATCGCGATAGGCTTTGGCGCGTTCGAATAGATTTTGCTGTATCTCTTCGAGCAGGTTGGCAATGTAATCGCCAAGGCCTTCGAGCGGAACGTTGGTTTTTTCCTTCGTGTCGCGGCGGGCCACTTCCACCTGTCCGGCGGCGAGGTCGCGCTGGCCGAGGCCGAGGCGGATGGGGATACCGATCATTTCATATTCGGCGAATTTGAAGCCCGGGCGGTTCTGATCGTCGTTGTCCACCGTGACGCGGATACCCTTGGCGCGAAGATCGGCGACAATTTTGGAAGCGGCTGCCGTCAGTTCGGGCGAGGGCTTGGGAATGGGCACGATCACTACCTGAGTGGGCGCCAGTTTGGGTGGGATCACCAAACCGTCGTCGTCGGAATGCGTCATGATGAGGCCGCCAATAAGCCTGGTACTCACCCCCCAGGAAGTTGCCCACACGTGTTCCTGCTGGTTGTCTTTGTTCAGGAACAGCACATCGAACGCTTTGGCAAAGTTCTGGCCCAGAAAGTGCGACGTACCTGCCTGCAACGCCTTTCCATCCTGCATGAGTGCTTCGATGCAAAACGTCTCGTCGGCGCCGGCGAAGCGTTCGTTGGGCGTTTTGACGCCTTTGATCACGGGCATAGCCATCCATTCTTCAGCAAAGCGGGCATACACGTCGAGGATCATGAGAGTTTCCTGCATGGCCTCTTCCGAACTGGCGTGGGCAGTGTGGCCTTCCTGCCAAAGGAATTCCGCCGTGCGCAGGAAAGGCCGGGTGCGCATTTCCCAGCGCACTACATTGGCCCACTGGTTGATAAGGATGGGCAGGTCGCGGTAACTCTGGATCCAGTCGCGGTAAGTGTTCCAGATAATTGTTTCCGACGTCGGACGCACGATGAGTTCTTCTTCGAGCTTCGCTTCCGGGTCCACTACGACGCCCCCGCCATTGGGATCGTTTTTCAGGCGGTAATGTGTGACCACAGCGCATTCTTTCGCGAAGCCTTCCACGTGCGCGGCTTCTTTGCTCAAAAAACTTTTCGGGATAAAAAGCGGGAAATAGGCATTGACATGACCTGTCTCCTTGAACATGGCATCCAAAGCGTCGCGCATCCGCTCCCAGATGCCGAATCCATGCGGTTTGATCACCATGCAGCCGCGCACCGGTGAATTGTCGGCGAGACGGGCTTTGCGCACAATATCGAGATACCATTGCGAGTAGTCTTCCGAACGGGGTGTTATTTCTTTTGCCATTCTATATTTGTTGTTAGTTGTTAGTTGTTGGTTGTTGGGGTGGATATGGTTAGGTCTGCAAGAAGCATTATTGTCTGTTTGACAGCGCGCAATTCGATTGCATTATTTTTATTTTTTCTTTGCCGTAACCGTCAGCGAAAGCGGCACAATGTCTTCAATGATCTTGTTTTTCACCGTGCCCAGCATCCCGGACTGAAAATTGATGCCCCACTTGGTGCGGTTGATGACAAAATTGGCCGATTCGGCGGTAAGTTCGTCTTCAGTGATGGTCATTTTTACGGGTATATTTACTTGTTCTGTTTTGCCTTTCAGGGTGAGTTTACCGCTGATGATCCAATTGAATTCGGGCGTATTACTGGGCAATACTTCTTCGAAAGCAAATTCACCGTTTGGGTATGTTTTCACATCAAAAAAATCGGAGTCTTTGAGGTGTGACTCGAGGTCAGCTTTCGCACCGGGGTCTTTCATGTTTTCGACTGCTATAGAATTCATATCGAGGGTGACTTTGCCACTCAGTAAGCGGCCCTGATTGACTTTAAGTTCCCCGCCCGCTACCTTTATCGTACCTGTGTGTCGGTTGCCGATGGTTCGTTTACCAAGCCAGTTGACCACGCCTTCGGTGACGATAAAAGTGGAGGCGCCCTCTGCTGGTACGGGTTTCAATCGGACCGTGTCGGGTCTGGAGACCGGTGTTACCAAGGGTTCAGGAGCAGGTTTTTGATCATCCTTGCATGACGAAAGGGCAAAAAGGCTGAAAAAAAGGGGAGTAATCAGTTTTAAAACGCGCGGCATGGTATGTTGTGAATTGCAGGTTGAAAACCTTTTTCGGAAAAAATCGTGCAAAGGTACAGGTTGCTTTATTTGGCAGTAACTTCGACAAAAAATTTCACACGGTTGGCAGCAATTGTTGCGGCGCTGCGTTTTGATATCGGTTTTTTAAATCAATCGCTAATGAGCAAATTTCGACACTTACCCGGGTTGATACTCCTGACGTTAACGGCGCTGGCATTCACTTGTTGCAAGGTCAACGATGAAGAGGAGTTGGTCGTAACGGCGCCACCCGAATACGAAGTGGACTTGTTTGAATACCGCGCTCCTGCCGACGGAATGCCCACCTTTGGTCTGTGGATAGAAAGCGTGGAAAAATACGAATGTCCGGGATACAACATTGATGCACAGATAACGGTACAAAACGGAAGTATAAAAGTGAACATTCCAGGCGTTACTGCGCCAACGCCATGCACGGGCGACTCCGCCCGTGCGAGACAATTTCTCCCCATCGGAAATCTGGCGGACGGGACGTACGAATTTTTCTTTTCGCTTCGCAATTTGATCGTGAACGAAGGTACGCTCGAAGTATCAAATGGCCGTTACATCCTCTCATTACCCGATGCAAAAGGCATCGTTGTCGAAAACTTCGTGCTGGAGTCATTACCCGACGGGATGGTTTGGGGTTATGCCGCCACACCCGACGAAGCATCGCAACCCGTAGCCGACAATTTTCTCGCCGACCTGAAAACAGTGACGGCTGAAAACGGCCTCGCACCGGGTTTTTACAGTTACTTCACCGTGTCCGGTACCGGCAACGTGACGCTTCACAAAAGCATTGCGAATGGAGGTCCTGCCAAACCGTTTGTGCGCCTGCTCACCGCTACACCCGGCGAATTAAAAGGAATTCTGCAAACCTATCGCAACGCGGCGCAACAACCGCTGGACATCAGGTGCTGGACGACGGAAGGGGAATATTAGAGTCATTGTCGTCATTATTGTCACTGTGGTCATTTGCACGGCTTGGCGGCGATTAGCGCTTTGGGCAAAAAAACCGACAGTTCCGTCATCTCCAACCCCTGCATAAACTCCTCATCCACTGGGGCCAGGATGCGAATGGTCTTGCCGGAGAAGGGATGACGGAATTCCAGTTCGGAGGCGTGTAATAGCATTCTTTTCATGCCGAATACTTCGCGGAAATAGGTGTTCTGTTTCACATCGCCGTGGCGCTTGTCGCCGATGACAGGGTGATTGAGGTGCGCGAAATGTTTCCTGATCTGATGCCTGCGGCCCGTCTCCAGACGGGCTTCCACGAGCGAAAAGCGGGCGGTTTTGTAACGCAAGCCGATAGGAGCATCTATTTCCGAAGTGCCGAGGCGGGTAAAATGTGTGATTGCCGGCAGGCGGCCTTTGCCGCTGTCGGGGTCGTCGAGGGCATAGTCAATCGTTCCGCTTTCAGGCGTCCAGCCGCGCACGACGACGAGGTATTTTTTCTCCACCGTTTTGTCCATGACCTGCTCGCCCAAAAGGCCCGCCGCTTCGGGCGTTTTTCCGAAAATCAGCGCCCCCGATGTCGCCCTGTCGAGCCGGTGCACCGGATAAACGCGCTGCCCCAACTGGTCGCGCAAGAGCTGCACAACGAAGACCGTATCCTCGCTGATGCGCGTGCGGTGCATGAGGATGCCGGGCGGTTTGTTGATGGCGATGAAATGATCGTCCGTAAAAAGAATGGAGAAGAGCATGGTGCGAAGGTACGGAGGCATTACCAACCGCCCCGCCTGCCGCGGTCGCCGCGGGAAAATTCGATGGTTTCTTTGATCTTATTTGCTACCGATTTCCAAATCTGACTGCGGTTGGGATGGCGCTCTACTGGTAAAGCGTCTTTCGGCACAATCTGAATGTCGCGCAGAGGCGTTTCCTCAAACATACAATCGCTCACCAATACGCCTATCAGCATCATTTCGCCCCGGCGGTGGCGTTCCACTGCGCGCCGCATTTCTTCGTCATAGATGTAGTCGGAGGCAAAAAACGCTGGTGTGAGCAACAGTACAGCAACATGCGCTTCTTCCAGATGGCGCAAGATCTCCCGGTTCCAATTGTCGCCTGGAAGCAGCCAGCGGTCGTCCCAGACGTTCCATTTACCGCTTTTTTCCATCGGCGCCACCATTTCGCGGAATTCGTCTTTGAAGGCTTCGTTTTTGTGGGCATAAGAGATAAAAATACGCGGTTGGCCTGAGATCATCTGGCCGTAAGCGTCGCGATTGATTTTTTCGGCTGTGAAATAATCGCCCAATAGCCGGACAATACTTAATTCCTCAAAACTGACTTGGCATTCTGTATCTTTTTTACCTGCCTGCAAACGACGTTTTAGAATTTCATAATCATACAGATAGGGCTTTTCTCGCCCCACACAAACCGAACACCGGCAAGGGATTTTTTTCTCCGCCACCAAGCCGGAGAACTGCTCGCGGATAGCGTCGAATTGTTCTACGATGCGGTCGAGTAAAGGTTGTTTTTGATTGCCACGCACCCGCACGGAGATTTTGTTTTCGCTGTAAACCTCTTCCACCCAAGCCTCTGCACCCTCGCGCTTGAAGAGCGCTCCTGTGTCCCAGGCTAATGTACGGGCATCTGCGAGGAAACGGTGCATCTCAACCATGAATTGATGGAACACACCTTTGGGCAGGAAGCGATAATCGAGCAGTAGGCGCACTTCGTCGCGGTCGTCCCAAATGAAAGCTTCCGGCTGACCGCGCAAGTGTTGTGGAATCACATAGCGATCTTTGGTGCCGTCAAGCGGGAAACATATTTTGAACTCCGACATCAATGCCAGCAACTCGTCATGTACTTCATCGTAGCGTTCACCCTGCCAAAGTGCTGAGGCATCGGCTTTGCTGAAAAAACCGTTTTGTTCCTGAATCTCACGGCAGTCCACCACCCGATAAACTGCGGCTGTGGCCCAAGGCGGCGAGAGAAACATATAGCGGCGCAGCAAGGCATTGTCCTGAAAATGAAGCAATACGCCGAGATCGTGCAGCAAAGTTGCCCAAGTCCTCGCTTCCGTACGGTCGGTGATTTCGTGTTTCCGGCAGAGTTCGTAGTAATCGCGCTCTTCGATAAAAGGCGTGTAGTCACCCGGAGATTCGGTTTCTGACTTTGCCATTTGCTCCAGTTCATTGCGCACATCCACCCATTCCTTGCGGAGCGTCATTCCGACAAAGGGTAGGTTTTCCAAGTGGTATTCAATGGCTTGTTTAACCTGAGGAAGACCGCGATTGTCGAGAAGATTGCATGGCAACATTTCTTTTATATTGCTAAAGCGGCCTTTCATACCCAACTCGTCTAAATCTTTTTTACGGTTATCGCGCTCATTTTGAATAATAAGCAGCGGGCTGTTTTCAGAAAGGATTTCGATGATATTGAGCCAGTAATTGAAGTTCTCTGACTCGCGGCGGTTGTCAGTCAGCAGGGCATATACCGATCGTTTGGTTAAAAAAAATCGGTGTGTGGCGCTGTAAATCTCCTGACCGGCAAAGTCCCAGATATTGATTTTGAACATATTGCCGTCTTTTGTTTTGAAGGTATGGTGCTCTACTGCGATGCCTCGTGTTGTGGCTTCAGGAGCAGGCATAGGAGCCAGAGGATCCTGAACTTTTTTTGCAAGTGTAGTTTTACCTGCGCCAGGTTCGCCTACAATGAGGAGCTTGGCTTCATAGAGGCGTAGGGTCTCGCTATTTTCCTGAGCGGCAAAATAGGCACGGACGGCATTCATGCCTTTTTTTAGCACTTCAGGTGGCACATCGGAAATAGGATTTCCAAAAAGGCTGATATTTTGATAACCATAATTGGCGTCTTTGTCGTCGAACCCAATAGTTTTTATATTTGGGTTGTTCAATATACTGCGCGGAAAAAATTGAAAGCAGTTGTGGCTAGCTCTGATTCTATTTAATTTGATCAACTCTGAAAAAGTATCCGGAAATGTACTAATTTGATTCTGCGAAATATTCAATTCTATAAGTTTTTCTAACTCGCCAATACTTTCTATCAATGCAGTTATTTGATTATCGGAGATATTCAATATAAGTAGTTTTTTTAGCAGGTTAAGGTTTTCCGGCAAAGAATTAATTTGATTGGATGAAACGTCTAGCTCCGTCATTTCTTTCAATTCTCCGATACCTTTTGGCAGCGAACTTAGATAATTACTATGAACGTCTAACTGTATCAGGCTCTTCAAATTTTTGATGCTTTCAGGCAGTACTCTGAGCTTATTGCGGGAGATATTTAATTTCTTTAAATTTTCTAATTCGCCGATACTTTCCGGTAGAAAGATTAGTTGATTTGCAGCAATATTTAACTCTCTTAGTTGTTTTAACGCGCCAATGCTCTCTGGCAGTACACTAAATTGGTTGTCAGCAAGGTCTAACCTTATCAGGTCTTTTAGATGCCCAACACTATCTGGCAGTATAGTGATTTTATTTTTGAAAACTTCGAGATTTATTAATTTCATCAGATTGCCAATATTATTTGGTAATGAGCAAATCTGATTATTGCGAACATCCAATCTCGTCAGGTTTTTTAACTCACTAATGCTATCTGGTAATGCAACGAGTTGGTTTTTACGGGCATGAAACTCTGTTAAGTTTTTTAATTCGCCGATACTTTCAGGTATTGTGTCAAGGTTTAAATCAGATAAATTTAATACAGTTTTCTGATCTTTCTTCACCTGTTCAATTCTTTTCAATGCCTCCTCATAACCTTTTTTCTGCATTTCTATTTCTGAAGATATTATCTTAGATTTTGTTGCCGGTTGAGGTCGATCTTCTTGATTCGGCTTTTTTTTTAAAAAATTGAACAGTTCCATAGTTGAAGAAATTCTTTGGTTAATGCCATACCAGGAAGGCGGGGTTGAGCGAATGAGTGAAAAAGGTCAGGTCAAAAGAGGTTATTCAAGGCCTAATCGCTTTTTGAATTCTTCAATTCCGATCACTTCTATTTTTGGAAACTCTACCTGCTGTAATATCCGGAAGTGCCGGTCTTCGGACACGATGAAATCGGCATTGGCTGCGATAGCGCAATCCACAAACTTGTCGTCGTCCGGATCAGGGACAATTAAATTCCATCGGTAGTAACGGACAATACGTTGCAGCAAAGGGTGATTCACAATTGCATTCATTGTACGCTGCATTGTGAGATGTCCCATTTCTTCCTCCAGTACTTCGGCGTATTCATCCAGAATATCGGTGGTGACGCAGAGCAGAAAGTCACCGCGTTCCAAAGCCCGCCAAACCCAATGATATTGCGAGGTAGAAGACACGCTCACGAAGACGATATTAGTGTCGAGCACCACTCTCATTCAGCAGGTTTGGAGCTTGATTCTTTATATGGTTTCCGGACGTGTTTATGCAACATCCTGTCAAAATCTTCTTCCGTCCAACCCTTTTCCCGGGCGACCTCGTCGGCAGCTTCAGTAGCAAGTTTAAATCGGTATGACGAGAGCATTTTTTTGATCTCTAGCAAATCTTCTTCCGGCACATCTTCGGTAAACAGTTCTAACAGTGCCAGCTGAACGTTGCTGAACCGTTTTTGTGGAAATTGTTTCAAGTCAAGCGTACTCATCAGAATAATAATTTGACACAAAACTACATAAAAATTTCATCATACTCAAACATCATCCAACCCCTCTTCCACTCCCCGCTCCAACGCTACCGGCATCGCCCGTTCCCGGTGCATCCGGCACCAGGCACAGTCCTCTTTGCCGCAGCCCGTGGCAAATTCCCTGTTCTGTATCCTGGAATAAACCTCCCGGATCAGATGTTCCACCAAGCGGACCTCTTCTCCTGAAAAATGGATCTCGACAATGGGGAACGCGCCGCGCCGGTCGGGTTCGAGCCAGGAAATGGCGGTTTTGCCGACGGGTTCGGGGTAAATACGGGCGTTTTCCAGCAGGATTTTATAAAAAGCCAGTTGTCGCCAGTAGTCGCCGCCATGGGGTTGTTTTTCGTCGGGCGGAGCGGTCTTCTTCGGGTCGGGCTGGCCGGTTTTGTAATCCACGATGCGGAGTGTGCCGTTATCGAGCCATTCGATTTTGTCCAGCACACCGGTGAGTGGCACACCGTCGAGTTCCACGCGGTCCACCCGGCGTTCGGCGATGGCGCGTTTGCGCCAGAAGGGCATCTGCTCCAGATGGATGCGGCGCAGATATTCCTTGCCGAGGGCAAGGCGTTGAGTAAAACCATGTTCGGAGAACCAGCCATGCTGCCGTTCCATTTCCTGGGCGAACAACCGCTGGAGTTGTTCCGGGGAGGGCCACTCCATTTTTTTTTGGTTTTTCATTTTCAGCAAAAACTGCTGCAGGGCGCCATGCATGGCATTGCCGAAAGCGGCGGCTTCGCTCGTAGTACCGGGTATTTTCAACAAGTCTTCATAATAAAATGCCAGCGGACAACGCAGATAGCGGTTGAGACCGGTGACGCTGAGGCTGAAATCCGACAACAGTTCGTCCAGCAGTGCCGGTTCGGGTAAAGTGATGACGGGTTGGGCGGGTTCGAGCAGGAGCAGAGCCTGCGCCTCCAGTAAAATGCTTTGGGGAACTGCAATTTCGGTCTGGGGCCAACCCGTTTCATCCACGAAGCGCGCCTGTGTGAGCGATTTGCCGTCGTCGCCGGTGCGGGCAAAAGAAATATGCAAATGGCGCTTTGCCCGCGTCATGGCGACGTAAAACAAGCGGCGGCGGGCCTCGAGTTGGTCTTCTTCGCCGGAAAGCGTGAGGGTGGGAGGCAAGGCGAATCTCCCGTGATTGCCGCTGCCGTTTTTTTCCCAGGTATCTCCGGTGCAATCGAGCAGGAAGACGTGATCGAATTCGAGGCCTTTGGCCGAGTGGACGGTAAGGAGTTGCACGCCCGGGGCCGTCTGCACGGGTTGGCGCAGGGGAAGGGCGATTTTGTTGTCGTCCATGCTGTCGAGCAGGTCCAGCAAGCGGTCCATGGAGAAACGCGGGTTGCGGGCGGATTCAGATTGCACAAAATCCATGAAGGTATTCAGCACTTGCAGGTGCAGCACCTTGTCGGGTTGATTCAGCGCCCAGGCGAGCAAACCGGTTTGATTAAAGAGGCGTTCGGTGAAGTGGGGAAGTGCACTATTGCGGAGCGCTGCGATCAGTGTTTCAATACATTGAGAGGCCCGGCTAAATGATTCAGGATGTGTAAGTTGAAGGGAGTGCAAAAAAGCGGCGGATGAAATCGCCTCACGCCAGTACGCTTCTTTTTCTGTTATTTTTCCTGCGCGTTCGTAAAGACGGCCCTCCGGTTCTTCCTTGCGTCCCGGATGGCACGCCGCAGCAATTTTGGCCAGGTCAAGCGGTTCCAAACCGAACCACGCCGCATGCAGCAAACGGAATAGCCGGTGCTCGCCTGAAAACGGCCGCGCAGATTCTTCGTACAGGTATTTCAACAACTCTCTTAACTGTCCGACGACCGGCAAATCGAGGATATTGACCGGACGTTTGGTCTGGCAGGGGATGCCCTTTTTTTCCAGCAGACTTAGCAGGCGGTTGGCTTGCCGGTGGCGGGCATAAAGGATGGCGATCTCTGAAGGAGGGGCGCCGGATTTAATCAGGTTCTCGATTTGAAAAGCAATGTGGGCAGTTTCGTGGAGGCGGTTCTCATAGATCCACACACCGGCGTCCTTACCTACAAGGGAGGAGCCGGGAGTGGGACCATATGCCCGCAATTTCTTCTCCAAGGCTCTTTCCAGCAAATTCAACGCCCGCAATTGATTGTTTCCGATGACCAACGCTGCAGCGTCGAGGATTTTCTGTGCGGAGCGGTAATTATCTTCCAGTACAATGACTTCCAGACCGTTGCGGTATTTTTGATAAAACTCCCGGAGGTTTTCCAGGCGTGCTCCCTGGAACTCGTAAATGCTTTGATCGTCGTCGCCTACAATGAAAATATTGGGCACATCCCAGAAGTCGAGCAAGAGGTTGAGCAAGTGGAATTGTGCGCCGTTGGTGTCCTGGAATTCATCCACCAGCACGTATTGGTAGCGTTCCTGGTAGGTGCGGAGCAGGGCTTCGTTTTTCTCGAACGCCTTTGTGACCCACAAGATCATATCTTCGTATTCGTAGCGCCCGGCGCGTTCCATGGCCCGTACGTATTTCGGGAAAAGGTCTGCGGCAGATTTGAGGCGGTTCAGTTTGTCGGTAACCTCCTGAACCTGCGCGGTTTTAGGGTCGCCTTTCCTGAAATTTTTGCTATTTTTCTGATAAAGAAAATCGGGATTGGAAGGAAGTCCGGTTAAGAACTCGTCGGTTTTCTTCAATACGTGTCCCGGCGTCCAACCCTCCTTTTTCATGAGAGAAAACAAGTCGCGCAGTTGCTCCTCGTATTGAAAAACATCTTTTTTGCCCTCGCGAAGAGGATGTTCGGGTGGCAATTGCCCGAGCAGATGGCGAACGATCCCGATGCGCTCCAGTTCGGTCACCGGCTCCAGGTTTCCCTTGCCAAAATGCTCCAGATTTTCCTGAATGACGCGGTTACAGAAAGCGTGAAATGTAAAAATGGGAACCCGGTGCGCTTCGGGCCCGATGCGTTCGAGCAGGCGGCGGCGCATGGCATTGGCGCCCGCTTCGGTGAAAGTCAGGCACAATACATTTTGCGCCCGTGCGTCGGTGGTCAGCAGGATATTGCCGATGCGGGCGGTCAGGATGTGCGTTTTTCCGGTGCCCGGTCCGGCGACGACCAACACCGGACCTTCCGTCGCATCCACGGCCCGGCGCTGAGCGGGATTGAGGGTGGCGAGGAAGGCGCGGAAAGCGTCGTTGTATTGCTGGAGAGCGTCGGTCATGTAGCTGTTTTTCCGGAGAGCAGCCACAAATTTTCACAGAAAAACAGAATTGAAGGCATTATTCTGTAACCGATTGAGCAGGAATGGTCTGACAAAGTTCCACCAGGACTCCATTGGCCGATTTCGGATGTAAAAACGCCACCCACTTGTTGTCGGCGCCGCGTTTGGGTTCGCGGTTGAGCGCAATAAAACCTTCGTTTTCGAGGCGGTTGATCTCAGCGCGGATATCAGCCACTTCAAAGGCAATGTGGTGAATGCCTTCGCCGCGTTTTTCGATGAATTTTGCAATTGGGCTTTCCGGATCGGAAGCTTCCAGCAATTCGATCTTACTCTCACCGATATGAAAAAAAGAAGTCGCTACTTTTTCACTTTCCACGGTCTCCACCTTGTAATGGGCTTCGGCGAGAAGTTTGCGAAATAATTCATTGCTCTCCGCCATGTTCCGGACGGCAATTCCGATGTGGTCAATTTTTAGCATGGTGGACGCGGTGGACGGTGGACGCGGTGGACGGTGGACGCGGTGGACGGTGGACGGTAGACGGTGGACGGTGGACGGTAGACGGTAGACGGTAGACGGTAGACGGTGGACGGTGGACAATAAAGTCAATTAACCTTTTTACCGTCCACCGTCCACCGTCTACCGTCTACCCTTATTTCTTTTTAATCCAGATTTCCTTTTCGCCCGTCAGGTTTTGCAGCGTTTTTATTTTTTCCTGCACTTCGCTGATCTTTGTGTAGTAAAAGCGGATGCCTACCTGGTAGCCGTTTTTTTGCAAAAAATATACGTCGAAACCTTCTTCGCTGAGCATCTGTTCAAGGCGGTCGGCGTTGGCTTTTTCGCGAAGCGTAGCGACAACAAGAATACACTCGCGGGCGCCCTTGGGTGTTGTTTTCACATTCGATACTTCTTCTCTGGCAGCCTGCGTTCTTTCCGCAACAGCTTCCTCCACTTTTTTATCTAATTTGGCTTCTTCACTTTCGGCGGCTTTTGTTTCGGGTTCGGTCAGCACCGGTTTTTCGGCTTTTTTAGGCGATTCATTTGTTTTGCCAGAGCCCGGCAGGGGATTGGCCGTGCGCTCCGTTTTTTCGGTCTCAGCCTCGGCGAGTTTGTTTTTCTGGTGTTTCCAGAGCCAGTAACCTCCCGATAAAGCACAGAACAACAAAAAGATACCCAAGGCCGTAGCCCAACCTGCTCCTCCTGAGCGCGAAGCCTGCGGCGTGTAAGGCTCAGGAGTGGGTGGCGGCGATGCAGGTGTTTTGACAGTTGACGCGGGCGGCGGCGGCGGTGCGGTTGTTGTCCGGATGGTGGAGCCTGCAGCCGGTACGGGTGGAGGCGTTTCCTGATTTTTTTCTACCTCACGGGACCGCCCGATGGGTGAAAACTGGAGCGGCGGCAGGCCGAACGACTCAGGACTAAAGTTGGTGGTGTCCGGTAAAAACTGTATTTTCTGAACGTAATTTTTATACAACCTTCCCACGGACGGCAGAGTGACGATCTCGCGCTGGCTGAGTTGAGCTTGCATTTTTTCAACAAAATCTGCAATGATTTGACGAGACTCTTCGGTGGAAATACCATGGGTAATGGAGACGTCGTTGACCAAAACCCCGTCGTCAGTTGTGACGTTCTCACTGAAAGTCAATGACTTGGAAGGAGGAGACACGGTTCCGCCGGCATAGTCGGCAGTAGCGGATACTTTGGTTGCAGTAAAGGTGCCGAAACCGGGGATCGTCAGCGTATCGTGAAGAAAAAGCAATTTTTCGATGTGGGCAGGTATATCAATTTGCATGGCTTGGATGGTTGAGCAGGAAAATCGGGTTAAGAGATTATTGAAATCAAACAATTATTCTGCCAAAATATACGCAAAAGTAGGTCTTTTTATTTCTCCAACCTTTGAAACACAGCACCATAAACGATAAAATCAGCCGGTACAGTATCCCGGTAAAAAAAGCATGGGGAGGGTTTGGTGTAGAAAAAACAATAAGTGCGTATTTTTGGCACGACTATAAGCAGCCATAAAAATATGAGTGAAGTTGAGAGCTTCTTTAAATCCGCATTCTCTGTTGACAATGTTATTTTCGGGTTTGACGGCGGCGATCTGAAAATCCTGCTCATCCAGCGCGGCGCAGCGCCATACAAGGGCAAATGGGCACTTCCAGGCGACCTGGTTTATCCCAACGAAGACCTGGATACTGCCGCCGAACGGGTACTCGAGCAGCTTACCGGACTTCGGGATGTCTATCTGGAACAGGTACGGGCATTCGGCGCGGTGGATCGCCACCCCTTGGGCCGGGTGATCACAATCGCCTATTTTTCATTGATCAAGATCAGTGATTATACCGTTACGCCGGCTTCGTTCGCACAATCGGCCATGTGGCACTCTGTGAACAAAGTAGGAGACCTGGCATTCGATCACAAAGAGATCCTCGACAGTTGCCTGAAACGCTTGAAACGCAAGGTACGCATGGCGCCCATAGGATTCGAATTGTTGCCGCCCAAATTCACGCTGACGGAGTTGCAGCAATTGTATGAATCCATTCTCGCGCCCCCGAAAGGCATTGACAAGCGGAATTTCCGCAAAAAAATCCTTTCCACCAACTTGCTGAACGACCTCAACCAGGTGCAGGAAGGCGTGTCGCACCGTCCGGCGAAATTGTATGAATTCGACAAGGATAAATACGAACAGCTGGTGGCGGAGGGTTATAGTTTTGATATTTGATTTTTAAAAAATTTACATCGTGAAGCATCTTTTCTTTCTGCTCTTTTTTGCCTTTTTCTCCGCTCCTTTCGCTTGTAACGCCCAAACTCCCACGCGTTTGATCATTCTTGGCCCCGGCCACGTTGCCTTGCTGCTCGACAGTGCGGACGCCGCCAAAGCCATTACAACCGACCGCTACGACAAATTCTTTGAACGGGTGACCGCCTCCGAAATGTCTATTCAAATGAAGCAACCGCTCGCCGCAGGTCAAACCAGTGAAGCCCTGTTGCCTGCATATACGGATTTTTTGAAAGCCGATGTGGAAAGTTTTAGTGCCGGCGATATCGAGTTTATAGAAAAAGTGCTGAAAAAAATGTTCAAAACTGTCGGTGAAGTCAATGCGAAAATTTTTCCCGACACCATTAAATTGATCGTCACTAAAAGCAAACACTACGGCGCAGGGGTGTGGTATACCCGCGACAATTGTATTGTCATCCCCAAAGGCGAATTGGAAGCTAAAAAGACCAATGCCTTTACCAACACAATGTACCATGAGCTCTTTCACATCTATTCCCGGCTCAATCCGGCCAAACGCGCCAAACTGTATCACTTGATCGGTTTTGAACACATTGGTTTTGATAAACTGATGCTTCCACCGGCGCTTGCCGAACGCATACTGTTCAATCCCGACGGCGTGGATTTTGCGCAAAAGATCGAACTGGCATTGGCCGATAATACAATGATACAGGCAATACCAGTTATTTATGCCAATCATGTGGGCGCCAAGGCTGGGCGAAACGAATTCTTCGGTTACCTGGAATTCAACCTGTTTCAAATCCAGCCCAACGGCGAAGGTGCCTGGAAAGTCATCACAAAAGAGGACGGCTTCAGCAGTACACTTAAGATCAATGAATTGCCTGATTTCTATCGTCAAATCAAGGACAACACGGGTTACATCATCCACCCCGACGAAGTACTGGCCGACAATTTTTCCTTTATTATGGTGGAGAAGAACAGTCCGCAATACACCTCGAAATTTTCGGCAGAAGGGAAAAAACTGCTAAAAGACGTGGAAGCCATTCTAAAGGAGCGGTAGACCGAACAATCCCTTTTGCTTTACCAGCCGCGCCACATTTTCCGGCACCATTTGCTCCCATCCGGATGTTCCTTTTTGGATCATCTGCAACACTTCTTTGTGGTAAACGCCCAATATGGAAGGGTCAAATCCCTGGATATCAACAACATTCCGGTTTTCCAACAAGTGATCGTACAGGAAGTGAATAACCCGGGGAATAGGAAGATTTTGAGCCGTGACGAGGGAAGTGGCGCCGCCACTTCCGAGCGCCGGATACACATAAAAACGGACATTTCTTGGAAACAACTCTCCGAATGCTCCGAGCAGGTTGTCGGGGTTGGCGTCGCAGGTTTCCTGTAAAATATTCTGGAGTTTGCGGACACCCATAGCAAGACCGATATGCTGTATCTTATAGTCGGCGAAATAAGCGATAAGGCGTTGGTGTTGCAGGCAGTTGGAAATGATGACCGTTTGGCCAAGAGCACATAGAATATCGGCGCGGTCGAGGAAATCGCGCTCGTCGAGGTCGCCGCCAGAACGGAGATTGTCGAGCGTGATCTCGGTGAGGAAGAAGGTCTTGCCCGGGTCCACATCGGGTTCCGCGCGGAATTGTTCGTAAGCGCAGCGGACCATGTCCTGCTGCACCAGAGTCGGCGGGCGGTAACTGCCCCGGGCGATGAGGATGGATTTTTTATAGAGGAATTCGCCGGCGTGCAGGCTGTTGCCGTCGGGGCCGAAGATGGCAACCTCGCTCAGGCCGTTCTTGACGACCCACAGACACACCAGACGATTGTCCACATTTTGAAAATCGGGACCCTGCAGCCGCACCATATCAATTTTGACCCGCCCCCGCAGATTGTCCATCAACGATTGGAGCAACGTTTCCGGGTCGTGGTAATAACGAAAGCAGCCATAGATCAGGTTGACGCCGAGGATGCCGACAGCCTGTTGCTGAAGGCGGTTGTCCTGGTCGAGCAACCGGACATGAAGGACGAGATCGTTGGGTTTGGAGGAAGGGTGCAATTGGAACCGCAGGCCGAGCCATCCGTCACCCTTGATGGTTTTCTGATAATTGATGGCTGCTACTGTATCTGCAAAAGCGAAAAAATTTTGCTGCGGCCGTTCTTCGCGCAGGCGGCCTTCCATAAGTTGGTATTCATGGTCAAGCATGCGGTAGAGGCGCGGTTCGCAAACGTAACGGCCTTTGCCTTTGGCCTCCGTACCGTAGATCTCGTCGCTTACCGTCTTGTCATAGGCGCTCATCGTTTTGGCTATCGTGCCTGCCGCCGCACCCACCTGGAAAAAATGCCGTGCTACTTCCTGCCCCGCGCCGATCTCGGCAAAGGCGCCATAGATCCGTTCATCGAGATTGATCTCCAATGCTTTTTGTTCCGTTTCGAGAATGCGGCGCGTCATGGTGTTAAGTCATTGAGCATCATTAGAGGTCATTGAACGTCATTAAATATGTTTTTTGCTTGTTTTTCCGGATTTGCAAAAGTACAAGATGTGTTCCAACTCATGGTTTTACATAATAATGTCCAATGACTTCAATGACCCTTCATGACCTCCACCTACCTCGGCTTATACCCCAACGCGGCGTAGTACAAAATATACAAATAACACGGCAGCATGCAGATCAGAAATGCCAACTGATGCCCCAAAGATTTATCGAGCAGACCGTAGAGTTGCGGGATCAGAGCGCCGCCGGCTATGCCCATGACCAGAATTGCCGATCCGATCTGTGTGAATTTGCCCAGGCCATTGATGGCCAGCGGGAAAATGGCCGGCCACATGACGGCGTTGGCGAGACCGAGCAGGGCGACACACATCACGGCGGTTGAGCCCGTTGCGACATAGGTCAGCAGCGTCAGCACGATGCCGAGCATGGCCGAATATTTCAAAAAATTCTGCTGCGAAACGTATTTGGGGATCAGGGCGATACTCAGCACGTAACCGAGCAGCATGGATGCAAGGGTGAACGTAGTGAAATATTTCGTTTGGTCGAGGCTGAAACCCAACGACTTGCCGTATATACCGATGACATCGCCCGCCATTACCTCTGCGCCGACATAGACAAATATGGCTACGGCGCCCAACACCAAATGTGGAAATTGCCAAACGCTGGTACGTCCCGCAGCCAGGCCCGAAACCGCTCCCTCGGCTGATGATTCGGCAGCCGTGTCAATTTCAGGCAAAGAAGAGCGGCGGATCATCATGGCCAGGGCCGCCAACACAATGGCCATAATAATGTACGGCATGACAACCCGTCCGGCCAATTGATCGAGCAGGCCCGTTTTCACCGCTGCATCGGTGGCTTCGTTGATCTGCGCTTCGATGGCGTTGGCATTTTTCAACACGATGCTGCTCAGGATCAAAGGGCTGAGGATTCCGGCAACTTTATTGCAAATGCCCATGATGCTGATGCGTTGCGCTGCACTTTCGATGGGGCCGATGATGCTGATGTACGGATTGGAAGCCGTTTGTAACAACGCAAGTCCCATTCCCTGAACAAAAAGACCGGTGAGGAACAATGGAAATGCCCGCATATTGGCCGCCGGGATGAAAATGAGACAACCTACTGCCATCACCAACAAGCCAAGTGCCATGCCGTTCTTGAATCCCGTGTTTTTCAAAATCTGCGAAGATGGGATAGCGAGGAAGAAATAACTGATGTAGAAAGCAAAAGTAACAAACAGCGCCTGCAGGGTATCCAGTTCGCAGGCCAGTTTCAAAAAGGGTATCAGCGTACCGTTGAGCCAGGTGACAAACCCGAAAATAAAAAACAGCAAGCCAATGATGCTGATCTGGTACAGGTAGTTGGAGTTGCGGGCAGTAGAATTCTGCATACTTTTGCGACTTTAGGTGCGAAGGGAATGAATTTTTGAGATGCGCAAACATCCAAATAATTTTTGTCCTGTGTGCGTACACAGCCGTAAAAAAGGTTGGGAATAATTGAGACAGATGCAGAAAAGTCTGAACAACGGAAAGGCTGCTGAACTAACCGACTCTTTTATGGTCTTTTTCAGGAACGTTCTTTGCTGTGCTGCGCATCGCAATGCTGCATAAAATCATTTCAACACAAGGAGATCAATGGAACAACCTACACTTTTGATTTTGGCCGCCGGCATCGGCAGCCGTTACGGCGGACTAAAACAAGCGGACGGAATGGGGCCTGGCGGCGAGACGATCTTGGAATATTCAGTTTTCGATGCGATCCGGGCCGGCTTCGGCAAGGTCGTGTTCGTCATCCGGCGCGACATCGAAGACGCTTTCCGGGAAGTCGTCGGGTGCAAAGTGGAGCCGCACATTCATACGGAGTATGCCTTCCAGGAAATAACAACGGGACTCGACTGGCTCGCCGAACCGCCTGTCCGCCAAAAGCCGTGGGGTACCGGCCATGCCATTCTTTCAGCCAGAGATCACATTCGTGAACCCTTTGTCGCCATCAATGCCGACGATTTTTACGGCGCCGACGCTTTTCAGGCCATCGGCCAATTCCTCCGCAACGATTGCTCTCCTTCACAATACGGTATGGTGGCTTACCGGTTGAGCAACACGCTCTCGGAAAACGGCGCCGTATCGCGCGGTGTTTGCTCCGTCAATTCCGGAGGCTTTCTGACCGATGTGGTGGAGCGCACCAAAATCGAGCGTTACCCCGACGGCATCTTTTTTACCGATGAAACGGGCCGCCATTTTCTGGCCGACGACACGCCGGTATCCATGAATTTCTGGGGTTTCCACCCGGCTGTTTTCGAGGAGATCGAAAGCCAGTTCCGCGATTTCGTTTTGCAAAACAAAGACAATCCGAAGGCTGAATTTTACATCCCGAAAGTGGTGAATACCCTCATCGAGGCGGACAAAGTGCGGGTGAAAGTGCTCAGCAGCGACAGCCAATGGTACGGCGTAACTTACCCGGAGGACAAGGAGACGGTGCAGGCGGCGTTGACTGAAATGGTTACGGAGAAAATATACCGGAAGAAGTTGTGGGAAAATAAAATGCTTGTTTAGCCATTTCTAGCCATTTCGGTCATACAGGAAGCGCCAGCCTCATCAGGAGGAACGGCGCTTCCTGTATTTCAGATTTACACCGGGTGTTACAGCGAAATGGTCTTTTGATTAGAGAAAGGACCGGAAAAGTCTAATTTATAGTTTTTACCTCGCATTCTCAGTTGATAGACACCTCTTTTGTTGGTTAAATGGTAGTATGTATACGTGCCTTCCCTCGCACCCTGTTTTTGTGCAGACTCCACTACCAATCCCCCACTAAGCAATTGGAATTCCAAAATATACTCAGGCTTTGGCAAGGTGAAATTTATGGTAATTGTTTTTAATCCACCCAGCCCTGAAGGTTCGACAAGAGCCCAATTGATTACCGGTGCACAACAGTCGTCCGGATATAAAGTAACAGCCGTACGAATATCGTCCGCACTGAAATCGGACATTAAGAGCGGGTACGTATCTTTGTCGAAGACCGAATTGGGATCGCTTGTTGAGGTCGTATGCAGGTGCACCAAACCCGTTTGAGAATTATTGCAGTCGTCAATGAAATTTGCACTTTCATTGTGAAGCGGCGCATCAGTATGCATGATACCCAATGTATGACCGATTTCGTGTCTGATGATATTGCGTCTGAAAAGCGCAGGGTCCGCCGTTCCATTGATTTGATTATTCCAGTATTCCGAGTTGTTGATTGCGCAAAATCTGCCGGGATTCCCGTTGGTTGGATAGCAAGCCGCAGCGGGCGCTGTGAGACTATTGAATCCTGATGGATTGGGCAGTTCCGCGTCGCCTTTATTGAAAAAACTGATGTCGGCCGCCCCATGAGAAAATACACGGTTAAAAGAAACGCGGCATCTTGAAATGTTTGTCCAGTCTGCGGTAGCGGCTGTAATCGCTGTTGCCCATGCAGACGTGACCGAGCTTCCGATAAAATAATCTATATTAACCGTGTTACCGATCGAGACTACATTGCTTGACGTTATTACATATTGGCGATCCTCTGCGCCGCCTGCAATATTTTCATTGCTTGCTTCTTCCTCCATCCATTGATGCAGTGTATTGAGAGGAAGGATAATGTCTCTTTCGAGGAGGATATCCTGATCAACCAATGCGTCCGGGCAGGGATGTAATCCCTGTGAAATTAAAAAGTCAATCTCATTTTGTTCAAGCCTTCTGAGATCGGATGGCTCGTTTGCCTCTTTACAAGTAAAGAAAGAGAAACAAAGTGCGAGCAGAATGACTGGGTTTTTCAAAAATTTCATATCGAATGTGTTTAAAAGTGAAGGTTTGTTATTTTTGAAAAATTTGGGCGCTCAGGATATCTACCGCGCTCAACGCCCTGTTGCTACAAACTAACAATATTTTTCATATTTCTTGCAAGAATAAATATATAACCCTGTAATATGGGGCGATAACTCTGCAGGAATAGCCTCATTGCCTAATCTTCGGATTCTCCATAATTTGAGGCTCCGGAAACCAGCATGATAAAAGCCATCCTTAGCAACTTTATAAAAATGAATGAGCCATCCCCGAACATTCGGGAATGGCTCAAATCTTTCAGGTTTTAATTGCGAATCAATAGCCTATTGCTCCAAAACCGGCCGCGGGAATTGAACGTGCACCACGTCGCCCGGGCGGTCTGCCGGAATTTCGTTGAGCCGGTCGTAACGGCGCATATCAATCCAGCGGTGACCTTCGCCAAAGAGCGAATAGCGGCGCTCGTGCAACAATTGAGTGACGAGCGACGCATCGTCCGTAGGTCCTGAGTAACCATCCAGGCCGGCAGCTGCACGCACCTTGTTGATCGCAGTCACGGCGGCATCGTTGTCCGAGCCGATATTCGCCTCAGCCCACATCAGCACCAGTTCTTCGTTGCGGATGATCGGGAAAGGCGAAGTATTGGAAGCGAAAAGCGTCGCCTGCACATCGCCGGAAAGGTCGTCTGACGAGAAGGGGGCCGCCAGTTGGGTTGTTTTGCTCGAAAAACGGGTATCCCCCGGTTCTGCATCCGCTACGAAGTCCGGATGAGCTACGAACTTCGTTTGGTTGGGTACGACGAAGAGCGGATTGAGGATGTTGTTGCCGCCCGCTCCGAAAATGTGATACACGCCATCGTTCATATCGCCGTCGGGGTCCATCCATGTTTGCTGGAGAAAGGTTCTCATGTTCGCTTTGTCGTTGCCTTTGTACATGGCCACCCGGGCTGCCAGGGCGCGGTTGAACTGTTTCACCCTTGCTACATCTCCCAGGGAAGAGTTGAAGGCAAAGCCTGCGCCGGCGCCAGCCAATTCTGTATTGGCGGCATCGAGAATATCGCCGATGGCGCGCAAGGCATCGGGATAACTCTGGAATGCGCCCCGGTTGTCGGGGTCTTCCACGTCCACGCGAATGCCGTTCTCATATTGGCGGTTGACTTCCTGCAACAGGGCAAAAGCGAGCAAGGTGCGGGCGTGACCGATGAAGCCGTTCCGCTGTTCGGGTGTCAGCGCGGCTGCGGTGTTTTCCGTGGCATGGATCACCACCCAGGCGTTACGGGCAATGCGGTAATGCCGGGCATATGCACGGGTGGTCAGGAAGCCGTTGTTGTCGAGCGGAGAACCATTGCGTCCGAGCAATTCGCCGGTATAACGCGGGTCGGTAGCACGCAGGTCCCAATATTCGCGGCCTACGATATTGAGCGTCCACATATGTTGCTCGATGTCGACACGCATTACCGATTCGAGGCCGACGGCCAGGAGGCGAAGGTCGTTGAGGGTGGCGCCGCCGTTTTCGAGGGCGGTTTGATCGGGAGCGTTGGGGTTTTCGATTTCATCGAGTTCGCAGGCCGGCATACCCAAAAACAAGGCCGGCAGCAAGATCAGAATGAATTTTGTAAAAACTTAACCAGCCTGAAAAACGATAGGTTTTCTATCAAAAGCGTTAATCAGGTTCTGGAAAACGTTCATTGAATGTTTGCGAAGTGTTGACGTAAAAGATTGGACGCGTGCATAGTGCTG
>JABAQQ010000021.1:0-5499 GCA_019187225.1 Saprospiraceae bacterium
CTGTCGCGCTCAGCGTCGGGGCGCCGCAGCCGTCCGTCACATTGCCCGCATCCGCTATCGCCTGCGATGCAGTGATCGCCGCAGGGTTGCAGCCAAGGTCTATGGGATTGGCGGGACAGGCCGTAAACACCGGGTCAGTCACATCATCTACTGTTATCACCTGCACACAGTCATCCATATTCCCACCCACATCAATCACTGTCCAGGTTCTGTTCACCGTAATCGGGCAGGAACCGGAAGCGGCATCTATATATGTGACCGATACGATACCGCAATCATCCGTTGCCGTACCCTGATTAGTAGCATCGGAAAATTCAATATAACTAGATGCAGCCGTCGTAGAAGAAAAAGCCGGACCGCTGATGGCAGTGACATCACATCCGCTTAAAGTGCGCGTTACCGGGCAATTCGTAATAACAGGGTCTTGTGTATCTGCCACGGTGATATCGAATGTACAGGAATTGGTACAGCCGCCTGCCGTGTAAGTATAAGTGATCGTGTGTGTTCCGGGACCGGCTACCACAGGATCGAACATATTCATGCTGACGCCCGGACCGCTGTAGGTACCCCCGGGAGGCGTCGCGCCGGATAAAGCAAATGCAGGTGCGCCGATACAAACGGAAAAAGATGCAGGGCAAGTCACCGCGATCGGATCCAGGTTGATGGAAGCATCGTTCGTATTGACCGTTAAAACGCAAAATTCCGCTGTTTCGGCATTAACAGGTGTAGGCGAACCGGTGATCATCACACTCGGCATGCCAGGGGTACCAATCACTTGCATCGTGACAGACAACAAAACGGAACCATTGGGAAGAGCCTGGCCGGTGCCTGCGCTCCATACGTATGTTATAGTGGCGGGGTCTATGACCGTAATCAATGGCGCGGCCCCTCCGATGATGGTCGCATTGCTGCTGATATATTGTAATCTTGTCTGATCCCAATTCAAAGTATAGGAAAGCGCAGTGATGTCTTCGAACCCACTGGTAGCGACAACCGTAAAAACGATCATGTCTCCGCAGGCCGCGTTGGCAGGGCCTGAAACTGTCAAAACCAAAGGCGGCAGCGGGCCGTAAGTAACAGTCAAATTGTCGCTGACCGGGCAGGGACCATTGGTTGTGAGTGTAAGGGTGATCGGGTTGGTGTTACCTCCCGGCGGGACGTAGAATGCATCCAGTGTATTGGCATCCGGCAGGAAAAATCCTCCTGCGCCGCCGTCGCTCCAGGTTGCGGATGTCGCAGCGCCACCGATCATGCCGTCCAGTTGCACGATACCGTCCACGCAAGTCGCTTCGTCAGGCCCCGCATCCACCGTATTGAGCGGGTTCACCGTCACTGTGACGGTAATAGAAGAACCGGTGCAGTTGGCAGTCACCGGCGTAATGGTAAAGGTTACGGTAACGGGGAATAAGGTATTATTGGTAAGTGATCCGCTGATATCGCCGCTGCCGCTCATCGGTATGCCCGTGACGCCCGGATTGTCGCGCGTCCAGTTGAATGTCGTGCCGCCAACGTTTCCTGTGATAACGATGGTAGTGATGGGATCTCCTGAACAAACGGTTTGCGAAGCGGGAGTCGCCATTGCATCGGGTGTCGGATATACCGTGACGGTTTCCGAGGCGGTAGCGGTACAACCGGGTTCGCCAGTGACCGTAACACTGTAAAGGGTGGTCATCGCCGGGCTAACCGTGATGGATGCGGTAGTTTCATTGGTGCTCCACAAATAAGAATTGCCACCGCTCGCGGTTAATGTAGTGCTTTGGCCGCTGCAAATGGTGGTGGTCCCGGTAATGGTAGCGGTAATGGGATTCAAGGCGATACTGACGTTGTTGTTGGTATTGACTGTCAGGATGCAACCTTCATTGTTGCTGGCTTCGATGGGCAGCAGAAAGGTGGGAATGATGTCCACATTGGCCGTCCCGTTGCTGACAAGTACTTTAAAAGTGACGGTCAGCAAGGTTGTGTTATCCGGCAAATCTTCTCCATCGCCGACATTATCATAAAAAATATAGTTCAATTCGCCTATGCCTACGTCGTTGGTACCGATGTCATTAACGTTTCCGGCGCCAACCGGCGTCACGACGTGGCTGAGATACATCAGTTCCGTTTCATCCCAACCGAGGTTGTACTGGAGCGAATTGATATCGTCGAAACCGTCCGTGGCGACAACCGTCACCGTCACCTGGTCGCCGCAACTGGCATTGGCAGGGCCGCTGATCGTAAGGATGAGGGGAGCGATAGCGCCGAAAGTGATCTCCATGTCATCGCTGACCGGTGTGCAGGGGCCGGTTGTTGTCAGCGTCAAGGTAATGGGATTGGAATTTCCGGACGGGGGGATGTACGTCGCATTGAGTGTGCTGGCGTTGGGAATAAAATTTCCACCAGCCCCCCCATCGCTCCAGGTACCGCCTGTAGCCGCGCCTCCCACCATGCCTGCGAGTTGGACGTTGCCGTCTACGCAGGTCATCTGGTCGGGGCCTGCATCGGCAGTAGGGCCTATGGTCACGGTAAAATTAGCCGTTCCTGTATTGCCGCAGGCATTTCTTACGGTCAATACGGCGTTGTAAATACCGTTTGGCGCCACTCCGGGCACTGTTACAGGAATGGGGCTGGCGGGTAAAGCCGTAAAAGCGACATCCACAAATCCCTGCGCTTCAGCCGCTCCATCGAAGTCTATGCTATATTCAGTCGGAGAGCCTGTTGTGGCTGTATAAGGAAGCGACGCGCTGGTAACTCCCTGACACACGGCCGGGCTGGCGCCCAAAGTAATGGTTGGCGCCGGGCAAACCGTTCCGATGAGTTCAAAATCGTCAATACGAAAGAAGGTCAAAGGTGAACCCGAGGCGCCCGATAAGGAAAGCACCACCGTTATGGAAGTCGTCTGTCCTTCCACCGGGTTGGCGACATTGGTCACGCCGACATAAGCGCCGCTGGTGTTCGGCAAGGTACCGCTGCCCACGGATATTCCGTTGATCGTCATAGACCAGTTCTGGGCGCCGTTCGCGCCCCGCTGGCGCCAGAAATTGAATTGATCAATATCTACGGTATAACCGGCTGCGATATTAAAGGTCAGGGTAATAGTGGGTGTTCCGCTGGAGTTGGCAAGTGTTATAGCCACTCCGGTAACGCCTGCGCCGCTTGTCCAGGCACTATTAGAGTTGGTCCACGACGAACTGTTCAACCCAACGGCAAATGTTCCCGGCGCCACCGTATACGGATGGCTGCTTATAGGATCTACTCCGAAATCGTGTTTATAAATAGTCGTTTGCGCAGCAATGTCTGTCGTTGTCAAACAGATAACTATCATTGCTGCAGCCGCAATAAGGGCCCGGTGATATTTAATACTGAAAGAGGAAAGTATAGATATTTTCATAAGGACTAAAATTGAAACACAGTGTAATGGTGGAAAAAAGGTTATGTAAACATTCAACATGCAGCCATACACCGGCGCAGATGTCAAACTTCAGTGCAAGTCGGCATAAAATGGCTGCCTTGCCTTCCGCCCCTCCGTTGATTGAATTTATTTTCAAAACGGTGGTCGGCCGGCAAGACAGCCAATGTTGATGCCTTCTTATTCCCGTACGAGTATCATCTTTTTAGACAACGTACCGTAGGGAGTCGTCAATTCGTAGTACAGAATACCGGAACCGGGATATCCTCCCAAGCGGAACTCCATTTCATTGTAACCGGCCGGGAACCACGATTTTTGCTCTTCGATCAAACGCCCGCTGACGTCGAATACCCGCATCTGGGCTTCGCAATCTTCCGGCAAAACAAATCCGATCGTCGTGTTGCCTTTGAAGGGGTTCGGACGGTTCTGCAACAAGCGCAGCTTGCCTTTGGCCGGGTCGTTGGTGCCGGTCACGACACCATCATAGACCAGGCTCACCGATCCGGCTGTGTAATTGTCCAGATATGCCTCACCTTTCAGAATATTGTCGTTCAGCGTAAGTACATCGCTCAATTTATCGCCCCCTTCAATTACCTTGAATTTCAGGCGGAATACCGGCGTACCGATAGGCAGCGTCAGACCCTGTTCCATCGCAAGTACCGCGCGTATCTCGCCTTCTGCCAGGTTGTAGGTGCCGAAGTTGCCAGCCTGCATGGGGCTTCCCGGAATGATCTCGATATCGAGCAATTCGAGTTTTTCCGGATCAAAACTCATTGCAAACTGGTAAGCGAGCAGATTGGTAAATCCTTCCGCCCGGAATTCCGCCACCACAATGGCATCCTGTTGCATGGCCTGATCCTGTACATTCCAGATCAAGTCCGGCGACTGGGTCGGCAAAAGGGTTGCCGGGTTGGTCGTGCCGTTCACATCGCCCAGTTTGGAGCCGATGAAATCCTGGTCAATCAAAGCGCAACTGACGCTGCTCAGGGTGATGTCTTCCGGGAAGTACGGAGGCCCGCCCTGCCATGGGTTCAGCGGATTCGGGAATACGTGCGCTTCCGGAACGAATACCCAGGTTCTGTTGACAAAGAGCAATTGTGCCACGGGGTTGCCGAGGAGCGCCTGCGAAATAAGAGACGCATCCTGTGCCGTCACCGCTTTGGAATTATTGACATCGGCAGCGATCAACTTGTAGGGATCTGTCAGCGGGAACCCGCCGCCTACGTGTTGCTGGATCCGCGAAGCGTCCGCCGAGGTGACACCCAGGAGTGCACCAAGTGCTACCGACCTGTTTTTCAGCGGCTTGACCGCAAAATTGGTACCGGTGGCCGAACTTACGGCATACAAACCTGCCGCCGTCGAGTTATCGGTATCGGAACCATCCCCGCTGAGCGTGACGGTGGCGTTGGCCACACCATCCATCGTCGTGAGGCGGTTCCGTTCCCAGATCAGTTTACCCGCTACATCCACGCCGCAAGGCAGTATGGTCACGCTGACCGTTTGCGAAGCGGAGCAACCCATCATATCCGTATAGGTGTAGGTCACGTCGTAAGTGCCGGCGCAGGCTGCGCTCACGTCGAGTACCGCTGTGCCGTCGCCGTTGTCCGTCAATCCTGCCGAAGCGGTGGTGGTGAATACGCCGTTGGCGGGCGTACCCGTGAAATTCATATCCACGCCACCCGACACGCACACATCCGCGGGATCGTTGAGGGTCACTGTCGGCGCGCTCACGTTGACAGTACGCATTGTAGAACTCATATTGCCACAGCCATCGGTAGCCGTATACGTCAGGATGAACATGCCCGGCGCTCCTGTCGTCACCGGACCACCGGTCACCATGATGCTGCCGGTCACATCGCCGCTGCATACATCAGAAGCAGTAGCGCCCGGGTCGGTGAATACGGAGCCGACGCAGATGTTCATGGTGGCGGAGCCGAGGAGGGTGACGGTGGGACCCTGCGTGTCGTCCACGTAGATCGTGTGAACCAGCGTGCTGAACTCCCCGCACGGATCCGTTATCGTGTACGTCCGCGTGATCACGATCGGGCACGTCCCCGACGAAGCATCGCTGCTCGTCACCGTCAGCGCGCCGTCCGAGTGGCAGTCCGTTA
>JABAQQ010000021.1:5599-149210 GCA_019187225.1 Saprospiraceae bacterium
AGTCCGTTATCGTAACCCCGCCGGGCAAGCCCTCCAGGCCCGCAACCGTCGTCTCCGCAGCAGGAGCCGCAGATACGTCGCAGCCCTCCACCGTCAAATCCGTCAATGTGCCCGTCACAACAGGGTCTTGCGTGTCGTCCACGTAGATGGTTTGAGTACATATTGCTGTAAGGCCTGCTGCATCCGTTACAGTCCATGTGCGCATGACGACAATTGGACAGGAGCCTGTAGCAACGTCAATATAAGTAACACTTACGATGGCACAGTTATCGTTCGCTGAACCGCTATTTGGCACGGCACTAAACTCGGCATAGGAAGAAACGGCTGAAGTTGTTGAGAAAGCCGGGGTCGTGATAATGCCTGTGCCACAGCCTTCAATATTGCGTGTAACCGGGCAAGTTGCTATAACCGGCACCTGATTATCCACCACTGAAATATTAAACGTACAGGTAGCGGTCAAGCCCGCGCCGTCTGTGGCAGTATACACAATCGTATAAGTTCCTACGGGGAAGGAAGAGCCGGGCAACACCGGTCCGCCGTAGGGCGTCATACTGTTGGCCGGGCTGAAACCTGTCACAGCCATACTCACGCCGGTGCAGTTGTCGCTGGCAGAAGGTGGCAGCCAGTTGACGGGGGCGGCGCAAGTACCCGGCAGCGCATTCACTGCGGGTTGCGGGCTGGAGGGGCACGATGAAATTACCGGCGGCTGATTATCGGCAACTACGATGGTCAGCGAGCAGGTAGTGGTATTGCCGCCGTCGTCGGTAGCCGTGAACGTAATTACGTTGGTACCTACCGGGAAGTTGGCCGATACCGCGAAGGCCGAGTTGGAGAGCGGGACGTTCGTGGCCGGCAGTTTGACCGCGCCCTGGGTGAGCGTGAGACTCATGTCGCAGTTGTCCGTCCAGGTCGGTTTTGCCACAGAGCGGAAAGCGACGCAGGTACTTGGGTCGGCGTCGATATTCAGGCTGGTGACATTGCAGGTATAGTTTTTAATATCCGCAAAACCGTCGCCATTGGTGGAGGTCACAGAAGGCGGGTCGTCGTCGTTTACCGTGATATTCACCGTGCAGGTCGTCGTATTGACCGGCGAAGCTCCGTCGGTAGCCGTGTAGTTCACCACGATTACCGCTCCGTGGGAAACGCCCGTCGTGTAAGCGCCCGCCGGAATACTCTGCGCTTCAACAATCGCAGAGCAGTTATCTGTCGGCGTCAGTGTACCGATATAGTCCGGGATCATGATGCTGCAATTGGCGCCTGCGTCGGTATTGACCGTGATGTCCGCGGGTGGGCAGGTCACTTGTGGCGGATCGTCGTCGTTCACCGTAATATTCACCGTGCAGGTCGTCGTATTGGCCGGCGATGCGCCGTCGGTAGCCGTGTAATTCACAACAATTACAGCGCCGTCGGAGACACCTGTTGTGTAGGCGCCTGCCGGAATACTCTGCGCTTCGGTTATTGCCGAACAATTGTCGGTTGGCGTCAGCGAACCGATGTAGTCCGGGATCATAATGCTGCAGGTCAGTCCGTCGTCCGTATCGATCGTCACGTTTGCCGGCGGACAAGTCACCATCGGCGGATCGTCGTCGTTCACGGTGATGTTTACCGTGCAGGTAGTCGTATTCATCGCGGCATCTGTTGCGGTGTAATGCACCGTAATAATCGCACCGTCGGACACGCCGGTTGTATAAGCGCCTGCCGGAATATCCTGCGCTTCTGTGATAGGCCCGCAGTTATCTGTGGGTGTCAGTGAAGCGATATAATCCGGAATCATGATGCTGCAAGTCAGTCCGTCGTCCGTATCGATCGTCACATCGGCTGCCGGGCAGGTCACCACCGGCGGCTGGTTGTCAACGACTGTAATATCGAACATACAATCACTCGTTTGAGAACAGGCATCGGTGGCCGTGCAGGTCACGGTATTTATACCCACCGGAAATGCGGAACCGCTGGGCAAAGCGCAGGCTACAGTAGCATTACGCTCCAGAAGGCTGTTGTCTATGGCCAGGTTATCGACTTCCAGGAAGGTAAACCACATGTAGCGATTGCCTCCGACTATAGTGGCAATAAGATCTGAGGCATCGCTGCGGGTTTCCGTCCACAACAAGGCGCCGCCCGCATCGCGCAGGTTCAAATCAACTGCCAGTACGCCACCGTTGTCGCGGAACACCCATTCGAAGGTGTACCAACCGGAAGAAGTGATTGTGTAATGGTTGATCGAACCCAGATCGTTGCGGCGCGTGAAGTTCGTGTTGTTGCTCGCACCGATCAGTACTTCGCCACTGGCGTTGGATGCCGAGTGGAAGATAAAATCGCGGCGGTGACCGTTGCTCTGGTTGCTAACAGCCGTAGACAAGTCCCAACCATAAGTGTTGGCAATCACTGCCGGGTCGCTCAAATTAATATAAATATCCTGAGACGCACGGAAGCCAGTGCCGAATACGGGGCTGTAGCCGCCGAGGCGGTTGAATACTCCGGTATAATCAAACGGTGGTGCCGGAATCGCGGTCGAGTTGATCTCCGCATGAGCGGCGCCTGTTTTCGACGCGATACCGTTGGTACCGGAAGTGACACGACTCAGGGCGCTGCTGTAATCGTTCCAATCCGTCGAAGGCTGGTTCGTATAACTGCCGCTGACAAAAGCCGCATTTTCAAAGCCCTGGAAGTAGCCCACATCCACCGCCGTCGGGTCGGTGTAGTTGACATTCGCATCGCAATCACCCAAGTCTGCATTTACAGTCATATCTATCGGGCAATTACTCAGCACCGGGGGCGTCAGGTCCTGGATCGTAAGTGTTTGCGCGCAGGTAACCATATTATTGGATGCATCCTTAGCCGTAAACGTGCGCACGATCGTGCCAGTGGCGTTGCAGCCGGTCAGGCCGCTACGGTCATCGTTGTATGTGACCGTTACACCCGGACAGTTGTCAGTAGCCGTTGCCCAGCCGGTGGCGTAGGGATCGCGCGGATCGAGGATGCCGAGCGCTGTATTGGACGGGCAGAAGGTGATCTGAGGCAGTTCGGCATCCGTCACTGTTACGGTAAAGGAACAATCGTCCGTATTCCCGGCGCCATCTGTTATCGTGTAGGTCACCGTTGAAACACCTGTGTTGAAAGCAGCGCCGCTGGCATCGTTGTTACCGCTGGCAGGGGTCGCTCCTGCGCCTGTGATGGCGAAGGTGATCGTGTAAGGGCAGGCGTCGGTGGCAGTAACCGGCCCAATGCCGGTAACCACTGCCGTACACAACCCGGCGTCTGTGTTGACGCTTTGATTGCCTACGCAGGTGATCACCGGAGGCGTATTATCAATCTGCGTCATCAGCGTACCGGTTGAAGTGCAATTAGCAGGCGAAGTCACCGTAACGTTGAAGGTGATTGTTCCCGACATGTTGGCTGTGTAGGTAATGCTATTCGTACCGGCGCCTGCCGTAATCGAACCGCCCGTAATACTCCATACATAGGTTGCACCCATACCTGCATCCGGCACCGAAGCGACATTGCCCATAGAATTGCCGCAAACTACCGCATCTGCCGTGATCGTCGCGCTGGGCAGCGGATCCACGATGATTTGCTGATCGTCGGTGGATTGACAGCCTGCGAAAGTGACAGTGACGGTATAAAGCGTGCTGCTTCCCGGTGCAACATTTATGCTCGGCGTGACTGCGCCGCCCGGCGACCACAGATAAGCTGTAGCGCCGGCTATAGTGGCGTCCAGTGTTACATTGTCGCCGTTACAGATCGTGCCGTCGTTGTTTGTCGTGCCGCTGGTTTCCGTGACGGTAATTGTCACCGTCGGCGAGCTGAGCGGGATACCCGTTCCGCCGAAGGCTGTCGGCTCGTCGCCGAGCCAGGGGCAGTAGTCCACATTGGTCGTCACCTTCGCGCCGGAGCCTGCTGCGATGAGTCCGGGACCGGAAGGATCGTTCCAGTAGTTTTCCGTAGCATCAATGGATGTTGCGCTCAGGTTTTCCACGCCGAAGGCGGAGCCTGCGAGCCAGTTGTTCGGCGTAGCCGTTACCGCTCCGGCGCTTGCCGTCGCCTGAATGTCAGTACCGTTGGGCAAAGCGTCGTAGAACTTATTGGTATTTACGTCGCCCGTACCGCCGTTGGTGAAGCGCACACCGATGCCGTTGTCGTAGATGTGGTTGTTTGTGATAGTGGCCGAGCCGCCATCCACGTCTATACCGATGGCGAAGCCATTGATGGAGGCGTCGTTGTATTGCACGGTCGCATGAGCATCGGAGCCTTCTACCAGAATACCGGTGAGCAATTGTCCTGTGCCGTTGATTTCACAATCATTATCTACGATCAGTGTAATGTCGGCATTGTTACTGTTCAGCGGATTGTCTTTTACATATACGCCCGCTGTGGTTGCTCCTGTTACTGTTACGCCGCTGATGGCGACTGTGCTGGTGTTCGCATTGGAAGCGTAACCGTCATAGTTACTGGCAAATACGCCGTACTGGCAGTTTGTTATGTTGCCGCCGTTTACCGTCACCGTATTAGTGCTCTCACAATTCCAGAAGTCAACACCCGCGTAAGCCCCATCTATATCATTACCACTTACATTGACGCCGACTGTGCCTCCGATAGAACTCAGAGAAATTCCAAGATGGTTGGCAGCGCCGACAGTGGTAGTAATGATGTTGTTTGTGATATTAAAAGCAGATGCGGAACCATAAGCCAAGTTGTGGAAAATACCTCTCCTGGAAGACTTGATCTCGTTGTCGCCGATGGTCTGCGTCGAACCGGTATTGGCCGAGTAGAAGTTACCCGTTTGTACACCTACCCGTACGCGGGTCATCACGTTGTCTGTGATATCAGCGTAGAAGTTGTTGTAAATCAACACGCCGATACCATAAGGACTTTGCTCTATATTATCAATCTTGTTATTGGTAATGTAGTTATCTGTAGTGACGCCACCGCTGTTGTAATAGTTGTAAAAATCCATGCCTGCGTAGGAAAGGTTCTTTACAATATTGTTACTAATAGTTAAGTTTCCTGTGCCGTCGTAGGCGCTGAGCGCTTCAATGGCGTCTATATTCGCGCCGTTGATGTTCACTGCACTTGTCAGGCTCGTGTTGTCGCCGTCGAAAGTGAAACCATCAATTTCACTACCGGAAGCGGCGGCGGTCAGGTACATGATATTGACGGCTGTGAGGCTGTTCGGATCCGGGTCGGAAGTGGCCGGAACGATGATTGATTCCGCTATCCGGCTGCCCGTATTCGGATTGATGCCGTAGTTGTTGCCGCGCAGTTTCACCTCTTTGTGCACCAAAATATTCTCCACATAGGTACCGGGGCCGACGGTAATGATGTCTCCCGGATCGGTATCGGCGTCGTCGATGGCCGCCTGAATGGTGCAGAACGTTTCCGAACTATTGGTATTTGTCACTAAGTTGCCCGATGCGCACACACAAGTGCCCGAAGGTTGGAAGCCGACCGCTGCGCTGCCGTCCGTACCGCTGTTCAGGACACTGCTGAGCACAAGTTGGCCGCTGCCCGCCTGAGCAAAGCCACCCCAGATCGTGAGAATATCGGTAGACCCGTGCCAGTTGCACAACAGATTGATGTTGCTGTTGATACGACTGATCACCGCTTTGTTGGCAAAGGCGTAGCTCAGGTCGTTGCCTTCCACCGTCACATTGGTCGGCGTGGCGTTGGTTGTTCCAAACTCGCCGAAACGGATGCCATTTCGCGGACCGGTGATAAGGTTGTTTTTGATCAGGACGTTGTCGAGGGTCGCCGGATTACCATTGTAAGAAGGCGAATCATCCCGCGCCTTAATAGCAATAGCTGCCGGGTTTTGCGGGTCTGCAGCAGTGCCGGTGGCGCCGGAGTTGGTGATGTCGCAATCTTTAATGGTAATGTTCGAATAATCGTCGTATTTCAGGTTGATGTCAATACCGTTGTTAAAGCCGTACGTAGCATCCGTACCATTGTTGTCCATCGTCAGGTTTTCCAGCAGGGCGTTGCTCAGCTTTTCAAAATACAGACCTTTCTGGAGGTTGTTGCTGATGGTGCTGTTTTTGATCGTGATATTGTCGAATGCCACCGGAGTACCGGACTGGAATATCGCCATGCCCTGCGTGTTTCCTGTAATGGTACAGTCATCTATCAACATACCGTTCACCGCATCGGCCGTACCCGCTCGAATGCCTACCGTACCGGCCAACGGCGTGGTACGCTGAATATCGGTTTGCGTAATATCCACACTGCTATTGGTTCCGTTAATTCTAACACCATACACGCAATAATCTATCAGAGCCATGTTATTGATGGTCGGATTGACTACTCCACTCAACACCACGGCATTCTGATAATCCGTGACATACATATTTTGTATCGTCACGTTTGCAGCGGAAATCGTGAAACCTGTTCCGGTGCAGGAAGCAGAAGATGCCAGCACCGTGTTCGTAGCCGGGTTGCTGCCATTCCCTGCGCCGGTAATGGTCAGTTCTTTGTTGACTACTACATTTTCGTTGAAAGTGCCCGGGCCAACCGTGATTACATCCCCATTATCCGTATCACTATCATTAATGGCTGCCTGGATTGAGCAGAATGTTTCACCCGTATTGGTGTTTGTAACAAAGCCCGCACCGCCGACAGCGCCCACATTGCGCGGCTCCGAATTGTCGCCGTTGCCGCTCAATGTATTGCCGCTGATATCATTACCGCAAGCCACCGGAGAGTTGCCCCGACCGAAGTACTGGTCCGCCAAATCACTTTGGTCGCCATCCGAGTTCGGAGTTGGAGGCCCTGCATTTGGAATATAGGGCAGGTGGCCGGCTTGTTGCTGGATACCGATATCGTTACCCGTTACGGTATTACCCGTCACTGTATGATTGGTGCCTTCCACCACGATACCGAAACCTTCGCTCGTACTGGCGCCATTGTCCTGAACATAACCGCTCACTGTATTGCCGGTGATGGTTACGCCGGTGGGAATATCAACGTTGCCCGCAGTCCAGCCCCGGCGGAACGCGGCAATACCTACCAGATCGCGCTCTTCAGAGGGACGGGCGGCGACAAAACTACCTGTAAGGGTTACGATATTACTGTTCACCGTGATATTCGAGCCGTTGCCATCGGGATTTTTGATCTCAATACCAAAACGGCCGTTGTCCGTCACTGTGTTATTTGCAACAGTATTCGCTCCTATACTTCCATTCAGCCCTACCAAACCGATACCATTGTCCCAGTTGTCGTGTACGTTGTTGTTGCTGATGTCTATATCCGAAGCCGAGCCGTCCTGCAATTCGATACCGCAGCAGTTGTTGTTATAAACATCGCAGTTCGTGATCGTGATGTTCTGTTTCAGGCCGTTCCAGATGACAATGCCGCGGGCGGCGCCAAAGGCTGCAGTGTGTCCCGATACGTCTAAGTTGTTCAACGTTATCCCGTTCACAGGGCCGTTGGCATAAAAACCGCAGCCGCCCACGTTGTCTTTGAGCGTAACGTCTTCCACCACAAGGCCGTTGTTTTGGCCGTTTGCATAAATACCGGCATAGGAATTGGGCGCGTTGCCAGCATAATCCCGAACCGTAAAGTCATATATCTTCACATTGATCACGCCTACAGGAATGCTGATACCGCTGCCCAAACCCGGCAAACCTGTGCCGTCGAGGATCGTCATGGCTTCGCCTGCGCCCTGTAGCGTCAGTTGTTTCGTCACATTCACCCGTTCAGGGTATATACCCGCAGCAATGCTCAGGGTGTGGCCGTCCAGCGTTTGCGCATCATCGATAGCCGCCTGAATCGTGCAGAAACTTTCCAGCGTCGTCGTGTTCAGCACCAGACCCGTGGCCACACCGCCTGGAGGCGCTGCATTCAGCCAGGGGCAAAACAGCACTTTGGTGGTGATGTTGGCGCCTGTGCCCGGCCCAATCGGCCCGGGGCCGCTCGGGCTCTCCCAATAGTTGAGCGTAGCATCTATATCCATTGCACTCAGGTTTTCAACGCCATAAGTGTCGCCGGCAAAGGAGTTGTTGGGTGTTGCAGTCACGATCCCCGCAGAAGCGGTGGCCTGAATATCCCGGCCATTGTCCGGATCTGCTCCACCGTCAAAATTGTTGAGGTTATTCACCGTACCCGTACCTGCGTTCGTAAAGCGCACACCGATGCCGTTGTCGTAAATGTGGTTGTTCGTGACAGTTGCAGAACCGCCGTCCACATCTATACCGATGGCATTGCCGAAGATAGAGGCATCGTTGTTTTGTACCGTTGCGAAGGCTTGGGCGCCACTGACCAAAATTCCGGCCGTGGCAGCATTTTTGACCTCGCTATCATTATCCACCACTACCGTAGCAGTATAGGGCGCCGATCCGGAGGGCGCTACGGACTGGATACCGAAGTTGCCGCCGTCGACGGCAACGCCGCTCAGGTTGAGGGTAACATTGCCGGAAACGACATTGGAACCGCTGCCGGGCGCCGGTGTCAGTGATTCAGCGCGGGCACGGATACCGATCGTATTGCCGGTCAGCGCTGTAGTGGTCACATTGGCAGTGGTTGCAGAACCTGCGCCGAAGTATGGATCGATGTTATCGAGGTTGATACCCACAACCGAGTTGCCCACCGTGCCGCCCGAAACGGCGACAGTATTGGTAGTCGGCAGGTTCCAGAGGTTGATGCCCCGACCAAATTCTCCGCCGCTGCTACCAACCGTATTGTTGGTGACCGCAACGGTAGAGCCCACCTGCACCGACCAGACGTTGATGCCCCAGGTATAATCAGAAATCCCGGTAACACCGGAAGCTGCGTTTACCGTATTTCCGCTGATGGTCAGGGTCGCCGTAGGCGCGTAGAACAGGTTGGCGTGGATGCCGATGGCGTCCTGACCGACCGTGACGTTGTTGCCCGACCATGACATAGAGCCGTTGGAGTAGAAATTCTGCAGGTGCAAACCGATATTGTTCGTTGGAACATCGACGGTGTTGTTTGTCACATCTGCATAGGCATTGGTGAACAAAATCACACCCTGGCCGCCGTTCACCGGGTCGGAGCCGAATTTACGGATGACGTTTTCCGTGATGACACAACCCGTCGAAAGAGGGCCGTTGTTGGCCAGCGAAACGCCGCGGCTCGTTACGTTCTGGATGATATTGTATTGCACCGACAGGTTGTTCAAAGGATTGAATCCGTTGGCGTTGTCTATATTGGTAATACCGCGTCGAGCGTGAATATCGACGACACCATCCACGACGGCGCTGGCGCCGAGTGCCGGGTTGTTGCCGTCGATGACAAAACCGTTGATGGTCACACCGGAGGCCAGTACCCGGATCAGGTCGTTGGCGCCGGGGTTGCCGCCAAGCGGATTATTGGTCGGCGCCGTGATGATGGCCTCTACGCTCGGATTGGCTTTGGGGTTGGCCGGTCCGCCGGTGAATGCCGCGAAACGTGTGTCGGCATCGACATTGTCCTGTGGACCATTAATAGTCAATGCTTTATTGACAGTAATAAGCTCAGGGTAAGTTCCTGCGCATGCTTCCAGAATATCATTTGGCGTCGCCGCATCGATAGCGTCCTGAATCGTCGCATGCGTCGTCGCCTGCGTCGTGTTGGTCACCGGGTGGTACAGCACTGTTGCGCTTGAAGTACCGGTCGAACTGTATGAATCGGTTACGGTGATGCTGTACAGCCCTGCAGTCAGCCCCGTAATGATATACGGGCTGGTGACGCCGATCACCGGGCCACCACCGGTCCAGGCGATGTTGTATGGGCCTGTGCCGCCGCTGAAGGTCACTGTGATGGAGCCGAGGCTTGCACATAGTTGCGGACTTTGAACTGCCGAGGAGATGACGACCGGTGTGCCGCCGCAGGCAAGAGGAACAGGTTGGAAACCAGTTGCTCCACTATTGTCCGTGCCATTGATCAACCAGGGAGAATACGTTACATTGCCTGATATTTTGCCGGCAATTACTCCGGAGGACGCGCTGCCGTGCCAGTTGCAGGTGGCGTCCACAAAAGGCGTCATCAGGTTTTTGACGTTCAGCGGCATGTTGGTGAAACTGTTGTCGTTGATGACCACCGTAGCCGCGCCGTCGTTTTGCTCCAGCAGCACGCCGATGGCGTCCGTGTTTCCTTTCGTGTCGGTCAGGTTGTCAATTTTGTTGTTTTTCACCATCGCGCCAGGCGTTTCGCCTTCGAGACCAACGCCATGCGACCAATGACCGGAGAGATCGGTAATTTCATTATTCTGAACCAACGGGCTCACCGCTTTGCCGTTGTAGGAGGCATTGGCGCCCACGTTGATCAACACGCCGTATGCGCCTTTGCCGCCGTCGTTGAAGTCGTCGGTGCAGGCCGTGATGTCGTCAATGGTATTTTCAGTGATCGAAAGGTTCGTTATATCATAACTGGCCGTCGAGAACCCGGCGCCGATACCGACGCCGCTGCCGTTGTTGGCTTTCGCCGCCGCGCCGGTAAGCGAGGTATTTTCGCCGCCGCGGATGTCGCTGATGCAGTTGCCCAAAATGATAACATCGTCCATATTAGCCGAACTGCCCATTGAAACGGCAACGCCGTATGAAGCCCCCGACCCGGTGGTATTGTTCCCTATATTTGTAATAATGTTGTATTTAATATCGAGGTTGTTCCTGCCTTGCGTCCAGATACCATAGGAACCGTTCGTGTTGGTAATGGTAAAGCCGTTGATATTGACATTGTCTGCCGCTATGGTGACCGTCGCTGTGCCGCTACCCAATGTGCCTGCAATGATACTTTCTGCCCCGCGGGCGCCGGTGCAGGGGATGTTTGTATTATTCGCGCTGCTTAATGATACGCCTTTGTTCACCGTGATATTCTCAGAGTACGTACCTACCGCCACCGTAATTGTGTGATTATTAAGGGTTTGCGGGTCATCAATGGCATCCTGAATGGAGCAGAAAATATCGCCCGTATTGGAATTCACCACGCCGCCGGAGCACTTCGTCAGTACCACGTCGTTGCCGTCGCCGCCGGCGTAGTTGATATCGAAGGTATGGCCGCCTACCGTGATGGAATAGCCTTGAGCAAATATGCCCGACACGGCGTCGGCGCCGTCGTTGGCGATCAGGGTGAACTGGTCGTTCAGCGCCGGCGTATATCCCAGCGTCAGGGTCAGGGTCGCATTGCCCAGCGTCACCGTGCCGTTCACGGTGAATTGGTCGTAGTCGGTACAAGCCGTCGCACCGTTGATCTCCATATCGAGCACGTCGCCTGCGTTCAGCACCATGTTGCCGTTGAGGGTTACACAGCCGGGGCTGGAGCCCGGTACGAATTTGATGTCTTTGCTGGTAGCGTCTATACCGGTGGCGTAGGTACCCGTTTCGATGTGTACTGCGTCGGCGCCGGCCGCTGCGCCGATGGCATTCGGGATGGTCTCATCGGCGCTGCCCGTGCCCGGGGCTGACACATAGTGGTCGTTGGCGTCGAAAGTGACCAGTCCGGACGTATTGTTGTCCAGCGCGTCGTAGATGCGATCGGAACGGCGGAAGTTATTGGCTTGGTCAAAATTATCTCCAGTGACATTGATGGCGGTGGCGCTCAGGTTTTCCACGTAGTACGTTTCGCCGCCAAACGAGTTGCCGCCCGCGCTGGTCACCACACTACCGGCCTGGATCTGCACGTCGGTGGTATTGTCTGTGGCATCGTCAAAGTCGTTGTTGGTCAGGGTCGCTTTGCCATTGGATTGCACGAGTACGCCTATGTTGTTGTCGTTCAGTGTGTTGCCGGTCATTTGTACTGGCTGCTCCGCGCTGAAATTGCTGCCGGATATCCATTGGAAACCGATGTTCGCGCCCTGAACTGTGTTGTTGGAATAAGTGACCGTGCTGGTTGCGCCGGAATGCGAGGTCACGCGGAAGGCGCGCTGGAGGTTCAGCGCAGGGTCGTTGCCGCCGGCCAGGTTCAGGAATTGGTTGTTGCTGACGGTGACATTTCCGGTATGGCCATGGCTGTTTTCCCAAATGCCGAGTACCACCTGCGGGTTGGCAGATTGAGCATTCTGGATATTGATCGTATTGCCGGTGATCATCAATCCGTTGTAGACATTGCCGCCGCTGGTATTGGACTGCATGCCGACCGAAGTCGAATAGTTTACCCCATCGCTCACGCCGTCGCCCGCGATGTTGAACGTATTGTTCGAGATCGTCTGGTTGGTACCGAAGGAGAAGTGGATACCGATGTTTTGGTTTACATCGGCAGGGGCAACCGTCGCGTTCAGGTCGGTTGCGATATCGAACGTATTGTTGGTGATCGTGGTGCTGTTGAAAGCGTCGGTTCCGCCGGCGCCGTTGAACATACCGATAGACAGGTCGAAATCCAGGAATTCCATGTTGGAGATCGTCCAGTTCTGGTTGTCACCGCCGTCGAAGATCAGCACGCCTTCCAGGTTGACGGAAGCGAGGTCGCCGGGGCCCTGGATCGAAGCGGTTCCAAGGCCTTCAGGGGCGGTAAAGGTGACGCCATTGAGGTTGGCAGGCACCAGAATGGAATAGTCGTCGGCAGCGCTGACGACGCCGTCGTTGCCCAAAGCCCATGCGGCCGCAGCGTTGGCCTCCGTCCAGTCGAAACTGCCTTTGAGATTGACCGACCAGCTGTTTCCAGCAACAAGGGCTACGGCGTTTCTGATCCGCGTATAGTCGTTGTTGGTTGCCGTTGGCGCGGCGTTGTCCGTCACATAAGCGTTGCTGGCTTTTATGGTCACAAAACCGAGCGTTGACTCATCTATGCGGTGGTAGACTTTGTCTTCCACGGCGAACAATTGCGCGAAGCTCATCGCATTCGGCAGCGTGCCTCCGTAGGTGTTGTTGGAAGCGTCGAAGCTGATATTGGCGGGAGCGGGGTTCGGGTTGGCGCTGTAATTGGGTGCCTGAACGCCCGTTGTCAGGCGAATGTATTCATCCAGCGTGCCGCCAAAGGTATTGGCTGTCGTGCTGCCGACGGAAACGGTACCGTAACCGGAACCGAGCGACTGGCCGTTCTGAATATCTATGGCGCGGCCGACGGCGGCGCCGTTGTCGTTAAACGTATTATCCTGAATGCTGATCCCGTTGTTGGCCAGCGCGATCGGCGTGCCGCCGGTGGGATACGACGTGGAGAACAGGATATGGGAGAAATTCGCAGCCGCGGCAGCGGGCGTAAAGGTGTTGCCGCTGATGGTCACGTCCTTGGACGAACCGCTGAGAATGGCGATGTTTCCGTGATCCAAAAACTGGTTGTTGGTCACATTGACCGGTACGCCGGTATAGTTGTGTTTGATCATCAGCGACTGGCTGAAGGCGGGAGAAGCCGGCTGGAAGGTATTGTTGTTGATATTTACCGTCGAGGGATTGTTGTTGGGTTCCGTAATATCCAATCCTGCGCCAGTGAATGTATTGCCATCTATAGTGGTAGTACCGCCACTGGCAAACTGGCAAAGCAGGTCCTGGGTGGTGGCAACAATCTCGTTGTCGGTCACCGTGCTTCTCATTTCGCGCAGCCAGATGCCCCGGCTGAATACGGAGGGGCCGGAACCCGCTGTGATGTCGTTGTTGTCGAGGGTGCAAAATTCGATCGGGCCGCCGTTGCCCAGCAGGGCGATACCGGCCGCATCCGTATTGCCGAACGGAGTGGTCAGGGTGCTTCCCGAGCCGGTCGAGTTGATCGTGCAATTCTGAACGGTGATGTTGTCGATGTTTTCCGCATATACGCCTGCTGCAGCGTTGGGACGGTTTACTTCAATGTTGAATCCGTCGAGGGTAGCGCCCGCAGCCGTGATGGTAAATATTTTTTGGTTGGAGCCTGCGGGGGCAGTCACCGTCGGATTACCCAAACCGTTGATGGTCACGTCTTTGTTGACGGTCACGACTTCCGTATAGGTGCCAGCGCACACTTCGAGCACGTCGCCGTTGGCAGCAGCAGTCACCCCCGCCTGGATGGTGGCGTGGTAAGTCGGGCCGGTCAGGTTTTTCACCGGCAGGTACAGGACGGATGCCGAAGCCGTTGCGGTCGTACCGTTGTCGTCCGTAATGGTGATGGTATAAGCGCCGACTGCCAATGACGGGATCGTGTGCGGGCTGGAAATGTTCATAGTCGAACCGGAGCCTGCCCCGGACCAGGCAATGTCATAAGGAGCCGTGCCGCCGCTGAATGTCACGGTAATGGAACCGGTGGTTTCGCCGCAGATCACGTCGTCTGTCACTGCCGAAGCGATGACAATCGGATCGCCGGTGCAGGTCATAGGTACCGGTTGAAATCCGGTTTCCAAGCCATCGTTGTCCGTGCCGTTGACCAGCCAGTTGACGTAATCGAAGTTGGCGGAGGCGGGCCCGAGAATGTTCGGCTGGCCGCCCGGAGGAGTGGAACTTCCACCGTATGCCACCGGGATCAGGGCGGAATAACCGGGTTCGGTGCTGTTGGCTGTCGAAAGGACAGGGGAAGTCACTCCATACCAGTTGCATTCGAAGTTTTTGAGGTTGGTAGTTCCCGGTGCCGGCAGCGAACCGCCCGACTGGCGGTCCACGATGTCTCCGTACCAGTTTCCGCTGATGTCATTGTCTTCAAAAGTGGAGTTTAAAGCTTGTTGCAAGGGGCTGTTGGTGCCGCCGCTCGCGTCGAGGAACAGCACGCCCATCGTCCAGTTATCGGTAATTTCGTTTTCGGTCAGGATGGTGTTGTCCGTCTGGTTACGGAAGATCAAGCCCGTCCGGTTGAACGTGATGATGTTGTTGTGAATGTTGTTGTCGTTGCTGTTGTTGACGTCAATGCCATTCCGGTTGCCGGTGATTTTGCATTCCCGGACTTCCATGTCGGCGGTTTGTCCCTGCACGGCAATACCTGCTAAATTGAGCGCAGCGTTCCAGTCCGTCGTATTATTGCCGGCACGGGAAATGGTGAAGCCTTCGATGATCACACCGCTTGCAGCGACCTGGAATGTGGAGGTGCCGCCTCCGATCGGGCCGGTAACATAGGAGACATCAATACCGGCGCCGCTGATGGTCAGTTGTTTGTTTACCGTGACGTCCTCGTTGTACGTGCCGGCTTCCGCTAAAATCGTATGTCCGGCCAAAGTGTGGCTGTCGTCGATGGCTTTCTGGATGGAGCAGAACGTCTCATCGGTGTCATCGTTCAGCACCACGCCGGCTGTGAGGTTGACGCCGGCGCCGACGTTGCGGGTATTGGTGCCGTTGGCGTTGGCTCCGGCGCCGTAGGTATTCGTGCCGATGGTGTTGCCACAGGTGAACGGCGTGTTGCCGCGGCCAAAGTACTGGTCGGCCAGATTCGACTGATCGCCATTGTAGGGAGGCGCATCTCCTCCAAGATTTTCCGTATATGGCGTATGTCCGGCCTGTTGCTGGATACCGACGTCGTTTTTATTGACGGTATTGCCATAAACGTTGTGGTTGGTGCCTTCGATGACGATACCGAAGCCGTCGCTGGTGCTGGGTTGCTGATAACCGGAAACCGTATTGTTTTTTACCACCACGCCGGTAGGTATGTTGACATTGCCCGTGACCAGGGCGCCGCGGCGGAATACCGCGATGGCGGCAATGTCGCGCAATTCGCCTCCGATGCCGATGGTGCGCACGACGCTGTTGTTTTCCACCACGATGCGGCCGGCGCCGGTTTCCAGGCCGGTGCCGTTGGGCATTTTAATCTCGATGCCGAAGCGACCGTTGTTGGAAAGGGTGTTGTTGGAAATGACATTCTCGCCCGGGCCGGTAAGACCCACGGCCGACATGCCGCTGTCGGTATTGTTGTACACATTGTTGTTGGACATGGTCACCCCGGAGGCAGTGCCGTCCTGGAGTTCGATGCCGCAGCAGTTGTTGTTGTACACCTCGCAGTTCTGGATGGTGATGTTGGTTTTGGCGCCATTCCAGATCACGATACCGCGCGCGCCGCCGGTGTTGTCGTGGGCGATCACCCCGTCTATCAGCACATTGTCCACGTTGGCGGTGGCATTGATGTGGATACCAGAATTGCTGGGGTTATTCCCGACTTCCACATCCTGTATGACCAGGTTGTTGTTGCCATTGACAGCGTAAATAGCGCCATTCGTAGCCCCGCCCGCGCCGGTGTAGTTTTTCACCGCCAATTCTTTTATCGTCACATTGGTAATACCGGAATTGATGGTTATCCCCCCCGTACCGGAGGAAAGTACGCCCAAAGTCGTACCGTCGAGGATGGAGAATGCAAGGCCATTGCCGTCGAGGGTCAGCGATTTGTCTATGACGGGTTTTTCCTTGAAGAGACCCGTTTCCAGGAATATCGTTTTCCCCGCTGCCGCGAAATTGATCGCCGTCTGGATGAGCATCGCCGGCGTGGCGTCGCCGTTCGGGTCGTCGTCCACATACAGGTTGTCCGTCGCTACTTCTTCCACAAAAACGGTCGTATTGGGATAGCTGTACGGCGGTTCGAACAAAGCATCCACAACTGCGTAAGCGGTAGCTTTATCAGGCCAGTAGGAGCGGTCGAGGGCGCTGGTGCCTACAGCCCATTGGATGGAAGTGCTGGTCAGACTAATGGTGATGACATCAGCCGCATTGGCTTTCCCGGAATATACTTTCACCGGCTCGCCGATGCTGACGGCGCCAATAAGCTCAAAATCGCTGATACCGGCCGGCGGGCAGGTGACTGCGCTGGTGAACAAGCCGATGCCTGCACTGAAGCCGCCGCCGAATGCGTTTCCACTCGTGGTAATGCCGTTGATGGTCAGGTTGTCGCAGTTGGTGACCGAAATCCCGTTTCCGGTGTTGTTGGTGGAGGTGATATTGGTCAGTACGCAGTTATCGGAGCCATTGAGGGCAATGCCCGTTCCGCCGCAGTCGTCCACCGTAACATCGGTAAGGGCGAGGTTGTCGGAGCCGCAGCTGGCGTGGATACCAAAGGTGCCTGCATCCTCAACAATAAGATCCTGGATGGTGACGCCGGCAACCGTCACTTCCACTCCATAGTTAACGGAGGTCGAAGTCAGTTTGAAACCGTGACCATGAATGGTTATCGCCTTGTTCACCGTGACGATCCCTTCCGTTATGTCGGATTCGAGATGAATCACGTCGCCTGCCGTCGCTGCGGCGACCGCTGCACCTATGGTGGAGTAACAGGGGCTACCTGCGCACCCGCCACCAGATTTCACGTAAAGATCGGCAGCGTAAAGGCCATCCGTTGCGAACACGCTGATGGTCAATATACCTATATTATATATGGATCGAAGGCGGTTGGGACGCGAAGCAAACCGCATCGGGGGCACACGGTTAACGGTTGCAGATGCGAAGTCCACCAACAAGACCAAAACTTGCTGAATAAGAACCAATACTTTGAATAACAGAGATGATACGTAAAGATGATTTTTCATAATTTAAAAAATTTTCAGCCTGGGCAAGAGGCAGGTTTAATTGTCAAATCAGAGGAACAGAGTTCGTTTTCAGTACAGTACGCCGGCAATCTGCCGGAAACAAAAAATCGCATCCCGGCTGGAATCAGCCGAAACACGATTGGATATGGTGTATGAGAGAATGGAATTGCGAAAAGCAGCCGGGGAACCGGGAAAAACAGGCTTCAGAGAACCTTTACACAGCACGTCCCGCCAAAGCCGGGAGCAGTCTGGAAAAAAGGTGTTCTCAAGGGGGTTGTGAGTGCCGCATGGGAGGCACTCCACACATCGAGGTTGACGTGTTGCCATTTGGAAACCGAGTTGAACTTATACGAGATGGGGATTAAATCGAATATGATTCTAGCTCCCGTTCATTGCCAAGAAAACAAGGCATAAACAGGAAGCGTCAGCATCAGTCGTGTGCCGATCGGAAAAGTCAGGATGGGAAAAAGTATAGAGGAAGAGAAATTGCCCCAGAAGAATATACGAACCGGGGAAGTTCGTGGCAACCGTTCAGATGCCTGCTTCGCTCATGAGATTATGGAGATTAAATCAAAAATAGTAGAAAATACCCGACAAACATAAAGCCAAATGTTCTGACAACTATCACCTTTCGTCTAATATTTTTTAACCGGTCATATAAAACATGGGCAATTCCGGTCATTTAAGATTCATTCACAATTTATTACGATGTCCGTTTTTTCCGGGAATTTATTTAAAAAAAAGAGGCGGTCATACTTTACAGCCCGGCGCAATTCCCTTTCGGGTGCGGTTGAAACGGGTACATTGCCTCTTCACGCAACAGGGAAATACTTCCCGGCTACAAGGAAAGGCGCAAAATGAACGCGCGCTGCACAACTCCACCCCTGCAGAAAATTTCAAGGGATCATTTGTACCTCCGGCTCTGTCAGATTTGCCAACTTTGCGCCCGATTGAGCAAAGAACACCACCAGCTCGGACGTTAAGCAACCTTATCCTTACCACTAAAATCAATTTATCCATGCCCAAACAAGTTTACGAACAGCATCTGCAAACCTGGATTGAAGACGAAAAGGCCGCCCTCGAACTGATCGCCGTCACAGGCAAATTGTGGTTCGACAAATCCATCGAGTTGATCATTTTCCGCAATCAAATGGTGGATCGCAGCGCCTCCGAGCTGCTTCAACTGCACCACTACGCCCGCGAAGTCGTGCGGCATCCGCTCACCGTGCACGACACCCTGGGGCTGGCAAAAGCCATTTACGGCAGCAATCTGGCGCCTTCCCGCCTCGATATCGGCAGGATCGGCGTCGAATGGCTCGACGAAAAAAATGCCTACGCGGACGAATCGGATTTTATCAACAAGAAACTGAAGGATTTTATCGGGGCGGATAAGATAGACCTCCATCCAAAAGACGTGGTGTTGTACGGTTTCGGGCGCATCGGGCGCATCGCAGCCCGCGAACTGATCGCGCAGGCCGGCAAGGGAGAACAATTGCGCCTGCGGGCCATCGTCACCCGCGATAAAAGTCCCGACGACATCATTAAACGGGCCGATCTGTTGCGCTCCGATTCGGTGCACGGCCATTTTCCGGGCACGGTAATCCCCGATGTCGAACAAAAATGCATTTGGGTGAACGGTCACAGAATAGATATGATCTCAGCGGGAACGCCCGAAGAGATTGACTACACCGCCTACGGGATCGAAAATGCCCTGGTGATTGACAACACCGGCGTCTGGCGCGACCGGGAGAACCTGAGCCGCCACCTGAAATCAAAGGGCGCATCGAAAGTGCTGCTGACGGCGCCGGGCAAAGGCGATATTCCCAATATCGTTCATGGCGTGAACAACCACAATTTCAGCGTTGACAGCGAGAACATCTGGTCGGCGGCCAGCTGCACCACGAATGCCATCGTCCCGGTGCTGGCAGTCATCCACAGCGCTTTGGGCATCGAAAAGGGACACATAGAAACGGTGCACTCCTACACCAACGACCAGAACCTGCTGGACAACTATCACAAAAAATACCGGCGCGGACGCTCGGCAGCGCTCAACCTGGTCATCACCGAAACGGGCGCCGAAAGCGCCATCGCCAAAGTGATGCCCGAACTATCGGGCAAGTTCACCGGCAACGCCATTCGTGTGCCCACGCCCAATGTGTCGCTGGCGGTATTGAACCTGCAACTCAACCAAGCCACCAACAAGGAGGCCATCAACGAGATCATGCGCCAGGCTGCTCTGAAGGGCAACCTGGTGGAGCAGATCCAGTATTCTTTTTCCAACGAACTGGTTTCCAGCGACCTGGTGGGCAATCCGGCCTCTTCCATTTTCGACTCGCCCGCGACCATCGTTTCGAAAGACGGTAAAAGTGCCGTGCTCTATGTTTGGTACGACAACGAGTACGGCTACACCCGGCAGGTCATTCGTTTTGCCAAACAATTAGCAGGGGTGATCCGGCTGCGTTACTATTGATGTTCAGACGCTTACGTTTACGAAACTTAAAAAGTTTCGTAAACGTGGCATCTAACTACAAATTTTTCGGGGCGCTGCCCCTGCCTGAGTTTTTGTGCCGCTGTTGGCGAGGACGCACAACGACGGCACACGTTGGTGATTTGTTTATTTGGCTATTTGGTGATTTGTTTATTTGAAAACAACCCTGGTTATGAGGGTGCAACGCAATAACCAAATCACCAAATAACCAAATCACCAACTTGTGAGACAGCCCATTCAATGACCAATTTACAAGGACGGATGAGGCGCGGTCATACGTTTCAGAGCATGTTACTTCGCCACAGCCACCATCTTTTTCGCCAGCACCCCGAACGGAGTGGTCAGTTCGTAGTACAACACCCCGCTCGCGCCGCTCAAATCAAACATTTCCTCGTTTCTGCCCGCCGGGTATTGGCCCTTGCGTTCGGCCAGCATTTTCCCTGCAACATCAAAAACGCGCAACTGCGCTTCGCCGGCTTCCGGCAACACAAAGCCGATCGCCGTTGTGCCGTTGAAGGGATTGGGGCGATTCTGCAACAACTGCACGCCTGCGGCGCCTGCCGGATTGCCCGTCCCGGTCAATTCGCTCAATTTCAACTCCACTTTCGACTCTTCCAGCGGGCTGTTATACGCAAGCGCAGGTAAAACACCTTCGTCGAGCCGCAACGCCTCACTCAATTTTCCGCCGCTTTGCAACACTTTAAATTTCAAAGAAAAAATGGGAGCAGCCTCTTCCAAATCCATGCCTTCCACCTGCGACCACGCGGCGCGGATTTCGCCTTCGGAAAGGTTGAATGTGCCGAAGTTTTCATCCGTGAGCGGCAGACCAGTGTTCGGCTGAATGCCGGCCAGTTCCAGTTTTTCCACGTCAAATTTCAAAGCGAACTGAAAGGCAACCAAATCTGCCAACTGGCCGGCTTTGAATTCCACAGCGATTTCTTGTTCTTCCGTTAAAGTTTGGTCTTCCGCATGGAAGATCAATGGATTGCCGGCACCAAAATTGGCTGGGTTGGCGAATGCCGTCACCACGTCGCCCGTTTTGATACCGTAGAAATTCTGGCTGGTCTGGGGCGTATTGATATTCGTGTACGTGCGTTGCTCGGGGAATCCCCAGGGCGGAATGGACATAGTGTGCGAAGTGGGCGCGAATCGCCAGGAAGTTTTGAACTGCACCAATGCCGCAGGATTGCCCAGGACGGATTGGTTGATGATAGACGCATCGGTAGTCGTGATGGAATTGCTTTTGTTCACGTCAGCAGCCACCAGTTTATAGGGGTCGGTGATAGGCACATTGTTCGCCACGTGTAGTTGAATGGCATAAGCGTCGCCCACCGTCACACCGTTGAGTTTGTTGGCTGTTTTAGCCGGCGTGAGGGTGAAACTACCCGAACTGACGGCAGTAGAAATAAAAAAATCGCCGTTGGAGTCGCTCAGGTCGCTGCCCGTGGCGGAGCCGGTGAGGGTCACGTTGGCGTTTTCCACACCGAGACTGTTGTTGTTTGAAAATATGATTTTACCGTCGAAGTCAATATTGCAGACTTGCACCGTAATCGTGAACGTACAACTGTTCGAGCAACCGTTCCCATCTGTGACGGTGTAGGTGATTGTGTGCGGCCCTGCCCCCGCTGCTGCGGGGTCGAACATACCTCCGCTTACCCCCGGTCCACTGTACGTGCCGCCGCCCGGACTGGCGCCGGAGAGCGCATAGGAGGGCGTATTCAGGCAGGTGTTGGAATTACCCGGGCAAGTTACATTCGGCAAAGGGTTAATGGTCACGTTGGCTGTGCCGGTATTAGAGCAACCGTAGTCGGTCGTCACGGTCACGGAATAAGTATGCGGACCTGTCGTAGTGGGAGTGGCCATCGTTGAAGGGTTACCGTTGGGGTTGGTAATGCCCTCGCCCGTCCAGGCGACGGTGCTGCTGGCTGCGGCAGCAATGGAAAGGTCTAAAGTCACACCGAAGCAAACTGTGGCGCCGGGCGAGACGGTAATATTGGCTGGCGGCTTAAGGAGATAATTAAAAAATTGGCTCGAACATGTGCTGGTACAGCCATTGCCGTCGGTGACGGTGAGAAAAAGCGTAAAATCTGCAAGGTAATTGCCAGTGGTTACCGACACCGACGATCCTGTAGTAGAGCCGGGAATAGAACCGCCGGCCCCGCTGATGCTCCAATTATAGGCACTCATGCCAGCCGGCGCCGTGAACACGACCCCCTCAGTGCTATTGCAGACAAAGGGCGCCCCCGGAGTACTGATGGAACAAGATGGCGCTGTAAACGTACCCACCGTCACCGATTGCGGGCCGCCGGTACAGGCGCTGGCGTCTTTTACCACGATCTGGTAGTTGCCCGCCGCCAGGCCGGTAAAGGTCGCTCCGGATTGATAGTTGACGCCGTTGTCTTTCGAGTACATATACGGTCCGGTACCGCCCGACACGCCGCTCACCGCGATCTGCCCGTTGTTGCTGCCGGGGCAGGTATTGGTAGGTGTGGCGGTGAAGCTGATGGTCGGGCAGGGGCAGTAGAGGCCGTTGCTCAGGGGTACTGAAACATTATCAATGGTATAGGTTTCGGTTTCGCTGTTTGCTAAGCCGCACACCCGGATGCGCAGGGTACTGCCCGACAAGCCGGTTGCATTTACGGTGGTGCTGCCGTCGAGGTCGTTGGCGCCGCCGCTCGCATATACGATGGTGTGGCCGGATGTGCCGCCGCCGACCTGGTTGGACACGCGTGTCCAGGCGCCGCCGTCAAGGCTGTATTCTACATCAATGTAATCCTGGCCGGGCTCCCGGTCGAAATCGTTCCAGGCAAGGTCAACGCTAAAGGCCACTCCGGTACCTGGCGGATTGATGTCTATCAGCGGGCTTTCCCAACAAACATCCTGGTCAATGTCTTTGTGCTCCAGTTTTCCACCGGTGGTTTTGAAATAGTCGTTCACATCAACGCCGTTTAAAGAGCTTAAACCGTAAATGGACCAGTTCACGCCGACAAAATTGTTATTCGTGCAGGTGGTACCGTTGGCGCCGCTGCACGTCGAGTTGTCCAAAATACCCTTGCCGTCTATGGAAAAAGTTTCTGAATAAGCACCTGCTGCTGCTGTGCCTATCGTAGCGCTGGTGGTAGACGTGCAACCGGCATTATCGGTCACCGTCACGGTGTAAGAGCCTGCGGTCAGACCGATTTGGTCCTGCGGGTCGCCCGCGCCGGGCAGGTTGCTCCAACTGTAGGAATAAGGCGGCACACCATTGTTCACGGTCAGGTCTATCTCGCCGGTAGCGGCGCCGGGGCAGTCGGCGGGCAGCACCTGGGTGCTGAGCGCAAGTGCCGTTGCAGTCGTAACTGTGATCGAAGTGGTGGCTGAACAGAATGTCGCGTCGGTGACGGTGACGCTGTAAACGCCGGCGGCCAGACCGGTTTGATCCTGTGGGTCGGGCGAGCCGGGCAGGTTGCTCCAACTGTACGTATAAGGCGCTACCGCGCCGCCCACCGTCAGGTTAATGGCGCCGCTGTTGGGATTGCAGGTACCCACCTGCGACACGACGGCGCTGATCGTGGGCGGGTTGCAGCCGGTGGTGACGCCCGCTTGCGGAACGGAGATGTCGTCAATATAAATTTGCTCTCCCGTGCCGTTCGTTTTCGCACAAACCCGGATCACCAGCGTGCTGCCGGTCAGGCCGGAAACAGTAAGGTTGGTAGAGGCGAAGTTCCCCTCCTGAAAGCCGAACTGCACGTACGCTCCACCGTTGAGGCTATAGTCTCCGCGAACGAAGTCGCCCGTTTCCAAACCTCCTGTTTGAGAAACCGCGACCGAAATGGATACCGCCCCGGCAGCGCCGATGTTCAGCGTCGGGCTGATCCAGCAGATTTCCTGGTCGGTGTCGTCCACCTGTATCCTGTCGCTGACGACTCCAAAATCATCCGGACTTCCGAATTCAAAACCGAATGGATTGGGGTTCGGGTCGGTAAAATAAGTCGAGCTCGGCCCCAGGCCCAGGGTCCAGTTTACACCGGAAAAACTGGGTGGAACGGTGGTACAAGTAGAGGTATTATCCGTTGCGTTGGCAGTACAGGCACTGCCGCAGTTATTGATGTTGGTGGTACCTGCCGGGCAAATGGCATCTACCAGTCCTTTGCCGTTCTGTCCGGTAAAATTTTCGAGGTATTGTGCGGACAGGGCCGTGCAGCAACACAATATCAGTGCGAATGGCAAATAAAATCGAGTCTTGATCATGGTGCGGATTGTTGTTGAACAAATGGTTGAACCGGTGAGAAGGATAAAAGTGGATGGGGCTCCGACAAGGATTATCAACGGTTTCGGGTGACCGTCATCAGACGAACGGTGGTTTGTTTTTCTAAACAAGAAAGTGCAAATATTTTACAATTTCCTTTCTTTTTCCCATAAATTCAAGGCAAAAAAATATTAATTTAAAAATAATGTTTTTCTGTCATTGATAATCCGAGATTTGCTCCGTCCATTACCTCAAAATCCCATTCTTACCGCCCGCTGTTTCGCCTGACAGGCATTCTCACCCCCTCGATCCCCCCTTCCAACCCATCCACCAGATCGTTAACAATTTAAATATTCAATTTTTTATGGAAGGTTACATCGCGCAAATTTTGATGTTTGCCGGAAACTTTGCCCCTAAAAACTGGGCATTTTGCCAGGGGCAGATACTCAACATTGCCAGCAATACGGCGCTGTTCTCCCTGCTCGGAACCACTTATGGCGGCGACGGTCGTGTGACATTCGGGTTGCCCGATTTCCGCGGCCGGCTGCCGGTCGGTACCGGTGACGGCCCCGGCTTGTCGGACTATCAGCTCGGACAAATGGCAGGCACAGAAACCACCACCCTGACTGTCAATCAAATGCCCATGCACTCCCACCAGGTCACTCCACAATTGGCCGTCGCTACCGGCAACGGCACTACCGATGAACCTGACGGCAACGTGCTCGCCGGCACTGCGAGCAACATCTACGCCCCCCCTGCTTCCGCCAACGGAAGGCTGGCCGGCCTGTCAGCAACCGAAACCCCCACGGGCGGCAACCAGCCTTTCAGCATTGTGCAGCCTTACCTGGCGATGAATTTTGTGATTTGCCTGTATGGCATTTTCCCTTCGCGCAACTGATTTTTTCACCTTAACAATCATTCAAAACATGGAAGGATATATTGCTCAAATCCTCTTTTTCGCCGGCAATTTTGCTCCGCGCAGCTGGGCGTTTTGCGACGGCTCGCTCCTGCCAATCAGCCAATATCAGGCGCTTTTCTCTCTCATAGGCACGATTTACGGCGGCGACGGTATCAGTACCTTTGCCCTGCCCGATTTACGAGGTCGGGTGGCTGTCGGCGCTGGCGACGGCCCCGGTTTGTCGGATTATCAGCTGGGGCAAAAGGGTGGAGCTGAATACACTACCCTGACCGTCAATCAACTGCCGACCCATACGCACCAGGTAAACATTCAATTGGCGGTATCCACCGGCAATGGAACTACCGACGAGCCGAACGGAAACGTGCTCGCCGGCTCGTCGGCCAACATCTACGCAACCGCTACTTCCGCCAACGGAAAACTGGCCGGTATTTCTGCTACGGATACACCTACCGGCGGCAACCAGCCGGTTAGTATCGTTCAGCCTTATTTGGCTATGAACTATATCATTTGCTTAGAAGGTATCTATCCCAGCCGGAGTTGATCCGTGATGGTCATCTGATATCATTTGAATAGGGAGAGGTTTGGGAATTATTTGGGCTATTGTCTGCACGACGTTCAGATAACTCTCAAGCCTTTCTTTTTTGAAAAAACAGGAACCGGACGTTGGACGTTGGACTTTGGACGTTGGACGTTGGATGTTTGACGTTAGATGTTGGACAGTTTGACATTGGACATTACACATTGGATATTAGACTAAATGATTGGTTGTCAGGGCCCAAAGTCCAACATCAATTGATTTTGTCCACATACTTAATTAACGCAAGTTGTGACCAGCCCCAGAGGGGCGAAATATTTGTAGGAAAGTGATTTAAAATAGTTCGGAGCCCCTTTAGGGGCGGTTATATTTCGCCCCTAAAGGGGCTTTTGATGCGGTTTTAACCTGATCCGCTACAAATATTTCGCCCCTCTGGGGCGGGTCACAACTTGCTTTAATTATAGCCAGTGCAAAGTGGTTTTGATCCCTGGTCACTTTACAAGATTGGTTACCAACAATTTCAAACTACTCAAACCTTTCAAACCACCTTCAAACGATTATAAAAAATGCAACAAAATGAATTGCCGCCCCCGACAGCCGAAGAAATAGAGCAGTATCAGAGTTGGTGGGAGGGGTTGTCGCTGCCATGGAAAACGGCTTTTAATGAGGTAACCCTGCGCCGGACCACGAGTGAAAAACCGCCTGACGATGTGCTTCACCACATCTGGCATTCGCCTGCCATACGCTTTGCCGGCCCGACGGCGCCATTTCCAAATATGACTTTTGAATTGGAGAGTATGGATGGGGTTTTGGCGCTCAACCGGATGGAAATATTCGTTTTTGCATTCCAGAAAATCCGCTCCATAGAGCCTGTCGCCCAGCTTCCACAAATCAAATCGCTGTTTGTGTTTAACAACCGGCTCGACACGCTGAACGGAGTGGAAGCGCTCCGGGATTTGCAAGAGATATACTTCAATGTCAATGAAGTGCGTTCATTGAAACCGCTCGAACATCTGACAAATCTGCACACTATTTACTGCAACCACAACCGCCTGGAGTCGCTCGAAGGTATCGGCCCCCAACACGCGGGCGTTCTGAAAAACTTCTTTTGCCTGCCTAATGAGCATCTGCCCGGCCCGGAAGTGATCCGTGTGGAGCGCGAACTCGGTATCCGTTGTATGGAGGTGTAACGCTTGTTCTATTGGGGTTGCCCTGTACCGAACCGGTCGCGGCACGGATGCCTCATTGAAAATTTTTATTTTGGAAGAAAGAACTTTTTATAGCATCAAAACCGGCCTCACCTACCATCAAAACGCACTGCTGCGCCCGGCAATGAAAGCCGGAGCGCAGCAGGCCCAAATAGCGGCAATTGTCTTCATTTGAATCATTTGCAGCATCCTCACGCCCTTTAAATATTGGGTTGCGGTGTCATGCGCAAATAAGGCTTGATACGTGTGTAGCCCTTGGGAAATTTGTCCGCTATTTGATCGTCCGGGATCGAAGGCAGTATGACGACGTCCTGGCCTTGTTCCCAATCCACAGGGGTGGCAACGCTGTGGTAAGTGGTCAGTTGCAGGGAATCAATGACCCGCAAAATTTCATGGAAATTGCGGCCGGTAGAAGGCGGATAGGTCATGGTGAGCCGTATCTTTTTGTTCGGGTCCACAATGAATACCGTACGCACCGTCGCTTTTTCCGCAGCATTCGGGTGGATCATGTCGTACAACAAGGCAACTTTTCGATCCTCATCGGCGATGACCGGAAAAGTCAGTAGCACATTTTGGGTCTCCTCGATGTCCTCGATCCATTCATGGTGCAAAACCAGCGGATCAACGCTCAGCGCCAGCACTTTGACGTTGCGTTTTTCAAATTCCGCTTTCAAGGCAGCAGTACGCCCCAGTTCGGTGGTACAGACAGGCGTAAAGTCGGCAGGGTGCGAATACAACACACCCCAGCTGTCGCCGAGATATTCATAAAAGTCAAGCACACCTTTGGTAGTGAATGCCTGAAAATTCGGCGCGGTATCTCCCAATCTCAGTGTCATAATGTGTTCAGTTTTTAATTGTGAAGAAAACAGGAAGGGCTCTATTGTACCTCCCTTTTGTAATACACGAGTCCGAAAGGGTTGGTCCCCGCAGTGACAACGTTGCCGTTCGTCAATATCCCGTTCGATACGTCGTAAATGGCAACACTGCTGGAAGCAGCGCCCGAATGGGTGAGGAACAACTTTTTTCCGGACGCATTCAGGGTGATGTTGTGGGGTGTGTTCAGCATAGCCGGTACGGGTTGCCCGCTGACGGTCAGGGTGGAAGTGTTGACGGTAATGATTTGATTGCCCGTTATATTCGACACGTAGAGGTAGTTGTTGTCGGGCGACAAATACACGCCGTGAGCACCGGGCGCCGGAATATTTTCGATCTCCTTCAAAGTCGCGCCGTTCAGGACGAACAAATTGCCCGATTGGCAGGGCACAAACAATTGATTGCCTTTTGTCTGATGGAATAGATGCGGGTCTTTGCCTACTGCGGCTGCGGCAAGTTTTTTATAGTTGGCGGTAGAAAACATATACACGCTGTCGGGGGTGTCATTTCCGGTGAATACGGACACATACGCCTTCGAACCTTCTTCCGTTACGAACACGTCGTGGGGCTTGATTCCCAGCGGAATGGTGGCCACGACGCTGCCGGATGCAATGTCAATCACGGAAATACTCTTGTCCACATCGTTGCTTACCCACAATTGTTTGCCTTTGCCGTCGGCCCACATGTGCCAGACGCCGTTGCCTACAGTAATAGAATTCTCAATAGAATAGGTTGCAGGGTTAATGACATGGACCTTGCTTTGCGCCCTGTCGCCCACGTACAAACGGTCTTTTCCCGGGACATACACCGCATACATGGGTTCGGAACCCGGGATGACCTGATAATGAACGACCTTGTTCGTCTGAGCGTCGATGTAACTAAGGGATGAGCCCGCCCTGTTGGCCACTACAACTATCTCTTCCAGAGGCACATTGTCTTTTTTGCACCCGGCCATAAGCAGCAACAAAACGAGGAAGAACCCGGACCTGAAAATAAACTGTGGTTTTTGCATGATCGTATTATGTTTGGTTGTTAGAAAATACATTTCAAATGGTCACGCTCTGGCAGCACGGCATAAACCCTGTTCCGGTCGAAGCCCTTCAGGGGCAGGGTACCGAATATTGTAGGCCATAAAGGCTTTCCAACACGACGGAGTAATCGCCATGCCACTAATAGGAATGAAATAGAGAAAGCAGATACGCCTTGTCAGGCAAGGCAAGGTTTGATGATAAAAATGCCTGAAGGCTCCATCAGCGCAAATGCAAGAATGAAGGCGCTGGAAAGAAGATTAAAAGTCAATTGGAACATTGTTTTCATAGCATATCGAATTTTGAGATACAAATTTCGGGGTGGAATGATTTGCTGCGCTTCGGGGAATACGCTCAAAAATCAAATTGGCGGTTTTCCCCTATACTATACCAGCCCAAACTTAATGGCATTTTTCACCAAACCCACCACGTTCTTCGCGTCGAGTTTGGCAAATAGTTTCAAGCGGTGCGTTTCGACGGTGCTGACCGACAGGAACAGCCGCTCGGCGATTTCCTGGGTGGTGCATTCTTCCATGATGAGGTCGAGCACTTCCTTTTCGCGGCGGGTGAGTTTGGGCACGAAGCCTGTTTTAGCGGAGGCTTGCTGGGTCGCTTTGCTGATCAGTTTTTCATTCACCTCTTCGGACAGGTAGCGTTTGCCGGCATAAACGGCGAGGATGGAGTCGGTCAGTTCTTTTTCGGAGGTGTTTTTAAAAAGATAACCGCTTGCGCCGTTGTTCAGCATGCCGGTGATAAAACTTGCCTCGCTGAAGGTTGTCAGCCCTATGACCTTAATATGGGGATATAGTTTTTTTATAGTTTTGCATAATTCGATCCCATCCATACCCGGCAAGTTGACGTCGAGTAAAATCACATCGGCCCCGTGTGCAGCGAGCCAATCCAGGGCTTCTTCGCTCCGATGGGCGTAGCCTGCCAGTCGAATGTCTGCATGGTTGCCCACCGCCTGGCTGATGCCGGTGATCACCACCGGATGATCGTCTATGACAAACAACTGTATCATGTTCCTTTCGTTATGGGAATAGCGATGTTGATGGAAGTACCTGCGCCTGGCGCGCTGTCAAATTCTATGCTCCCGTCGAGGAAAGTCACTCTGGATTGCAGATTTTTCAATCCGCTCCCGCCGTTTCCAAGGGCTTTTTCCGGTTGAAAACCGACGCCATTGTCCTCGATGGTAAGGTGCAAGTCATAGTCCTGTTGGATGAGTTGCACCACCACTTCTGTGGCTTGTGAGTGTTTCACCACATTGTTCAGCGATTCCTGAACGATGCGGTACAACGGCAGTACCATGCTTTGCGGCAGCGGCTCGCGGATCCCGTAATGCTGAAACGATGTTTGAATTTTTGCGTGGCTCTCCACATCCGCGCACAAATCTTCCAGCGAGGCGATAAGGCCGAATTTCGATAAGGCTTCGGGCATCAGGTTCTGCGCGATGCGCCGCAATTCCATACTGGCTTTATCAACGATATGTACGGTTTCACGACAATTTGCATCGTCCAGGCAGTTGTTGCGGTTGGTAAGCGTCAGCTTCAGACTGGAAAGCAGGCCACCCAAGCCATCGTGCAGTTCTTTAGCCAGGCGGTTGCGCTCGGCGTCTTCTCCGGTTACCATGGATTGCAGGGCCAGGTAACTTTGTTCCTGATGGAGGCGCTCGATCTTTTGCTTTGCCAGCTCCACCTCCTGTTCGTGCAGTTTTGCAGCAAGTTGTATCCTGTATCGCTGCCGCAATACGACGATCATGCCCAGCAAACCGATCAGGATCATACCACCCAACAGCAGGTTGCGTTGGTTGGTATGTTCTGCCAATTCCAGTTTGGATGCCTGCAGGGCGCGTTCCTTTTCGGCAGTTTCGTATTTGACATTGATTTCCCTTACTTTTTCTTCCACCCCTATATTGTGCACGGAATCGTGGAAAACAATATATTCCTTCGCCACTTCATAAGCCCGCCTGTAATCTTTCATTTCCTCCAGCATCGGATAGTATTCTCTGTATGCTACGAACAGAAAGTCGTTTTGACCGGACTTTTTTGCGCGATCCATAATATCTTCATAGACCGGCTTTGCTTTGGCATACAACTTCCTGGCTTTTAGAAAATTAGCATATCCCTGCAAATAGCCGATCCTGTAATAGTCGGAGATATTACTATCGTTTTTTATTTTTAAATAGTATTGATTGGCGGCTTCCCAATTTCCCTGGGACGTTTCCCAAAGTGCCAAACTGTAATAACTACAAGCTTTCAGTGCATGATTGTTCTGCATCTCCCGCAATATATGCAGGGCAAAATGCCGCGCCGAATCCAACATAGAGGCCTCGATATAACACGTCGCCAAATCTGCTCCCGTTATGGTGATCAACCGCTGATTTTTGTATTTTTTTGCCAGGATATGAGATTGTAGCAAAAACGCCCTTTCTTTTTCTCCATCCCCCAACTGCCCGAATACATTCGACAAATTCATAAAAGGAACGGCTTTCAGTGAGTCCAAACCCGCCTGATCCGCCAATTCGATGGCTTTATACAAAAAGTGCGCGGCTTTATCCAATTCGACTTTGCGAATCATGAGGGCGCCCAGTTCTTCGTACGTTGCGGAAGCGCCCGAAAGGTGTTTTATCTCCAGGTAAATCCGGGCAGCCCTGCTTTTGTATACATAGGAGGAGTCGAAGTCGTTTTTTCTCCAATAGAAGTTGCCCCATTGATTCAAGCGGTGCGCTTCCAGCAAAGGTTGGTCAGCCGTATATCCCTCTAATTTTTGAAGCAACAACGCCGCTTCATCCAACTGTTTGTTTTTCAATAACCTATCTGCTTTTTTAAGCCAGCAGTCAATGCTCTCCTGTTGGGAGGAAAGCGGCGCACAAATCGGCGCGTCAGACTGAGCGCCGCACCAAAATGTCATTTTGGCGAGCAGGAGTAGGGGCAAAAAGACCGACCGGGCATTGACCCTGCTTTGCATAAAACTCGGAAATTTTATACAAATCTACGTGAAAGTACCTGATTGCACATCAGGGAACACTGCCTGAAAAAAAGTTGGCGGTTTTCCGGGATGCTCACGCAGGGGTTTTCGCTTCCATTGGCCTTGGGCAAGAATCTATAAAAATATCAGCAATTTTATTTTCCGCCAAAAACGACACACGACCGCCGTGACCAGGTCATCAACCTGTTCGAGATCAAATTTTCTATCGACAAGTTTGCCATTACCAAAGACTACAATGCCGCGCTTCGGCATAAAGTACAGGCCTTCCGGGAGGCAGCCCGTACAAGAAAGTCCGTTTTTTGACCATGATCACGACGCACGGCCTGAAAGACAATGAGTACCGGCATTCCGTCGTGCAAAACGAACTGACCATGGATATGCTGTTTACTTCCCCCTAATCCGCGTCAGTAACGATTTTAGGACAGACGCCGCTCGTTTCATCTTTTTGTATGTCTGTAAATTAACACCATCAAAACAATCATCAGTACGTTCCAGGCAAAATAACCCGCAATGCCGGGGGGTGTGAGCAGCCATTTCATATCCACGACCGTAAAAACGACTGTCAGCACGCTCACCACGCCGTTGGCGATCAGTAACCGGTAAATTGCCTTGCTTCTGTTCAGAAAATAACCGCTCATCAGCCAGGTGGCCACCCCGAGCACGCCGTAACCCCACATTTCAACCGCCCAGGCAAGCGACATGGGGTTGGCCATGGAAAAGGTGGCAATCGAGGGGTCGTGTTCGGGCAGGTAATTCAGGGCCAGGTGGCGCACGAATGTGGTCTGACAGATATAATTGAAAAAGATAAGCGCGGCGAAAAAAGTCGTCCACATCAGGGCGAGCAACAGATGAAAACGGATTTTTGGCGCTTCGTCCTGCGCGTTCAGGAAAAGCCCTGCAGCGAGCATCAGCATCCCGCCGATCAGCAGCAGGCCGAAATAATACGGTACGTCCTGAACGATATGGTAATTCTCGGCAAAAACCGCCGGAGAAACCCAGACGGGTTGGGGGCGGGTGATTTTCACCAACAAAAAACCGGCGGGACCCGATAAAACATAACCCGCCAATCCAATGCCCGCGCCCAGCGAAATAAGGCGGTTGTAACTTGTTTGCATCCTGATTTTACATTTTTTCCGCAAAATTCAGGGCTGGAGCAGCAACAAACGCTGATGCCGGTCAGTTGGGAAATTGACTTTGTTGATCCAAAATAGCGCCGTCGATAAGAGAAGCGTGCGAATACTGATCGAGAAAAATGGTGTCGCCCGAACGCATGATACCGGAAATGATGCCGGGGTTAGCGGCATAACCGGAGTTGAAAGTAGTGCAGGCTTCTTTCTTCTTAAATGCGGCTAAGGAGGGTTCCAGTTCGCGGTGGATGTCGTACATACCGCTCAGGTTGGGGCCTCCGGAGGCGCCTAAGCCGTATTTGCGGATGGCTTCGATAGCGGCCTCCGTCACCACAGGAGAATTGGCCATACCGAGGTAGTTGTAGGAAGAAAAATTGAGCAGGCCGTCGATCTGTTTGCCCAGGTTGCTCCTGATGGAAATGTGGGTGCCCGGCGCCGAAGTAAAGGGTTCGCGGTAAATATGGTAGTCGCCTGCGAAAGCCTCGTCCCACCATTGGTTGAAACTCCGGATGGTGTCGTACACATCGTCGCCGGCGCCGAAGTAGAAGTTGCTGAAATCGTAGTTGGTGAAGGGGTGGAAGTTGCGGACAGCCGTTTCAGGTAGCATAACACATTCAGGTTGGGTAAAAAATTCGGAGCGGGAGATTTTATTTCCGTCTCCGCAGGATGCGATGCTTACTATATTTCGCCGGGCGGAATTTGTGACACGTGGAAATGCGGGTTTTTCAAAATAAGTATGCGGACAAAATAAATTGACATTAGACGTTGGACTTTTAGACGTTGGAAACCAATCATTTAGTCTAATCCGATGTCCATGTGTTTGTTTTTTCAGGTTTATGATAAATAAAAAAGCCCCCGGAGTTTGTTGCACTCCGAGGGCGGGCAAGCGATGCTTACGCTTCAATTATTCGCACTTCGTTTTAATTACTTATTCCTGTGCTCGCGAATTTTGGCCTTCAAATGCTCTATTTTAGCCATCAAATCGCCGCGCTTGGTGAGTGCGTTGGTTGGCTCGGGCGCGCGCAAACCGATAAGATCGCAAATATTCGGGGTCTCCGGATGATCGGCTATGACGGCACGGAGGGTCGCGAGGGCCGCTTCATAATCCGCTTCGGTGATACCGCCTTCGCCGACAATGGCGATACACTGGCTCTGCTCTGTTAACAAAGCCACAACCTTACCTTCTTCAAATTCGATGGCCAAGGCCGCAGGGAATATATTATTTTCATAAAATATCCACACGCCGGCAAATTCTTCACCCAGAATATTGCATACACTTACTTCCGAATCGTAATACGCGAAGAAGGGTGCGTTGTTGCTCACTGACGCCTCCGTAAAGAAAGGGAAGGTGCAGTCGCCGCAGTCCACCACGCCGTCGCAATCGTCGTCAATGCCGTTGTCGCATATTTCTTCCGCGCCGGGGTGTACGCTGTCGTCGCTGTCGTCGCAGTCGTCCATGCTTCCGGTACAGGCGCCGACGGCGGTGTAGCCGTCGCCATCGGCATCGGGCAAGTAGTCGCCGTGGGCCAGGTGAGCCTGCACGGCGTTGACGCTCACCTGGATAGGATTGTATTCACCGTTGCCGAGTTGGTGACAAATGGCAACCAGATTTTCGGTGCGGAACTCGATGCCCTGGTTTGTTGAGTTGTCTTCGTTGGTGCTGACGGCATCTTTGGCACAACCGGCCATGAGCAATACGGCTGCAAGCAGGCTCATTAAAGAAAGCTTCATAAGGAAAGTACTTTTAAATTGTTTGAAAAAAGGTGTGAAAACGGTTGTCGTTTTGCAATTGACAGCGGCAGAGTCACAGGGGGAGTGATACATCTGTTGTCTGATGCATACTCTATTTCCCCAACCGGAATATGTGACAACCGGCAGGTAAACTTTTTTCATCTTTTTTGCAGAAGTAACCCGAAAAGAGTAGGCCCCGGATGTCTTTTTCACTCCAGCAGCACAAACCCCGCCCAGTAATACGGATTACCGTATTCCTTGCGCATGGCATTCCGGGCTTGGCTGAACGCCCGGCGCGTATCGCCCTTTTCCACGAGGGCTGAATAAAATTCATCCATAAAGGCACGGGTCGGCGCATCGGGCACACGCCACAGCGACATCACGATGTTTTGCGCGCCAGCCAGGCGGAAGGCGCGTTGCAAACCATATACTCCTTCGTCGTCGTGCACATCTCCCAAGCCGGTTTCACAGGCGGAGAGTACTACCAATGCGGCATTGCGCAGCGGCAGGAGGGAAATTTCGTCGGCGGTCAGGATGCCGTCGTCCGCAGTGTTGGCGACCTGCTCCCCACGCCAGGCCGGATTGGCGCCGGCAAGGATCAGGCCGCTGCGGAACATGGGATTTTCGGCGGTCACGAGGCCCAGGCTGCCAGCGGCGACGGCGTTTTGCTCGAAGAAAAAGCCGTGGGTAGCGAAATGCAGAATATCCGGCGTCGAAACGGCGCAATGCGATTTCACCGCTGTTTCACTACCATCCTGTCCTGTGAACACGGTGGTTTTTATATTTTTTTGCTGCAACAGGGCAGCAAGTCGTTCCACTTCCGGCAGGGTGTTGGGCAGGGCCGCCCACTCTCGCACCACACTTCCACCACGCCAGGGCATTCCTCGCGATACGACACCTTCGTCGCCCGTATCAGCCGCCTTTGCTGCCGCCTCGTAATCGAGGCCTCCGGCCAGCAACGCGGCGCCAGCCGTGGGAACCGGCTTTCCGAATCCGGCATCTAAAATCCGGGAGGTGTTGGTCACACGCGCCAGCAGGTATTTTTCGGAAAGCAGCGACCCATCGGGCGTCTGGATAGCGTCGAAGTTGAGCAGATGCAATGGGCCGGTGGGCGCGTAAAAAATGCGTTTCACGCCCGTAAGCCGGACTTCCAGGGGTTGCCAAAGCGCGCGGTAGAGCGCGTCGCCGGAATAAGTGCGGGTAGCGTATTGCAGGCCACGGCTGCCTTTAGAGGCGAACAAGGCGTTGGTGCGGGCTGTTTCGGCCAGCAGCACCAATTCAGGAGCAGCGGAGCCGGGCAGCAACAACAAGGCAGCGTAGCGGGATGTTTCGCCGCCCTCCACACTGGGCGGCAGGTCCAGCCATTCCAGGGCAGCGTCGCCAGGTTGTAAGGCTTTTTGCACTTCTTGCCAATGGACGGCTTGAAAGACATCCGGATCGGCAGCCAAAGCAGATTTGACGGACAGCGTTTTTTCGAGGGCCACCCGCTGTGTTTCCAATTCGGGCAAGTCCAAACGTTTTTCCACCGGCAGCGTCCACTGAAGGGCGATCATCCTGCGCACTTCGGTATAGGCCCGGTAAGTGCTGTCGGCCTCTTGTTGCCAGGTCGCTAATTGTTGACGGTCATAAGAAATCAAGAGGGCTTTTTGAAAAAGCAGGAGATCGTATAAAAAGGCGCGTATGTTTTCATCGCCGGGAAAAGCACGGGCAGTGGAGAGCAATGCCATGCGATTTATATCGAATTGATCTAAAAACTTTTCCCGTTCGGCAATGGTCATGTAGCTGAAATTTTCTGCCAGGTTGTATTGCATGGCATTGAATGCAGCCTTGAAATGTTGCAATGCCCGGCCTGGATCTTGTTTTAATTGCCAGGCCCTTCCATACTGCCCTTCCATTTCGACATAGTGTTGGTGGCGTTCTCCGTATGCTGTCAGCACGGATGCGCGCATGGAATCGAGCAATTGCAGGGTGGCTTCCGGTGCATTTTCGGCCAGGTATTGACGCGCCATTAGCCTTCCGCAGTACAGGTAGTATTGCGGATTGTCCATGCCGATGAGTTTCCGGCCCAACGCCGCGCTTTGGGCGAGGACAGGATGCGCCAAGTCGTACTGTTTCCGGATTTGATAAAGCCTTCCCAGCGAGGCAAGAGCGTCCATATAGGTGATGGTCTGCGTACGATTTTCGTCCGTTAGAATGCGCAAGGTCTCCTTCAACAGGGTGTCTGCAACGGACAGGCGGTTGCCTTGAGCATACGACATGGAAAGTTCTTTCAGGGCAAGGCAATAAGTTGGGTGCGACTGGCCATACCGGTTTTTTATCAACAACAAACATTCTTCCTGCAACTGAAGCGCCTGTTCAAACTGGCCGATATGCTGGTAATATAAGGCCAGCGCCCGCAGCGGGTCCGACAAGCGCGTATCGCCGGGGGGAAATATCTTTCGGGCGCTTTCCAACGCGCTTTTAAGTATGGATTCCGCTTCGCCATACTGACCGGCATTCCTGAGTGTCAGACCTTTGTTGATCAAGGCAGTCAGGTATAGCGGATGGCTTTCCCCAACGCTTTTTTCCAGCATCGCCAGACTAAGCCCGTAGTACCGGAGCGCCATTTCATGCCGCTGGATGTTGGCGTAGAACTTGCCGAGATTATTGGCATAAACGCCAATGCTGTTGTCGTCTCTTTGAGGCAAAGCCTCAGCAGTCTGTACCGCTTCCAGGTGCAATTTTTCAGCTTTGAGATGGAAGCCCACTGCCTGGTAGTATGTGGCAAAGGTGGAAACGACATTACAATAAGGGTCGGAATATCGCATCCCGATATCGAGGAACATTTGCCGGGATCTGGACAGCAGGTCTTCCACCGTATCGAACTGACCGAGCCGAAACCGCAGATAACCCAACTGGCATAAGCCGGTAGCTACTCTCTCGTTCGGCTCGCTGGTCAATTTTTCCCAGATCGCCAGGAATTCGAGGATCGTTTGTTCCGAAGTTTTAAAATCGCCCGAATATTTCTGAAAATCGCTGAGCGCCAGCAGCAATTCGGCTGCTTCGCGGCTTTCCTTCCCGTAGCGGGTACGGGCCGTATCCAGCGCCTCGAGGCAGATCACGCTGCCACTCTGAAGGTCACGCGCCTCGTAGGCGGGCATCATGCGGTTTTCCACCGCCACAACCCAGGCAGTGTCGTACGCCTGGGCATCCGCAACGGTAGCAAGCAACAAGAAACATTTTAAAAGGAAGATTGCTTTCATGGGTAGAAATAAGTCAGGAACAAACAGGAAGGCGAAATGTACACAAAAACGCTAATTCAGCGCCGTTCTTTACCTTTGCAGATAATGGGTTATGGAACAAGAGCCATGACCCATCGCAGTTTTTATCCGGGCGTAATATGTTCAAAAGTATTGATCCGCAAATTGTCGAAGGTATCCGCCAGGGCAACCGAGGGGTACTGACAGCGCTGTATCGCGACATGCTGCCAGCGATCAAACGCCTGGCGGCGGCGGCAGGCGCCAGTCCCGAAGATGCCCGCGACGTATTCCAGGATGCGGTGCTGGTGGTGTTTGAAAAGGCCGGACAGCCCGGTTTTACGCTGACCAGCAATTTTTCCACCTTTTTTTACGGCATCTGCCGCAACATTTTGGGCAATCGCCTGAAAAAAAAGTCAGGTGCTCATGTCACAATTCCCGATGATACGAAATACAGGGAAGACGGCGCAGCAGATTCGCACACGCAGTTGGAAGAAGCCGAGCGCCACCGCTTGTTTCACCGGGCTTTCCGGCAGTTGGGTGACGACTGCCGGCGGCTGCTGGAATTGTCGTTCGGAGACGTGCCGCCGGAAACCATTATGTCGCAGATGGGTTTTTCCAGCAACGACTATTTCCGCCGCCGGAAATATCTATGCAAGGAAAAACTGGTGCAACTGGTGAAAAACGACCCTGTTTTTAAAGAGCTGGGAGTGGAGGGATGAACGATCCAATGCCGATCCAATCGCCACTCCGGAATGACCCAAACACATTCAGATCATGCCGACCGATCAGGAAAAATATGAACAGATAGAGCGCTATCTCGATGGCTCGATGCCCCCGGCGGAACGCGAAGCCTTCGAAGCCGCCCTGCAACAGGACAAGTCCCTTGTCGATGACCTCACGCTGCACAGGGCACTGCACCGGTCGCTCGGCAACCGCCAACGCCGGGAATTGCTCGATGCGCTGGCGGACACGGTGGAAGAGGAAGCGCAACCACGTCCAGCCCTTGCCGGCAGGTGGTTGTCGCCTTTCCGCCTGGCGGCAGCCGCCGCTGTCCTGGCGCTCCTGGCGGCTGTGGGGGTCTGGATATACCAACCCTCGCCCGACGAACCGCCTGCAGTGGCCGAACAACCTGTAGCCCCACCCTTGCCCACACTACCGCATGATTCGACTCCCGCTTCCACGCCGCCGGCTGGCAAACCGGAAAAACCCGGTCAGTTGGCAATGTCCGACCGGCGCGCTTTCGAGCCCAACCGTGCGCTCGACCCGCTCGTCGGCGCCATGGTGCGCGGCGATAATGCCTCCGTCCGTATTTTGAAACCGGGAAACGACGCAGTTCTGCCCTTGCAAAACGGAAATGTTGACTTCGCCCTGGCAGGCAAAGCTGCAGAAATGACAGCGCTGAACCTGCGCATTTACAACAACCGGGAAGCGGATTTTGCCGCCGGGAAAACGGTTTTTCAGACGGACATCAGCGTCACTGACAGCGTTTTTACCCTGAATAAAAGCTTGAAACTCACACCGGGACGGTACTATGCCGTTTTGTCGGCGCCCGGTGAGGAGGAACCGTTGGTGGTGTTGCGGTTTTATGCGGGGCAGCGGTGAACGGCATCACTACCGCGCCGCCTTCACCACCTTGCGCGTCGTTATTTTTTCGCCCGTTTTGCATTGCACAAAGTAAACGCCTGCCGGCAGGTTGGGCAGTTCGAGGCGGTATAGGCCGTTGCTCAGGCTTTTTTGCGGGAGCACGACGGCGACAATACGCCCGCTTTCGTCGGTCATTTCTACGGCGACGGTGGCGGCTTTTTTCAGTTCGATGTCGAGCGTGGCTTTGTCGTAGTAAGGGTTGGGGTAAATTTTCAGGTCGAAAATTTCCTGTTTGGGGCCGGTGCCCGCCTGGAGCACTTCTTCGCTGCGTTTGACGGAGCGGTTAGAGAGGCGCACTTCTTTGGCGGTCGCATCGGCGGAAATTGTTTTGGGTTGCACAGCCCAGCGCAGCGTGTTGGCAAGAATGCGCGCCGGTTCGGCCTGATCGTAGAAATATTCCATGCCGAGGTAAACGATCTTGCCGGCGCCGAGTTGTTTGTATCCGATCACCGGAAAATTGCGCAGTTCGGCGGGGGCCACTTCTTCGGTTTCCGACCAGCAGCGGGTGGGCGCGCCTTCGTCTTCATAGCCCCATACATCCACTAAGGTTACAAAATCCGGGTCGGAAATATCGAGCGGATAGGCGTAATCGCTCAAAGGGAACTGTCCTTTGGTATTTTCCAGAATCGGGTGTGCGGGAGCAATTTCGTGCACCACGGGGTCCTGGCAAAAATAGCCGAAATTCACATCGAACAATCCGAGTTGTTGCAGCATCCGGTAGTCGTCCGTTCCGGTGAAGACCACTACCCCACCCTGGCGGACGAATTGTTCGAGCAGTTTGCCGTAAGTTTTGTGCATTTCGGCGCTGCCGCCCGAAGGATAGGTGATCAACACCGCATCGTGTGTTGCCAGCGCAGCATTCAGTTCGTAAGTAGAGCCCTCCCAAAATTCAGTAATGATCGAAGCCGGTAGTTGCGATTTGACGCAACGCCGCGTCTTTTCAGCATAGGCGCTGTCGTAGGTGCTGTAATCAAGCATGAGGATGCGCAACGCCGTGGCTGTGTCGGCTACCGGCCCCTGATCGAGATCATGGTAATCGAGCGGTATGAATCCGCAGGCATGGGGAAAATCGGAAGCGATTGCTCGGAGTACGAATGGCCGGTCGTCGCACTTCGGGTTTTCCGCCCGGAAAGCCGTCAGGCACAGGAAGCCGAACGCCAGCGCGAAAGGTGTAACAACTCGAAGCATGAGGGTGTATCTGTTTGGACTATGTGCGAAAATGATTTTGCGGGAAAACGCCGGAAACGGTCGCTGTCGTACAAGCCGCGGCATTTTTTGACAAAAACAGGGCGACAAAGTTACGCTGTTTCCGTCAAATTCCGCTTTTACTACAAAAGCCGTACCGTTCAAAGACTAAAAAAACAGCCCGGCAGTTGCATCAACCGCCGGGCTGTCCCGAAATCAATTTTCTGTAAATGAATTTTTTAGAGGGAGGTTGTAAATTTTTTTTCGAAAAAAAACTTACAACCTCCCTCTAAAAAATTTATTCCCTTTTCAACCTTATTGCTTCGCCACCAGCGTCACCTGCAGGTCGAACTCGTCATAGATCGTTTTGTCGCCCAGATTGTCGAAGAAAGAGCCGGAGCCAAATTTTACATCGTATTCCGAGCGGTCAACGGTGATCTTGCCGGTAGCACTGATCGTGCCGTTGTTTTCGTTCGCGGAAGCGAGGAACTTCACTTCATTGGTTTTTTCCTTGATCGTCAGGTTTCCTACGATCTTGTAGTTGCCTTTGGTGTCCTGCGGAATGGCCTTGGTGATCACGAATTTAGCGGTCGGGTATTTGGCTACTCCGAAAAAGTCGTCGCTTTTCAGGTGGCCCACCAGTTTGCCTGCATATTCGCCTTCGAGGTCGGTGCAGGTGATGGAGTTCATATCAATGTCGAAGGAACCGCCGGTCAGTTTGCCGTCAGTCCAGGTCAGGTTGCCGTTTTTCACTTTCACATAGCCGGTGTGTTTGCCGGTTACTTTGTAACCCGTCCAGGCGATGGTGCTGGAAGTTACATCCACATTATAGGTAGCGGTGTTTTGAGCAGCGATGGCCAGGATGGCCAAAAGCGGGAGGAAAAGCAGTTTTTTCATGTTTTTTTCAAAGAAAATTTAAGAACGGTGAATGAAAAGAATGTCGGAGATTTTAAAATCGGGGGCAAAGGTAAGTGTTTTAATTTCAGGTGTTAAAACACTTAAAGTTAACGAGTGTTTAAAGCCCGGATAAATTTTTTTAAACGCCAGCGGACACAAAGAACTCCGGTTTCTCCGTTTGTTGAAACGCAGTGTAGATGAAAAAGGGAAATGCGGCGATGAAATCAAATGTTCACGGGTTGCGGCAGCATTAACTTTTACGGCGGACCGCATTTCAGTAATTTTTCAGAACATAATTTTTTTTTCCGGGATAAGTATTTACCTTTGCGCCTCTTAAAAATTGACGACCGTAAATACTCGAACAATGAAAGAGTTGGAAGCCATACAATTCGTCCATGAGCAACTGCTGACGAAACCGAAATTCCCCGATTTCAAAACGGGCGACACCGTTATTGTAACGTATAAAATCGTAGAGGGCGACAAAACCCGCGAACAGGACTATCGCGGCGATGTGATCCAGATCAAAGGTCACGGCCTGACCAAGAGTTTCACCGTCCGCAAAATGTCGCACGGCGTGGGTGTGGAGCGTATTTTCGCGTTTTCCAATCCGAACATTGCCGGCATCCAGGTGGTGAAACGCGGCCGCGTGCGCCGCGCGCGTCTCTTCTACCTGCGCGGATTGGTAGGCAAAAAAGCCCGCATCAAGGAATTGAAAATGACATCGAGCGCGAATTGATCAATACCGGAGTTTTTTCGGGACTTTCGCCATCAATTTTAATGAAACAGGCTGACCGGTTTACTCCGGTCAGCCTGTTTTTTTGTGGTTCTCATATCCTATCCGAAAAAATCGCCATTCACGCCGCGCCGCGGTCTTCGGAGTGTGTGCGGTGAAAACACACGCGCACGGCGGGAAATCCAATGTCCAACGTCGAAAAATCCAACGTCCGGTTACTTATCCCTTTATCCGTTCGTAATGCAACTGCACCAGACCCGTCGGGAAAGTTTCGCAGCGCGTCAGCCTCATATTTTGTTCGGGGCGCCCCGGCTTGAACAGGGCAATACCCTCGCCCAGGAGCACCGGAATAATGGAAACGACGTATTGGTCAATCAAATCCTTTTGCGCTAATTCGTGCACCACGTCGGCGCCACCATCGCAGTAAATGTTCAGTCCGGGTGTTTGACGAATATGTGCGAGCAAATCGCCGGGGTCGCCGTTGAAAAATTCCACGTTTTCGTCGTTGCCGGTTTTGGTTTTGGACAATACATAACATTTACGTCCCTTGTGTGGCCAGGGAATGCCGAAACTCAGCACTTTTTCGTACGTTTTCCGGCCCATAATGACGGTATCCACCGTTTTGACAAACGCTGCATATCCGTAATCTTCCGGTGGCGCTTCCACGGAAGAAAGCCAACCGATGTCGCCGTCCGGTTTGGCGATGTAACCGTCGAGGCTGGCGGCGATGTAGAGCGTCAGTTTGCGTGGCTGCATGGATGCATGAAGATATAGTCCCGTTAAAAAAGCAGCAGCCACGACCGCTTATCGCGGCTGCCGGTGGTAAAACAGCGTGGCCATGCCGGGCCACATAAAAATCGGGTGGGTTTTTGAAGGTGCGAGTTCCTTATGTTTGCATGATGCCGTTGTCCGCACGGCGGTTGCCTTAATATTGATAGTTTACCGTCGTCATTTTTCCGTCGGGCAGGGTCGTGCGTTTGATAACCGGTAATCCCGATGCATTGTATTCATAAGCATACATCGTGATCTCTTCCTCTCCGGTCGCCAGGCGGCGCACTTCGCGACGCGGGTTGTTGAACTGCCAGCGCATTTGCGGAAGATGCGGATAGCGCAGCATCCAACTGGTCGGATTGATCTTATCGTCGAAGTCGCTGTATTCCGTTGTTGAGAGGAGTTTGAATTCCAGGTCGTCGTCCTGCTCATAGATTGTTATTTTGGTCAGGTTGCCCTTTGCATCATAAGCGAACAAGTGCTTGTAAACGGTAACGGGCTCGCCGGGAAGGTTGCTCACGCGCCATATTTCATGGCTGATCCAATTATCTGCGTATAGGTAGGTCACTTCCTTGGCGACTCCCCCACCGGGGTACAGCTCTTTCGTAGTATGGATCAGATCGCCATGATAAAAGTATCTGTCCGAGAACCCTCCTTCCGTGTTCACCTGGATAGGTTTATTTTGCGCATCGTATTGAAAATCATAGACAATGGTGCGGATCTTGGTGGGGTCACCTTCCACGTATTGCCATTGCGACTTCAGTTGCGACACCTGGCCTTTGTCGTTGTAGGTAAAGGTCTGGTGGTCTGTTTCCGACCGTTTGAGTTGTTTGACAAGGGCAGCGGCGGGCAGTGGGTTGGGCAATTGTTGTTGCGGGGGGAGGGCGCCTGGCTCATCTGCAGGCTCTTTGTCGCAGGCAACTGCACTCAGCGCAACAAACAAGGCGAGCAGTGCCGGTTTGAACGTTTTTTGTTTCATAGCTTATGTATTTAATTGTTTGTGTTTGTATTCCCACCGATAAATCGGTGGGCTGAGGCAGATAAATCCTTTGGATTGGGGACTCAACCCACAAATTTATTTGTGGGCGACAAGGTACCCGCATTCACCGCAGCGGCTGCATATCCACCCCTTCCACGTCGGTGCGCAGCAACAAACCGGTTGCGACGGCAGCGATGATGGTGCGTGTTTCAGCGTCGAGGGTGTTATCTATCCATACTTTTCCTTTGTTCACGGTGGAGACAGCCCCCACCACTTTGCCGCCGAGGCGGAATTCGTGGCCGTAAACCGTCAGTTGCTTCATCCAGTCCGGTTGGCCTTCCAGACCGCGAATGGCCTGTATTTCAATTTGTCTGGCGCCATTTTTGACAAAACCTGCGGATGCTTTTTCCCGTAAAAAATCGCCGTTGGGATTGTGGATGATAAAATCCCAGTTGGAGCCGCCTTCACCCAGCGAAACGGTGCCGGCGAAAAAGTTCTGATAATCGAGCGGGATACCGAAGAAATCACGGACGAGTTGAATTTCAGTGCTTTTGAATTTGCTGATGCAGGCCACTTCAGCGCGGGTATTGTCCGGCCCGAACTGGGTATAACTCAGTTTTTCTTTAGCGCCCTGAAACCGGACGATAAAAGGCACATCGTAACCTTTGGTCCAGCCGCGGCGCACTTTGTCGGTCGTGTATTCCCCGTAGCGGATGACTTGTCCGATCTGGAGGCCGTTGCGGCCTTTGACGCTCATGGCTTCGGCAGTCAGCGATGGATCGAGGGTAATCTCCGGCGTGCGGCAGGCGAAAAGGCTCGTAAGAGCGAGCAGGGCGACGAGGGTTGTCGGTTTCATAGCGTATGTGTTGTTTTTGTTTAACTTCATTCCGATGGACGGGCGGCGGCGGCGAAACGTTGACACGGGCAGTGCTGATTAAGATAATTTTAACCCAACGAGTGTCCGGTCCGCAGAAATACCCTGTGATACTTTTTCACCAGTAAGGCTGCGCCGTAAACAAGTACGAGGGCGAGAGTGTGTGTCATGGCTAACAAAGGATTGCCGTTCGGTCTTTGATTGAATAAATATTTGTTACAAAAATGCCGTCCAGATGGTTGCGGGACAAAACCAACTTTCCGAATGCCCGATTTGGGCGGATGAATGGCAATGTTTTGCTCATCCCGTAAGGTGCGGCCATGACCCATAACTTGTTTATCATAAATCAATGAGACTCCAACCGGAGTATTCATTCATTTTGAGATATTTCAAATGTACTTACTTTAACCCCGCTTTTACGTTATTGACAAACGGCTAAACCCATCATGTCGGATACTTTTCTTGCACAAGACCCTTTATCTGGGGTAGATTGGAATGACCTGACTGAGACCCTTGAAGCGCAGAAATGTGTGCTTTTTCTGGGCAGTGGCGCTTATGAGGCACCCAAGGGGGAAAAAATAGAAGATGCGCTTTCTGATTGGCTCGATGCAAGCAATCCTGAACATCCTTTTATCCGATTGGTAAATACCGATGGTTTTTATCTGCTACGCAGAAACCGATTCAAGCGAAAAGTCATTGCCCAAATCAAGGAATTTTACAACCAACCTTTCCCGAAAACAGAAGAGCTTTTCGCCCAATTGGCCGAGATTCCTTTCTCAATGATCATAACGCTTACACCGGACAATCTCCTGACCCGGACTTTTCATAAGTCAGGCTTTGACTACCAAACTGATTTTTATTTCCGAAACCGCAAAGGACCGGATCAGTTTGAGCCCCCGACCAAAAACAAACCTTTAATTTATAATTTATTGGGTAATATTGAAGAACCGGAGAGCATTGTGCTGACCCAAAGCGATTTTTTCGATTACCTGGAGTCTGTTTTCAAAGCCAACAGTATGCATGCGGATTTAAAAGAAGAGTTGCATAACGCTGAGCGCTATATTTTTCTCGGATTACCCTACGAAAAATGGTATTTTCAACTATTGTTGAGGATACTATCTATGCATTCCGATAAATTAAAAGAAGTGGAACGCCTCGCCCTGAAAGAGTTTGAAAACCCACGCCTGCACGAATTATACACCGAAGAGTTTAAAATCGAGTTTTTCCCGGCGGATGTGCTCTCCTTTGTGCAGGAACTGAACAGCCGATGCCGGCAAGCGGGCCTGCTTAAAAAGGCGACATTGCCCGACCCTAAACTGACCAACTTACCAGACTTAGGATTTACTGATTTCCAAAAACTTGTGGCTGAAGCCCAGACAGAGGAAGCCATAAACTACCTGAAAGCCTTCCTGGATCGTCGGAAGCCGCGCAGCATACGCCTGACCAACGACTTGGTGGTACTTCAAAACCGTTATAACCTTTTGCGGCAACGCGAAATACGGGGAACGATTTACCCACAAGACCTGAATATCGAGAACAGTCAAATTACAGAACATTTGCTGGAACTTATCACCAAAGCCCAGAGCCTCTGAAAATCATGAACGTACAACTTAACTCGCCTCCGCCGGAAAAGCGTTATCGTTATCCGGGCGCTGTTCCCTTTCATACGGGACAAAGCCATATTTTCTTCGGGCGGCAGCATATTACCAAAGAGTTGTACAAATTAATCCGAAGTGAACCGGTCGTAGTGCTATACGGGAAAAGCGGACTTGGTAAAAGCTCCTTGCTCAATGCCGGAATTGTACCTGCCTGCCGCGAAGATGGTATCCGGACTCCTTTGGTCATCCGGTTTGGCGCCTGGACGGAATCACAACAAGAAACCCCGCTCCACATCATCAAAACAGCGCTGTCGCATTCGTCTTATCCTGTGACCTTTCCACATTGGTGGCTACCAGACGATGACTCTCTGTGGAGCTACGCCAAATGGTGGCAGTTGAACGGTAATGGTAGTCTTCTGCTCATTTTTGACCAGTTCGAAGAAATTTTCAGTTATCCGGACCACCAAGTAACTGAATTTCAGCGGGAACTGGCTGAATTGTTGAACACGGGCATTCCACTTCGTTTCCGCAGGTATCTTGAAACTGTGCACGCCCCTGATCTTACTGAGAATGAAGAGGAAATATTGGAAAAACCTCTCAATATCCGGCTCCTGTTCGCTGTTCGCTCCGATCGCATGCATTTGCTCAACAGGCTCAATGACTACCTGCCTAATGTATTGCGCCATTGCTTCGAACTGAAGGCCCTGACCCGCAAGGATGCAGAAGATGCTATTAGATTACCTGCTTCTGCTCAGGGAAGTTTTATCACTCCGCCTTTCGGATACACCCCTCTTGCCTTGCAAACGCTGCTTAACTTCCTGCAAGACAAAGACGACGGACTCGTCGAAGGCATTCTGCTGCAAATGCTCTGCGAGCATTATGAGCGCCACCTGGTGGAGGGAAAACAAATTTTTCTTCTTGACCAGGTCTATATTGGAGATCCCAGCGAGGTCGTGCGCAACTATTATGAAGAAAAAATAAAGGAACTGCTCCCAATACAACAATACCCTGCCCGCCGCCTCATTGAAGATGGTCTTGTTTCAGAAAGCGAATCTATGCGCCTGAGTTTACACGAGACTTACATCATTCGCCACTTCGATGTGGAAAAGCATCTCCTCGAAACATTGGTAGACAAGCGCCTGCTGCGTTCGGAACCTTTTTTACGGGGTGGATATACTTATGAATTAAGCCACGACCGGCTTGTGCCGGTTGTTTTAGAAGCCCGTACGAAACGCCGCGAATCGGAAGTTGCCGAAGAAACCCGGCGCCTGAAATCGGAAGCGGAAAAAGCCAAGCGGCATAATTATTATATGGCGGCACTTTTCAGTATCGCTTTTCTATTTATGCTGGCTGCGTTATGGTTTACGAATTATGCATTCGAACAAAAAAAGATGGCGGATGATAAGAATAAAACATTGGTTCAAGTGGGTAAATTATTTGACAACTTATATTTTTATAAAGATCAGGTCGCTCTTATCTATGGAAAAAACATGAAAAGGGATGGAAATGCATATTATTTTATCAATAACAATGGCGACCAAATTACCTGGCTGCAGGAATGGGATAGGGCAGAACAGTTCGATATGTCGGGCTTTGCCAAAGTGAGAAAAGATGGGCGTGATTACCTGCTTCATATTACAGGAAGAGAATACCCTGTAACTTATACTTTAGATACTATCAACCCTGGAATTTCCGCTGTAGATCTTCGTGGCACCCGGTTAGACAGTTTTCCTGTTACAATCCTGAAACATCCTCAATTAAAAGTGCTTATCCTGAACGGAACGCCTGACAATAACAATAATTTAAAATCTTTACCTCCGGAAATCTCCCGACTTGACAACCTCCAATTTCTATATCTTCGATATTGCCAGCTAGCTGCACTGCCTGAACAAATTGGTGATTTGAAAGAATTACAATATCTCGACCTTTCCAACAACAACTTGACTTATCTTCCCAGGAGGATAGAGGAATTAAAGGGACAGAAAACATATTGGTCATTTAAGAATCCCATCAATCCCTATGAGATCGGAGCCTTGCTTGAACTCGACCTTTCCTATAACGAACTGAATACATTGCCATTACAACTTGGGGCATTGCAAAACCTTCAAAAACTGAATTTATCCGGTAATCCATTCCCCTATTTCGAGATATATGCCATAAACGAGCAATTGCAGGGCTGTGTGATCATAAAATAGGATCGGATTGAGCTTCAACAAAAATCAGTGGTGGCACGACTCGCAGTCGCACCACCACATGTCCAATCTACTGTTTCACTATCTTCCCACTATAAAAATCTCCCCCTTGCTGGGCCGTCACCGAATAAATCCCGGCGGGTAAGGCAGACATATCGAGGTGGGTCTGACCCTGCTGGACGCGGCGCGACTGCACCAGCTGCCCGGCTGCGTCGAATACTCTGATATCGGCCTCGGCCTCGAAAGTGAGTTGCACCAGACCGGTGGTAGGATTGGGCCATGCAACAAGTGTCTGCGCCGGACCCGGGGTCGGATCTAAGGATGACACGCCGTTGTAGTAATAGTATTTTTTGCTGTCTAAAATCCAGTCGAAAAGGTCGTGATCCCAGTTGAAAACCATTTCCATGGCCAGGTTTTCATCTTCCACATAAGCATAGGTGGTCAGTTCGATTTCGTCCCAGGCATTGGGGGCAATATTGGTGATTTTCTTGCTCGCTATACGCTGCTCGGCGTCGAACTCGTATTCAATCCTTTTGGTCATCCGGAAGTTGTCCAGTGCGACATCCCACACAAAATTCATTTCCAACCGGAGTGCTCCGAAAAGCGTGTAGGCGTAATTGGTACGGCTTTGCTTGATGAAATCAATGCCGTCGGAAGCCGATACCGTTACCTCGATGGAGCGGTGATCAACGTAACTGATCTCCGTTTTGCTGCTCGGAAAAACGTCGTCGCCAAGAATGGCAAACTCCTCGATGAGGTGGTTGTCGCCGTTGTCGTCGTAGGAGTATATTTCCTTGAAAATCAGCGGATCACCGAAGTAATCCAGCGAAGAAACGCTTTCGGTCAGGCGGTCCTGATTGTCGAAGGTATTGCGGGTGATCAGAATGATGTGCCAGTCCATGATGGTCGAATCCCACAGGTAAGTGGCAAAAGAATCCACCAGATCCTGCGAATCGCCGTGCGGGAAGACGAGGAGTCGCGAATCGGGGATAAAGGTTTGGCTCACCGGATCGAAGGCTTCGGCATTTATTTCCACGAGGCGTTCCTGGTCGTCGGCGATGAGCGTGGTGCGGCTGATCGTCAGCCAGGCGTTGTTTTCCCAATTGTAGTCATACTCGACTTTTGTGCCGGTTTGCGGATACTGAAAAGTGGTGCGGAACAGCGGTGTACTATCGCCGGGGCCATTCAGGTTGTAGCCATAGAACGTTTTTGTGGAGTCTAATTGGAGTGCATTGCGCGAGACGACGCCGTTCGCTGCCGGAGCGGCAGCCTTTGTGGGCATATCGAAACCGGCGCGGTGCATGGCATTCACCAGGGAGTAGGTCCAGTTTTCAGCATAGGGCCGGACGGATGGGGAAAGCCTTTTTTGCGCTGCAACAAAATAGGCCGTAAAGACCAAAAGGAACGTCAGGAGGAGTGTGTTGTTTTTCATAACTTGTTGAAGAAGAATTGTTCAAAAAATGATGGCACAAAGGTGTCGGAGGGGCGTATTCAGGTCAAATCCGGGGTTACCGAAACCCCGTTTTTGCCGGATGAATTGCCGCAAGCGGGCGCCGAATTTGTCAGGAGTAATATTCAGCCGGTATCCCTTCTGTTGTCAGCACGCTGCGCAGGCGCTGGCGTGCGCGGGAGAGGCGGCTTTTGATGTTGGAAGTGGTCCAGCCGGTAAGTTGACCGATCTCTTCGATGCTTTGTTCGCGGAAGTAGAACAGATCCAATGCCGTGGCATCCTGCGGACTGAGTTGCCGAAGCGCCTGGCGGAGCAATTGACTGGCTTCTTCCTGCTCGAGCTGCGAACCGCCGTCGGCGGCGTTATCCCAATGGTGGGACGGGGCATTTTCCAGCGAATCCCAGACGGCGTAACGCCTTACCCGAAGCCGGTTGATGGCGATGGAAACCGCTATTTTGCTGATCCAGGTGCTGAACTTGCTCTCGCCCCGGAAGCCGGAAAGGGAACGGAATGCGCGCACAAAGGTGTCTTGTATCACTTCCTTCACCGCTTCCGGGTCGCTGAGGTAGCGCTGGAGCACGAAGCGCAGCAACCGCTCGTGGCGATGTACCAGCACAGTATACGCCTGTTGCTGTCCCGACATAATCAGGCTGATGAGTTGTTCATCGGTCAGTTGACGGTATGCGACTGCGTTTTGGACCAGTGTTTTCATAGCTTATCCTTTTTGTTTTTGATGTTGCAAATGTGCCGTCTCTGTCTGCCGCGCTCCAAAACTCAGTTGCCGAATGGCGGAAAGCGGGGGATGAATGGCGGACGGAACGAGACATTGGCAAAAGCGTTGTTAAAACTTCGTTTTTGATGCTGCAAAGTTCAGCGCCCTCCCTTCGCCCGGCGTTACGATTTGATGGTAAAGAGTTGCGAATTAATGGTTCATAAAAAAGCGAACATGAATTTGGCGTTGAAATCGCGCCAACTTGCGTCCACCCTGTTACATTCGCTGCGACTTTTATGAACGACATGTCTTGGATACGCTTCCTGCTCGTTTGCCTGTTTTCCGGTTCAAGTGTTTTCGCGGCAAAAAGTCAATCGAACTTTATTTCGCTCGGCCACCTGACCACCGAACAGGGTTTGTCGCAGGACTTTGTGGGCGCCATCACGCGGGACCGGGAGGGTTTTATGTGGTTTGGCACCAACGACGGCCTCACCCGCTACGACGGCCGCCAATGTGTCGTGTTCCGCCACCACGCCAACGACACCACCACGATCCCCGACAACCGCATTACCGGCCTCACCACCGATGCAAGCGGCCGGCTCTGGATATCTACGGCCAAAGGCGCCTGCTATTATGAACCGGAAACACGGCGTTTTCACCGCCTGCATGTGGCGTCGTCTGCGAACCCGCAACAGGCAATGGAAACCTATTTCAGCAATTTTTCTTTCGATAAAGACGGCAATGGATGGGCCATTGCCGACACCCTGCTGATGCGCTTAGACGGCAAGACATTCCGGACAGATTTTTTCAAAATTCCCTGTAAAATGAAGTCGGAATGCCAGGTATTTGCCGACTCTAAGGGCCGGGTATGGGTCACCGTTGCAGGATGGCATTTACTTCGCTTCGATGTGGCCGCGCAGCTGTTTACTTATATGAGAGGTGCTGACAAGCCCGACGGCCCCCGCACGTGGCCGATCTGGATACAGGAAGACAGCAAGGGTACCATCTGGAATGCCGACTGGGACCAGGCGTATTTCACGTTTGATGAAACGAAACAACAATTTGTCAACCTGCCCGACTCGGCGGGTATTGCCACCGTTTTTATCCTGGAAGAGCGCCCCGGCGCGCCGCCCTTGTTGTGGGCGGGCGGCGGCAATCACGGCCTCTGGCGTTTGGACTGCGCTGACATGCAGCGTTTGGAATTCCCTCCGAAAGCGCGCGACCGCTACAGCCACAACAATACCCGCGCCTATGCCCTCTACCGCGATCCGCAAACGGGCATCATCTGGATCGGCACCGAACTGGGCGTGGAATATTACGACCCCAACGGCGTCAAATTCGGGCGCGTACTTTTGCCGGAAAAACCCGATCAAAACCAGTTTTACAGCGTTTCCGGCCTGATGCCCGACCCGGTCGCCGCCGATCGCTATTGGGTGAGCGTGTGGGCGGTCGGCTTGTTCGAATGGCAGCGCAACAGCAACACTTTCAGGTTATACGATTATGACAACAAAGGGATTTATTCCAATGAGATCTTCGATATGACCCGCGACGCGCAGGGTAATCTGTGGTACGCTACCTTTCAGGGGGTCGAACGTTTCGACCCCAGAACCCGCCAACGGCGACACTTTATGCAACCTGCACCCTGGAACACCGGTTTGGACAAGGTATTGTGCCTTGAAGCAGGGCCCGACGGGCGCATTTGGAGCGGCAACAACCGCGGCGGATTGGTCGAAACGAACGCCGTGACCGGAAAAAGCCGTATCATCCGCTTGTATCAGCACGATGGCAGCACATTTTCGCAATATACCTTGTGGGACATTAAACTGGATCGCAAAGGCCGCGTCCTGGTGAGTTCGCCCAATGGGCTGCTGCGCTACGACCCCGCTTTGGGTAAAAACGACCATATCCTGTACCGTACCCCAGCCTTGTACGTGGCAGATGCCGTCAGCGGCCCCGACCACCGGCTTTACGTCGGCACCGCCGAAGGTGTTTTTGTGCTGGACGAGCGCGATTCGTTGTTGTTCGTGCTGACGACCGAAACAGGCTTGCGCAATCAGAATATCCGAAAAATGGACCTCGATGCACAGGGCAATATCTGGATCGCCACCGCCAATGGCTTACACCGCTACAACCCTCAGACAGGGCAAACAGATTATTTTTCAAAAGCGGACGGGCTGTTCGTGACCGATCTTATTCAGGGATTCCGCGTATTGCCCAACGGCGAATTGTTCGTGAGCGGCGAGTATTCTTTCAACATCGCTTCGCCCCAACAATTGTCCGGCAATATCCACCCGCCACGCCTGGCACTCAACAACATACTGATCCCTGACCGAAAAGAACCGTGGAGACCCGGCCAAACACTGACTTTATCACCCGGTGAAGCGGTGGTGACGTTCGACATCGCAGCGATCCATTTTACCCAACCCGACAAGACCATTATTTCCTATCGTCTGGAGGGTTTCAACGAACATTGGACGGAGACCGGGCAAAATACCATCACTTACACCAACCTCGACGGAGGGGATTATACGTTGTTGGTGCGCGCCCGCAACGGCGACGGGATCTGGAGCGAAGAAACGCTGGAAATTCCTTTTCGCGTCGTCCCGCCCTTTTACAAAACATGGTGGTTTCGCAGCCTGATGGTGTTGCTTCTGGCAGCCATCATTGCGGGTGTTTCCCTGTATCGCCGGCAGGTGCGCCAACGTTTGGATGCGATGAAAGCGCGGTCGGAGGAATTGGAAAAGCAGAAATTGCTCAATGAGATCGCCTTGCTCAAAACGCAGGTCAACCCGCATTTTTTGTTCAACAGCCTGAGCATCCTGTCGTCGCTCGTGCATACCAACGCCGACCTGTCGGAACAATTCATTGACCAACTGTCGCGCTCATATCGCTACATCCTGGAGCAAAAAGACCAGTCGCTCGTGACCCTGCGCACCGAACTGGAATTTATCCGCTCCTACGCTTTTTTGCTGAAAATTCGTTTTGAGAACAAATTCGACCTGCGCATCAGACTCGACGATGCATTGCTCGACCGCTATAAAATAGCGCCGCTTACCCTCCAGTTGTTGGTTGAAAATGCCGTGAAACACAACCGGATGTCGGCGAAAGAACCGCTGGTGGTGGAGGTGCTGACAGAAGATGAAACCCTCGTCGTCAAAAACGCGCTGCAATTGCGCCCCACTCCGGAAGCATCCACCGGTACCGGTCTGAAAAACATCACCAGCCGCTACGCCCTGCTCACCGGCCGACCGGTACAGGCGGGCAAGACGGACGACGGGTATTATTTGGTGAAAGTGCCGTTGTTGTGAGTGGAGGAGTGTTTGAGTGAGGGAATTGGGGAGCGTTCAAAATAGTGTGCTATTCCGCATTACCCCAACACTGCATGACCGAACGCGAAGCGGTCGGATTTTACGGCAGTTAAAAAACAAAATGACATGCTTTTTTGAACACCTTCGGGAGGAGGGGTGCGCCTCCCCCACTCCAACACTCAATTACCCACATTCAGCGCAAAAGGCAAATTCGATTGCGGCTTGAATTCGGAGAGAAAACCGGTCGGATTGTTGCCGGTAAATTCTTTGAAATCGCGGATAAAATGCGACTGGTCGGAATAGCCGAAATGGTAGGTCAGGTCAACCCACGAAGCCGTGGGGTGCCGTTTCATAAAATCGTAAACGCATTTGAAGCGCACGATGCGGCCGTAAAGCTTGGGGCTCACGCCGAATTGCTCCTGAAAAGCGCGTTGCAATTGTCGCTTGCCAACAAAAACCTTCCCGGCCACTTCATCCACCGATTGTGTGCCCGTAGAGGCGCGGATGTATTCCATCGCTTCCTGTACATAGTGCCGTTCGTTCCGTCCGCGCGCTGCCAGGAGTTGCCGGAAAAAATTTATTGCTGCGCTTGCCCGCGCCGGGTCGTCGGACGCCGATTTGACCTGTTCGATCAAATCCCCCAATTCATTCGCGCAGAAAAAATCGTGCGTATCAGTAATATGCTGAGCGAGTTCTCCGGCAGGCTTGTTGAACAAAAAGACGAAGGCTTCGGGCTTGATGTTCAGTCCCATCATTGCAGTACCGCCTTTTGCTGTAAAAAAGATCGGATCTTGTCGCAACCCGATGATCATGGCTTCGGGTGCTGCATTCCATTCGGTGCGATACAAAATCTGGTGCGTATTGGGGGTGATGTGAAAGATCAGTTCGATCATACCTCCCGGCATGCAGAACTGAACGGGCGATTTTTCAGTGGCAGGTCCTTCGAGTCTGTAAGTCCATATGCCGTCGAGAACCGATTGCAGGTCTGTCGGGATGGGATACTGTTGGGAGTGGATCTTCATCGCCTGTCAAAGTTTTAAGATTGTTTCTTCGTCAGGACAAAAATGAAAAACACCCCATTGCCAGGCAAAAACGAGTTGCCGAATGACGAAAAGCGGGAGATGAATGACGGGGGGAAATTGTCGAATATCCTGCGGTTATTCATCGGTTGGCCAGGAGCCACCCGTTGAATGAGCCCGTTGGAGCCCGTCACCTGCCAAACCGCGCCAGTCTATCCTTATACATGCGCCCTACCGGGATTTGTTTCCCTGAGACTTTGACCGTTGAGCCGGAATAGGACTGCACCTTATCGACGCAGATGATATAGGACTTGTGCACCCGCAAAAAATGTTCTTCCGGAAGTTTTTCTTCGAGGTATGACAAGCGTTCGTAGGTGACGATCGGACCACTGGCAGTAAAAATTTTCACATAATCGCCCAGGCCCTCGATGTAGAGAATGTCCCGGAGCCACACTTTCTGTTGTTCGCGGTCTACCCGGAAAAAGAGATACGCTTGCTCAAAAGCGTCGGATACTGGCTGAGAAGCGGGTAAAGGAGCCGATTGACGCTGATAATACTTGCCGATGGCTTTCAGAAACCGGTCGAACTGGATGGGTTTCACCAAATAATCGAGCACATCGTAGTCGTAACTTTCCACCGCGTATTCGCGGTAAGCAGTCGTGAGGATGACGGGCGGCGGTTGTTGAAGGGTTTTCAGCAATTCCAGACCGGTGAGCCTCGGCATCCGGATGTCGAGGAACATGAGTTCGATGTGCTGGCGCTGCAATACGCCGAAGGCATCCACGGCGGAGTCGCAGTGGGCAACCAGCGTCAGATCGGGCACCTTATCAAGGTACGATTTGAGCAATTCCGCCGCCAGCGGTTCGTCTTCGACAATCAGGCAGTTTATCATAAAGGTATCGAAAGCACGGAAAGAAAAGACTCTTTGCCGCGCAGGGTCTTGAGTTCGTGTTGCTGGGGAAACAAAGCGCCCAGGCGGCTCTCCAAATTGCTCAGCCCCAAGCCGGAAGCTTCATTTTTCTGGGCTTTTTCCTGTATTTGTTCCGGTACGCTATTTTCGACCTTACACACCAGCGAACCGTTGCGTCGCGACACATCCACCCGGATCCAGCCGGTTCCAACAGGGGCGATGCCGTGTTTGAAAGCATTTTCCACCAAAGGCAATAGCAAAAGCGGCGGCGCCATCGCGTCTTTCAGATTGCCATACACATTGACCGAAATATCCAGCTTTTCTCCGTAACGAATGCGCTCCAAATTTACGTAGTCGCGAATATAATCCAGTTCTTTTTCCACCGGGATCATTGATTTTCGGCTGTCGTAGAGCATAAAACTCAGCAGTTGCGCCAGGCGGTAGATCATTTCTCCGGTGCGCGGATGGTTGTTCTGAGCCAGGTAATAAATATTGTTCAGGGTATTAAAAATGAAATGCGGCTCTACCTGCGATTTCAGCAATTCTAATTCCGCTTCCACCTTTTCCCTTTTTGCTTTTTCAATTAATCGTTGTTGCCGTGTCCACAAAGAGAAAAAATAGGCCATCACCACGATGCTCGCCTGCAACATAGGCGACACGATGCTGCCCAGTACATATTTCGGCTTCCAGAAATTAAGCCACGACGGCACGTCGGAGAGGTGTGTCTCCAACAAAGGGACGTAGATAAACACGGTTTTCATCGCGTGTTTGAGCAAGCCGGCCAGCAGAATGAACGCTGCGATGCCGGCAATCAATCGCCGGTAGCGTCCGTCGAACCAGTTGGCCCGAAACCAGTAAATCGAGCTGTAAGCCAAAAAAGCCGCCGACACGAAGTTGATGGATGCCTCTTTGAGCAGGATTTCAGATTCAACACGCCCCACCTTGCCACTGGTCGCGAGCCAGTCGAACAGAAAAAAGAGCAACCAATAAAGGCAATGCCCCGCGACGAGATACCATCTGGATTTGTTCACAGCCACGAAATTAGTTCGTTTTAAAACGTTTTGCGTCTGCTCTTTCGGTGAACGGCCCATTTTCTTAGTCCAACGGTACAATCTGCATTTTTTACGCTGCGAACGACCGTTTTACGCGGTTTCTACCACTTACCGGGCATTTATTCCGTGTATCGAAGCGGGAAAACGCCTTGCCGAATCGGACTTGCGCAGCGGTGCGGATGCCCCCCTTCTTTGTGCCGACAAAAACAATATTAAGCATGAAAACAATTCTTGTAATTCTGGCTATCTCCATGCCACTGTTGGCATGGAGCCAGCCAACCGACCCATTCGCCGCGTTCAGCGCACAGAAAAAATCCATCGTCCTTCGCACCGGCATTACAATGAAATACGCCGAAGCGGGCAATCCGCTGGGCACCCCGGTGATCCTGCTACACGGTTACACCGACTCCGGACGCTCTTTCCAGTTCATGATGAAAGCGCTCGAAAAAGAAAACGCGCAACTCCGGATCATCGCACCCGACCTGCGCGGTCACGGCGAATCGTCCATGCCCGACAGCGTCCAGTGTAGCGAAACACCCGTAACGTGTTTTACTCCTGCCGATTTTGCCGCCGATATTATCGCGTTAATGGATCAGTTGAACATCCCGAAAGCGCACATCGTCGGGCACTCGATGGGCAGCATGATCGCACAGGAAATGGCGCTGTATCATTCGGGACGGGTGAACAGCCTGGTGCTCATCGGCACTTTCGTCAACGGCAGGATTAGTCCTACTTGCTCCTTTCTGGGTGAATTGGTGGAGCAAAACTGGCGCGCTGTGCTGGAAAAACGCCCCGGCATTCGCTGGCCTGCCGATGCGTGGGCTTTGACAGCCAATGATGTGGGCGAAGAAGCCACAGATTTTTTGCATAACTTCTGGGTCGTTGACCCTGTAGCGGAAGATGCTTTCATACAGGCTGTTTTACCGGAAACACAGCGCGTGAATCTGGGTACCTGGATTGGAGCCATCAAAGGACTTCAGCAAATGGACAACCGCGAGGCATTGAAAAATCTGAAAAAACCCACCCTGATTTTGTGGGCGACGCAGGACAACGCTTTCCCGGCGGAACCCGACCAGCGATGGGTGAAAGAGGCTTTCCGAAACGCCGCCGAAACGAACGGCACACGAGTCATTTACAAAACTTATGGCAAGATACCCCTGCCCGCTTCGGGCATGCAGGAAAACGACCTCGGTCACAACCTGCATTGGGGCGCGCCCGATGAAGTCGCCGCCGACATCGCGTCTTTTATTCAAACCGGCTTCCCTACTCCAGGTCTGCCTTATGCTAATCCGGACAATATCGAGCAGGTAATAATCGGATTAACAGACTCCGGTTTCACGGTTTGGGGAAACACTGCCGGTCTGAAAAAGTAAAACCACATATTGCATGCTGCAAGCACCCGTCCGCTCTTTAGGAGCAAGCTAATACATCCACACATTTTCCACACAAAAATTTCTGAGTCATGCCGACACCACTTGAAATTTTGCGCGATCCCATTTCGCTTTCCATCATTGCGATGTACGCTTTGCTGATGATTTACGAGGCATTTTTCCCGGCTAAGGAATTGCCGAAGGTCAAGTTCTGGGTATTGCGCGGTATCGTTTTCTTCTTCGTTTATTTTTATTTGTCCAGTTACCTGCCCCTGCTGTGGGCGGAATACCTGCCGCAAACGCAGTTGTTCGATCTTTCGGGCATCGGCATCGCCGGAGGAGCAATTGCAGGCACCTTGCTGTATGAATTCGGGATGTACGTCTGGCACCGCACCATGCACTCCAGCAACTTCCTGTGGCGGATATTTCACCAGATGCACCACAGCGCCGAACGGCTCGATACCTACGGAGCATTTTACTTCAGCCCTTTCGATATGGTGGGCTGGACGGCGCTCGGCACCCTTTGTTTCTCCGTCGTGATGGGTCTCGACCCGAAGGCAGTGACAATAGTGCTGCTCGTGACCAATTTCTTCAGCATTTTCCAGCACGCCAACATCAATACGCCACAGTGGCTGGGTTACTTCATTCAGCGGCCTGAAAGCCACGCCTACCACCACGCGCAGGACATTCACCGGCACAACTACTCCGATCTGCCTGTTTTCGACCTCCTTTTCGGCACTTTTTACAATCCGAAACGACACGAATATGAGACGGGCTTTTATCAGGGCGCTTCCAGCCGCCTCGTGGATATGCTGCTGTTCAAAGATGTGAGTAAGAAAGGTTGATGAGGTTTGATGAGGTTGATAATGCTGCGTTCACCGCGATTTATCAACTTTTACCAACCCGACCAACCTTATCCGCCCCATAAACCCTCGTCAACCATTCTAATTTTTTCATAACATTTTCAAATCCAATCATTTAAGCAATGAAACAAATTCTTGTTTTAATCACCCTTTTCCTGATGTCGGCATGGCAGATCGCCTGCAAAGACAATACGACCGAACCTGGCAATGATCTGGAACAATACTCGAATCAGGTCATCCTCGATTGGAACATTGTGGCTTATGAGGCCATGGGCGGCACTGCGTACCAACACTCCTTGTTGGCTTCCCGCATCAACGCCATGACCCACATTGCTATGCACGATGCGCTGAACGCCATCGCGCCGCGTTACCAAACCTATGCTTTTCATCAAAAAAACAGCGAGGCGAATCCTATCGCAGCAGCTGCGACGGCGGCCTACGAGGTATTGGTGAATCAACTCCCGACCGCCAAACATATGCTCGACAGTAGCCTGGCCGTTTCGCTGGCAAACGTACCGGAAGGCAATGCCAAAACGCAAGGCATCCAGGTGGGCAAACAAGCGGCAGCGTCCATTCTCGCGTTGCGGCAAAACGACGGCGCGCTCCAGGACCCCATCAGCATACCGGCAGGTACCACCCAACCCGGCGAATACCAGGTAGTTCCGCCCTTCGACTTCGTTTTCGCGCCGTTCTGGAAAACCATGCAGCCTTTTTCTCTGCAAAAACCCGAACAGTTCCGCATCGCTCCGCAACCGGCGCTGAACACTCAGGCTTTCGCCGAAGGTTTCAATGAAGTGAAACGCATCGGGCAAAAAGACAGCCCGGACCGCAGCGCAGATCAGACGGCCATCGCCATGTTCTGGTACGAATTTTCCGAAGCTGGCTGGAACCGCGTCGCCCGCGTCGCGGCCACCGACAAAAAACTGGGCTTGCTCGCTACCGCGCGTTTGTTTGCTTTGGTAGACATGGCCTTGACGGATGCTTATACCGCCGGTTGGGATTCCAAATTCCACTACAATTTCTGGCGTCCCTATACGGCCATCCGTTCGGCGGAACTCGACGGCAACAACGACACCGCCGCCGACCCGAACTGGGAACCCCTCATGCCGACGCCACCCGTGCAGGATTATCCCTCCACCCATAGCGCTCTCGGCAACGCCGCAGCCACCGTGCTGACGGCTATTTTGGGCGAAAACGTCGGGTTCACCATGACCTCCCCGACAGCGCAAGTGCCGGGTTCGACGCGCAGTTTTTACAGCTTCCTCGAGGCTGCCGATGAAAACGCCGACTCCCGCGTGCTGGCCGGCATCCACTTCCGGTTCTCTTGCGAAAAAGGCCAGGAATTGGGCAACCAGATCGGTAAGTGGACGGTGGAGCATCACCTGAAACCGGTGGAGTGATTCGTATAGGAAATCACAATTCAAACAGTTGATAGCAAAAAATGCGGATATTGCAGTGTGGTCCAGGCTGAAACATTGACTGAAATGCAATCCTTTTTTCTCTCCTACACTGCCACCGATGGCGCACGTTCCGGTATCACCGTTTTCCCAAGCGGCGATACCGGAGCGCCGGTGGTTTTGGTTTTGCCTGCAATGGGTGCGGAAGCAATTTTTTATCGCCCTTTTGCGGAGCAACTCGCCCGTCAAGGCTTCCATGGCATCACCGCCGACTGGCGCGGCAAAGGACTATCGTCGCTGCGCGCTTCAAGAAGTGTGGACTTTGGGTTCCGGGAGATCTGGCATTATGATTTCCCGGCCCTTTTTGATCGCGTTCGCGCACAATTTCCCCAGAATCCCATCATTGTTTATGGCCACAGCCTCGGTGGTCAATTGGCCGGTTTGTACCTGGCCTCACACCCTGAAACGAACGTGCAGGGGCTCGTCCTGCACACAGCCTGCCACGTGTATTACCGCAACTGGGGCAAGCACGCCAGGAAGGCCTGGTGGGCTTTTTACCTCTTCCCGCTGATCGCCCGCGTGTGGGGGTATTTTCCCGGACACATGTTCGGATTTGCACGGCGCGAAGCGCGCACGACGATGCGCGACTGGGGTTATGCGGGCCGTCGGGGACTGTACCATGCCAAGGGTTTGCTAACCGACTACGACGCTCTCGGCGAGTGCCTCACACTGCCCATCCTCGCGGTTTCATTGGAAGACGACTGGCTGGCGCCGCGCAAAGGGCTGGAACACCTGTATGCACTGTTCCCGAATGCCCCGGTCCGGCATTTGCATTTCGACGCAACCGTTCCTGAGGAGAAGCCCCTGAGCCATTTTAACTGGGTGTACCGGGCAGAGGTGTTTGTGAAGGAGTTGAAAGAGTGGTTTTCAAATAACGCCACAGGCGCCGGACTGCCGGAAAAAGAGAGCACAGGAAGAACAAATTTGCTTTTTGCTTATGTGTCAAACTAAACCGCACGTAATATACATGAGACAAATCTTGCTGCTTTTGCTTCTTTTCCTTGCCCTGCATTCATGGGGGCAGCAACCGGACACCCTGCACATTGCCACTTACCGCTATGCCGCCAACGACCGCGTGGACAATCTCCGACCATTTGCCGCTTACCTGGGCGAGCGAACCGGCATCGCGACGAGCGTCGCAAGTTACCCCTCTCCCAAAGACCTCATCGCCGCCATGCAGGCCGGGAAAGTGGACATCGGTTTCATCAATACATTCGGTTATTTGCTGCTGACGACGCAAGAGCGAAGCGTTATGACGCCGGTGGCCGCGCTGAACGTCCGCAAAGGAGCAAGTGACAATTATAAAACCATCCTCCTGAGCAGCAAGGCGTCGGGGGTGACGGATGCCGGCACGCTGAAAGCAAAAGCAGCCAATCTATCGCTGCTGCTGGTAAGCGAAGGCTCTACTTCGGGCAACCTGGTACCGCGTATGTACCTGAATTCACTCGGATTGAATGACCCGGAAAAACAATTCAAAAAAACGGCTTACGGCAAAACACACGCCCAGACCTTCCAACAGGTTGCAAAAGACGAAGTGGATGTGGCAGCCTTCGGCAGCAGCGAATACGCGAAGGCGCTTGCGGCGGATTCCACGTTGCTGGAGCGGGTGAACGTCCTTTGGGAGTCGGAAGAAATCGCCCTGGGGCCGGTATTACTGAAAAAAAGCCTTCCGGGCGGGCTCAAAAAAAAGATCACAAAAGAATTGCTCGCCCTGCACAAGCGGCGCTCTCCGGCATTGGAATCCATCAAAAAAGGATGGTCGGAAGCAGCGCACAGCGAGCGGTTTATCCGGGCAGACGACCGGCATTACGACGCCTTCCGCAACCTGATGGGCGACCCGAAGGCGCTGCGGGTTTTGCTGGAGCGGTTTGTGAATTAAGGCAGGTTCCGACCGGGCCTTCGCAGGAACAATGGGGATAAGACATCCTCAACTCATTTAGGCTCGATCAAATCCCACAAATTCCCGTACAGATCTTCAAAAACGGCCACCGTACCGTACGGCTCTTCTGCCGGCGGACGTACAAAACGAATGCCCTGTTCGAGCATCCGGTGATAATCGCGCCGGAAATCGTCGGTATACAGAAAAAGGAACACCCGGCCGCCGGTCTGGTTGCCCACGCGGGTTTGTTGTTCGGCATTGGCGGCTTTGGCCAGCAACAGACGGCATTCCGTCGAGCCCGGCGGCGCCACCAATACCCAACGTTTGGTCTCGCTCAGAGGAGTGTCCTCGACGAGGATAAAGTTGAGTTTTTCGGTATAGAACCGGATGGCCTCGTCGTAGTCGCGAACGACGAGAGCAATGTGGGCAATGTATTGTTTCATGAGTGTTTGAGTGTTTGAGTGTTTGAGTGTTTGAGTACTCAAACACTCAAACACTCAAACACTCAAACACTCCTTCACCTCCCCAGCCAATCTTTAAAATCCGTCATCCGGTCGCCGCTGACGAACACGTCTTGTTTGGCTTTGGGTGCGAGTTCGAGCTTGAGTTTGCCTTTGAAATGGGTCAGGGCTGCCTGTATTGCCGAAAACCCGACGAGGTACTGGCGGCTGATGCGGAAAAATTGCTGGGGATCGAGCAGCGAAGTCAGTTTGTCGAGACTGAAATCAATGGGCAGGTGCTGGCCTTCTTTCGTGACCATAAAAGTGATCTTTTCATCGGAATAAAAGTAGGCGATGTCCGACGTTTCGATGCTGCGGATCTTATTGCCCACCGTGATCATAAAGCGCGATTTGTATTCCGGCGCGCGTTGGCCGATGTACTGGAGCAGGGTGTCGAAATCGGGTTTGGAAAACTGTTCCCGCAGGGCTTTGAACTTGTCCAGAGCCGCCATCAGCTCGACGAGGTTCACCGGCTTCAGCAAATAGTCAATGCTATTGACTTTAAATGCTTTGATCATGTATTCGTCGTAGGCGGTCGTAAATATGACCGGCGACGTAAGCGGGGCGAGTTCAAAAATTTTGAAACAAAGGTCATCCTCCAGGTGGATGTCCATGAACACGAGATCGGGCGCATCGTGTTTGCGCAGCCAGTCTACCGATTCCGCTACAGAGGGCAGGGTGGCCAATACATGGATGCTGGAATCGCATTTTTTTAACATTCCCTCCAGCCGCTGGGCGGTGAGGTTTTCATCTTCGATGATGATAACATTCATTTTTTATTGTGCAATTTTGATAATGTGGTCAATGTGATAATGTGGTCAATGTGAATAGGGGCCAAAAATGACGTTGGTTGGAGTAAGGTGCCAGATTCACACCAAAAGCAGTGGCAATTTCACTACGAACGCACCATCCTGCTCGCCCGCCCAAACCGGGCGGTCGGTGAGCAGGGCGTAGCGGTTGATGATGTTTTGCAAACCAAGTCCGGTGGATCCTGCCGGCGTAGGGCGCAGTTGCAAGCGATTTTTGACGATCAAAGTTTGGTCGCTTCCCATAAATACTTCCACGACGAGCGGCTCCCTGAGCGACATCCGGTTGTGTTTCACAGCGTTTTCGACCAAAAGCTGAAGGGTCAGCGGAGCGATTTTGTATTGATCCAGAGTGTCGTCCGGCAAGTTGAAACGCAGGTCAAACTTTTTTTCAAACCTGATTTTCAGTAAAAAAGCGTATGATTGGATGAACTCAAGTTCGGTGCGCAGGCTTACCAACGACTGCTCTTTTTGCTCCAAAATGTAGCGATAGGAGCGCGAGAGCTGGTCAATAAACTGCTCCGACAGGTCGGGATTCACGCGCACCAGCGACGAGAGTATACTCAGGCTGTTGAACAAAAAATGGGGGTTCACCTGGGTTTTTAAGAGAGCGATTTCATTGAGCAACTGTTGTTTTTCAAGATTTTCGGCTTTGTGCTGGAACATTTCGGAGTATTTCCTGAAATACAACATCCGGCTCCAGAACCCTACTGCAAGGGCGAGCACGACCAAACCTGACACGAGCAGGAAGTTCGTTACCTTGTCTCTTTTACGCACTTCGCTCCGGTATGCCATTTCCATTTTCAGTTTTTCTTCTTCCTGGCCGAGACTGTCGGCCAGCACCTGTTTGGCAAACTCCATTTGTTCCAGTCTTTTTTCCGTTTCTGCTTTTTGGAGGCTGTCGTTGAGCAGCACAAATCGTTCGTGCCAAGCCAGCGCTTTTTCGCTTTGCCCCATGCCTTTGTAAGCGTGGTAAAGGCATTGGCAGGCGTCGAGCTCATCGTCCAAAGCGCCGATTTGTTCACTTACAATGAGACTTTTAGTGCACCAGGTGGTAGCTTTTGCAAAATCCTTTTTTGCTGCAAATGTTTCTCCCATCTGGAAATATGATTCGGCAAGACCAGCCTTGTCGCTCAATTTTTCCCGGATTTCCATCGCTTTCTGGTTGTATTCGAGGGCTTTTCCAAAGTCTTTTTGTTCCTTGTACAACAGACCGATATTGTTGAACACACTCGCCAGGCCGCGCTGATCGCCCATTCCCTGGCGGATTTCGATACTTTTCCCGTAATATTCAAGGGCTTGGGGGTATTTTTTCTGGACATAATATATGGAGCCGATATTGTTATAGCCAACGGCTATGCTCGCTTTGTTGTCCTTTTTTTCCGCAAATTGCAGCCCACGCTCGTAATATTCCAGGGCTTTGGCATAGTTTTTCAGGTCTCTGTAAAGGTTGCCAAGGTTGTTGTGGGCAGTGGCAAGGATGCTGGTGTTTTGCAACTTCCCCCCAATATCCAGATATTTTTCGTAGAATTCGAGTGCCCTGGCCGTGTTGCCTTGCGCCCTGTAAATCATACCCATGTTGTTATAGACGGCGGCCGCATCTTTCAGCTCATTTGCATCCATAAATGCGTTCAGTGCTTTTTTGTATTCGTTGAGCGCCGGCATGAAATCCCCTTTCATGTGATACGTCCCACCCAGCATATTCAGGGCAGTTCCCTGCCATTTTTTGTTGTTGACCTTATCGGCAAACTCGAATTCCATTTGCGCTAACAGCGCAGTTGAATCAGGATTTTTATAAAACAGACTCCACGCCAACTCTTGTATGGCTTCCAGGCGCACTGTGTCGGCTTGCCGGGGGTCGCTCCATATTGCCCACAGACTATCTGTCTTGCTTTGAGCGGTTGAAATATTGGCTAAGCCAAACCAGAAACACAGGACATAAAGTTGACGCATGAGTTGGTTGTTCGCTAAAGTTGGTTTGTTCCGGAATATCGGAGATTCAAGAGGCTGACTCATAAGTTTGTAAACTACCGACTAATGAGACGCCCCTTTGGCTACCGGGCAATCGTCATCAGTCGTGAGGCGACACCCGTTTCCGTCATCAGCCTGCAGACATAAATGCCCGGCGGTAAATCGCCGGCATAAAATTCAATCTGATGTGCTCCGGCCGGTTTTTCGCCCCGCCAAATCGTGCGAATGTACGCACCTCCAGCGTCGAAAACAGATAATTCCATCCAGGTTTGTTGGGTCAGCGTTACGGGAATCGTCGTGCTGCCTGAAAAGGGGTTCGGAAAATTCTGACCGGGTTCGGGCTTTTCGCCGGCAGGATCGTCAACACGGGTCGTCAGTGAGATGCGCCAGAGGCCATTGCTGCGCGCTGAATAGAGTTTGCCGTTGCACAGTGCGATATCGAAGCCATAAGAGCCGGTAATGGGCGGTTCGAAGTGCTGCCAGTTCTGTCCGTAATCGTCGGTATATTGTAGAAATGTCAATCCAACCGGTTTGGCCAGATTGGCGATGACGCGGTCGCCGGCGACAACGAAATGTGCCGAGCCTAAAAAGCCCGTGCCCGGATTGTAAGGCGTCCAGTTGGCGCCATCATCGGCGCTTCTGTACAATCCTGAATTTCCGGCGGCCAGCAAAACGTCACCCTGCCGCACGACGCCGAGAAAGGAATTCATTTCGCCGCTGAATTGGGCGAAAAGCATTTCCGTCCAGGTGTGTCCGGGGGACTCCTGCACCGAGACGGTCGCATTTCCGCCCGACCCTGCGAACAAACGCCCGTCAATGTTGGTCAGGCTCTCGACATTCCCCCAGGGCATACCGGTGTTGTAAGCGCTCCAGTTGCTGTTGGTGGAGATTTTTTTGACAAAAACCTTTGCCCCGTAAGTGCCCGCATACAGGCTGTCGCCGCGGATCGCAAGGCTCGAAATATTGGTGGCTCCAAGGCCGGCGAGTCCGTTGTTGTCGGTTTGCCAGCTCTGTCCGCCATTGGCGCTGGTGTACACGCCTTCAAACTCCGTTCCGACGTACAGGCGCCCCTGGCTGTAGCGCACTGCGGAGATAATGTCGAGCGTCGGGCTGATGACCGCCGAACTGTCCCAGGTGTCGCCACCGTCGTAGGTGAAATATAGCTTATTCAAACCGGCAACAAAAAGGGTATCGCCCTTTACAAAAAGAGCCGACATCTGTCCGGCAGGCAGTTCGTTGACCTGCTGCCATTGCTGAGCGTCGAGCGGTGCGTTCATCATCAGGACCGTCATTAAAGCACAGGCAATGCCCAAGCTTTGAAAGCCTGGCAAGCAACGCCCGAGACCGGGCCAAACCGGGAGTATCTTCTTCATAAGCAATTTTTTATCAACCAATTAAAGCAAAGGAATTTTTACCACGAACTCATTCTCCCTTTCGCCTGCCCACACAAGGCGGTTGGTGAGCAGGGCGTAGCGGTTGATGATGTTTTGCAGGCCAAGGCCCGTGGAAGCAGCATGCGTCGAACGCGGCTGGAGCTTGTTTTTAACCACGAGGGTCTCATTCTCAAATGAACCCGTTACCACAAGCGGCTCTTTGAGCGACATCCGGTTGTGTTTCACGGCGTTCTCAACCAGGAGCTGAAGCGTTAAAGGGGCTATTTTATATCTATCCAGCAGCGGATCCGGAAGGTCAAACCGCATGTCAAATTTGCTTTCAAACCTGATTTTTAACAGAAAGCAATAGGATCGAATGAATTCGAGTTCGGTGCGCAGCGTGACCAGCGATTGTTCCTTTTGTTCCAGAACATAGCGATACGAACGCGAAAGCTGGTCAATGAACTGTTCCGACAAGTCGGGATTCGTGCGCACCAGCGATGATAATATACTCAGGCTATTGAACAGAAAATGCGGATTGACCTGTGTCCGGAGCAAGGCAATTTCATTCAAAAGTTGTTGTTTCTCAAGGTTTTCGGCTTTGTGCTGGAACATTTCCGAGTATTTCCTGAAATACAACATCCGGCTCCAGGATCCCACCGCCAATGCCAGCAAGGCCAACCCCGACACGAGCAGAATGTTCGTGATCCTGTCCCGTTTGCGCACCTCACTTTGGTAGGCCATCTCCATTTTCAATTTTTCCTCCTCCTGGCCGAGACTGTCGGCCAGCACCTGTTTGGCGAACTCCATTTGTTCCAGCCGTTGGGTTGCCTCCTCCTTTTGCAGGCTGTCGTTCAGGGTTATATACCGTTCGTGCCACACCAATGCTTTGTCGCTTTGTCCCATGCCCTTGTACGCTTCGTAGAGACAATTGCAGACGTTGCGTGCGGGGCGCAACGCGTCAATTTGTTCACTGATGGCCAACCCCCGGGCGCACCATTCCGCCGCTTTCGCAAATTCATTTTGCTCATTGAAGGTGCTGCCGAGGTTGAAATAAGATGAAGCAAGGCCGGGCTTGTCGCCTAATTTCTCCTGAATCTCCAACGCTTTCCGGAAATATTCGAGGGCTTTCGGGTAGTCTTTTTGATCTCTATGCACCAGGCCGATATTGCCGTATACGAGGGCAATGCCGCGCTGGTCGTCCAATTCTTTGCGGATTACGAGGCTTTTTTGGTATTGTTCGATGGCCTGGGGGATTTTCTTCTCGATCATATACACGGAGCCGATGTTGTTGTGCCCAATGGCTATGCCCGATTTGTCGCTTGCTTTTTCCGCCAGTTGCAGGCCTTTTTCATAGTATTCCAGCGCTTTGGGATAATTGCCCAGGTCGCTGTAAACGGTACCGAGGTTGTTGTTGGCCGAAGACAATATGCCGTTATCTTTCAGTCTTTCTCCGATCTCGAGGTGTTTTTGGTAGAATTCGATCGCTTTGGAGTTATTGCCCCGTTCGCGGTAGATCAGCCCGATGTTGTTGTACAATGCGCCCGCACTTTTCAACTCACCCGCTTCCAGCAGGGCGGTCAGGGCTTTTTTATATTCGTTGAGTGCCGCTACATACTCGCCTTTTACGTGGTGGCTTCCCCCCAGTACGTTCAGGGCTTTCCCCTGCCATTTTTTGCTGTTGATCTTCCAGGCAAGTTCCAACTCCATTTGTGCCAGCAACGCGGTCGAATCGGGGTTGCTGTAGATATAGCTCCAGGCCAGATCTTGAATGGCTTTCAGGCGAACGGTATCCTGATTGGACGTTTCGCTCCACAAATGCCAGAGGCTGTCCACGTTGGTTTGTGCCGCCAGGCGCACCGGTCCGCCAAAAAGGATTAACAGGATGTATAGTTTATTCATGTTCATTCCGTATCAGGTCAATAGCGGCACTTTCACCACGAACTCGTCCTCCCGTTCTCCGGCCCATACAGACCGGTCGGTAAGCAAGTTATAGCGATTGATGATGTTTTGAAGTCCCAGCCCGGTGGAACTCACTTCTTCTCCGCGCGGATGAAACTTATTGCGCACAGTGAGCAGGTCGCCATCGCGTTCGATATGGATGATCAGGGGTTCGCGTTCCGACATCCGGTTGTGTTTCACGGCATTTTCTACCAGTATCTGGAGGGTCAGCGGGGGTATTTTGCTGGTTTCGGCAGTTTTTTGAGCCAATTGGACCCGTACTTCAAACTTGTTTTTAAACCGCGTCTGCAGTAAAAATGTGTACGACTGGAGAAACTCCAGTTCTGTTGTCAACGACACAACATCGGTTTCGTGCTGTTCCAGAATATAGCGATATGCCCTGGAGAGCCGGTCAATGAATTGCTCCGACAGCTCAGGGTCTTTTTTCACCAGCGACGACAGGATGCTCAGGCTGTTGAACAGAAAATGGGGATTCACCTGGCTTTTCAGTGCGCTGAATTGCGACAGCAGGTTTTCTTTTTCCAATTGCTCGGCTTTCACTTGTACTTCTTCCATATGATCCATAATATGCCGGTTGGCAATGAGTACATAAACGCATAGCGATAAGGTAGCAAACTGACCGTATATGGCCCGGCTGGCATGCTCCAGGTCTTTTATGGGATATTTCATTTCCATGGCGCCATAAAACAGCGATTCCGTGGCTTCCAGCACCATAACAATTCCAGCCATGCTGACGACAAAAAACAGCAGTCCGGCCAGTATATTCGACCACAAGAGACCCGCCCGGAGTATAAAATCGCCCAAGTAACGGCGCAGGCTTTTTTGTATCCACTCGGCAAAACTGATCCAGACATAGGTGATCGCCGTGCTCACTGCAAATTGTATCGTAAAATCGGGAAATATCCGTCCGGACAACGCTGCCCAACCGTGATCATCGCTGCCGACATAAATGCCAAGCGGCATGAACACCAGCATCAGACCGGTTGCCATGAGCCATTTGCGTCGGGCAGCTATTTTTTTGTTCATGATCCGGCTCCTTTTGGTGAATAAGGGTGGCGGGTGGATGCGGTTTGAGGAACAGATGAACTTTGCCCCTCATTTTCAATCAGCGGAATATGAACTACCCAGCTTTTAGCGTCCGTCGTTTCACGCGTCCGTTGTCCGTTGGGGCTGAGCATAAGGTAGCAGCTTTCAAAAATACCCCAGTCGCAATCGCCGATGGTATGATCGGGTTCGAGGCGGGGCTGACGGTTGTTTTCCACCCGCAATCCGTCCTCCGTCGCCCTGATTTTTACCACCAGCGGCGATTTTGCCGACATCCGGTTCGTTTTCAGCGCCCTGTCCACCAACACTTGCAACGTGAGCGGCACGACCTGTGCGCGTTCGATCACCCCATCGGGCAATTCAGTTTCGATGCGGAATTTGTCGCCGAAACGGGTTTCCAATAAAAAAGCATAAGATTGTAAAAAATCGAGTTCGGCCCGCAGCGGTACGGTCTGCCGGTCGCGATTTTCCAGCATATAGCGATAGGCTTTGGAGAGTCGGTCAATGAAACGCTCCGATTTGTCGCCGTCCACCTGCACCAGTGATGACAAGGTGCTCAGGCTGTTGAACAGAAAATGGGGATTCACGCGACTGCGCAACAATGCGTATTGCGATTCGACGCGTTCTTTTTGCGCTTTTTCGGCCCGGAGTGTCGCCTCGCCCATGCGCTGCATGATGCGACGGTGTGTCAGCAGGTAATAGACGAACAGCGACATGATGACATAATTCACATAGTTGAACCGGATCGCCATCCGCGCGTATTCGGTTTCCTCCAGAATAGAAAAATCGGGTTTTTCCAGTATTTGCGTTTGTAACCAGTAGATGAAAAAGAGGCCCGAACGGTTGATGACCACATTGGCTGCGGCAAACGTGACCACAGCAGCCACATTGGGTAAAATACCGCCCTCGCTGATGATCTCTTCCCCGAACCAGCGCTCGAACTGTTCGTGTATCCGTTCTGCCAGAAACAACCAACCGAATATGATCAGCGCACCCACAACGTATTCTGAAAGCACGATCGGAAATATTTCCCCGAAAATGGCCGCCAGTTGCCGGTTCGCCCCGTCTAAGTTGACGTACAACACCACCGGATAAAAGAAGGCATTCAGGCCGAAGGCCAGCAACAGTTTGTTCCGTGTGGAGATGCGGTGAACCATCGAATGCTGCAATCATTTGTCGCGCAAATATGTTTCACCATCAATCATTTGGCAAATTTTGGTTTGCTGAATGCCGAAAGTTGCCCGATGAATTACCGTTAACGTTGGAAGGGTTCAGAACCCTTCCAACGTCAACATCATCTACCGCCAAAAACCCTTTCGCCCGCTCAATGACGGGATACCGCCCAAAAAGTTAGTGTGGGAAACGAGGGTAACGGATTGGCCTATAATCAATTACAGCATCCGTACCGAAGCCATACCGCCGTCAACCGGCAGAATCACGCCGGTGATCCAGGCTGCTTGTTCGCCGAGCAAAAAATGAATTGCCTGCGCCACGTCATCGGGCTGACCGATGCGGCGGAGCGGGTGGCGTTTGTTGCTGGCGTCTAATTTTTCAGGCGAATTGATAAGCCTGTTGGCCAAGGGCGAATCAGTGAGTGAGGGCGCGACGGCGTTCACCCGGATAGAGGGTGCGAGTTCGGCGGCTAAGGCGCGCGTGAGACCTTCAACGGCGCCTTTGGCCATGCTGATGGAGCTGTGAAAATTCATGCCCTGCGATACGGCAACAGTGCTGATGAACACGACCGAACCCGATGCGACGGCGTTTTTCAAAGCGCAGAGCGAGGTGTTTGGTGGTGCGACCGTGTACGCGCTTGCGCCAGCGATCGAAACTACTGCGTTTGAGTTCGCGGCGCATGAGTTGGATGACTTCTTTTTCCGTCAGTCCAAATTGATGTTTAATCGCCTCGAAGGGAGTGCGGTCTTCCCAGGCCATTTGGACGATGCGGTCGGCATCGTCAGGCAAGAGTAGTGTTTGTTTCATTTGGCGAGAAAAACAAAACGCCGGGGACAGGGTTCAGAAAAATAAAAAGAGGCGGCACCCGTCGGGATGTCACCTCCATTTTTCAATAAATCTGATTGTAAGTACATGGACATTGGATTTTTGACATGGGACATTTGACCAAATGGCAGGTTGTCAGGGTAAAATGTCCCGTGTCAAAAATCCATTGTCCGCATACATATCAGTTCCGTTTATCGGCTTTTATCACCACCGAAAGACCGTCCTGCACACCCTCTAACTCGGCCTTTTCACCGGCGATAGTGATCCGGAAAATGTATGTTTCATCATTGGCCGTCATCTTCACCCTTTGGCCGTCCACAATCTCGTATTGGCCTTCGATGGCTTCTTCAGGGCTACCGTCGGCGTATTTCAACTTTTGCAGGAAGTCGCCTTGTGCGCCGGTGAAAGCGTCGTAACGCAGCGAACCGGACTCTATCTGCGAATTCATGAATTCCGTACCGCCGACTTTGTACGAGGTAAAATCCCAGGTGCCTGCGATTTTTGCTTTCAAATCGCTGATGGCGTTTTCATCCCGGCGTTTGGCTTTGATGACCAGCGGCGCGCCGTCCTGTTCGCCTTCGAGTTGGAGGTTGTCGCCGGTCACGGTGACCTTCAGCGTGTACGATTCGCCATCGGCAGTCATTTTGACCGAGGCGCCGTCGAGCACTTCGTATTTGCCTGCGATGTTTTCTTCCGGGTCTTCATCCAGATATTTCACGGTTTGCGTGAAATCGCCCTGTGCGCCGGAATACGTTTTGTACTCGATGGAGCCCGATTCAATCACGGTGTTCATGTATTCCAGTCCGGCGACTTTGAACGAAGTAACATCCCAAATGCCCGCGATTTGTTCTTTCAGTTCCTCTGCGGGGTCGTCGTCTTTTTCACAGGAGGTAAACATAGCGGTGGCAAAAAGAGCCAGCAACAGAAGACCTGATTTCAAAATGCTCATTTTCATAGCTTAAGCGTTTGTTTTTGGTGAAAAAATGTGTTTGTTGTTTTTGTTAAGGCAAATGTGCTCCCGGTCCGCATGGCATTGAAAAAAAGCGTGGACGACTGCCGGAATCAGCGGGAAGAATGACGGGAAAAGCGGTGTGAATTGAGAAATGGTAGACAAAAGTTGATCAGTGTCTATCAGGTTGATCCTCCACTTTTCTCAATTTTCGTCAACCCGTACCAACTTATTGCGTTGCTCTGCCACTCCCATCGCCCGCTCCGCCTGCAACACGTGCCGTTCGAGGTGCGCCACGAGGAAAAGAAAAGTATCGCCCAATTTCAGCCGGATCCACGGCGCGATGGAGATGGGTACACGAATTTGATTCAGGTTGACATCGCCGGCAGCAGCAAGCAGTTGCAGTAATTTCTCCTGTTGGTCAATAAACTCCGCAAGCATGGCGCGAGGGTCGGGGTTGGAAGAAGGCACAGCGTTCTTCGGCGCTTTCATTTTTGATTTTAACTGGCCGTCGGCTTTCGGGCGCATGAGTTTGGTGAAATAATCGCCGAGCCAGCCGGGGCGAAATTCTTGCGCACGAGTCAGAGACCCGTGCGAGCGGCGACTGTTTTTCCGCTTCGCTTCCTCAATAGCCTTTTCGATGGCCGGCAGGTAATAGCGCCCGTAGATGTTCAGGTGTTCGAGGCATTGGGCTGCGCTCCATGCGCCGCTCGGGCCCGAGTCGGAGACGCGCGCCAACGCATCCGGTGGCAGCATCTGCCATTCGGCGATGGCTTTTTGGAGGATTGTTTCGGTTTGCTGGTGCAGGGTTTCGAGCAATTGTGTTGTGTTGTACATGATTGGTGTTTTTTTTCCCACCGATGAACCGGTGGGTTGAGAAGGAAAGTCCTCCGGACTTGGAACTCAGCCCACCGATTTATCGGTGGGATTACCAGTGGGATTATCGGTGGGATTACCAGTGGGATTATCGGTGGGATTACCGGTGGGATTATCGGTGGGATTACCGGTGGGATTATGGTCGTAAAAAAAGCGTTTCAATTCGGCAACCATCCTTTCCGGTTCCTCTTCCTGGGCAAAATGGCCTGCATTTTCGAGGCGGACGATGCGGGCATAGGGCAGGGCTTTTTCCCATTTTTCCAACTCGTACGGCGGCACGAAGGCGTCTTTCATGCCCCAAAACACCAGAAAAGGCTTGCCGTCAATGCGGTCGCGGCGTTGCCAGAGATCGGCCCAGAAGGTTTCGGCGTCGAGCAGTTCGTGGGCGAAAGCGTAGGCCGCCGTGCGGGAAGCGGGGTCGGGCAAAGCCATTTTGTAGTGGTGGTGTGCTTCTTTGCTCAGTTTCCGCTTGTCGCCGAAGGCGGCGGGCATGACGACGTTGACCGGGAAATTGAACTGCTTGTACAGCACACGCCCCAGCCAGCTGCGCATCACTTTTGCGGGGCTGGCATAGTGCGGGTCGTTGCTGAGCGGCCACATCCAGCCGTTAAAGATGCTGATCTTCCGCACCCGTTCGGGGTGATTAATGGCATAAGCAAGCGAAATGGAGAGCCCGAAATCGTTGGCGACGATGTAAAAATCAGGCAGTTGGAGTTGTTCGATGAATTTTTCCAAACGCGCTGCGTGCGCCCGCACCGAATAATCGGCGCCGGTCGGTTTATCGGAAAGGCCGAAGCCTAAGTGGTCGGGAGCGATACAACGATACTGGTCGCGCAATCCTTTCACGAGGTCGCGCCAGCCGAACGACCATTCGGGCGTGCCGTGCGAGAACAGGATCGGGATGCCTTCGCCTTCCTCCAGGTAATGCATCCGGTGGCCGTCAATTTCTGCGAAATGAGATTTGAAAGGGTATAGGTCGCGATTGATCCAGGACGTATTCATGTGCCGGGTTTTGTTTTTGATGGCACAAAAGTCCGGCCTCAGGTCGAGGTGGTTCTTGGTAAAAACCAAGATTTTCAAAGACGCACACTCCCTAAAAACTTGCTGAAATTCGTCGCGTCCATGCCGAGATAACTCGCCAGATACTTGTGCGGCACCAGTTGCAGGATATGTGGGCTACGTTTCATCAAAGCCCGGAAGCGTTGCTCGGCGGTGAAAGACTGCAATTCGATTTGCCGCACCAGCACACCTGCCAGCGTGTGGCTGATTGCCAGCCGCAACATTCGCTCGACAGCATGGTGTTTTAACATCACTTCGTCCAACTGCCGAAAAGAAGCCCGTAAAAACACGCTCGGCGTGAGCGTTTCAAAAAAATAACGCGACGGCTGCTGCAACAAAAACGAATCGGCCACGCCGGAAAACGAATAGGGATAGGTGAACACCAGCGTCGCCTCGCGCCCGTCGTCGCTCAACGCGTAGGCGCGTTGCACGCCTTCCAGCACGAAATAGACGTATTTCTCCGTGTCGCCTTCAGCGGTCAGGATGACCTTTCGTTTTGCCTCGAACGGCGACCAGATGCCGGCAAAATCGTCCCATGCTTCGCCTTCGAGCGGGAGGATTTGGCGGACGGAGGTTTGGAGGTGAGAAAGGGCGGTTTGCATTGGGCAAAAATGGAGTTTTTCCCCAAATGTTACCTCCGTAAACTTCCGCTCTCAACCGCACCGCCACCTTTGCCTCGTCAAATTTAAAAAACGAGACAATGAAAAATATCGTCGCCCAACCCAAATCCGAAATCCGCAATCCCAAATCCGCAATCATCAATCCCGAATCAACCCGTTTGAAAGAACACTATTCCGGCATAAAAAACTGGCTCCAATGGGGGCCCTATCTCTCTGAACGCCAGTGGGGCACTGTCCGCGAAGACTACTCGTCCGGCGGCACGGCCTGGGATTTTTTCCCCCACGACCACGCCCGTTCGCGCGTCTATCGCTGGGGTGAAGACGGTATCGCGGGCATCAGCGACGAATGGCAGCGCCTTTGCTTCGCCGTCGCCCTCTGGAATGGCAAAGATCCCATTCTCAAAGAGCGGCTCTTCGGTCTTACCGGCAGCGAAGGCAATCACGGCGAGGACGTGAAGGAACTCTATTTCTACCTCGACAACACGCCCACGCACACGTACATGAAACACCTGTACAAGTACCCGCAGGCGGAATTTCCTTATGCCGAATTGGTACGCGAAAACGCCTGGCGCGGACGCGAACAGCCAGAATACGAACTGCTCGACACGGGCATTTTTGATGAAAACAAATATTGGGACGTGTTCACCGAATACGCCAAAGGGGACGAAGACGACCTCTTGATCAAGATCACCGCCCACAACCGCGGCGCAGAAAGCGCCGAACTGTGGCTGCTGCCCACGCTATGGTTTCGCAACCTGTGGTCGTTCGGGCTGATGAAGGAGAAACCGTGCATTCGCCAGTCGTTCGACGGCTTAAAGCCGTCGGACGACTACGGCCTCGTTTCGCTTTACCACGAAAAACTCGGCGACTACCACTTTTACTTCCACACCCCCGACCGCCTGCTTTTTACCGAAAACGAAACCAACCGCGAGCGGCTCTGGAACCAGCCGAACGATTCGCCTTTCGTGAAAGACGCTTTTCATACAGCCGTGATCAACAACAACTTCGGCTTCCTGGAAGGCAAAACCGAAGGAACCAAGTTCGCCCCGATGTACCGGGTAAAAGTGGATGGCGGCAGCAATACATCCTTTCAATTCCGCCTTTCCAAACAGGCTTTGAAAACGCCATTCGGGAAAGATTTCGATAACATTTTCACGGAACGGAAAAAAGAAGCGGACTTCTTTTACGAAAAATTGCCAGAAACCAGAAACCAGAAACCAGAAACCAGAAACCAACAACTTGAAATCCAGCGCCAGGCTCTCGCCGGCATGCTCTGGTCGAAGCAGTATTTTAACATTGACATGCCGCGATGGCTCGACGGCGACCCCGGCCAGATACCACCGCCCGAAAGCCGCAAAACGGGGCGCAATGCCCACTGGCGCACGCTCAACAACGAGGACATCATCTCCATGCCCGACAAGTGGGAATACCCCTGGTATGCGGCCTGGGACCTGGCTTTCCACTGTGTCCCGCTCGCTATGGTGGATGCGGAATTCGCTAAGAATCAACTAATTCTGTTCCTGCGCGAATGGTACATGCACCCCAGCGGCCAGTTGCCCGCCTACGAATGGGCTTTCGGCGACGTGAACCCGCCCGTGCACACCTGGTCGTGTTTGCAGGTCTATAAAATGGATAAAGCAATGCGAACTCCCCCCCTCATGGGGGGGCAGGGGGGGGCTGGAGACGTGGATTTTCTGAAAAAAGTCTTCCAAAAACTGCTCATCAACTTCACCTGGTGGGTCAACCGCAAAGACCACAAAGGCAACAACGTGTTCGAGGGAGGCTTTCTCGGCCTGGACAATATCGGCGTATTCGACCGCTCGAATCAAATCCCCGGCGGCGGCTACCTCGAACAAGCCGACGGCACTGCGTGGATGGGCATGTACTGCCTGAACATGCTCGAAATGGCGCTCGAAATCGCCCAGCACGACCCGACTTTCGAGGATGTGGCGACCAAATTCTTCGAGCATTTCATCTACATCGCCGAAAGCCTCAACCGCATCGGCCACGACTGGACGGGGGCCTGGGACGAAATGGAAGGTTTTTTCTATGACATACTCGGCTTGCCGAACGGCGAATATATTCCGTTGAAAGTGAGGTCGTTGGTGGGATTGAGCACTCTTTTCGCGGCTTATGTGCTACCAAAAGAAAAACTGGAAAAACTGCCTGACTTCACCCGCCGCCTGCGCTGGTTCCAGCAATACCGTACCGACAACGGCGACTACCTCGTGCTGGACGAAGACCCCGTGAACGGCGATATCCTACTCTCACTCATTCCGCAAGAGCGCCTGAGCCGCCTGCTCCACGCCATGCTGGATGAAAATGAATTTCTTTCCCCCGGCGGTATCCGTTCTATTTCAAAAGTGCATGAAAACGGCTACTCGGTGCGCATCGCCGGGCAGGAGTTCGGTCTCCGCTACGAGCCGGGCGAAAGCAGTACCGGCCTTTTCGGCGGCAACTCCAACTGGCGCGGCCCCGTCTGGATGCCGATGAATTACCTGTTGATCAAGGCTTTACGCGAGTATGGAAAGTTCTACGACACTGAATACACCGTCGAATTTCCGACGGGCAGCGGCCGTCAAATGTGCCTGTCGGAAGTGGCCGACGCTTTGTCGCGGCGATTGATCTCGATTTTTGAAAAAGACGAAAACGGCCGGCGGCCTGTGAACGGGCACTGGCACGAGACGGAGTCTCGCGCCAGCCGGATTTACGCGGAAAATCCGCATTTTCAAGACCTTGTTTTGTTCTACGAATATTTCCACGGCGACACGGCGCGGGGCGTGGGCGCGAGCCATCAGACGGGCTGGACGGGCGTGGTCGCGGCGTTGATCGGGGAGTTGGGGTGACCAGAAAAATTATTTTTCTGGATTGAATTCCTAAAATATTATGTATTTTTGGGAAACTTTTCTCGAAAAAATGATAAATCGAATTTTGGAAGAACAAATCAAAAGCAAATTGGGCACGAAAAAAGCCATTTTGCTTTTTGGCGCGCGGCAACTCGGCAAGACTACATTGTTGAAAAAAATATTTGCCGCTGATGCGGATGCCTTGTGGCTCAACGGAGATGAACCCGACGTGCAGGCGCTTTTCGACAATGTGACATCAAGCCGTTTGCGCCATTTGTTTGCGGGGCGGCGTTACGTCGTCCTTGATGAGGCGCAACGTATTCCAGACGTGGGTTTAAAGTTAAAATTAGCGGTTGACAACATCCCGAATGTGCAAATCATTGCTACCGGTTCGTCGTCATTTGAATTAGCCAACAGCACGAATGAACCTCTAACAGGGCGAAAATGGGAATACCGGATTTTCCCGGTCTCTTTCGAGGAAATGGTGTTGCATCACGGCTTGCTGGAAGAGCGGCGGCAACTCCACACACGTCTGGTTTATGGATACTACCCGGAAATCGTTTCCAACCCAGGCCAAGAGAAAGAATTGCTCAAAACTCTGACCGACAGTTTTTTGTACAAAGACATCTTGTTGTGGGAGAATATTTTGAAACCCGACAAACTTATCAGGCTAATGCAGGCGCTCGCTTTTCAAACCGGCAATTTGATTTCGTACAACGAGTTGGGCAGCCTTGTAGGGCTTGACAACAAGACGGTGGAGCGATACATCAATCTGCTGGAACAGGTATTTATCATTTTCAGGTTGGGCACATACAGCCGCAACCTGCGCAATGAGTTGAAGAGTAGCCGTAAAATTTATTTCTACGACAATGGCATCCGAAATGCACTCATCGCGGCTTTTCAACCCGTCGGTATCCGTCAAGACATCGGCGCTTTGTGGGAAAACTGGTTGGTCGGCGAGCGTATGAAGTATTTGAGGTATCACCAGGTTTGGGCAAACAGTTATTTCTGGCGCACGGCCCAACAACAAGAAATTGACTACATCGAAGAAAAGGACGGCGAGTTGTTTGCATGGGAGTTCAAGTGGAGTCCTTCAAAAAAGCCGGGGTTTCCCAAGACTTTCGGCGACAGTTATCACCCGGCTGTTCAGGAAGTTGTCAGCTCCGACAATTTTGAGTCGTTTTTAGGGATTCAATGAATCTGTCGGGCGAGTCGAGCCAGAACGGCCACGAACGGATTTACGCTGAGAGCCAGCATTTTCAAGACCTTGTTTTGTTCTACGAATATTTCCACGGCGACACGGCGCGGGGCGTGGGCGCGAGCCATCAGACGGGCTGGACGGGCGTGGTCGCGGCGTTGATCGGGGAGCTGGGGTGAAATTTTTCAAAATGTAACCCAGGTAAATTTTCACCCCGCCGCCCCACCCGACCTTTGCCTCATTCAATTCAAAAAATCGCTCCGCATGATACATAATTCATTAACAGTCAACGAAAACGAAGACCAGGTTATGAACGCCAAACAAGGTACCATCCTCATCGCCGCCCAAATGGCCGGCCTGCTCGAACGCCTCGACGAAGTCACGTTCACCCGTCCTCTGCCACTCTTTCACGGCAGCACCATCGGGCAACACTTCCGGCACATCCTCGAGTTCTATACCTGCCTGTTCGAGGGCGTTTTGCCGGCACGGGTGGATTACAGCGGCCGGAAGCGCAACCACGCCATCAGCGAAAAACCCGGCGTCGCATTGGCCGTGCTCGACTACATCGCCGACGCCGTGAAGCGGCAGGACGAACACCAATGGCTCAATGTGGAAAGCGAATTTTCCGACGAAGTTGTCGCCCACGTTCAGCGCCCGGTGTACATGTCGAGCATGGGCCGCGAATTGCAATACGCTTTCGATCACGCGGTACACCACCTGGCGATCATTCGCATGGGGCTGGAGGTGTATTTCCCTGAAATTCAGGTGGATGAAGATTTGGGCGTGGCGCCTTCGACTTTAAAATACAAAAAAGAAGGAAGAAAAATCCGGCTCGGAGACGCGATTCCGAAGACGGTGTATGGATAATGTTGATAAAGGTTGATGAAGGACGATAACGTAGAGTACACCCCGCAGATTTATCAACATTTATCAACATTTATCAACCCTTATCAACCAATAAATTTTCCCTAACCATGATTTCATTTAAAAACACACATCCCGATTTTCAGGAACTCACCTCGAAGGAGTGGTTGCTGACCAACGGCATTGGCGGGTACGCTTCATCCTCCGTCATCGGCGCCAACACCCGGCGTTATCACGGCTTGCTGGTGGCTTCCCTCAACCCGCCGACCGCCCGCACCGTCATGGTGTCGAAAGTGGAAGAGTGCATCGTGTTCAACCGCGATTGTGCCTTCGGCTTGTCGAGCAATCAATACCCTGGCGCATTGCATCCGCAGGGTTTTCAATACTTCAAATTTTTTGAACGGAAACCACTGCCACGTGTCAAATTCGAAGCGCACGGCCATCATTTGCTGAAGACGGTGTTTATGGTACATGGCTCCAACACCACCATTATAGAATACCAAAACACGGGCGATACCACTTTCAAACTACGCCTTACACCCTTGTTCGTTCACCGCGACTATCATGCACTGAGTAGAGAAAACAATTTCGACGATTATTGGATGAGGCCGCAAAATGGTTGTTATGTGCTCTATGCGCATTATGGCGCGCCACCTTTGTATTTCAATTTCAGTTCCGGAGAATTTTCGGAGAGCCGCCACTGGTTCAAAAACCTCGAGTACATCCGCGAACGGGAGCGCGGTCTTGATTACCGCGAAGACGCTTTTTCCGTCGCCAATATTGACGTCGTGCTAAAACCCGGCGCGAAGGCGCATCTGATTTTTTCCACCGATGAAAAAATGGCGAAAGTCGACCCGGAAATGCTGAAGATCAAAGAATTGGAGCGTTTGGAGCAAATTGCACCGAAAAACGAGGGAGATTCTTTTTTACGGGATTTGATGTTGGCGGGAGAGCAGTTCATTGTGCGGCGCAACAGCACGGACGGCTACTCTCTCATTGCGGGCTTCCATTGGTTTGCCGATTGGGGGCGCGATACGATGATCGCCATGCGCGGCCTCACGATCGCCACCGGCAAACGGGAGGTTTCAAAATCCATCCTCGAAACCTTTCTTCACTCGGTGAACAGAGGAATATTGCCCAACCGCTTCCCCGATAATCCCGGCGACGCAGTGGAATACAATACCATTGATGCGACACTGTGGTTATTCGTGGCGCTGTACGAATACCATCAGAAGTTTCAGGATTTGAGTTTTATCGCGGAGCATCTCGATACGCTGAAGGATATTCTGGAATATCACATCGCCGGCACGCGCTACAATATCCACGTCACCCCTGAAGGATTTCTTGCCGGCGGCGAAGGTCTGGCACAACTCACCTGGATGGACGCCCGCATAGGCGACTATGTGGTGACGCCACGCCACGGTTGTCCTGTAGAGATTCAGGCACTGTGGTTCAATGCGTTGCGTATTTACCAGTATTTTGCCGGAACACTCGGAAAACCTTATGAAAAATACCAGGCCATCGGCGATTCGCTGCGGGTTCATTTTAAGAAATACTTCGTTCGCCCGAACGGAAGCCTTAACGACGTCGTCAAATTCAGCGACCAACTGCCCGAAAGTTCGGACCCCGCCGCAGATACTTCTGTTCGCCCCAACCAAATCTACGTCGTCAGCCTGCCATTTTCTTTGCTCGAAAAGGACGCGGAAATGCGCGTGGTGGAAATCGTGCGCCAACACCTTCTGACCGATTACGGTTTGCGTACACTGTCGCCGGAGCATCCGGATTTCAAACCGCTATATGGTGGTAGCCCTTGGGAACGGGACACAGCTTATCACCAGGGCACTGTATGGCCTTTCCTGATCGGCGAGTATATCACGGCATTTTTAAAAGTCAATGACTGGTCGGAAAAGGCTCAAAAAGAAGTGTTTGCATTGCTGGAACCTTTAAAAAAGCATTTTTACCAAAACGACTGCATCCTCGGCATTTCCGAAATTTTCGATGGGAAAATGCCGCGCGCAGGCAAAGGCACAGTACATCAGGCCTGGTCGGTCGGAGCAGTCCTGAAAATTTTACTCGATCTGAAAAGCCGCCAGAAAAAAGGCCGCCGCCATTCGCTAATTCCTTTTTCAGAAATAAAGTCCATGATTTTTTGATGTTGGATTTTTTGACGTTGGACAATGGACAATAAACATGCGTCAAATGTCAATTGTCAAAAAATCCAACGTCAAAAAGTCCAACATCCACTCATTCATTTTCAAACATCAGAACCATGAAATTTACACTCATCGTCATCCTCGGCGTAGCCATCGCGGCTGCCCTGAATTCAACCGGCAAACCGAACGAATACACAGGCGACACGCTTTCCGGCAATCTGCAATCCGAAATCCGCCATCCGCAATCATCGGATAATCCGCGCACCAAACACTTCCGCCTCGATAAAAACCGCGTGGCCATAGACGGCTATGATCCGGTCTCATACTTTAAGGGTGGACCCAAAAAAGGCAGTACGGCCCAGGCTTTTGACTACAACGGCGTGGTCTATCACTTCGCCAATGCTGCCAACCTGGCCGAATTCAAAACCAATCCCGGCAAATACGAACCTGTTTGGGGCGGTTGGTGCGGCCATGCTATGGCCCTGCGCGGCGAAAAGGTGGAGATCAATCCGGAGTGTTACAAAATCGTGAATGGCCGCAACGTCCTGTTTTTCAAATCTTTTTACGCCAACGCTTTGACCAACTGGGAAAAGGAGATCAAAAAGACACCTGAAAATACCCTGATGGCAAAGGGCGATGATTTTTGGGCGAAGACGCTTTTGAAATAAAACACATAGGCACATAGAGCACATAGAAATTTTATAGGGAAACCATGTGTTCTATGTGCCTATGTTAAACCTCATTCAATGCTACATGTACTTAAAAACAACTGGCCCAACTACCTCATCGAGGCCTGGGCGCTGGGGATGTTTATGCTCTCGGCTACTTTTTTTGCCGGCTTGCTGGGATTGCCGGGTTGGCCGGGACATGGCATCGAAGATCCGTTTGTACGGCGCCTGCTCATGGGCCTGGCAATGGGATTGACCGCCGTCGGACTGATCTACTCCGGCTGGGGCCGCCGCTCAGGGGCACACATGAATCCCGCTTTTACGCTCACTTTTTTGTTTCTGAAAAAAATTGACCGGCGCAACGCGATTTGGTACATCCTCTTTCAATGCCTTGGCGGAGCTGCGGCCATGTTGCTGTTCAAAAGTCTGTTTCCGGCCTTTGTTGCCGCGCCGGAAGTCAACTATGTGCAAACCCAACCGGGTATGTTGGGAGTGGCGGGTGCATTCGTCGCTGAGGCGCTTATCTCGTTCGGGCTTGTCCTAACCGTCTTGTATTCAAGTAATTTTGAAAAAACAGCACCCTACACGGGCGTTTTTGCCGGCTGCCTCGTGATGCTGTATATTACAATTGAAGACCCGTTTTCCGGGATGTCCATGAATCCCGCGCGGACGCTTGCTTCGGCGGTAGCGGCGGGCAATTTCATGCACTTTTGGATTTACCTGACAGCGCCTTTGATCGGAATGTTGGGCGCAGCGAAAGTGTGGAAGGTATGGATTTGCCGGAAGGCGGAGTTTCGGTGCGGGTATCACGGATAGGAAGTGAACTGAAAAATCCAGAAATGTAACCTGCGTAATTTTTCGCAAGACAAATCACCCTGACTTTTGTGCAGTAATTTTGACCTGAACAAATAACCGAATCTACCAATAACCAAATCCACCGTTCAACAAATCCACAACAAGATGAAATCCATCATCGTCACCGGCGCGTCCGGCAACATGGGACAGGCTGTCGTAAAACGTTTCGCACAAGACGGCCAAAAAGTGTACGCTGTGCTTGGTCTTGGCGAGAATTCCCGCCTGTTCAGCGAGAGCGCCATGGCCCAAAACATTGATACGCAATTCCTCAACCTGACCGACGAAACCGTATCGGAAGGGTACGTAAAAACCATCGTTGCCAAAGACCCCGCCGTGGAAGCGGCTGTATGCATCGTGGGCGGTTGGCAACCCGGAACGCTCTCTGAAACAACAGGTTACGAATTGGACAAGATGCTAAAACTCAATTTTTACACCGCTTTCAACATCGCCAAACCGCTCATGGAATACTTCGAGCGGCGAGGCGGCGGGCAGTTCATCTTTATCGGCGCGCGACCGGCCATTAACCCCGCGGAAGCGAGAAATCAGGTGGCCTACGCCCTATCGAAATCGTTGGTGTTCCGCCTGGCAGAGATCATTAACGACCAGGGAAAATTCAAAAACATCCGCGCCAGCGTGGTCATACCCTCCGTGCTCGACACACCCCAGAACCGTGCCGCCATGCCCGACGCCGATATGAGCGATTGGGTCACACCTGAATCCGCCGCCGATACCATTGCGTTCATCCTGAGCGAAACGGGCAGCGCCCTGCGGGAGACGGTGATCAAACTGTACAATCAAGCGTGAGATGGTTGTTGGTTGTTGGTTCTTAGTTCGCAGAACCGACAACTAATAACCATGAACTAACAACCATGGAAACCTACCGTCTCATCCTCCTGCAACGCCTTTCCAACGGCATCGAATTGCTGAGCGCCGTAGTGCTGTTGGTCGGATTTGCCAAAGGCATGTGGGGCTTTTTGCTCCACGAATGGCGCGCCATGCATTCCCATTCCGGAATGTCGCCCGAAAATGTGTCGGCCCTCCGCCCGATGGTGGGCAACTACATCCTGCTGGGTCTGGATTTTTACATCGTATCAGACATTCTCGCCACCATGCTGCATCCCGAATGGAACGAACTCATCAGCCTGGCTGTCATCGGTTTACTCCGCACGACGATAGGGTATTTTTTGGGGAAAGAAATTGCTGTTGAAAAATAGGGCATTGGACGTTGGACAGTTGGACGTTGGACAGTTGGACGTTGGACTGTTGGACGTTGGACTGTTGGACGTTGGACTGTTGGACGTTGGACATTGGATCGTTGAAAACCGGATTTTTGAAGATCAGCATGTCGCATAAAACACACGCGTCCAATTTCCAATGTCCAACAGTCAAATGTCCAATCGTCAAACGTCCAATGTCCAATCGTCAAACGTCAAACGTCCAATGTCCAATCGTCAAATGTCTTCTGAAATGGAAACCATCCGCTTTCTCGTCAATGTCTTCTATCTCTACCTGCTGGCAGGCGCCGTTTTCGCGGCGCTGTTCGTTTGGCGCGGCGCTGCTGCACTCGATGAAGCCGCCAAAGGTATCTCCTGGAAAACCCGCGCCCTGCTATTTCCCGGTAGTGCAGCGCTGTGGCCGGTGTTGTTGCGCAAGTGGCTAAAGGATGGTCATTAAAAGTCATTACGGTCATTTTGGTAATGATAATCCCCGAAGTCATCCCGACGAACTCCGGCGCAATCCGAAATCCGCAATCCGAAATCCGAAATCCGCAATCGAATGACACTGCAATTAAGAAAAATCCATCGCTACGCCTGGTTTTCGCTGGCCGTCCTGCTCCCCGCTGGTTGGATGGCTGCAATATGGGCAATCCCAGGAGAACCTTGGCAAATACCCGTCCGACCGGAGCAACCATCCCCATTGCCTGTCATGTTGCAATCGAAAGAATCCGGGGATTTTATCATCAACCTGCGGCAAGACAGCACGGGTAAACACAGACAAGTCGAAATTTTCATCAAGAAACCGCTTTCAAATCCGAACACGACGGTTACGGCAGGCGATGGACGGCAGACGTTAGACGGCGCAACTGTGCTCGGTTTGCTCGGCACACGCGGCGTTTGGCGCTTCGACCTGGATACCCTTATCACCCACAACAAGCCGTTGCAACTCCGGTTAGAAGATAAAATCCGGGGCCGGACAATCCGAACCATAACATTCGAATAATCCGAAATCCGAAATCTGAAATCTGAAATCCAAAATCATATGTCTGTCATCTACGATCCGGTTCACTGGACGCCGCATAAAAACGTGTACGACAAGATCCTGTTGGCTTTTGTCGGTCTTTATCTCGTCTTGTTTGGCGCATTGGAAGCGATACTGCATCCGCAGGTCACAGCAGAGACGCTCGTCATCCGCGCGACTGGCACTCTCGCTTTCCTGATGTTGCACATCATTCTCTGCATCGGACCCTTGTGCCGCCTCGACAAGCGTTTTTTGCCCTTGCTCTACAACCGGCGGCATTTAGGCGTGACGATGTTCCTGATCGGTCTGACGCATGGTGTGTTTAATATCGTGCAATTTCACACACAGGGTAATGTGGACCCACTCGTGTCATTGTTCGTTTCCAACACCCACTACGGCTCGCTGGTGCGCTTTCCCTTTCAGTCGCTCGGCTTTTTTGCCTTGATTATCTTGTTTTTAATGGCCGCGACAAGCCACGATTTTTGGCTGAAAAATCTCACGCCGCCCGCTTGGAAAGTCCTTCATATGGGTGTATATGCGGCCTATGCAATGATCGTGATGCACGTCATGCTCGGAGTGATACAGTTGGAAAAATCGCCGGTTTTGATTGGCCTCACGGGTTTGGGAATGTTCAGCGTCATCGGCCTGCACGTGGTGGCGGCGTGGAAACAAATGAAAAAAGACCAGGCAGCACGACCGTCCGGCGTCCACTGTCCAATCTCCAATATCCCTCAAGGTTTCGTGTACGCCTGCGAAGTCGCCGACATACCCGACAACCGCGCCAAAATGCTGATCATTCATAGCGAGAACATCGCCCTTTTCAAATACGGCAACAAACTCTCAGCCGTGCACAACCTCTGTAAACACCAGAACGGCCCGCTCAGCGAAGGCAAGATCATTGACGGTTGCATCACCTGTCCCTGGCACGGCTATCAATACCGCCCGGAAGACGGCCAATCGCCGCCGCCATTCAAAGAAATGGTTTGCACTTACGACGTCATGGTAGAGGGGACTAAAGTTTATGTGAACCCCCAACCATACCCGGAAGGCACGGCAAGGCCGCCGGCGACGATCCACTCGTCATGGAAGTCATTAGAAGTTATTTCGCAATAAAAGAAAAACGATCCGGCTGGCGCGAGTCCGGCTGGCGCGAGTCTCCGACTCGTGCAAACGATCTCCGCGTCTCCGACGCGACTACAAAATACTGAAACCATGCAAGAAGAATTTTATATCGGCTGGCAGACGGAAGCGCCGCCTTCGTTCGCCAGGGTTGTCCGACGATCCGTGACGGGTTTGTGTGTACTCGTTCCGCTGACAGCGATTTTGATCACTTATTTCCAGACCGGCTTTTCCAACGGCACATTCGAGTTCGGGAAAAAAACAGAGTTGGAAGGTATTTTTTCCGAAAACCCTTTTCCGTTTCTAACCATTGAAAGCGGAAAAGATGCGACAGGGAACCCGGTTTTTCAGAAGATATTGCTGGTGGGGAAGGGCAAGTTTGGGTTTCAAAAGGCAGAGGGTGGAGGGTGGAGGGTAGAGGGGGAGCCCGCCTTCGCTGAAGCTATGGCGGGCAAGGGCGTCAAAGTCTCCGGCTTTCTGATCTACAACGACGGCAAAACGGCGATGGAGGTAGAATCCATTGAAATTCAAGAAGAAGCGAAAGAGTTTGAGAAACCATCCACCGTCTACCGTCCACCGTCTACCGTCCATCGTCTACCGTCCGCCGTTCAATTGCGCGGCGAGATCACCGACCCGAAATGCCTGCTCGGCGTGATGAACCCGGGCCAGGGGAAACCGCACCGCGACTGCGCAGTGCGTTGCCTCGCCGGCGGTATTGCGCCGATGCTGAAAGTGACCGGCGCCAGCGGCGAAACCGAATATTACCTTCTCGCCGGCGCCAACGGTGAAGCCCTCAACGACCGGCTCCTCGAATATGCCGGCGACGGCGTACAGATCTGCGGACGGCTGGAACAACAGGATGACTGGTGGGTGCTGTATGCCGATCCGGCAACGATCCGGCGGGTGAACAAAGGGACGCTGAATGTGGGGGTTATGTGCAATTGATAAAATGGTTGATAAAAGTTGATAAGAATTGATGAGGTTGATAACGTAGAGTGCGCCGCGATTTATCAACTCTTATCAACCTTCATAAACCCTCCTCAACCTTTATAAACAATTCTTTTATTATGAAAACAATCACCGCTCATCTTCATTCTCTTCCACCCCAAACCCCACCCGGCGCGGCGCTTTTCCTCGCCGGCAATGTCAATGGCTGGCAGCCGGACGACGAACGTTTTCGCTTTCAGCCGAACGGCGACGGCTCCTATCGTCTTGATTTTCAGGCCGATCTGGATACACTCGAATACAAGATCACACGCGGCCACTGGTCGGCTGCCGAAGGCGATGCCGAGGGCAGGGAATTGTCCAACCGCGTTGCCAAAATCAGCGCCGCAGAAAATGAGCTCTGGATGCGCATAGAATCCTGGACGGATCTGTATCAAAAAACGCAGGGATACGACCTGCCGGAAAACATTATGCTGCTCCATCCCGATATTTATATGCCGCAACTGGAGCGCAGCCGCCGCATCTGGGTTTGTTTGCCGCCCGATTATTGGACCGATCCCAAACGACGCTATCCGGTCGTGTATATGCAGGACGGCCAAAACCTCTTCGATAATCCCGAAGCCCTGTTCGGCTCCTGGGGGATTGACAAGGCGATGAACCGCCTGTTTATAAATGAACAGATGCCTTTCAACAGCGATCATACAGTGACTGCCGTCTACCCTCAATCGTCCGCCGTCAACCGTCAACCGATTATCATCGGGATAGAAAACGGCGGGCAGCATCGCATCGCTGAATATTCTCCCTGGCGAAATGCCCGGCATGGCGGCGGAGAGGGCGCTCAATATCTTGATTTTGTGTGCGATACGCTCAAACCCTTTGTGGACGAACACCTGCGCACTTTACCGGGACGAGAACATACCGCCATCATGGGCAGCAGCATGGGCGGCCTGATCTCACTGTATGCAGCGGTCGAAAAACCGAAGGTATTCGGCATGGCGGGTGTGTTTTCACCCTCTTTGTGGTTCTCCAAAGAGGTTTATCAAATGGTCAAAAACCGCAAGCCGGACTTATCCGTAAGGATATTACTCATGGCGGGTCAGCAGGAAAGCCGGAATATGGTGGCCGATCTGCTCGATCTGTACGAGACATTGCTCGAAGCAGGTCATATAGAAGAAAACCTGCATTACGATCTGCACTCTGATGGCGTACACAGCGAATGGTTTTGGGCGCGCGAATTTGAACACGCCTTGCGCTGGTTGTTCGGCGACATGCCCGGACATGAACGGGGCGGCATTACAGGTGATCTGATAAAATTTCAGGTAGACACGAAAGCGAAAGAACTGATCGTCCATGTCTCCCCCAAAATAGCGGAACCGCGTCTGGAGATTCGCGACTACTGCCACAACCGGCAGTTCCATCACCCGCTCGATCACCATGATAACCGAATCCCTTATGCAGAATGGGAAAACTGCATTTACTCCTTACGTTTGCACTCGAAGGGAGACCTGGTTTTTTCCCGGAGGGTGACGGTGGGGGAATGATTTGATCAAGCCAATAACCAACAGATGTTTCGATTCGCAAGCAGGGTATTAGGATGATTCGATTTGAACAAGCCAAAACAATTTTTCCTCCAGCTCTACCAAATTCAAAGCCTTTATTCACCATCAAAACTTGTAAATGAATTTGCGTTGGGGAGGGGTGAAAATTTTTACAAAAGAAAAAAATTTCACCCCTCCCCAATGCAAATTCATTCCCCTAACATGAAGAGTGTCTGGTTCTTCGAAGAAGTGGATTTGTACGAGATACTTTGCCCGTACAAATACAGCGACCACATCAAAGCGCATCCGTTGAGTTGTTACAACAAAACGGATTTCCTGTTCATGGAGGGCGATCCGGTTCGGGAGATATTTCTGGTGGCCGAAGGCAGGGTAAAAGTAGGTTTTTATGACAACGATGGCAACGAACAAGTCATCGCCTTCCTCGGTCGCGGCGAGATACTGGGCGAAATGGCTTTGTTCGGCCAACAACGCTACAAGGAATTTGCCCAAGCTGTTACCGATCGCACGATGATCTGCAAACTCCGGGTAGAAAAAGCGCAGGAACTCGTACGCGATTTTGTGCCTTTTTCGCTCACCATCACCAAGCGTATGGGCGAACGCATGCAAAAATTTGAACGCCGCCTCCAGATACTCCTGTTCAAAGATGCCCGCCAGCGACTTGTGGAATTTTTAAAGGATTTGTGCCGCGACATTGGTACGCCCTACCGCACCGGTGTAAAGATCATGCTCGACATCACACAAAGCGATATTGCAGCGCTCATTGGCGCCTCGCGCAAGACGGTATCGCTGTTGTTCACCGACCTGGAAGAAGCAGGGCTGGTGAAATTTTACGGAAGGAAGGAGATCTACGTGGCGGATGTGGGGAAACTGGCCTGAAGTCATTCCAATATCTCTATCGGAATCAATCCATCTTCAAACCTCGCCCGGTTTGCCTCTCGTCTTTTTTTCTTATCCGCTTCATTTTCAGGTATTATTTTTCCGATATCGAGCAAAGTATTATCAAAACGATCACGTTGTTCCATTGCATCGGCCAATCCTTTTATCAGCGCCTTTTTCAAATTTGCTACATCCGGTCTAACTGCCGCAGCCCATTCAGCGGGCAATGAATCCACGATGCCCGCGATATCCGCTTCTTGTAACCGGGAGAATAACGCTGTCGCGATTACCGCGTTCAAGTCCTGGTGAAAGAGCGGATTTTCCCGCAACGCCTGCAAAACAAAATCGCTCTGCGAAAAATCTTTGCCCTGCACGATGCCTATGAGCAGAAAAGAGGTCTCGTAGTCGAAAGAAAAGACGCGGCCATCCAGTTCCAGCAGGTTCGGGTTTTGGGCCGAGCGGTCGGTATTCTGCAAAAAAACGTCGTAGGCGAACAGCCTTTGCGCCGCATTGTCGTATTCGGCACGGGCTGTTTTGGCAGAACAGGGAATGGCGTTTTCAAAGAACGGAAAGGCGAGGTTTAGCCCGAAACTCTTGTGGATCAGGTCTTTGACTTCTTCGTGAATGCCTACGGTATCCAGCGTTTCATCTATCCGGATCGTCTCCGGCACGCTTACCGGCAAACCCAGCGCTGTGCCGAGGCGGCCCGCGATCCACTCGTTCAGGTAGGAATAACTACCGCTTTGCCCGCCTTTGAGTTTAACCAGGTATTTCCGCCCGTCGGCACTTTGCACCACGATGGGGGTGGAAGAGCCGGCGGGTAAAAAGGAGAGGAATTGGAGAGGGTGTGGGATGCGGGAAATCATCGGATAGATTTCTGCAAAGATACGGCGAGGCAAGGCAACTGGCTACCCCACTGGTAACGGCGATGGCAGACTTTGCAAATCAAATTTTCCCCATTGTTACCCCCGTAACATCCCACCCTCCGCGTCCCCCGCACCTTTGTCCTATCAAACATAACAGTGATAAACGGCAGACCAAAACCGTCCACCGTCAACCGTTTTTGGAACCATGAATTTCGACATCATCATCATCGGCACCGGCGCAGGCGGCGGTACCCTGGCTTACAAACTCGCCCCCACCGGCAAACGCATCCTCATCCTCGAACGCGGCGACTTCCTGCCCAAGGAAAAAGAAAACTGGGACCCGCTGGAAGTAGCCAAAGGCCGCTACAAAACCACTGAAATGTGGCGCGACGCGGCAGGCAAAGAATTTTCCCCCTACCAGCACTACTGGGTCGGTGGCAACACCAAAATGTACGGCGGCGCTTTGCTCCGCTTGCGCGAACGCGACTTCGAAGCCACTGAACACTTCGACGGACTTTCTCCCGAATGGCCGCTGAAATACCGGGATTTCGCGCCCTGGTACGACATGGCCGAGCAGCTATATGCCGTACACGGCACACGCGGCCTCGACCCTACCGAGCCGCCGGCGAAAAACGGCTACCCCTACCCTGCCCTGCCGTTCGAGCCGCGTATGGTTGAAGTCACCGGGCATATCCGCAGCCAGGGTTACCACCCCGCACCGATCCCACTCGCCATCCGCCTGCCGCAGGACCTGAACGGCCGCACCAACGACCGGCTTCACGTCGAACTCTACGACGGCTACCCCGACCCCACCGGCGCCAAGGCCGACAGCCACGTCGTGGGTGTGCAGGGCGCCTTGCAATACCCCAATGTGACCTTGCTGCGCAACCGCAAGGCATTGAAAATCAATACCGACTCGAGCGGTCGCCGGGCATCGAGCGTTACCGTCGCCTGCGAGGGCATGGAAGAAACCTACCACGCCGAGACGATTGTGGTGGCTTGCGGCGCCATCAATTCCGCCGCCCTGCTGCTTCGATCGGCCAACGGCAAACACCCCAACGGGCTTGCCAACAGCAGCGGTCAGGTGGGTCGCAATCTCATGATACACAACAACGGCATCGTGCTGGCCTATTCGGCCAGGCCGAATCCTTCGACGTTTCAAAAGGCGATCCTGATACCCGATTTCTACCACGGCGCCGACGGCGATCCGCGTCCTTTAGGTGCGATCCAGAATATGGGCAAAGCCGACCCGCTCCTGCTCGCCGACGCCTTAGGCGACGACCTCGGCAAAGACGGTAAAGACGCGGCGCACTTTGCCAGCCATATCATTGATTACTTCATCACGGCGGAAGACTTGCCATTCGCAGAAAACCGGGTGACGGTAGACACGGATGGAAACATCCAACTTCACTACACACCCAACAACCTCGAAGCCTATCGCCGACTGCGCGAAAAACTCATCCAAATCATGGATCGAGTGGCTGAAAACGAAGGTGTCGGCGGCACTACCAGGTACTACGGCTTCAAACTCGGGATCGGTGGCGTGAGCCATCAAAACGGCACCTGCCGCTTCGGGCATGATCCGCGCACTTCGGTGCTCGACCTGAACTGTAAAGCCCACGATCTCGACAATCTCTACGTCGTGGATACCTCGTTCTTCCCCTCGTCCGGCGCCGTGAACCCGTCCCTGACAGCGATGGCAAATGCGCTGCGGGTAGGGGAAATTTTGAGTCATTGAAGGTCATTGAGGTCATTAAAAAACATCCAGCCATGCAATACTTTTTTCAACAGATAGCCGCCGCTTCAGGCGCTTTTTTCCAATCGCGCTTTTTTTGCCCTGCAGTAAGCACCCGTCCGATCTACGGGTGGGTAGTGCTGCTGACCTTTTGCCTGCCTTTATTCGTTTTCTCCCAAAAAGCCACCGCTGTCACGAGCGTGAGCATCACCGTCGAAGACCTCGATCGAGAGGTGGCATTTTTTACAAAAGTTCTTGATTTTCAGAAAGTAAAAGAGGAAAAATGGGTGGGGGAAGAAGTGGCAAAATTGTTCGGCCTGCCGGAAAAAAAGGCCGGCGTCGAGGTCGTCACGCTTCAACTTGGCAAGGAGCATATCCGGCTGATGGACTTCGACGGCCCGGCTTCCCGGCCCATAACTTCCGATACCCGCAGCAATGACCTGTGGTTCCAACACCTTGCCATCGTCGTCAGCGATATGGACGCGGCCTATCAGAGATTGCTGAAAAACAAAGTAGCGCATGTCAGCACCGCTCCTCAGACCTTGCCCGATTACCTGCCCAATGCCGCCGGTATCAAGGCTTTTTATTTCCGCGACCCGGAGGGGCACAACCTCGAACTCATCTGGTTTCCACCGGAAAAAGGCAATCCGCGCTGGCAACCGTCAACCGTCAACCGTCAATCGTCAACCGTTTTCCTCGGCATTGACCACACCGCCATCGGCATCTCCGACACGGATTCGAGCATGACATTTTACCGCGACTTGCTCGGTCTCGTTCACGGCGGTCACTCGGAAAACTACGGCCCGGAGCAGGAGCATCTGAACCAGGTGTTCGGCGCGCGGCTCGACATCAACGGACTTCATGCGGACAAAGGCTTTGGTGTGGAATTCCTGCGCTATATCGCCCCGCCCGGAGGTCGTCCCTTCCCTGCGGACAGCCGGCCCACCGACTTATGGCATTATCAGACGGAAATGGAAGTGGACGACTTGTCGAAGGTGATGGAAAAACTTGAAAAACAAGGTTTTACAACAATTTCAAGCGCCGCCGCTACAATTGGAAATACCAAAATGTTCCTTGTTCGCGACCCAGACGGTCATGCGGTATTGTTGAAATCGCAGGCGAAAAACGATAGCGGAAAATTATAACGCTCTAAAAAAACCGCCTTCGCTTTTATCCGCCAAAGCTTGAACGACGGCGGAAAAACCACGGCGGATAAACACGAAATCGTTTTCATACAGGGCTTTTAATTGGAGCCGCCTCACGCCGCAAGGCGAAGGCGGCTTTTTTATATTCGTAAAATGCGCGAATCAAAATACTTTTGCTTTTCCATTCGAGGTTTCAAATCAACAAATCCACATTTCCCCAATTCACCCGAAAACATGAAATACCTGCTCCCTATCCGTGAAGAATTGACCTCCGAAGCCCTCGACATCATGGCCGCCTGCGAAGCAAAAGTCGGTTTTGTGCCCAGTATCGTCCAAATGCTCGCTTATTCGCCGCCCGCCCTCCGATCCTATCTCACCTTGTACGAAAACCAGGCACTTGGCGTGTTCAACGACCAGGAACGCGAAGCGATCTACCTCCCCGTCTCCCAGATGAACGGCAGCCAATACTGCCTCGCCGCCCACACCAACTGGGCCAAACTCGCCGGTCTTTCCGAAGAAGAAACCCTCGCGCTCCGAAAAGGCGTCCACCACGAGGATCCGAAACTCGACTTTCTCGCGCGTTTCGGTCGCGCCGTCGCCGAAACACGCGGTCAGGTCCCACCCGAACTCATGGACGAATTCGGGGAGCGTGGCTACGACGCCCGCGCTTTGCTCGACGTGATCGCCATCATCGTGGAGTCGGTTTTTTCCAACCTGATCGGCGTAATGATGCGGCCGCCGGTGGATTTTCCGGCGGTGAAGGAGGTTTAGGTGGTCATTGTGGGCATTGTGGTCATTTCGTTATTATCGCCACTCGTTGTTGTGGCTAATTTCTAAAAATGACGACGATAATAACTCAAATGACACAACTTACCAATCCTCCATCCGTTTGCCCGCCCTGAATTCCGCTCCCCCTACCGTGCGGCCTTCGCTGCTGTCGTAATCCACCGCGATCTTCCAGCAGCCGTTCTCTTTCCGGGAAAAGACATGGAATTGGCCGTAGCCCGTCCAGGGTTCGCCTGCCGGTGGCATGTAGGTATATTTATAAACACCCCGTTCTGAAGCGGTTTTGCCGTTGGAGAAACGCTCGAAAAAGCGGAACTCGATGGACGTTTTGCCGCCCTGTTCTTTGCCGCGCTGGAATCCCGCACGGGTTCTTTCGCTGTAGCCGGCCAGGTCGTTTGTGTTTTGCGCATCGCCTTGTGCGCGGATAAAATCTGCCGTGTGCAGGGCGAGGTATTTATCGGCATCGCTGGCAGCGTAGGCTTCCATAAAAGGAATCCAGATATCGCGGTTGAGTTCTTTCAGGAACGGTAACGATTCGGCGGGCGGTAATTTTACCTGCCGGTCGGCATCGGCCGAAAAAATCGTTTTGCAACTTTTGAAAAAAGCATTTTCGCGAAAATCAGTGGGTTTCAGATGGTTCGCCAACTTCGGTCCGCCGGGTCGCAAGGTTTTCAGTATTGGCTGGAAATGTTCTTCGCTTTGGGCGTAAGCCGCGCTGTCCGGATAAGCCGTCATCAGCAGGAGGTCGAAATCGCCGAGCGAATCGGATGTGGTCTCCAGCAGGCGATAGCCGCTGATATAACCCTTTTCCAGCGCGGTGTCGCGATAAAGTTTCCAGTTGTTTTCATAAAAGAACAGCGTCTCGGCACGATGGCCCGATTTGACTTTGACAAAATCAACAACCCAAACCGTTGTGTTTTTTTGGGCAAAAAGACCGGTGCAGAGCAGGCTGCCAAACAGCAGCAGAAAAACGTTTTTGTTCATAAGACTCAATTTAAGATGTGGTTGATACAACTGATGTGCAAAATCCGGCAACATCCCGTCCCGTCCCCACCTATTTTCCCAACTGTTACCTGCGTAACCTTGCGCTGACCTCGCCGCCCCGACTTTTGTGCCGTGAATTGTTGATTTGTGGAAACGGTGATTGGGCGATTTGAATGTGACACCTCACCCAATCCACATATCACCCAATCACCATTTTTCACCAAATACACAAAAGTATCAGAACCATGAAAAAATTGATTTTTCTCCTCGTGCCCGCGCTGTCGCTCTTCGCTGCCTGCGCCGGCGCTCAACAACCCAATCTCGGCAAAGTCGTGGATGGCTACCTCGTGAATGTGGACGAGCAAGGCGTCATCCTGCAAGGCTACGACGCAGTAAGCCTCCGCGAAGGCCATGCGGCCCAAGGCATTCAACAGTTCCAAACCAGGTACAAAGGTGCGATCTATTACTTCGTCTCTGCAGAAAACAAAGCCAAATTCGACGCCAATCCCACCACCTACGAACCCGAATACGGCGGTTACTGCGCCTACGGCGTATCGGTCGGCCACCTCGCGCCCATCGAATTGTGGACCTACGACACCACCTACCAAAACCGCAACATCTACCAGCACAACCAGAAAGCAGTCAGCGGCTGGAAAAAAGACATTCCCGGCAACGATGCCCTCGCGAAAAAAGAATGGGCGAAGTTTCAGGAGAAGTATATAAAAAAGGGATGAGTGTGGGAGGCACTCACACACTCCCAAACTCCCACACTCAAACACTTCATTAAAAAACAAGCCATGAAAATAAAATTCCTCGTCGCTGCCCTCTTGCTGGCAGCCAGCTCAGCCAGGGCACAAGTCGCCCAAACCGCCACCCTTACCCTCGAAAGCGCTCAAAAAGTCATGGACGCAGCCGTCGGCTACGCTAAAGCCAACCAGTCACCCGGCGGAAGTATCGCCGTCGTGGATGCGGGCGGTCACCTGTTGCTGTTCGAGCGCCTCGACGGGTCTTTCCCGGCTTCGGCTACCGTCGCCATCGAGAAAGCCCGCACCGCCGCGCTGTTCAGATTTGAAAGCAAAAAACTCGAAGACGCCATCAACAATGGACGCGACGCACTCATCACCGTGGGTTATACTTTCCTGCAAGGCGGTGTCCCTGTCCTCTACAACGGCCAGGTTGTGGGCGCCATCGGCGTCAGCGGCGCAAAATCGGCTGACCAGGACAGGGAAATTGCAACAGCAGGAGCTGGAGTGCAGTTGAATTGAACACTCAACATTTTTAAACAATGAAAAACATACGATTGCTGGCGGCAATGCTCGTCGGCCTGACTTTCCTCTTTTCCTCCAAAACGAACGCCCAGGAACACCGCGAACTCGCTATCGGCCAGGCCGATGTGATCGTGGACTTGCGCACCCGCGAAGGCGCCAGCGCCGTAAATGCCGTCTGGAAGTTCCACGAGGCGAACATCGTCGAAACAGATTTTAAAGCACCCGGCGCGAGCGGGGCCGACCCCTTGCCACTTTACCCCACCGGCAAAAAGATCAAATCCCATCGCCTCGAGCCCAAAGCAGGCGCCGCCGGTTTCGACGACTCCGGCTGGGCAACCCTCGATCCGACCAGGATGGAGACCCGCTTCGGCAGCGGCCTGCTGTCGTTCGTTTGGTTCCGGCTGAACGTGACAATCCCCGAAAAAATCGGCGATTATTCAAGCGCCGGCTCGACGGCTGTGTTGGAGATCGTGGCCGACGATTACTCCGAAATTTTTGTCAACGGCATATTGGCAAAAACATTTGGCCAATCCGGCAGCGGCGCGGTGAGCGGCTGGAATGCCAGAAACCGGGTTTTCCTGACGGATAATGCCCAAGCGGGGCAACAGTTCCAGATCGCCATTCTGGTCGCCAACGCGCCCTTTGCCGATTTGCCGGAGAACTACGTTTGGTTTCGCTCCGCGACAATTGATTTTTACAAAAAATATCCGCAAAGCGCTGACTGGCAAGATGTTGGCAAACTCGTTCAAATCGAAAAATCGTTCGGGGACGTCATCGCACCCGACGCGAAAGTGGAAAAACTGGCCGACGGATTCCAATTCACCGAAGGCCCCGTTTGGCATCCCGACGGTTTTCTACTGTTCAGCGACCCGAATGCGAATGTGATCTACCGCTATGAACCGCAGTCGCGCAACGTTTCGATCTATATGAGCAAATCGGGCTATACGGGCTTCGACATCGGCGCATACCACCAGCCCGGCTCCAATGGTTTGGCGATTGACACGGAAGGTCGTTTGATCGTCTGTCAGCACGGCAACCGCCGCGTGGTGCGACACGAGAAAAAAGGGCCGGTAACAGTACTGGCTGACAACTGGGAGGGCCGCAAACTCAACAGTCCCAATGACCTGGTGCTGAAATCCGGCGGCGCGGTCTATTTCACCGATCCGCCCTATGGCCTGCCGAAAAACTACGCCGATGCGCACAAAGAGATGCCACATCAAGGTGTGTATCGCATCAAAAACGGCAAGACAGAACTGCTCACAACCGACCTTGGCGGCCCCAACGGTATCGCCTTCAGCCCCGACGAAAAGTACCTCTACGTCGCCAACTGGGATATCCGCGACATCCACCACACCAAAACGTTGTGGCGTTACGAGGTGACGGCCGACGGCCTGCTCGCCAACGGCAAAATCTTTTTCGACTTCAGTTTCACCGACGGCGACGAAGCCCTCGACGGCGTGAAAGTGGACAACGCAGGCAACCTCTTCGTCTCCGCACCCGGCGGCGTGTGGATCCTCTCGCCCGAAGGCAAATATCTCGGGAAGATCACCGGCCCCGAACGCCCGGCCAACATGGCCTGGGGTGATGCCGATGGCAAAACGTTGTACCTGACGGCGCACACGGGCTTGTATAAAATCCGGACGTTGAACGGCGGAAAAACGGCAGGACAGAATTTGCGTTGATCGTCATTTCTACTTGCCGGAGCTATGTGCGAAGGGGGGCGTTTGGCCATAAAAAGTTCGTTATTAATTTCTTTTCACGTTTAAAACCCACAACCTGCGATTGAGTGGAATGAACTTGCGGTGTACAGCCCATTCCGTTCCGGCAGTATCATACGCCGCAAGTTCATTCCACTCAATCGCAGGTTTCCAAAACAATTATGTACCAGCAACCCAACAATCGCCTCAAAAACCAAACCTGTATCGTCACCGGCGCCAATAGCGGCATCGGCCGCGCTGTGGCTATGTCCATGGCGCGCGACGGCGCCAACGTGGTGATCAATTACGTCTTTGGCGACGAAGCCGCACAGCAGGTCGTGGACGAGATCGCTCAAATGGGCGGCACGGCCATCGCCGTCAAAGCCGACGTCAGCAAGGAAGACCAGGTGATGGCCATGTTTCAGGAAACCATTTCGACTTTCGGCACCGTGGATATCTTAGTGAACAACGCCGGCCTCCAGCGCGACTCGGCATTCCACAACATGACTTTGAAGGACTGGCAGTTCGTGCTCGACGTAAACCTTACCGGCCAGTTCCTCTGCGCCCGCGAAGCCATCCGCGAATTCCTGCGCCGCGGCCCGCGACCCGATGTGTCAGTGGCTTTAGGCAAAATAATCTGTATGAGTTCCGTTCACGAGGTCATCCCGTGGGGCGGCCACGTCAACTATGCGGCTTCCAAAGGCGGCGTGATGCTGATGATGAAATCGCTCGCCCAGGAGTACGGCCCGATGAAAATAAGGATTAATTCGGTTGGTCCCGGCGCCATCAAAACGCCCATCAACCGCCCGGCATGGGAAACGCCCGAAGCCGAACACAAACTACTCGAACTCATTCCTTATCAGCGCGTTGGAGAAACTTCCGACATTGGCGCCGTTGCTGTCTGGCTGGCTTCCGACGAGTCGGACTATATCCACGGCACCACGATCTTTGTAGACGGCGGGATGACCTTGTATCCGGGATTTACGGAGAATGGGTAAGTGAGGTTGAAAAATCCGGGATGACTCATGCGAATCAAAGGCAAAACGCATCATTGAGTTTGAGGCATGTGAGAATCGTATCAAAATACAGTGACTTGCAATAGAAATATGTTCAGAATTGGCCTCAGCATGACACGGTAGATAAGGAAAGTCTGTACACGTTTAGGGAAGTGGAGAGGTGTCATCCGTGAGGAACGAGCGGGTGACATCTCGAAACGGCGGTAGTTGTCAAATTTTTGTACGGGGGCAATATACCCATTTGACTAATACTGGCCATTTCAAAAGCCAAATTTCCAACTTCTCACCGCCGGGTCTGCGTCTCTTCTCAAAAAACGATCTTCCAATGATGAAACATCTTCTGCTTCCGGCGTTGCTCGCGCACACCCTTACCCCCTTTGCCCAGGGCCAATGGCAACTGAGCCAGCAACACACCACTACTTTCAACGGCGTTTACGGCCTCGACGCCCAACACCTGTGGCTCAGCGGCTACAACGGCGAATTTTTCCGCAGCACCGACGGCGGTGTTCAACTGGATTCTTTCAAAATACCCGACAGTTACTCTATTATGAACGACATCGCTGTCCGGAACGACAGCCTCGTGCTCATTGGCGGAGGCTGTTATTTTACTTTCGACCAGTGCCCCGGTGATATTGTGCTGCGCACCGACACCAGCGGCACCGGTTGGCAGATCAGCATGCTCGACACCTCCCCGTTCAGCATCGGTGTCGTGCATCAGTTCGACCTGCACCCCGACGGGCAGATATTTGCCCTCAGCGATTACAGCGGCATTTTTCATTCGCCCGACCTGGGCGCCACCTGGACACCCGTGCCTGCGATGCCGGCAGCATCCCTGAATACTTATTCCGCTCTTCAATTTTTGGATAATCAAACAGGATATGTGCTGGGCACCAAATATCACCAGGCCAACGACTATAGTTTCAGGCTTTTTAAAACGGTCAACGGCGGTCAGGATTGGACCATGGTGCTGGAAATTCCGTCAACCGATATCGTCAACCAGCGCGTTTTCCATTTTTTAAACACAGAAACGGGTTTCGTACCCGGCGATGCAGGTATTCTCTACCGCACCACCGACGGCGGCCAGACCTGGACTGAGCAACAGGTAGGAAGTGCGGACGAATACCTCCAGCGCATTCAGTTTGCCGGCAACCAGACAGGTTATCTTTCAACTCTTAATGCTACGCTTTGGCAATCCAGAATTTACCGCAGCACCGACGGCGGGCAAAACTGGTCGGTTGACCTGCAAGTGGACACGGCCTATTTTTCAGACCTGCACTTTTATGAACCTAACGGGGGGTATGCCGTTACCCCCTATGGGCATATTTATGAGCGAACCGTTGCCAATTCAACGAAAGAAAGGGCTCGAAATCAAACCGTCAAAGTTTATCCCAATCCGGCGTATGAATTCACCACACTGCAGTATATATTGAAACAAACGGAAATTGTTTCGATCCGGCTGCTCGATCTTCAAGGCAAAGTGGTGCATACCATTCTGGAAAATGAACTCAGAACTTCCGGAGTACATCAACATACAATAGCCTTACCCGCAAATCTGCCAGCGGGTTTATACAGCATTTCGATCACTACAGGAAATGGAACAACGGCAGTCAGATTGGTGAAACAGGGCACGCATTGAAATAAAAATTTTTCCGTGCAACGTATTTGCCCGCGAATGGTCTTTGAACCCAGTTTTTCACCAAATAATTTTAAGCTATGAAACGTCTTCCTGTACAAACATTGGGATTAACTGCCATGATCCTGCTTTTCTGCTGTGCGACACTGCCGGCGCAAGAACAAACCGACGCTTTCTTCCGGGACTGGAGCCCGGAAAAATATAGTTTTTCCGAACACCGGGACCCGTGCAAGGTCTTTATCGGCGTAGGTACTACCAGCGTTCCGGGGGGGCTGAAAGTGGATTACACCGTTGACAATACACCAGCCCGCGCCTCCGGCGTTCAGGAAGGTGACCTGATCCTGGCCTTGGACGGCATAGCAGTCGGAACTCATTCCGAATTGGTACGCGAACGCGACAAACACCGGCAAGGCGATGCTTTCACCCTGACCATTCTGCGCGATGGCAGCGAGATAAAAATCAACGCCCGGTTTAAAGAATGCAGCCAGGAAGAACAGGAACAATTCCGCCAACAGGAAGAAGATATCCGGATGCGTATAGTAGAGCAAATGGAACACCTGAAAGCATTGCGACATCCGGGCGATTGGCAAATGAAAACACCCGGTTCGGAAGGCTTGATGAAGATCGAAAAAATGGAACGGCCGATCCTGGGAGTGTATGAAAACGAAGAAATCAGCGTGCCGGGACTTGTCATCGGGAGCGTGATTGCCGGAAAAGGAGCCGAAGCGGCCGGTCTGAAAACCGGCGATGTGGTGACCAGCGTGGATGGAAAAACGGTCACCGGCGGCGGTACCCTGCGGGCTGCATTGAATGACCATCGGCCGGGCGACCATGTCACGGTCGTTTATCAGCGCGACGGTCAGACTTACGAGACAGAGCTCACCCTCAGCGCGGATCGCGGTTTTTCGTCGTTTAAAATGGAGCGCGACCCCTGCGCCGTATTCATCGGTGTTTATACCGGCGAAAATGGGAGCGACGGACGCGGCGTGCGGGTGACGGGCATTGTGGACAATACCCCCGCCAAACAAAGCGGCGTACAACCCGACGACATCATTCTGGCACTCGACGATCAGCGGGTCAATACCAATGCCGAACTGCTCATCGAGCGCAACAAACACCGCTCCGGCGATCCGTTCCAACTGACGATTGACCGCGACGGAGCCATTCTGACCATTGACGCCATTTTCAAATCCTGCCCAACGCCCGAAGTGGCGGAAATGCAGGAAGCAAAAACACCGGCCGAGCCGCGGAAAAATGACCCGGTGAACGTGGAAGCATCCCCATTCTTAGAAAGGCTGGAATTGTTCCCCAATCCGACGACAGGCCCCGTCAATGTCCGCTTCGAAGCAGAAGCCGTACCCACCACAGTCCGCATCCTGGACGCTTCGGGCAGAACGGTTTACAGCAAATCGCTTCCGCAGTTCAACGGCTATTTCAACGAACAGATCAACCTCTTCGGCAATACGCCGGGTACTTATCTGCTCACCATCCAGCAGGGCGAACGGGTCAGCAACCGGAAGGTGGTGCTGGTGCCGGGGGCATAATTGGTTGTTGGTTGTTGGTTGTTGAAAATTTCAATTTTTTCCCCTTCCACCCAACCCCTTTTAAAAAAAGTGCGTGTGTTTCGTAAAATTCACTTTTTATGAAAAACACAACCTGCTACATTCTGACAACTGTAATGGCATTGCTGTGCATTCGCTCGAATGCACAGCAATTTTTTTTCTCCTCCGTACGACCCAGTACGTGTAATGCCGCAGACGGCATCGTCACTGTCGTTCCTACGCAAGGAGTACCACCCTTTACCTATTTGTGGAGCACGGGTGCGACCGAATTGAGTATCAAAAACGTCCCGAAAGGCGTGTACACCGCCACACTCACTGACGCGACCGGAGCAACCGTTGTCCATTCGCACATTCTGAACAGCGAAGAACTGGACCTGTACCTCGACGATGTGAAGCCGGTCACATTTTGCACATCCAATTCCGGCGCGCTGACCGTCAGTCCCGTCGGCGGGCTCGCGCCTTACACTTACACCTGGAGCAACGGCCAAAGCACGGCAACAGCCTCAGGTTTGACAGCCGGCACTTACGCCGTCACGGTCACGGATGCCAACGGCTGCGTCGCCCTGGGCGAATACAAAGTGGGGTACCACCAGAACTATTACCCTTCCGCCTCCATCGCTACTGTGAATGAGCCGGACTGTATCAACACGACCAACGGTGAACTACGGGCATACATGAATTGGAGCGGTTACGGACCTTATACCTACGCCTGGAGCAATGGCGCTTCGGCAGAAACGGTTTCCAACCTCGCTCCCGGCGTTTATTCTGTCACGGTCACGGATGCGCTCGGTTGCCCGCGTACTGCGACAGCGACATTGCACAATGCACTGACGATGACGGGCAGTGTCATTTGCGCAGGGAACGGTTCGGGCACGGTGAGTGCGACGCTGGTGAACGCCACTGCGCCGGTCAACTACTCGTGGAGCAACGGCCAAACGGGACAAAATCTGAGCAGCCTGAACAGTGGAACTTACACCGTCACAGCTTCCGATGCGAATGGTTGCAGTTCCATCAATCAGGTGCAAGTCTCTGTGCCACAATTAAACGTTTACGACAACTCGCCGAAATGTTATGCCGGTAACAACGGCGTAGCCTACTGCTTTGTCAATGGCGACAACCCGGTGAGTTATTTGTGGGACAACGGCGGTACGGAGGCATACAACAATTCGCTCAGCCCGGGCATACACAGCGTGACGGTCACGACAGCTTTGGGCTGCACTTTGACAAAGAATGTCACGATTGCCGCGCCGGTAGCTCCTCCCATCGAAATTGCCTACACCGCCGACCCTGCCGATTGCGCCAACGGAACGAACGGCGCATTGAACATCACCATTTCGGGCGGCATTCCGCCGTATAATTTCTACGCTTATGGAGCTAACGGTTTCACTGCCAACAACACAGCCGACATGCAAAATCTGGCAGGAGGAAAATACTACCTGTCGGTCTATACATCTTTCCCCAACTATTGCACTGCAAACACGGAGGCTGTACTCCCCGATGCGGGAGGTTTCGATCCTGAACTGGTAGTAGAGCAGGTGGATTGCCTGACGGGCTTCGGCGCGGCGGCTATCACAGGTGTGACCATGCCCGGCGTGGAGTACGACTGGAATATAGGAGCGAATACGCCTGACGTGTACAACCTCACCTTTGGCGATTATGCCGTCACCGTGACGGGGGCGGGGTCTTGTGTCAGATATTTCAATTTCAGCCTGTATAACAACGACACTTTGCAAGCCAACCTCGACTGCGCCGCGCTGGCGACGGGTACTTTGCTTAATGACCTCGGCGTAACGGGCTGCAACGGAACTGCAGGTATTCCGTTCCAACTCATCCGCACACAGCCTTCGGGCGCGCTCAACTTTACCGATGAAAACGGTGTGTTTGAGGTATGGCTGCCCGAAGGAACTTTCAACATCGAACCGGCCAATTATAACCCTGCTGACATAGCTTGCCCACCGAATGCTGCTCATACCGTCAATACTGTTCCTGGCAACACTTACTCCGGCCTCGATTTCCATTTTTACAACCCCAACCCGACCGACCACCGGGTGAAACACAGGGCTTTGCGTACAGCACAGCCGGGGTTCCCTTACTCATTGCGCTTCGAAGTGTGCAACGACGGCAGCAATTCCAGCAACGGTTCGGTAACGGTGGAATACGGCAATTTCTTCGGCAACATGGCAGCTGCGGCCTTCACACAACACGCAGGCACTTTTACTTTTGATTCCGAATCGGCAGGCATCCCGAACAATGAGGCGATTTTCACTTTTCCCGGCATCACGCCCGGCGGCTGCGAGCTGTTCCAGGTTGATTTCGAAACGCCCACTACCACACCTGCCAACACAGAATTTATCACCCGCGCCACCGTGACACCTCCCAATGGCGACCCGACGCCCGACAACAATATTTCTACCTTGTTCAATACGGTTGTCGGCTCTTTCGACCCCAACAGCGTGTTCGCCTACCCCGCCCGCAATGGCAATCCGCGCGACGGCGGCAATATCCTGCGCAACCTCGACACTAAGATCACCTATCAGATATTTTTCCAAAATACCGGCACCGCGCCCGCCGACCTGGTCGTAATACGCGATACGCTGGCGCCGCAGCTCAACATCGCTACCGTCCGGAACATCACGGCATCACACGACGTAAAAGTATCGGTAGAGGGCGACAACGACGTACTGGTGTTCAAGTTCCCGAACATCCACCTACCCGATTCTGCAAGCGACTATGCCAACAGCATCGGTTCGATCCAGTATGAAGTCGATCTTTTTCAAGGGCTCCCGGCAGGCACTGCAATCGCCAAACAGGCAGCGATCTATTTCGATTTCAACAGCCCTGTCGTCACCAACAACAATTTACTGAAAGTCGTGGATACCAATTCGACAGGAGGGCCGGAAAGAGATGACAAAACTGTTGTTGTTTTCCCGAATCCCGCCCTTGACTATTTCGGATTCTACAACGAAACTGCTTGTGAAATGAGCATTTTCAACGCAATGGGAGCGCCCGTTTCCCGGCAAAATATTCCGCAGGGATTACAACAAATACCTGTGGCAGACTTGCCCGATGGCATTTACTTCATACGATTAGACTCGGGTAAAACCGTACGGAACGGAAAAGTGGTGGTGAGTCGTTGAGGACGGTAGACGGTGGACGGTAGACGGTAGACGGTGGACGGTGGACGGTGGAGGGTAGACGGTGGACGGTGGACGGTAGACGGTGGACGGTGGACGGTAGACGGTGGACGGTGGACGGTGGACGGTGGACGGTGGACGGTAGACGGTGGACGTTTTAAAAATGACAAGGGACTGTTCAAAAATATGTGTAAAATTTGCAAAATTAAAATATTCAAGCAGTTTATAATCATTGCTTTAAACAAATAAACAACGAACAAAAACACAATATTTTGAACAGTCCCAATGACTATTATTTTAAAATGTCTACCGTCTACCGTCTACCGTCTACCGTCTACCGTCCACCGTCCACCGTCTACCGTCTACCGTCTACCGTCCACCGTCCACCGTCTACCGTCCACCGTCCACCGTCTACCGTCCACCGTCCACCGTCCACCGTCCACCGTCTACCGTCTACCGTCCACCGTCTACCGTCTACCGTCCAATGTTCAATTGAATGAATTGGGAACAACGCCTTCCTTTCTTCCCCCAAACCACCCGAAACGAAGGGTAAGATTGTACACCGGTGCATTCAGGTCCTTCTTGCCGTAGGCGCCCCAACCGCTGATACCATCCACAAAGCGATAGCCGACCGAACCGCTCAGCCGCATCCAGCGCGCCACATTGAGTTCGACGCCCGCTTCGGGTACTGCCACAAAAACCACGTCATCCCAATTATAATCGTCGTCCCAGTCCCAATCGTCCTCAAAATCGGTGACACCCACGCTGCCGCCGGCAATTTTTGCGGAGGCGTAAAAGTGAACCAGTTTGTGTGAGGGAATGGTGAATCCCATCCAAAGCCCCCCGTAGCCCATCGCCAGTTGATTCCGGCCGATGACGGGATTGTCGAAGGTTTCACCCATTCCAAACAGACCGACAAAAAAACGGTCGAATACCACGCCGCCACCGCCGCCGGCACCATAGCCGGTTTCACCGTTGGTGTGGCTCCAGGAAAATATGGGGCCGCCGAAACCGCCGCGCACACGGGCATTCCGGAAGAGAATTTCCTGTTCCTCCTGCCCGAAAACAGGAATGGTAAAAAGCAAAAGGGCGAAAAGCGAAATGTTCTTGATCATAGCGAATGTGTGTTGGGTTGTTGTTTGAATTTTTACCTGAGACACACATGATCCGCTTTACCCTGATGACAGGTGTAAAAAAATTTGAGCAGGGGGCATATCTGCTACACGATGTAGTTCGCCGCCCGTGTTGGTCATTGTTTGATCAAAATCTGGGATACAGCTGCACCGTTTCCGGTCTTCAAGGTCAGGATATACCATCCTGCAGGCAGTTCCTTCACCGGTATTTCAATTTGTTGCTTGCCGGCCGGTTGGAATTCCTGTTCCAGTATGGAAGTTATGATCCGTCCATTGGGATCACTTATGAACAAACTGACTTTTCCCGCTTCGATCAATTCATACCGGACAATGGATTGTTCTACTGCGGGACTTTGCACCCGCAACGCCAAAGTCCGTTGCGCGGTTTCTTTTGCACTGCTGATCGCTCCCGGCCAATAACGCGCAAGCGCAATATCGATATCCTGTCCATTCGTCGTGAAACCTCCGGCCAGTATTTTGCCTTCAGGCAGCCATATCATGGTTGTTGCGGCATTGGGACGATACCCTATCTCTGTTATGATCTGGCCATTCCCGCCCCATGTCGAGTCCGGTTTGCCGTTTGCCGCGAATCGCCAGACAGTCCATACTGCCGATACATCCGGTCCGGACAATGCTTCCTGGGCGCCTGCAGCAAGGATTTTGCCATCCGGCTGCAGGTCAACGCTGTAGACAAACTGGTTATAACTGGTATTACTCCCCCGGGCTATTCCATTATCTCCAAAGGTTGTATCCGGTTCTCCGGCTGTATTGTATTGGACCAGCAAATATCCGTCGTAATACGCTGTATCGTTGTACCAGCCTATTTCACCCGCTATCAGGATTCTGCCATCGGGTCGTATTTTCATATCGAAAAGGGACGTGTTAAAAGGTTCAAAATTGGTAGTAACGATTCCCTGATCCCCAAATGAGTCATCTATGGCCCCGCCGGGTTGAAACCGCGCTATAAAGAGCACATCGTTATAATCGGCATCCTGAGTATTGCCGGCTACCAGGATTCGCCCGTCCGGCAATAAGCCGGAGTCGAAAGGATAAGCGCTGTAATCGCCAACGGGCATGACTACTCTCCCATTTACTCCGAATGAGTTGTCGGGCGCGCCATCGTCAGAGATACGCAGGAGCAATACCCGGACCGGCACACTAAAACCGGGCGACCAATAACCGGTGACCAGGATTTTTCCATCCGCCTGGACGGCGATATTGACAGGAACCGCATTGCCGCCGTCATCCTCCACAAAAAGGCCATTGGTCCCAAATGAATTGTCTATCTGGCCATTCGATAAAAAACGGGCAACAAACAGCGCTTCTCCCGTCAATTGCGATACAATCCCCGTTACCAGGATTTTTCCGTCTGCCTGCAGCGCCATATTAACACCATAAATTTCCGACGCGCCGGGGGGCAGCAGGTCAGCCCAGCCATTTACTCCGAAGGACGCATCCAGCAAACCATCCGGTAAAAAGCGAACCAGTATTTCCTTTCCGCCGAAAAACCGCTTTCCCACTATTTTTCCGTCAGGCTGAACCAAAAACTGATCAAACAGATCATCCCCGTTGGGATACTCCGGAATAAAATCTATACCGCAACTTGAAAAAGTGGTGTCGAACGTTCCCTCCGGCGTAAACCTGCGAAGGACGAAATCAGAATAAGATGCGTTTAACACCAGCAGATTTGAACTATCCTGCAGCGCTATGTCTTCCGTGATATAGATCTCGTATGGCTCCGATTGATAAATTCCATTGTCCGCAAATGTTTCGTCAGGCGCCCCCTGCGCATCTAATTTGGCAACTGACCATCCTTGCCCCTGACGGCTAAAAACGAAAATACTTCCATCCGCCCGGGAGATCACTTTCGTGATGGTCTTATCTTCTCCCGGAAATACAGGCGTCCAACCATTCACTCCAAATGTAGAATCCAGCGAACCGTTTGCCTCGAAACGCGCCAGAAATGCAGTTGGCACACTGTTCCCGCCCACCAGGTACCTGCCATCCGGTTGAGGCAACAGGCAATAAGCGGCGTTATCTTCTATATTGAATGAGTCCAGTATGATACCGTTTACATGGAACGTTGTGTCCGGAGAACCGTCGGGCAAATAACGCAAAAGGGCAATTTTCGAGGTTCCCCCCGGCGTATGCGATTCACCTACTCCGACAATACGCCCATCATCCTGCACCGCGAGCGCATGGATTACTTCGAATGGATAAACATCCGCTACAATGCGCCCGTTTGTGCCGAAAGAAGGATCCAAACTTCCATCCGCCAGAAGCCGTACAAAAAGAAAATCAAAGTTGTCAAAATTGGTCTCCACATATCCCCCCAATACTATTTTACCGTCCGTTTGTATCGCCATGTCGGCAATATGCGTAAATTTTCCATCGTTGTGTTCAATTCTCCCATTGTCTCCGAATGCAACATCCGCCGTCCCATCAGCGAGAAAGCGTCTCAAATTAACGCCATACGCATATTCCCCTGTCACCAATACCTTCCCGTCTGGCAGTATTTCCATATCGCCGAACCCATTCTGATCTAAAAAGACAGCGCATCCTTTTTCACCCCATGTCAGTTCAAGCGAACCATCCGGTTGGAAGCGGGTAAAACCTATTCCCACGCTCAACCCTCCATAAGCGGCGCCGCCCACCAAAATATCGCCATCAGGCAGTATTTTTAATGTCTTCCCGGATGACACGCCTGTATAGTGGCCATCAGCCAGCGTTTTTCCGTTTGTTCCGAAGGTTAGATCGGGATCGCCTGTATTTTGAGCATAAAGCGCGGCAGAAGATACCAGCGCTGCAAATAATAGTAGATGTTTTTTCATGTGAATGATTGAAATTAGTGAGCTGTTCTTTCGGGAATTTGGCGTCAGGCATCAAGGTTGTTGATGGTTTTTACTGCCACCGGCCGCTGCAAATGCAGGTAAAAATCTTTACCGTTCACGATCGCCGTATCGGCAAGGTCCACCCGGCCATTTTCGGGCAAATGGATACGCGCCGGACACGCCTTCAGAATATCCCGCTCCACATCAATACCCGGCATCACCACGCGGAGTTCGAGACCTTTTGCCGTGAGCGCAAACACGCCGACATTGGTCACGTAAAACACTTTTTTGCCCATCCGAAGCGCCTCATCGCCGCTAAAGGTAATGTAACTGACTTGTTCCACAAATTTGCAAGGCCCGGTTTTTTCGATGACAAGATGGTTGTCGTGCAGGGCAAAACGCCCCCCGGCCATCCAGGTGCCGACAAATATGATCGTTCGCGCTCCATGAGCAATATCCGGGAAACCGCCAGGGCCGACCATATCGGTCATGCGCGGACCCCGGTGCGAGGCGTTCACGTTACCGGCGCTGTCTACCTGCAAAAAGCCCAGCAGCGCTACATCCAGTTCCGACTGGTAACGGCGGAACATGACCGAAGAGGGTTCGAGGTGTTGCGGGCCGATGGCGGCACTGAAAAAAATGCCCGGCGCAGGCAGACCGCCGTAAGCGCCGGCCTCGGTGGTGAACAGCAATTGGCCGGCCACACCGTGTTCCACCAACTGGCGCGCCACCTCTTCCGGATAGCCCACGCCGATGTTGACCATGGCGCCTTCCTGTACCGATTCGGCAAATATGCGGGCGCCCAACCGGGCCAGGGCAAACTCCACTGCGCCGCGCACCGGCGTGATCTTCAGCACATTGTTGATAAAGCGCAATCGGCGGCTTGCAGCCGGCACATCTACTGCAACGCCGGCAGTGAACATAGGCCAATAACGCCGCTGGCGGATGCTGGCCGTTTGTTCGTTGTAGGGATGCACTACAATAAAATCCACCGCTTCGGCGGGCAAGCTGATGCGGTTTTTATCCTTGGGGATAATGGCGCTGACCGTCACCAATACTTTTCCCCCATTTGCACGGGCAGCAGCAGCCGATTGTACGTTCTCCGTCCATGTGGCAGCATTGGTAAAATAGATATTGCCTTCCGCATCCGCATAGGGCGCATTGAACAATGCAAATCTGATCGCCGGCAAATGATATGACAATATATCACTTTCCGAAGCGACGTACTGCTCCGTTGCGCCGGATGTCAGGGCAGAGCCGTTACCCACGCGGGGGTCGAGAAAAGTGCCGATACCCACCGGGCTCTGTAAATGCGTTTTACCCGCAGCCTGAGTTTCGAGCAGCAGCGACATGACGCCCTGCGGAAGCGCATGGAGTTCAAGTTGTTGTTCTTCAGCCAGGTGCAATTGTGCCTTACAGGTTTCCAGGTGCCCGGCGATATACCTCCTTATCAATCCGGGAAGACCAATCTCTTCGATGGTACCGGGTACCTTACCGCGCCCTCCCTGAGCACCGACGTTAATCCAGGTGAGTTCGCGCGGATGGCCCGTCCGTTGAAACAAATCGCGCAACGCCCAAAAGAATACCGAACAGCGGGCGTTCCCGGCAAGTCCGTTTGAAAAAACGGCAGACCCGTCCTGTATCTGTTGCACGGCCTTGCGGGCAGTGACAAACTTGTCCGGCAGCAGCCCTTGGGGCAGGTAATCCAGGTCTTTTTTCGACCATGTGAGCCGCCAGCGGATGATGTGCAGCAACAATCGGAAACGTTCGAGCAGTCCCATAAGGCAATTGATTTAAAGTAAATGGTTTAAGCATTGAGGTCTAAATAAATTGCCCCCCGAGATGGGACTTTTAGACCCTGACAACCCATCATTTAGTCTATTGTCTAATGTCAAAAATCCAACACCCCGTCATTTACATTGAAATGCTGCCCTTCCGGAAAGGCGTCGAGCCGATCATCGCATTGATCAGATACGGCACGCCACGATCCATACTCTCAATGGCATGCTGTACCACTTGCGTAAATGCTTCCATTGTCTCCACCCGCTCACCGGCAGCGCCATAACCTTCGGCTACGCGGTGGTAATCGGAACGCGGCAGGGTGACAGCGGTATCCGACCCGAGCATCTGCACCTGGTCGCGGGCGATCTGCTCCCAGGAGCCGTTGTTGCCCACGATACCACATACCTTCAGACCGTTTTTGGCGAAAGTTTCAAACTCAGCGAGGCTGTATGCCACACTTCCGTCGCCGTAGATGATCCAGATGTAATCTCCCGGATAACACGCCGCCGCGCCCAGTGCGAAGCCGCCGCCCACACCGAGTGTGCCGAATACGCCGGGATCCAGCCAACTGAGGGGTTTGCGCGGTCGCAGCGTATAGGCCGCGGTAGCCGCGAAGTCGCCGCCGTCGGCCACCAGCACCGAATTATCCGGAAGCATTTTTTCCAATTGCCGGAACAAAGCCAGCGGATTGATGCCGTTGACCACCTCGTCGGCCATTTGTGCGATCTCCGTTTCGCGCGCTGCTTCACGTTTATTCAACGTTTGTTTCCACTCCGTCCAATCGGGTAAATTCAGGGCCTCCCGTGCCAGATCCACCACAAACTGACCCGGATCGGTGCAGATGGCACGGTCGGGGCGCAGATTTTTGCGCAATTCGCGCCGGTTCCGGTTGATGGCGATCTTCCGGGCCTTACGGTTGAGTTGCCTTCCGTAGTCGAGGCGAAAATCGCAGGCGACACCGGCCAGTAGAATGAGGTCGGCTTCGCGCAATGTTTCCCTGCGGTGGTGGTGTAGTTGTACCGGGCTGTATTGCCCCGTCAATCCCCGCGCCATACCGCTGAGATAGACCGGAATGCCAAGATGATTAACTGCGACAGCCATTTCCGCTGCAAGGCCGGGCGACATCATGGCCCCGCTGCCCAACAACAGTACCGGGCGGTTGGCTCGATGGAGGGCTTTCGCTACCGCTTGCAGATCGCCGGCAGCAGAGCGGTCGAAAGTATTTAATATGACCGGACTACCGGATCTCATGTCGCCGATGGCGCCGGCAAAAAGCCGCTCCACATGGCGGTTGATATACCATTGGGTGATTTTTTCTACGAGTCCTTTCGCGTCTTTATTCTTTTGCCCGTACCACTCCCGTACCGTCTCTTCCGGATAGAGCAGATCCACCGGACATTCCAAAAAGGCTGGCCCCGGCACACCTTCACTGGCGCTGCGCAATGCCCCCCGGAGTTGAGGCGCCAGTTTGCGCAAAGTGTTGACCTGACTGATGTGTTTGACCGTCGAATGCATCAGCGACAACTGATCTATGTCCTGCAACGCGCCGCGTTTGCGCAGCAAGGTGGCTGTGGCGCCACCCAGCAGCAGCACGGGTGACTGGGCCAATTGTGCGTTCTTCATGGCTGTGACGGAGTTGGTCACACCCGGACCTGCCGTCACCACAGCCACACCGGGTGTACCTGTCAGACGGGCAAAGGCATCGGCGGCGAACACTGCCGTCGCCTCGTGCCGAACATCCCAAACCCGGATACCCGCTTTTGCCGCTTCCACGTAAATGGGACCGATATGACCGCCACACAAGGTGAATAAATGCCCGATGCCGTGTTTTTGAAGTATTTGAGCGATGATTTCTCCGCCGTTCATAAGTTGAAATTGTTGGAAGAAAGGTAAGCCGGATTGTATTGGCGGGAAACGATTGTTATCAATGAAAGGGGTAATCCTGATCATGGAAAGCATCCCTCAGATATGTAAAATCTGTGTAACTTTGCTGTAAACACAATCCGATGAATAACGCAAAAGGGTATAAACCTACCTTTCTGGGACGACGGTTGAAAGTTGCCTTTCCCCAACCCGGAGAGGCTCATAAAAAAGACCTTGCTCCGGTAAAAGGCAGTCGCAACTCCGTGCTTCACTACCCGCATCACAGCGTGGTGTTGAGCCGGAAACGGAAGTTTCCTTTTTTTACTGCGGTCAACATCGACAGCGCGGCGTTCCGGGGACTCAAACGGAATTCCCTTTTTAACGGCGGAAGCGACCGTTGGGCAATTGACGAGCGGGCGCGTGAATACCAGTGGGGAGACGAACTCTATTCTGAAGAAGGCAGCCACTTCGACAAGGGGCATTTGGTCAAGCGGGAAGACCCGCAATGGGGAGATGACGATGCCGTAGCCTCAGAAGCTGCCCGTTCCACCTTTTATTATTCCAATTGTGCGCCGCAGGTACCTGAACTGAACCGGCAGGAATGGCGCAGTCTTGAAGATTACATCCTGAAAAAAGAATCGGCGCCCAACAAGCTCCGGGTATGTGTTTTTACCGGCCCGGTATTGTCCGACAACGACCCGGTATTCGTCCGCCCCGTAAAAGGGAAGGAAGTGCAGATACCCGTGCTGTTCTGGAAAGTCATTTATTTCACGGCTGATGGAAAAAACCTCTACCGGGTGGCCTTCCTGATGGGCCAGGAGAAGCTATTGCTGAAGCGGCGCATTGTGCGGCCAAAAGAAGGAGAGTTGGAAGCCGTGGTGCGCAAGCCCGCCCTTTTCAACGATTTTGAGGATTCCTCCACTTATCAGGTCAATATCGAAACGGTGGAAAAGTTGACTGGATTGTCTTTTTCGCCCGCTGCAGACCCCTACCGCGACAAGCGCCCGGTGAAGATCATCTTGAAAAAAGTGGAAGTTGGCGACCTGGAGCGTTTTCCCGGCAACAATGCTTTGGATTTTGAATTGGACGGGCTTGTGTTGAAATGACCGGATTTACCGCACCAACAAAACGGAATTGACGTAGCCGTCCCACGTAGTTTCGGTGCGCGGGTTAGCAGGATCGGTCATCCAGTTGCCGTCTACAATAAATTTGTACAGGTGTTTACCTCCTACCAGCGGTATTTCGGTGGTCCAGCCACTTTCTGTCCGGCGCATTTTCAGGGCTTTTTCATTCCAGTCGTTAAAACTGCCCGACAGTATCACGGTGCGTGCATCATCGAAGCCCATTAAGTCGAACCGCACCTGTTTGGTGACGCGCAGCACGGAGTTGAAGGTATAGTATTGGTTGCGCCTTTTTTCCCGGTTGGCCGGGTCTTCCATCCATTTGCCGTCGGCGATGAATTTGTATTCGTACACCCCCGGCGCCAGCGACAGGCGCAATTCCCAACCATCGGCCACACGACGCATTTTCAGCGCTGTTTCGTCCCAATTGTTGAAGGTGCCGGTCAGAATGACCTGTTTGTTTTGGGTATAACCTTTCAGCCGGAACAATACATTGCCTGTATCGGCGGAAGAAGGCGCGGGCGCATTCGGATTTTTAAGGTTGTACCAGCCCAGCACCCCTTGTTTTTTCAACATGGAATCGGTGGCGGTCCAGTAGGCTCCATTGATGACGAACTTGAATTGCCAGTTGGGCGCGTCCTTCAAATCCTTGAGATGTTTGCGCAACTGGTAGCGGTAGGGATCTATCTGATGCATCGTCCACCCTTCTTCCGACCAGTTGTTGAAAGTGCCGGAAACAGCAACTTGCAGAATACCGAGGTCGGCAAAATCAACGGCCGTACTGTCGGACGCGCGCAGGGTCGCTTCATAAGCACGCACGTCGAACTCGAACACGACCTCGTCGCCTTCAAAATAGTATGTACCGTACTTGCTCCTGGCAGTATCAATCTGTGCCGTCGCCCAAACGGACAAGGCCAGAAAAAAGATACTTGCTGTATATTTGAGTCCCATTGTATTGATCGTTTTGATGTCAGAGTCAGCGCGAAGTGGTTTTGAACGACATTCACTTTTAAAAGACTGGTTACCAACAATTTTAAACAACTCAAACCATTCAAACCACTTTCAAACGACTATATAACGCAAGTTGTGACCTATCTTTTCCATTCCCGGAAACTGTCATTCCGTAACGCAGTGAAGGAAACTACACAACTCAAGTAACCCGAAATGTTGTAAAAAGCGTAGGATTTCGGGATAAAGTATGTCGTGTAGATGTCTTCACTGCGTTCCGACACGACAACCCTCGGGGTGAAACAATAGGTCACAACTTGAGTTATATAGTTTCCGGTTATTGCCCAATTCTCCCCATTGATTTCATTGACTCCATTTGCCACATTGGCCCCATTCCATCAAGGTCTTTCTTTGACGTAAAAAGTTATCCGTCGTTTCCGGTGGTTGATACTGACCGGTCGTTGCGACAGGAATTCATATCCCAACACGCCGTCGAGGTCGGTCTCGCAGGCAGCGTTGATCTCGTTGAGATTGGTCAGGATCGTTGCCATCGGCTTGAAATGGAATGTGTCGAGGCTGGCGTTTTGCAACACACCGCTGAATACTTCGAGACTTTGATTGCCCGTTCCGTGGAGTTTGACGCGTTTGCGAATTTCAAAATTTTCTTTCAAAAAGCGGTTGCCGGCAGTGTTGCTCAGCAAATTTTGCTCGGCGCCGGAATCGAGACCGAATTTTTTTTCCTTTTTGGCGCCGAAACGGAGCCATACTACCGCTATATGCCCGGCCGTTTCGATGGTAGCGCTGCCCAGCGGTTTGTATTCCCAGCGGGGCAAGGGCTCCATCTGTTGGCCGTTCCGGTCGGTGCGGATCAACACCAGCAGCGAAGCGTCATAGTCGAACAGTATTTCGTAATCTTTGAAGACCGAATGGCCGATCAAGCCGACCAGGTCGGTTTTTTTCGCGTTTTCGATGTGCGTGAAGTCAATTACTTCGGCTCCGATGTTGGTAGCCAACAGATTGTCGAGCCGGAAAGTATCCACTTTGGCGGCGCCCAACACCTGCACCCTGCCTGTCACACCACCGCCCTCTGCTACTGCCGCACTTCCTCTCCTGCCAAAATACCGGTAATTGAGCAGTAAACCGCTGGCGCCCGTATCGAAGAAAAAATTGCCCTCGATGCTGTCTATCTGCGCCCGCACCGTGATGACCGTACCCGTGAGTGTAAATGGTATCCGGATGATGTTGGGACCCAGCCATTCGGATTCCGTCAGGACCAAGTCCCACCCACCAATGGCATGTGCGGGAATTCCGGCAGCAATCAGAAACAATACTTGAATAACCCGGAATAAACGGGAGCAAAGATTCGCTTTCATAGATGGCTCAAAGAACGCAAAATTACCCTGGCAGTTGATTCTTATCATTCCTGAAATGATCCCGGTATGCGCAGATTTGCGCAAAACAAGAACAATGATAAACGAACCCATTGCAGCGATTATGACCCCCGATGTGGTCACCATCGAAATCCGCGAACCCCTCGAAAAAGCGCAAACCCTGATGCAACAACACCACATCCGGCATCTACCGGTGGTAAAAATGGGCAAATTGGTCGGCATGCTCAGCCTGACCGACCTGATGCGCCTGAGTTTTTCCGACAATTTCGGCGAAACGGAGTCCGAAGCCGACCTCGCTGTTTTCAGAATGCTCGGCATCCGACACGTAATGAAAGCGCACCCGGAAACCATCACGCCCGCACACACCATCCGCGAAGCTGCGGAAATTCTCGCCAACCGGGAATTTCACGCGCTCCCGGTGGTGGAAGACGACAGAGTGGTGGGGATGGTCACCACAACCGATCTGATACGGTATTTTTTAAAAACAGGGGTATAAGTACATAGATAATGGATTTTTGACATTGGACATTTGACCAAATGATTGGTTGTTAAGGTCAAACGTCCAACGTCCAATGTCAAAAATCCAATGTCCGCATGCTTAATACCTGAAAATCAACAATCATGGAACCTGTTTCTTTGTCAGTCACCAGTACCGCCTTCGCGGAAGGGGAATACATACCGGCTAAATATACCTGCGACGGCATCAACATCAATCCGCCGTTGGACGTGGAGGGTATACCTTCGGAAACGCAATCGCTGGCCTTGATCGTGGACGACCCCGACGCGCCCATGGGGACATGGGTTCATTGGGTGGTTTGGAACATTCCGGTATCGAAGCATATCGCCGAAAACCATATTCCGGGGGAGGAAGGGATGAATGACTTTCACCAACTGCATTATGGCGGCCCCTGTCCGCCGGGCGGTACCCACCGCTATTTTTTCAAAATATATGCGCTGGATACAACGCTGAAGTTGCCGTCCGGCACCAACAAAACGCAATTGGAAAATGCGATGCACGGACATATTGTGGGCTACGGCGCTTTGATGGGTCTATATTCGCGGATGCGTTGAACCAATTGATTTTTCTTATGTATCAGCCTTTTATAACCGCAAGCGGACGCAATTTAGCCACTTTGAGCGCAATACCGGCGCGATGCATCGTTTCCACCACAAGGTTGACGTCCTTGTAGGCGATGGGTGCTTCTTCGGCAATGCCGCTGAACGAACCGGCCTCGACATAGATACCTGCCTTCAAAAGTTCCGCTTTAAGTTGGGGTGCATTCACCTGCCTTTTGGCGGCGCGGCGGGAAAGACTGCGCCCCGCGCCGTGGCAGGAGGTGCCAAAAGAAGCCTCCATGCCCGCCTGTGTTCCCAATAAAATATACGAGGCTGTGCCCATACTTCCGGGAATGAGCACCGGCTGGCCGATGTCGCGCAAACCGGCGGGCAATTCCGTAAAGCCTGCCCCGAATGCCCGTGTGGCGCCTTTCCGGTGGACGATGAGTTTCATTTTCCGGCCGTCTATTTTGTGTTCTTCGATCTTGGCGATGTTGTGCGCTACATCGTACAGCAGGTGCAATGTGCCGCCTTTTTTCCCCAATACATTCGTCCAGGCGGTGCGCACTTCGTGGGTGATCACTTCGCGGTTGCACCAGGCGAAATTGGCGGCAGCGCACATGGCTTTGAAGTAATCCTGCCCCTCCGGAGAATGGAGCGGGACGCAGGCGAGTTCGCGGTCGGGCATTTTGATGCCGTATTTATCCATCGCGCCCACCATGACGCGCAGGTAATCGGTAGCAACCTGGTGCCCCAGGCCCCGCGAGCCGGTGTGGATAAGCACGACGACCTGACCGGGATGGATGCCGAAAGCGCGGGCTGCCGTTTCGTGATAGATTTCTTCCACCCGATCCACCTCGACAAAGTGATTGCCCGAACCGATGGTGCCCAATTGGTCGTGCCCGCGCATTTTGGCGGCTTCGGAAACACATCCGGGGTCGGCCTCCGCGAGCCGGCCGTGACTTTCGATGTGCAACAGGTCCTCCGGTCGCCCCATTCCCTGTCGCACGGCCCATTCGGCGCCCTGGGACAGCACCGCATCCATTCCCTTTTCTGACAATTTGACTGCGCCGCCCTTGCCCACGCCGGAAGGTATCTGTGCATACAGTTCTTTTGAAAGCGCCTCCAGTTTGTTTTGCACGTCTTCAAAATACAACTCCGACACCAACAGCCGCACCCCGCAGTTGATGTCGTAGCCGATCCCGCCCGGCGAAATAACACCGTCAGGGTAGCAGGTAGCCGCCACGCCGCCGATGGGAAATCCGTATCCTTCGTGCGCATCGGGCATTACCATAGCGGCGCCGACGATACCGGGCAGGGTCGCCACATTGACCAATTGCTCCAGCGAACGGTCGGCGAGCATGGGTTCCAGCAAGGATTCGAGGGCATAAATACGCGCCGGGACACGCATGTCGGCGCGGTAGCCCTGCGGGATTTCCCACAGATATTCGGCAAGGCGCAGCAGTTGTGCTTTTTCCATGGTTTCCGTATTGATGATCAGATATCGAAGATGATGCACGTGCTCCAGCGACCCGTTTTTTCATTGCGAACCACCTCGGCCTCGTGGTAGGTGACGGCTTTGATGTCGTCGTCGAAGTTTCTTATTGTATAGCCCGATACAGTAGCCTGAAGATATTGAAGTGACATTTCAAAGAAGTCAACCCGGCAAAAAAGGGCTTTCCCGGTATGGGTGGCGGTCAGTATTTCGGAAAGGAAATCCACGAGCAGGATGGTGGCGTCCGGCGCCCGGATGTCTATTTTGCGCGTAATGTCCAACACACCGGGTTTTCCGCAGCCGTTCTTTTTCAACACGCGGTTCATGGCTTCCAATCCGCCCCGAAACAAAGCTTCCTGCGAATCCGCCTCGATTTGAACGCGAACATCGGCGGTGTGGGGCAAAAAGCGGATCTTATATTCTTTATTCGGCATGAATTGTATGTTCAAAGGTTCATCATTCAAATACCGGGGTTTATGACAAAGATCAAGGCAGAGGTTGAGATTAGTTGTAGGTAAAATTCCTGAAACCGGCTCAACTTTGTGCCGTTCAATTCAAAAACTTCAATGTATGAAACAAGTTAAAACCGGTATTTGGCTCGATTTCAAAGATGCCTATGTGATTTCTTTCGATGAAAATGAAAATGCGAGCGTTCAGCATGTTCATTCGGAAGTGACCCACCCCGCCACTAAGGGCGGTTCGCGTTCCAAAACGCCGTGGGGGCCGCAGTTTGCGCCGCCCGACAGCACCAATGAAGAGCGGGCCAAACACGAAGAACACCATTATTTCCAACAGGTGATGGAACTCATTTCCCCGGAAACGGATCAGCTCGTGATATTTGGCCCTGCGGAAGCCAAAATAGGTTTGAAAAAAGAGATCGAGCGCATCAAACACTACCACCCGCGCCTGCGCGCCGTGTTGCCTTCGGATTATATCTCCCAAAAAGAAATGGTCGTATTGGTCCGGAATTTCTTTGAAAATCCGGGGAACTACATCAAACCGGAAGAAGAGGAGCTATAGAAATTTAAAAGTGCCCGATGTTTGCAGATTTTCGCAGAAAAACCAGGCAGAGGGTGTCGGAAACATTTCATTTTCGGCACTTTCTCTGTTATTTTCTGCGAAAATCCGGGGCAAGGCCGTTAGTCATGCGAAAGTACCATTTATCAACAAAGACATCAGTGCTATGAGACATTTACTTTTCGCTTTTCTTATCCTGTTTTTTTCTCCGCTCCGTGCTCAGGAGGAAGAGGTTGTGTTTGACAAAGCCGTTGTACACGGCGGTTTTGGCGGCCCCCTGATTGAACTGTCCGGCATGGCCGATCAGTCGGGCGTAATGGTCGGCGGCGGTGGCGGTGTCATCGTGAACGATTTTTTCTTCGGCGGCTTCGGCCAGGGCGGGAGCTTTGCCGAGCATGCCATTGTGGGGCAATTGTATCCCATTAATTTCGGTTACGGCGGATTATGGGTGGGTTACGTAAAACCAACGCACAAAGCACTTCATTTTTTCAGCGGCGTCAAAATTGCAGGCGGCAGCATCTCGATTGCCGAAAGCCGCGATGATTTTGAGGACTCCCTGTTTGATGAAACCGTTTTTGTATTGCAACCCGAAGTGGGTGTCGAAGTGAATTTATGGAAATGGTTCCGCATTGCGCTCACGGGCAACTTGCGCGTGGTCAGCGGTATTCAGCCCCACAATCTTGCAGGGTTGAAAAACAGCGATTTTAATTCGGGGGGTATGGCGCTCACCCTGCGGTTCGGGAAGTTTTACCGGAATGAGTGATTGGGGATCAACATCGCCGCCCCTCACCCCGCAATAGACACTCCGATCAGTTTTCCGATAAAAAACGTGACGCCTGCCGCCGCCAGCCCGAACAGTACCTGACGGAAACCGGAATACCACACACTTTTACCGGTAAACAGCGTGATGGCCGCCCCTATCAGGAAAAGTCCCAATGCGCTCAGGGCCAGGCTCCAGATCACAGCCGGAGTTCCGCTGCCGAAAAAGAATGGCAATACTGGCAAAACGGCCCCTACTGCAAACAGGAAAAACGATGCTAAAGCAGCCTCCCAGGCAGAGCCCTGCAATTCTTCGGCATTGATGCCCAGTTCTTCCTTGACAAGCACTTCATGGGCGTGCGCTTTGTCAGCCATAGTAGTTTCGGCCATTTTCCAGGCTTCCGCTTCCGAAATGCCTTTTGCCATGTAAATGAGGGCCAGTTCTTTTTTCTCCGCTTCCGGGTGGAGTTCAATCTCCTCCTGCTCCAGTGCCATCTGGCGTTCGTAGAGTTCCTGCGAACTTTTCACCGAAATCCACTCGCCCAGTGCCATGGATAACGCACCGGCCAGCAGACCTGCCACGCCCGCCAGCAATACGCCGGAGCCGCCGGTAGCCCCCGCTACACCCATGACAAGGCTCATGTTGGATACGAGGCCATCGTTGCCGCCCAACACCGCCGCCCGCAACGCGTTGCCACCCACCGTTTTGTGTTTGCCTTCGAGTTGGGACAGTTTTTCGCCGGAGACGCGGCTTTTGGTTTGCAACAATGATTGCAGGATCTTAACGTGATTGGTCTCTGTGCCCGAAACGGGTGCCTGCTTTTTGTTTTTAGCGGTTACCACCGCATTGGCGATGCTTTTTTCGGTTTCCAGCAATGCACCCAGCAAATAATCGTAGCCGAAAACTTTGCCGACCTGATTGAGCGTGCGGGCACGCCAGGAGGGGCCGGGCAATGCGATGCCCCCATTCTGTTGGGAAAAATGAAGGGCGTGACTGCGTTCGATTTCCGCGAGCCCCCTGAAAATGGCGGCTACATCCGGATTATCTTCCTGCGCTGCGATCTTGTCGTATAGCCAGGCAGTATCAATCTCGGTCTGGAGGTTGGCAAGCGATTTATTTTTCATAGGCACTAAGATAGGTTGTTTGAAATGGTTTGAGATGTTTGAGGGGTTTGATATTGACAATTTCAAACAATATTACCGCTTATGAGCATCCCGCTCCGCCAGCCGTTTGATGTTTTTCAATTCGGCGATTTGCATGATGGCATGTACGGGTGGATAAATGACAGCGCCCATCAACCATTCGGCCCATTTGGGTGCAATGGCGCCGCGTGCCCGGGTGATAAGGCGCGTCGCATCGGCGCCGATGGGCTCCAGTACGAAAGACCAGCTCATTTTAAAAGGACCACTGGTGAGCATAGTATGATCAGATTCGCCGCCGATCACAAAAAACCGCTCTTTTTCAACGGCATAGACTTCGAAAAAACCGTCCTGTGCGGGCGTGGCAGACAGCCTGTCCCCCACCGCCCGGCTTTCCCAGCCTTCCACCAAATGGTCAATGCTCGGCACGCCGCCGTTGTCCAGCGCATCAATACTGTACCATCCACCCCGGTCGCAGCCCAGTTGCATCAGGTAGCGCCACACGATAGAAGGCGGCGCTTCGATGTCGCGGTGGTGGGTCATTTGATATTTAGCACCGGGGATGCGTTCGTCGCCCGGCATAGCAATCTCGTCCACATCAGGCCGTTTCATTTTGCCCATTTCCGCTTCGAGGTGGGCCATACCCGAATGCCGGATCAGGCGGGAACCGATGCCGATGACGCTGTAATAGCGTTGAAGTTTTTCCCAACTTTCATCGTCGGTGGCCGTCGTGCGCAGTTCGAGGCTGACGGTGCTGCCTTCGCCGCAGGGCTCCACCGCGATCGCCCAGGCGAGCTTGCCCCAACCCGGCTCGTTGAAATCGCGAAAATCAGCCGGCGCCACCGGGGCGAAGGGTATGTTCAGGTGCCAGAACTGTCCCACCGACCCCACCACGACTTCGCGGCCAGGAACTTCTTCGAGGATCATGAATCCGGTACCCTGCCGGGCCACCTGGTCCACACCGATGCTTCGGTCTTCCTCTTTTCTTTTCCCGGTCAGCAGATCGGGCAAAGCGCGGATATCGAACAACAACCGCACCCAGGGAATGTCGGAAGCGTCGAAATGGCGGGCGGTTTCCCACGCCGCATCGGGTTTTGCTTTTACAAAAATCCGGTTGATCTCAGTGTGGCGGGGGTTGGGAAGGTGACGTTGGATGGCTCTCATAATTGAAGGGGAATTCAGGTGTTAAGGTTGGACGCTGGGCTTTTTGACGCTGGACGTTGGACGCTGGACTTTTTGACATTGGACGCTGGACGCTGGACGCTGGATGTTGGACTTTTTGACGTTGGACGCTGGACGCTGGATGTTGGACGCTGGATGTTGGACTTTTTGACATTGGACGCTGGATGTTGGACGCTGATCATTCGTCCCTGATGATCAATCATTTAGTCAAACATCCAATGTCAAAAAGTCCAGCGTCCAACGTCAAAAAGTCCAGCGTCCAACATCAAAAAGTCCAATATCCAACGTCAAAAAGTCCAATATCCACCTGTTTAAATCAATCGGAAGCTCGTCACGCCCAGCAGCCCTTTTTCCGAATAAACTGCTGCGACATAGGTACCGCCCTTCAGGCGGTCGTCCAATTTGTAATTCAATTCGATGCGTTGGTTCCGAATGACGTTTTGCAATTGTGTCTGCTGCGCGATGATCTCTACGTTGCCTTTGGGCGTTCTGATGGTGGCGCGGATGGGATTTTTCGAAGGAACGGGAATTCCTTTATCGTCCGTGATAGCCAGGTAGATTTGTTGGTTGCCCTGGTAGGAAGGCGGCACGTCGTTGAGTTCGAAACTCACTTTGATCTCGCGGGTCTTGCGGGCACGCACGGTCAGTTTGTCGTTGCGGCGCTCCATTTCCACCCGGAAGGAAGAGGCTTTAAACTGCGCCGATTGCGTTTGCCGTATCTGAGCTTCCAGTTTTCGGGCAAGATCGCTCACCTGCCACGTGAGAGAATCGGCCGTTCCCCTGAGCCGGGCGTTTTCAGCGCGGAGTTCGGCGTTCTGGTTGTTCAGAATAGCGATGACGGTTTCGTAGCGGTCTTTGAGCGTTTGCAGCCGTTGTACCTGGGCGCGCAGGGCTTTTTCTTCGCGTGCGTTCTCCGCCTGTATCTCCCGGATGACTTCTTCCTTTTCCGCAAGGAGGTTGGTCGCTTCGTTCAGGCTTTGCGCTAAAGAATCGTTGGTGACGCTCAGTTCGGCAAAAGTCGTTCCCAGGCTGCTCAGGTTGCTTTCGAGGTCGTTTTTTACCGTTACCAGCGAATCGAGCACGGCTTCGTGCGCTTCATTTTCTGCCTGGCGGATGTTCTGCAGATTCTTCAGTCGCGTCCACGACCAGATGCCCAAGCCGGCGGAAAGCAACAACAACGCAGTCACCAACAAAGCATAAGTCCGGGCGCTCAGCAGGTAAGGCCGTTTAAAAGGTTGAACCCCGATGGATTCGTCCCTTTCATTTTTCTTCCGGAGGTGCGCTATTTCCGTATGCTGATCGGGATCAACTTCCGGCAGATCCAGTTTGCGCTGATGTTCGGGGCTGGATTCCTGTGAAAACTTTCGAAAAAGAGAACTGAACATAGTCGGATATTTTTGTAAAAGTGCGGTCAGGCGACACATTTAAAAATGACAGGCAGCAAGACCGCTATTGACTTACATCATTACGCTGTTTTTCAGCATGAGTATCCCGCCCTTATTCATGCGGCATGACGACATTGTATTCCATTTCCGTGATCTCTAATCTCAGCCAGGTAAACTCACCTGTATCGAGTTTCCATGTGATCTCGCTCTTGTATGGTATGCGGATGCCGTTCATCTCTTTCCAATCTTTGTTGGCGACAAACCAATCCTCCAGGGTGGCGCCATCCTTGCGGTCGTAGTAGCGTTTGGCTTCGAAACTCACCATATCGCCGTCGGCATTGAAACGGAAAATGCCCGGCGCCGTGAGGCCGCCGTATGTCATCGTGGCTTTGGCGCTGAGCGAATCCAGTTGCTCCCATCGAATGTAATCGTTCAATGCCGCGGAGGGGAACCAGCATATTTCGGCTAAGTTGCGCAACATCGTTCCCTGATCGGTTTCCGGCCCTTTGGCGTTAGCGATGGGAAACAGCGACATCAGTTTGATGAGCATATTGCCCCGGCCGTTCTCATATTTATCCCTCCCGGCAAGGTGTATTCCCGGCCCGGCCTGAATTTGGGTGGTCCAGATAAAACCGGGTTTGTCTATCATGTTGTATTGTTCGGCTTCGAAAGAAATCCAGTTTCCGTCCGGCTTGGTTTTCATCTCTCCTTTTTGCTTCAGGTGCACGGTGTGCACCACTTCCCTCCCCACGACATTGGAGCGTTCAAGCCATTTTTGTACCACGGGCGGAAGCGGCAGGATCATCTCTGTTGTAACGGTTGGCCCGGAAGGCAGACCAGTCGGTAAAAACGACTTTATTTCATTGTTTACCATGGCGTTGAAGCTCCAGGCCCCATAGGCCACCACAGTGCCTGCCAAAGCGATGACGTTGGCGACGGTGCCGAATTTCGCGTCGCGCCATTGGGTGAAAATGAGGATTTGCGACAAAACGACCGCCGGCGCCGCTACCATCCACCACCAGTCTTTTTTCAAATAGAAAAACAGGACGGAAAAGGTGAATAACAGGGCGGTCAGGAGCCATAACACGCCCGCCGGTTTGGAGAAACTACCGCTGAGCTGGGGCACTTCGGCCAGTTTGAACGCTTTAGCGAAGCCCATGAGGTGGATGAGGCCGTGCACAAGCAGGATGATGGCGAAAAAGAGGCGGATCATAATCTACAGGGGGTGATAAAAGTTGATGAAAATTGATGAAGGTTGATAAGGGTTGTTTTTAAAAGTTCGATTCGACTTTTCCTTTCCGCTGTGCTCAGAATGACACGGCATCTGATAGGAAGACCCGAACCGAATCCTACGCAGCCGTTTCTCTCAAATTGCGCAACAACAGCCATGAGCAGATTATACCGCCGATCGCGACGAAGGCATAAAACGGCGTAAGGGGGTCCCACGGGCCCGATACGCTGAACCCGGCCACAAAAGCCGCCATTGCCAACAATGCCAGGCCGTAGCTTGCGCCTTTGAGCGTCATCATGGCCGCCAGGACGTACCCCCACGAGCGGCGACGCCACAGCCATACGGCACCCAACCCCATTGCCGGAACGATCAGCGAGAGATCGAGCGCGAACACCAGCACAGGGTCTTTAGGAACTTCACCTTTTAAGATGGAGCCCAGTGATTTTGTCAACTCAAAAATGCCGAGAAAACCGGCGATGAACATCATGTAGCCCCCAACCCAACCGACAGGTGTGCGCTCATCGAACCGGTGCCTTAATCCTTCCGCGTTGACACCCGAAAGCACATAAATAAGCGCGTACATGGATAATGTAAACAATGCCACGTAAATGTGAAAAAAACGGTTGAACGCTGCTCCAAAGACATAAAAAGCGTAATTGTACAGCATATATCCCAACATCGCAGCCCACACCAGGTGCGCCCGTTCGGAGCCGCGTTTTGTGAAAATCATGCCGGTCACCAGTATCGGCACCGCCACAAACAGCGTCACCACATCATTCCCCTGAAAAGCCAGCTTGAAAAAGGGGGGATCGCGGTAGAGATTTCCAAGGAATAATCCACCGGCCGATGCAACCGCTGCCAAAATGGCGATGAAAACGGAAAGTATAAAAGCTATTTTGATATATGGCTGCCTCATGCTTCCAAAATCTGATCGTACCGCATGATGGCCAACGGGTAAATGTAAGGAGCAGCAAAAGGATTGGCGGGTGATTCATGTGTATTCGATCGTATGACGTCACAAATCTACGTGCCTGCCGGTATTCGTAAAAATGACCTTTATTACTTGAGAACGTGACTCTTATCGCTGTTTCAGGCCATTTTCAACAACCAGTATGCCGCGAAAGCGATGCCCACAAGGAGTACCGGGCCGAAACCTGCTAAAGCCGGCCTGCGGATCTCGGCCGCGCCGTTGAAAACGCTGACCGATAGTTTGAACAGCGAATTGGACATCACCGCCAACAGGACAATGATCGCTGCCTGGTAATGATGGTCGGGGTTGGCAGAAGCCCATTTGGCCGTACTGATGGTGATCGCGTCGCTGTCGGCAATACCCGATAATGCTCCGGTAAAGTAGGTCATCGTCGTACCAAGCCATTGGCGCGAGCCATACATCAGGAAGGTAATGCCGATATACAGCAGGACGAATAAAATGGCGTTTTTTATGTCCAGCGGGTTGCCGGGCGAAAGTTGCGAAACATCCGCATCTGTTTTAAAGGTTCGCATCATACGCCAGGTCGGCACGATGCTCACCAGCAGCATCAGGAGCAAAGGCGGCAGCAGTATCATCGCGACGGGAAAGGCGAAAACGGAAGTCAGCGCAAAAACCCGGATGTACATGATCGAAGAAGCCAGCACGATGCCCGAACCGAATGCGGGCGCCAGATCTTTTCTTTCCCGGCTCCGGGTTGAAAAAACCCAGGCGATCATGGTGGAAGAAAACAAGCCGCCGATGACGGCGGTCAGCGGGATGCCTTTTTTGGGACTGCTAAATTTCAGCATCAGATAACCTGCAAAGCTGATGGACAACACCAGCACGGCGATCCAACCCAGATCGCGCAGGTTCAGCAGGTTTTCCGGCCCGAAAGTCTCGTCCGGCAGCATCGGCAGGATCAGCAGCGCCAATACGGTAAACTTGATGAATGCAAACAACTCTTCTTCCGTTATCCGCTTGATAAAACTGTGCAGTTGCTCTTTCAGAGACAGTATCAGCGTCATCAGCACTACGATGGCAAGCGATTCATGCACGTGACCTGCCGATATGACAATCCCCAACACCAAAGTCATGACCAGCGCCAGTTCGGTGGTCAGCCCCATGTTGTCCTTCAAGGCTTGCGCGTGATACGCAACGGCGACCAACAGGAAAAAACCAGCCAGCACAGCGATCAGCACCACCGGATATCCCAGATTTCCGATCCACCCTGCACTGTAACCCAATACGGACGTCATGGTGAACGTTCGGATACCGCCGATGTGCGCCGGTTTGTCGCGGGTGTTGAATTCACGCTCCAGACCGATGATAAGCCCCACTCCGGCCGACACCAGCAGGCCGACAAAAAAAGGCGATAAGGCGCTGTTTAAATATTCAAACCAGTCCATATATCGCTCAAATGTAGCGACTTGCCGCTGACCGGCACAAAATTTTCATTCTGTTGAACGTTGATAAAAGTCAGACCCGCAGGTGACGCGTCGCAAGGGTTGTTACTGACGGAAGTTATACATTTGCAACAATTTAGCAGATGCGCGCTGGAAGTGGGGACATTTGGCCGGAAGATTGTCCGTAAATTGAGGTGCGGATTTCCCATGTCAATGAACCCACGATCCGTCATTTTACCAACTACGTTTCAAAAATAATGAAAAATATCATCGTTCCCACCGATTTTTCCAAAAATGCCGCCAATGCCATGCACTACGCTGCGGCGCTCGCGCAGGCAGCCAAAGCCCGGCTGGTGCTTTACCACGCTTTCCCCTACCCCGTCATCGCCACCGATGTGCCCATCGAAATTCAGCAATTTATTGATGAAACGACGGAAACCCACGTGGAGAAAATGCTCGATATCCGCCATGCACTGGAAAAGCAATACCACATCGAGATCAGCTGCGTCGCTCAGGCCGGTTCGGTCGCCTATCACTTGCAGGAGATCATGGAACGCGAAAAAGGCGACCTGGCCGTCATGGGACTGCGCGGGGCCAACCAGGCAGGCAATATCCTCATGGGCAGTACTACTTTCGAGGTGATGCGGCAGGGCAAAACACCCCTGCTCATCGTACCGCAAGGCGTGACATACCGCACCCCGCAGCACATTCTTTTTGCCTGCGACGACCCCTATATCTCCAACGAAGCGACCGTCCGGCCCCTGAAGGACGTGGTGGCGCAATTCAATGCTGAAATCGAGGTTTACATGGTCAGCGAGCCGGAAACCGCGCCCGCTTCGGACAAAAAACCGCGCGTGAGCAACCTGGAAAGACAATTTGAAAAACTCCGGCACGTCTATACGTTCGAGCGCGCCGAAGGCGTGCGCGAAAGCATCCTCGAAGGCATCCGCGCCAGCAACGCCGATATGCTGGCGATGATCCCGCGCCACCGCTCGATCTGGCAATACCTGTTGGGGAAAAGCGATACGCTCAGCGTGGCGTGCCAAACAACGATACCCTTGCTCGCGCTGGCTGAAAAAGCGGAGTAGTTATTCAAGATCATTTGAGTGGTTTGAAATTGTTTGATATCGTTTGAAGTTGGCTATGAATACGATGAAACCTTTATATTGCTTCCTGTTGCTGGCGCTGGCGCTCTCTGCGGGGGCTTGCAAAAACAAGTCGCGTTCCGGAGGGGAGGAAGGCGCAGCAACGCTTGTCGATGCCCAGGCTGCCTCTTTGCCGACCGACACCATCGAACGGCCGCTGGCGCTGATCGCGGTGACGCAGCCCGTCACCATCGGCGGGTATTTCAAATTTATGGACAAGCTGGTTGAGCAATACGATACGCTGGTCCCTTATGATTTGAGCGAGCACCTGTTGGTGCGCGCCAATCCCTGGCTGATAGATACCCTGGAAGAAACCGATTATTACCGCCAGATGGCGCGCGGCAATTTTGTGTTCGACCAGCGTAAAATGGTCGTTCTGCATCCGGGCGATACCCTGCGGGTGCCGGGACCAAAAACTGCCGCCGCGATATGGTCCAGCATCAACAACACCCGACTCGATATCAACATCCCGGCATTCCGCTTGCGCATCGTGGAAGGAGACAGCATTTTATACGATTTTCCCTGCCGCGTCGGCAAAAACACCGAAAAATTCCTGGTTGTTGCCGGCCACAAAGTGGATCTGCGCACACACCCCGGCGAGGGTGAGATCATCCGCGTCAACCGGGAACCTGTTTTTACCGACCCCGTCACGGGTGAGAAATTTAAATTCACCAAACGGGACGACCGCAGGACCACGCGCATGCCCATCATTCCCTGGTTGGAACCCATCATTGACAGCGTCCGCTACGGACACATGATCCACCCGACCACTAACCCGAGAACAGTAGGCAGGGCAGCTTCCAACGGATGCATCGGATTGAAAGAAGCCGATGCCTGGCGCGTTTACTACTACGCGCCCGTCGGAACGAAGGTGATCATACGTTATGATCTCATGGAGATCAGTCCCTCCGGCGATACCCTCCGGTACGAAGATGTGTACGCTCCGGCAAAAGCCAGGAAAAAAGCCGGCATCCAGGCTGCATGGTTCCCCTTTCCCAAACGGGCCGGTGAATGCTGGTGCGAGCCTTGATTTAATCATTGTTCCGGTCTTCCACCGGCTCAATAGCGGGTCTCCATTTGTCCGGCATACACTGGTAAAACACTTTTGAATTGTAACAAATCTGGAACTCATCCACTTCCCGGTATCCTTCCGTGTTTTTCAGCGTGAATTTACGCAACTGCCCCTGAAAATCCCATTCGTTCACGGTGCGCTGATCGGTATATTCATCTATGATCGGCTTGATCTCCCGACCGTTGTACACGAGGAAATAGGCGCCGATGCGCACCAAGTTTCCTTCCGTAATGGCAAGGCGGTCGTCGTACACCACTTCGAACAGATCGAAGTAGTCTTTTTTTTGCACCACACTGTCTATCAATGTTTTCAGCGGAAAAATGGTCATCAACGGAAGGGTCGTTTCGTAACCCGCCGCCCAATCGAAGCCGTACCCGCCCATGATATAAGCCGTGTCTTTATCCATAGTGTAGCAGAAATGTGCGGCAGAAAACTGATCGGCGACGCCCGGTGGGAAAAAACTGAGCGGCAGGACATAGGTCTTTTTCGCTTTTTCGTCCACCACGATCATGTCGCAGTTGTAAACGCCTTCTTCATCCGGTGATTCCGGGTCGGAAAACTTGCCGCCCACCACGACTTTATAGCCCTCAGACTCGAAAACGGCCGCACCTTCCATGGCGGGCAGGTCAGCGCCGGGAAATTCATAAATCGCGATGGAGTCGGAAAAACAGACGAACTGGCTATGGGCTGTTTGAATGCCCGCCAGAAACAAGGTGATAACAAAGATGATACGCATAACGACCGAGATTTTTGTGCCACAAAAATGGGATATGGCGCGGGGGCAGGGAATGACCTGGGTTAGGGAGGGGGTTGAGAGATGTCAGGAAAGAACCTCTTGTAATACCCTGAGTGCATCACCATCTTCTAAAAATCATTGCGGCCTTACCAGTTCCACTCAGCGCATTATTCCAGTTTTTCCTCCGCAGCCTTTTGTAAGGATAAATTCCAGTCCATCGTCGCATACTTTGCCCGGTGCTCTTTTTGCCACCATTCAGGTATTTCATCGGTTACTACCCGGTAGTCAATTTGCAGCAGGTCGTAGTATTTCTCTGCGCAGGTAATTTTCAAACCCTCACTGTGGAAACGAAGGCTGTCTTTGTCCGTACTACCCTTCGTCTCCCGGATGAGTTCGATGGTGCGTTTGCCATCCGGGTCTTCGTACAACACACCCCAATCGGGATTGTAGTCGTGAATCATTTTCGGCAGCGCAATTTTGTAACTGCGGGGGAATTTGAAATAAAAAATCACTTCGCGTTGATCGCGCAGGCGGTTCGACATAAAACGATTTTCCACTTCACTGTCGATCTGCACCCGATCGTAAACGCTGTTCTGTCCCGCATCTTCGAGGCGGTACTGCACAAAACTCGGCTTTTCCGGGAAGTAGTGCGCCAAATCCAGCGCCTCTTTGCCCGAGACCTCAAATTCAAGGCTGGAAGCTATGTGATGCGCCACTAATTTTTTCAATTCATCCACAAATTTTTCAGTGAAGCCCTCCGGATTGAGCAGGCAATCTTTTACCTGATCCTGCGATATTTTGGAGAAAATGGTACTCACTGTTCGTTTCGTCAGTTTGGTCTCCCGAGCTGCCCGGCTGATGAGGTCGAACACAGGGTACTGCTCTTCAATTTTGAAGTTTGGCGTTCCGGTGACCATGCGCTGCCCTCCAAAAGAGCGAAATGAAAGTGGCTGACCGATACTCACTTCCAGTCCGTTGCGAAAACGGAGGTAGGAGTTGTCAACATAGCGATCACGATGGATTTCATGCAGGATGAATTTTTCACCTTTCAAATGTTCCGAATAGATACGGTCTGCCAAATCTTCGTGCTGATCCAGGGTTAATTCTACCGCCTCTACATCTTTGTTGTGGGTGCTTGCCACTTCTATCCGCAGACGCACGCGGCCCATTTCTGCCACTTCTAAGAGTTTGATGGTCAGTTGCGATTGCACGAAGTCACCGCGTTGCGTTATTATTTTGGGTAATGGAAATTTGACGTGGTTCAATCTCGCCACAGCATCCTGAATAAACCGCGCCTCATCGAATTTCAAATTGTATTGCACCCTTTGAGCCAGTTTGTCCCAGAATTCCCGGAATTCCGGCATCCCGAACACCGCCTCGTTGCGAAAAACCTGCCCTTTCGAGGCATTTGACGGCGCGGGTGGGCGCTCGCCCGCAGCAAGGCGATCGTCGTCTGCGTAGTTTTTCTGAAGGCTGTTCACATAACTTTCATAACTCTCGTTGGCGATTACAGTCAGGATATTGACACTTTCATCCAGCACCCTTTCGCCAGACTGATTCACCGCGATGCGCAGGCCGCGCCCGATTTCTTGTCGCTTTTTCCGGTCGCTTTTGGTCTGATTGAGCGTGCAGATTTGAAATACGTTGGGGTTATCCCATCCCTCTTTCAACGCGGAGTGGGCAAAGATGAACGCTACCTGCGCTTTCGGGTCGGGCGACTGATCCGGCAAAGTCAGCAGCAGTTCTTTGTTCTTCATAATCAATTCAAACGATCGTTTTTGCGCCTCCAGCGAATCTTTGTCGCTTGTCTCTTCATCCTCCACAAAAAACTCGGTTTCCACTGTGCTCCCCTTTATTTTCTTCTTGAAAGAAGCGAAATACGCTTCGCGCACCGCTGCTGCCGGATATTTTTTGAAATACGCGTCGCTGCCGGCTAAGCGTTGGTATTCCTCGTCGAACAGCTGCCGGATAAGGCCGTTTTCGGGATCGGTAAAGTTGGCTACCCGGTCAATAAAAAACAGTGTCAGCACTTTGATGCCTTGTGCCCGCAAGGCGTTTTGCCGGGCGAAATGCCGTTTCACCGCCTCCCGGATTTGCGCCCGAAACACAGCCTTGCGCGACACGCCCACCGTCTGACGCAGCCATACCCACTGCCCGTTCTCAAACTCTACTCCTTCTTCGCCGGGGGTGGCCACGATGTCGGCTACCTTGAATCCTTCTGCGTATTCTTCCTGACCATTCGTGAGTTTGTACAGGTGGTCGCCCATTTTAATCGTCAGATCTTTTAATTCCGTACTTCCATCGGGGCGACGGTATTGGGTGCGCACCATCGCAACCGGCTTACTGCCGCGCTCGGCCCGCACTTCGAGCAGTTCGAGCCACGCCTGGTTATAGTTGTCATTTTCGGTGATGCCCAGCACTTCGATGCGTTTCACCAGGCCGTTGCGAAAGGCTTCGAATGGCGTCAGTTTGTACAGCAGGTTGTGGTGCGAGCGATGGGTGGCGCTATATCGCAATACAAAGAGTGGGTTCAGTGTGCGGATGGCGCGTTTGGCGCCATCGGATTCCATATTCTGTGGCTCGTCGAGAATGACGATGGGTCGCGTCTGCTGCACATACTGATAGGGAAGCAGGTCGCTGCCTACGAGTTTGTCGGTCGGTTTGTAAAAATTGTTGCTGAGGCGGGCAAACGCCTGCAGCGTCATCACGAGCACCTCCGGTGCGCCGGAAGTGGCAAAATCCTTACAAATGGCAGGTTTGTCGCCGTCGTAGGCGCGGGCGTACATGTTGCCATACTCGCTCTCAAAGTGGGCGCGGGTCATATCGAAACTCTTCAAAACGCCCTGGTAAATAGCCACGCTGGGTACTACGACCACAAATTTGCTGAATCCGAATTGTTGGTGCAACTCCCGCATGGTGCGCAGGTAAACATACGTTTTGCCGGTGCCGGTTTCCATCTCGATGTTGAATTGCGGAAAACGGCGGAGCTCATCTTTTAGATCGGCGCCCTGCTCCACCTGGAGGTGGTGGCTTTGCCGGATGCCATTGCGGTACTGTACCTGGTAAAGGTTGTTTTGGAGGGTGGACTCGAACAACTCTTCGCCAGGAGGCAGGTTGGGCGCCAGGTCTATCTGACTCATCCACTCGGCGCCGGGCTCGCGCTCGCGGCCCATACCATTGAAAAGGTCAATCACCGACCTAATGGCTTGCTGCTGGAACTCAAGATCGCCGGAGAACTGAATTTTCATGGGGCCTATATCGTTTTAAGTTTCAGGCGATCGTCGAGTTTGAATTTTTGAAGGTCGCTCAGGGCACTGTCGAAGCAGATGAATACGTCGTCTTTGCCGGTTTGCAGCCCATCAACGGTGTCGTTGTGGATTTTCTCATCCAGACAGATGAATATCCGGTGCGCCCGGAAGTCGGACGAAACGCGAATGATGTTATTGGCACTCACACCGGAGTATGGCTCCTGTTGGCTGTGCAGTGGAAACCCTTCGAGCAGCAGAAGTTCAGTAAGCAATTGCGCCGGCTGCCAGCCCTCCACCAATGGATTGCGCACCTGTTCTTCAAAGGCCAATTTTAATTGAGCGACATTGCCGCCGGTGTAGTCGCGCCATGGGCGGAAAGCAGAAGAGGTTAGTTTGAGCACTTTAAATCCTGGATTAATGGGAGACTTATATCTTTCACAACATGCTTTAAGTCTCTCTTGGGTTAATTCGGAAATTGACTCAATTCCAAATGCGTTAGCCTTTTTACCGACGTCGGATTTTGGGTCAATAATATCACGTACCTGGACTAAAATGAAATTTCTAATTATCTCAGTTTCTTTGTTCAATTCTATAACAGCTTGTCCTGTTGTGCCTGATCCCGCGAAAAAATCCATGATAATATCTCCTGATTTTGTGGACATAAATGCACACTTTTTTATCAATTCTGGAGATTTAGGGAAATCAAAATCAAGTTTTGGAAGGATATTTTTGAAACTCCTTTTGCCAAAGTCAGTAGAAACATCTCCACCTATCCAAAATGATTTTGTTTTTGAAGTTCGTATAAGTCCTTCATCCTCATTTTCATCTGATTCGCTAAATTCATCGTCTTCATCAATATCTTCAAGAATATTTAGATAAACCCTATGATCTATATTCCACTTATCACTTTTCTTAACATATCTAGGATGCAAATAAGAAAGGTTTTCCCTTACTTTATCTATACCCCATCGCCACCGGCCATCTGAGCCGTCGCTTCTTTTAGGTAGAATTTCGATATCTGATTCAAGTAACCTTTCTAATGAGACTCTCCTTGAATTTTGATCATAAAAGATAGGAAAAAACATATTTGGACGATCCTCTCTTTTGTCAGGACCACCCCTTTTTCGTAAATCTCGTAAAGCATACTTTTCTCCATTTTCATCCTCGAACTTGTAAAGTTTAAGCTGCTCTTCAGTAAGAGGTAAACCTAGTGATACAAAATCATACTTCTGATATATGAGTAAGTATTCATGACATGTTGCAACATTCTTTTTATCGTTTCTTCCCTTTAAATTATTGATTATAACAAGTTGTCCTACAAAATTTTCTTCTCCAAAAATTTCATTCATTAATGTTTTTAAATTATGTACTTCATTGTCATCAATACTAACAAAAATTACCCCATCGCTAGTCAATAAGTCCTTTGCAATCCTGATGCGCGGATAAATAAAATTTAACCAATTTGAATGAAAGCGACCTTGTGATTTGGGATTTGCAACGAGAAAGGTATCGCCAACTTTTTGCCCGCTTTTTTCTAAATATTCGTCTTTGCTTTCTGAAAAATTGTCCTTGTAAATGAAATCCTTTCCAGTATTATAGGGTGGATCAATATAGATCATTTTGATGCGGCCGGCGTAGGCATTGCGCAGCAGTTTGAGCACTTCGAGGTTGTCGCCTTCGATGAAGATATTTTCGGTGTTGTCCTCATTGATGCCTTCGCCGGGGCAGGGAGCGAGCGCCGAGCCTTTGGGTGGGCGCATGGCGATGCGGCGGGCGTTGGCTTTGCCGGTCCATTGCAAGCCGAAGGTTTCTCGCCGGGCGTCATCGTCGGTCAGGTCATCCGCGAGAAGTTCCTGCAGGAGATCGAGGTTGAGTTTGCCGTCGGCGAAGGCTTCAGGTGCGGCGGCGCGGAGTTGTTCGAGCAGCAGATTGCGGTCAGTGAAGTCGGGTGCTTGCGGGTTGATGCGTTCCACGGTGTTCAGCGTATATTGTTTCAGGCAAAAGTAAGGAAAGTCTTAACAAGCGATTCGGAGTATTGGGTGTTTGTGGCTCGTGTTCTACATTTGCAAGTCAATAATCCTCCATCATTTTAAACAACACGCATGCCCAAATCCGCAACCCCGCCCCCGTTACCTGCCGAATACGCTGCATTGCCCCGGATAACTTTTCCTGGCGCTGTGATGACCGGGAAAAGCGGCCATGACTTTCTTTGGTCGTTTTATCATTGGGCTTGTCAATACAGGGACTGTACGATACTGCTTGACTTTTCCGGGCTTACCTTTTTTGAGGGCAATTTGTCGGCTTTATTGCTGGCTTTGGCCCATAAATTGAAATGTGAATGCAATTTGCGTTTTGAGTGCTATGCCGGACGAAATCACAACGGGATGGATTTGCTGATGCGAAATGGATTGTATGGATTACTCGCCGACCAGCCGGGCGTCACATCTCCTGATTATCAGCAAAGTACAGTGCAAGCGAAGTTTTTTCAGCCGAATGAAGACGATGCATTTTTCAACTATATTGAAACGGAATTGCTCGGACACCGCAGCCTTCAAATCCTGCCGGGAGACTTACGCGAATGGCTCCAAAGCGACTTTTTCGTAGAGACTTTTACCAATATACGGGTTCACTCCAATTCGACGTTGCCGTTTGCTGCTTGCGGTCAGTACTTTCCGAAGAAGGGAAAAATGCATTTCAGTATTTGCGATTTAGGTGACGGCTTTTTCAAAAAGATACATGCTTATACTTCAGAGTTTGGACAGCCAATTACAGAGCCCATCCATGCAATCGAATGGGCGCTTAGTGGGGGATCAACACAACGAAGGCAAGGGGGAAATGCCCTGAAAAATATCCTCGAGCGCTGCCGGGAAAATGGACACGGATTAACCATTGTAACAGATGGGTTAATCTGGGAACTAAAGAACGGCAAAATTCAGTGCAGGTCTTTGAGGGAACAGGTATTTGGCACGAGCATCCATATCGTTTTTCAGAATCTTTAAAATTGAGGCAAATTATCGTCCGGAAAACGACCTTTTTGTCGAAAATAAAACTTAAATTAACTTGAAGCCGTTATATTTGTAACGTCTTACCTAAGTTTGCCTTTGCATTCCATAATCCAAACGTCTTTCCATGAAGAAGAACTTGCTCCATATTTTGGATATTATCGGAACGCCCAATGCGTTGCTCCCGGAATACGGGGCACGGATTTTTAAGGTTGCTCGCCCGTTATTAGCCAAAGGCGAGCCCGTCGAATTGGATTTTGGGGGATTGCGTCATGCGTCCACTACATTTTTTCATTCCTCAATCGGAGAATTGTATCTTGCCTTCCCGGATAAGTTTGAACGTCTCGTTTCGGCCATTAACATGGACCGCCCGGACTGGAAAATCAAATTTGAAGATGCTCTTGACCTGGCGCGCAATCCTCGCAAGGTAGAAGATATTCGCCGGGCGATGGAAGAACTCCTCGATGCTTGATGCCCTACCAAATTTATGACATCCGAACGACGCGTCCGGATGCTTTTCCGCTATATTTTTTGGATGCTAATGCATTGATTTATCACCTGACCCCTCGAACGGGCTTGAATAGGTACGAACGTGCGTATGCTGATTTTATTGACAGAACGATGGCTCTGCATACAGGGAGTAACCCGGTGAAGCCCAGATTTGTTTGGCTCTCGATGTCATTGTCTGAGGTGATAAATACCTGGCTTCGGATGGATATGAGAAAGGCCGGGATGACGGATTTCAAACAAAAATACCGTCCGTCCCCTCTTTATCAAACTACCCTCACGCAATTGGTGTCAGACCTGCAAGGCTACGAGCCTTTTGTGGAATTAATGGATGACGAATTTACGTCTATGGACGCGTTTGGGCATTTACTTCCGGCACTTTCGCCTCAAATAGACTTCAACGACCTTTACTTTGCCGAATTTATGCGTAGGCGTAACATCGCAATCGTTACCAACGACGGCGATTTTAAGTTTGAGGATGTGCCGATTATTACTTGCAATGCTGCGCTTTTGGCACTTTGATTTAAGTGGTCCCGGCATCCAGCAAATTTAACCCCTGCACTGCTTCCGCATTTCTTCTCGCCAATTGTTCTCCTTCCGAGCCATAGTCATCCACCGTATCGAGGGCGTAAAACACATCGTCGCGGGTGCGGAATTTTGTTTTTTGAGCATACGAGCGGTAGGCATCGCAGCCAAAGCGAGCATCGCAGTTGCGACATACGTGGGTCACAAACATTGGTCCGGTGGCGCCGTGTGCAGGCATCTTTAATTTTTCCTGAGGTGGCGGTGCGAACACGCCGTTTTCAATCTTTTCAACCACTTCCCGAAACTCGTCTATGGTATCTTCCACTGCGGCCTGATCGAAGGGGATGTCCACCAATGGGTTCCAGCGTTCAAGTTCCCGATCAATCATCACAGCATTGTCTTGCTGAATGGCTTCTTTCAATTCTTCCGGGAAAGAGGTACAAATGATACAAGTTTCGTTCAGACCTTCCCCACGTAGGGTTTGCCAGATGTGGGCATATACGTTCAACTGCTTCTGGTACATAGGTTTATTGGTATGCACCTGGTGGTAGTCGTGTGTCTTGATGTCGTACAGGATGGTGCGGTCGTTGTCGCGGACAATATCTACCACACCTTCAATGGTAAAAGTGGCGCCATCGCTTTTTTTGATGTTGGGCAGGGAAAGTTTTACTTCAGTTTGTGTCACGGAGGTAGCTACGTCGCGCATCTTGCGCCAGTACATCAGCACCTGTTTGAGCGCCATCTCCTTTACTTCCGGCGCCAGGCGGTTACCGCTTTCGGCTGTTAGCAACTGGTAGTTGCGCTCGAAAGCATCGAGTATCAATTCTTCGGTGGATGCTTCCTGTTCCAATTCTTCCAATTCACGGCGTTGGCGCTCCAATGCTTCGCGACGCTGGCGGGCTTCTTCCCTGATTTGGGCAGCCGTTTTATTGAGGATGTGTTTCATGCGTTTTGCGGATAAGTTCGAGATGGAGGTCTTCAATGGTTTGGTGTACCAGACTGCCAAAAAATTGCGTCTGCGTACGGGATGGCACCAATCCGTAACGGCGAAACACCATGTAGTTGCGTGGGCAACGCTCGTACACTAAATAGTCGGCGGTGTAGGAATAGGTTTTTGGCGACTTGTCCTCATTGTGTTTGGCATCCGAAAGCCCATCCAGATCGTATTGAGGAATACGTATGGGGTCTTGCAGAATTGGGTTGAATTGGACATTGATACGTTGCCCCGGCCCCCGGTAATGTGCAAGCACCAACAAGTTTTCCGCACGTGAAAGGGCGACGTAATACATACGGGCAATATCGAATTCAGAGAGTCGCTCAAGTGGCTCGCCTTCTTTTGGTACCAATTGCCGGATGCAACGCTCTATGGGGCCGGCTGGTTTGGCGTCTTTGCGCAAGTTGCCCAGCACGACTACCGGAAATTCCAACCCTTTACTTTGGTGAATGGTCAGAAAAGGGATGCGGCCTTTGGGGAAAGGGTCGTCGGCATTTTCAAATTCACTTTCACCCCTGCGGTAAATGGGATAGATAAAGGACATGAAAAAGGAGCGCCGGAATTTTTCTTCTGCCAGGAAGTTGGCCGTCAACACTTGAGAATAGATGTCGTGGAATTTTGCGATGTACTGCGAGATCAGTCCCAGGTTACAAATCGGGCCTTCGTCTTCTCCACTTTCGGCAAGGTCGTACATCTCTTTGAATACAGGAAAGGCAGCAAGCCGGTAAAAAAGATCGAGCAAAGTCCAGTCTAAGGAGGAAAAACGTGTCAGAATGTCGCGCACGGTAAAAGGCCGCTGATCACTTCCTTTCCGCAGTCTTTTACGAGCCTGATCCTCCAAAAATTTGTTGGTAGCCCACTTCATGCAATGTGCCGAGATTCCTTTCGTTCCGCTGAAAGCAGGGCGCATTTTGTCCGGGTCATATAAATCATCCAGTTCCCAGTTGTTGTGGCGGCAGGTATCCACTAATTTGCTGTAGTCCGACACCACTTCTTCTACCTCGGCACGCTTTTTTTCAATGTAAAATTCCAGAGCCTTTTCTCTTGCAAACAGGTCCCGCACCTCCCGGTAACAGCGGTCTATCCAGTTGAAATAGTTGTTGTAGTCTGTGCTGTTGAATTCGCCCCGCGCCGGTCGGCCAAAGATGTGGAGCAGTACTCCGAAGAAAAGCCTGCATTCATCCACATCCAAAAATCGCCCTGCACGCGGCGCATACACTCGTAAACCTTCGTCTTCTAAAGCGCGAATCATGCGGTGCACTTGTTCATTTGGTGCGCCGTTGAAGCCTTTTAACGCAGGGTATAAAAACGCGATCTGGTTCGGGTCTTTCACCTTGCCGGAATCCACGATCTCCCGTACCAACCGGGCGATTTCGGCACAGGCATCTTCCGGTCTTTGCGCCGTTGAAGCGATCACGGAAACTTCTTCGTCTTTGCTATTGGCCTTGATTTCTTTGTCGTGAACTCTGTAGTACTCTCCCGGCACCTCTTCTTTTTGCCAGTCATATTGGTCAATAAACTGGGTATAAGCCCCGACAATTTGTTGCTTAGAGCGATAGTTGGTGTTCAAAGGTATCTTTTCAGGCGCTACGCTAAGGTACTGCTGGCACCGTTTAGGAAACTCCACGAAGTTTTCCACCGTCGCACCCCGGAAACGGTACAGCGCCTGATCATCATCACCTACCACACAGACGTTTTTATTCCCTTCTGCCAATTTGAAAATCAGTTTTTCCTGGATTAGGTTTGTGTCCTGATATTCGTCCACGATGACGTGATGGAAGTATGCGTTTGCGCCGGGCATTGTACTGACAAGCTCGTATGCCTTTTGCTGAATCAGTGAGAAATCTGCCAGATCATTTTGCTCTCCTGCCAGCAGCATTGTCTGGTAGTGGTGGTACATCTGCAAAAAGGGAGACAACGCCTCATCTGCGAGTGGCAGATGTACCTCCGGAACAATCATCTCTTCTGAAAAACGGCTGAAGAGGCTAATAAGGTTGGTAATAGCAGCATGACGGGACCCACCATTGTCATTAAAAAACCGGTTGATGGCTTGATTCGCGGACAAGTCGTCGAGTGTATCCAAGCCCCCCGCTTTCAGTAGCTCGGTCCAGTTGCTGCGTTTGGCGAAAAAGAAATAGGTATCCAGTTCATCCAGCAGTAATACCGGCTTCATTTTCCGGAAGTCCGGGTTCAGGTGTTTATCACGGATGATCTGCTGGCATAAGGAGTGGATGGTGCCGACATACATTTTGGCAAGGTCATAATGCACGTTCGTATGGTTGGTTGCCATACCCAACAACGCCTTCAGGCCTTCTTTGAGTTGATGGGCTGCCTTCTCAGTAAACGTCCCTAAAAAAATGCGTTCAGGTGGCGTTTGGTGGAACACAATCAAGTTCAGGGTGCGCCATAGTAGCACCCGTGTTTTGCCCGAACCTGGACCGGCAGTGAGATACAGCGGCCCGGAAGTATGGAGGATGGCCCGTTCCTGTTCGGAATTCGGATTAAAACCAACTTCTTTCCAAAGGTTCTGGATGGTTATCATCGGCTGAGGATATAGGTTTGATATTATGTAGGATACGCATACAATATTCCTGCCAGAGTGACAATAGGCCTGTTCGTTTGCTCTGACCATACATATTTAAGAAAAATTCCACTTCTTCATTTTTACTGCAGCGATTCTCGGTTTGTAAAAACGGTCAATATGTCTACTCCAAAAGCGGGAAGTCAAGTTGTTTATTTTTAGCAATAAAACGATAGATAGCGTTCATTGACAAGGCTGGTAAGAGATCAAATACT